>NZ_JAQMYP010000006.1 GCF_028369295.1 Streptomyces sp. HD
CCACCCGCACCAGCACCCACATACGACGCCAACCGACCCGCCTGACCGGCCAGCCCATCCCCACCACGACCCGACACCACCCACGGCACCACACCACCAGCCGCAAACACCAGCCCAGCGGCACCGTCAGGCTCCGGCTCGGACCCGACCTCGGGCTCAGACGCGACCGGCGACTCTTCCAGCACCACATGCGCATTGGTCCCGCCCATCCCGACGGCGCTCACCCCAGCGATGAGGGGCGCGTCGGGGTCGGGCCATGGGCCGATGGTGTCCTGCACCCGCAGGCGGAGGGCATCGAGGGGGATGTCGGGGTGGGGGGTCTCGAAGTTGAGGCTGGGCGGAAGTTCGCGGTGCTGGAGCGCCAGTACCGTCTTGAGCAGGCCGGCGATTCCGGCCGCGCCCTCCAGATGGCCCACGTTGGTCTTCACCGAGCCGACGCGCAGGGGCTGGTCGAGCGCCCTTCCTTCGCCCAAGGCCGCGCCGAGGGCGGCCGCCTCCACCGGGTCTCCGACCGGCGTTCCGGTTCCATGGAGTTCGACGTACTGGATGTCATGCGGAGCCGCCCCGGCGTTGCTCAGGGCACGGCGGATCACGTCTTCCTGAGCGCGAGGATCCGGAGCAGTGAGCGTGTTGCCTCCGCCGTCGTTATTGACGGCGCTGCCGCGGATGACGGCGCGGATGGGGTCGCCGTCGGCGAGGGCCCGGTCGAGCGGCTTCAGTACGACGAGGCCTCCGCCCTCGCCGCGGACGTAGCCGTTGGCGCGGGCGTCGAAGGTGTAGCAGCGGCCGTCGGGCGAGAGCGCCCCGAATCGGTGCGGGTACAGGCTGCTCTCCGGGGCGAGTTGCAGGTTGACACCGCCCACGAGGGCGATGTCGCTGTCGCCGCTGCGCAGGCTCTCACAGGCGAGGTGGAGGGCGACGAGGGAGGACGACTGCGCCGAGTCGAGGGTGAGACTGGGGCCGCGCAGGCCGAGCAGGTACGAGAGCCTGTTGGCGACGAGTGCGCGGTGGGTTCCGGTGAAGGACTGGTGGGTGACGCTCTCGGGTCCGAGCCCGTGGAGCAGGGTGGCGTAGTCGTCGTGAGCGGCCCCGATGAACACGCCGGTGCTGGTGGAAGCGAGGTGTGCGGGGATGATGCGGGAGTCCTCCAGGGCCTCCCAGGCGAGTTCGAGGGCGAGGCGCTGCTGGGGGTCCATGGTGTCGGCCTCGCGTGGCGCGATACCGAAGAAGCCGGCGTCGAAACGGTCGACTTCGTCGAGGAATCCTCCCCAGCGAGGTGTTTCGTCATCGGAGGCGTTCTCGACGGACGCGTCGGCGAGCCTCAGCCGGTCGGCGGGAGTGGGACGCACAGCACTGTCTCCGGCACGCAGCAGGCGCCAGAGGACGTCCGGGTTCGGGGCGCCGGGCAAGCGGCAGGCCAGGCCGATGACGGCGATGGCACGCCGGGGCGCGGCGTTGAGCCCGTACCGAGTGCGTTCTGACTCGCTCATTCCACTCCACCAGCTTGTTGGCCCAGCCTGTGTGGACCGCAGACGTCGGGTACGGCGTGTGCACGGCATGCGTACGGTGCACGGCGTAGGTGACGGCCGTAGCCGCCCGGTCATGTGTCAGGCAGCGAATCACGGACCGCCGGGCTCCCCACGCTTTGGGCGCATGGACTAGGGCGGCCCCTAAATTCCCGCTGCCCTGAGGTGCATCAGGAGTGCAAGGGGATTCTTCGGACGGTGTTTTCGGGAAACGCCCAGACATGACGCGGAGGAGGCCGCCGAGTATTGCGCTCGTCCGGCTTCTCCCGCCTGAATGAGCGCAACACCGCTCGGGGGACGGCGGTGACGTGTCCGGGTCCGGGGTCGGCTTACGCGGCGGCGTCCTGGCCCATCCGGAGAAGACGGAGGGAACGCATGACGAACGCGGAGCTGGCGGACCTGCGCGGCGCACTGGTCAAGCTGCGCGGCAGCCTTGAATCATTGCGGCTGGCCAAGGGCGACTCACCGTACGTCCGCAGACTGATGAACGATCTCGACCGGTTTCAGTTGGACATGGAGGACGTCTCCGGGTCCGGAGTTCACCTGTCGGCGTTGCATGGCAACAAGAGTGTGCGGGAGGTCGTCCGGATCAAGGACGGCCCTGATGCGCACCTGTCGTGGCCGGACGCGGACGACGAGGGCATCGGTGGTCACCGCCGCTGAGAGGGTGCGGGCACGGCCTCGATGGCTCCACCCGGGCCGCCATGGCCATGGAAAACGCCGGACTCCCCGGCGCGGCCAGGAGTCCGGCGTCGACACCGGGTGCAGGGAGGGTCACTTCACGAAGTCGGGTACGGCACGGGGCGGCCAGGCGCCGACGGTGAGCACGCCCATCGAGTAGGCGCGGGAGACGAGCGCGGCCCGGTTGGGGGCCTTGAACCGGCGGAGCATCAGCCCCACGTGGTATTCCACGCCTTGGCGGCTGAGAAAGAGACGTGAGGCCATCTGCACCGTCGAGGCGCCGGTGGCGACGCCCTCCAGAATGCGGGCATCCAGCGCCGTGAGCATCGGCGTCGGCTTGGCGGGCCCCTCTGCCGCCTCGGCCGACCAGTCCTCCGGGCTCATCAGGACCACGACACCGGAAAGGTCGTCCCTCTCTCCCTTCACGGCGATGCCGGTGATCTCCGCCGAGAAGACCCGGTCGTGGCCGCGCATGGCGACCACGCGCTCGACGAAGCGGCTGCCATGACCGTCGGACAGACGTGTGAAGTGTTTCGGGAGGATGTTGCGCGCGCTCGGATGCAGGACGTCGTAGATGCTGCGTCCGCAGATCTCCGTCGAGGAGCGGGCGATATGACGGAAGAAGTCGGCGTTCGCCGCTTCTATCTTGAGACCGGGGTCCAGGCTCGCCATGCAGGTGACATGCTGCGGGGCACTCGGCCGCCACTCGCCACGACGGACATTGCGCGGGAATTCCAAATGGCCGCCGACCATGGCCGGCCGATTGGCGTGGGGGAGCATCGAAGTCTTCTCCTGAGCGGTCAACACGGAAAATTAGATTCGACAGCGCAGAACAGAAACAGAAGGCCTTGCGATAAATGGTCGATTCATTTCTGCCCCGCTGCCGGCGACATTAGGTGGGCCGCATTCCGGTGTCAACGACGACATGGACAGGCGGGGAAACACTGCGGTACCCCCACAGGGTGGGTTCGGTCATCGCGCGTAGAAACGGTTCGGCAAGGACGGTTCGGTACGGTCACATGCGCACCGGCCGCGCAGCATGCACACCCCGCACCCCAGCGTTGCGACGCCACGGCACCTGAAGGGGGAGCGGGACGCCCGCAACTTGAGCGCAACCTGCTGAAACGTCACAGACACCGCACCCTGACCAGTATTAATAACGGTTGGATAACGATACCCATCTCTTGGTTTACCTCCAAGAGAAGCAGGGAACTTCGCGCGGGCAGCGGCCGTCACGAATCCCTTTTCAACTCCCCGTCCGTTCAAGAGGAGGGAAAAACATTCCATTCTCACCCACCCTCCTTCTTTACCCTCTCACGCGAAAGAAAACTGTCCCGCCGTGAGGACACGAGGAAAAGCATGGAAGCACTCTGACTTTCAAGTCTCATACTGACCTGACCCGGCCGCCACCGGCGCCCGCACCTGCAAGTGACAGGCGTTGAAGGCCACCACTGATGTTCCGTAACGCGAGATCGGCGTCCGACCGCCCCCCGTCGGTGCTGGCTTGCCCGCTCCGCGTCGCGGGCCCCGCGGCCCGAGGGGTGCCCGCAGCGCAGGTGGGCCGGCGCCGGCAGGGGCCTGTCGACCGGCGGTCAGCCGCCGCCAGCAGGTACCGCGTTGCCATTCCGGACAGAACCGGCATCCATGACCACCACCCGGATCCCGTCTCGGAAGATCCGGACCAGGAGTGGGGCAACCAGCACGGGAGTCAGCACGCCCCCGTCAAACCAACCCGCCCGTCAACCAACCCGAAGTGCGCAACACAGACAGCGCCCGTTCCGCCACCGACCAAGCCCTCAAATCGGCCCTCGAAGCACCAACATAGGGGCTGCACGCACACCCCGCCCCCGAACTATGTAGTCCCACCACATGTGCCCCTGACCAGCAGATTCCTACCGTGTGCGAACACCCACCCGTCCCCACCGCACACGAGGAAGTGGCGCACATGGCCCCCGGAACCACCGCTCCCCCACCACCCGCGAACCTCCGTCGCATCGTCGCCGCCAGCCTCATCGGCACCACCATCGAGTGGTACGACTTCTTCCTCTACGGCTCCGCCGCCGCCCTTGTCTTCAACAAGCTGTTCTTCCCGGACTCCGACCCGCTCGTCGGCACCCTGCTCTCCTTCCTGACGTACGCCGTCGGATTCGCCGCCCGGCCGCTGGGCGCGCTGGTCTTCGGGCACTACGGCGACCGGCTCGGCCGTAAGAAGTTGCTGGTGCTGAGTCTGCTGCTGATGGGTGGGGCGACCTTCGCGATCGGGCTGCTCCCGACGCACGCGACCATCGGGGCCGCCGCGCCCGTACTGCTGACCGTGCTGCGGCTGGTGCAGGGCTTCGCGCTCGGGGGTGAGTGGGGTGGGGCCGTGCTGCTCGTGTCCGAGCACGGGGACGCGCGGCGGCGCGGCTTCTGGGCCTCGTGGCCGCAGACCGGCGCGCCCGCGGGGCAGTTGTTGGCGACCGGCGTGCTGTCCCTGTTGACGGCACTGCTGTCGGACGCCGCTTTCGTCAGCTGGGGCTGGCGGATCCCGTTCCTGCTCTCCGGTGTGCTGGTGATCATCGGCTTGTGGATTCGTCTCTCTGTCGATGAATCCCCTGTCTTTCAGCGGGCGTTGGCGCAGGCCGAGGCCCGCAAGGCGGCGCACAAGGCCGATGCCGAGCGACTGCCGCTGGTCTCCGTGCTGCGCCACCACTGGCGGGACATCCTGGTGGCGATGGGCGCACGCATGGCGGAGAACATCAGCTACTACGTCATCACCGCGTTCATCCTCGTGTACGCCACCACCTCGGCCGGCGTCTCCAAGCAGACCGCCCTCAACGCCGTACTCATCGCCTCCGCCGTGCACTTCGCCGTCATCCCGGCGTGGGGCGCGCTGTCCGACCGTGTCGGTCGGCGTCCCGTCTATCTGCTCGGCGCGGCCGGCGTGGGACTGTGGATGTTCCCGTTCTTCTCGCTCATCGACACCGGCGGCTTCGGCAACCTGCTTCTCGCCGTGACCGTGGGTCTGGTGCTGCACGGCGCCATGTACGCGCCCCAGGCCGCCTTCTTCTCCGAGATGTTCGCGACCCGGATGCGCTACTCCGGTGCCTCGATCGGCGCCCAGTTCGCCTCGGTCGCGGCGGGCGCTCCCGCACCGCTGATCGCCACCGCGCTGCTGTCGGACTACGGCAGCTCCACCCCGATCGCCCTGTACGTCATCGCCGCGTCCCTCCTGACGGTGATCGCGGTCGGCGCCGCCAAGGAGACCCGCCACCGGGATCTGGCCGACATCGAGCCGGCCACCGACGCGGAGCCGGCAACGGCTCGAACGGCCGGTGCGCGCACCCTCTGACCATCTGCCCCCTGGCCGCCTCGGGCGAGCCTCAGCAAACGGCTCCCCCCCACCACGACCGACCCCCGTACGCCCGTGCGTGCGGGGGTCAGCGCTGTGCCGGTGCCGACAACCGGTGCAGCCGCAGGGCCAGTTGGATCTCCAGGGTGCGGGCGGGGCTCTGCCAGTCGTCGCCGAGGAGACGGCCGACGCGCTCCAGACGCTGGGCGACCGTGTTCACATGGACATGCAGTTCGTCCTTGGTGCGGGCCGGGCTCATCCCGCAGGCGAAGTAGGCGTCGAGCGTGCGCAGCAGGTCGGTGCCGCGCCGTTCGTCGTATGCGACGACCTGGCCGATCGTACGGCCGACGAAGCCGGCGATGTCCCGGTCCCCGGCCAGCAGCAGTCCCAGGAAGCCGAAGTCCTCGGCAGCGGCGCCGTCCCCGGAGCGGCCGAGCAGTCGCAGGGCGTCCAGGCAGCGCCGGCCCTCCCCGTAGGCGGCGGCCACGGCGTCGGGGTGGGCGGCCAGGTCCTCGACCGGGGCGGAGGCGCCGACGGTGACCGCCTCGTGGACGGCCGTGCCGAGATGCCGGGCGGTGCGGCGGGCGAGGGCTGCGGCCGTGTCCGAGGCTTCGAGGGGCAGGAGCAGCACCGTGCCGCCGTCGCGGGCGGCGGCCAGGCCGTGCCGGGTCGCGGCGAGGTGGGAGGCGGCGGACCACAGGCGTCTGCGGGCGGCCGCCTCCTGGTCGGCGTCGGCCGCGGTGGCGTCGAGGCGGGCGGCGAGGACGACATGGGTGGCGTCGAGGTCGGCGTCCAGCCGCGAGGCGCGCTCGCGCAGCAGGCGTGGGTCACGGTCGCGGGCGTCGAGCAGATCGTCCAACAGCTCGCCCCGGACGCGCTGTTCGGCCTCGGCGGCGGAGCGGCGGGCGAGGAGCAGGAGGGAGGTGACCATCGCGGCCCGCTCCAGCGTGCGCTGGTCGACGGGGTCGAGGCCGGGGTGACCGCGCAGCACCAGTGCGCCGAGCAGTTCGCCGCCCGCGGCCACCGCGGCGATCCAGTCGTCCGCGTGCCGTACCGCGTGGCCTTCGGCGCGCGAGGCCTCCAGGGCGCCGGCCGGTGCGACCGCGGCCTCCGCGAACTCGACGGTGCCGTCGAGGACTTCGGAGACCGCGGCGGCCACGTCGTGCACCCCGCCGCCGCGCAGCACGAGTTCGGCGAGCCGGTCGTGCACGTCGGAGGCTCGTTCGATGACTCCGCTGCGGTCCTGGATGATCTCGTTGGCCCGCTCCAGGTCGGCCAGGGCCGAGCGGGTCTCGGTGAGCAGGTTCGCCGTGTCGATGGCGGCCGCGGCGAGAGCGGCGAAGGAGCCGAGCAGCGCGATCTGTTCGCGCTCGAAGACCCGGGCCCGCCGGTCCGCCGCGAAGAGGACCCCGATCACATGGTGTCCCAGCATCAGCGGCACCCCGAGGATGGCGACCAGCCCCTCGTCCCGCACGCCCGCGTCGATGGCGAGCGTGTGCTGGAAGCGGTCGTCCTTGAAGTAGTCGTCGGTGACATAGGGACGGGCGGTCTGCGCGACGAGCCCGCCGAGGCCCTCCCCCATGCCGAGCCGCAGCTGCTGGAACCGGGCGGCGACCGAGCCCTCGGTCACCCGCATATAGGTGTCGCCCCGGGCCGGGTCGTTCAGGCTGAGATAGGCGACGTCCGTGCCGAGCAGCGACCGGGCGCGCTGCACGATCGCCTGCAGTACGGAGTCCAGGTCCCGCAGGCCGGCCAGGTCGTGGGCCGTTTCGAAGAGGGCCGACAGCTCGGCCTCGCGCCTGCGCCGCCCTTCCAGCTCGGAGCGCACCCGCAGCGCGATCAACTTGGCCTGTTCGAGGGCGACGATCTGCTCGGTCGGTCTGCCCTCGGCGCGCGCGAGCAGCACCGGCTGCTCGTAGGCGTCGGCGGATGCGCCCCTGGCCAGCAGTTCGAGGAACGGAGCCTCGGCGCTGCTCAGGGGCGATCTGGCCGCGGCGGCGGAGCGCTCGGCTGGTTGCACGTGATCGCGGGACATGCCCACAGGATTGCTCATCGCACCGCCACCCCGTCAGCCCTGTGGATAACTCGGGCGTCGGCCGGATGTTCGATCAAGCGTGCATGTCGCGGGCACGTCAGTGAGCGGTCCAGCCGCCGTCGAGGACCAGCGACGTCCCTGTCACGAAGGATGCCTGCGGGCTGCACAGGTATGCCACGGCCTCCGCGACCTCCTCCGGTTCGATGAGCCGTTTGACCGCGCTGTCCTGAAGCAGAACCTCGGACAGCACCCGCTCCTCGGGGATGCCGTGTGCCCGGGCCTGGTCGGCGATCTGCTTCTCGACCAGTGGGGTGCGCACATAGGCAGGGTTCACACAGTTCGAGGTGACTCCATGGGGTGCGCCCTCCAGGGCTGCGGTCTTGGAGAGTCCCTCCAGGCCATGTTTGGCGGCCACATAGGCCGACTTGAAGGCAGAGGCACGCAGCCCATGTACGGAGGACACATTGACGATCCGGCCCCAGCCCTGCCCATACATATGGGGCAGGGCACCACGGATGAGCCGGAACGGCGCCTCCAGCATCACGGTGAGCACCGTGTGGAAGACATCGGGCGGGAAGTCCTCGATGGGACGCACCAGTTGCAGCCCGGCGTTGTTGACCAGGACGTCCGTGCCTGCGGCGGCGAGTTCGGCGGCCTCCAGATCGGTGAGGTCGAGGACATGCGGCTCGACCGTGCCCGCCAGGGTCCGCGCCCCCTCGGCGAGTGCCTCCAGGCCCGCGCCGTCCCGGTCGACCGCCCTCACCTTGGCTCCCGCGGCAGCGAGCCGAAGCGCACACGCGCGGCCGATGCCACCTGCGGCACCGGTGACAAGGGCAGTGCGGCCACCGAGGTCGAGCGAGGAGGACCGGGTGGAGTCGTGGGCCGGGAGAGCGCTGGGCGGGGTCATGGCTCGACCCTAGGCGGCGCCCTCCCCTGCCCACATATGGTCACAGCCCACAGTTCAGTTCGAACTCATGGGCTCGAACCACGTGGGTTCATCTGCCAGTGCCTGCTTGATCCGGAACAACTGGCTCTCGTCCATCGCGGGCAGTGCGTCCACCTCGAACCAGCCCACCTGCAGGGACTCGTCGTCGTTCACACGTGCCTCGCCGCCGACCGCCCGGCAGCGGAAGGTGATGTCCATGAACTGGCACATGTCGCCGTTGGGGTAGGTGACCTCACGCCCCGACCTGACCAGAACGACCCGCTCGGCGACACAGCGGACGCCCGTCTCCTCGTACACCTCCCGCACGGCGGCGTCAGCCGGCTGCTCCCCCGGGTCCGGGATGCCGTTGATCACCGTCCACTTGTGGTTGTCCGCGCGCTGCCCCAGCAGGACCCGTCCCTCGTCGTCGAAGACGACGGCACTGACCCCGGGGAGCCACAGCAACTGGTGACCGGCGGAAGCCCGGATCGTACGAATGAAGTCAGGAGTAGCCATGGCCCCGACCCTAATGGGACGGGGCCGGCACCCCCCGGCGATTTCCGGGGGGCGGCGACGGGCGCGTACCCCTACACGTCTACACGTGGTCGGCTACATGTCGTCTACACGTGGTCGGCGCGCCGCGCCCGCAGCCCCGCGCCGATCGTCCAGCCGAGACCGCCCGCGGCGACCAGCAGCAGGGCGATCTCCGGCAGGATGCCGAGCTTGGTGGCGGGCGTCTCGGAGGAGCGCAGCGGCACCTTCTGGACCAGCGAGTCGGCCACGAACATGCCCGTCTTCTGCGTGATCTTTCCGTCCGGCATGATGATGGCGCTCACGCCGCTGGTCACCGGGACGGTGACGGTCCGGCTGTGCTCCACGGCGCGGACCCGGGACATGGCGAGCTGCTGGTAGGTCATCTCGCTGCGGTCGAACGTGGCGTTGTTGCTCGGCACGGAGATCATCTGCGCGCCGTCGACGACCTCGGAGCGCACGGTCCAGTCGAAGGCTGCCTCGTAGCAGGTGACGAGGCCGACCTTGGCGCCGTCCATGGTGAACACTCCCGGCTCGCTGCCGCGGCTGAAGTCCTTGCGGACCATGGAGGTCCAGTTCTCGTTGATCGCCCCGACGATGGAGCGCAACGGCAGGTACTCACCGAATGGCTGGATCTGCCGCTTGTCGTAGCTGTCGACGGGCCCCTTGGCCGGGTCCCACAGGATCTGTTCGTTGAGCAGCTTGCCGTCCCGCTCGACGACGCCACCGACCGAGATGGGCGCGCCGATCGCCTTGGCGGCCGCGTCGATGACGGCGCGGGCGTCGGCGTTGGCGAAGGGGTCGATGTCGGAGGAGTTCTCGGGCCAGAGCACGAAGTCGGGCCGCTCGACCTTGCCCGCCTTGACCTGGGCGGCCAGGCGCTCGGTCTCGCGCGCGTGGTAGTCCAGTACGGCCCGGCGCTGGGCGTTGAAGTCCAGTCCCGCGCGCGGCACGTTGCCCTGGATGACCGCGACGGTGGCGGTGCCGTTCTCGGCCTTGTCGCTCACCAGCGGCCGTGCGGCCACGGCGCCCACGACCGGTACGGCCACACTCAGCAGGGCCACGGCCGCGGCGGATCGCTGGACGGCCCGGGTGCGCCGCCGCTCCACGACCAGGCGTACGGCCTCGCAGAGCCCGAAGCCGCACAGGACGACCGCGAAGCCGAGGACGGGCGTGCCGCCCACCGCGGCGAGCGGCAGGAAGACACCGTCGGCCTGGCCGAACGCGATCTTGCCCCAGGGGAAGCCGTTGAACGGCGCACGCGCGCGTGCCGCCTCTCCGGCGATCCACAGCGCCGCCGCCCACACCGGCCAGCCCGGCAGCTTCGACACCGCGGCGACTCCCACGCCGACCAGCGCGACGAAGACCGCCTCGATCACGACCAGCGCGATCCAGGGGCCGGGCCCGACCTCCACTCCGGTCCACACCAGCAGCGGCAGCAGGAAGCCGAGGCCGAAGAGATAGCCGAGGCCGAGAGCCGCCTTCCAGCTACGGCCGCGCAGCACCCAGCCGAAGACGGCGAAGGCCGGCAGGGCCAGCCACCACAGGGTGCGCGGCGGGAAACTGACGTAGAGCAGCACTCCGGAGAGCGCCGCGGCGAGGGCCGGAACCAGGCGCACGAGCCGTGCCGCGCGCGAGGCGGGCGCGGTCTGCGGCTGCAGCTGGTCCGACTCGCCCACGGAAGTTGCGGTGACGGTCACTCCGGGAGTGTACGGCGGTTGACCTCGGCACCGACAGCGCGGTCCGGCCCCGGCACCCTTGGCCCACGCACCCCGACCACGGCGGCGGGCCCGCGCCGGCGCACGCGTCCTCACCGCGGCCGAGCTCGGACGACGGGGCCGTCTCCTGCCCACTCGCACGACGCATCGTTTCTGCACGAGACGTCCACAAATCAGCCATCAGCAGTTACGGTATGCCGGAGTCTCAGTCGTACTGGCCGGTCAGGCCGGCGGCCGGGGTCCGCAACAGGTCGGGGGACCGGGTTCGGGGGGCGGGGTGGGTGTCACGGGGATGGCGTCTGCGGTAGGTCCGAGTGAGGACGGGGACAGACGAAACGTTTCTGATGCGGCCGGCGTGGTGGTCCTGGGGGCCTGTGCCACATGGTCGCTGGTCTCGGCGGCCGTGCACGGCGGCCGGCCCGAGGGTGTCCTGCTGGCGATCCTCGCCGTGGCCGCAGGCTATGCCGCGGGACGGATCGGCGGGGCGCTCCTGCCGGTCGCCGCGCCCTGCGCGGGAGCCCTGGCCGGAGTGGGGCTCACGCTGACGGTCCCGCATCTGGCTCCCGGGCCGCAGATCGTCACCCCGCTGGGACACGCCGGGGCCACCGCCGCCGTACTCACCCTCTCCGCCGGTGCCGCGTGCTGCGCCGCGTGGGCCGCCTCGGCGACCGCCCTGCGACTGGCCCTGCGCGCCCTGGCCGCCGCAATCGCGGTGACCGCGGCCGTCCTCGGCTCGACCTCGGGCTTCGTCGCCTGCACCGCCGTCGTACTGTGCTCGCTCGCCGCCGGCCACATGCACCATCGCGGTCTGGGCATCGCGGGACTGGCCGTGGCCGCCACCGCGGTCTCCGGCTTGATCTTGGCGGTCGCCGGGAGCGCGGTGCGCGGCGGATTCGCCTCGTGGCTGGAGGGTCAGCTGACGGCGCACCGCATCCAGCTGTGGCGGGACGCCCTGCACCTGGCGCGCGAGGACCCCGGCCTGGGCGTGGGCCCGGCACGGTTCGGGGAGCTCAGTGCGACCGCGACCGAGACGCTGCTGTCCGACGGCAAGCCCCACTCGGCGCCCTTGCAGGTGGCGGCAGAGCAGGGTGCCGTCGGTGTGATCCTGCTGGCGGCGGCCTTCTGCTGGATGCTGTTCGCGCTGTGGCGCACCGCGCGTCCCACCCCGGTCGCGCTGACCGCGGGGGCCGCTCTGACGGCGGTGGCGGCGATCGCCGCGGTCGGCAACGCGCTCAGCTTCACCTCGGTCTCGGTGGGCGCGGGCCTACTGGCGGGGCTGGCCACGGCCCGGCCGCTCGCCGACGGATCAGCGAGGCGCGAGATCGACGTACGCGCGCGTGGCGACCGTTTGGCCCCCTGACCTGATGTGCGGCGCAGGAACCCTTACCGCTCTCAGTGCGCCGGGCCGGGCGTGCGGGTCCGCAGACGGTCCCTGATGACCCGTACGGCCGCCTCCGCGTCGTCCACGGTGATCGTGAACGTATGGCCGTCCCACAGCCTCAGCACCAGGCCCTCACCACGCCGTACGACGACCGCGGTGCCCTTCTCGGGCCGCCACCGGTAGCCCCAGCCGCCCCAGTGGCGCGGGGTGACGTGCGGGATGAAGTCGGCGCCCACTACCTCGGACAGCGGGATGCGGCGGCGCGGCACACCGATGTGGCCGCAGCGCACCTCAAGGCATTCCTGGTCGACCTTCAGGGCGACGTGCACGAAGGCCAGAGTGCCGAAGAGGACCAGCAGCCCGGCGGCGATGCAGCCGACGACGGCCATGGCGAGCGGCGCGACGCCCTCCTCCGTCCACGGTGACTCGACGGCCAGCTCGATCCCCAGCGCCATGCAGGCGGCGCCGGACAGCGCCAGCAGCCACTGGACCCGGTTGGTCGCCCGCCCGGTCCAGACATCGGGGTGCGGCTTCCTGCCGTGGGGGTGGTCCCTCATGGCTATGAGATTACTCAGGTTTCGCTGCGCCGGGACCGCGTCGCGCAGGGTGACTGCGCCGTCCGGACCAGGGCGGACCGAAAACATCCGGTTCGTGCCCGTCGGTCTATCGCGCGGGGCTGATCGCCTGCAGGAGGCGGCCTTCCGCGTAGGCGAGCGCGGGCTCGGGGAGGGAGCCCTCGCGGCCGCTCAGCAGGACCGTCAGAGTGCCGCTGGCCGCGGCGTCGGGGGCGGGCTGCTCGCCGATTCGGCGCAGTGCCTGGGCGGCGACCGCTCCGGCGGAGCCGTGCAGGGCGAGGGGCGGGAAGCCGGGGCGCTGGACGGCGGTGCGGATGCGCTCGGCGACCAGTTCGTAGTGCGTGCACCCCAGGACGACGGTCGTCACGTCCCTGGGGGTGAGGGCAGCGGCCGCGGCGACAGCGGCCTCGATCGCCGGCTCGTCCGCGTGCTCGACCGCCTCGGCCAGGCCGAAGCACGGCACCTCTGCGACGGTCACACCGTCGGCGAAGTCCTTTATGAGGCCCCGCTGGTAGGAGCTGCCCGTGGTGGCGGGTGTGGCCCAGATCGCGAAAGGTCCGCCGCCGGCCGAGGCGGGCTTGATCGCCGGGACCGTGCCGATGACCGGGATGCCGGGTTCGAGGCGGGCGCGCAGGGCGGGCAGGGCGTGCACGGTCGCGGTGTTGCAGCCGACGATCAGGGCGTCGGGGCTGTGCGCGGCGGCGGCCTCGGCGACGGCCACGGCGCGCTGCGTGAGGTCTTCGGGAGTCCTCGGACCCCAGGGCATGCCGTCGGGGTCCAGGGAGAGCACGAGATCTGCGTCGGGTCGCAGCCGTCGTACCGCGGCGGTGGCCGCGAGCAAGCCGATTCCGGAGTCCATCAGCGCGATCTTCACCCGGCCACGATAGTCGATGGGCCCTTGCGGGCCGGTCCCGTGGGGCAGACTGCGCGGGTGAGCGCCATCGCGTGGACCGCCGCCGGATCACTCGCCGCCTGGCTGTGGCTGCTGCTCGGCCAGGGCCTCTTCTGGCGTACGGATGTCAGACTTCCGCATCGTACGGAACCGGACGCGTGGCCGTCGGTCTGCGTCGTCGTGCCGGCCCGCGACGAGGCCTCGGTGCTTCCCGCGAGCCTGCCGTCGCTGCTCGCCCAGGAGTATCCGGGGCGCGCGGAGGTCTTCCTGATCGACGACGGCAGTTCGGACGGCACCGGGGACCTGGCACGCGAACTGGCGCGGCGGCACGGCGGACTGCCGCTGACCGTGGGCTCCCCCGGCGAACCTCCGGCGGGCTGGACCGGCAAGCTGTGGGCGGTTCGGCACGGCATCGGCCTGGCACGCGCGCGTGACCCCGAGTACCTGCTGCTGACGGACGCCGACATCGCGCACGCGCCGGACAGCCTGCGGGAGCTGGTCGCGGCCGCACGCACCGGGGGCTTCGACGTCGTCTCACTGATGGCCCGGCTGCGGGTCGAGAGCCTGTGGGAACGGCTGGTCGTGCCCGCCTTCGTCTACTTCTTCGCGCAGCTGTATCCGTTCCGCCGTATCGGCAGGAAGGGGGCTCGGACGGCGGCCGCGGCGGGCGGCTGTGTCCTGCTGCGCACCGAGGCCGCCGAACGGGCGCGTATTCCGGACGCGATCCGGCACGCCGTCATCGACGACGTGGCGCTCGCGAGGGCCGTCAAGGGCAGCGGCGGGCACATCTGGCTGGGGCTGGCCGAGCGGGTGGACAGCGTGCGCCCGTATCCGCGGCTGCGCGACCTGTGGCGGATGGTCTCGCGCAGCGCGTACGCGCAGTTGCGGCACAACCCGCTGGTGCTGGCCGGGACGGTTGCCGGGCTGGCGCTGGTGTATCTGGCGCCGCCCGCGGCCGTCGTCGTGGGGGCGATCGGCGGTGATACGGCGACGGCGGCCCTCGGCGGTGTCGCGTGGCTCGTGATGGCGGGGACGTACCTGCCGATGCTCCGCTATTACCGCCAGCCGCCGTGGCTCGCTCCGCTGCTGCCGTTCACCGCGTTCCTCTATCTCCTCATGACGGTCGATTCCGCGGTGCAGCACTACCGGGGACGCGGCGCGGCCTGGAAGGGGCGCACGTACACACGCCCCGACGCCGTGCCCGACGAGGGCTGACTACTTGCGACCGGGTGTCCAGTTCATGCCCCATCCGTAGGCGTAGTCGACCGTGCGCTGCGGGCTCACGCCGCGTTCGGGCACCAGGTAGCGGGCCTCGCGCTGGACGATCAGGTCGCTGCCGGTGTTGGTGATCAGGGCGAGGGCGCACACCGTCGAGGGGACCGTGCACTCGTCGAGCGAGAAGTCGACCGGGGCGCCGTGCTGTGGGGTGAGGGTGACGGTGGCGTGCAGGTCGGCGAAGGAACGCGCCCCCTGGTAGATGGTCACGAAGACCAGAATGCGCCGGAAGGCCCGCTGCTGGTCGAGGTTGATGGTGAGGTTCTCGCCGCTGGACACGGCACCGGTGCGGTCGTCCCCGTCGAGGTGGATGTACGGCGGCTGGTGCAGAGCGCCGTAGGCGTTGCCCAGGGACTGGATCACTCCCTTGCTGCCGTCGGTGAGCTCGTACAGGGCGCACAGGTCGAGGTCGAGGTCGTTGTGCATGGCCACCGGGCGGCCCAGTTTGCTCGCCCAGCCGGAGAACTGCTTGCGCACCTGCCAGTTGAGGTTCACGCGCATGGCGCCCGAGGTGCCGCCCTGCTCGGTGAGCGAGACGGAGGGGGCCGCCTTGGTGAGCGTGACCTTGCTCAGGCTGACGGGCGCCGCCTGGGGTGCGGACGGGGGGACCGGCGGCATGGCGGGCGGCGGCGTGGTCATCGGGGGCGGGGCCTGCGGGGCCATGGGGGCCGGAGCGGGGGCCGCCTTTTGGGGTTCGTCCACCGTGATGCCGTAGTCGGTGGCCAGGCCCTCAAGGCCGCTGCTGTAGCCCTGGCCGACGGCTCGGAACTTCCAGGCGCCCTGGCGGCGGTAGAACTCGCCGAGGACGAAAGCGGTTTCGACGGTGGCGCCCATGCTGTCGAAGCGGGCCACTACGGTGCCCTGGGCGGCGTCCTTGACCTCGATGCCGAGGTCAGGCACCTGACCGAACGCGCCGCCGTCCGCGGAGGCGGCGAGGATGACGGTCTCGATCGCGGGCTCCACGCGCGCGAGGTCGACGAGCAGGCTGTCGGTCACCCGGCCGCCGGCCTCCCGCTTGCCCTCGTGCCGGACGGCGCCGGAGGAGTGCTCGGACTGGTTGTAGAAGACGAAGTCCCCGTCGGAGCGGACCTTTCCACCGACCAGCAACAGCGCCGAGGCGTCCGCGTCGGGCACGCCCGGTCCGGAGCGCCAGCCCAATTCGACTCGCAGCGCCGTCGTCGGCACCGGAGTATTCGATCCTTTCGACATTGACATGTCCGCCCCCATCACGGGTCACCGCGCCAGGCACGCCCCGGCCGCTCATCGGGTTCTTCTACAAGACCAACCTATTCCCCGCGCCGACGAACTCCCACGTGGAGCCCGGGATCACCGGAGGCCAACCGACGGTAACCCGCTCGGAACTCGGCATTTACACGATCCGAACGCGGATTGGCGTCCCTTTTTGCCAAGTTCGCTCGCATTGGGGATCCGCCGTCACTGCGGGCACATAAAACAACCCTCTTATCGGTCTCCCCAACCAGCACATCGTGGGCTTAACGTATGCGCCATGACCTCCCCCCGCTCCACCTACGGCGGCGGCTACTACTCCGCCTCGTTCCCGGACACCCCGATCTACGACTCGCTCGTGGCCGAGCGGGGCACCCCGCAGATCGCCCCGATCCGGGTGCCCGCCGCGTACGACATGCCGGGCAGCAACCTTCCGGCGCTGCCCGCAGCACTGCCCGCCCTCCCGGCGGGCCCCTCCCAGCCCTCCTACGGTTATCCGCAGACGCCGCAGCCCGCTCCGCTACAGCAGGCCCCCGCGGCGTACATCCCGCAGCAGGCGGCCCCACCGCGAGGCTATCCGGGTCCGCAGGCGCAGCAGCCTCGCCCGGTGGCGCCCGGCGGCATGGGCTACGAGGCCATGCGCCCCGCGGCTCCCCGCCCCGCCGCCGCTCCCTACCAGGACCCGTACAACAACCAGCAGTACCGCGGCTACTGACCCGTTCCCCCGGGCTGTCGGTGCCACCTGGCACGATGGCTCCATGGGGCAAGCGAAGCTGCAGTCGATTCACCTTCATCCGGTCAAGGCGTGCCGGGGCGTCTCGCCCCGGGAGGCCGTCGTGGAGCCCTGGGGGCTGGCCGGAGACCGGCGCTGGGTGGTGATCGACGACAGGGGAAAGGTCGTGACACAGCGCCAGCGACCGCGCCTCGCGCTCGCCGCCGCCGAGCTGCTGCCCGGTGGCGGCGTTCGGCTGTCCGCACCCGGCATGGATCCGCTGACGGTGCCGGTACCCCGGCCGGTCGGCACGGTGCCGATGGAGATCTTCCGCGACAAGGTCGAAGCGGTCCTCGCCGAGGACGACGCCGCGCACACGTGGTTCAGTACGTTCCTCGGCGCTGACGTGCGCCTCGCCCACATGGACGACCCCGGCACCCGCCGTCCCGTCGACCCGGAGTACGCGCTGCCGGGCGAGACCGTCTCCTTCGCCGACGGCTACCCGCTGCTGGTCACCACGGCAGCCTCCCTCGACGCCCTCAACTCCCTGATCGATCAGGGCGACCACGCCGGTGAGGGCCCGCTGCCCATGAACCGTTTCCGGCCCAACGTGGTCGTCTCGGGCACCACGGCCTGGGCCGAGGACGACTGGTCGCGCATAGCCATCGGCGACGTCGCCTTCCGGGTCCCGAAGAAGTGCGGGCGGTGCGTGGTGACCACGACCGACCAGGCAACCGCCGAGCGGGGCCGGGAACCCCTGCACACCCTCGGCAGGCACCGGCGCATCGACGGCACGCTGGTGTTCGGCCAGAACCTGGTGCCCCTGTCCGGCGGCACCGTCCGGGTCGGTGACCCGGTCACGATCCTCGGCTGAGCAGGATCCGGACCCTCGGCCGAGAAAGATCCGGCCGAGCGACGGCGAGCGGGAACCGGGGCCGGGGGCCCGCGCGTTGGGGCCTTTGTGAGAAGTTCATGAGAGGCCCCGGGCGCAGGTGATTTCGCTCTCTCTTCGCCGGGCCCGCGGGTGAACGACTCTGCCAGGGGTTATCACGGAGCGGGAAGGGGGTGGCCGGACGATGCGGGCGATCAGCGGACTCTGGCGCTGGCGGCACAATCCGCTGCGCCGTGCCACCGATCTGGCCGAGGCCTGGGTCGCCCTCGGGGCGCTGCTGCTGATCCTGGTCGTCGCTCCCTCGGTCGGCTCACTGGTCGGCGGTCTCGCCCAGGGCACCCTGCAGGAGTCCGTGCGCCAACAGCGCGCGTCCCGGCACCTGGTGACGGCGACCGTGGTCCGCAAGGTGACCGGCGCCCCTCTGGACACCGACCCCGAGGCCGCGACCGGCCGGGACAGACGTACCCGGGTGGTGGCCGACTGGACCGCACCGGACGGCACCCCTCACCACGGGGCAGCCATGACGAGCCTCGACACCCCGCGGCCCGGCGACCACTTCACGATATGGACGGACCAGCAGGGCCGTACGGTGGCCCGCCCACTGGACCCCGCCACCGCGGCGACGCACGCCGTGCTCGCCGGGTTCGGCGCGGCCCTGCTGACGGCCGGCCTCGTCGAGGCCTGCAGACGGCTGATCGTCTGGCGCATGGTCCGCCGCCGGTACGCGCGTTGGGACCAGGCCTGGGACAAGGCGGGCCCGGACTGGGGCCGGACCGGCACCGGCAGCTGACGGCCTTCCGGCTCTGGTCAACCCACCGTCCTCGCGCACGCTACGGTGGACCGGCCGAACTCTTCGGCAGCTAAACCCGCGTACTACGAGGTGGGGGCACATCAACGCCATGGCACAGGGCACGGTCCAGGTGACGCACACCGGCACGTCGCGGTGGCGGCGCCGCACGGGTGAGTACGCATCGCTCGCCGCCGCCCTGGAGGCCGCGGCCGACGGTGACGTCCTCACCGTCGCCCCCGGCACCTACCGGGAGAACCTCGTCGTCCAGCGGGCGGTGACCCTGCGCGGTCCCGAGGGCTCCCCCGGCTCGGTGCGCATCGCACCCGTGGACGGAGTGCCGCTGACGGTGCGCGCCTCGGCGGTCGTTCAGGACCTGCATGTGGAGGGCCAGGACGCGGCGGCGCCCGCGCTGCTGATCGAGGAGGGCACCCCGGAGCTGTCGGACGTCCGGATCGTCACACGGTCCGCGGCCGGGATCGAGGTGCGCGGCAGTGCGCGGCCGAGCGTGCGGCGCTGCACCGTCGACAACCCGGCGGGTGTCGGCATCGCCGTACTCGACGGCGGTGGCGGGGTGTTCGAGGAGTGCGAGGTCGTCGCGGCCGGCCAGGCCGGCGTCGCCGTGCGCGGGGGCGCGCACCCCCGTCTGGAGCGCTGCCGGGTGCATCACGCATCGGGCTCGGGGCTGACGGCGACCGGGGAGAACTCCGCGCTGGAAGCGGTGGGTTGCGAGGTCTACGAGGTCCGGGGATCCGGCGTGCAGATCACCGGCCGGGCCACCGCCCACCTCACCGACTGCGATGTGCACCGCACCACCGCCGACGGTGTCACGCTCGACACGGACGCCGTGCTGACGCTGGCCGACTGCCGTATCCACGACATCCCGGAGAACGCGGTCGACCTGCGCTCCCGCTCCGTGCTCACGCTGACCCGCACCACGGTGCGTCAGTTCGGCCGCAACGGGCTGTCGGTGTGGGATCCGGGCACGCGCGTGGACGCCAACCAGTGCGAGATCTTCGACAGCACGGGCGACTACCCGGCGGTGTGGGTCAGCGACGGTGCCACCGTCGTACTGGACTCGTGCCGGGTGCACGACGTGCCGGACGCGCTGTTCGTCCTCGACCGCGGCTCGCGTGCGGACGTCGTCGACAGCGACCTGTCCCAGGTGCGCAACACGGCCGTGTCGGTGAGCGACGGCGCCACCGCCCAGCTCGACGACTGCCGGATCCGGGACGCGGCGACGGGCGCCTGGTTCCGGGACCACGGCAGCGGCGGCACCCTCAACAACTGCACCCTGGACGGCACGCAGACCGGTGTGATCGTCACCAAGGGCGCCGACCCCACCATCGAGCGCTGCACCGTCGACTCCCCGACAGAGGCCGGGTTCTACGTCTCGGCGGGCGGCCGCGGCACCTTCCTGAACTGCCGGGTGCGCGGCAGCGCCGGCTACGGCTTCCATGTGATCGACGGCTGCCGTACGACGCTGCGGAAGTGCCGTACGGAGCGGTGCGCGCGCGGCGGTTACGAGTTCGCGGACGGCGGCTCGGACGCGGCCTCCGGTACGGGGCCCGACGTGGAGGACTGCAGCAGCGACGAGAGCGCGGGCCTCAGGCAGCCGTCCCCGGCGCCCGAGCCCGCCATGCAGACGGCGCACCAGTCCCCCGGCCTCCTCGGCGCCATCCCCGGTCAGCGCACCACCGAGCAGGAGCCGCTGATCGCCGCCGCCGAGGCCGGGCAGCCGACGCGGACCTCCAAGGACGTCCTCGGTGAACTGGACGCGCTGGTGGGCCTGGAGAGCGTCAAGCGCGAGGTACGCGCCCTCACCGACATGATCGAGGTGGGCCGGCGCCGACAGCAGGCGGGCCTGAAGGCGGCGTCGGTCAAGCGCCACCTGGTCTTCACCGGCTCCCCCGGCACCGGCAAGACGACGGTCGCCCGTCTCTACGGCGAGATCCTCGCCTCCCTCGGCGTGCTGGAGAAGGGTCACCTGGTGGAGGTGTCCCGCGTCGACCTGGTCGGCGAGCACATCGGCTCCACGGCGATCCGCACCCAGGAGGCCTTCGACAAGGCGCGCGGCGGTGTGCTGTTCATCGACGAGGCGTACGCGCTGTCGCCGGAGGACTCGGGCCGGGACTTCGGCAAGGAGGCCATCGACACGCTGGTGAAGCTGATGGAGGACCACCGGGACGCGGTCGTGGTGATCGTCGCGGGCTACACGGCCGAGATGGAGCGCTTCCTCTCGGTCAACCCCGGTGTGGCGTCCCGCTTCTCACGGACCATCACCTTCAGCGACTACAACCCCGACGAACTGCTGCGGATCGTGGAGCAGCAGGCCGAGGAGCACGAGTACCGGCTCGGCCCGGGGCTCGCCGAGGCCCTGCTGAAGTACTTCACGGCGCTCCCCAAGGGCCCCGCGTTCGGCAACGGCCGCACGGCACGCCAGACCTTCGAGGCGATGGTGGAGCGCCACGCGGGCCGGGTCGCCCAGCTGGAGGAGCCCAGCACGGACGATCTGACGCTGCTGTACGCGGAGGACCTGCCGGAGCTGATCTGACCTCGGCGGACGGCACGGCTGTACGCGTGCCGTCCGCGGTCGCGCTCCGCCCGCGCCGGTCGGCTCAGCCCTCCGCCGTGGCCTCCACCCGCTGTACCGGCACCTCCGGCCTCAGCCGGGCCAGCAGCCGCTCTCGTTCCTCCGCGAACGCCGGGTCCGCCTGGTACTCGCCGTGGCCCAGGATCGGTGCGGGCAGCGGATGCTCGGGGGTCCGGCCGTACGCCAGCGGGTCCCTGAGGGCGTCGCGGTCCACCACGGGCCCGCAGTCGCCCGGCAGGCGGACCGGGCCGCCGATGGGGTCGGTGAACCGGTGCAGGTTGCGCCAGCAGTCGACCTCTGCGTGCAGCGAGGTGAGCGCGGCGGGTCCGAAGTGGGCCGGGAACCAGCGGCCGTAGAGGCGTTCCAGCGGGGAGCCGTAGGTCAGCAGTGCCACCCGTTTGCGGTCGGTCGGCGTCAGCTGCCAGGCCGCCGCTGCCGCGAGGACACTGCCCTGGGAGTGCCCGGAGATCACGAGGCGGTGGCCCTCCTCGGCGCGGGTCCAGGTCGCCATCCGCCAGGTCAGGTCGGGCACCGCCCGCTCGGCGTAGCAGGGCGGCGCGAAGGGGTGCGCGGCACGGGGCCAGAAGGTGCCGACGTCCCACAGGATGCCGATGGTGCGCCGTGCGGAGGCGTCCTTGTAGGCGCGCCTGCCCCAGGTGACGAAGAGTATGAAGCCGACGCCGATCAGCCAGGAGCCCAGCGCCTGCGCGGTCTGCGCGGCGCCGTGCACGAAGGCGTACGACCCGTCGGCGGCCCGGCTCGGGGTCTCGTCGCTCGTCAGGGCGCCGACCAGGGCTCCGGCGCCCAGGAGCAGGGTCGCGGCGGAGGTGACGGCGACGACGAGGGGCGCTCGGTCGGTGAGCGTGGCCATCGCGCGCGTGCTCGCGATACGGCCGGTGCGTGCCGTGTCCCGGGTCTCCCCGGCGTAGTCGAGTTCCACCGTGCCCAGCTCGGTGCGGCGCAGCAGCCAGGCCCGCCAGGTGAGCCAGCCGCAGAGCAGCAGCAGGAGCACCAGCAGCGGGGGGATCACGGACGCCTGCCAGGTCAGCAGGACGGGCGGGCCGTCGATGGACGTGCCCGTGCCGTCCAGCCAGTCGGCCACCCGCTGGGACACCCCGCCGGACATCACACCGCCGAGCGCGCAGGCAAGCATCGCCACGGCCGGTCCGCCCAGGCCCCGCATCGCGGCACGCGGGTCGGGATCCGTGCGGTGCAGGACGTGGGCGACCACGGCGAGGACGATGACGAGCAGGCCCTGGAGGAACGCGATGGCGCCGAAGGTGGCATCGCCCGGGAGGCGGCCCTCCGACTCCCAGCCCGGGCGCTCCCAGCCCGCGTAGAGCAGGGCGAGGGCCAGCAGGGCGAGGGAGGCGAGCGGGAGCCGTCGTACGAGGTGCTCGTCGAGTTCCTGGTCGAGGCGGTTCTCGCTGCGGCCCCGGCGGCAGACGACCCACACCACGACGACCGCCCCCGCGACGACCGCCGCGTCCAGCAGCCACCCCAGCGTGTTCAGCAGCGCGGGGCCGCCGGACCGGCGGTCGAAGCGGGCCGCGGCCGAGCCGACCGCCGCGGCGACCGTCAGCAGGCCGGCGGCGGTGTGCGCGGCGCGCAGCCGGGCGACCAGGCGACGGCCGTACCAGAAGCCGGGGCGGCCCAGGGAGGTGCGGCCGGACTCCTCGTCGGGCTCGGGTTCGCGGGACATCGGCTGCTGGGACTCATACGCACTCCAGGTGCGCCGCGAGAGGTACCAGAGCAGACCGGTCAGCGCCGCGGGCACCAAGGCGGCGAGGGCGAGCCTGCGGCCGGGCCGGCTCCACCAGCCCCCGTCCGGGCCGACGGGGGACAGAAAGCCCAGCCAGCTGTGCCGCTCGGCGCACGCGCGCGTGCCCGCGCACTGCCAGGCCGCCAGGTCCAGGGCGACCTCGCACGCGGCCGCGACGAGCAGCACCGTCAGGGTCAGTCCCGCCAGCCGCACGAGCAGGCCGTACAGACGCACCGTCCGCTCACGGTCGCGTGCGGTGGGGCGCATCCAGTGGGCGAGGTTGACCACCATGAACGGCAGCAACAGCAGCCACAGGGCGCGGGCGCTGTTCCCCGAGGTCAGGTTGCACCAGACGTACGCCTCGGGCACCGGCCGGCCCCGGTAGTCGTCCGGCCTGGCCTCCGCGTCGACGTCGTCGGCCCGCCGGAAGACGGCGGCCGTGTCGTCGCCGGTGATCCGCACGGTCCGCGGATCGTCGAGCATCTCCTGCGGTGTGGTGCCCCCGACCCCGTGGACCAGGAGTTCCAGGGCGATCCTGGCACCACCGTCGGGCCCCGCGACGTGGCCGTCGGGCCCTTCGTCACCCGCGTCCGCGCCATGCGTCGCGGCGCGTTCCTGCGCACGTTCCACTGTTCGCACTTCCCCCGTGACGAGCCGTCGGCTTCTGTCTGTGCGGCCTCAAGGATCTCCCCGGAAGGGGCCCCTTACACCTCTCGTCACGGAATCTCCCCGATCCGTGTGACGAACAGGGGAACGGACGATGCGAAAGTGACATGAGCGGGTCGTGACAGCCAGTGGCGCGACCGGTACCGACCCATGCGAGTATGGGACGTCCCGTGCACCGGGAGGGGCGAGAATGTCCTTGTCGGAGGGGTTGCGCAGGACATGTCGGACGGCAGAGGCGAAAGGACCGGAGCGTACGTGAGCGAGAATCAGAACCTCCTCGCGGAGCAGCGGCGCGCCCTGATCCTGGACGAGGTACGGCGCCGAGGCGGGGTCCGCGTCAACGAGCTGACCCGCAAGCTCGGCGTTTCGGACATGACGGTGCGCCGCGATCTCGACGCGCTCGCCCGGCAGGGTGTGCTGGAGAAGGTGCACGGCGGCGCGGTCCCGGTGGTCGAGGCGAGCACGCACGAACCGGGCTTCGAGGCCAAGTCGGGTCTGGAGCTGACGGCCAAGGAGGACATCGCGCGGGCCGCCGCCGACCTGGTGGCGCCGGGCTCCGCGATCGCTCTCTCGGGTGGTACGACGACGTATGCGCTGGCCCATCAGCTGGTCGACGTGCCGGACCTCACCGTGGTCACGAACTCGGTGCGGGTCGCCGACGTCTTCCACGCCGCGCAGCGCACGACCGGCCCCCGGCAGGGCGCGGCCACGGTCGTGCTGACCGGTGGGGTGCGCACCCCGTCCGACTCGCTGGTGGGCCCGGTGGCCGACCAGGCGATCGCGACGCTCCACTTCGACGTGCTGTTCCTGGGTGTGCACGGGATATCGGTCGAGGCCGGCCTGTCCACGCCGAACCTCGCGGAGGCCGAGACCAACCGGCGCCTGGTGCAGTCGGCGCGCCGGGTCGTGGTGGTCGCCGACCACACCAAGTGGGGTGTGGTGGGGCTGAGTTCGTTCGCGGCTCTGGAGCAGGTCGACACGCTGGTGACGGACGCCGGGCTGGCGACCGACGCCCGCTCGGAGATCGCGGAGCATCTGCGACGGCTGGTGGTGGCGGGCGAGCCGGACGAGGGCGCGGACCTCTGAGCCGACGTGGGCCTCTGAGCCGGCACGGACGTCTCAGCCGACCCGGACGCCTGAGGTCGGCACAGGCCTCTGAGGCCGGCGCGCCGCTGAGGCCCACGGCCATCGGCGGTGCAGACATCTGACGGGGCGCCAGCTATGGTGACGCTGCCCGGTGCGGCGTCGGCATAGGGGGTTTCCGTCCATGGCTCACCTGTTGCGCGAGGTGGGGCTCGACTTCGTCGAGAGCGCGCCCGTACGGCATGTCTTCTTTCGGGAGATCTCCGCTCCCCCGGAGGCCGTCTTCCACGCGCTCGCCGAGGACGTGCCGGGCTGGGCGCAGTGGTTCTCGGCGGTGACGCTGGCCCGGCCGCTGGACGGCGGGGCGCGGCGCGAGGTCCGGCTCAAGGGCGGTACGCGCTTCGAGGAGACGATCCTCGCGGCGAAGAGCCCGGAGGTGTACGCCTACCGCATCGACCTCACCAACGCGCCCGGGGCACGGACCATGGTCGAGGAGTGGCGGCTCGCCCCCGCGGGGACGGGCACGCGGGTGCAGTGGACGTTCGCGGTGGACGGCACGGCACCCTTCCGGTTCGCCCTGGGCCTGGCGCGGGTCGGGCTCGGCCGGGCGTTCCGGGACGCGGTGACCTCGTTGGACCGGCGGCTGGCCTCCGCCGCGCGCTGAGGTCCGCGGCTCACTCGGGCCACACGCCCGTCGCCAGCAACTGCTCGATGGCCGCCGAGTACGGCGCGATGTCCAGGCCCTGCTCGGCCAGCCACGCGTCCGAGTAGTACTTGTCGAGGTACCGGTCCCCCGGGTCGCACAGCAGCGTCACCACGCTCCCCCGCCGCCCCTCGGCCACCATCTCGGCGACGATCTTCAGCGAGCTCCACAGACCGGTGCCCGTCGAGCCGCCCGCCTTGCGGCCGATGGCCTGCTCCAGGGCCCGTACGGCGGCCACGCTCGCCGCGTCCGGCACCTTCATCATCCGGTCGATGGCACCCGGCACGAAGCTCGGCTCCACGCGCGGCCGGCCGATGCCCTCGATACGGGAACCACTGTCACAGGTGACGTCCGGATCGCCCGTCGTCCAGCCCTCGAAGAAGCACGAGTTCTCCGGATCGGCGACACAAATGCGGGTGTCGTGCTGCATGTAGTGGACGTACCGGGCGAGCGTCGCGGAGGTGCCGCCGGTGCCGGCCGTGGCGACGATCCACGCGGGCTCCGGGAACCGCTCCAGCCGCAGCTGACGGAAGATCGACTCGGCTATGTTGTTGTTGCCGCGCCAGTCCGTGGCCCGTTCGGCGTAGGTGAACTGGTCCATGTAGTGGCCGCCGGTCTCCACCGCGAGGCGGGCCGACTCCTCGTACATCTTGCGTGAGTCGTCCACGAAGTGGCACTGCCCGCCGTGGAACTCGATCAGTCGGCACTTCTCGGCGCTCGTCGTGCGCGGCATGACCGCGATGAAGGGCACACCGATCAGCTTCGCGAAGTACGCCTCCGAGACGGCCGTCGAGCCGCTGGACGCCTCTATGACCGGACGGTCCGGCCGGATCCAGCCATTGCAGAGGCCGTAGAGGAACAGCGAGCGGGCGAGCCGGTGCTTGAGGCTGCCGGTCGGGTGCGTCGACTCGTCCTTCAGGTACAGGTCGATGCCCCAGTGCTCGGGCAGGGGGAAACGCAGCAGGTGGGTGTCGGCCGAGCGGTTGGCGTCGGCCTGGACCTTGCGCACGGCTTCTTTCAGCCAGTCGCGGTAGGCGACGTCACTGTGGTCGACGTCGAGGGTCACGCCGGACGGGATCTGCTGAACGGTGCTCACGGCGCTGCTCCTCATGCTGTGCGGCGGCGCCGACTCGCGCGGCCGTCACTTCGAGCATAAACACCTTCCGCACGCTTCTCACCTGCATAAACATGACTTTGGGAGCCTCAAAGGCATCCCTGGGCCGTTGGCCTCACGAGGCGCGTGGGGGCGCATTCACGCGAGTGCTCCGGACGCTCCCGATCGGGCGTGACGTGCGTACTGGTGCTCGACGCGGGACACAGGCAGACTGCACCGAACGGGACGTCGATCCCGAACGGGGGCACACTGGATCACGACCAGGGCCGGCCGCACGGACGCTTCACCAGCCGGCACACCGACGCGCACAAGGGGGCGGGGCATGGCGGAGCCGGAGTTCACGGCCACGGGCGTGCGGATCGGGAAGCGGCTGCGTTCGCTGACCCGGGCCGGGCAAGTGCGGATCAGCGACGGCAGGCTGCAGTTGCTCACCAGCTACGGCAGCGAGATAGACAGCGCACCGGTGCAGGCGGTGCGGGCGTCGAAGCCCTGGTTCGCCCAGGACGACAAGGCGCTGGCCGACCTCAACGGCAAGCGCTATTCGCTGACCCTGGGCGATCACGACCTCGCGCCGGGGGAACCGGGGCCTCCCGCGGCGCGCCGGTTCATCGAGGCCGTACGGAAGGCCGCGGGACGTAAGGGCTGAGTCACCGCGAGTTGCGGTACCGCACCCCCTGCGTCACTCTGGTCTCACGTCACTCTGGGTTTACCGGCGATAACGCTGCGAACCAGCCCGCCGGCCACGACAGCAGGCGGCCGTTTTCCTCAAGCACCCTGCTGGATCCGTACGTTGCTGGATCCGTACTTCGCCGGATCCGTACTCCGTGTTCTTCCGGACCTCTTCAGTCGGGGAGTCGCAGCCGTGATCAGTTATCCAAGCAGGCACTGCACGGTGGAGCTCCAAGCCCTGCCGTCGCGGATCGGCCAGGTCCGCAGAATCGTCTCTGCACAATTGCGCTACTGGCATCTGGATCCCTTGATCGACCGAGCCGCGCTCGGCGTGACCGAGCTCTTGACCAACGTCCACCAGCACGCACAGCCGGACAAGATGTGCACCGTCGAGATCGAGCTCCTGCTCGACCGGCTCATGGTCTCGGTGCGCGACCACGACCCGCGGCTTCCGGTAGTGGCGGACGCCGACGACGCCGAGGCCACCACCGACGCCGCCGACACTCTCGCCACATGTGGGCGCGGACTGGCGATGGTGGCCGCCGTGAGCGAGAACTGGGGCGTGCGACCGGACGGCGAGTCGGGCAAGGTCGTGTGGTTCACGCTGCCCACGCATACGGCGGCGGTGGCGCGAGATGCGGGGATACGGGGACCGCAACCGCCAAAGCGGACGGGGGTGGCGGTCGTGGAGAAGGCGACCGCGCCGCAGTTTGCCGAGGTCACGCAGCGGGTTGATCTGCGTCGGCCGGAACATGCTCCCGCCCGGTCGGCCGTTTTGGGCTGACCGGGCGGTGAGGGGGGTGGTGGGGCGGCGTTGTGTTGAATGGTTTTCCGGGCCGGTCGCCTACTCCGTGGCGATGGCCCTCAGTACGTCCAGGCGTGCCGCTCGGCGTGCCGGGCGCAGGCCCGCGAGGGCTCCGGCCGCGACGCCCACCAGGGCAACCACCGCCAGTTGCAGAGGTGGCATCGCGAAGGCGAAGGCGCTGTCGCTCGCTCCGTCGGAGGCCTCGACCAGGACCCAGCCGAGGAAGGCGCCGAGGGCGAGGCCGCCCACCGTGCCGAAGGCGGCCACCAGGACCGATTCCCAGCGGACCATCGCGCGCAGCTGGGAGCGGGTCTGGCCCACCGCCCGCAACAGGCCCAGTTCGCGGGTGCGTTCGTGGACGGCCAGGGTGAGGGTGTTGGCGATGCCGAGGAGCGCGATGAGCACGGCGAGGGCCAGCAGCGCGTAGACCAGGGTGAGCATCATGTCGATCCCGCCCGCCGACGACTGCGCGTACTCGTCCCGGGTCTGCACGTCCGGGTCGCCGTACCGCTGTGCCGCCTTCTCCACCGCCGCCTTGCCCGCGTCCGTGCTCACGCCGTCCTTGAAGGAGACAGCGATCAGGGTGTCGGCGTCCTGCGTGCGGTGCGGGGCCCAGGCGTCGCGGGTGATGACGTAGTCACCGGCCAGTTCGGACTGGCCGTAGACCGCGCGGACCGTGAAGCTCTGCGTACGGCCGTCCGTGAAGGTGAGGCGGGCCTTGTCGCCGGTCGTCAGGTGCTGCTTGTCGGCCTCCTTCTCGGTGATGGCGATGCCGTCGGTGCCCAGGTCGCTGAGGGAGCCCTGGACCTGGCCGAGGTCGAAGGTGCGCTCCAGGGCGAGCGGGTCGGTGACCGTCAACGCCCTTCCCTTGCCGTCGACGTCGGCGACTCCCCGGCCGAGTCCGACGGCCGTGTCCACCTCGGGCAGGCGCTGGACCGCGTCGGCGAGGCGGGGGCTCAGGCCGCTGCCGCCCGCGCCGAAACCCGGGGTGCTGACGGCCACGTCCCCCGCGAAGGAACGGGACACGGTCTGGTCCATGGTCGCCTTCAGCGACGCGCCGAACACCGTGAACAGGGCCACGACCGCCACGCCGATCATCAGGGCGCCGGCCGTCGCCGCCGTCCGCTTCGGGCTGCGCAGGGCGTTGCGCCGGGCGAGTCCGCCGGTGACGCCGCGCAGCCGGTCGAGGGGGCTGCCGAGGATCCGTACGGCTGTGGAGGAGGCGACCGGGCCCAGGACCACGAAGGCGATCAGGGCGAGGACCGCGCCGGTGCCCGCCAGCCAGAGGGACGGGGAGACCAGGACGCCGGTGAGGGTGACGCCGATGGCGAGGGCGATCAGGCCCAGGCCGGTGACCGCACGGGTGCGGGAGGCGCCGGAGGTGTCGACCGCCGTCTCGCGCAGCGCCGCCAGCGGTGCGGTGCGGCCGGCGCGTACGGCGGGCAGGACCGCGGAGCCGAGGCAGACCACGATGCCGACCGCGAGGGGCAGGGTCATGGAGAGTGCGCTGATCACCAGGTCGCCCTCGGGGAAGGGGAATCCGATCGCCGGGAACAGGGCCTGGAGCCCGGCCGCGATGCCGATCCCGCCCGCGAGGCCCGCTGCCGACGCGGCGACGGCCACCGCTGTCGCCTCGACGAGGGTCGACGCGGTGACCTGGCGGCGCGAGGCGCCGAGGGCGCGCAACAGGGCGTTCTCGCGGGTGCGTTGGGCCACGACGATCGCGAAGGTGTTGTGGATCGAGAAGGTCGCGACGAGCAGGGCCACGCCGGAGAACACCAGGAGGAAGGTGGTGAAGACGGTCAGGAACTGGCTGGAGATCATGTCGGTGTTCTCCTCGGCCGACTCCTGGCCGGTGATGGCCTCGACTCCCTTGGGAAGGACGGGAGTCAACCGGTCGACCAGTTCCTGCTGACTCACTCCCGGTCCGGCCCGCACCTGGATGCCGGTGGCCTCGCCGGGCCTGGCCGTGAGGTACTTCTCCGCGTCGGCCCGGGTCATGCCGGTGTACGTCACCTGGGCCATGCCGTCCTCGCCGCCGAAGGTCGCGAGGCCTACGACGGTCACCTTGACGGGGTCCGGCGTGCGCAGGGTCGTCGTGTCGCCGATCTTCAGGTCTCCGCGCTCGGCGGTGCCGCGGTCGATGACGACCTCGCCCGACAGCCGGGGGGTGCGGCCCTCGGCGAGCTGGTAGGCGTTGAGCTCGGGGTCAGCTATCCAGTTGCCGGCGAGGGTGGGCGGGCCCTTGCCGCCGATGGGGTCGCCGTTCTTGCCGATGAGTTGGCCGGCGCCCTGGATGTTGGGCGCGGCGGCCGCGACGCCGGGGACCTTCTCGATCGTGCCGACCAGGTCCGAGTCGACCGGTTCGCGCACGCCCTCGCTCTCGCCTGGCGTGGTGATGGCGTCGGCGCTGCGGACGACGGCGTCCGTGCCGCTGGTCGCGTTGCCGAACATGGTGTCGAAGCTGGCGCGGAGCGTGTCGCCCATGACGCGGGTCCCGGCGAGGAAGGCGACACCGAGGAAGACCGCGAGGAACGTACCGGCGAAGCGGCGCTTGTGGGCGCGCAGGGAGGACACGCTCAGGCGGACGGATGCGTTCATGACGGCACCTCGAAGGCTTTCATGCGGTCCAGGACCTTGTCGGCGGTCGGTGATTCCATCCGGTCGACCAGGCGCCCGTCGGCGAGGAACACGACCTCGTCGGCGTGCGCGGCGGCCACCGGGTCGTGGGTGACCATGACGACCGTGCGGGACGTCTGGCGCACCGTGCGGCCGAGCAGGCCGAGGACCTCGCCGCCGGACCGGGAGTCGAGGTTGCCGGTCGGCTCGTCGGCGAAGACGACGTCCGGCTGTCCGGCGAAGGCGCGGGCCACCGCGACGCGCTGCTGCTGGCCTCCGGAGAGTTCGGAGGGGCGGTGGTGGAGCCGGTCGCGCAGGCCGACGACATCGATCAGCGCGTCGAGCCATTCGTTGTCGCCGATGCCGCCCTTGCGGCCCGCCAGGTCCAGCGGCAGCGTGATGTTCTCCGCGACGGTCAGCGTCGGAACCAGGTTGAAGGCCTGGAAGACGAAGCCGACGCGGTCCCGGCGCAGCAGGGTGAGGCGGCGGTCGTCCAGGCTGCTCAGCTCGGTGTCACCGATGTGGGCGGTGCCCGAGGTGAGCGTGTCGAGGCCGGCCGCACAGTGCATCAGGGTGGACTTGCCGGAGCCCGAGGGCCCCATGATCGCGGTGAAGCGGCCGACCGGGAAGTCGACGCTCACCCCGTCCAGGGCCCTCACGCTGGTGTCGCCGCTGCCGTACACCTTCACCGCGTCCACGACGCGGGCGGCCGTCGGCGTGGTGGTCGTGACGGTCGTGGTCGTCATGCCGCACCGCCCTTGCCCGTACGGCCGAACTGCTCGTCCAGGACGGACAGGCGGCGCCAGTACTCGTCCTCGTCGATCTCGCCGGAGGCGAAGCGGTGGCCGAGTACGGCGATGGGCGAGTTGTCGTCGGGGACCGACCTCCAGGGGCCGCGGCGTCCCCGCCACACCGTGCGGCGCAGCAGTGTGATGCCGCCGATCACCACGGCCGCCCAGATCAGCGGGAAGAGGAGGATCCACGGGCCGGGGCCGCCGTCGGCGAAGTGTGCGAGGGTCTGCATCTCTGGTCATCTCCCGAGTCGGTTCGGACGGTTCTTCGGTGATGCCTTGAGCCTCGCGCCGCAGGGGGTTCCGGGTCGTCGTACGGCCAGCGGCAGTGTGCGTACCTCGTGGGGAGTACGGAGGGCGCGTTCCGCTGCTCCGAAGTGGCTCGCGTGGAGCTTGCCGTGGGCTCGACTTCTGTAACTACTAGTATGTACAGTGATCGCATGAGCACCTCGGACCGATTGATCGAGTCCACCCGGGAGCTGCTGTGGGAGCGCGGCTATGTGGGCACCAGCCCCAAGGCCATCCTGGAGCGGGCGGGTGCCGGGCAGGGCAGCATGTACCACCACTTCAAGGGGAAGCCGGACCTCGCGCTGGCCGCGATCCGGCGGACCGCCGGGGAGATGCGGGCTACCGCCGCGGGAGTACTCGACGGGCCGGGCACGCCGTACGAGCGCATCGAGGCGTATCTGCGGCGCGAGCGTGATGTGCTGCGCGGCTGTCCGGTCGGGCGGCTGACCATGGACCCGGACGTGATCGCCAGCGACGAGCTGCGCGCGCCGGTCGACGAGACGCTGGACTGGTTGCGGGAGCGACTCGCCGGGATCGTCGAGGAAGGCAAGGAGCAGGGGCAGTTCGCCCCCGGGCTCGACGCCGAGGCGATCGCGGCGACCATCGTCGCGACCGTGCAGGGCGGCTACGTCCTTGCCCGCGCGTCCGGTTCGCCCGACGCCTTCGACCTGGGCGTACGGGGCTTGCTCTCGCTGCTCTCCCCACGCCGGGAACCCCACTAGGAAGGCGAATCCGATGCACGCGATGCAGTACCCGCTCACCCTGCCCGCCGACTACGACATGGAGATCGTCCGTCGGCGCGTCGCCCGCAAGGGCCATCTGCTCGACGACTGGGACGGGCTGGGCCTCAAGGCGTACCTGGTGCGTGAGCGCGGCGTGCACGGCTCACCGGTCAACCAGTACGCGCCGTTCTATCTCTGGAACACCGTGCCCGGCATGAACTCCTTCCTCTGGGGCGGCCCCTTCCAAGGCATCGCCGACGACTTCGGGCGACCGTCGGTCCGGCAGTGGACCGGGCTGGCCTACGAGGAGGGCGGCGCCGCCGACTCCCCCGCGCAGGTCGCGGTGCTGCGGCATCAACAGGTGCCGGACGGGGTGCAGTTGACCGACTTCGCGGCGGAGGCGGTGCGGGAGACCGGGCGGCTGGCCCGCGAGGACGGCGCGGTGCTCTCGGCGTCCGCCGTGGACACGAGCCGTTGGGAACTGATCAACTTCTCCCTCTGGGAGAACGACACGCCCAAGGCCGACGGCGACGTGTACGAGGTGCTGTACATGTCCGAGCCGGGGCGGGACCGGTTGCCGGGCTGACGAGGAAGGCAAAGACATGGCACTGGAGATGCGCGATCGCTGTGAGCGCTGTGAGACGGCGGAGCTGCCGCTCGACGCGCCCGCCCGTATCTGTTCCTACGAGTGCACCTTCTGCGTGGCGTGCGGCGAGGCCATGCGGGACATCTGCCCCAACTGCGGTGGCGAGCTGGTCCCCAGACCTCGCCGCAGGTGACGACAAGGAGACCCCACCCATGCCCTTCGTCCGCATCGACGCCATGGGAGCCGACCCCGAACGGCTCGACGCTCTCGGCCGTGCCGTGCACGACGCCCTGGTGGACGCCATCGGAATCCCGCCGGACGACCGCTTCCAGGTGCTGACCGGCCACGACGGCACCCGGAGCACCCTGCGCTACGACGACGGTTACCTCGGCATCCACCGGGACGACGGCCTCGTCCACGTCACGATCACCATGCGGTCCGGCCGGACCCCCGCGCAGAAACAGGCCCTGTACCGGCGGATCGCCGAACTCGCCCTTGCCTACGCGGGGACCGAGCCGCGCAACGTGTTTGTGAACCTGCTGGAGAACGAGCCGATCGACTGGTCTTTCGGCGACGGGGTGGCGCAGTACGCCACCGTGGCGCCTCCGCCCTAGGCGGGATGATCCAAAGGACGGGGCCTAGCGGCCGGACCCGCCCTCGCCACGGGCCAGGAGTTCCTTGCGCCGGGCGCCCAGAGCGCTCAGCGACTCCTCGGCAATGTCCGCCAGGGCCACCGGACACAGCAGGTGCTCCAGCGGAGCCGTTTGCGCGCGGTTCCGTTCGTAGAGGGCGCGTCCTGCGGGGCTGCTGAGCCTGATGCCGAGTGCGGCGGCGTTCGGGCCGCTACGGGGTGGAACCGGGTGCCCGTCGTGTGCGCACGTCGCCGCGGCGTAGTCCGGCAGCGTCGCTTCCAGCGCCACGATCAGCGCGTCGAGCACGGAGGCGTCCCGCACGAGGTCGGAGACGGCGTACCCGGTGACCGCCATGACGACCAGCAGGCGTCCGGGGCGGTCCGCCGGCTTGGCGGAGCGCAGCTCCTCCGCGTGAAGGGAGATCTCTTCGTTGATGTCGATCCCCGGGTCCGGGTAGCCGTGCAGCAGGGCGGCCAGTGCGTCGATGTCGTCCTGGGCTCCCACCGGCAGCCGGGGCGGGACGTCCACTGCCGAGCCGGGTTCGATGATGTCCAGGGCGATCCGCGCGAGTCCGGCGACGTTGCGCGGACAGAGCCACTGCTCACGGGGATGGTTCTCGTCCCATGCGGCGTTCGGGTCGGGGAGGTTGCACAGCTGCCGGGCGAGGTCCTCGTCGCACTCGGGTTCTTGCTCCCGGTAGGGGTGCGTCTCGTGCTCGCAGGGCCGGTCGCGCAGGGCGCCGTCGGCCGCCTCCAGTGCCGCTCTGGCCTCCGGCACGACGCCGTCGCCCGGCGCCCCGGCGGCATAGGGGGCCATCATCAGCAGACCGATCGTCCACACATATGCCGTCTCCCCGCCGGGATCGTCGGCGAGCCGCGCGGCGCAGTCGAGGATCCTGCGGTCGTACGTGTCGTCGAGCAGGCGGTGATACTCCTGCCGGATCTCCTCCCAGGAACGGACGAGTTCATCGAGCGGCATGTCGTCGGTGATCACCGAGTGAGCGTATGCCACGCCCTACGGACCAGGCCGACTCGGAGCAACGGTGCCTCATGGCCCCCGCGCCCCCGCGCCCCCGCGCCCCCAGGATGATGAAGGGCCGGGCCTACCGCCCGCTGCCGTCCAGCCGCCCCACGCGGGCCACGTTCTCCCGGTCCTCCGCGTCCCCGCTCGGCTCGCCGGCGAACCAGGCGTCGAGGATCTCCTTGAGCAGGGGCTCGGAGGTGAGGCGCAGGCTGAGGGCGAGCACGTTGGCGTCGTTCCAGCGGCGGGCGCCGTCCGCCGTGTAGGCGTCGGTGCACAGGGCGGCCCGGACGCCCGGCACCTTGTTCGCGGCGATCGACGCGCCCGTGCCGGTCCAGCAGCACACGACTGCCTGGTCGGCGGTCCCGGCGGCGACCTCACGGGCTGCCGCCTCCGAGCAGGCCGCCCACTGGGGGTCGTCGCCGGGGCTCAGCGCGCCGTGGGGCACCACGTCGTGGCCGCGGTCGCGCAACTCGGCGACGAGGAGCCGGGCGACGGGTTCGTCCATGTCCGAGGAGACCGAGATCCGCATGGGGCGAGCGTACCGCTGGGCATGCGCCCGCCCGGTGTGCGGCCGAGCATGGAGATGAACGGTGGGAACGGCCGAGGAGGAACCATGCCGACCCTGCACATCGAGCATCCGATCACGGACTTCACCAGGTGGAAGACGGCCTTCGACCGCTTCGCCCCGGCACGCGCTGACGCGGGCGTACGCCACTACCGCGTCCAGCAACCCGTCGACGACCCCTCCTACGTCGTCGTGGACCTCGACTTCGACGACGTCGCCGACGCCGAGCGGTTCCTGGGGTTCCTGCAATCGAGGGTGTGGTCGTCGGCCGAGAACGCGCCCGCGCTGGCCGGGGCGCCCCGGACGCGGATCCTGGAGATCGCCGAGGAGCGGTGAGGCCTACGGCGTCAGCGCACCCAGCGGATCGTCCAGCACCGGCTGCCACGCCAACTCGGCCGCGCCGACCAGGCTGTTGTGGTCGAGGGTGCACGCGAGGATCGGGACGCCACCGCTCTGACCCCACAGGCTGCGGTCGGCGACGACCGCGCGGAGGCGTCCGGGGTCGGCGTCGAGGAGGGTGCGGTGGAGGCCGCCGAGGATGATGCGGTCGGGGTTGAGGATGTTGACCAGGCCGGCCAGGCCCAGGCCGAGGCGGTCGATGAGGGCCTCGGTGGCCGTACGGACCGTGGGGTCGTCGTAGTGGTCGCCGATCAGGTCCTTGGCCTGCTGGAGCAACGACACCTCGGGGCCGGGATCCCGCCCCGCCGCCGTGAGCAGGGCCAGCGGGTCGGCCTCGACGTCGAGGCAGCCCCGGCTGCCGCAGTGGCAGGGGCGGCCCTCGGGGTTCACGGTGAGGTGGCCGACCTCCAGGGCCAGGCCCGAACTGCCGGTGTGCAGGCGGCCGTCGAGCACGAGCGCACCGCCGACGCCCCGGTGCCCGGTGGCCACGCACAGCAGGTCACGGGCGCCGCGTCCCGCGCCGTGCCGGTGTTCGGCGAGCGCGGCGAGGTTGACGTCGTTGGCGGCGAACGCCGGTCCGGTGATCCCGGCCGCGCGCACGCACTCCGTGAAGATACGGCGCACGGGGGCGCCCACGGGCCACGCCAGGTGCAGCGGGTTCAGGGCCAGGCCGTCGGGTTCGGCCACGGCGGACGGTACGGCGAGTCCGGCGCCGACGCACCGCCGTCCGGTCGTGCGCAGCAGGTCGGCGCCCGCTTCGACGACCGAGCCGAGCACCTTGGCCGGGTCGGCGTCCACGGTCTCGCAGCCGGGCGCGGTGGCGACGATACGGCCGCCGAGGCCGACCAGGGCAGCCCGGAATCCGTCGGCGTGCACCTGTGCGGCGAGGACGACGGGCCCGTCCTCGGCGACCGCCAGGCGGTGCGAGGGCCGGCCCTGCGATCCGGCCGCCGCGCCGGGCCGGGCGTCGACCCGGATCAGCCCGAGCGCCTCCAGCTCGGCGGCCACCGCCCCGGCCGTCGCCCGGGTCACGCCGAGCTCGGCGGTCAGGACGGCACGCGTGGGCGCGCGCCCGGTGTGCACGAGCTCCAAGGCGGGTCCGAGCGCGCCGCGCCCCCGGTCCAGCCGCGTCCTTGAGGTGGTCCCTTCCCCCGCCGGCCGGGGGTCCGCCTTGCCGCTCATGAGGGGGAGTCTCCCATGATCCGCAGTCGCCGTGGCCTACAGCCCGCTCACTCTGAGCGTGACGTTCAACCGCCCGGTCAGCCCCAACTCCGGCGGCGCGGTGCCCGGCTGCACGCTGGGCACACCGTGGTAGGCGAGCCGTGAGGGGCCGCCGAACACGAACAGGTCGCCGCTGCGCAGTTCGACGTCCGTGTACGGCCGGGTCCGGGTCTCGGTGTTGCCGAAGCGGAAGACACAGGTGTCGCCCAGGCTCAGCGACACGACCGGCGCGTACGACCTCTCGTCGCTGTCGCGGTGCATGCCCATGCGGGCGTCCGCGTCGTAGAAGTTGATCAGCGCGATGTCGTACGCGGCCTTCGAGTACGCCGCCTGCGGCTCGCCCAGCGTGTCCCGCACCGCGCGGCGGCCCAGCTCGCCCAGCCAGTCGGGGAACGGTTTCACTGGGGCACCGTCTCCGTCGACGACCGTACGGGCGTAGGTGTAAGGGTGCCAGTGCCAGCCGAGGCAGACCTGCCGGGCGGTCATCGTGCCGCCGCCGGGCGTGCGGACGGTGCGCAGGCCGGCCGGTGGGCGGGCCCACTCGCGGCAGGCCTCCAGCAGCTCGCGCTGGGCCTCGGCGGCCAGCCAGTCGGGCACATGGACCGCGCCCGGCGCGACCTCCGTACGCTCCCGGGGGAACAGTTCGGCGTCCATGCCTTCCATCCTCCCCCACCGGCCGTGAGCTGCGGCTCGGCCGACGGCGGGTGCGGGCACCTCCCCGCGGTCGCTTAGCCTTGACGCACGATGAACGACCGTATGACGACGCCCTGGGGCGAGCTCGCGCCGACCCGTTTCCCCGAGGACCCGCGCGACAGGCTGCGCGCCTGGGACGCCTCCGACGAATACCTCCTCAGGCACCTGGCGGAGCAGGAGATCCCGCGCTCCGGCACGGTCGTGGTCGTCGGTGACCGCTGGGGCGCCCTGGTCACGGCGCTCGCGGCGCACCGGCCGACGCAGATCACGGACTCCTACCTCGCCCAGGAGGCGACGCGGGCCAACCTCGCCCGCGCCGGGGTCGAGGCCGGTACCGTGCGGCTGCTCACCACGCAGGATCCGCCGCCCGCCCGCGTCGATCTCCTGCTGATCAGGGTGCCCAGGAGTCTGGCGCTGCTGGAGGACCAGCTGCATCGGCTGGCGCCCTCGGTGCACGAGGGCACGGTGATCGTCGGCACGGGCATGGTGAAGGAGATCCACACCTCGACGCTCCAGCTGTTCGAGCGGATCCTCGGCCCGACCCGCACCTCGCTCGCCGAGAAGAAGGCCCGGCTGATCTTCTGCACGCCCGACCCCTCCCAGCGACGGCCCGCGAACCCGTGGCCGCACACCTACGCCCTCCCCGACGGCGTCGGCGCGGTCTCGGGGCGCACGGTCGTCAATCACGCGGGCGTGTTCTGCGCCGACCGGCTCGACATCGGCACGCGGTTCTTCCTGGGGCAGCTGCCGGACGGGAAGGGGCTGCGGCGGGTGGTGGATCTCGGGTGCGGCAACGGGGTCGTCGGTACGGCGGTGGCGCTGGCGAACCCGGAGGCCGAGGTGCTGTTCGTGGACGAGTCGTTCCAGGCGGTGGCCTCGGCGGAGGCGACGTACCGGGCGAACGGGGTTCCCGGGCACGCCGAGTTCCGGGTCGGGGACGGGATGGCGGGCGTACCGGCCGGAAGTGTCGACCTCGTGCTGAACAATCCGCCGTTCCACTCGCATCAGGCGACGACCGATGCGACGGCCTGGCGGATGTTCACGGGGGCGCGGCGGGCGCTGAAGCCGGGCGGTGAGCTGTGGGTGATCGGCAACCGGCATCTCGGCTACCACGTGAAACTGCGGCGGTTGTTCGGCAACAGCCAACTGGTCGCGAGCGACCCGAAGTTCGTGGTGCTGCGGGCCGTGAAGCGGTAGCCGCGGCGCCCGTGGTGGGCAGCGGGTCAGGGAGCGCTCAGCACCCGGATGGTGCGGGCCACCGTCTGCACCATCGCCTCCCGCCCCACGCTGAGGTACTTGCGTGAGTCGACCGCCTCGGGATGGGTGGCGAGGAACTCCCGGATCGCGGTCGTCATGGCGATGTTCAGGGCCGTGCCGACGTTGACCTTGGCGATGCCGCCCGCGACCGCCGCTCTCAGTTCGCCGTCGGGGACGCCGGAGGAGCCGTGCAGGACGAGCGGGATGTCCAGGCCGGCGGAGAGGCGTTTGAGGAGGTCGTGGTCGAGCGTCGCGGTACGGGTGGTCATGGCGTGCGAGCTGCCGATGGCGACGGCGAGGGCGTCGACACCGGAGTCGGTGACGAAGGCGTGCGCCTCGGCCGGGTCGGTGCGGGCGCCGGGCGCGTGGGCGTCGAGCGGCGGCTCGCCGTTCTTGCCGCCGAGCCGGCCCAACTCGGCCTCGATCCAGAGGCCTTGGGCATGCGCCCAGTCGACGGCGGCCTTCGTCGCGGCCAGGTTGTCCGCGTACGGCAGCCGGGCCGCGTCGTACATCACCGAGCTGAACCCGGCGGCCGGCGCCTGCCGCAGCAGGTCGTCGCTCTGGATGTGGTCGAGGTGCAGTGCGACGGGGACGGCGGCGCGTTCGGCGGCGGCGACGGCCGCACGGGCCAGCGGCAGAAGACGCCCGTAGCGGAACTTGACGGCGTTCTCGCTGACCTGGAGGACGACGGGCGCGCCCACCGACTCCGCGCCGGCGATGACGGCCTCGACATGCTCCAGGGTGATGACGTTGAAGGCGGCGACTGCGGAACGGGCTGCGGCGGCGCGGGTGATGAGCTCGCCGGTGGTCGCGAGGGGCACGGCTGTCCTTTCTCGGCGCGGGAGGGGACGCGTCTCGACGTATGACGCCACGCGTCCCGGTCTCTGACGGGACGTGTCAGGGGGCGAGGATCACCGAGCGGGTGAGGTGGCGCGGCTGGTCCGGGTCGAGGCCGCGGGCCACGGCGACGGCGACCGCGAGCCGCTGGGCGCGGACCAGTTCGGCGAGGGGGTCGAGGCGGCCCTCGATCCACAGCCCGCCCGTGGCGCGGACCTGTTCGGCGAGCCCTTCGGGTGCCTCGCCGAACATCCAGGTCGCCGTGCCGCTGGTGGTGATGCTGATCGGGCCGTGCCGGTACTCCATGGCCGGGTAGGCCTCGGTCCAGGACAGCGACGCCTCGCGCATCTTCAGCCCGGCCTCATTGGCCAGGCCCACGGTCCAGCCGCGCCCCAGGAACGTGAACTGCCCGCACGCCACGAGCCCTTCGGGCAGCTCGCCGGCGAGCGCGGTGCGGGCGTCGGCGACGATCGTGTCGGTGTGCAGACCGAGGTGGGCACGGAGCAGGGTGAGGGCGGTGGTGGCGAACCGGGTCTGCACGACGGACCGTTCGTCCGCGTAGTCCAGGACGGCGACCTCGTCCGCGGCCGCCATGACGGGCGTGTCCGGGTCGGCGGTGATCGCCGTGGTGGGCGTGCGCCCCTTCAGCTTCCCCAGCAGATCGAGGACTTCCGTTGTGGTCCCGGAGCGGCTGAGGGCGAGGACCCGGTCGTACGTCCGCCCGTACGGGAACTCCGACGCGGCGAAGGCGTCCGTCTCCCCCGCGCCCGATTCCTCGCGCAGCGCGGCGAACGCCTGCGCCATGAAGTACGACGTGCCGCAGCCGACGACCGCGACCCGCTCCCCCGGCGCCGGCAGCGCCCCGCGGAGGCCGGTCGCCTCCGCCGCGCCGCGCGCCCAGCACTCGGGCTGGCTGTTGAGCTCGTCCTCGACATGCGTCATGCCGCCATCCTTCCGGCCCACCCCGAGTTCTCGTGATTGTTCATGCAAGATATAGCCACCTTTCGAGCAGAATCAAGCAATACAGCTGAGAGGGGTGCGCTAAGGTCGCCGGAGATCGAGGAATGGAGGGCGGATGTCGCGCGACGCCCGCTGGAAGACGCTGCTGGAGCTGCTCGTCGAGCGGGGCCGGCTGGACGTCGAGGAGGCGGCCGCCGAGCTGGAGGTGTCGGCCGCGACGATCCGGCGTGACTTCGACCAGCTCGCCGAGCAGCAGATGCTGGTGCGCACGCGCGGCGGCGCCGTCGTGCACGGGGTGTCGTACGAACTGCCGCTGCGCTACAAGACCGCCCGGCACGTCTCCGAGAAGCAGCGCGTCGCCAAGGCGGTGGCCGATCTGATCGCGCCCGGCGAGGCGGTGGGGCTGACCGGTGGGACGACGACCACCGAGGTGGCGCGCGCCCTGGCCGTGCGCAGCGACCTGGCGTCCGGCACGCCCGCGCTGACCGTCGTCACGAACGCGCTCAACATCGCCAACGAACTGGCCGTGCGCCCCCAGTTCAAGATCGTGGTCACGGGCGGGGTCGCGCGCCCGCAGTCGTACGAGCTCATCGGGCCGCTCGCGGACGGGGTGCTCGCCCAGATCACCATCGATGTGGCGGTGCTCGGCGTCGTCGCCTTCGACCTCACGCACGGCGCCGCCGCGCACGACGAGGCGGAGGCGGCGATCAACCGGCTGCTGTGCGAGCGGGCCGAGCGGGTGATCGTGGCCGCGGACTCCAGCAAGCTGGGGCAGCGGGCGTTCGCCCGGATCTGCGCGGCCGACGCGGTGGACACACTGGTCACGGACACGGCGGCCGACCCGGAGACGGTGCGGCGCTTCGAGGAGGCGGGCCTGCGGGTGGTCACGGTCTGACCGGCGCCCCGAGCCGCCGCCGATTCCCGAGCCCTTCACCCCCGCCCTCGCCCCGCCCTGATCCCGGCACCCGCCCGGCCGATTCCACCTACGCTGGGAGCGAGGCGCGTGGTCGGCCCAGGGAGGCTGCGATGAGCACGACACCGATCGACCAGGACGGACCGGCGGCTGCGCGGCGGCCGGGGCGTTATCTGCCGATCGCCGAGCACGGGCTGATCGGCGATCTGCGCAGTGTGGCCCTGGTCGGGACCGACGGCACGATCGACTGGTACTGCTGCCCGGCCTTCGACGCGCCGAGTGTCTTCGCGGCGATCCTGGACGCGGAGCGGGGCGGCTGCTTCGAGCTGGCGGCCACGGTGCCGGCGAAGACCAAGCAGTTCTACTTTCCCGACACGAACGTCCTGATCACCCGTTTCTTCACCGAGGACGGCGTCGGCGAGGTACAGGACTTCATGCCGGTCGACGGCGGCTCGTTCGAGGCGGAACGCCACCGGCTGATCCGGCGCGTGGTGTGCGTACGCGGATCCATCCCGTTCCGGACGCGCGTGGCGCCGCGCTTCGACTACGGAGCGGCGCCGCACACCGTGCGCAGGGTCGGCGACGTCGCGGTGTTCGAGTCCGAGAAGCTGTCGCTCGGGCTGACCTCGACCGTGCCGCTGGAGGTCGACGACCTGGACGCGCACGCCGAGTTCAAGCTCGCCCAGGGCGAGTCGGCGGTGTTCGCACTGGACCAGGTCGGCGGCGAGGTGACCCCGCGCCGGTGCGCGCACAGCGAGGCCGAGGCGCAGTTCAACAGCACGGTCGACTACTGGCGGCACTGGCTGTCCGCCTCCAAGTACCGGGGCCGCTGGCGGGAGATGGTGCACCGCTCCGCCCTCACCCTGAAGCTGCTCACCTACGCGCCGACCGGCGCCATCGTGGCCGCGCCGACGACGAGCCTGCCCGAACAGATCGGCGGCGAACGCAACTGGGACTACCGGTACGTGTGGGTGCGCGACGCCGCCTTCTGTGTGTACGCGCTGCTGCGGCTGGGCTTCACCAGCGAGGCCGAGGCCTTCATGAACTTCGTGACCCGGCACATCACCCCGGGCGACGGCAAGCCGTCCGGCCCGCTGCAGATCATGTACGGCATCGACGGCCGCGCCGATCTGCCGGAGCGTGAACTCGGCCATCTTGAGGGGCATCTCGCCTCCGCCCCGGTACGGATCGGCAACGCCGCCTCCGACCAGCTCCAGCTCGACATCTACGGTGCGCTGATCGACTCGATCTACCTGTACGACAAATGGGCGGAGCCCGTCTCCAGCGACCAGTGGGACGATGTGTGCGCGCTGGTGGACTGGGTGTGCGAGCACTGGGACCAGCCCGACGAGGGCATCTGGGAGACCCGCGGCGGCCGCAAGAACTTCCTGTACTCGCGCCTGATGTGCTGGGTGGCGATCGAGCGGGCGATCCGCATGGCCAACCGGCGCGGACTGCCCGCCGATCTGCCCCGCTGGCAGGCGTGCCGGGACACGATCTACCGGCGGATCATGAAGCGCGGCTGGTCCGAGACGCGTCAGGCGTTCGTCCAGCACGAGGACGGTGACGTGCTGGACGCGGCCGTACTGATGATGCCGCTGTCGAAGTTCATCGCGCCGACCGATCCCAAGTGGCTGTCCACCCTGGACGCCCTCACCCAGGAGCTGGTGTCCGACTCGCTGGTCTACCGCTACGACCCGGGAGCGAGCCCCGACGGGCTGCGCGGCGACGAGGGCACGTTCTCGATCTGCTCGTTCTGGTACGTCGAGGCGATGGTCCGGGCCGGCCGGGTGGACGAGGCACGGCTCGCCTTCGAGAAGATGCTGACGTACGCCAACCATCTGGGCCTGTACGCCGAGGAGATCAGCCACACCGGTGAGCAGCAGGGCAACTTCCCGCAGGCGTTCACCCACCTCGCCCTGATCAGTGCGGCCTTCAACCTCGACCGCGCCCTGGGATGACGGGAGTTGACCGGTTTCACCGGCGAGACAATCGAACTTAGGTGAGGCTAACCTAAATAGGGGCGCGGCGGAGCCGCATATCTGTGCAGCCCCGACTCACCGAAGGGCAAACCGAGATGACCTCTGGCTCGATCTTCCCGTACGTCATGCCGACTCCCGCGATGCTCCCCGACGATCCGACCGGGTGGCTCCTCGACCCGGGCCGGGCTGCGCTCCTGGTGCTCAATCTGCAGCGGCGCTTCCTGCGGGAACTGGTCCGTCAGGGCACCCCGGTCGCCGAACTCCTCGTGAACGCGGGCAAGTTGATGGACACCGCCCATGCCGTGGGCGTCCCGGTCATCCACTCGGTGCCGGCCGGCGAGCGGGGCCCCGCCCCCACCGGACGCCCCTTTGGCCCACCCGCCGACCGGGGCGGCGAGGCGTTCGCCGAGCAGGTGCTGCCGCACATCGGCGACACCGTGCTCACCGCGCGGAAGTACAGCGCGTTCGCCCGGACCCGGCTGGACAGCCGCTTACGGGAGCTGAGGCGCGATCAGGTGGTGGTCGTCGGGTTGTTCGCCCGGGTCGGCGTGCTGATGACGGCCGCCGACGCCTGGGTGGCGGACCTGGAGCCGTTCGTCGTCGCGGACGCCATCGCCGATGTGTCCGCCGGGAGCCACGAGTTCGCGCTGGAGTGGGTGGCGGACACCTGCGGGGCGGTGACGTCCACGGATCGCGTGGTGACGCTCTTCGACCCCGCCGTGCCCACGGCGGAAGCGGTCTGACCCCGGCTCAGACGGACGCCGTACGGCGAGCCAGCAGGGAGCGGTGGATCTCCCCGGCGCGGATCGCGGTGGTCGACAGCAGGGTCGAGGTGAGTCCATGGGTGTGCTCGGTGCCGCCCTGGACGTAGATTCCCGCGGCGACGTCGGGCGCGGTCTCCACGCGGTGGTCGCGGCTGACCCGGATCGCGTCCCCGTCGTCCCGCAGGCAGACCTTCGACGCCTCGCCGAGCAGGGCGGTGAGGTCGCGGGGCCGGTAGCCGGTGGCGTGCACGAGCACGTCGGCCTCAAGGACCCGCCGTTCCCCGGTCGGCAGGAACTCCACCGCGACGTCGAGCCCTCCGTCACGGCGCAGTGCCACGTCGCGGATGCGGGAGACGTTGAGGAAGCGCAGCCGTTCGCGGCCGGTGACCTTCTCCTGGTACGCGGTGGCGTACAGGGCCTCGATCAACTCCATGTCCACGACGGAGTAATTGGTGGAGCGGTGGTAGTCGAAGAGGGACTGCTTCACCTCGGAGGGGGCCACGAAGTACACGTCCACCGCCTGCGGGTCGAAGATGCGGTTGGCGAACGGGCTGTCGTCGGCCGGGGTGTAGCCGTACTTGGCGAACACGGCGCAGACCTCGGCCTCCGGGAAGGAGCGGTGCAGATAGTCGACGGTCTCGGCGGCACTCTGCCCGGCGCCGAGGACGACCGCGCGGCGCACCGGGGTGCCGGTGGTGGCGAGTTCGGTCACTCGGGGAAGTAACTGGCTGTTGTGCCAGATCCGTTCGGAGAGTTCGACGCCGGGCGGCACATGGGGTTCCAGGCCGACGGCCACACTGATGTCGCGGGCGCGGTGGGTGACATGGCGGTCGGGCCGCTCCGGGTCGCGGCAGACCACCTCGAAGTGCGTGACGGTGCCCGTGTCGTCGCGCACGGGGTCGATGGCGGTCACCTCATGGTCGTACGCCACGAGGTGCCGTACCCGCTCGGCGGCCCACTCGAAGTACTCGTGGAACTCGACGCGGAGCGGGAAGAGCGTCTTCTGGTTCAGGAAGTCGACCAGCCGGCCGCGTTCGCGCAGGAAGCACAGGAAGCTGAAGTCGCTGGCCGGATCGCGCAGCGTCACCAGGTCCTTGAGGAACGACACCTGCATGGTGGCGTCGTCGATGAGCATGCCCCGGTGCCAGCCGAAACGTGGCTGGCGCTCCAGGAAAAGGGCGTTGATCCGACGGTCGGCCGGAAGAGTCGCGTTGTGTTCGTCAATCGCTATGGCCAGTGCGAGATTTGACGGCCCGAAGCCGATTCCGAGGACGTCGTAGGTGGTGTCCGATCCCGTGAGCGGTGACTTCACCGTGGCATCGCCTCCCTCAGGCAGCCACATGTTAGATAAGGTTAGCCTTACCTTGCAATGGAGCCCGCCGAAGGGGAGAACCGCATGCGCGTCGCCATGTTCGGCTACCAGACCTGGGGTCACCGCACACTGCAGGCCCTGCTGGACTCCGATCACGAGGTCGTCCTCGTGGTCACCCACCCCAAGAGCGACCACGCCTACGAGAAGATCTGGGACGACTCCGTCGCCGAACTGGCCGAGAAGAACGACGTCCCCGTACTCCTGCGCAACCGCCCGGACGACCCCGAACTCCTCGCCGCCCTGCGCGAGGCCCGGCCCGACATCCTGGTCGCCAACAACTGGCGCACCTGGCTGCCGCCGGAGCTCTTCGACCTGCCGCCGCACGGCACGCTCAACGTCCACGACTCACTGCTGCCGTCCTACGCCGGCTTCTCCCCCATCATCTGGGCGCTCATCAACGGCGAGGCGCGCGTCGGTGTCACCGCGCACCGCATGAACGCCGAGCTGGACGCGGGCGACATCCTGGTGCAGCGCTCGGTCGCGGTCGGACCGAAGGACACGGCGACGGACCTGTTCCACCGCACGGTCGACCTGATCGCGCCCATCGTGCGCGAGTCGCTCGACCTCATCGCCTCCGGCAAGGACGCCCCCCACTGGCAGCCGCAGGACCGCAGCCGGGCGAGCTTCTTCCACAAGCGCTCCCCCGAGGACAGCCGCATCGACTGGAGCTGGCCGGCGGAGCGCCTGGAGCGCCTCGTACGGGCGCAGTCGGACCCGTACCCCAACGCGTACACGTTCCATCGTGGACAGCGGATCAGGATCGTGTCGGCCGCCGTCTCCGAGGGCCGTTACGGCGGCACCGCGGGCCGGATCTTCATCCGCGAGGGCGACGGCATCGTCATCGTGGCGGGCGCGGACGCCCACTCGGGCCGCCACCCGGGGCTGGCGATCCGGCGGCTGCGCACCGACGACGGCACGGAGTACGCGGCGACCGACTACTTCCGCACGATGGGGGGCTATCTCACCGCCCGCCCGTGATCGAAGAACGTCAACTGCCGCCAAAAGCAAAGAAGTTGTCCGAAACGCATTGCTAAGGCAAGGCTTACCTTGCTTTACTGACGCGCATGTCGAGAAAGCTCCTCAGCACCGTTCTCACCGCCACTTTGGCCGCCGCCCTGGCGGCCTGCGGCTCCGTCAAGGACGACTCGAACACCTCCTCCGACGCCTCCGGCGACGCGAAGGCGGACGCCTCGTCCGCCTTCCCGGTGTCCGTCAAGCACAAGTTCGGCACCACGAAGATCACCAAGGCGCCCGAGCGGATCGTGGTGATCGGCAACGGCGGCACCGACGACATCGACGCGCTGTACGCCCTGGATGTCACGCCGGTCGCCATCTCCAAGGACGCCCTCGCCAAGGACGGCGTCTACCCCTGGCTGAAGGACAGGATCGACACCAAGAAGACCGAGCTTCTCGACACCCTGACGGCCGTCGACTTCGAGAAGGTGGCGTCGCTCCAGCCCGATCTGATCCTCGCCACCTCCGACTTCACCCTGGACAAGGACTACAAGAAGCTCGCCGCGGTGGCGCCGACCATCGGCTACGAGAGGGCCTGGGGGCAGCAGACCTGGCAGGAGCACGTACAGGTGGTCGCCCGGGCCGTCGGCAAGGAGGAGCAGGGCGAGCAGGTCATCAAGGCGACCGAGGACAGCATCGCCGCGGTGAAGACGAAGCACCCGAAACTGCAGGGCAAGACGTACAGCCTGTCCATCGGCAACACCCCGGCGAAGATCTTCACCATCGCCTCCGAGGAGGACTTCGCCGCCAAGCTGATGAGCCAGGTCGGGATGAGCCTGACCCCGTCGGTGAAGAACATCAAGACGGTCAACGGCAGTCCGACCGGTGAGCTGTCCTTCGAGCAGCTCGACAAGCTGGACGCCGATCTGGCCGTCATCGCGTTCACCACACCGGCCCTGCAGAAGGCGTTCGAGGCCAGTGACCTGGTGAAGAACATGTCCTCGGTGAAGGACGGCCGGTACGTCGTGACCGACGTCGCGACCATCAGCCAGCTGCGCAGCCCGTCCGTGCTGGGCATCCCGTGGGCGCTGGACAACCTGGAGCCCGGGTTCAAGAAGCTCGACTGACGGCCCCAGGGGGCATCGTGGGAGGGGTGGGGTGCCCGGAGGTGCCCCACCCCTCCCGCCTTCTCATGCGTCCCTTCTCACGCTTCGCGCCAGTGCCGAGTCGACCTCGTCCGCCGACATGTCCTCGATCTCCAGGTGGATCGCCGCGACCTGTTCGAGACGCCCGGGGGTGTCCTCCTCGGCGGCGAGCCGCTTGGCCATGCCGCCGACCGTGAGGGTCGCGAAGAGGGAGCGTACGGAGACCGCCGAGGTGTCCAGGGCCTCGCGCAGCCGGCCGACGATGACGGTGGCCAGCACCGAGTCGCCGCCGAGGGCGAAGAAGCCGTCGTCCAGGCCGACGCGTTCGACGCCGAGGACGTCCTGCCAGACGCGGGCCACGACCGTCTCCAGGGCGGTACCGGGCCCACGGTGCTGTTCCGCCTCCTCCACCCGCCACAGCTCCTGTACGGCGCGCCGGTCGAGCTTGCCGTTGGAGGTGAGCGGCAGTTCCCCGGCGACGGCGATGCGGGCCGGGACCATGTGCGGCGGCAGCACGGACCGCGCCCACTCCCGCAGCTGGTCCTCGCCCGTCCCCGCGTCGGCAGCCACCGCGGCCGCCAGCTGGGCGCTCTGCCCCCGGGTCAGCCCGGCCACGGCCCGCCGTACGCCGGGGTGCCCGGCGAGTGCCACCTCCACCTCGCCCAGCTCGATCCGGAAGCCGCGCACCTTCACCTGGTCGTCCCGGCGCCCCAGGAACTCCAGGGTGCCGTCCGGCCAGTACCGCGCGAGGTCCCCGGTGCGATACCAGCGCAGCCCGTCCGCCTCGGTGAACTTCTCGGCTGTACGTGCGGGATCGGCCCGGTACCCGAGCGCCACCCCGTCCCCGCCGATCCACAGCTCGCCCGGCACCCAGTCCGGACAGTCCCGCCCATGGGCATCTACCACCCGGCAGCGGACATTGCGCAACGGCCTGCCGTACGGCACCGCCCGCCAGTTCGCGGGCACTTGAGCCCGCGTCACCTCGCAGACGGTGGAGTGGATCGCGGTCTCGGTCGTTCCGCCGAGTCCCGTGAACCGGCAGCCGGGCGCCCGGTCGGCGAGCCGCCCCGGCAGGTCGGCGCCCACCCAGTCGCCGCCGAGCAACACCACCCGCAGGCCGGTGAGTTCGGCGGGTGCGGTGGCGAGGAGGAGCATGTCCAGGAGCGGGGGTACGCAGTTGAGGACCGTCACCGCGTGCCTCCGCACGAGGGCGGCCCACTGGCTCGCCTCACGCCGGTCGCCCTCGTCCACGAGCACGACGGCGCCGCCCGCGCTCAGCAGCCCGAAGATGTCGTACACGGAAAGGTCGAAGTCCAGGGCGGACAGGGCCAGGCAGCGATCCGACGTGCCCACGCCATAACGGCTGTTGAGGTCGTCGATGGTGTTCATGGCCGCCCGGTGCGGCACTTCGACGCCCTTGGGCTCGCCGGTGGAGCCGGACGTGAACAGCACATAGGCGGGCTGCTCCTCGTCCACCGCGACCGGCTCCGGCAGGGGCGCGGTGCGCACCGCCTCGGCGACCGGGAGGGCGTCCAGACCCGGGACGGGCCGTCCGTCGGTCAGCGCGACGCGGAAGCCGGCGGTGGCGCGGATACGGTCGCGTCGGGCTGTCGGCTGCTCGACGCCGACCGGCACGTAGGCGGCGCCCGCGGCCAGGACGCCCAGTACGGCGGTGATCTGGTCGGGCCCCTTGGGCAGGCTGACCGCGACCGTGTCGCCGGGGCGCACACCGCGCTCCACCAACGCTGCCCCTGCCCGGAGCGCACGGTCGGCCAACTCGCCGTAGGACAGAGCGCCTTCGTCGCCCCACAGCAGGGCGGGGGCGTCCGGCCGCTCGGTCGCGCGCTCGAAGAATCCCTCGTGCAACAGCCGGTGGCTGCGCGGGCCGTCGGTGGCGTTGACCTCGGCGCGGACCGCCGCCTGCCCGGCCGGCAGCAGCGCGGGCACCGGCCGCCCCCAGACCGCGTCATCGGTGCCGAGCCGGGTGACGAGCCCGTGGAAGGCGGCGAACATCGCGTCGACCATGCCGGGCGGGAAGGCGTCCTCCCGCACGTCCCAGTTGACCAGCAGTCCGCCGTCGACCTCGGTCACCTGGGCGTCGAGGAGCACCTGCGGCCCCTGGGAGATGATCCAGACGGGCTTGCCGAAGGACTGCCGTACACCCGCGTCGAAGAGCTCGCCAAGATTGAGCGCGCTGGTGAACACCACGGGCGCGAGGACCTGTTCGCCGCCCAGCCGGGACAGGTCGCGCAGCACCTCCACGCCGGAGTAGTCGGCATGGGCGGCGTCCGTGTGCATACGGTCCTGCAGGCGCCGTGCGTGCTCGGTGAACGAGCCCGGTTCGGCCAGGTCGACGTCGAGCAGCACCGAGCTGGTGAAGTCACCGACGAGCAGCTCGACGTCGGGGTGGGAGCCCCTGCGGTCGAACATCGGCACGTTCAGCAGGAAGCGGGGCTGTCCGCTCCAGGCGGCCAGGACCTCGGAGAAGGCGGTCGCCACCGCCATGGCCGGGGTGAGCCCGTGCTGGTGGGCGCGGGCGGTCAGCCGACGCTTCTCCGCGGGCGGCAGCCAGTGGTGGCGGCGGGTCACCCGGGTCGGGTCCGCGCGCTCCGCCTCGGGCACCAGCGGCAGTTCGGGAGCGCTGGGCAGTTCGGGGATGCGCCGCTGCCACCACTGCGCGGCCTGCTCCCGGCTCAGCCGCCGCACGTCCGCGCGCTCCGCGAGGTACTCCGGGTAGCTGGTGCGGATCGGGGGGAGCGGGGAGGCGGGGTGCTCGTAGAGCTTGGCCAGGTCGGAGAGGAGGACCCGGTAGCTGAGGGCGTCGGCGGCGAGCATGTCGACGTCCACATGCAGCCGGCTGGAGCCGTCCGGCAGCAGCGAGAGCTGCACGGAGAAGACCTGCCCGGCGGCGATGTCCAGGCGGGCGTGCGAGGAGGAGTGCCGGACGTCCTCCAGCCCGGCCGCCGCCGTACGGGGGTCCAGGGTGCGAAGGTCGTGGACGACCGTCGCGGGGCCGGTGAGGTCGGGCAGGATCTGCTGGCGGCCGTCGTCGGTGAAGCGGGCGCGCAGCATGCCGTGGCGGGCCGCGAGGGCGCGTACGGCGGTGTCGAGGCGGTCCGGGTCGACGCCGGAGCCGTCGAACTCGACGTAGAGGTGGGCCGCGACCGAACCGAGGGTGGTCTCGTCGCCGCGGCCGATCCAGTACGCGTGCTGCATCACGGCCAGCGGGAAGGGCTCGCGGGGTTCGGGCGCGGAGGGCGGCGGTGGCGAGGCCGGCGGCTCGGCAGGCTGCTGCCCGGTGGCCGGGACATGGGCCGCGAGCAGCTCACGCCAGGCGCGCAGGGTAGGTTCCTTGGCCAGTTCGGCGAAGCTGACCCGGATGCCCCGCTTGCGCCAGCCGCCCGCGATCTTCATCAGGGTGATCGAGTCCAGGCCCCAGGCGATGAGGCTGTCGTCCTCGCTCGGCGGTGCCTCCGAGCCGAGTGTGTCGGTGACCGAACGGAGCAGCTCGTCCGCGGTCGGGGGGTGCTGCGTCACCGGTTCCTCCGAAGTCGTCCGTGGGGCTCAGAAATCGTCGAGGTCGTTCTCGAAGTCGTCGATGTCCTCCTGGGTCAGTTCGACCAGGGGGAGGTCCGAGGGGGTGAGGCCGCCGGCCGGCGTGTGCCGGGCCAGGCCGTGCAGGGCGAGTTCCCAGAGGACGAGCAGGTCCCGTGCTTCGACCTCGGTCAGGAAGGAGTCCGGCCAGGAGGCGGAGACGTGCAGCCGGACACCGTCCGTCTCCTCCTCGACGGCGGCGGCATTGATCTCCAGGCCGAAAACGGTGGTCGGAGTCGGCACCCGGAGCATCGGGGCTTCGGGAGCGAGCTCCCATGGCTCCTCCTCCGAGCCGGAGGCGGTGAAGCGGCCCAGGTAGTTGAAGAGGATCTGCGGCTGCGGCAGTTTCTCCAGGACGGGCGCGGTGTCGGGGTTGAGGTGGCGCAGGAGGCCGTAGCCGATCCCGTGGTCGGGTACGGCGCGCAGCTGCTCCTTGATCCGCTTGAGCGCGAGGCCCGCGGCCGGCCCTCCGGACAGCGCGTCGTCCACCTCCAGCGGACCGGGGTCGATGCCGACGGGGTGGAAGGTGGTGAACCAGCCGACGGTGGACGACAGATCGACGCCCTCGGCGATGCCGTCCTCGCGCCCGTGCCCCTCCAGGCCGACCAGCAGCGCACGACCCGTCAGGTCACCACGCCGCTCCCGCCAGGCCGTGGCGGCGAGGGCGAGGGCGGTGAGCAGGACGTCGGGGACGGCGGCGTGATAGGCGGCGGGCACCTCGGTCAGCAGGGGCTTGGTGATGGCGGCCGGCAGCACCAGGCTGCGCTCCTGTGGCTCGGCCCCGGCGCCATGGCTGCGGTCGATCAGCGGACGCACGTCGTCCAACGCCCGTGTCCACCAGGCCAGTTCGCCCACCCGGTCGGGTTTGCTGGCCTCCTCGCCGAGGAGCCTGCTCCAGGTGCGGAAGGAGGTGCCGCCGTGTGGCAGGGCACGGCCGGACTGCCATGCCTCCGCCAGGTCGGCCATGATGATCCGCCAGGACACACCGTCGACGACCAGGTGATGCGCCACGACCAGCAACCGTTGCGAGTCGGTGAACCAGACGGCCTGGAGCATGCGCCCGGCCGCCGGGTCGAGCCGCGCCACCGCGGCGGCCAGCTCGTCGTCGAGTGCCGCGCCCCGCACCTGACTGAGCAGTTCGCCCGCACGGAGCGTTCCTTCGGCGGGTACGACCAACTTGTCCGTCAGCCGTGCGCGGAGCACGTCGTGGCGGTCCAGGACCGCTTGGAGTACGTCGACGGCGGTGTCGTACGTCAGGTCCTGCGGGGTCACTAGCAGCACCGCCTGGGCGAGTCCGGCGTAGGAGCCGTCGGAGGCCGCCGTCCAGTGCATGACCGGGGTCAGGTCCGCCTCGCCGACCGGCTCGTCGACGAGGGCGGTGTCGGTGTGCTCGGCGGAGGCGGCCGCCGCGAGGCCGGCCGGGGTCGGGGTCTGGAAGACCTGCCGGGGGCTCAGGGCCATGCCGGCCCTGCGGGCCAGGGTGACCAGGCGGATGGAGACGATGCTGTCGCCGCCGAGCTCGAAGAAGTTGTCGTCGACGTCCACGCGGGCCACCCCGAGGACGGAGGCGAACAACTCGCAGAGCTGCCGTTCGCGTTCGCCCGCGGGCTCCCGTGCCGGCGCTACGGAGGTCGTGGTCACGGGCGCCGGCAGTGAGCCGCGGTCGACCTTGCCGGAGGGCAGCAGCGGGAAGGCGTCCAACGCGGTCAGTGTGCGCGGCACCATGTGTTCGGGCAGCCGTTCCCGGAGCCAGCCGTGCAGTTCGTCCAGTTCCTCCAGCTCCTCGGCGGCCAGGCAGTACCCGGCGAGCTGCTTGACGCCCGGTGCGTCCTCCCGGATCACCACGACCCCGCGTCGTACTCCTGGATGCTGTTCGAGGATCGCCTCGATCTCCTCCAGCTCGACCCGCATACCACGGATCTTCACCTGGTTGTCGGCCCGGCCGAGGAACTCCAGGGTGCCGTCGCGCTGCCACCGCACCAGATCGCCGGTGCGGTAGAGCCGTTCGCCGGGCGGGCCGAACGGGTCGGCCACCCAGTGGTCGGCGGTGCGGCGCGGGTCGTTCACATAGCCGCGGCCGAGATAGACGCCCCCGGCGTAGAGCTCGCCGGGCACGCCGACCGGCACGGGCTGGAGCCGGTCGTCCAGGACGTACAACCGGGTGTTGCCGTTCGGACGTCCGATGGAGACGGCGCTGCGGATCGCACCGGTCCGGTAGACGACGTGGCTGACGCCGATGGTCGCCTCGGCCGGCCCGTATCCGTGGTACATCACGGCGGGGCTCGCGGTGCGGAAGCGGGCGAACAGCTCGGGGGTGAGCACCTCGCCGCCGCACCACACATGCCTGAGCGAGCGGGCCCGGCGGGCGAAGCCGTCCAGCTCAAGGAGCAGGTCGAGCATCGAGGAGACGAGGTAGGTGAAGGTGACCCGGTGGCGTTCGACGGTGTCGAGGAGATAGTCGACGTCGCGTTCGCCGCCGGGTTCGGCGATCACCACGCGGCCGCCGTTCACCAGCGGCAGGAAGATCTCGTTGATGGAGATGTCGAAGCCGAGCGGTGCCTTGAACAGGGCCGCGTCGTCGGTGCCGAAACCGAGCAGTCCGCGCTGCCACAACAGCCGGTGCGCGATGGCCCGGTGCCGGATCATGGCGCCCTTGGGCACGCCGGTCGAGCCGGAGGTGTGGATGACGTAGGCGAGGCCCTCGGGGTCGACGGGGACGGCCGGGTTGTCGGGCTCCTGCGGACCGTCGAGGCGCACCTCCACGAACGGTGGGGCGTCGTCCCCGAACACCGTTGCGTTCCCCGGCCGCCCGAGCACCGCCGTCAGCGCCGCGTTCCGGCTCACCTCCACGATCCGGCGCGCCGGCCACGACGGCTCCAGCGGCACGAACGCCCCGCCCGCCTTCAGCACGGCGAGCAGTCCTACGACCATCTCCACCGAGCGTTCCAGATGGATGCCGACGCAGCGCTCGGGCCCGACCCCGAGTGAGGTCAGCTGCCGGGCAAGGGCGTTGGCACGCGCGTTGAGCTCGGCGTACGTCAGTCGTGTACCGCCCTCGATGCCGTACTCCACGGCGGTGAGGCCAGGGCTCTTCGCCGCCTGTTCCTCCACCAGCGCGGTCAGCGTGGTGGCGGGCATGGGGTGGGCGGTGTCGTTCCACTCCCCCAGCATCCGGGCACGCTCGCGCCGGGTGAGGACGTCGGCCAGGGCCACGGGCAGGTCGGGGCGCCGGGCCAGCTCACCGACCAGTCGTACGAACCGCTCGACCATGTCCTGGGCGGATGCGCGGTCGTACAGATCGCTGCTGTGGACGAGCGAGCCGGTGATGCCGCCGCCGTCCGCCCGTTCGAAGACATGGAAGGCGAGGTCGGTCTTCGCCGTGTAGAAGTCGACGCGCACTTCGCTGAGCGTCAGTCCCGCGAAGTCCCTTGTTCTGTCCGGTACTTGCTGATGAGCCAGCATGACCTGGAAGAGTGGGTGCCGGCCCATCGAGCGGGCCGGTGCGAGCGCGTCCACGAGCCGCTCGAACGGCAGGTCCTGGTGGGCGTACGCATCCACGTCGGTCTCGCGCACCCGGGCGAGCAGGGTACGGAAGGTCGGGTCGCGGGAGAGGTCGGTGCGCAGCACCAGGGTGTTGACGAAGAGGCCCACGAGGTCGTCGAGCGCCGCGTCGCCCCGTCCGGCGACCGGCGTTCCCAAGGGGATGTCGTCCCCGGCACCCAACCGCGAGAGCAGGACCGCGAGGGCGGCCTGGAGCGCCATGAAGACGGTGCCGCCGGCCTCCGCGGCCAGGTCCCGCAGCGCGGCGTGGACGTCCGGGCCGAGGTCGAAGTCGACGGCACCGGCCCCGTATCCGGCGACGGCCGGTCGAGGCCGGTCGACGGGCAGCTGGAGTTCCTCCGGAAGCGACTCCAACTGCCTTACCCAGTAATCGAGTTCGGGCTCGGCCGCCCCTCCCTCGTCGAGCAACTGCCGCTGCCACAGCGTGTGGTCGGCATACTGCACGGCGAGCGGCGGCCAATCGGGCCGGTCGCCTCGTGCCCTCGCCGCGTAGGCCGTCTCCAGGTCCCGCAGCATCGGCTCCGCCGACCAGCCGTCGGTCGCGATGTGGTGGACGAGGAGGAGCAGCACGTGCTCGTCGGGGCCGAGGGAGTACAGCGTGGCGCGTACGGGGATCTCGGCATCGAGCGCGAAGGAATACGCGGCGGCCTCGCGCAGCAGCGCGTCGAGTTCCCCGAACCCGGCCCCAGCCCCAGCCCCAGCCCCGGCAGGCACCATCTCGAACGGCACGGACGCGTCCGTCAGGATCCGCTGGTACGGGGTGCCGTCGTCGTCCGGGAAGACCGTGCGCAGCGCCTCGTGACGGGCCACGACGTCATCGAGGGCGGCTCGCAGCGCATCGCTGTCGAGCGGTCCGGTGAGGCGTACGGCGGTGTGGATGTTGTACGTCGGGCTCGGCCCCTCCAGCCGGTACAGGAACCACAGCCTGGCCTGCGCGGAGGACAGCGGCACCGGGTCGGGGCGCCGGGCCGGCCGCAGTGCGGGGCGCCGTTCGGCGGCCGGGGCCGTCAGGAGCGGGGCGAGCGCGGCCACGGTCGGGGTGTCGAAGACGGCTCGTAGGGGGAGGACGGCGCCCAGCTCGGCCCGGATGCGGGCGACCAGGCGGGTGGCCAGCACGGAGTGGCCGCCGAGGGTGAAGAACTCGTCGTGGATGCCGACGGCGGGCAGTTCGAGCAGGTCGGCGAAGAGGGCGCACAGGGTCGCCTCCGCCTCGGTGCGGGGGGCGGTGGCGGTGGTGAGGCCGGAGAGGTCGGGGGCGGGCAGGGCCGCGCGGTCGAGTTTGCCGTTGGGGGTCAGCGGCAGGGCGTCGAGGAGGACGACCACGGCGGGCAGCAGGTGTTCGGGGAGCGTCGCCTTGAGGTCCTGCCTGACCCGCAGCGGTTCCAGTGCGGCGCCGGGGTGGGGCACGGCGTACGCCACCAGCCTCGGCTCGCCCGGCTGGTCCTGACGTACCGTCACCGCCGCCTGGGACACGCCGGGCAGGGCGGCCACCGCGGCCTCGGTCTCGCCCGGCTCGACGCGGAATCCGCGGATCTTGACCTGGTCGTCGGAACGGCCCAGGAACTCCAGCGCACCCTGCACGGTCCAGCGCACCAGGTCCCCGGTGCGGTAGAGGCGGGCTCCGGGCGGGCCGTACGGGTCGGCGACGAAGCGGTCGGCAGTGAGGCCGGGGCGGCGCAGATAGCCGCGGGCCAGCTGGGCGCCGCCGAGGTAGAGCTCGCCGGGGACGCCGGGCGGTACGGGGCGCAGGGCCGCGTCGAGCACGAGGGTGCGGGTGTTCCACACCGGGCGGCCGATCGGCACGGATCCCGCGGCGGACCTCGTCCCGTCGGCGCACGGCCAGGCGGTGACGTCCACGGCGGCCTCGGTGGGGCCGTACAGGTTGTGCAGCTCGGTTCCGGGCAGCGACTCGGCGCAGCGCTCGGCGAGTTCGGAGGGCAGGGCCTCGCCGCTGCACACGATCCTGCGCAGGATGCCGCGCGCCTGCCCGGCGGCGGGGTCGTCGAGGAACACGCGCAGCATCGAGGGCACGAAGTGCACGGTCGTGACGCGGCGGTCGCGGATCAGCTCGGCGAGGTAGCCGGGGTCGCGGTGGCCGCCGGGCCGGGCGAGCACCAGCATGGCACCGGTGATCAGCGGCCAGAAGAACTCCCAGACGGAGACGTCGAAACTGGCCGGCGTCTTCTGCAGCACACGGTCCCCGGGCCCGAGTCCGTACGTCTCCTGCATCCACAGCAGCCGGTTGACGATCCCGGCGTGCGGGACGACGACCCCCTTGGGGCGGCCGGTGGAGCCGGAGGTGTGGATGACGTAGGCGGGGTGCTCGGGACACAGGGGGCGCAGCCGGTCCTCGTCGGTGAGTTCCACGGAGTCGAAGGCGGAGGTGTCCGTGTCGACCAGGAGGAGGGGCACTCCGGACGGCAGTACGCGGGCCGTGTCCGTGGCGGTCAGGACCAGCGTCGGTTCGGCGTCCTCCACCATGAACGCCAGTCGTTCGGCCGGGTAGCCGGTGTCCAACGGCACATACGCCGCGCCCGCCTTGAGCACCGCGAGCAGCGCCACCACCAGGTCGGTTCCGCGGTCCAGGGCCACGCCCACGAGGTGCTCGGGGCCCACGCCGTGGGAGATCAGCAGCCGGGCGAGGCGGTTGGCGCGGGCGTGCAGAGTGGCATGGTCGAGGGCGGGCGAGCCGTCGTCGGCGATGAGGGCGGGGGCGTCGGGGGTGCGTGCGGCCTGCTGGGCGAGGAGGTCGGGCAGGTGGGTGGCGGGGACGGGGTGGTCGGTGGCGTTCCACTCCGACAGGACCCGGTGCTCCTCGGCCTCCGTCATCAACGGCAGCAGAGAGACGGCGAGTTCGGGGTCCGCGAGGGCCGCGGCGAGCAGCGTCTCCAGGTGCCGGAGCAGCCGGTCGACGGTGTCCGGGGTGAAGAGGCCGCTGCGGTGGGTGGCCTCGATCCGCAGGCGGCCGCCGGTGAGGAAGGCCTCCAGGGACAGGTCGAACTGGGTGGTGTCGTTGTGGACGGTCTCCCACTCGGCGGTCACGCCCGGAAGCTGCGGTCCTTCGAGCCCCTGGGTGAGGAAGAGCAGCATGACATCGAAGTAGACGGACCGGCCGGGCTGCCGTTGCGGCTTCAGTCGCTCCACCAGCTTGTCGAACGGCATGTCCTGGTGGGCGTAGCCGTCGGTGCACACCGGCTTGACCCGCTCTACCAGTTCGGCGAAGCCGGGGTCGCCTTCGAGGTCGGCGCGCAGGGCGAGAGTGTTGCCGAAGTTGCCGATCAGCTTTTCGAGGCCGGGGAGGTCGCGGTTCATGACGGCCGAGCCGATGGGGATGTCGGTGGCGCCCGTGGTGCGGTGCAGCAGTGCGGCCAGACCGGCGAACAGCACCATGAAGGGCGTCGCGCCCGCGCCCCGCGCGAACGCGGTGAGCCGGTCGGTGACGTCGGGGGCGAAGGTGTGGAAGCGGCGGTCGCCGTGCGCGGTGGGGCGGGCGGTGCGTGGTGCGTCGACAGGGAGGGGGAGAGGGCGGGGTTCGGGGACCAGGGTGGTGCGCCAGTGGTCGAGGTGGTCCGACAGTCGCTCGTCCGTCCAGGTGGTGCGCTGCCAGTGCGCGAAGTCGCCGTACTGGAGGGGCAGTTGATCGAGCGGGGAGGGTTCGCCGTCGGCCGCCGCGCGGTAGAGGGCGGTCAGATCGCGGGAAAGGACGTTGAACGTGCCTCCGTCCCAGGCGATGTGATGAACGGTCAGGACGAGGGTGTGATCCTGCTCCGCGCGCCGGACCAGCAGCGCACGCAGCGGGTGGTCGGCGGCGAGGTCGAAAGGCGTCGCCGAGGCGGCACGGGCCAGTTCCGTCGCCCTGCGATCCTGCTCCTCCCCTTCCCGCCCGCGCAGGTCGGCCGTGGCGAACTCCACCTCCGCCCCGGCGTCCACGATCTGCTCGGGGGTGCCGTCGGCGGTGGCCGGGTAGCGGGTACGGAGTATCTCGTGCCGGTCGAGCAGCCCTTGCAGGGCCGTGCGCAGGGCGGCCGGGTCGAGCGGGCCGCGCAGGCGGATGGCGAGGCAGACGTTGTAGGCGGGGCCGGCCGGGTCGAGCTGCTGGAGCAGCCACATCCGGGACTGGGCGTACGACAGCGGCAGCCGTGCCGTGTCCGTGGGCCGGGGCGGGATCCTCCCCCACTGCCTAAAGGGCGTGGGAGGTGCCCCCAGGCGGGCGGCGGCGTCGGCCAGACCGGCGCTCTCCAGCCTGCGGCGCAGGAGTTCACGCTTGCGTGCGGCGAGGTCGGCGGCGGGGGGCTGCGTCACTGGTCTCCGCCTTTCAGGAGCAGTTCGAGGGACGTGGTCCAGAGCGCGGCCAGCCGCTCGATCCCGGCCTGCGTGAACAGCCGCTCCGGCCACTGCCAGCAGACCGAGAGTCCCGTCCCGGTGATCACCGCGTCGACGACGAGGGCGTAGGGGGCGGGCATGGCGGGGTCGGCGCCGCTGCCCATGGCACCGGTCTCGGGAGCGCCGGTGAACACCGCGGCGTCACGGCGCTCGCCCATCGTCATCCGGCCCAGGTAGTTGAACTGGATCTGCGGCTCGGGGAGTCGGGCGAGTTGCGGAGCGGTCTCCGGGTTGAGGTGGCGGAGCAGGCCGTAGCCGATTCCCTTGTCGGGCAGGGCGGTCAGCTGGTCGCGGACGCGGCGTACGTGGTCCGTGGGGCCGGGGTCGAGCCGGACCGGGAAGACGCTGGTGAACCAGCCGAGGGTGGCGGTGAGGTCGGCGCCGGGGAGGAGGTGCTCCTCTCGGCCGTGGCCCTCCAGGGCGATCAGGACCGAGGAGTCGGGGCCGCCCCGCCAGGACGGTACGGCGAGGGCCAGCGCGGTCAGCAGCACTTCCTGGACTCCGGCCCCGGCCAGGATTGCGGTGTCGTCCGCACCCAGCGTCGTCCAGTGTCTGCGGATGGTGGCCCTGGTGTCCCGGGCGGGGTCCAGGGGCCCGGCTCCCAAGGGCGGTTCGGGTCGGTCCAGTACGCCCTTCCAGTAGGCGAGTTCGGCCGATCGGGTCGGTGCCAGTTCCTGAAGCGCCCGTGCCCACTCACGGAAGGAGGTGCCGACGGGCGACAGGTCCCTGCCCTCCCAGGCGGCGGCCAGGTCGGCGCCCAGGACACCCCAGGACGCCGCGTCGGCCACCAGGTGATGCAGCACGACCAGGAGCCGCCCCTCACGACCGCCGCCGGCGTCGAACCACAGGAACCTCGCCATCGCCCCGGCCGCCGGGTCGAGCTCGGTCACCAACTCGTCCATCGCCTCCGGCACCAGCGTGCCGATCGCCGTGTGGTCCATGCGCTCGGCATCTATCCGGCGTACGCGGTCGGCGGCGCGGGCCGTGCCTGCGGGTGCGGCATGGAAACGCCAGGTCCCGTCCGCTGCCGGGGTGAAAGTGGAGCGCAGCAGGTCGTGCCGGTCCAGGACCGACTGGACCGTGCGATACAGGCCGTCGAGGTCCATGCCGGGCGGGGTGCGCAGGAAGCGGGCCTGGCTGAGGGCACGGAAGGGGCCGCCCTGCTCGGTGAGCCAGGTCAGGATGGGGGTGAGGGGGATGTCGCCGGTGCCGGCGGAGAGGTCGGGGGTCCGGTGTTCTGTGGTGCCGGCACGGGATGCGCCGGGGTCCGCCCGTTCGGCGAGTTCGGCGAGTTCGGCGAGTTCGGCGAGTTCGGCGAGTTCGGCGAGTTCGGCGAGTTCGGCGATCGTGGGCCGTTCGAACACGTCCCGCGGCGAGAATGCGAACCCGGCCGCCCGCGCCTGGCTGACCAGCCGCATCGACACGATGCTGTCGCCGCCCAGCGCGAAGAAGCTGTCGTGCACCCCGACCGAGTCCAGCCCCAGGACCTCGGCGAACAGGATGGCGAGCCGCTCCTCGGCCGGGTTCCGGGGCGGCTGCGCGGCCGGCCCTCCGGACCGGGTCGGCGCCGGAAGGGCGGCGGTGTCCAGCTTGCCGTTGAGGGTGAGCGGGAAGCCGTCCACGGGGACGAAGGCCGACGGCACCATGTAGTCGGGCAGTATGGCGGCCACGGCCCGGCGCAGCAGCTCCGCGGTCTCCTCGGCGGGCGGTGCGGCCAGGATGACGTAGGCGACCAGGCGCCGTACCCCTGGAGTGTCCTCGCGGACGACGACCGCCGCACGCTCGACGAGGTCGTGCTCCAGCAGGACCGCCTCGATCTCGCCGGGTTCGATCCGGTAGCCCCTGATCTTGACCTGGTCGTCGACCCGGCCCAGGCACTCCACCAGACCGGCCTCGGTCCAGCGGGCGATGTCGCCGGTGCGGTACATGCGTTCGCCGGGGTCGCCGGAGAAGGGGTCGGCGACGAAACGGCTCGCGGTGGCCGCCGGTCGGCCGAGGTAGCCGCGGGCCAGGCCGGCGCCCGCCACGTACAGCTCGCCCTCGACGCCGACGGGGACGGGGTTGAGGTGTCCGTCCAGGATGTAGAGGGTGCCGCCTGCCACGGGGCGGCCGATGGCGGGGCGGTCGGTGAGGGCGAGGTCGCAGTCGGCCGAGTCGACGGTGCATTCGGTGGGGCCGTAGAGGTTGTGCGCGGTGAGTCCGTCGGTGTCGCGCAGGGTGCGCCAGAGGTCGGGCGGTACGGCCTCGCCGCCGACGCCGAGGACCTTCAACTCCGCCTGCCAGTCCCCGCCTTGGGCGACCAGTTCGCCGAGCAGCGACGGAGACAGCTCGATGAACTCGATGCCGTGCCTGGCGAGGAAGTCCCGGAGGGCAGCGGGGTCGCGGCGGACGTCCTCGGGGACCATGTGCAGCTCGTGGCCGGCGAACATCCACAGCATGGGTTGCCAGGAGGCGTCGAAGGCGATGGGCCAGGCGTGGCCTATACGGAGTTGGCGTCCACCGGTTGCCGTGGAGGCCGGGTTGTGGAGTGCGGCGTTGTGGGCGGTGAAGAGGTTGGTGATGGCTCGCTGCGGGATGACTACGGCTTTGGGGCGGCCGGTGGAGCCGGAAGTGTAGATGACGTAGGCGGGGTTTTCTGGGAGTAGTGATGTGTCGGTGAGGTTGGAGGGGCTGGTGTGGGCTAGGCGTTCACGTGTATCGGGGGCGTCGAGGAGCACGAAGCGGGTGGGTGGTATTTCCGGTTGACGACTGCCGGTTGGTTGTGGCTGGTCGCGCCCACGCGGCGGAGCCGCATATGTCACAGCCCCGCGCCCCTTAGAGCAGGGCGTTGCAGTCGTCGTGGTGACAAGTGCGACTGGGCGCGCGTCCTCCAACATGCCCGCGATGCGCTCGGCCGGCCACTCCGGGTCCAGAGGCAGATAGGCCGCGCCCGCCTTCTGAATCGCCAGGAGTGTGGTCATGATGTCCGGAGTCGGCGGCAGCGCGAACGCGACGATCCGTTCCGGGCCCGCCCCCAACTCGACCAGGTGTCGGGCCAGTTGGTTCGCGGCCGTATTCAGTTCCGCGAACGTCAGGCTGCGGCCGCCTCCGACGACCGCCACCGCGTCCGGTGTGCGCGCCGTCTGTGCCTCGAACACCTCCGGCATGGTGCGGTACGGCACCGGCAGCCGCTCCCCCGCCCCGCCCGCCAGCAGCGCTGTCCGCTCCTCGGGGGCGAGGGCGTCCAGGCGGGCCAGGGGGACGTCGGGGGCGGCGAGCACAGCCAGGAGCAGGCGCTCGAAGCGTGCTGCCAGCCTCTCGACCGCCGCCCGCTCGTAACAGTCGGGGCGGAACTCGAAGACGACGCCGAGCTGGTGTTCGGCCAGTACGGCCAGGGTCAGGGGATAGTGGGTGGCGCCCGCGCCCTTCACATCGAGAATCCGCAGGCCGGCGGATGCCTCGGCCTCGGCCACCGCGGTCTCGTCGATGGGGTAGTTCTCGAAGACGAGGAGGGTGTCGAAGAGGTCACCCGCGCCGCCGAGGCGCTGGATCTCGGTGAGGCCGAGGTGCTGGTGGCCCATCAGGCGGGACTGTTCGTCCTGCAGTCGGCGCAGGAAGTCGCCCGCCCGTTCGGCCGGCGGCACGGTCGCGCGGACCGGCACCGTGTTGATGAACAGGCCGATCATGGACTCCGCACCGGCGAGTTCGGCGGGCCGTCCGGCCACCGTCGCGCCGAAGACGACGTCGTCCCGGCCGGTCAGCCGGGCCAGCAGCAGCGCCCACAGACCCTGCACGACCGTGTTGACGGTGACGCCCCGGCTCCGCGCGAACTCCTCTGCTCGGCCGGTCAGTTGCCCGGTCAACCGCAGGGTGTGCAGCTCGGGCGGTACCGGGACCGGCCCGGCGGACGACGGCGCCAGGACCGTCGGTGTCACGCCGGCCAGCGCCTTGCGCCAGGCGTCGGCGGAGGCGTCGCGGTCGCGGGAGGCCAGCCAGGCGAGGAAGTCCCGGTACGGCCGTACGGCGGGCAGCGGGTCCGTGGTGCCGGGGGCGAGCTGGGCGGCGTAGAGCTGGAGGAGTTCGCGGACCAGGAGGGGGATGGACCAACCGTCCAGCAGGAGGTGGTGGTTGGTGAGGATCAGGAGCCAGCGGCCGGCGGCGCGGCGCACGAGCGTCAGGCGCAGCAGGGGTGGGTCGGTGAGGTCGAAGCGGGCGGCGGCATCCGCGGTGATCAGGGCGGCGGGGTCGCCCTCCTCCTCGGTCCAGTTCACGGGTACCTGCTTCAGCACCACCTGCACCGGCTCGTCCAGCTCCTCATGCAGGAAGGCGCTGCGCAGGTTGGCGTGCCGGGCGAAGAGTTCCTCGGCGGCGGTGCGCAGCAGGGCCGGGCGCAGCGGGCCCTCGATCTCCACCAGGGACTGCATGGTGTAGACGTCCTGGACGCCCTCGTCGAACAGGGCGTGGAACAGCAGGCCCTGCTGGAGCGGGGAGAGCGGCAGAACGTCCTCGACCAGGGAACCGTCGTCCCCGGGTGTCTTGCTCATCGTGCCGTCGTCCCCGGGTGTCTTGCTCATCGTGTCCTCCACCTCGCCTTGACCTTGTCGAGCTGCGACTGGCTGAGTGACACCAGTGGGGCACCGGTCGGAGTGAACTCCTCGGGCCCGGGGCCGGTTTCGTCGGGCGCTGCCCGGGCCATCCCGGCCGGGGTGCGGTGGGTGAACACGTCCCGGGGGGACAGGGCGAGTCCGGCTCTGCGGGCGCGGTCGGCCAGGCGGACCGAGACGATGCTGTCGCCGCCGCGTTCGAAGAAGTCGTCGTGGACGCCGGCCCGTTCCAGCCCGAGCACCTCCGCGAACAGCCCGCACAGCACCTTCTCCGGTTCGGTGCGCGGCGGTTCGAAGGTGCTGGTCTCCGTGAAGTCGGGGGCGGGCAGCGCGCGTCGGTCGAGTTTGCCGCTGGGGGTGCGCGGCAGGTCGTCCAGCACCACCACGGCCGACGGGACGAGATGGCCGGGCAACCGCTCGGCGAGGGTGCGCCGCAGGGCGCGGGGGTCGAGGACGGTGCTGGGAGCGGCTGTGACGTAGGCGACCAGGCGTCGTGGGGCCGAGCCGTCCTCCCGGACCACGACCGCGGTCCTGCCGACATCCGGCAGCGCCCGTATCGCCGCCTCGATCTCGCCGGGTTCGATCCGGAAGCCCCTGATCTTGACCTGGTCGTCGGCCCGGCCGAGGAACTCCACAGTGCCGTCGGCCCTCAGCCTCGCGAGGTCGCCGGTGCGGTAGAGGCGGCTGCCCGGTGGGCCGAAGGGGTCGGCGACGAACCGTTCGGCGGTGCGGCCCGGCTCATTGAGGTAGCCGCGGGCCAGACCGGCTCCGGCCAGGTACAGCTCGCCGACGGCGCCGACGGGGGACGGTCGCAGGAACGGGTCGAGGACGTGGACGCGTGTGTGCGCGATCGGCTGTCCGAGCGGCACCGGGCCTGCGCCGCCGTCGTGGACATGGACGAGGCTGTCGCCGGCCGCCTCGGAGCAGCCGTAGAGGTTGACCAGCCGTGCCTGTGGCCAGCGCCGGGTGATCGCCTCGGCCAGTTCACCGGGGAGGGGTTCGCCGCTGGAGATCCAGGTGCGGACGGAGGCGAAGGCGTCCGGCGGCGCGGATTCGACCAGGGTGGTGTAGAGGCTGGGGACGGCGGTGAGGAGGGTGGCGCGGTGGCGGTCGGCCAGTGCGGCGAGGGCCGTCGGGTCGCCGGTCGCCTCGTCGTCGGCGAGTGTCACCGCTTCGCCGGCGACGAGGGCGCCGAGCAGTTCGGTGAGGCCGTCGACGAAGCTCAGCGGGCTCTTCGAGACGCGGACACCGTGCCCGGTGTCCCCCAGCTCCCGTCCCCAGTGGAGCCGGTTGGCCAGCGCCCGCTGGGTTCCGATCACCCCCTTGGGGCGGCCGGTGGAGCCGGAGGTGTAGATGACGTACGCCGGGTGTTCGGGCGACAGAAGCGGTCGTTCTCGTACGTCGGCCTCCGCGTCCGGCGGGCAGGTCAACTCCCGTTTGATGCCCAGCTGTCGGGCCGTGGGCGGATCGCAGATCACCAGTCGGGGCTCGGCGTCGTCCAGCATCAGCGCGATGCGGTCCGGCGGGTAGCCCGGGTCGATCGGCATACAGGCGGCTCCGGCCTTCAGTACCGCGAGGAGCGCGGCGACCAGGTCGGGGCTGCGGGGCAGGGCGACGGCGACGACGGACTCCGGGCCGGTGCCCCGTGCGGTCAGGGCGGCCGCCAGCCGGTCTGCGCGGGCGTCGAGTTCGGCGAAGGTCAGAATGGTGTCGTCGTGGAGGACGGCGGGCGCGTCGGGCGTCTGGGCCGCCTGGTCCTCGAACAGGTCGCGGACCGTGAGGTGCGGGAGAGGGTGCTCGCTCCGGGCGTGCGGTACGTGCGCGTGGGACGGGCCGAGCAGAGCCACGGGCGTTTCCGGCCGCTCGATGAAGTCGCCTACCAGTCCGCCCAGTTGGGACGCGATGCGGGTCACCGCAGCACGATCCAGCGCGCTCGGCCGATGGCTGAAGGCCAGCGTCAGCCGGGTGCCGGGCAACGCGGTGAGGGTCAGCGGGTAGTGCGTGGCGTCACGGACCGAGACCCCCGCCATGCGCAGCCCGTCGGACCCCAGGGCGCGGGCGATGCCGTCGTCGTCGACGGGGTAGCTCTCGAAGACGACCAGGGTGTCGAACAGGACGGTGTGTCCGGCGGCGCGCTGGATGTCGGCGAGACCGAGGTGACGGTGGTCGAGGAGGGCGGACTGCTCGGACTGGAGCCGGGTCAGCAGGCCGGCGAGGGACTCCGCGGGGCGTAACCGCACGCGGACCGGCAGGGTGTTGATGAAGAGGCCGACCATCGACTCGATGCCGGGGACGTCGGCGTCGCGCCCGGAGACGGTGGCGCCGAGGACGACGTCCGTGCGGCCGGTCAGCCTGCCGAGCAGGACGGCCCACAGGCCCTGGAGCACGGTGCTGACGGTGAGACCGCGGGCCCGGGCGGTGGCGGTGAGGGCCTCGGTGTCCCGCTCGGAGAGTTCCCGTACCAGCCTCTCGGGCCCCTCGGCGGGCATGTCCCGGGCATCCGGCGCGATCAGTGACGGGTCGTCAAGTCCGGTCAGCGCGGACTGCCATGAACGCTCGGCGGCCGCCCGGTCCTGTCGGGCCAGCCAGGCGAGGTAGTCGCGGTACGGCCGTACGCGGGGCAGCGCGTCGAGGTCGCCGTCCGAGGCGTACAGCTGGAAGAGTTCGCGTACCAGGACGGGTGCGGACCAGCCGTCCCAGAGCAGGTGGTGGGAGGAGATCACCAGGCGGTGGTCGCGCGCGTCGAGCGTGATCAGGCGGAACCGCAGCAGCGGTGGCCGGGCCAGGTCGAACCGCTCGGCCCGGTCCTGTGCGAGCAGCCGGTCCAGGGCCGGTTCGCGTTCCCGCGGCGGCAGGGTGGACAGGTCGGTGACCTGCCAGGGCGCCCTGACCGCGCTCCTGATCACCTGGACGGGGCGCCCGGAGCGTCGGGTGCGGAACGCGGCCCGCAGGTTGGCGTGCCGGACGAGCAGCCGCGCGACCGCCGTGCCCATCCGCTCCTGGTCCACCGGGCCGTCGAGACGGAGGGTCATCTGGCCGGTGTAGACGTCGTGGCCCTGCTCGTCGTACAGCGCGTGGAAGACCATCCCCTCCTGCATGGGCGACAGGGGGAGGACGTCCTCCACGGCCGGGCGGCCGGCCATCACCCCTCGGCCCGGCGCATGGCCTCGGCCAGGCTGCGCGGGCGCATGTCCGTCCAGTGCCGTTCGATGTACTCCAGGCAGGCGACCCGGCCGGCGGGGCCGTGCGCGGAGGTCCAGCCGTCGGGGACGGGTGCGAAGTCCGGCCACAGGGAGTGCTGGCCCTCCTCGTTGACCAGGACACGGAAGACGCCGCTGTCGTCGTCGAAGGGGTTGGCCATGGCTCAGTTCCTCTCCTGCTCGCCGGACGGACGTGACGTGGCGTGGGTGAAGGCTCCGGTGAACTGGTCGGCCGCGCCCGGTACCGGTTCGGCGGGGTCGGCGCCGAGTGCGACGATCCGGTTGGCCTTGTCGACGTGGACGACCCGGGGCCGGTGGGTGGCGCGCTCGGGCTCGGCGAGCGCGGCGAAGGACATGATGATCACCAGGTGACCGGGGTGGACGAGATGGGCGGCGGCGCCGTTGATCCCGATGACGCCGCTGCCGCGGTCACCGGGGATGGCGTAGGTGGTGAGGCGGGTGCCGTTGTCGATGTCGACGACCTGGACCGCTTCTCCCTCGACGATGTCGGCGGCCTCCATGAGGTCCTGATCGATCGTCAGGGATCCCACGTAGTGCAGGTCCGCCTGGGTGACGGTGGCTCGGTGGATCTTGCCGTTCAGCAAGGTGCGGTGCACCATGACCCCCTGAGGAGACTACTTAGGTGAGGCTAACCTAAATTAACTTCGCCGGGTGGGGAAGGGCGGTCGCGGAAGAACGGTCGCGGAAGAACTCCAGGAGCACCCGGTTCAGTTCGTCCGGGCGCTCCAGGTGGCCGTAGTGCCCGCAGCCCTTGATCTCGCGGTGGACGGCACCGGGGATGGCGTCTGCGACCTCGCGGCTCAGGTGCGGCGGAAGGATGACGTCGTCCGCGAAGCCGACGACCAGACAGGGCACGTCGATCGCCCGGTAGGCCTCCAGTCGGCCGTCCGGGACCTCAAGGTCCAACTGGGCCCGGACGCCGGGGCCTTGGGGCTGCGGTGAGAACTCGAAGAGCTCCAGCCAGTCCTGGACCTGCCGCTCGTCGTCCAGGGTGGCGGGTGACAGGTTCTGCAGGGCGCGGATCCATGCGGTGTAGGCGGGCGGCAGCTGCAACCCGCTGTCGTGGAGGGCGCGTTCGGCCTCGGCCATCGCGGCGCGCAGTGCGTCCGTGCGGCCGCGGGTGGCGATCAGTCCGCCCTGCCGGACGAGGCGGGGCCGGGCCAGCATCAGTTCCTGGACGACGTACGCCCCCAGGGAGACGCCGACGAACCGGCACGGCGCGAGGCCGAGGTGCTCGGCCAGGCCTGCCGTGTCGGCCACCAGGTCGTCGACGGTGAAGCCGTCCGGGCACTCGTCGGTCGGTGGGATGCCGCGGTTGTCGAAGGTGACGACCCGGTATCCGGCGTCGACGAGTTCCGGCACCTGGTGGAGGTGCCAGGCCCGGCCTGCGGCGCCCTGGCCCATGACCAGGACCACCGGATCGCCGTGGCCGGTGTCCTCGTAGTGCAGCCGGATTCCGTTGATCCGCGCGCTCGGCATGGTTCACCGCCCTGTCGTCCGAGGCTGTGTCAGTCGGCTGCCGGGGACGCTTCGGCGGGCGCCGCCCGGTCGTCCCCGTCGGTGTCCGGCGGCCGGCTGAGCGTGGCCCTGCGCAGCCCCGGCATGGCCAGGGCCAGGGCCCCGACGCCCGCGAGGCAGACCAGTCCGCCGACCACCACGGCCCCGCTGGACGAGCCGAGCGCCCTGGACACGAGGCCCGCCTCGACGTTGCCGACGGAGGGCCCGGCGGTGGCCTGGGCGAGCCACAGGCTGCCGACCCGGCCCTGGAGCCGGTCCGGCGTGTAGTGCTGCAGCAGGGCGCGGCGCAGGATCTCCGAGGCGGTGTCGCCCAGGCCGGCGAGGGCCAGGAAGACCAGTGCGAACCCCAGGTCGGCGCTCAGACCGAAGCAGGTGATCGCCGCGCCCCACACCGCGACCGCTCCGATCAGCGCCCGCCCGGTGTGGTGCACCCGGCCGGTCCAGCCGCTGGTCAGCGCCCCGAAGAAGGAACCGACCGCGGGCGCGGTGTAGAGCAGTCCGACGGTGGACGGGCCGCCGCCGAAGTGCTCGGTACCGAGTTCGGGGAACAGGGCGTACGGCATCGCGAAGACGACCGCGCACACGTCGATCAGCAGCAGTCCTGCCACCACCTGGTTGCCGCGCAGGAAGCGCAGCCCCTCCCCCATCGCCTTCAGCGGATGCTGCGCCCCGGCCGACCCTTCGGGGGGAAGCTTCGGCAGCGGTGCGAGCAGGGCCAGTCCCACGACGTATATGGCCGCGTCGATCGCGAAGCACCAGGCGACGCCGGGCCCGGCCGCGATCACGCCCGCGAGAGACGGCCCGACCATGCCGCCGAGCTGGGCGGTGAGGGTGGTCAGCGCGCCGGCGGCGGCCAGTTGTCCGGGGGGCACCAGGGCGGGCGTCGCGGCCATCAGGGCCGGTCCGCCCAGCCCGGCGGTGAAGCCGGCCAGTACGGCCGCCACGAAGACGAACCACACCTGCGGGTCGGGCAGCGCCGCGTTCACCGCGAGCCCCGCGATCACGATCGCGGTCACGGCCCGGGTGACGAGCATGACCCGGCGCCGGTCGACCCGGTCGGCGAGCAGGCCGCCGGTGATCAGCCCGACCAGCAGCGACAGGCCCAGCACCAGGCTCATCAGGCCCACTTGGACCGACGAGCCGGTGAGGGTGTAGATCTGCAGGCTGGCCGCCACCGAGGTGAGGTGGGTGCCCACCATGGATATCGCCTGGGTGGCGAAGATCAGCCTGAAGTCCCGGCTGGAGCGCAACGGCGCTACGTCGACGACCACTTCTCCCAGTCGCACGCGCGCCCCTAACCCTGTGCGGGAACGACGTAGGGGGCGACGCTGCGCAGTTTCTCGCAGGTCTCCTCCAGTTCCCGGGCCGGAGTCGAACCGGCGAGGATGCCGGCGCCGGCCCGCAGCCAGGTGCGGCCGTCCTCCTCGAAGATGCTGCGCAGCACCAGGGCCGCGTCGAGGGATCCGTCGCCGCCGGCCCGGAGGACGGCCCCGCTGTAGATACCGCGCGGTTCTTTCTCCAGGCGCGCGATGCAGTCGTAGGCCGGGGCCTTGGGGATGCCGGAGGCGGTCACCGCGGGGAACACCGCACGCAGGGCGTCCCAGGCGGTAGCCGTGTCGGCCAGCAGGCCGTGCACGCTGGAGCCGAGGTGCTGCACGCTGCCGCGTCTGCGGACGCTCAGCAGATCGCGTACCGAGACCGTGCCCGGGCGGCAGACGGTGGCCATCTCTTCCTCGGCGAGCTTGACGGACAGCACGTGTTCGGAGATCTCCTTGGGATCGGCGAGGAGTTCGGCGCGCAGCCGCTCGTCCTCCCGCTCACCGAAGCCGCGGGCGCGGGTGCCGGCGAGCGGCTGGGTGACGACCTCGCCGTCCGCGCTCACCTCGGCGACGGTCTCGGGGCTGAAGCCGGCGACCCGGCGTCCGCCGAGGCTCAACAGGAAGGAGCGGGCGGGGGTGTTGTGCGAGCGGCCGTGGACGTAGGTGGCGACGAAGTCGACCGGGAAGGGCACGTCGACGGAGCGGGAGAGGATGACCTTCTGGAGGTCGGACGTCCGTATCTCCTCGATGGCCTGGGCGACCATGTCCGGGTAGCGGCTCTCGGTGTCCGACACGTCGATGGGGCGGGGCACGGCGGTGGGGTGGGCGTCGGTGCGGTCGAGTAACGCGAGCAGCGCGTCCAGCGTCTCCTGGTCCGCGCTGCGGACGAGGGCGGTTTTCCGACCGAGCCTCACTTCGCTGTGCGGGACGAGCAGATGGAGCAGGTCGTCGTCGCCCGCGCGGTCGGGGCGGCCGGCGTGGAGGTGGGAGAACTCGAAGGCCATCCAGCCGTAGGCGTTCCAGCCCTCGACGGCCGTCCGTTCGAGTTCCTCGTGGACCTGGCGCAGCGGATGCGACCCGAGCGGGGCCACGGTTTCCTCGTCGAGCCATCGGCGGCGGATCTCGGAGCGGCCGACCAGGATCTCGCCGAGCGCCCCTCCGGCGAACCAGACGTCACCGTTCTGTTCGTAGATCACGTACTGGTCGAACAAGCCCGACTCCGCCAGTCTCGCCGCCAACTGGACGGGGTCTCCCGGCAGTTCCGTCTCCGCGCTCCGATAACGCAGCAAGGACCTACCTCCCTGGACTTAGGTTAACCTAACCTAATCAGCACCGACCCTAGCCGCCACGGCGCGGCGCCGTCCAGATCGCACCCCCAGGCTTGACCGCGCTGATTCATTAGGCAAGCCTTTCCTAAACAGCAGGCGGGAGTTGAGCATGCTCGACGGTTGGGTGCCCTGGCCGGACCTGTTGGCCGAGAAGTACCGCGCGAACGGTTACTGGGAGGGGCGGCCACTGGACCGGCTGCTCAGGGACAGCGCCGAGCACGAGCCGACACGGACGGCGCTCGTGGACGCCGACGGCAACCGGTGGACATACGCCGAACTCGATCTGCGCGCCGACCGCATGGCGGCGGGGCTGCGACGGCTCGGCATCGGGGACGGCGACCGTGTGGTGGTCCAGCTGCCCAACACCGACGCGTTCGTCGTGCTCTTTTTCGCGCTGCTGAGGGCGGGTGCGATACCGGTGCTCACGCTGCCCGCGCACCGCGAGAGCGAGATCGTGCATGTCGCCGAGGTGGCCGGCGCGACGGCGTACGCGATCCCCGATCTGCACGACGGCTTCGATCACCGTGTGCTCGCCCGGGCCCTGCGCAAGGCCGTGCCCGGTGTCGAGCACGTCCTGGTGGCGGGCGACGCCGCCGAGTTCACCGCGCTGGCCGAGGTGGACGCCGAACCGACCTCGCTGCCCGCGCGCGACCCCGGGGACGTGGCCGTACTGCTGCTGTCCGGCGGCACGACCGGCAGGCCGAAGCTCATCCCGCGCACCCACGACGACTACGCGTACAACATCCGCGCCAGCGCCGAGGTCTGCGGCTTCGACCGCGACACCGTCTATCTGGTGGTGCTGCCGACCGCGCACAACTTCGCGCTCGCCTGCCCCGGGCTGCTGGGCACGCTGCTGGCGGGCGGCACCGTCGTACTCTCCCCCACGCCGAGCCCGGAGGACGCCTTCGAGCTCATCGAACGGGAGAGGGTCACCGTCACCGCCGTGGTCCCGCCGATCGCGCTGCTGTGGCTGGACGCGGTGGAGTGGGAGGAGGCCGACCTCACCTCGCTGGGCCTGCTCCAGGTCGGCGGCTCCAAGCTGGGCGCCGAGCCCGCGGCCCGGGTCGAACCGGCCCTCGGCTGCACCCTCCAGCAGGTGTTCGGGATGGCCGAGGGCCTGCTCAACTACACCCGGCTCGACGATCCGCCCGAGCTGGTGATCGGCACCCAGGGCCGACCGATGTCCCCCGCCGACGAGCTGCGCGTGGTGGACGAGGACGACCGCGACGTACCGCCCGGCGAGAGCGGCGAGTTGCTCACCCGCGGCCCCTACACCCTGCGCGGCTACTACCGCGCCGCCGAGCACAACTCCCGCGCCTTCACCACCGACGGCTACTACCGCACCGGCGACCTGGTGCGGATCCTGCCCTCTGGGCACCTGGTCGTGGAAGGCCGGGCCAAGGACCAGATCAACCGGGGCGGCGACAAGATCTCCGCCGAGGAGCTGGAGAACCACATCCTCGCGCACCCGGGTGTGCACGACGCGGCCGTGGTCGGCATGCCCGACGAGACGATGGGCGAGCGCACCTGCGCCTATCTCGTCCCGCGTGAACAGGCCCCGGGACAACGGGAGTTGGCGGCATTTCTCACCGAGCGGGGAGTCGCCGCGTACAAGCTCCCCGACCGGGTGGAGGTCATCGAGTCCTTTCCCCGGACCTCGGTGGGCAAGATCGACAAGAAGGCGCTCGGCCGGCTGATCGCCGACCGCCTCCGCGCGGAGGGCACCGGTGGCGACTGAGGCCGGGACGGCCCCACTTGTACAGGCGGAGCAGCAGCCCCGAAGGCGCCGCAACTCCACGCGCACCCTGGCCGTGGCCGGCGCCCTGCTTCTGCTGGTCGTCGCCGCCATGCTCAGCCTCGCGATCGGCTCGCGCGCGCTGCCGCCCGCCGTCGTGGTCGACGCGCTGCGCCACGACGACGGGTCGACGGCCGCCTCGGTGATCTGGGACGTCCGGGTGCCGCGCACCCTGGCGGGCATCGCGGCCGGTGCCGCGCTGGGCGTCGCGGGCGCGCTCATCCAGGCGCTCACCCGCAACCCGCTCGCCGATCCGGGGCTGCTCGGCATCAACGCGGGCGCCGCCACCGGAGTGGTCCTGTCCATCACGGCCCTCGGCATCACGAGCCTGTGGGCGTCGGTGTGGTTCGCCATGGTGGGCGCCGTCGTCGCGGGTCTGCTGGTGTACTCGCTGGCCTCGGGCGGCCGGGGCGGCGCGACCCCGGAGCGGCTGGCGCTCGGCGGTGCGGTGATCGCCGCCGTGTTCACCGGCATCAGCCAGACGCTGATGCTGCTCGACGCGCAGGCGCTGGACCAACTGCGGTTCTGGAGCGTGGGGTCGCTCGCCCGGGCCGACCGCGAGACCCTGACGACGATCACGCCGTTCGTCGTGGTCGGCCTGGCGCTGGCGCTGGCGCTGGTCCGGCCGCTGAACGCGCTCGCGCTGGGCGACGACGGCGCCAGGGCACTGGGCGCGCACGTGGACCGCACCCGTTTTCTCGGCCTGGCCGCCATGACACTGCTGTGCGGCGCGGCGACCTCGGCCGTGGGGCCGCTGGTCTTCGTCGGCCTCGCCGTCCCGCACATCGCGCGCCTGATCGTCGGGGCCGACCAGCGCTGGACGCTGCCGCTGTCGATGCTGCTGGCTCCCGCCCTGCTGCTCTTCGCGGACGTCCTCGGCCGGGTCGTCGTACGCCCCGACGAACTCGACGCGGGCGTGGTCACCGCGGTGGTCGGCGCCCCGGTGTTCATCGCCCTGGTCCGCTACCGCAGGGCGGTGTCCGCATGACGGCCCGGGCACCGGCGCCGACCCGCACCGGTCCACGCAGCCGCGCGCATGTCGTACGGAGCCGCTCGCACCGCTTCTCCCTGCGGGTGGACGTACGCGCGGTGACCGTCTGCGTGCTGGTGCTCGCCGCGACCGCCGGCGTCGGCGTCCTGGCGCTCGGCACCGGCGAGTACACGATCTCCCCGGCGGACGTGGTCCGCACCCTGCTGGGCAACGGCAGCCCGCGCACCGACTTCGTGATCAACGACCTCCGGCTGCCCCGTCTGCTCACCGGCATCCTGGTCGGCGCGGCGCTCGGGCTGAGCGGCGCCCTCTTCCAGAGCCTGACCCGCAATCCGCTGGGCAGCCCCGACATCGTGGGCTTCACGTACGGCTCGGCGACCGGCGGTCTGCTGGTCGTCCTGCTCGTCGGCGGCACCGGCGGGCAGATCGCCGTGGGGGCGGTGGGCGGAGGCCTCGCGACCGCGATCCTGGTGTATCTGCTGGCCTGGCGGCAGGGCATCCACGGCTACCGGCTGGTCCTGGTCGGCATCGGGGTGAGCGCCCTGCTCCAGGGCGTGAACGCCTATCTCCTCGCCAAGGCCCGCTTCACCCAGGCCGCGCAGGCGATGGTGTGGCTCAACGGCAGCCTCAACGGCCGCAGTTGGGCGGACGTCCGCCCGGCCGCGCTCGGACTGCTCGTCGTACTGCCGCTGGTGGCGCTCGTCGCCGGCAGGCTGAAGGTCCTGGAGATGGGCGACGACGTGGCGGGCGGCCTCGGGGTGCCCGTCCAGCGGACCCGGCTCGTGCTGCTGGTCCTGGCCACGGCGGCCTGCGCGGTGGCCACCGCCGCGGCCGGCCCCATCCCGTTCGTCGCCCTCATCGCCCCCCAACTGGCCCGACGGCTCACCCGAACCCCCGGCCCGAACCTCCTCGCGGCCACCTGTACCGGCGCCTTCCTCGTGGTGACGGCGGACTTCGCCTCCCAGCACATCCACGAGACGGCCCAGCTGCCGGTCGGCGTGGTGACCGCGGTCGTCGGCGGGGTGTACCTGGGGCTGCTGCTGCGCGGGCAGCGGCGGGCGGGGCGGATCTGAGCCCCCGAGCGCCCGTGCCCCGCCGCGTCCGAGCCGCTCAGTGCGCGTGCTCCTCGGCCCCGTCGTCGTGCGCGGGCGTCTCTGCGGTGGTCGCTCCGGCGCCGGCGCGGACCGTGAACGCCGCGGTGTGCACCTTGCCCTCGTGCTTGAAGTCGAGGAACAGGCGGTATGTGCCGCTGCTCGGTGCCGTGGCCGCGAAGGAGATCTGCGGGCCGGGCTTCGTCTCGCCGTCGCCGGGTTCGCCGTTCGGGTGGACGTGCAGGTAGGCGAGGTCGCCGGAGCGCAGGGCCACCAGGTGTCCGTAGGCACCCAGGTAGGGCTGGAGGTTGGTGACCGGGCGACCGTCTCGGGTGACCTTCAGCTTGAGTTCGCTCTCCTTGCCCGGGCGCAGGCCGCCGTCCAGGCGGACCTCGTAGCCGTGGATCTTCGCGGTGGCGTTCGGGGCGGGCAGCTGCTGCGGGTCGTAGGAGCCGGACGCCGCCAGGTCCGCGCCGAGGACGAGGTTCTCGGCGTCCTGCTTCGCCGGGGTGAAGTCCGCGAAGACGCGGTAGCCGCCGGCGCGAGGCAGGTCGACGGGGATGCTCCAGGTGCCGTCGGCGGCGCGGACGGGGTGCAGATGACGGTAGGTGGCCAGGTCGCGTGAGGCCACGATGAGGTGCAGTTCCTTGTCGTGCTCGCGCTGGAACGCGGTGACGGCGCGGCCTCCGCTGTCGCGGATCACAAAGCTCAGGTCGGAGCGCTTTCCGGCGGTGACGCTCGGCGTGCGCAGGTCGAGGGTGTAGCCACCCTCGGAGATCTGGAGCCCGCCCGCCGGCGGGGCCTCATGCCCGGCATGGCCGCCCGCTCCCTCCGCTTCGGGCGACGCCTCGCCGTGACTCTCGTGGCGGGCGGGTGCGGGGTCCTTCACGACGGGGTCGATGCCCTGGCCCGCGCCGTAGGCGGTGCCGAAGGTCGCGGCCAGTGCGGCGGCGAACGCGGTGATCCTCAGTCCGGCATGCATGACGGTCTCCTGCGGGTCGGATGCCTCGGTACGGTCCTTCAATGCACTTCACCATACCCCTGGGGGGTATCAAGTCAACCCGGTCCCAGCCTTGCCTTACCTACCCCCTGGGGGTATACATGACACCGGAAGGATACCCCCACCCCGTATCCGGGTCGAACCCGACCCGTCACGGACCCGGCTTCGGCCCCGCTTCTCAGGAGGAACCCCATGGCCACCACCACATACGCCGTCTCCGGCATGAGCTGCGCCCACTGCAAGGCCACGCTCACCACGGCCATAGGCGAGCTGGACGGCGTCACCGAGGTCGGCGTCGATCTCGCGACCGGCCGGGTCACCGTCACCAGTGCCACCGAGCCCGACGACGCCGTGATCGCCGACGTCGTGGACGAGGCCGGCTACGAGCTGACCGGCCGCGCCGCCTGACCCCGTCCCGAACCGCCCGGGCCCGACCGCACCGGGCCTTCGGGCCCCACCCGCACGAGGAGCAGCGATGACCACCACCGCGTCCCACCCCGCCACCGAGGTAGAGCTCGCCATCGGCGGCATGACCTGCGCCTCGTGCGCGGCGCGCATCGAGAAGAAACTGAACCGGATGGACGGGGTGACGGCCACCGTCAACTACGCCACCGAGAAGGCGAAGGTGAGCTACGACGGTGACGTCTCCGTCCAGGACCTGATCGCCACCGTCGAGGCGACCGGCTACACCGCGCAGGAGCCGGCGCCGCCCGAGCGGGACGAGGCCGAGCACACCGACGAGGACGACGGACTACGGCCGCTGCGGCAGCGGTTGGTCACCGCGGTGACGCTGGCCGTGCCCGTCGTCGCGATGGCCATGATCCCGGCCCTGCAGTTCGAGTACTGGCAGTGGCTGTCGCTCACGCTGGCGGCGCCCGTCGTGACGTATGCCGCCTGGCCCTTCCACAAGGCGGCGTTCACCAATCTGCGGCACGGCGCGGCCACCATGGACACGCTGATCTCGGTCGGCACGTCGGCCGCGTTCCTGTGGTCGCTGTGGGCGCTGTTCCTCGGCACGGCGGGCGAGCCGGGCATGACCCACCCCTTCGAGCTGACCATCTCCCGCGGTGACGGCTCCGGGAACATCTACCTGGAGGCGGCCGCCGGAGTCACCGCCTTCATTCTGGCCGGGCGCTACTTCGAGGCCCGTTCCAAGCGCAAGGCGGGCGCGGCACTGAAGGCGCTGCTGGAACTGGGCGCCAAGGACGTCACCGTGCTGGGTGCGAACGGCATCGAACGGACCGTCCCCGTCGCCGAGTTGAAGGTCGGCGACCGTTTCCTGGTGCGCCCCGGCGAGAAGATCGCCACCGACGGAACGGTCGTCGAGGGTTCGTCGGCGGTGGACGCCTCGATGCTCACCGGCGAGTCCGTACCGGTCGAGGTGGCCGAGGGCGACCCGGTCACCGGCGCGACGATCAACGCGGGCGGGCGCCTGGTCGTGGAGGCGACCCGCGTGGGCGCCGACACCCAGCTCGCCCGGATGGCCCGGCTGGTGGAGGACGCGCAGAACGGCAAGGCCGCGGCGCAGCGGCTCGCGGACCGGATCTCCGCCGTCTTCGTGCCGGTCGTGATCGCGCTGGCACTGGGCACCCTCGGCTTCTGGCTCGGCAACGGCCCCGGTGTGGCCGCCGCCTTCACCGCGGCGGTCGCCGTACTGATCATCGCCTGCCCGTGCGCGCTGGGCCTTGCCACGCCGACCGCGCTGATGGTGGGCACCGGGCGGGGCGCACAGCTCGGCATTCTGATCAAGGGGCCTGAGGTGCTGGAGTCCACGCGCAAGGTCGACACGATCGTCCTGGACAAGACGGGCACCGTGACCACGGGCCGGATGACCCTGCTGGCCGTGCACACCGCCGACACCACCGACGAGGCCGAGGTGCTGCGGCTCGCGGGCGCGTTGGAGCACGCCTCCGAGCATCCGATCGCCCGTGCCGTGGCCGACGGGGCGCTGGAGAAGCTGGGTTCGCTGCCCGCGCCGGAGGACTTCGCGAACGTGCCAGGGCTCGGGGTGCAGGGCATCGTGGACGGGCATGCGGTGCTCGTCGGCCGGGAGCGGCTGCTGGCGATGGGGGTCCCCCCGCTCTCGCGGAGTCGAGAGCGGGGGAGGGCGATGGAGCTGCCCGAGGATCTGCGGCGGGCCAAGTCCGAGGCCGAGACCGCCGGTCGTACCGCCATCGCGGTCGCCTGGGACGGTGCGGCACGGGCGGTCCTGGAGGTCGCCGACGCGGTGAAGGAGACCAGCCCCGAGGCGATACGGCGGCTGCGCGCCCTCGGTCTCACCCCGATGCTGCTGACCGGCGACAACAAGGCCGTCGCCCAGGCGGTGGCCCGCGAGGTCGGCATAGCGCCCGAGGACGTCGTCGCCGAGGTCCTGCCACAGGACAAGGCCGACGTGGTCAAGCGCCTTCAGGGCGAGGGCCGTTCGGTCGCCATGGTCGGCGACGGGGTCAACGACGCCGCCGCCCTGGCCCAGGCCGACCTGGGACTGGCGATGGGCACGGGCACGGACGCCGCGATCGAGGCCGGCGACCTCACCCTGGTGCGCGGTGACCTCCGCGTCGCCGCCGACGCCATCCGGCTCGCCCGCAGGACGCTCGGCACCATCCGGTCCAACCTGTTCTGGGCCTTCGCCTACAACGTCGCCGCCCTGCCGCTCGCCGCGGCCGGACTGCTCAACCCGATGATCGCCGGGGCGGCGATGGCCTTCTCGTCGGTGTTCGTGGTGGGCAACTCGCTGCGGCTGCGCTCGTTCCGGGCCGCGGGCTGACCGCCCACGGACGGAGGGGGCGCCGCTCGCGCGGCGCCCCCTCCGCGTTGCGCTGCTCTCTGCTGCTCTCAGCCGCTCTCAGCCGCTCTCAGCCGCTCTCAGCCGCTCTCAGCCGAAGGCCTTCACGGCCTGGTAGTAGGTCCAGGCGGTGCTGTCGCAGGCGGACTTCGTCGCCCCGCCATAGCCCGCGCACACACGCTTGAGGTCCTCGTAGAAGGCGCTGTCGAGGCGCGCCTTGTTGGCGCTGAAGGTGCCCAGCGCCTTGTAGTTGCGGTAGCCGAAGTCGTGGCGGGCGCAGGACGTGGCGAAGGGGAAGCCGAAGGGGTTGTCGGGCGAGGAGGAGCAGTAGTCGGTGGACCAGTCGAAGCCGTAGGCGGCCCAGGCGGACTGGTTGCCGCGGGCGGTGACCCAGGCGTTGTAGCTGGACGCGCTGGTCTGGGTCCAGCCGGCGAGGACCTGGGGCTTGTCGGCGGGGGCGGCCTCGGCGGCCGAGGCGGCGCCGATGACGGTGAGGAGGGAGAAGGCCGAGGCGGTCAGTGCGGTGGCGAGTCTGCGGTGCATGGCACACCTCCATGAGACTGCGACCCGTCCATCGGATCGCAGGTTCATGACAAGATGATTTACGCGCCAACCATCCTTCACACCGCAGGTGCCCCAATGCGCTCTTAACTCTTGGACATGACGGTCCGTCGGACATGAACAGCAGTCAGCGCCAGGGCCAACGGCCCCGGGGCGAGGAACGCGAGCGGCACCAGCATCCAGGCACACAGGGCGGCGGTCGCCACCGCGAGCAGCACCAGGCCGCTGCCGCCCACGTCCTGTACGGCGTCCCGGGCGGCCTCCCGTACGGCCGCCCGCCAGTCGGTGAGCGACTCGGGGCGGGCGCAGGCCCTGAGGCCCACCACCGCGGCGCACGCGCCGATCGCGGCGGCCGTCACCGCGAACACCGGCGCACCCGGCAGCCCCGCCCCGGCCAGCGCCAGATCGGCGGCCAGCAGCAGCGCACCCGCCAGTGCGAGGACGCCCGCCGTCAGGTCGCCGGTCCGCAGCCGCCGCCGGAGCAGCGCGAAGTACCGCCCGGCGGTGGCCGGTTCACCCTCCCGGGCTCCCCGCAGCACCGCACACGCCGTCGACAGCGCGGCCGGTGCGGTCAGCAGGGGCAGGCCTGCCACGGCTGTGGCGAGGCCGACGCTCAGTACGTCGGCGAACAGGGTCATGCGCGGGCCGAACACCTCACCCGCCTCACGTGTCGGCATCCCGCTCACCCCTTCAGCCCGGAGCTGGCCATGCCCTCCACCAGGAAGCGCTGGAAAGCGAGGAAGAACAGCACGATCGGCAGCAGCGCGATCACGGACAGCGCGAACATCGGGCCGAACGCCGAGGTGCTGGAGGCGTCCACGAACGACCGCAGGGCGAGCGTGAGCGTGAACTTGTCCGGGTCGAAGAGGTAGATGAGCTGGGTGAAGAAGTCGTTCCACGTCCAGATGAAGGTGAAGATGGCGGTCGTGATCAGCGCGGGGCGGGTCAGCGGCAGTACGACCTGGAAGAAGCTGCGGAACGGGCCGCAGCCGTCGATGCGGGCCGCCTCCTCCAGCTCACGCGGCAGACCGCGCATGAACTGCACGATGAGGAACACGAAGAAGGCCTCCGTCGCCAGGAACTTCGGCAGGATCAGCGGCCAGTAGGTGTTCACCAGGCCGAGCTGGTTGAAGATGATGTACTGCGGGATCAGCACCGCGTGGTGCGGCAGCATGATCGTGGCGATCATGAACGCGAACAGCGGCCCACGGAACCGGAACCGCAGGCGCGCGAAGGCGTAGGCGGCGAGCGAGCAGCTGATCACGTTGCCGAGGACCGCGCCGCCCGCGATCAGCAGCGAGTTGGCCAACAGGCGCCAGATGGAGACGTCGTTGACGCCGTCCAGGGCCGTGGAGTAGTTCGACCACTCCAGGTGGCGGGGCAGCAGGTCCAGGCTCGCGATGACCTCGTCGGCCGGCTTGAGCGAGGTCGCCAGCAGCCAGGCCAGCGGGTAGAGCATCACCAGCAGGGCGGCCAGACAGCCGAGGTGCAGGGCGACACGGCCCCAGCGAACCGGCTTGCGTGTCAAGGCAGTTGTGGTCATCGGTCCCCCTCGGAGGCGTAGAAGACCCAGGAGCGCGAGGTGCGGAACAGCACCGCCGTGACGGCGCCGATCACGATCAGCAGCACCCAGGCCATGGCGGAGGCGTAGCCCATGTGGGAGGCGACGAAGCCGCGGTCGTAGAGGTAGAGGGTGTAGACGAGTGTCGAGTCGGCGGGGCCGCCCTTGCCGGCACTCAGCGCGAAGGCGGGTGTGAAGACCTGGAAGGCCTGGATGGTTTGGAGGACGAGGTTGAAGAACAGGACCGGGGACAGCATGGGCACCGTGACGGACAGGAACTGCCGCCACTTCCCCGCGCCGTCCACGGCCGCCGCTTCGTAGAGCTCACCGGGGATCTGCTGGAGGCCGGCGAGGAAGATGACCATCGGTGCCCCGAACTGCCACACCGTCAGCAGTGCCACGGCGAGCAGTGCCCAGCCGGGCCGGTTCACCCAGCCGCCGGTGCCGAACAGGTTGTCCACCGTGCCGCCGTCGTTGAAGATCGCCCGCCAGACGAGCGCGATGGACATCGACGCGCCGAGCAGCGAGGGGGCGTAGAACGCGGACCGGTAGAAGCCCTTGCCGCGCTTCATGGACTTCAGGGCGAGGGCGACGGCCAGCGCCAGGGCCAGTTGCAGCGGCACGGCGATCACGACGTAGGTCACGGTGGTCAGCACCGACCGCCAGTAGCGCGGGTCCTCGGTGAACATCTGGACGTAGTTGCGCAGGCCCACCCAGCGCGGCGGGTTGAACAGGTCGTAGTCCGTGAAGGACAGGTACAGCGACACGGCCATCGGCAGCAGGGTCAGCACGGTCGCGCCGAGCACCCATGGGGAGAGGAACACCCAGGCGGGGCCCTGGCGTTCGCGCCGGGGGCGGCGTTTCGGGGTGGCTGAAGTGGCGGGTTTCGTCCCGGTGCGGATCGTGGTGGTGGTCATGACCTCAGCTCCGCCTTCGCCTCGGTGACGTAGTTCTCGGCCGCCTCGCGGGGCGACATGCGCGCGTACGACACCTGGTCGTAGTCGCGCTGGAAGGTAGTCTGCAGGGCGTTGTCACCGGAGGGCGGTGCCTGTGGCGGGGGCTGGAGGGTGCCCTCCAGGGAGGTCTGGTAGGCGGCGATCGTCCGGTCGAAGTCCTTGAGCCGGGGCTCGACCTCCTTGCGGAGGGCGTCGTTGACGGGGATGCCGCGGGTGGCGCCGAGGATCTTCGCGGCCTGTGCGTCGTTGACGAGGAAGTCGACGAGCTGGGCGGCCTGCTTGGCGTGAGCGGTGTTGGCGCCGACGCCGAGGAACATCGACGGCTTGAAGTACTGACCGGGGGTGCCGTCCTCCCCCGACGGCATCGGTGCGAGTGCGACACCGCTCGGTATGAGGGCGAGGAATCCGCTGGCCGGAGCGTCCCAGTTGGCGTCGGTGGTGGCCTCGCCGCGCCCGAGCGGAGTGTTCTCGACGGAACCGTCGAGCTGGGTCGTCTGCTCGGCCGGTGAGACGACGCCCTCGCGCCGGAGCCCGTCGGTGAACGTCCACCAGCGGGTCAGGTCGTCGGAGGTGAAGCCGAGGCCGCCGTCCTTCGTGTAGAGGGACTTGCCCCGGCCTCGCAGCCACACCTCGAAGCAGTCCTCGCTCTGGCCGGGGTCGGTGGCGCCGGGCTTGCCGGTCCTCTCGGCCAACTCGCGCATGGTGTCGGCCCATTGGGTCCAGGTCCAGCTCCTGCCGGGGAGCGGCACCCCGCTCGCCTTCCACGCCTTGACGTCGTAGGCGACGGTCTCGGTGCCGCGGCCCTGCGGGATCGCGTACTGCGTGCCGTCCAGCCGGCCGGTGGCGAGCAGGCCCGCGTCGATCTCACCGGTGCGCAGTACGGCCTTCTGCTGCGCGAGGTCGAGCAGCACGCCGCCGGAGGCGTACTGGTCGATCTGCCGGTAGTCCAGCTGCATCACGTCGGGGGCGTCGCCGCCGGCGGCCTGGGTGGCGAGCTTCTGTTTGTAGGCCTCGTAGGCGGAGAACGACGTCTGCACCTGAATGTCCGGGTGCTGTTTCTCGAACAGGGCCAGGGCCTGCTCGGTGCGTTCCGCGCGGTCGGGGTTGCCCCACCACGTGTAGCGCAGCACGACTTTGCCGCCGCCGACCGACTCCCCGGATCCTCCGCAGCCCGCCAGCACCGCGCAGAGCGCTAGTGCGGCGGCCGACGCGCAGAACCCCTTTGTCCTGTGTCCGGGCATGCCGAGGTCACCTCTCCTCTCCTCGGGCTTTCCGTTGGCCCCCCTCGGTCCCCCTGATCCCCTATTCGCCGCCGTACGGCAGCGTCGTCCCGGGCAGGTTGTACTCGTCCCGGTGGCCGCACATCCCGAAGCCGCCGAGCCGGGTGGGCGCCGTCTCGTGAGCGGTCGCGTCGGCGAGGTACGCCGGCTCCCCCGCCTCCAGGGCGTCGAGCTGGGCGCCCGTTCGCTCGGCCGTGGCCAGGGCGCCGGCCCGCCACAGCTCCCGCCAGTTCGGCACCTTGGCGCGCACCAGCCGGGCAGCGGCGCGCTGGAACTCCCGGTACGGCCCGTCGTCCCCGGCGACGAGCCTCTCGCGCAGGGCGAGGTAACCCTCGACGGCGAGGTCCCTGCGGCGGCGTGCGGCGGCCGCCGTCTTCGGGCCGGTGCCGGGCGGCAGCGTGGCCGCGGCCGCGTACCGCTGCGGATCCGCGAGGACCTCGGGCGGGAAGGTGAAGACGGCGTCCCCGGCCTCGGGCAGTCCGCTGTTCTGCATCAGCACCGTGATGCGCAGATCGCCGCCCTGGACCATCCGGTGCACGGTCCCGGGCGTGAACCAGGCGACCGAGCCCGGCTCCAGCGGGATGTCCCGGTAGCCGTCGGGGCTCAGCGTCTGCACCGCGCCCCGGCCTGCGGTGACGACGTACGCCTCGGTGCACACCAGGTGCAGATGCGGGCTGCCGCCGCACACTCCGTCGGCGGCCTCCCAGTCGTAGGCGCTGAGGTGGGACAGGCCGACCGCGCCGGGCAGCGGGTGCGGCAGGTTCGGCTTCACCACGGCAGTGCCTCCAGGTGAGCGCCCACCCGCTCCCGGTCCCAGGCCCCGTCGGCGAAGACCACCCGGTAGCGGTAGGCGAAGGACTCACCGGGCGGCAGCTCGAACTCCTCGAAGAAGGCCCAGGAGAACGCGACCGTCGGGATCGGCTCAGAGCGCACGAACCAGTGCGACTCGTGGATCGCGGAGCGCTCGTCCAGGTTCTCGGGGGCGTGCGCGAAGACGAGTGTGGAGTGCCCGTCGACGTCGTCGTGCTCGGTGGTGAACGCGAGCCACGGGGCCTGCGTGCCCATCAGCTTGCCCGCGTCCGCGCCCGCTCCCCCGTCGAGGTCGGGTCCGAAGGCAGTGCCCCCGGTGAAGTCGCGGGGCCCGCGCCACTGGAGTCCGGTGTAGCCGGCCATCTCACGGCCCGCCGTGGTGGGCGAGCCGAAGGCCAACGGCTCGGCTCGGAGGTTGGTCAGCCGGATCGACCAGTCCAGGGCCCAGGCACCGGCCGCCTCGTCCACCGAGTGGACGGTGAGCCCGCGCACCTCGCGTGCCCACTCCTCGCCGCCGTTCTCGACCCAGGTGAGGTCCTCGGTGACGGCGAGCCGGTCGTCGTCCGCCGTGAACAGCGAGAAGCCGTCGTGCCGCATCGAGCCGACGCGCTCGGGCAGCGGGAGGTAGCCCTCGCCGTGGACGTAGGAGTTGCCGCCCCAGAAATTCTGGCCGGACAGATGGCTCGCGGTCATCTGCAGGCCCTTGTGCCAGCGGTGGTCGCTGGGCCGGTAGCCGGTCACGGTGTGCCCGGCGAGGGTGCGCACCGGGTGGGCGTAGGGCTTGCGGGACTCGAACGCGTCGGGGTCGGGGCGGTAGACGTACCGCAGGATCTCGGTGCCGTTCGCGGCCGTGACCGCGATGTGGTCGCCGTGCGCGTGGGTGACGCGGATGCTCATGCGCGCTCCTTGGGGGCCCAGTGGGGGTCGTCGCCGTGCATGGCCGGGTAGAAGGGGTCGCACGGCCCGATCTCCCCTGCGAGCACCGTGCGGTCCGTGAACGCGGCCTTGTAGAGGGCGGCGGCGAAGTCGAGGGTGACCCGCGCGTCGGGGCCGCTGCCGGGCGGCCGCACACCGTTGTCGTAGGCGTCGAGGAGGGCGCCGAGCTGTGCCGTGTGCGAGCTGGGCACGTCCGTCGCGGGGGTGCGCCAGGCGGTGGCGCGCTCGGAGGGGACGTGCGGGGCCGGGGTGTAGACCCAGTCGTCGTTGCGGTGGCCGTACAGGTGCGTGAGCTCGACCGTCGCGTCGGCGCAGTCGATACGGATACGGCTGACTTCGTGCGGGGAGAGCACGCTGTTGACGACGGTGGCGAGGGCGCCGTTCTCGAACCGTACGAGGGCCGTCGAGACGTCCTCACTCTCGGTGTCGTGGACCAGCCGCGCGGCCATGGCCCGGATCTCCGACCAGGGGCCGAGCAGGTGCAGCAGCAGGTCGAACTGGTGGATGCCGTGCCCCATCGTCGGCCCGCCGCCCTCGCTGGCCCAGCGTCCGCGCCAGGGCACCGCGTAGTACGCGGCGTCGCGGTGCCAGGTCGTCTGGCAGTGCGCCACCAGCGGGGCGCCCAGCTGACCGCTCGCGATCAGCTCCCGGGCGTGCACGGCTCCGGAGCCGTAGCGGTGCTGGAACACCACCGACGCATACGCCCCCGACGCCTCCTCGGCCGCCGCGATGTCGTCGTACTCGGACAGCGACAGACACAGCGGCTTCTCGCACAGCACCCAGGCCCCCGCCTTGAGCGCGGCGACGGTCTGCTCCCGGTGCAGCGACGGCGGCGTGCCGATCAGCACCAGATCGGGGCGTACGGCGTCCAGCATGGCGTCCGTCGAGGTGTACCCGGCGACCTCCTCGCCCGCGAGCTGCCGGAAGGCGTCCAGCCGGGCCTGGTCCACATCGACGGCGGCGACCAGCTCCGCCCGGTCCGCGTGGTGTCTCAGCGCGGGCAGATGGCTTCCGCTGACGATGGCGCCGGTACCGATCACGGCGACGCGGCGGTGGGCGGGACTTCGGGACATGCAGTTCTCCTCGGACGGCCGGCGGACAGCCCGCACCAGAAAGCGCTTGCACTACGAAGATGACCCTAGGCAGGGACGGAATGTCAGGACAACCCCTCTGCGGCGAGATGGGCAAAGCCTGACCCGGACGACCCGGCCCGCTCCCCTTCCCGGCACCCGCCCAAACGGACGAATTTCACGGACCGCGCCACCCGGTGACCGGCTTCAACTCCGGCTTCCACAGGGGCCGTTGACAGTGCACGGGAAGCGCGTCACGGTGAGGGCTCGTCGTGCCCGGGAGGTCACCCATGGCGCCAGCTGGAACCGACGTCGATCTGGTCGCACGCGTACGGGCGCTGCGCCCTCTCGTCCGCGAGCACGCGCTGCGCACCGAACAGGAGCGGCGGGTGGCGCCCGAGGTCGCCGCGGCACTGACGGAGGCCGGGATCCACCGGATGAACGTCCCCCGGCGCTACGGCGGCTACCAGAGCCGGCTGCGCACCCAGGTGGACGCGGTGACCGAGATCGCGGCGGCGTGCGGCTCGACCGCGTTCAAGACGCTGATCCAGGCCGGCTGCTCCTACATCGCGGCGCTCTTCCCGGACGAGGCGCAGGACGAGATCTTCACCGGCCCCGACGTCAGGGTGGGCGGCACCCTGATCCCGGACGCGACGGCGGTCCGGTCGGACGGCGGCTACGTCGTCAACGGCACGTCGGCCTTCGCCACCGGCTGTCACGACGCCGACTGGCATCTGCTGACGGTCCGGGTCGAGTCCGAGTCCGGCGGGGGTCCGCCCGAGGTGCTGTGGACGGCCGTGCCGATGGCCGAGCTGGAGATCCTCGACGACTGGTACGTCTCGGGACTGGCGGGCAGTGGCAGCAACAGCGTCGTCGCACGGGACGTGGTCGTCCCCGCACACCGGGTCCTGCCGGTCGGGCCGTTGCTGACGGGCGGCTTCCCGTCGAAGACCAACGCCGACGACCCGTTCTACCGGATGCCCGTCCTGCTGCTGTTCTGCGCGTGGACGGCGCCGAACGCGCTCGGTCTGGCCCGCTCGGCGCTGGCGGAGTTCACCGAGCGCAGCCACCGGCGGGGCATCACGTACACCTTCCACCAGCGGCAGAACGAGGCGACGGTCACCCATCTGCAGGCGGCCGAGGCGGCCATGAAGATCTCCTGCGCCGAGCTGCTGACCGCCGAGTTCGTCGCCCTGATCGAGTCGCGGGCCGAGTCCGGCGAGCCGTACACGCCCGAGGAGCGGGCCAGGATCCGGGCGCAGAGCGGCTATGTGGCGCGGCTGTGCAAGGAGGCCGTCGATCTGCTGGGCTCGGCGTCCGGGGCGTCGTCGCTGCACCGGGAGGTGCCGATGCAGCGGGCGGTGCGCGATCTGCACGCGCTGAGTCTGCACTCGTTCGTGAATCCCGCGACCAACCTGGAGATCTACGGCCGGGTCCTGTCCGGGCTCGATCCGGGTACGCCGTTCCTCTAGGACTTCTTCTGGGACTTCTTCAGGAAGCGTCGCAGCCTGGTCAGCGGCCAGGTGTTGATCACGTCGTCCTTGGTGAGCCAGCCGCGCTGCGCCGTGCCGACGCCGTAGCGCAGGTTGGCCAGGTGGAGTACGGCGTGGGCGTCGCTGTCGACGGCGAACCGCACGCCGTGCCGCCGGGCCCGCAGGATGTCCTCGTCGCGCAGGTCGAGCCGGTCCGGGTGGGAGTTGATCTCCAGGGCGGTGCCGGTGCGGGCACAGGCGGCGAAGACCGCGTCGAGGTCGGCGTCGATGGCGGGCCGCCTGCCGAGGAGGCGCGTGGTGGGGTGGCCGATGATGTGGACGTGCGGGTTCTCGCAGGCCCGGACGATCCGCCGGGTCAGCTCCTCGCGCCCCTGGTTGAAGTGCGAGTGCACCGACGCCACGCACAGGTCGAACCCGGCGAGGAACTCCGGCGGCCAGTCCACGTCGCCGTCCGGGCCGATGTTCAGCTCCGCGCCGTGCAGCACCCGCATGCCTCCCCGGCCGCCCCGCCCGCCGTACTCCCCGTCGAGCTCGCGGACGCGTTCGCGCTGCGCCAGGATGCGTTCGTCGGTCATGCGCTGCATGGCCATGTCGGGGCCGTGGTCGGTGACCGCGTAGTAGGCGTAGCCGCGCTCGGCGGCCGCGGCGACCATCTCCTCCAGCGGGGCGAGCCCGTCGGTGAGGTCGGTGTGGGTGTGCAGGTCGCCCCGGATGTCCTGTTCCTGGATCAGCTCGGGCAGCTCACCGCGCAGCCCGGCCTCGATCTCGCCCCGGTCCTCGCGCAGGGAGGGCGGGATCCAGGGCAGGCCGAGCCGGGCGTACACGTCCTCCTCCGTCTTGGAGACGATCCTGTCGCCGGTCTCGGTGTCGAAGAGCCCGTACTCGGACAGCTTGAGCTTCTTATGGACCGCGATCTCGCGGGTGCGGATGTTGTGCGCCTTCGACCCGGTGAAGTACTGCATCGCCGCACCCCAGGAATCCGGCGGCACGACCCGCAGGTCGACCTGGAGGCCCTTGTCGGTACGGATCGACGTCTTCTTCTCGCCATGTGCGATGACCTCCGCGACGTACGGCAGCTCGGTGAAGGCACGCATGACCGGCGTCGGCTTCTTCGACGCGACGAGGATGTCGATGTCGCCGATCGTCTCGCGGACGCGGCGCAGCGATCCGGCGTAGGCGCAGCGTTCGCAGCCGGTGACCTGTGACATCTCGGCGACGATGTCCTCGGCGAGGCGCATGGCGACGTCGATCAGGACCCGGTCGCCGGAGGACTTCAGCAGGCCGATGCCGTGCAGGATGTTCTCCTCCGTCTTCGGCCCGAAGCCCTTGAGGTCGCGCAGCCGCTCCTCGTGGATCGCGTCGGCGAGCTCCTCGATGGTGGAGATGCCCAGTTCCTCGTAGAGGACGAGGGCCTTCTTCGGGCCGAGGGTGGGGATGGCGGTCAGCTGCCGGACGCCGGCGGGGATCTTCGCACGCAGTTCCTCGACGGCGGACACCTGGCCGGCGGTGAAGTACTCGATGATCTTCTGGGCGGTCGACTTGCCGACGTTGGGGATCTCCTGGAGCCCCTTGACGTCGAGCGTGGACACGTCGGCGTGGTAGCCGCCGATCGACCTGGCGGCCTTCTCGTAGGTACGCGCCCTGAACGCGTCCCCTCCGGTGATCGAGATCAGGTCCGCGTACTCCTGGAACAGTGCGGCGACCTCGTCGTTGGACCGAGCCACATCTCCAGGGTAGGCAAGGTGGGGCCCGGCGGCGCGGGCCGGCGCCGGCGGGCCCCCGATGCGGTCTCTACTGGCCCAGCGGGGTGGGCGGTGTGGGCGTGGTGTCCAGCACGGGCTTGGCCGGGAGCGGCGCGTGTGCGGGCGTGGCCCGCTCCTTCGTCAGGGCGCCCGCGATCCTGCGGGCCAGGAGGGGGTCGGCCGGCAGGGAGTGAGCGGCGAACCAGCGAGCGGCCGAGGGGTCGGGGGACGGTTCGACGAACTCGGCGCCCGCGTAGTCGTCGAGCGGCGGGTCGTAGACGTATCCGGCGACCACGCCGTGGTTCACCAGGCGTTCGAGGAGGGTGTCGCGGTCGTGCACCAGGAGCGGCACCCGGAACAGGGACGGCGGGCCGTCGCCGGGCTGGTCGCGCAGTGCCGGGGAGGCCCAGGTGGTGCCGGACAGCAGGGAGACACCGGTCCTGCGCCGGGCCAGGTCGCCGTCGATGAGGGACATCCGCAGCCCCAACTGCCCCCGGACCATGGCCCCGTGGCGGGAGCGGAAGCCGTGCAGGTCGACCCGTACCCAGGGCTCGTAGGCGGTCAGGCTCGGCGCCTTGCGTGCAGTGCCGGCGAGGCGGGGTGCGTGCAGGGCCATGCGGAAGTCGTCTCGTTCCAGCAGGCCCAGGCGCTGCATGGTGCGCCACACCGGGCGGACCAGGTGGAGGGTGCGTACGGTGGAGCGGGCCAGTGGGCGCAGGGTGGTGGACAGGTCGTCGCGCAGTCGGCGCGGCGTCAGCAGGTCGTCGCGCAGCAGCTCCAGCTCCCGCCGGGTGCGCGCGTCGTCCACGGCGAGGAAGCCGCCGGCCATCGCCGCGACGTGCTTGGAGAGGCTGAACGCCGCCGCTCGTCCGAAGGTGCCGATCGGCTGTCCGTCCACGTGCGTGCCGATGGCGTGCGCCGCGTCCTCGATCAGCGGGATCCCCAACGCGTCGCAGCGGCGGCGCAGTTCGACGACGCGGTCGGGCAGGCCGTACAGGTTCGTGGTCAGGACGGCGTCCACGTTGCGCCAGGTGGACTCCGGTACGGCGGCCGGGTCGATGTTGCCGTCCCACCGGGACACGGGGGCTTGGACGGGGCGCAGTCCGGCCGCGAGGACGACGAAGAGGATCACGTCGTCGTTCACCGGGGACATCAGCACCCGTGCGCCCGGCCGGCACCAGCGCCGCAGCGCCAGGTACAGGGCGAGTCGGGCCGAGGGCGTGTAGACGCATTCGCGTCCGATGCGCCGTGTCATCATCGCGGCGAGCCGCGATCCGTACGGCATGGTCACCTCTTCCGTGGAAGCGTCCGTAGAAGGTCGCGAGGCGGGCGGTGCGGCTTCTCGAACGTCGTTCGAGGCCTCCGCTGGGAGATGGGGGACCGCGACGGGCCGTCGATACGGCGCCCTCGCATGACGAGTGACGGGAGGGGGTCCGCTCAGCGGGCGCGGGCCCCCACACCCGGCGGGTGGGTGCGCAGGGTGCCGACGGTCTTCAGCAGGCGGTCGGCGGGCTCACGCAGCCTGGGGTGGGCCAGGACCGTGTTCCGCAGGCCGCGCACCGGTCTGCGCCACATGCGGTGGGCCGCCGCCACCGGGTGCGGCCGGGCCGCGAACCCTTCGGCGACACGCAGTTCACGGGTCTTGAGCCAGTCCTTGTACTCCTTCTCGCCGCGCCCCATGTCCATCAGCGTCACGCCGTCCCGGCCCGCGGCCTCCGCCATCCTCAGGTGCATCATCAGGCCGGGCGAGTAGTAGCCGAACTCGGGGTCGTACGCCGTGAACCAGGCCGCGAACACCGAGCGCGACCGCGGCCCGAAGTGCGCGGCGACCGGCCGGTCACCGGCGTAGACGACGGACAGGATGCCGGTGAAGTACTCCTCGCGGACCTGGAAGAAGTGCTCCACCAGATCGACGATCCAGGGTCTGGAGAACCGGTCCATGCGCCCCGTCCTGCGGTACTGGGCGGACTTCCAGCGCATGAGGGTGCGCAGCACACGCGGGTCGCGCTCGTCGTACACGAACCGCACCTCGCCGGCGTCCCGGCCCAGTCGGCGCTCCTTCTTCAGCGTCGTCTTGGCCAGCCCCGGGTAGGTGGCGCGCAGCCACTCCGGGTAGCCGCCCTCGCCGGGCTTCAGGTCGAGCACGGGCGAGGCGAACGTGCCCGTGACGTACGGCCCGAACGGCTGCTGTTCCTCGACGAGGTGGTCGAACTCGAAGACGGACAGCCCGCAGGCCCGCAGCAGCTGCCGGGTGTCCCAGGTGACGCCCGGCCGGTGCACCAGGGCCTGGCAGTCGGAGAGCCCCAAGCCGATGGCGCGGCCGACACCGTAGGCGTTGCGCTCGTACGGGAAGAAGCCGACGGCCTCCCCGTTCTCGTGCAGCACCGCCACCCGGGCCCCACCGCGGTACCTGCCCACGCCCCTCGTGAACTCCGGCGACAGAAAGGGGTTGGCGTAGTCGGGCGACTCGTCCATCGCCCGGTGCCACGCCCGGCGCAGCGACTCGCTCAGCTCCTCGGGTCTGTGAATCGTGATGGCGCTAGTGGATCGCATGGCGATACCGCTCCCCCCAGAATCCCCCCAAGACGCACTTACTGGCGCCTCACCACATTTTCCCCCATGTCGAACTTTGTGGCGAGGCTCAAACGTCGCGAAACCGTACGCACGCTGTCAAGGTGTCGGTGTGAACCTTTAGCTGTGCTTGGTGTGGCCCCGGCCGACAGACGACAGCTGGAACCTGGTGAGGCCGACGTTGCGCACATCGACCGCTGTGGGCGCGAGCGGCGGCCCGCGTCAGCGGACGGCGACGACGACATGGCTGGCGCCGTACTGCCAGACGACCCCGGCATGCCCGAACCCCGCCCGCCACAGCAGCCGTTCGTGTGCGGACACGGACAGCCGCGCCGCGCAGTCGGTCCCGGTGACGGGCTCCCGGCGCCGCCGTTCGGCGAGGAGGTCGGCCAGCTCGGGGTCCTCTGCGACCGCCGTCCACCAGGAGTCCCAGTCCTCGTGCGCCAGGGCGTGCCGGCGCTCGGCGTGCCGGCGCCCCACCCACCCGGCGAGTTCGGCGAGCGCGGTGTCGTCGTGCGGGAAGTGGTCGCCGTTGACGAGGACACCGCCGGGCCGCAGCAGTGCCGCGAGCTGCCGGTAGGTGCGGTGCAGGGCGTCCGGGCTCAGATAGTGCAGGGCAGTCGTGGACACGGCCGCGTCCAGCGGGCGGTCGAGGCGAAGGGCGTGCGTCCAACCCTCCTCGCCGATGACGACGTCGACGTAGCGGGCGGCGTCGGCGTGGTGGGTGCGGGCCAGCTCCAAGAGCAGGGGGTCGCGGTCCACGGCAACGATGTCGGCGTCCGGCAGCCGACGCACCAGCCGCGCCGCGAGCGATCCGGGGCCACAGCCGAGATCCACGACGAGCGGCCTGGCCGACCGGCCGGTCACGGCCCGCTCCACCACGTCGGCGATCACCGTGAACCGCTCCTCACGGTCCACGGCGTACCGCTGCTGCTGGCGTTCCCAGCGCTCCACCCAGCGCTCCGCCGTTGCCAGACTCAGCCCCATCCGGTCGTGCCACCTTGCCGTCTCGCACCTGTTCCCCTGCCGCCGCCGACCCTACAGGTGGAAACGGTTCCCATTAGCTCTAATGGCGGCACCTCACCCGAGCGCGGCGAGGACGGTCAGCAGCCGGTCGATCTCCTCGGCGGTGTTGTGGATGTGCAGGCTCACCCGCACCGAGCCGGTCCGCTCCCCCGCCCCGCCCTGGCAGTGGTGGTCGGAGCGGACCATGAAGCCGTGGCTGAAAAGGATGAAGCCCAGGTCGGCGGAGTCGACGGCGCGATGACGGAAAGTCACGATGCCCTGGCGCCGCTGCACGGACGAGTCGGCGGCCAGGCTGCTCCGACAGCCGAGGATCTCGTAGGCGTCCAGGTGGCGCAGGGCGTCGGTGAGCCGGGCCGCCAGGGCGACCGTCCACTGCTCGATCCGGTCGGTACCGACGGTGTCGAGCCAGTCCAGGGCGGCGGCGAGGGAAGCGATACCGACCGTGTTGGGGGTGCCGGACCAGCCGCCCGGCGCGAACTCCGGCCCGCGCGCCTGGCGGGCCCAGACGGCTCCGGTGCCGGGCAGGGCCATGGCCTTGTGCCCGGAGAAGACGAGGAAGTCGACGTCCAGGTCGGCCACGGACACCGGTAGATGACCGACGCTCTGGGCGGCGTCCAGACAGATGACCGCGTCCGGACCGACGGCCCGGCGGATGCGGTGGATGTTCATGTTGCCGCCGTACACGTGGTGGACGTGGGTGACGGCGACGAACCGGGTTCGCTCACCGGCGAGTTCGGCGAGCGCGATGTGGTCGTAGTCGCCGGACGACCGCTGGTACGGCATCGGCCGGACCCGGATGTGCACGCCCTGCCGGGCCAGGTCCCGTTGGGCCTCCAGCCAGGGCGCGATGTTGGCCTCGTGGTCGGCGACCGGGACGACGATCTCGTCGCCGTCGGCGAGGAGCCCGGGCAGCCAGTCACGGGCGACGGTGCGCAGGCCCTCGGTGGTGCCGCTGGTGAAGTGCACGGCCGAGCGCTCCGGTGCGGGGTCGGCCAGGAACCCCTTCACCCGGTCGCGGGCCTGCTCGACCAGGGCCGTGGTCCGGTTGGCCCAGGGGTAGGTGCCGCGTCCGGCGTTGGCGTTGGTCGTGGTGAGGTAGGCGTGCACGGCGTCCAGTACGGCCTGCGGCTTCTGGGCGGTGGCCGCGCTGTCCAGGTAGGCCAGTTCCGGGTGCCCGGTGATGATCGGGAACTGGGCGCGCAGGGTGCGCTGCCACTCCCTCAACTCATCGATGAGACAAGGGACGTGGGCGTCCGTCCTGGGTACGGTCATGGGCTCAGTCCCGTACGAGGGGTGCGCCGGCGTCGCGCCAGGCGATGATGCCGCCGGTCAGGCTGCGGACGTCCGGGTGGCCCATCCGGGTCAGCAGGGCGGCGTAGCGGGCGGACTTCTCGCCGACCGGGCAGGCCAGCAGGACCGGGCGGTTGCGGCTGAACGGCAGACCGCCGTGGAGGAGTTCCTCGAAGAGCTCGTCGACGATGTTGAGCGAGCCGTCGATGTGCAGGGCGGCGTAGGCGTAGGGGCTGCGCAGGTCCACGACGAGCGGTTCTCCGGTGCCGATCCACGCCTGGGCGTCCGCGACGCCGATGGCCGGTGCCGTGCGGATCTCGGCGTCCGGCAGGTCTGCCGGGGAGTTCCTGCGGCGCGGGCCGCCGAAGAGGTCGGGGCGCCGTCGGCGGACGTAGCTGAGATAGCTCTCGACGCGGTCGCAGACGATGAAGACCGCTGACTGGCGTGCCGTCAGTTCCGTTTCGACGGCCCGTAGTTGGCGTACGGCACCGAAGTAGGCGGCCCCTCCGGTGGGCCCGGCCAGGATGCCGCAGCGGCGGTTGAGGGTCAGCATCCCCTCGATGGCCTCGTCGGCGCTCACCGACTCGATGGTGTCGTAGGTGCCGGGGTCGAACAGGCCCACCTCGTGCGCCTCGTCGATGGTGCGGATGCCGGGGATGAAGTCGGACTTGGCGGCGACCAGGCCGACGACCCGTACGGCGGGGTCGTGTTCGCGCAGGGCGCGGGCGACTCCGGTGGAGGAGCCGGCGGTGCCGACGCATGCGATGAACCAGTCGGGCGCCCGGCCGTCCAGGTCCTTGACTATCTCCGGTCCGGTGCCGGTGAAGTGGGCCTCGGTGTTGCGCGGGTTGAAGTACTGGTCGGTGTGCAGATACGTGCTGCCGGGCTCGGCGAGCGTGCGGTGGAAGAGGGTGAGCGGGTCGTCGGTGGCGGTCGGGTCCAGGCACTCGCTCTGGCCGGGCAGTTCCTCGATCTCCGCGCCGAGCAGCAGGAGCAGGTCCTTGATCTCCGGGATGCGCATCCGGTTGGTGACACTCTTGAAGGACAGGCCGTGCATACCCGCGAGGACGGCCAGGGCCTTGGCGGTGTTGCCGCTCGACAGCTCGACGACCTGGCCGCGTTCTCCGGCCGAGGCGGATGACGACCCTGCGGATGCGGCTCCGGATGCAGATGCTGCTGTGGCTGTCAGGTGCGGTCGGGCCATGTTCCAGGCGGCCCGGTCCTTCACCGAACCGAAGGGGTTGAGCAGTTCCAGCTTGGCGTACAGGTCGATGTGTCCGAGGCCGTGCACGGCCGGATCGATGCGTACCAGCGGTGTGTTGCCGATGGCCTCGGTGATGCTGTCGTACCTCACTGCGCTCCCCCCACGGGTGTGGTCGGCCAGTACTGGTCGTCCAGGCACCAGCGCCAGGTGCCGCCCTCCTGCCAGGCGGCGACCTTGCGCGCGACGGGCTGGTGCTGGGCACGGGTGGCGTGGAAGTCCATGCAGTATCCGGCCGTGTTGGCGAAGGCCAACAGATCGCCCGGTTCGGGGCGGTGGGGCAGGAAGACCGTACGGCGGGTGATCAGGTCGGACTCCAGGCACCGGCTGCCGAAGAGATGGACGGCGACCGGTTCGGCCCCGGCGACCGGGCCGGTTCCCGGACCTGTGACCGCGCCTGCCGTGTCCCGGGGGATGACGAGGGGGTCCATCAGCACGCCGTGTTCCTCCAGCGCCACGTCGTCGGCCTTGGCCGCGAGCCGTACGGCAAGCGGGCCGCCGGTCTCCTGGTCGCGGACCTCCAGCACCTTGCCCAGCGTCACTCCGCACTGGTCGAGGAGTGCTCGGCCGGGTTCGGTGTGCAGGTCGTAGAGGTGCTCCAGGAGCAGCGCGGCCAGAGGGCGGCCGTCCATGGACGTGGCCGGGTGCGAGAGCAGTTCGTCGAGGTAGCGGGCTCCGGCGACCGGACGGTGAGCGGGGTACAGGCCGAGCGTGCCGCGCAGGGTGCCGGCCTCGCTGCGCAGTCCGTAGCCGTGACCGCCGTAGGTCAGGGGCGGGCGGGTGCCCAGTACGGCCTCGGTGAGTTCGGTCGTGTACCGGTCCCACTGTCCGCCGTCGGCAAGGTAGTCGACGCCGAATCCGCCGCCGATGTCGACGGCCCGGGGCCTGAGCCCCCGTCGGCGGCACTCCTCCAGCATGCGAAGACAGCCTTCGAGCGCCGTAGCCTTCTCGGTGAGGCTCGTCGTGTCCAGGTGGTAGGCCACGCCGAGCAGGTCGACCACGTCGGTGTGCCGCTCGACGGCCTCCAGCAGGGGGCCCGACTCCCCCGCCGCGGTGCCGAATCGGCTGCGTCTGCTCAGTACCCGTACGCCGGACGTCTCGAAGCCCGACAGCCGCAGCAGGATGCGAGCCCTGGGCAGCGTGTGTTTGCGTATCAGCGTGGCGAGTTGGTCCAGTTCGCCGCGCGTGTCCAGGCTGACGGTGACCGAGGTCCGGGCCGCCAGCCACAGGAACTCCGGGTTCTTCGGGCCGGTGGCGGTGATCCGGTCAGGGGTGAAGCCGGCGCCCAGGGCGTGTTGCAGTTCCCCCAGCGATGCGACGTCCACGCCGGCGTCGGTGGCGGCGAGCCGCCGCAGCAGGGCGCTGGAGCGGTTGGCCTTGTGGGCGAAGAACACCTGGCCGGCCAGGTGGTGCTTGCCGTACACGGAGCGGAACTGCCGGAGATTGTCGACGAGTTGGTCCGGCACGACCAGGTTCAGCGGAGACCCGAGACCGTCGGTGAGCGTGTGCAGCAGATCCGGGGCGTCCAGTAACGAGCGCAGCCGCGCTGCCAGCCGCGGTGCGAGATACAGGGGCTGCCCGCCCATGCACGGACCCTCCCAGCGCTTCGGGCCCGACATCCCGGGCGCAGCCGACCACTCCCCGCGGTTCGCCGTATAGCTGCTTCCCTTCCCCCGCGGTGTTTACGCCCCGTACCTGCACTCCTGGGCGGTACGTGAACAGGTGGGCCGAAAATCACCGCTGTCCGACGACCGGCCGCGCACGGGGTCCGGAGGCGCTCATTCCGTGGTAGGGACACTCCAGTTGACGCCATCGACGGCTGGGGGCGCGGTGTTCGGCAGGCGGACGGCGGGGGCGGTTGTCATGGTGGTGGCCGCGGTGCTGGGGCCGGCCGGCTGCTCCTTCGAAGGGGACGGCAGCGCGGTGGAGCCGACGGATGCGGCGGCCGGCAGCCCGCCCGCCGCATCCGGCTCGGCGCCCTCTTCGGCACCGCCTCCGGCCTCCCCGGCCCCCTCGCCGGTCCCCGTCACCGGACCGGACCAGAAGCTGGTGACCATGGAGGTCACCGGTGGTTTCGCCGGGGTGCACCAGGAGGTGACCCTACGGGGCGACGGCACCATACACACCGCCGACAAGGGCGAACGTACTGTGCGCCGTACCGACACGGCCCAGTTCACCGAGCTGCGTACGCTGCTCGGCGATCCGGCCCTGGACGATGTCGCCGACCTCACGAAGAACACGGAGGCGGCGGACCTGTTCCAGTACACGCTCCGGTTCGACGGCCGTACGGTGATGACCGACCGCTCCACCGATGAGCCCGCCCTCGGCCGGCTCATCGACGCCCTGCGCGCATGGCTGCCGAAGTGACGCCCCGGGCAGGCCCGCTCAGCGGCCCTCTCCGGCGATGTTGACCATCCAGGTGATGCCGAAGCGGTCCGTACACATGCCGAAGACGTCGCCCCACATCTGCTTGTCCAGCGGCACGGTCACATGGGCGCCCTCGGACAGCTTCTCCCAGTAGCCGCGCAGTTCGGCCTCGTCGTCGCCGCTCAGGCTCACGGAGAAGTTGTTGCCGGGGTTGTGGTCGTCCGTCGGGGTGTCGGCGCCCATGAGGGTGAAGTCGCTGGGGGTCTCCAGCATGCCGTGCATGATCTTGTCGGCCATGGGGGTGTCCTTCTGGCCGAAATCACCGTAGGTGTTGAGCGTCAGGGTGCCGCCCAGGACCTCCTGGTAGAACTCCATCGCCTGGCGGGCGTCGCCGGCGAAGGTGATGTAGGGGTTGAGACGCGTGGCCATGAATCCTCCAGGAACGGGGCTGGAAGCCGACTCCAAGGAAGGTAGCGCGGGCCACTGACAACGGCCCGCGCACACGTCCACATGGCTCACGCGCCGTCGGCTACAGGGTGCGCTCCAGCCGGTCCGCCACCAGCTTCACGAACCGGGCGGGGTCCTTGGGCTGACCGCCCTCGGCGAGCACCGCCAGCGTGTGCAGCAGTTCGGCGGACTCGGCGAGCCCCGAGCGGTCCTCGCGCTCCCGGTACGCCTGGTGGAGGCCCTTCACCAGCAGGTGACCGGGGTTGAGCTCCAGGATCCGCTTGGTGCGCGGCACCTCCTGGCCCATCGCCCGGTACATGTTCTCCAGGGCCGGCGTCAGATCGTGCGCGTCGGAGACGACGCAGGCCGGGGATACGGTGAGCCGCGCCGACAGCCGCACCTCCTTGATGTCCTCGTCCAGCTGCTCCTGCATCCAGCCGAGCAGACCGGCGTACTCCTCGGCCTGCTTCTCCCGCTCCCCGTCGGCCTTCTCGTCGCCCTCGGTGTCGAGGTCGATCTCGCCCTTGGCGACGGACCGCAGCTTCTTGCCCTCGTACTCGCCGACGGTGTCGACCCACACCTCGTCGACGGCGTCGGTGAGCAGCAGGACCTCGATGCCCTTGTCCCGGAACGCCTCCATGTGCGGGGAGTTCTCGATGCTCTGCCGGGACTCGCCGGTGATGTAGTAGATGTCGTCCTGGCCGTCCTTCATGCGCTCCACGTACTGCGCGAGCGTGGTCGGCTCGTCGTCGGAGTGGGTGGTCGCGAACGAGGCGACGGCGAGGATGGCCTCGCGGTTCTCGGAGTCGGTGACCAGGCCCTCCTTGAGGACGGTGCCGAACTCCCGCCAGAACGTGCCGTAGCGGTCGCTGTCCTTGGTCATGAACTCCTTGACCGTGGACAGGACCTTCTTGGTCAGCCGGCGCTGCATCATCCGGATGTGCCGGTCCTGCTGGAGGATCTCGCGGGAGACGTTGAGCGAGAGGTCGGCCGCGTCGACGACGCCCTTGACGAAGCGCAGGTAGGGCGGCAGCAGCGCCTCGCAGTCGTCCATGATGAAGACGCGCTTCACATAGAGCTGGACGCCGCGCTTGAAGTCCCGGGTGAACAGGTCGTGCGGGGCGTGCGAGGGCACGAAGAGCAGGGCCTGGTACTCGAAGGTGCCCTCCGCCTGGAGGCGGATCGTCTCCAGGGGTTCGCGCCAGTCGTGGCTGATGTGCTTGTAGAGCTCGTGGTACTCGTCGTCGGACACCTCGTCACGCGAACGCGCCCACAGGGCCTTCATCGAGTTCAGCGTCTCGGGCTCGGGCGTGGTGTCGCCGTCGCCGGTCTCCGGGACCATGCGGATCGGCCAGGTGATGAAGTCCGAGTAGCGCTTGATGATCTCCCTGACGGTCCAGGGGGAGGTGTAGTCGTGGAGCTGGTTCTCGGGGTCGGCGGGCTTGAGGTGGAGGGTGACGGACGTGCCCTGCGGCGCGTCGTCCACCGTCTCCAGCGTGTAGGTGGCCTCACCGCGCGACGTCCAGCGGGTGCCGTGGCCCTCACCGGCGCGCCGGGTCACCAGCGTCACTTCGTCCGCCACCATGAAGCCGGAGTAGAAGCCGACGCCGAACTGGCCGATGAGCCCCTCGGCCCCGGCCGCGTCCTGCGCTTCGCGCAGCTCCTTCAGGAACGTGGCCGTCCCCGAGTTGGCGATGGTGCCGATGAGCTTCCCGACCTCGTCGTACGACATCCCGATGCCGTTGTCCCGGACCGTGAGGGTGCGGGCCTCCTTGTCGAGGTCGATCCGGACGTGCAGATCGGTCACATCGGCGTCCAGGGTGTCGTCCCGCAGCTTCTCCAGGCGCAGCTTGTCCAGCGCGTCGGAGGCGTTGGAGACGAGCTCCCGCAGGAAGACATCCTTGTTCGAGTAGACCGAATGGATCATCAACTGGAGCAGCTGACGGGCCTCTACCTGGAACTCAAACGTCTCGGTCGGCATGGTTCGCGACTACCTCACAGGCTCAGTCACCGGAATGGGTCGCAGTCACTGTAAGACACGAGGTCAGCGCGGAGTGCGGCGGTTCGGGAAGGAGTCCGGCCCGGGCGGGGGGCGATTCAGGCGAGATGGGCGAAGACGACCAGGTTCGCGGTGTAGTCCCTGGCCTGGCGGTCGTAGTCCCCGGCGCAGGTGATGAGCCGGACCAGGCTCCGGGAGGTGTCGCCGTACACGCGTCTGCTGGGGAAGGTGTTCTTGTCGAACGTCTCCACGCTGTCGATCACGAAGGCCGCGCTGCGCCCGTCCGCCCTCAGCACCTGGAAGCTGTCGCCCTGCTCCAGCTCGCTCAGTCTCGCGAACACCGCGGGGGACGTCGCCGTGTCCACGTGCCCGGCGATGATCGACGTGCCCGGCTCGCCGGGGGACGCGCCCTTGGCGTACCAGCCCACGAGGTTGGTGTTGTGGGCCGGTGGGGGTTCGAGCTGGCCCGTACCGCCGATGGCGAGGTCGGTGAAGGGCGCGCTGACGGCGATCTTGGGGATGAGCAGCCGGAGCGGCCGGGCCCGCGGCAGATGCTCGCCCTCGGTCTGTCGGTCGGGCGGGGCGGACCGGGCCGTCGAGGGGGCGGACGACTCGACCGCCGGTGCGGCGTGGGGGGCACGGCCGGCTCCGGGTGTGTCGGTGTCGCGACCGGACATGGTCACGACCAGGACGACGGCGGCGACCGCGCTCCAGAACATCGTCACGGCCGTACGTCTTGTCCGCCGTGAGGTCGCGGAGCCGTCGCAGGGAAAGGCCGGGTCGGCATCGGGGGGCGAGGGAGGGCCGGCGGCCATCGGAGCACCACCTCATTCAGGCATGGCTGTGGATACGGCGGGGGAAAGCGAGCGGGGCCGTCGCGACGTGGGGCGCACGTGCGACGGCCACAGCGGTTATGGCGTCCGGCATCGGGTCAGGCGACGGAGCCGGAGGCCTTCTTGCGGCGCATGGCGTACACACCGGTGCCCGCGACGGCCAGCGCGGCCAGACCACCGGCGGTGACACCCGGGTTGTCGGCGAGGCCGCCGCCACCGGTGTGCATGCCGCCGTGCGGCTTGCCATGGCCGCCGCCCCACGACTCCTCGTCGTTGTCACCGCCCCAGTCGTCCTTCTCGTGGTCGCCCTTCCACGAGTCGTCCTTGCCCTGCTCGTGGTCGCCACCCCAGGAGCCCTTGTCGTGGTCGCCGCCCCAGTCGTCCTCGTTGTTCACGAGGGCCAGCGCTCCGCCACCCGTGTGCATCCCGCCACGCGGACCGTCGTGCTTGCTTTCCTCGCCGTGCTCCTTGCTGTAGTCCTTGTCGTGTTCGTTGCCGGAGTCCTTGCCGTGCTCCTCGCCGTGGGAGGAGCTGTCTTCCTGGTCCCAGTCACCTGCCGTGACGGCGTAGGCGGCGGGGGCGATCGCCAAGGCGGCCGTGGCCGTCGCGGTGGCGAGCAGCATACGGACAGAGCGCATAGGTGAGTCCTTCCGTCATGGCCTGGGTGGCTGACACGTCATCACCACTGGTGCCAGACCTTGACGTGATCCACCGTCAGCCATTCCTCCCGGACGCACCATTCGGAGCGATCACACGGGTTACGGCCACACCCCTACGGCCCTGCGGCCTGCCCCGCGCGTGTGGATGACCGCGCGGCGAGGTTTACGCCGCCCGGAAGTGGTGAGGCGCGTGGGATGTCTCAGCACATCCACGCAGCCGTCACCTCCGTCAGACCCGCACGCGATCGCGTGGGCTTCCCGCGCGGCGCCCAGGGGGCCGTGTGGTGAGCGCGGGCACAAAGGCCGCTCCCGGCCGTGCCACGGCCGCGCCGCCCAGGCCCGCCAAGGAGCGGGACGCGTTCTTCGACAACGCCAAGTACGCGGCGATCGTGCTGGTGGCGGTGGGTCATGCGTGGGAGCCGCTGCGGGACGGCAGCCGGTTCGTCACCGCCATGTACATGCTTGTGTACGCCTTCCATATGCCCGCATTCATCATCATTTCCGGCTATTTCTCGCGCGGCTTCGACGGCCGTCCGGAACGCCTCAAACGCCTGGTGACCGGGCTCTTCATCCCCTATGTCGTCTTCGAAACGGCATACACCCTTTTCACCCGGTGGACCGACCAGGAGCCGGACCGCCCGGTCAGCCTGCTGGACCCGCTGTATCTGACCTGGTTCCTGGCAGCACTGTTCCTGTGGCGGCTGACCACCCCGCTGTGGCTGCGGGTGCGCATGCCGCTGGCGCTCGCGCTGGCCGTGGCGATGCTGGCCACCGTCTCGTCGTCCATCGGCAGTGATCTCGATCTGCAGCGCACCCTGCAGTTCCTGCCGTACTTCGTGCTGGGTCTGCTGCTGAAGCCGGAGCACTTCCGGCTGGTCAGGCGTCGTGCTGTGCGGATCGCGGCCGTCCCCGTGTTCGCGGGTGCGTTCGTGGTGGCGTACTGGGCGGTGCCGCGGATGACGGGCGGCTGGTTCTACCACCGCGAAAGCGCCGAGCAGCTGGGCGCGCCCGCGTGGTACGGGGTGGTGATGACGCCGGTCCTGTTCGTCTGCTCGCTGGTGCTGGTGGTCTACTTCCTCTCCTGGGTGCCCGGGCGGCGGATGTGGTGCACGGTGCTGGGAACGGGCACGCTGTACGGCTACCTGCTGCACGGCTTCCTCGCGCAGGGCGCCAAGTACTGGGGCTGGTACGACCCCGCCTGGATCCACCGGCCGCTCGGCGCGCTCGCCGTCACCGTCGTGGCCGCCGTGATCGTGACGCTGCTGTGCACACCGCCCGTGCGGCGTGCCCTGCGCTTCGTGGTGGAGCCGGATCCGAGATGGCTGTTCCGGCGGGAGTCGGGGGAAGCAGGCCGGGACCGGGTCGCCGTACCCGGGTGACGTCCCCCGTCAGGGCTCGCTCACGAGTCCGGCCATGTGCGCGGTGACGGTGTCGAGGATGTCGTTCCAGGCGGCCTCGTCGCCGAGCACGAGGTAGTTGAGGGTCAGTCCGTCGGTCATGGCGGCCAGGTAGCGGGCCAGGACGGGGGCGGGAACACGCAGGCGCAGGCCCATGGTCTGCCGCAGCTGATCGATGAGGTCGGCGTACGTCTCGGCGTACAGCTCGTACTGCCGTCGGGCCAGATGCTCGAATCCGGGCCGGCGCAGTGCGTACTGGGTCAGCTCGTAGGTGAGCATGTGCTCGTCGGGGTGGGCGCGCACATGGTCCCAGTACGCCTGGAAGCCGGCCCGGACGGTCTCCTCCAGGGTGGCCCGGGGCCGTAGGGCGTCCTGCACCACCGTCACATAGTGGCCGGTGATGGTCGTGATGACGGATTCGATCAGCTCCTGCTTGGAGTCGAAGCAGTAGTGGAAGACGCTCAGCGAGACGCCTGCCTCGGCGGCGATGGACCGGGTCGTCGTGTTGGGTACGCCGTCCCGGGCCATCGCCCTGATCGCCGCCTCGGTGAGCTGTCGCCGCCGCTCGGCGGACGGCAACCGTGCCATGGAGTCCCTCTCGTGGGTGTCAGCTGCTGTGGACGCCGACCTCGGAGAGGGAGTAGCCCCAGTCGGTGCCGCGCTCCTGCCCGTGGACGCGTACATATCTGGCCGGTGTGCCGGTGAACCTGGCCGTGTCCAGGCCGCCGTCGCCGGACGTCGTGGACCAGGCGGTCCGCCAGTTCACGCCGTCGGTGGAGAGCTCGATGCGGTACGCCTTACCGTACGCGCGCTCCCAGTCGAGGGTGACCCGCTTGACCAGCTGGGTGGAGCCGAGGTCGACCTGGAACCACTGGTCGTCGCTCCAGTCGCTCGCCCAGCGGGTGCCGCCGTCGCCGTCGACGGCCCTGCCCGGCCGGTAGCTGGTGAACAGGCTCCACTCCGAGGAACTGGCCGACGCGCTCGCGCCGCGCGCGAGATTGGCCCCGGCCTTGTGGTTCTCGGACGACGCCCAGGTGTCGAGGTAGGACTCGGCGCCCCGGAAGAGGTCGTCGACCACGTCCTGGCCGCCGACGCGGCGGATGTCCTCGATCCAGTCCGGGACGAGGCCATAGTGGGCGGCGCCGTCGGTGTTCAGGTCCCAGGTGCGCTCGCCGGTGGTCTGGCGGTCGATGACGGAGCCGCCGTCGACGCTCTTGAAGGGGTACGTCACCTTGTTCGGGGCGTCCGCGCCGCGCGGTCCCGGCCAGCCGCCGACGCCGTTCATGTCGGTGCCGTAGCCGTAGCCCACCCCGTACTTGTCGCGCAGCGCCTCGGTGCGCTTGGCCTCGGAGACGAAGCCCTCGGAGCCGTGCATGTACTGGGCGATGAAGCCGCCGAGGCCGTAGACCCGTTCGGTCCAGTCCATGTCCATCCAGCTGTGCGAGGAGAGCACGCCGGGGTAGGACTCGGCCTCGAAGATGTCGAGCGCGCGGCCGGCGGCCTTGACGCCCATGTGGTCGATCTCCAGCATCATCTTGCGTTTCATCATGCCGCGTACGGCGTATTCGCCGAGGTCGGTGAGCCCCCGGACGTTGCACTGGGCGTCCGCGCTGTACGAGGGCACGTCCACGCCCGCGGGGAGCTTCTTCTCGGCCTCGGCAGCCGAGGCGTTGCCGATCGGGTTGTCGTGCTGCGGGCCCTTGCACGTCTCGGTCTTCCAGAAGGTGCCGGTCGACAGGAACTGGCCGACGTTGATGGCCGTTCCGAGCCCGCCCGAGTCGAAGCGGACGCCGCACAGGGCGTTGTCGAACTTGTGGCACAGGAACATGCTGCGCACGCCCAGCGAGTACAGCTCGTCCAGGCCCTTGTCGATGTCGGCCTTGCCGCACTGCGCGATGTCGAGGATCTGCTTGCAGCCGAACGGCTCGGAGGTCTCGACGCCGAGGATGACCGCCAGTTTGCCCTGCTGGATGACCTGACGGGCCTGCGCGCTGTCGGTGACGATCCGGAACCAGCCCTTTCCGGTGCCGCCGTACATCTTGTCGATGAAGGCCTGCATGTCGTACGTCAGCTTGGCCTGCAGCCGGATCGACGTCATCTCGTCGCAGCTGCGGTCCTTGAAGAAGTACACCGAGCAGATCACGCCGTTGGTGACGAGGTCGTTGACCAGGACGCGCTGGCCGCCGCGCCAGGCCCGCTCCACCCAGGCGTAGTAGTTCTGCTGGTGGGTCAGCGAGTCATGGGCCGGCCAGTCCTTGAAGGTGGGCCAGCCGACCGGGTCGTGCTTGCCGTCACCGCCGTTGGTGATGAAGTCGAAGATGGCGAGTGAGCCGTCGGGGTAGTGCTCGGGGCAGTCCTTGAGGGCGTCGGCCACGCCCTGTTCGGAGAACGCCTTTCCGCAGATCAGACGGCCACCGAAGGCCTCGTTGGCGAGGATGTGGTCGTGCGCGTCGACGAAGCCGCGGACCTCGCCCCTGGCGTTGGTGCCGGTGAAGGGCTCCCCCGTGACGTTGACCTGCGAGTCCGGCGCGGGCCGTGCGGTCGGGTCCCACCAGTTGCCGGCCGCCGAACTCGGGGTGGGTCCGAGCGCGATGGACAGCACGAGCAGGAGGATCGACACCACGGTGACGTTCTTGCGTCTGCGATACGGGCGTCCGGCGGTGGTCACGGCCCACGTCCCTCGGTCGGCGGATAGCGAGGTCGGATTGTCATGACCTCGCAATATATGCGACGAGGATGGCCACTACCGCATGCCGAGTCAAGAGTCCGGGACAGATGACCTACTCGCGGGAAACAAAAGAACCGCTGACGGCGAATCGGTTCACGCCGCGTGAGTGACCCGGATCTTGGACTGGCCGTGTGGGAGTTCCTCCCAGTCCGCCATGAAGCGGGCCCGCAGCCCGTGCTCTTCGGCCAGCGCGAGAAGGGTCTCGGTGCGGTAGTAGAAGTCCTCCCGCAGGACCTGGTGTTCCTCGCCCTCGGTGCGGTCGAAGGTGAAGTCGAACCAGCCGCCGGGGGCGAGCACCCGGCCGACGTTGGCCAGGCACTCCTCGATCACCGGGAGCGGAGAGTGCGAGAAGACGCTGTGCGCGTGCACGACGTCGAAGTGGGCGTCGGGCAGGAAGCGCAGCGTCAGGTCGCGCACCGGGGTCAGCGTGGGGAGCCGTTGCCGCAGGCCCATCTCCACGACGGTGTCCTGCGCGGCGAAGAGGATGTCGGGCGAGATGTCGATGCCGTAGTAGTGACCGGGGCCGAGATGGCGGATGAAGCGCCAGCCGCCCCGCAGATTGCCGCACCCGATCTCCAGCATCCGGTGCTCGGGGCGCAGACCGTGCCCGACGAGGTAGTCGAACTGCATCTCCCCGAGCGCCAGCCACCGTTCCCTGCTGTGGCTGCCGACCGCCGCGTCCGGGTCGGCCCGGGTGTCGGAGCGCATCACCGCACGGTAGTAGGAGACGTGGTCCGGGTGGCGGCGGCGCAGCCACATGTCCCGGGCGGTGCGGACCAGATGGCGGGGCACTCGGTCGGGGTGGCGCAGGGCGTAGGCGAGGCGGTGGCCGAGGGCGGCGCGGTTGACGGTGAGGTTCTTGGCCGGCATGGGGATCGTGCCTCCCTGGGGTCGCGGTACCACCGAGGATGCGCACTGGTGGGGCGGGGCGCCACAGGTGGGGATCGGCGGATCACCCGTGCCCAGTCTGGACCAATGCCGCCCCATGCCTCATGATGACGGCGCCATGACAATAACGCCCCTGGGGGTGACGACCGTGCGCGGCTCCCTGGTGAGAACAGTCCTTGCCGCCGTGCTCCTGCTGGTCCCACTGACGCCGCTCCCGCGGGCCGAGGCCGCGGCCGAGCCGCGCCCCGCACCCGCCCCGGAGGAGTGGACGGCGCCCCTGAGCACCCGTGGCCGCTGGATCGTCGACGCCGACGGTGACCGTTTCAAGCTGCGCTCCGGCAACTGGCATGGCGCCAGCGGCACTTGGAACGGCTCGGGCGATCCGGAGGACGACGCCGACCACCACGCCGGTGAGAACTCCGGCCGGATGCCGCTCGGGCTGGACCGGGCGCCGATGGCGGAGATCATCGCCGGGTTCCGGGAGATCGGGATCAACAGCGTCCGGCTGCCCTTCTCCAACGAGATGATCCACGACGCCGTGCCCGTCACGGACGAAGCCGTCGCGGCCAATCCCGCGCTGCGCGGCCTGACCCCGCTCCAGGTCTACGACGCCGTGGTCCGTGAGCTCACCGGCGCCGGCCTCGCCGTGATCCTCAACAACCACACCAACACCACCCGTTGGTGCTGCGGCGTCGACGGCAACGAACGCTGGAACGCGAGCCGGAGCACGCAGACGTGGGAGAGCGACTGGTCCTCATGGCCCGCCGCTACCGGGACAACCCGCGCGTCGTCGGCGCCGACCTCTACAACGAGGTCCGCCGCACCATCTGGGACGACCCCAACTGGGGCCTCGGCGACGACCACGACTGGTTCGCCGCCTCGCAGCGCGTCGGCGACCGCATCCTGGCCGAGGCCGACCCGGATCTGCTGATCATCGTCGAGGGCATCAACTGGACCGGCATCCCCGTCGACGGCCTCCCGCACGAACGCCCCACCCTGGAGCCCGTACGCCGCCTCTCGCACACCCTCGTCGACTCCGGCAAGCTCGTGTACTCGGCCCACTTCTACGACTACACCGGCCCGAACCACAGCGGCGCCACCGGAACGGGCGAGACCAGCGACCCCCGCTACCGGGACCTGAGTCCCGCCGAACTGATGGCCGTACTGAACCGCCAGGCCTTCTTCGTCACCGCCGAACAGGACCAGCACTTCACCGCCCCCGTCTGGATCAGCGAGTTCGGCGTCGGAGGCCGCGCCGAGACCGGCCACAAGCAGCGCGCCTGGTTCGAGGGCTTCGTGGACCAACTGATCCGCACCGACGCCGACTTCGCGTACTGGCCGCTCGTCGGCCTGCACCAGGACCGCAAGGGCAACGGCTGGGCCCTGCTGCACTGGGACGCCGCGGGCCGGCGTATGGGCCTCTACGACGGGGACGACTGGCGGGCCGCGGCCTGGACCCGGCTCATCGAGGCGGACGGCCGCACGGGGCCGGTGGCGCCGGTCGCCGAGTGGTCCATGCTCAGCCCCGACCACGGCGACTTCGTCCAGTCACGGCGCATGCGCGCCCTGCCCGACTGGGACACCGGCGCCCGCAAGGCGGTCTGTCCCGACGGACAGCGGCTGCTCGGCCTCGCCCACACCGGCAACCGGGGCCTGTGCTCGGACGTGATGGCCGGTGCGCTGTGGGACCGGGCCGGCGGACACGAGGTCGTCGTCGACGAGCGGTATGTCGCGCCGGGGCGGGACTGGGCTTCCGGGTACACGAAACTCCAGTGCGCCGACGGCCGGTTCCTCATCGGATACAGCGTCCGCGGCTCCGCCGTCTCCGCCGCCCTGTGCGCGAGCGCCTCGGCCGGGAGGCTCGGCACCAGCGGCCGTACGGTCTGGTTCGACCGGGGTGACAACCGGGGGGCGGCGCCCAAGGGCGGTGACTTCGCGTACGGCCGCTCCAAGGGGCGGTGTGCGGACGACGAGTACGCGGCCGGCATCGCGTACACGGGCCGGGTGGGGTCGTCGCGGACGCCGGACGCGTTGTACTGCCGGAAGCTGGGCTGAGAGTCTGTGCACAAGCCCCCGGATCGGGACGACACGCCGACGGGCGGGCCCGGGCAGGGGCGTCGGCACGATCGCGCCGGGGGATGCTGGAACCCGGATGCGGATGGTATGTGCTGTCGCCGTGCTCGCCGTCGCGAACCTGCTGAACAACTGGCTCGCGCGGAGCACCGGCATGTATGTGGTGATCTGCGTGACCGCGACCGCGGTCCTGTTGCTCATCGCCCGCTGGGACGGACTCACCCGGGCCGACCTGGGGCTCGACGCGGAGGGGCTGCGCCGGGGGATGCGGTGGGCCCCCGTGCTGGCCGGAATCGTCCTGCTGGTCATGGTGGTCCTCCTCGCCGTTCCGGCCGGGCGGGAGGCGTTCCGGGACGCGAGGGCCACGGATCTGTCCGTGGGGCGGATGCTGTTCGGAGCGCTGGTGCGGGTGCCGTTCGGGACCGTGCTGCTGGAGGAGACCGCCTTCCGTGGGGTGCTGTGGGCCATGATCCGGCGCCGGCTCGGAACGGCGTGGGCGACCGGCCTGTCGTCGCTGCTGTTCGGGCTGTGGCATGTGATGCCCTCGCGGGGCATCAACCGCTCCAACGCCGCGGTGGGCTCGGTCTTCGGCGACGGCCCGGCTGGCGTGGCACCGACCGTGGCCATGGCGGTCGTCGCCACGGCCCTGGCCGGAGTGGTCCTGTGCGAGCTGCGCCGCCGCTCCGGCAGCCTGCTGGCACCGATGGCCCTGCACTGGGCGGTCAACGGTCTCAGCTATGCGCTGGCCTGGGCGGCGGCCCGCTGGTGGCTCGGTTGAAGCCTCAGAAGTTGATCATGTGGCCGGCGAGTCCGTGCACCGCTTCCTTGACCGCCTCGCCGAGGGTCGGGTGGGCATGGACGTTGCGGGCGACCTCGTGGACGGTGAGGTCCCACTGCTGGGCGAGCGTCAGCTCGGGCAGCAGCTCGGTGACGTCGGGGCCGATCAGGTGGCCGCCGAGGAGCTCGCCGTACTTGGCGTCGCTGATCAGCTTCACGAAGCCGGTCGCGTCGCCCAGGCCGTGCGACTTGCCGTTCGCGGTGAACGGGAACTTCGCCACCTGCACGTCGAAGCCCTGCTCGCGGGCCTGTGCCTCGGTCCAGCCGAAGCTGGCGATCTGCGGCTGGCAGTAGGTGGCGCGCGGGATCATCACATAGTCGAGCTCCATCGTCTCGGCGTCCGCGATGGTCTCGGCGGCGACGATGCCCATCGCCTCGGCGGCGTGCGCGAGCATCAGCTTCGCCGTTACGTCACCGATGGCGTAGATGTGCGGGACGGACGTACGGCAGCGGCCGTCGACGTCGATCGCGCCGCGCCCGTTGACGGTCACGCCGGTGTTCTCCAGGCCGTACCCGGTGACGTTGGGCGCGAAGCCGATCGCCTGGAGCACCTTGTCGGCCTCCAGGACCTGCTGGGCGCCGTCCTTGCCGGTGACCGTGACGCGCACCTGCTCGCCGGACTCGTCCACGGTGTCGACCCGGGTGGAGGTGAGCACGTCGATGCCCAACCGGCGGTACTGCTTGGCGAGTTCGGCGGAGACCTCGGCGTCCTCCAGCGGGGCCATGCGGTCCAGGAACTCGACGATGGTGACCTTCACGCCGTAGTTGTGCAGGACGTAGGCGAACTCGACGCCGATCGCGCCGGCGCCCGCGATGACGATCGAGCCCGGCAGCTCCTCGGCCAGGATCTGCTCCTCGAAGGTCACCACTCGGGCGCTGCGCCGGGTGCCGGGCAGCAGCTTCGGGGTGGCGCCGGTGGCGATGATGCACTGGTCGAAGCCGATGGTGCGGGTCTCGCCGTCGTAGCCGGCCACCTGGAGGGTGTGCGGGTCGAGGAAGGTGCCGCGGCCGTCGATCTCGGTGATCTTGTTCTTCTTCATCAGGTAGTGGACGCCCTTGACCCGGCCGTCGGCGACCTTGCGGCTGCGGCGGAACGCCTCGCCGAAGTCGAAGCTGACCTGCCCGTCCACCTTGATGCCGAAGGTCTTCGCCTCGCGGGTGAAGATGTGCGCCAGTTCGGCGTTGCGCAGCAGGGCCTTGCTGGGGATGCAGCCCACGTTCAGACAGACGCCGCCCCAGTACTTCTCCTCCACGACCGCCACCCGCTTGCCCAGCTGGGCGGCGCGGATGGCGGCGACATAGCCGCCGGGGCCCGCTCCGAGGACCACGACATCGAAGCGATCGTCCTGCTCGACCATGGGGAGTTCCCTTTCTGAGCGCGTCGTCCTGCTCTACCGGTGCCGGACCCCGTCAGGACGGCGTCCGGCTTCTTCCAGCATGACCGCATCCGCGGGGTTGTGCGGCGGTGCGGCGGGGTGACGGTGATCTCAGATGGGTGTGTTGCGGTGGTCGGGTCGGTTCCCGCCGCGGTCAGCCGAGGCAGACGAGGTTGAGCACGCAGAGCTGCGCGGGCGTGGTCTCTTCCGGGGCCGGGCTCGTCGGCGCCGGGGTCGCCGCGGAGTCCGAGTCGTCGGTCGGCGTGGTGGCCGGCGGCGGCTGCTCGGCCGCCTCGCCGCCGGTGCTGTCACCGGAGTTCGCCCCTCCGGGGGCCGGGGAGACGGTCTGCGTCTGCGGGACCGTGGTCGCCGCGGGGCTCGGCGTGCCGGCCGCGTCCGGTCGGGTGAAGTGGCGCGTGGTGCGCGGCGTGGTGACGGGCTCCCGGGCGGCGTTCGTCGGGGTCGGATGTGAAGAGGGCGTGTCGGCGCGCGACTCCTTGTGCGTGTCCGACGGAGTGGACGCCGGGCGGGTGAGCTCCGACTCCTGCTGCGGGAGCCCCACGTTCGGCCGTTCCGGCGCGGTGGCCGCCTGGGCCTTGTCCGCGGTGCCCCGGTTCATCGCCGAGACGGTCAGGCCGCCGCCGACCAGTGCGACGGCGGTCGCGACCACGGCCCGGCGCTGGTTCTTCTTCCAGCGGGCCCGCTGCCGACGCCGCGCCGCCCGCCCCTCGGGGGCGACGGCCACGCCTTCCACGTCGCCCTCCACGTCACCGGAGGGGGCTCCGGGCGCGGTCTCCTCCGGGCGGGCCGGCGACGCGGTCTCGTCCCGGAAGTAGCCGTCGTACCAGCTGGTGTCGGCGGGGGTCCCGGCGGGAGTTTCCCACGCCGCCGTCCCGGTCGCCGCCGCGCCGGACGAGACCGGCATGGCGGCACCCGCTGCCGCGGAGGGAGCGATGTCCGGGGCGTAGGCACCGCACCCGGGGCACACGAGGGCCCCGTTGAGATGCCGCCGGCACGAGGAGCAGTAGTCCATCTGCGGTCTTTCTGGCTTGACTGCGCCACCGGCCCGTTGGGCCGCGGCCTGGTCACATTCGTATAAAGGGTCGAACGGCCGCAACGCTAACGAGGCTTTGGCCAGGCTGTGTGCAGCCAAAGTGATGCTCCTGCGCAGATGTACCAGGAAGTGTGTGTGGACCATGACCGCCTCACAGGTCACAGATCACAGCACCCCTCGCGGCGCATGAGGCGGCTCACCTCCAGCCACTCCTGCTCCGCCCGCCGCTCCGTGCCGGTGCCGAAGGCGTCGACCAGGTCCCTCTGTTCGAACGGGACGCCGCCGCGCAGGACCGCCACCGTACGGATCAGTGCGGAGAAGTCGGTGAACGGATCGCCGTCCACCACCGTGAGGTCGGCGAGCTTGCCCTCCTCCACGGTGCCCAGGTCGGCGTCGGCGCCGAAGACGCGCGCGGGCAGCAGTGTGGCGGTGCGCAGCACCTCGGCCGGTGTCAGGCCGGAGCGGTGCAGGGCGCGCAGGGCCAGGTGCAGATGCAGTCCGACCGGGACGAGCGGCTGGTCCGTGCCGAGGGCGATCAGGCCGCCGCCCGCGAGGATCCGCCGGTAGACGCCCATCTCCCGTCCCAGTGTGGCCAGTTGGGCCTCGGTGGGCGGCTGTCCGGCCTGCTCGCGGACGAGCGCGGTGTCCCACGGCGGCATCAGCGTGGTGACGCGCGGGTCGTCCGCGAGCGCGGGGTCGGCGCCGAGCAGGGGAAGCGAGGTGAACGGGGTGGCGACGAGATGGAAGCCCGCGCGGGTGTAGATCTCCTCGACGTCCTGGTAGGAGCGCCCCGTCGCGGAGGTCGCGTGCCCGAACTCAAGTCGCTGTGTCGCCTGCAGATGGGTGGTGAGGTCCTGGCCCAGCTGGACACCCGGGGTGCACAGATGGCTGCCGCTGCGCACGCCGAGCCGGTCGTGCCCGAATGCGGCGGCCTCCCTCATCACCCAGCCGGGGGCACGTACGTACGTCTTCACGAAGTCCCAGTCCAGCGCCTCCCCGCGGGCCAGTGAACGGCGCAGGCCCTCGTGGGTGCGGTGGGCGCGGCCCATGCTGTAGGCGACCCGGGCCCCGTCGAGGAGTTCGCCGGTGGTGAGCAGCCGGGGGCCGGCGAGGGCACCGGCGGCGACCGCCTCCCGGACGCGGGCCTGCTCGTAGGCGAAGCCGCCCAGCGAGACGGCCGTCGTGATGCCGTACGCGAGTTGAAGCGCGGTCTGGCGGCCGCCGTAGGTGGACTGCCAGGGGTGGGTGTGGGCGTCCCACAGGCCCGGGATCACGGTGCGGTCGCTCGCGTCGACGCGGTGTACGGCCGGGCGGCCGGTGCGGTGCGGGGTCACCTCGGCGATACGGCCGTCACGGATGACGACGTCGATGTCCTCGCGTACGTCCGAGCCGGTGCCGTCCCAGAAGCGGCCCGCGTGCACGACCGTGTCGGCCGGGCGCGGCCGGCGGTGGTCGAGCGGGACGCGGACGGTACGGGTCCTGCCGTTGCCGACGTCCATCAGGCGCAGGGTGCCGGCGGAGAGGTAGAGCAGGGTGCGGGCGTCGGCGGACCAGGACGGGTGGTCGGCGGGTTCGGTGGTGAGTTGGCGGGGCTCGCCGTCCGGGGTGCCGTCGGCCCGTACCGGCAGCAGCCACAGCGCGGACTCGGCGACCACGGCCATCCAGCGGCCGTCCGGGGACCAGACGGGGCCGGAGTCGTAGCGGTCGGAGAGGGAGGTGTGCGGGGCGAGGGCGTGCAGGGTGGCGGACTTGGTGGTGGTGTCCACGACCCGGATGAGGTTGTAGCCCTCGCGGAACCGCTGGTTGAGGCGGTTGCGGTCGCACAGGGCCACGTACCGGCCGTCGGGCGAGAAGCTGGGTCGGCCGGGCAGCCCACCCGCGCCGAGCGGTGCGGCGAGCACCTGCTCGGTGCCGTCGGGCAGGTCGCGCACCACGAGGTTGCCGGACATGTCCAGGCAGGCCAGCCGGTTGCCGTCGGGCGAGAGGGCGGGGAAGACCCGGCCGCCCCGTGCGAGCACGGTCTCCTTGCCGGAGCCGAGGTCACGGCGCCGTACGGCGAACAGTCCGTCGCGGTCGTCGGCGTACACCAGGGCCGTACCGTCGGGTGTCCAGGTCGGCGCCAGGACATAGCGGGTGGCGGGGACCTGAAGGACCTTGCGGGGTGCGCGGCCGTCCGTGGTGCCGCCGATCCACAGGGCGTTGAGCGCGGCGAAGGCCACGCTGCGGCCGTCCGGTGACAGGGCGGGCAGGTGCAGCGCGCGCACCGGGCGGGTGCCGGCGCCCTCGAAGTCGTACTCCTTGCCGCGGTAGCGGGGCCGGTCCACCGGCAGTGCGGCCGTGAACGGGATCTCCTCGCCGCTGCCCGGGGCGCCCGGGTCGACCAGGCGGAACTGTCCGTCGACGGTGAGGAGCAGACGCTCGCCGGCCGTCCAGCGGGGCGGCGCGGGGAGGAGGTCGCCCGTCACGGCGACCGGCTCGCCGTCCACGACGAGGGTGCAGGAGGCGGCGGGTGAGGGGGTGGTGCGCAGGTAGGCCAGGCGGCCGGAGGGCGAGAGGGCGGGCGTCATGAGCTGGGCGCCGGAGTCGTCGGTGTGCTCGGTGATGACCGGGCCCGAGCCGTCGGCGGCCACCGACGCGACGGTCGTCGCGCGCAGGGTGCCCGTGGCGGTGACCCCGGCACGCACGAACAGCACGCGCTCCCCGTCCGCAGACCACGTCGGGTCGAAGTCCTCCCAGCGGGCGTCCTGTCCGGGGCCCTGCTGACCGGGGCGCCCGGTGAGCCGGGTCAGCTCGCCCGTGCGCACGTCCACGGTCCAGATGCGGTACGGGGCGCCGGTCACGGAGTCGCCGCCGCGCTCGGAGGCGAACGCGATCCGGGTGCCGCCCGGCGACCAGGCCGGACCCCGGTCGTCCCACGGTCCGTCGGTGAGCTGCCGCAGCCCGGAGCCGTCGGGGCGCAGCGTCCAGAGGTGGAAGCCGCCGCCGCGATAGGCGCACACGACGAGTCGGCTGCCGTCGGGCGAGAACTGCGGGCGGGTGGGTTCGAGGCCGGGCGGGGTGAGCGGGACGGCGCTGCCGACCTTGCGCGGGACGGACCACAGCACGTTCTGCACCTCGGCGACCAGCCGGTCACCGGCCGGGGCGAGGGTCGCGGAACCACCGGTGGCTGCCGTGAGGGAGACAGTGGTCGTGCCGGATGCAGCGGCCGCAGCCGGTGCACCGGCGGTGGTGAGCACCGTGCCGGTGACGCCGACGCCGGCTGTGGCCGTTGCGGTCGCCTGGAGGAATCTGCGACGGGAGAGCGGGCCGGAACGGAGGGCGCCGGAGGTGTCTTCGGTGTCCAAGAGAGCTCCCAGTGCACGGAGTTGACGGGTCGGACGGGAGAGACCACTGGTGGCAACCTACGGCGCGGAGCCCGGTTACAGGCCCCGCGCCGACGCTTCTCGGCCGTTCTGGGTGCCTGCCCGGGACAGGTCCTAGGGGGTGTTTTGAAAGTCCCGTGCGGTGCCCTCGGTGTTCGGTGCGTGCCCTCGGCGTGCCGGACGAAGGCCCTCGTAGCGGAGCTACTTGGGCCTTTGGCCGGTGCGGCGAGGGTGCGTGCCGGGCGCCGTGGGTGCTGTGCGGGACTTTCAAAACACCCCCTAGACCACGAAGAGCAGTTGGACGGCGACGCATACGTCGATGACGCCGCACCACTCGGCGAACGTACGGGAGACGACCTTGTCGAGCCTCAGGTGCACGAAGTCCCACACGCCGTGGAAGAACCAGCCGGCCGCCACCAGATACCGGCCCAGGTCGGGATCCACCGCCAGCCCGGCGAGCCCGAGCCCGCAGAAGAGGAGCGCACCCGTGGCCTGGAGCCCGAACGTGGCCCGTCCGTGCGGAGTTCCACGGAGGGCGCCCCAGGCGAGGAGCGCCAGGGACAGGGCGACGAGGACCGTTGAGGGGGCGACCGCGTCCTGGAAGGGGAGGGCGAACACGACCACCAGCCCGGCCCCGAGCACCGGCCAGGTGGCCTGCGGTTTTCCGATCTGGTTGACGGCGAGATAGATCAGGGGCAGCAGCGGCAGGATCTCGCCGAAGCCGCCGACCGCGTCGGCGACGTCCTGCGAGCCGGACGCGATCACGTTGAGGGCGACGACCGCGAGCGCCAACGCCGTGGGCCAGCGGCGCTTGAGCGTCGCGGCCGGGTGGTGCGGGCTGTGTGCCGTCGGGTGGGAGGCTGGCCGGGGGGCGGGCTGGGAGGCAGAGGTGGACATGGGGAGTCTCCTGGTCGTGGGCGTCTGCGGCGACACCTCCAACCTGCTGTCCGGAGCGACCCGCCAGTAGTGCCGAATCCCCCTGCGCACGCGTGGTGTTGTCACGTCCTCGCATGACATTTGTCATGCCGGCTGGGCCACAATGACCGGGTGCGAGACGGGGCGATCGAGGGCGGGACGGCGGGGCTGACCAGCTTCCGTCGCTACACGTGGTGGACCGTGCCGGGCATGACGGTGGGTGTGCTGGCCGTCTTCGTCGGCGCGTGGGTCCTCGACGGTGACGTCCCGCTGTGGGCCCGCGGCCCGGTCGCCGCCGCGCTGGTGGTCGAGGCGTGGGCGTGCGTCGTACTGCTGAGCCGTCGGCTGGCACTCATGCCGGTGCCGGACGCACACCCCGACGGACCGCCCCTGGGCCTGCTGATCGCCGCCGTCGGGGCCGGAGTCGTGCTCGCGGCCTTTCCGCTGGCCCTGCGCGACTACGGGTTGTGGCCGGTCGCGCCCGCGTTGGTGGTCGCCGTCGTCGCCACGTACCTCCCGCCGCACCGCAGACGACCACTGGTCGCGAGCGCCGTGGTCCTCGCCCCGCTGCCCGGGGGCGCGGTCGCTCTGCTCGGCGGAGACGGGGAGCTCGTGTACGCCGCGCTGTTCCCGGCCGGGCTCGTCGCCTTCACCGCCTGGGTGACACTCGGCCCCCTGTGGGCCTGGGACACGGCGCGACGGCTGGACGAGGCACGGCGCCTGGAGGCGGAGCTGGCGGTCAGGGAGGAGCGGCTGCGGTTCGCCGGCGACCTGCACGACATCCAGGGTCACCACCTCCAAGTCATCGCGCTGAAGAGCGAGTTGGCGGCCCGGCTCGTCGAACTGGACCCGGCGCGTGCCGCCGCGGAACTGAAGGAGATACGGCGGCTGGCGGCGGACGCCCTCAGCGACACCCGGGCGGTGGTGCAGGGGTACCGTCGGACCTCGCTGGACGACGAGATCGGCAACGCGACACGGGTGCTGGCCGCGGCCGGCATCGACGCGAGGATGACCCTCGACCCGACCGCCGTCGCCGCCCGGCTCACGGACTCCGCCCGACACCTGCTCGGTCTGGTGATGCGGGAGGCCACCACCAACGTGCTCCGGCACAGCCAGGCCGGGCGGGCCGACGTCGACTTCCGTGTCGTAAACGGTCACGCCCGGCTGCGGATCGGAAACGACGGCGCCGAGGACCACCCCACCGGCCTGGACGGCACGGGACTGCGCACGCTCGCCGAACGGTTGGGGGCGGCCGGCGGCGAGCTGACGTGGGGCCGGGACGGTGACCGCTTCGTGGTGGTGGCCACGCTGCCGGCGAACCCGCCGTACCGCACGGACGGAGCCGCCCCGTGATCCGCCTGCTGATCGCCGATGACGAGGCCCTGCTCAGAAGCGCACTGGCCGCCCTGCTGGCGCTGGAGCAGGACCTCGCCGTCGTGGCGGAGGCGGCCAGCTCGACCGAGGCGGTGCGGCTGGCCCGGGAGTTCCGTCCGGACATCGCCGTCCTGGATCTGGAGATGCCGCCCACCGACGGACTGCGCGCCGCCGAGGAGATCCGGGCCGAACTGCCCACGCACATCGTGCTGGTGACCCGGCACGCCCGGCCCGCCGTGCTGCGCCGGGCGCTGGCCGCCGGGGTGCGCGGCTTCGTCCCCAAGACGACTCCGGCGGCCCGGCTGGCGGAGATCATCCGTGACGTCGCCGGAGGGCGCCGCTACGTGGACCCGGACATCGCCGCCTCCGCGCTGACCGAGGACGACTGCCCGCTCACCGACCGCGAACTGGAGGTCCTGCGCGCCGCCCGCACGGGCGCGTCGGTCGCGGACATCGCCGCCCGGGTCCATCTTGCGCCCGGCACGGTCCGCAACTACCTCTCCTCCGCGATGTCCAAGCTGGGCGTCCCGACCCGGCATGCGGCCGCGCATCGCGCCTGGGAGCAGGGCTGGATCTGACGAAACCCGCCCCGCTGTCACTCATCCGTGGGGCCGGTCCGCGGATGTCCCTCGTCCGGTGTTCTTCGCCCGGCTGTGGCTCGCGGTCGGCCGGACGGCCGGCGCCGCCTTCCTGCTCTGCTAGGGCGTCGACTACGCCGTCCAGGGCGGACTCTCCTACGGTCTGGGCCGTGGGACCACGGACGGCCGGGCGATCCCGATACCCCCGGCCCACATCCTCGACCGCGGTCTGGCCTACGGCATCACGGTCGGCCTGGCCGCCGCGCTCAGCCGGAACGCCTGGTGGTACTACGCCCTCACCCGCCACCAGCTGGCCATGCGCCGGGATCTCCCCCCGCGACCTGACGGCCTTCCTCGCCGACGCCCACGAACGCCGTGGCGTGCTGCGCCGGTCCGGGGCGGTCCACCAGTTCCGCCACCTCGACCTGCGACATCATCTGGCGGCTCCGGAGCCGTCCCGGAAGTCGGGGGTTTCGCGGCCGGGTCAGGCCCGGCCGTGGATCCCCCGTCGGCGGCCCACGGACAGGGAACCGATGTGGAGAGCGTGACGGCGCCGGGCGTCACGACGTGCCCGGAGCCCGCTTCCCACGCAGCGCGACCGCGCCCGACGCCGCTGCTCTGAGGAGGCGGCGGAAGGTGGGGCACTCCATGTGGCGCGGCGCGGGGCAGGCGGCGGCGTGCCGCAGGGAGTCACGCATGACGGCCAGTTCGTGGATCCGCCGGTCCAGCTCGTCCGCCTTGGCCGCGAGCACCTGCCGGTCGAGACGGGGCTGCCCGTCCGCCGCGAACATGTGCGCGATCTCGTCGAGCGAGAACCCGGCGGTACGCCCCATCGCGATCAGCGCCAGGCGCTCCAGCACGCCGGGATCGTACTGACGCCGCAGGCCCCGTCGGCCGACGGCGGCGATCAGTCCTTTTTCCTCGTAGTAGCGCAGGGTGGAGGCAGGGACTCCGGCGCGGCGTGCCACCTCGGCGATATCCAGGTCCGTCATCAGCTTGACCTCAAGTCGACTTGAAGTAGCACGCTGTCATCCCGGCCCGACGAAGGCAAGCCCAGGAGGCGATCATGGACGTCACGCACGGCACGGACGACGAACAGGCAACGCGTTGGAACGGACGGGCCGGGCACGCCTGGGTCGACGCACAGGCGGTGCTGGACCAGACGCTCAAGCCGTACGAGGGGCCGCTCGTCGAAGCGGCGGCAGCCGAGAGCGGCGGCCGGGTGCTGGACGTCGGCTGCGGCACCGGCGGCACCACGCTGGCGGTCGCCCGACGGCTCGGGCCGGCGGGTCACTGTGTCGGCGTCGACATCTCCGAGCCGATGATCGCCGCCGCCCGGGCGCGTGCCGAACGGGCGGGCACGCCGGCCTCTTTCATCCGTGCCGACGCGGCGGAGCATCCGTTCGAGCCCGCCGCCTTCGACGCCGTGATCTCGCGCTTCGGGGTCATGTTCTTCGACGACCCCGTCCGGGCCTTCACGAACCTCCGGCGGGCGGCCAGGGACGGGGCCGGGCTCCGGTTCATCGCCTGGCGCGGCCCCGCGGAGAACCCGTTCATGACGACGGCCGAGCGCGCGGCGGCACCGCTGCTGCCCAGCCTTCCCGCCCGCCGCTCGGACGGGCCGGGGCAGTTCGCCTTCGCGGACTCGGAGAAAGTCCACCGCATCCTGGAGGAGAGCGGATGGAGCGGTATCGACATCCGGCCGATCGACGTGGAGTGCACCCTGCCGGAGCGGGAACTGGTCGGCTACTTCACCCGGCTCGGCCCGCTGGGCCAGGTGCTGCCCGACACGGACGAGCAGGCCCGGGCGCGGATCGTCGAGACGGTCCGCGCGGCCTTCGACCCCTTTGTGCACGGCACCGAGGTCCGCTTCACCGGGGCCTGCTGGCTGGTCGACGCCCGGGCCTGAGCCGGCCTCCCCGACGCGAAACTTTCGTGATCTCGGTACCTCTTCCTGAGCGTGCGCGAACCGGCGCATAGTGAGGGAGCGGTGCTACGAGTCGGCCACTGGAACGGTGATTCAACGAGATGACGCGGAAGAACGCCCTGGTGGTCCGAGGTGGCTGGGAGGGGCATCGGCCGGTCGAGGCCACCGAGTTGTTCCTGCCCTTCCTCCGGGACAACGGTTACACCGTCCGGGTCGAGGAGTCGACCGACGTCTACGCGGACGCCGCCGAGATGGCCGCCACCGATCTCGTGGTGCAGTGCGTGACGATGTCGCAGATCAGCTCCGAGCAGCTGGCGGGACTGACCGCGGCGGTCGAGGCCGGTACCGGCTTCACCGGCTGGCACGGCGGCATCGCCGACTCGTTCCGCGCCTCCGCCGACTATCTGCACCTGGTGGGAGGGCAGTTCGCGACCCACCCGGGCAAGGAGCCGTGCGAACGCCGGGGCGGGCAGGAGGACAACTACCTGCCGTACGTCGTCACCCTCACGGACCTCGGCCGCGAGCATCCCGTCACGGCGGGCATCGGGGACTTCGAGCTGCACACCGAGCAGTACTGGGTGCTCCACGACGACCTGATCGACGTCCTGGCCACCACCACGCATCCCGCCCGGCCGTGGCAGCCCTGGCACCGGCCCGTCACCTCGCCGGCGATCTGGACCCGCAGGTGGGGAGCCGGGCGCATCGTGGTGACGACACCGGGGCACAGCCTCGACGTCCTTGAGGACCCGAACGTCCGCACCGTCATCGAGAGGGGCATGCTGTGGGCGACGCGCACCGCATCGGCGTCGTAGGGCTCGGCGTCATCTCCCGCGCGTACCTGGACACACTCGTCGGCCACCGTGCCGTACGCGTCACGGCGGTCGCCGATCTCGACGCCTCCCGTTCGGCCGCGGTCGCCGCCGAGCTCCCCGGCGTCGCGGCGCTGTCCGTTCAGGAGCTGCTGAGCAGCCCGGACGTGGACACGGTGCTGAACCTCACCGTCCCCGCCGCCCATGCCGAGATCGCCCTCGGCGCGATCGGCCACGGCAAGAACGTCTACGGGGAGAAGCCGCTGGCCGCCGAACTCGCCGACGCGCACGCCGTGTTGGAGGCCGCCACGAAGGCCGGTACCGGTGTGGGATGCGCGCCGGACACCGTCCTCGGCACCGGCCTCCAGACGGCCCGGGCGGCGGTGGCGGCGGGGGCCGTCGGACGCCCCCAGTTCGCCACGGCCGTGATGGTCACTCCGGGGCACGAACGCTGGCATCCGCACCCCGACTTCTACTACACCGCCGGAGGCGGCCCGCTGCTGGACATGGGGCCGTACTACCTCACCTCGCTGGTCCATCTGCTGGGGCCGATACGTGCCGTGATCGGGGCGGCCGGTCGGCTGCGCACCGAGCGCGTCATCGGGTCCGGGCCACGCGCGGGCGAGCGGATCCCGGTCGAGGTGGACAGCCATGTCTCCGGGGTGCTGGAGCATGTGGGCGGGGCGTTGACGACGATCACGACGAGCTTCGACGGCGTGGCCACGACCGCCGCGCCCATCGAGGTCCACGGCGACGCGGGCACCCTGGCGGTCCCGGATCCCAACCGCTTCGACGGTGAGGTACGGCTCTTCGAACTCGGTGGCACGCAGTGGCGGCCGCTCCCGTCGTCCGCGGGCTACGTCGACGCCGCGCGGGGCGTCGGCCTGCTCGACTTCGTCACCGCCGACGGCCGGCGGGCACCGCGCGCGAGCGGTGACCTCGCCCTGCATGTGCTGGAGACGATGAGCGCCCTCCTGCGCTCCGCCGCCGAGGGGCGGCGCATCGAGCTGACGACTTCGGCCGAACCGCCGGCCCCCGTTCCGCTGACGGCCGCGGACGAGTGGAGGTGAGACCAGGGGAGCTGAGGCCGGGAGGCTTGAGTCCAGGAGGCTTGAGTCCAGGAGGGCTGATTCCACCAGGAGGCTGAGTCCAAGGGCGTTCAGTCCACGGGCCACGTGTGCGCGGGCGCGTTCAGATGCATGTAGTCCATGTACGTCGTGGTCATCTGCCGTAGCGCCTCTTCCCGGTCGGCGCCGCCCTTCTCCAGGTGGTGGACCGTCTCCGCCTGCCACAGGGCGCCGTTGCGGGCGGTGACGCAGCGCTGTTCGACGATGCCCAGCATCGGTTCGCGCCACGCCGCGTCCATGCCGGCCAGCTCCAGGCCCCGGTGGGCCAGCGGCAGCAGGCGTCGCAACACCAGCTCGGTGACCGGCACTTCGCCCATGCCGGGCCAGTACAGGCGGGCGTCGATGCCGTCGCGGGCCGCGGTGTGGAGGTTCTCCTCGGCGACCGAGAACGACATCCGCGTCCAGATCGGCCGGTCCTCGTCGACCAGGGCGCGGGTCAGGCCGTAGTAGAGGGCACCGTTGGCGATGATGTCGGCCACGGTGGGGCCGGCGGGCAGGACCCGGTTCTCGATGCGCAGATGCGGGCCGCTCTCGGTGACGGCGTAGACGGGCCGGTTCCAGCGGTAGATCGTGCCGTTGTGCAGCGTCAGTTCGCCCAGTTGGGGAGCTTCGCCCCGGTCGAGCATCTCCTGAGGGTCCTCGTCGTCGCACAGGGGCAGCAGCGCCGGGTAGTAGCGCACGTTCTCCTCGAACAGGTCGAAGACGCTGGTGATCCAGCGCTCGCCGAACCACACCCGGGGGCGTACGCCCTGGGCCTTGATCTCCTGGGGGCGGGTGTCGGTGGCCTGCTCGAACAGCGGGATACGGGTCTCGCGCCACAGCTCCTTGCGGAAGAGGAACGGCGAGTTGGCGGCCAGCGCGACCTGTACGGACGCGACGGCCTGGGCGGCGTTCCAGTAGTCCGCGAAGTCCTTCGGCGAGACCTGGAGGTGGTACTGGGTACTGGTGCAGGCGGCCTCGGGGGTGATGGTGTCGGCGTACGTCGCCAGGCGCTCCACGCCGTCCACCGTGATCCGCAGGTCCTCGCCGCGGGCCGCGAAGATCTGCTCGTTGAGCAGCCGGTACCGGGGGTCGCCGGACAGGGCCCGCTCGTCGACGTCCGACTCCCCCAGGGTCGGCAGGATACCGACCATGATCAGGTGCGCGCCGACGGCCGAGGCACGTTCCTCGGCGTGGTTGAGCGCGTCGCGGATCGCCTGCTCCCAGGCGCCGGGGCCACCGGTGGTCAGTTCCCGGGGCGGAATGTTGATCTCCAGGTTGAAGCGGCCCAGCTCGCTGGACCAGGCGGGGTCGGCGATCTCCTGGAGCACCTCGGTGTTGCGCATCGCGGGGCGCCCGTCGCCGTCCACGAGGTTGAGCTCGATCTCCAGCCCGACCCGGGGGCGCTCGCTCTCGAAGGTCGACTCGCGCAGCATCTGCGCCAGCACATCGAGGCAGGTGTGCATCTTCTCCCGGTATCGGCGGCGGTCCTCCCGCGTGAACACCAGGGCCGGCACATCACGTCCCATCGTGCCCCTCCCGAGTTCCCTCGGCGGTTGCCTCTTGTCCCAGAGTGGCACTTCGGGCGGCCGCCGGACAGTCAGGGCGCGGCAGGGGTGCGCCGTGGCACCGGGTGAGCGGGCATCCGGTGACCTCCTGCTCACCCGACGCGCTCGAATTCCGCTACGCGGAGTGAGAATCCGGGACCGCCCGGTGATCAGGTACTCCCGGCCGACTCCAGATGCGGTCCGGGTCGACCAGGGAGATGTCGGCGTCGTATCCAGGTGCGGGGGCGCCGGGGGACGCCGGTAGGGCAGCGGCCCCTGGAGTCGTCCGGGCGAACGGCCCGCGGTGTGCGGCCTCTGCTCTCATCCTGTGGTGACACCCGGCGTACGAAGGTCACTCTGTGGGCGCATGCCTGAATACCGCCGCGGGCCGACGTTTTGAGAAAGTCCGAGGTCTGGCTTCGGTGACATGACGACAAGATCACGCAGGGCAGCCCTGGCCACTCTGCTCACTTTCGGTTTGTCCGTTCCGCTCCTGGGCGCCGCCCCTGCCTCCTCGGCTCACGTTGTGCACACCCCGAGCCGAGGTGCGTATGCGCGCGAACTGGAGTTACCCCTTCCCGTCGGCCCTCACCTCGTGGGCCGCCATGTCCTGCACCTGGTCGATCCGCGTCGCGCCGACCCTTGGGTGCCGACGGCGGGGAACCGGGAACTGATGGTGTCCGTGTCCTGCCCCGCGCGCTCGACCGGTGGCCCACCGGCGGCATACATGACCGCCGACGAGGCACGACTCCTTTTGGAGGCCAGGGGACTCGGCGGGATCGTTCCGGCGACAACCGTCGCGGGAACCCGTACCCATGCGCAGGACTTCGCTTCCCCGGCGCCGGGCCGCTTCCCCTTGGTGCTGCTTTCTCCCGGCTTCTCGATGCCGCGCAGCACGCTCACCGCGCTTGCCGATGATCTGGCCGGCCGCGGCTATGTCGTCGCGTCCGTGGATCACGCCCACGAGTCCATCGGCACCGAATTCCCGGGAGACCGGCTGCTGACCTGTGCGGCATGCGAACAAGTCGACACCCCTGAGGAGGAGGCGGCCGTCGTGCGTGGCCGGGCCGAGGACCTGTCCTTCGTGATCGACGAACTCACGAACCACCGGAGAGCCGGGATGCTGTCCCGCATGATCGACTCTCGCCGTATCGGGATCGCGGGGCATTCGATCGGTGGAGCGGCGGCTGCGGCGACCATGTCCGCGGACGATCGCGTGCGTGCCGGGGTCGATCTTGACGGTGACTTCTTCGTCCACCCTGCCGCGGCAGGGCTCGGCCGACGCCCGTTCATGATCGTCGGCGCCGAGTCCACGCACAGCCCCGACAGCGACGACGCCGACTGGCCCGATGCCTGGAGCCACCTGAAGGCTGGAGACGCTGGCTGACCGTGACCGGAGCCGAACACTTCTCCTTCACCGATCTTCCGTATCTGGCAGGCCAGTTGGGACTGTCGGACCCGGCAGTTCCGCTCTCGGGAGTGCGCGGGTGGCACATCACCCGCGACTACGTGGCCGCCTTCTTCGATCTCCACCTGCGGGGCATACCTCAGCCGATCCTCGATGGGCCCACTGCCGACCATCCCGAGGTCGCGTTCCGGGAGGGGGCAGGGCGGTCCGGTGCCCTCCGGCAGCCCCCTTGCCCCGTCCGCCGGACCCCCCTAGCCTGACTTTGTGCCGCAAATAAACAAAACCCGATCGCACAGTGCCGTGCCGGGCTCCACGAACGACCTCACCCGCCTCCGTATCGCCCTCACCACGTTCTTCGCCCTCGACGGCTTCCTCTTCGCCGGCTGGGTCGTGCGCATTCCCGCCATCAAGGAACAGACCGGCGCCTCCGCCAGCGCCCTCGGCCTCGCCCTCCTCGGTGTCTCCGCGGGCGCCGTCCTCACCATGACGCTCACCGGCCGCCTCTGCCGCCGCTACGGCACCCACCAGGTCACCGTCGTGTGCGCCGTACTCCTCTCCCTGAGCGTCGCCCTGCCCCCGCTCACCCACTCCGTAGTCGCCCTGGGCGCCGTGCTCCTCCTCTTCGGCGCCGCTTACGGCAGCATCAACGTCGCCTTCAACAGCGCCGCCGTCGACCTGGTGGCCGCTCTGCGCCGACCGATCATGCCCAGCTTCCACGCGGCGTTCAGCCTCGGCGGCATGGTCGGCGCGGGACTCGGCGGGCTGGTCGCGGGAGCCCTCTCCCCCACCCGGCATCTGCTGGGCCTCGCCGTGATCGGGCTGCTGGTGACGGTCGCGGCGGGCCGCGTGCTGCTGCGCCACGAACCGCCGACGACCACGCGACCCACCCGCCCCGAACGCGGCACCCCACGCCGCCCGGACGCCCGCACACGCGGGCTGGTGATCGTCTTCGGCCTGATCGCCCTGTGCACGGCGTACGGCGAAGGCGCCATGGCCGACTGGGGCGCCCTGCACCTCGAACAGGACCTCCACGCCTCGCCCGGCGTCGCCGCCGCCGGCTACTCCTGCTTCGCGCTGGCCATGACCATCGGCCGGCTCACCGGTACGACCCTCCTCGAACGGCTCGGCCACGGCCGTACCGTCATCGCGGGCGGCACCACCGCGGCGGCCGGCATGCTCCTCGGCTCCCTCGCGCCCTCCCTCTGGGCGGCGCTGCTGGGCTTCGCGGTCACCGGGCTCGGCCTGGCCAACCTCTTTCCCGTGGCCGTCGAACGCGCGGGCACCCTCGCCGGCCCCGACGGCGTCGCCACCGCCTCCACTCTCGGCTACGGCGGCATGCTCCTCGGCCCACCCGCGATCGGCTTCATGGCCGACTGGTTCTCCCTGCCGGTCGCCCTGACCAGCGTCGCGGTCCTGGCGGCGATCGCCACACTCATCGGGGTGGCGACGCGCCGCACGACATCGAGCTGACCGGCCCCGTCAACGCCCCTCAGACGCGCACGAGTTCCGCCGCCCCGAAGGACACGTCGAAGCGGTCGCACCAGATGCTGACGCTGCCGTAGCGGTCGAGATCGACGTCCTTCGGTACGACGTAGTTCTGGCTGCCCTTGTTGCCCTTGAGCCTGCCGAGGCTGACGTACTCGCCGTCGTCGAAGACCCGCCACCCGGCCACCCCTTCCTTCACCGGCGCGTCCGTCAGCCACACCCGCAGGTCCGGGCCGTTGCTCGTGTCGAGGTTCACCAGACGTACGACATGGGAGCCGTCGGCCAGCCGTACGAGTTTCACGGTGCCCGACGTCTCGTGCTCATGGCTGATCAGCTCACCGTCGGCCAGCGTCTTCGGCCCGGGCGCCGGCGAGGTCGCGTCGGCCGGTGCCACCGCGCCGGGCAGGGCCTCCTGAACGGTCTCGTCCTGCCAGAGCTTCCACGGCTGGAACCAGTACAGCCCGAAGCCGCCCGCGGCCACCATCAGCGCCGACACTCCGATGCCCAGCGGCCTGCCCAGCGCCTTCCGCACCCGTCCCATACCCGTCTCGCTTCCTGAGAGCTGCCCGTACGCACCCATTCAACGGCCACGGGGCACACCATGGACGCCGACCGTGATGACGGAATCCTTACGTCGTCCGTCACACTCACCTCCATGGAGACAACCGAGTTCGTTCGCACCCTGGACCGCGAGGGTGCCCTGCTGGCGGCAGCCGCCGAGGAGGCCGGGACGGGGGCCGAGGTGCCGACGTGTCCGGGGTGGCAGGTGCGGGATCTGTTGCGGCACACGGGGATGGTGCACCGCTGGGCGGCGGCGTTCGTCGCCGAGAAGCACACCTCTTACCAGGCCGACGCCGGTCTGCCCGACCTCGACGGCGCCGAGTTGCTCGCCTGGTTCCGGGAGGGGCACCGCAACCTGGTCGGCACGCTCGCGGGCGCCCCGGCGGACGTCCAGTGCTGGCACTTCCTGCCCGCCCCGTCACCGCTGGCGTTCTGGGCGCGCAGACAGGCCCACGAGACGACCGTGCACCGCTTCGACGCCGAGGCGGCACGCGGCGGGACACCGACCCCGATCGACCCCGGCTTCGCGGCCGACGGCATCGACGAGCTGCTGCGCGCCTTCCACGCCCGCCCCAAGAGCCGGGTCCGCAGCGCCGAACCCCGGGTGCTGAGGGTACGGGCGACGGACACGGACGGCGCCGTATGGACCGTACGGCTGTCGCAGGAGCCGCCCGTGGCCGAGCCGGACGATGCGGGAGGGGCCGACTGCGAGCTCACCGGGCCGGCCGGGCAGCTCTACCTGTCGCTGTGGAACCGGCTGCCCTTCCCGCAGGTGACCGGCGACGCCTCGGTCGCCGCGCTGTGGCGGGAGAAGTCCGCCGTGACCTGGAGCTGACGTCGGATCAGTTCGCCAGCATCCTCGTCAGCACCGCGCGCTGCACCGGCAGCACCTCGCCGTGCAGCGTGCGCCCTTTGCCGGTGAGGCACACGCGCACGCCCCGCCGGTCCTCCGCGCACATGCCGCGCTCGACGAGCCCGTCCTTCTCCAGCCGGGCGATCAGCCGCGACAGCGCGCTCTGGCTGAGATGGACGCGCTCGGAGATCTCCTGGACGCGGTACGAGCAGCCGTCCGCCAGCACGTCCAGCACCTCGAAGTCACTGGCGCACAGGCCGTGTTGGGTCAGGGCGCGGTCGAGTTCGCACTGTGTGCGCGCATGCAGGGCCAGGATGTCCCGCCACTGGTCCACGAGCGCCTGTTCGGCCTTCTTCGCCGCCATGGGCGCACCGTAGCAGAGATACTAGTTCATTGCACCAGCATTAAATGCGCTTGCATTCGATGCATGCGCATGTACTGTCTTCGCCATGACCTCTCCGCTCACCAACCCCGCTTCCGAGGACCGTTGGACGCCTCGCCTCTGGGGCACCTTGCTGGTGCTCTGCGCCGCGATGTTCCTGGATGCGCTGGACGTGTCCATGGTCGGTGTCGCCCTGCCGTCCATCGGCGCCGACCTGGGCCTGTCCACGTCGACCCTGCAGTGGATCGTCAGCGGCTACATCCTCGGCTACGGCGGTCTGCTCCTGCTCGGCGGACGGACCGCCGATCTGCTGGGCCGACGCCAGGTGTTCCTGGTGGCCCTGGCCGTCTTCGCGCTCGCCTCACTGCTCGGCGGGCTCGTCGACTCGGGTCCGCTGCTGATCGCCAGCCGCTTCATCAAGGGCCTGGCCGCCGCCTTCACCGCCCCCGCCGGCCTGTCCATCATCACCACGACCTTCGCCGAGGGCCCGCTGCGCAACCGCGCGCTCTCGATCTACACCACCTGCGGCGCCACCGGCTACTCGATGGGGCTCGTCTTCTCGGGCCTGCTCACCGAGGCCAGTTGGCGCTTCACCATGCTGCTGCCCGCGCCGATCGCGCTGATCGCCCTGGCCGTCGGCCTGAAGCTGCTGCCGCGCAGCGAACGCGAACGGGCCGACGGCGGCTACGACATCCCCGGCGCCGTCCTCGGCACGGCCTCGATGCTGCTGCTCGTCTTCACCGTCGTCGAAGCGCCCGAGGTGGGCTGGACCGCGCCCCGTACGATCGTGTCCTTCGCCGCCGTCGCCGTCCTGCTGACGGCCTTCGTCCTCGTCGAGCGGCGCAGCCCGAGCCCGCTGATCCGGCTCGGCGTGCTGCGCTCCGGGCCTCAGGTCCGGGCCCAACTGGGCGCGTTGACGTTCGTCGGCAGCTATATCGGGTTCCAGTTCCTGGTCACCCTCTACATGCAGCAGCTGCTCGGCTGGTCGGCGCTGCACACCGCGCTGGCATTCCTGCCGGCGGGCGCACTCGTGGCGCTGTCGGCGACGAAGGTCGGCGCGATCATCGACCGGTTCGGCACGGCACGGCTGATCGCGATCGGGTTCGCCGCGCTGGTCGTCGGCTACCTCCTGTTCCTGCGGATCGATCTCGACCCGGTCTACGCCGCGGTGATCCTGCCCACCATGCTGCTGGTCGGCACGGGCTTCGCGCTGACGTTCCCCTCGCTCAACGTCCAGGCCACCAACGGCGTCGACGAGCATGAGCAGGGCATGGTCTCCGGGCTGCTCAACACCTCGGTCCAGGTGGGCGGCGCGCTGTTCCTGGCGGTCGTGACGGCGGTCCTGACGGCGAACGCGCCGGAGGATCCGGCGTCCCCGCAGGCGGTCCTGGACAGTTACCTGCCCGCTCTGGTCGTGATCACCGTGATCGCGGTCGTGGGCCTCCTGATCGCCCTCACCGGACTGCGCACCCGGCGCAGCCGACCGACCGTCGTGGTCGCCAGGTCCACCGCGAAGGAGGCGGAAGCGGAGCGCGTCGCGGTCCGTGACTAGGGGGACCGCCTCCTGCGTGCGCCCGGTGCAGCGACTTGCCGCGCCGGGCGCACGGCTGTTTGACTCAGGGGATGGAGAGTTACGGGGGACGGCGCGGGCAGGCCGAGCGGGACGCGATCACCGTCGAGATCGGGTACGCGCTGTTCAGTGCCGCGTTCGCGGCGGCAGTGCTGTTCGGGGCGGTCGCCGGGCCGGCGTTCGTCTTCGACGTGTCGCACGGTACGCGCGGCACCCTCGTCGGGGTGGGCGCCACGGTCGCGGTCGTGCTGTTCTTCGCCCGGGTCGTCAGTGTGCTGGTGCGGTTCCGGCAGGGCTCTCAGCCGAGCCAGCCCGGGCGCACCAACCCCGACTCGTAGGCCAGCACGACGAGTTGGGCCCGGTCACGGGCGCCCAGCTTCACCATCGTGCGGCTGACGTGGGTCTTCGCGGTGAGGGGGCTGACCACCAGGCGGCGGGCGATCTCCTCGTTGGACAGGCCGATGCCGACCAGCGCCATGACCTCCCGCTCGCGCTCGGTGAGTTCGCCGAGGGTGTCGGCGGCCGCGGGCTCCTTGGAGCGGGCGGCGAACTCGGCGATCAGCCGCCGGGTCACCCCCGGCGACAGCAGTGCGTCGCCCTCGACCACCGCCCTTACCGCGCGCAGGAGTTCCTCCGGCTCGGTGTCCTTGACCAGGAAGCCGGAGGCGCCTGCGCGGATGGCCTCGAAGACGTACTCGTCGAGTTCGAAGGTGGTGAGCATGACCACCTTCACGCCCTTGAGGGCGTCGTCCTCGGTGATCCGGCGGGTGGCGGCGAGCCCGTCGAGGAGTGGCATCCGGATGTCCATCAGGACGACGTCGGGCCGCAGTTCACGCACCCCCCGCACGGCTTCCTCGCCGTCGGCGGCCTCCCCGGCCACCTCGATGTCGGGCTGCGCGTCGAGCAGTGCCCGGAAACCGGCCCGCACCAGTGACTGATCGTCGGCGAGCAGTACGCGGATCACCGGTCCTCCTTGACCTCGGCGGCAGTCTTCAACGGCAGTACGGCGAGCACCCGGAACCCTCCGTCGTCGCGCGGGCCCGCCTCGATCGTGCCACCCAGCGCCGCCGCCCGCTCCCGCATTCCGGCGAGTCCGTTGCCGCTGCCGCCCGCGTCGGCGCCGCTCGCCGGACCGTCGTCGTCGATACGCAACCGTAGCGTCGTGCCGTCGTCCCGATCGAGGCGCACGCGCGCGTGCCGCGATCCCGAGTGGCGTACGACGTTGGTGAGTGCCTCCTGGACGATCCGGAAGGCGGCGAGGTCCGTGCCGGGCGACAGGCGGGGCGGCTCGCCCTCGACCTCGACGGTGAGGCCCGCGCTGGCCGCCTGCTCCACCAGTTCGGGCAGGCGGTCCAGGCCGGGGGCCGGTGTGCGGGGCGCGTCGCCGGGGGTGCGCAGGGTGTCGAGGACCTGGCGGACCTCGCCGAGCGCCTCCTTGCTCTTGGCCTTGATGGCGGTGAGCGCCGAGCGTGCCTGCTCGGGGTCGGTGTCGAGGAGCGCGAGGCCCACGCCCGCCTGCACATTGATCACGGAGATGCTGTGCGCGAGGACGTCGTGCAGCTCGCGGGCGATCCGCAGCCGCTCCTCGTCGGCCCGCCGCCGCGCCGCCTGCGCCCGCTCGGCCCGCTCCTTGGCCCACTGCTCGCGCCGGGTCCTGGCCAGCTCCGACACCGCCACGACCGCCGCGACCCAGGCGGCGATCACGCCCTCCTGCCCCCAGGGGGCGGCCGGGTCACCGGACGGCGGCAGCCATGGATACAGCCAGTGGGCCACCAGGACGTGGCCGATCCAGAGCGCCCCGACCGCCGTCCAGGCCGCCTTGCGGTGCCCCATGACGATGGCGTTGAAGCAGGCCACGGCCACGGCAAGGAAGATCGGCCCATAGGGGTATCCGGCCCCGAGGTAGACCATGGCGGCCGCGGACGTGCCGAACGCGACCGCCACCGGGTACCGCTTGCGCCACAGCAACAGCCCCGTGGCCACCAGCAGCAGGACGCGGGCGACGGGGTCGATGTCTTCCCGGCCGTGCTGGCCCCGGGACGCGAAGTTCGAGCCGGCCATGACGAAGACCGTGATCAGCAGGGTGGAGCGCCAGGGAAAACGCGGGGCGCGCTCCGCGCCGTCCTCCCCCCGGTTCCACGACGGCGGCCCGTGCCGCCACCACATCGGGGGCCCGTTCCGCCACCACGTGGGCGGACCGCCGCCCGGGCGCGCCTGCTGCTCGTCCATGCCGCCACGCTAGACGCGATGGCCGTCGGGCGGCGTCCCCCGCGCGTGGTGATCACGTGTACTCCCCGCGAAGTACGTCCCCTCTCACCGGCTCACCCCAGGCCCACCCCCTGCGCGAGCCGCGTCACCGCCTGCCGGAAGAACGGCTCCCTGTCCTCCACGACACGGTGGAACTGCCCGAACAGCTCGAACCCGACCAGCCCGAAGAGCTCGGCCCAGGCGGCGACGAGGGCCGCGACCGTCGCCGGAGGGAGGTCGGGCGCCAGGTCCGCCGCCATGCGCTCGGCCTCGGCACGCAGTTCGGCGGGCAGGGGCGCCAGTTCGGTGAGAGCAGAGGCGTGGTGGGCATCGCGGACGATGCCGATGAAGAGGAGGCCGACGCGGGAGGCGGCCGGGACGGTGGTGTCGGGGGCGGTGTAGCCGGGCACGGGCGAGCCGTAGATCAGCGCGTACTCGTGCGGATGCTGAAGCGCCCAGTCGCGTACGGCCTCCGCCACCGCCGTCCAGCGCCGCACGGGCCCGGCGTCCGCGGCCTTGCCGTGGGCGGCCTCCGCGCTCTCGCCGAGGGAGTCGTAGGCGTCGATGATGAGAGCGGTCAGCAGGTCGTCCCGGCTGGGGAAGTAGCGGTAGAGCGCGGAGGAGACCATGCCGAGTTGGCGGGCCACGGCGCGCAGCGAGAGCTTGGCGGCACCCTCGGCCGCGAGCTGTCTGCGGGCCTCGTCCTTGATGGCCGCGGTGATTTCCATCCGGGCGCGGGCGCGGGCGCCCTGTGGGGTGCTGCTGCTCATGTGCGCCAGTCTCCCATGATTCTCAGAGCAGTGCACACAATCGAGAGCACCGCTCTTGCTCGGGCCGACGAAATCGTGCACACTGCTCTCAAGCGAGAGCACCGCTCTCTCAACTCATTCTCCGGGGGTCGCCATGTCGTCGCCGTACTACCTCAAGGGCAGCGCGCTGAACGTCCGCCTCAACAGCGTCATCGGCTGGCTCGCCCGGCACGGGCTCAGCCTCGCGGGCACGGCGGAGATGTCCGTGCGTGGACGCAAGAGCGGCAGGATGCAGCGCATCCCGGTCAACCCGCACACCTACGAGGGCACGCAGTACCTCGTGTCGGCCCGCGGTCACTCCCAGTGGGTACGCAACATGCGCGCCGCCGGCGGCGGGGAGCTGCGGGTCGGACGCAAGGTCCGTGAGTTCGCCGCGGTGGAGCTTCCCGACGAGGAGAAGCTCCTGATCCTGCGGACCTATCTGGAGAAGTGGGGCTGGGAGGTCAACCAGTACTTCAACGGCGTCACCGCGAAGTCCTCCGACGAGGAGATCGCCGCGGCGGCCCAGGACCACCCGGTCTTCCGGATCACCGTCAAGAAGTGACGTCGTCGGCCACGGGCTCCGCACGGCGGTCCAGCGCGGTCAGGGCGCGCTGGGCCATGGGATGGACGCGGACGATCTCGGCCAGCGACGTGGAGCCGCGGGTGATGTCCATGAACGCCTTCCAGGCCGGCCGGAACCCGGTCAGCGCCGCGTGGAAGAGACCCGGCCGGCGTTCGAACACCGTCAGCAGCCGCTTGCCGACGCTCATCTCGACGCCGAGGCCCGCCTTGACCGCGAAGGCGTAGTTCAGGGCCTGGCGCCGGGTGTCCACCGCGTCGTGCGCCTCGGCGATCCTGACCGCCCACTCCCCCGCGAGCCGCCCCGACCGCAGCGCGAACGAGATCCCCTCGCGGGTCCACGGCTCCAGCAGACCCGCCGCGTCGCCGCACACCAGCACGCGCCCGCGTGACAGCGGGGAGTCGGCGGCGCGGCAGCGCGTCAAGTGCCCTGAGGAGATGCTCGGCTCGAACCCGGCGAGCCCGAGCCGCCCGATGAACTCCTCCAAGTACCGCTTGGTGGCCGCGCCTTCACCGCGCGCCGAGATCACCCCGACCGTCAGCGTGTCGCCCTTGGGGAACACCCAGCCGTAACTGCCGGGAATCGGCCCCCAGTCGATGAGGACCCGCCCCTTCCAGTCCTCGGCGACCGTCTCCGGCACCGGGATCTCCGCCTCCAGGCCGAGGTCCACCTGGTCGAGCTTGACCCCGACATGGGCCCCTATCCGGCTGGCGCTGCCGTCCGCGCCGACGACCGCCCGAGCGAGCAGCGTCTCGCCGCCCTGCAGGACGACGGCGACGCTGCGCCGGTCGGGCACCGCCGAGCCGTGCTGCTCGACGCGCTGCACGGTGACGCCGGTCCGCAGTTCGGCGCCCGCCTTCTGCGCGTGCTCGACGAGCTGCTGGTCGAACTCGGGCCGGTTGATCAGCCCGAACAGCATCTGCTTGGAGCGGCGGGTACGGCTGAAGCGGCCGTTGTTGGAGAACGTGACCGCGTGCACCCGCTCCCGGAAGGGCAGCTCGAACCCGGGCGGGAGCGAGTCGCGCGAGGGGCCGATGATGCCGCCGCCGCAGGTCTTGTAGCGCGGCAGCTCCGCCTTCTCCAGCACCAGCACGCGCCGCCCCGCGACCGCCGCCGCATACGCGGCCGAGGCCCCCGCGGGCCCCGCGCCCACCACGACGACGTCCCACACCTGCCGCACGTCGTCCGCCGAAGAGTTCTCGCTGCTCACGATGGTCTACTGCTCCCGATCAAGCCGCTGTCTGCTGCTGTCCCCCGCATCCTACGGCGGGCATCGTCGCAGGCCGCTGTGGGAGGATCACAGCACTCATACGTACAACGTCGCACCCACAAGGAGCGTGCCCATGTCGTCGAATCCGGTCGCCGAGACCGTCGCCTCAATGATGCCCAGGGCGCGGGCGGAGCTCACCGAGCTGGTGGCCTTCAAGTCGGTGGCGGACTTCGACCAGTTCCCCAGGAGCGAGAGCGAGGGCGCCGCCCGCTGGGTCGCCGACGCACTCGCAGCGGAGGGCTTCCAGGACGTCGCGCTGCTCGACACCCCCGACGGCACGCAGTCGGTGTACGGCTACCTGCCCGGGCCCGAGGGCGCCAGGACGGTCCTGCTGTACGCCCACTACGACGTGCAGCCCCCGCTGGACGAGACCGCCTGGACCACCCCGCCCTTCGAGCTGACCGAGCGCGACGGCCGCTGGTACGGGCGCGGCGCCGCCGACTGCAAGGGCGGCGTGATCATGCACCTGCTGGCGCTGCGCGCGCTCAAGGCGAACGGCGGCGTGCCGGTGCACGTCAAGGTGATCGCCGAGGGCTCGGAGGAGATGGGCACCGGCGGCCTGGAGCGGTACGCCGAGGAGCACCCGGAGCTGCTGGCGGCCGACACCATCGTGATCGGCGACGCGGGCAACTTCCGCGTCGGCCTGCCGACGGTCACCTCGACCCTGCGCGGCATGACCCTCGTGCGCGTGCAGATCGACACCCTCGAAGGCAACCTGCACTCCGGCCAGTTCGGCGGGGCCGCACCCGACGCGCTGGGCGCCCTCATCCGCGTCCTCGACTCGCTGCGCGCCGAGGACGGTTCGACCACGGTGGACGGGCTGACCGGCGAGGCGTCGTGGGAAGGGCTGCAGTACGAGGACGGGCAGTTCCGCCAGGACGCCAAGGTCCTCGACGGCGTCGAGCTGATCGGCTCCGGCACGGTCGCCGACCGCATCTGGGCGCGCCCCGCCGTCACGGTCCTCGGCATCGACTGCCCGCCGGTCGTCGGCGCCACCCCGTCCGTGCAGGCCAGCGCACGTGCCCTGATCAGCCTGCGCGTGCCGCCGGGCGTGGACGCGGCCGAGGCCACCAAGCTGCTCCAGGCGCACGTCGAGGCACACACGCCGTGGGGCGCCCAGGTGCGCACCGAGCAGATAGGGCAGGGCCAGGCGTTCCGCGCCGACACCGGCAGCCCGGCGTACCAGGCGATGGCCGACGCGATGGCGGTGGCCTACCCGGGCCAGGAGATGCAGTACGCCGGCCAGGGCGGCTCGATCCCGCTGTGCAACACCCTCGCCGCCCTGTACCCGCAGGCGGAGATCCTCCTCATCGGTCTGAGCGAACCGGAGGCCCAGATCCACGCCGTCAACGAGAGCGTGTCCCCGCAGGAGCTGGAGCGCCTTTCGGTCGCCGAGGCGCTGTTCCTGCGCAACTACGCGGCGAGTTGAGGGCGCGGGCGCTGAGGATGGGTGCATGACCCGCACCGCGCGCCTCAGCGCCCACACGGACATCGCCACGTCCCTCGCGCTTCTCTCCGACCACGAGCTCGCGCAGCTCGTCGCGGAGGGGACGCCGGCCGGAACCGGCATCGGTGGGCCGACGAAGGTGATCGAGGTGAACGGCGCCCGGGTGTTCGTGAAGCAGGTACGGCTCACCGACACCGAACTGCTCGCCGAGAACGTCCGCTCGACGGCCAACGTCTTCGATGTGCCCGCCTTCTGCCACTACGGCATCGGCAGCCCGGGCCTCGGCGCCTGGCGGGAGCTCGCGGTGCACACCATGACGACGAACTGGGTCGTCGCCGGCCGGTTCGCGGGCTTCCCCCTCATGCACCACTGGCGCATCCTGCCCCAGCCCTCGCAGCCCCTGCCCGACGAACTGGCCGACGTGGAGCGGGCCGTCGCCTACTGGGGAGGCGGCCCGCAGGTACGCGAGCGCATCGAGGGGCTCCGTACGGCCTCCTCGTGCCTGGCGCTGTTCCTGGAGCACATCCCGCACACACTCCACGACTGGCTCGGCACCCAGCTGGCGACGGGCGACGCTCAGGCCGCGTGCACGCTGGTGGAACAGCGCCTCGAAGCCACCACCGCCTTCCTGCGCACCCACCAACTCCTGCACTTCGACACCCACTTCCACAACATCCTCACCGACGGCGGGCAGCTCTACCTCGCCGACTACGGCCTCGCGCTCTCCGACCGTTTCCCGCTGACCCGGCAGGAGCGCGACTTCTTCGCCCGGCACCGTGACTACGACCGCGCCCACACCACCTGGTACCTGGTGATCTGGCTCGTCACCGAGCTGTACGGGTACCGGGGGCAGGAGCGGACCGACTTCGTCCGGGCCTGCGCCGACGGCGCCAGGCCCGGCGGCGGCATTCCGGAGGCCGCCGCCGGCGTCATCGCCCGACGTGCACGAGGAGCCGTTGTGATGGACGAGTTCCGGCACCGGCTGGAGCACGAGAGCAGGCTCGCCCCGTACCCGCACGAAGCACTGCGGGACGCGCTTCAGGGCGTCGGAATGCCAGCCTCCAGGTAGAGCGCCGCCCCGCGTTCCCGCGCCCGCAGCGCCCAGCGCAGCCGCTCGTAGCGCACCGGCGGCAGCAGATCGGCGGCCTCCTCCTCCGTGACGAAACGCCAGTCACGCAGCTCGGGGCCGGGCAGCAGCAGACGCTCGGCCGCCACGGAGTCCAGGCGCCCGCCGTCGAAGAGGAGGCGCAGACCGCCGTAGCCGGGAGGCGAGGGCCGCTCCCAGTCGACGACGAGGAGACGCGGTACGTCGTCCAGTTGGATCCCCGTCTCCTCGGCGACCTCACGCATGCCCGCGCGCGCGGGCGCCTCGCCGGGTTCGACGACCCCGCCGGGGAACTCCCAGCCCGGCTTGTAGGTGGGGTCGACGAGCAGTACCCGGTCCTGCTCGTCGAAGAGCAGCACCCCGGAGGCGACGGTCTCGGCGGTGGGCTCGGGTGTCTGCACGATGTCGCAGACGGGGACCGTACCGTCACCGACCGCTTCGGCGATCCGGACGGCGGTCTCGTACGGTGTCAGGCCGCCGTTGTCGACGGGATGGGCGTCGGCGGTGAGCCAGGAGGCGAGTGCGGCACGGTACGGCTCTATGTGGTCGTACGACCACTGCCGGATCCGTATCTCGCCGTCGGGCAGGTCGGGCGGGACGTCCCGCCCGGCTATTCGCTCCCGCAGGATCGTTTCCGCCGGGGCGAGGAGGATGTGCTGGACGGAAATACGGCGGGCGGCGAGACCGCCGAAGATCTCGTCGCGGTACTCCTGGCGCAGCAACGTCATGGGGACCACCAGGGTCCCGCCGAGCTCGGCGGACAGCGCGGCCGCCGTGTCGATCACGAGACGCCGCCAGATCGGCAGGTCCTGGAAGTCGCCGACCTCGGTGAGGCGCTTGGGCGGGAGCAGGTGGGTGAGTGCTCCGCCGATGACCTCGGGGTCGAAGAGCGTGCTGTTCGGGATCAGCTCGATCAGTTCCCGTGCGGTGGTGGTCTTCCCCGCACCGAACGCGCCGTTGATCCAAACGATCACGTTTCCCCCTCTTCTGTTGGCCCCCTGTGGCTTGCCCGCTCCACCCTGCCACGGAAACCAGCTCCCGTAGAGGGCGCATGACTACGGCGCCGGAGCCCTCGCGGGTGCGAGGGTGCCGGCGCCGTGTGATCGGGTCGATTGTGCTCGTCAGCGCTTCTTGCCGTGGGGGGCGTTGTTCACAGCCTTGTCCGTTTCACGGTTGATGGCCGTGCCGACGGTGTCCAGGGCCCGGTCCACGCTGATCCCGGCGAGCTTGGTCTGACCGCCCGTGTTGAGGCCGCCGAGCTTGCTCCGGCCGCCCATGTCCAGGCCCGCGACCTTGGTGTTACCGCCGACGTCGGGCATCCCGGCGGCGGGGGTCCCGGTGCCGGAGGTGCCCGAGAGGTCGGCAGAGTGGGACGGGGTGATCGCCGCGACGACGCATCCGGTGGCCAGGGAGGCGATGGCGAGCATGCTGCGCTTCTTCATGGCCGGTTCAACTGCGAAACCGGACCGGGGGTCACGCCCCACCTCGGGACAATCAGGACAGCGCGGGAACCCCGGATCCGGGCCGCCGGTCGACCCGGCGCAGCCGCACCCGCTGGACGAGATCGTCGGCCGCCTCCGGCCAGCGGGAGTGCTCGAAGGCGAACCCCGCGTCGAGGAGCCGGCCGGGGACGACGCGCCGGCTCTTGAGCAGCAGCTCGGTGTCCGAGCGCAGCGCGAACGCGCCGAGCTCCGCCATCCACCGGGTCGCGGGCAGACCGACAGGGACACCCCACGCGGAGCGCAGCGCCCGCATGAACGCACGCTGCGGCAGCGGTTCGGGGGCGGCGAGGTTCACCGGCCCGGTGAGATCGTCCCGGTCGACCAGGAAGTCGACGGCGCGGACGAAGTCACGGTCGTGGATCCAGGAGACGTACTGTCCGCCGCCCGCGACGGGGCCGCCGAGGCCCAGGCGTGCCAGCCCCAGCAGGACGTCGAACACGCCGCCCCGGTCGGGGCTCATCACCATGGCGGAGCGCAGGGCGACCTTGCGGGTGTGCGGGGTGTCGGCTTCCTCCTGCGCGCGCTCCCAGGCCCTGGCGATCTCGACGCTGTACGCCCAGTAGTCCGGCACGCCGGGCTCGCCGCCGCCGATGACGCCCGTCGCCTCGTCGTTGGGCGCGTCGAAGCGGTGGGCGTAGACGGTGGCGGTGCTCATCTGCAGCCAGACCCGGGGCGGCCGGGCGGCCCGGGCGATCGCCTCGCCGACGACCTGGGTGGAGTGGACCCGCGAGTCCATCATGGCCTGCAGATTGGGTGCGGTGTAGCGGCAGCTGACACTGCGGCCGGCCAGGTTGATCACGATGTCGCTGCCGTCGATCACCGTGGCCCAGTGCCCCAATGTCTCGCCGTCCCAGCGGACCTGCCGGTCATGGTTGGGCCGTCTGGTCAGGACCACGACGTCATGGCCCGCGGCGGTCAGCGCGCGGTTCAGGACGGTGCCCACCTGCCCGGTTCCTCCGGGGATCACTATCTTCATCGACTCCCCCATCTCGTGTGGCACAAGCCTAACGCAAGAATTGAACACGTTCAAAACATTGCCGCGCCAGCCATTCCGAGACCCTCAGGAATCCACACCTTGCCGCGCGACTTCCAACACGCTCCGACAGCTTCTACCGTGAACCCCGCCATGACGCGTGCATGCCGTCATCCCACCTTTTGCTGGTTCGGAGGAACGTAACGATGCGTCACCTTCCCACCCGCACAACCCGCACGAGACTGGTCGGAGCACTGGCCGCAGGTCTGCTGTGCGCGGCGGGGCTCGCCGTCCCCACGGCCGCCGCGGACCCCGCCGCTCCCGCCCTGGACGACGGGCTCGCCCTCACCCCGCCCATGGGCTTCAACAACTGGAACTCCACGCACTGCCGTGCCGAGTTCAACGAGTCCATGGTCAAGGGGATCGCGGACATCTTCGTCGAGAAGGGCCTCAAGGACGCCGGATACGAGTACGTCAACCTGGACGACTGCTGGGCCCTGCTCACCAGGGACGCGAACGGCAAGCTGGTGCCCGACCCGGTCCGCTTCCCGGGCGGGATCAAGGCGGTCGCGGACTACGTCCACGCCAAGGGCCTGAAGCTCGGCATCTACACCAGCGCGGGCACCAAGACGTGCAACACCGCCGGTTTCCCCGGCGCCCTCGGCCATGAGTACAGCGACGCCCGGCAGTTCGCGGACTGGGGCGTGGACTACCTCAAGTACGACAACTGCAACAACCAGGGCGTGGACGCCAAGCAGCGCTACACGACCATGCGCGACGCACTGAAGGCTGCCTCCCAGGAAACAGGTCGCCCGATCGTCTACAGCATCTGCGAGTGGGGCGAGAACAAGCCCTGGGAATGGGCCGCCGACGTCGGCCATCTGTGGCGCACGACCGGTGACATCAGCGACAACTGGGGCTCGATGCTGGCGATCCTGAAGCGGAACCTGCCGCTCGCGCCGCACGCCGGCCCCGGGCACTGGAACGACCCCGACATGCTGGAGGTCGGCAACGGCGGCATGACGGACACCGAGTACCGCTCGCACTTCTCGATGTGGTCGATCATGGCCGCGCCGCTGCTCATCGGCTCCGACCTGAGGTCGGCCTCCGCGGCGACCTTCGACATCCTCGGCAACCGCGAGGTCGTCGCGGTCGACCAGGACCCGCTGGGCAAGCAGGGCACGGTGATCTCCTCGCAGGGCGGGCGCTGGGTCGTCGCCAAGGAGATGCGGGACGGCAGCCGCGCCGTGGCCCTGTTCAACGAGTCCGGTACCGCCCGGCGCATCTCCACCAGCGCCGCGGCGGTCGGCCTGCCCGCCGCCGACGCGTACACGCTGCGCGATCTATGGCAGCACCGCAGCTACAACACCGCGGGCACGATCTCCGCGACCGTCCCCGCACACGGGACGGTCCTCCTGCGCGCCTGGGCCGACCCCAAGTGGGCGCAGTACCCGCCCGCCGTCGAACTCGGCCTGGACGGCGGCCCGTTCGTCGAGGCGGGCCGGACGGCGACACTGACGTCGACGGTCACCGACCTCGGGCGTACGCCGGCCCAGCGCGTGTCCGTCGCGCTGACCGGGCCCGAGGGGTGGGCCGTCCGGGCCATGTCACCGACCACCTCGCCCGCACTGCCGACAGGCCGCTCCCTGCGTACGACATGGGCGGTCACCGCGCCGGAGGGAACGCCTACGGGGTCGTACGGTCTCACCCTCAAGGCGAGTCACCGCTCACCGGCCGGGGTCCGCGTGGACAACGCGCTGCCGCTGACCGCGAGTGTGGTGGCACCACCTCCCTCAGGGACGTCCGGGCTGGGTGACCTGCCATGGCTGTCGGCCACCAATGGATGGGGACCGGTCGAACGCAACACCAGCAATGGCGAGAGCGGCGTGGGTGACGGCCAACCCATCACCGTCGGCGGCGTGGTGTACGGCAACGGGCTCGGCGTGCATGCCGAGAGTGCCGTCGAGTACTACGCCGGCGGCGCGTGCGAGACGGTCACCGCACAGGTCGGGCTCGACGACGAGGAGGGCGCGGACGGCACCGTCGCCTTCGAGATCTGGGCGGACGGCACCAAGGCCGCCTCGACCGGAGTCCTCACCAACGCGATGCCGGCCCAGCCGATCACGGCCGACGTGCGCGGCGCCCAGGTGGTGCGGCTCGTCGTCACGGACGGCGGGGACGGCATCACGTCGGACCACGGTGACTGGGCGGACGCGCGGCTCAGCTGCTGAGCCGGCCAGGGGCCGGCCGTTCGGCCCGGAGCACATGAGCGGGCCTCCGGCTGCCGAGCCGGTGACAGGGCTCGGCAGCCGGGGGAACGTTCCTGCCAGGGGCCGTCAGACCGTGGCCGCGTCGGCCCCCTTGGCGAGCGCCGCCGCCGCGGCCCCCACCAGTCCCGCGTCCGTGCCCATCTGGGCCGGCGTGACCACCAGGTGCTGGACGAAGGACAGGGTGGCGTAGTCGGTCAGCGCCTTGCGCAGCGGTACGAAGAGGACGTCGCCCGCCTTGCCGACGCCCCCGCCGATCACGGCGATGTCGATCTCCACGAGGGTCGCGGTGGCCGCGATCCCGGCCGCCAGGGCCTGCGCCGCCCGCTCGAAGGAGGCCACGGCGACCGGGTCGCCCTCGCGTGCGGAGGCGGCCACCGCGGCGGCGGAGGTGTCGCCGTCCGGGCCGGGCCGCCAGCCGTTCTCCAGGGCCCGCCGGGCGATGTTGGGGCCACTGGCGATGCGCTCCACGCAGCCACGTGAACCGCACGGGCACTCGTCGCCGTCCAGGTCGACACTGATGTGGCCGATGTGGCCGGCGTTGCCGGTGGGGCCGGGGTGCAGCCGGCCGTTGAGCACCAGGCCGCCGCCGACGCCCGTGGAGACGACCATGCAGAGGGCGTTGTCATGCCCCCGGGCCGCGCCCTGCCAGTGCTCGGCGGCGGTGATGGCCACCCCGTCGCCGATCAGCTCCACCGGCAGCCCGCCGGCCGCCTCGCGGACCCGCCGGACCAGCGGATAGTTCCGCCAGCCGGGCACGTTCACCGGACTCACGGTGCCCGCCGAGGCGTCCACCGGGCCCGCGCTGCCGATGCCGAGGGCCGAGGCACGCTCCCACAAGGGCGCCCCGGTGAGCTCGCCGACGACCTCCTCGACGGCCCGCATCACCGTCTCGCCGTCCTCCCGGGCCGGCGTCGCACGCTGGGCCCGGGCCACGATCGTGCCGTGACCGTCCACCAACGCTCCGGCGATCTTGGTGCCGCCGATGTCGAGCGCAGCCACGAGGTCGGTGTGCATCTGTGTCAGTTCTCCCGGTCAACCATTCGGAACTCCCCGCGGGCCACGGGAATTGGACGAGCCGGTCTCGCGGTGGGGGCGCAGGCCGGAGATTGCGGTGGACAGTGTCTCCTGGATCTGACAACGTTGTCCAGGCTCTATGCTCGACGCCACATCCTCATACAAACCCATGGGCCGACGCACCCCCCATGGACCGACGCATCCTCGCGGACCGACGTACCCCCATGAACCGACGCATCCGCTTGGACGACGACAGGACAGGACACCGCATCGTGCCCGAGGCCATCCGCCGATCCGATCGCCCCGCCGACCGCCTCTCCGGGGCCCGCTACGGCAATCGTCCGACCATGAAGGACGTCGCGGCGCGTGCCGGAGTCGGTCTGAAGACCGTCTCTCGCGTGGTCAACGGGGAGCCGGGGGTCACCCCGGAGACGGAGCGCCGGGTCCAGGAGGCCATCGACGCGCTGGGCTTTCGCCGCAACGACAGCGCGCGAGTGCTGCGCAAGGGCCGTACGGCGAGCATCGGCCTGGTCCTGGAGGATCTCGCGGACCCCTTCTACGGTCCGCTGAGCCGGGCGGTGGAGGAGGTCGCCCGGGCGCACGGTGCCCTGCTCATCAACGGCTCCAGCGCCGAGGACCCGGACCGCGAGCAGGAGCTGGCGCTCGCGTTGTGCGCGCGGCGGGTGGACGGGCTGGTGATCATTCCGGCCGGTGACGACCACCGGTACATGGAGCCCGAGCTCAAGGCGGGCGTCGCCACCGTCTTCGTCGACCGCCCGGCCGGGCAGATCGACGCCGACTGCGTCCTGTCCGACAACTACGGCGGTGCCCGGGACGGCGTCGCCCATCTCATCGCCCACGGCCACCGCCGGATCGGTTTCATCGGTGACATGCCCCGCATCCACACGGCCGCCGAGCGTCTGCGCGGCTACCGGGCCGCGATGGAGGACGCGGGCATACCGGTGGAGGACTCCTGGATGTCCCTGGGCGTCACCGACCCGCAGCGGGTGCGCCGGGCGGCCGAGGAGATGCTCTCCGGGCCCTCCCCCGTCACCGCGGTCTTCGCGGGCAACAACCGGGTGACGGTCACCGTGATCCGGGTCCTCGCCGAACAGACCCGCCGGGTCGCCCTCGTCGGCTTCGACGACATCGAGCTCGCCGACCTGCTGCAGCCCGGCGTCACGGTCGTCGCGCAGGACGCGGCGGCGATCGGCCGTACCGCCGCCGAGCGGCTGTTCCGCCAGCTGGACGGCACCCTCGTCACCCCCGAACGCATCGAGCTGCCGACGCGGCTCGTCACCCGCGGCTCCGGCGAGCTGCCGCCGGCGGACTGAACCGGCCATGAACGACCGCACGAGCGGGTCGTGGCTCCCTGAGGGCGGCCGCTCCTTGGAGGCGCTCGGCCTGGCCGAGGCGCCGCGCGATCATCCGCTGCTCTACCCGGGCGCCTGGCCGTCCGACTCCGCACTCCTCGACGGGAACCGGCTGCTGCCCCTGGACAGCCTGGTGCACGACGACCGCGTGCCCGTCCTCGCGGTCGGCTCCAACGCCTGTCCCGGCCAACTCCGCCACAAGATGGACGAGTTCGGCATCGTCTCCCCCCTCCCCATGGTGAAGGCACGGGTGACCGGCATCGAGGTGGGTGTCTCCGCGCATGTGAGCCGCATGGGGTACGTGTCCGCGTCGCCGTTCCACGCGCCGGGCCACGTACGGGAGTTGTTCCTCAGCTGGCTCGACGCCGAGCAGCTCGCGGTGGTCGACGCGAGCGAGGGAGTGCGCGCGCCGCGCGGCAACTACGGCCGCGCCTGGCTGCCGGCGTCCGACGTGCGGACCGACCTGGCGGACGGCACCACCCTCCCGGGCGTGTTCGCCTACGTCAACCGCCATGGCGTCCTGCACGACGGCACCGGCGCGCCGCGCACCCACCCCGGCCAGCGTGCGCTGCTCACCGAACTCCTGGTGGGCTCGGCCCGGTTGCGGGAGCTGTTCGGCGTCACTCCCGAGGAGTTCTCCGCGCGGGCGCGAGCCGACGCCGGGCTGTGCGATCGCGGCACCCTGCTGTTCGCGGAGGAGAAGCTGGTGACGGCCTCCGGACTGGAGGGACACCTCCAGTCCGGGCAGCCCTGAGCTCAGCAGACCGGGAGACCGGGGAGCGGCGCGTCGTTGTCGCCGCCCTTGATGTAGACGTCGCTGACGTAGACGTTGGTGTTGCCGTTGTCGTCGTCCGTCTTGGCCCACCAGACGTTGGTCCACTCGCCGTACGTCTCGCGGCGGCCCAGGTTCTGCTGGCAGTAGAAGTAGTTGGTGCCCGCGTTGAGGACGCCGACCTCGGAGCCGGAAGCGGTGTAGGACTTGGCGGTCCGCCAGACCTCGCAGTTGTACTTGCCGCCGCCCACGGCGGTGCAGGCCGGGGCCTGTGTGCTGCCGCCACCGCCGGTGCTTCCCCCGCCGCCCGTGGTGCCGCCACCGCCGGTGCTGCCTCCGCCGCCCGTCGTTCCGCCGTCTCCGCCCGTGGTGCCGCCGTCGGTGCCGCCCCCGCCGGAGCCCGAGGTCTTGGTCGGGGAAGAGGTGGTGGGCCCTTCGGTCGGCTCGCTTCCCGCCGATCGGCTCGGGGACTTCGTGGCGTCGGGCGACTTCTTGTCGTCCTTGTCGGTCAGGCCGGCCTCGCCCGGGTCGTCGGCGTCGGGGCTGCCGCTCGCATCCGCGGACGCGCCCGGGGAGGTGGCGGACGCGTTGGTCTGCGCCTTTTCCTTGGTGCCGCCCGTGTTGTTCACCAGGGCGACCGTGACCCCGGCAGCCGCGAGAACGACGACGACGGCCACGGCGGCGAGCAGGGCGCGGCCCTTGCGCCGAGCGGGCGGGGTCGAGGAGGAGGTGACCATCGGGCCGGTGGGGGCCTGGTCCGGCGACTGCGGGGTGGTGCCGCCGAAGCCGGACTGCGGGTGCCCGGAGTACGGCTGAGCGGACTGCGGCCCGCCGAACTGTGGCTGGTCGGGCTGTGGTTGGCCGGGCTGCCCCGGTGCGTTACTGAACGGCGACGCGGGCGACTGTCCGGGGGCGGCGTGCCCCGGTACACCCGGGCCGGGCTGCCCGGCGGCGCCGAAGCCCGGTACCGGCGGCGTGCCCTGGCTCTGGCCGGGAGTCGCGGGGCCCTGCGCCCCCTGTCCCGCGGCCCCGAAGCGAGGCGCCCCGGGGAGGTCGGAGGCGGGCACGCCCTGCACGGGAGTGTCGTTGCCCTGGGCTCCCGGCACGCCCTGTGACTGGCCGCCGTACGCCTGTCCGGCGGGTGCCGCCGGGCCGGGCTGCGCCTGTCCGTCGGGGCCCGTGGCCGCCGTCGGTGCCACGGCCGGCGGTACCGACGAGACGCTGCGCTCCGTCTCACCGGGCCCGGCGAGATCAGGTCCGCGCAGGGCCGCCGTCGGGGCGTCCGTGCCGTCCGAGTCCGCCACGGCCTGGAGGAGTTCGCGTGCCTCGCCGGCCTCGGGGCGGGACTCGGGGCGCTTGTCCATCAGCCGCTGGAGGACGGGGCCGAGGGGGCCGGCGTGCGCGGGCTCGGGGAGGGGCTCGCTGACGATCGCGGTGAGGGTGGAGAACGTCGACGTGCGGCGGAAGGGCGCGGAGCCCTCCACCGCCGCGTACAGCGTGGCGCCCAGGGCCCAGACGTCCGAGGAGGGGCCCGGATCGGAGCCTTGGGCGCGCTCGGGGGCCAAGTAGTCCAGGGAGCCGACGAGATGGCCGGTGCGGGTCAGGTTGGTGGCCGAGCCGTCGCCCGGGTCCTCCATCGTCGCGATGCCGAAGTCGGTGAGCACGACGCGGCCGGAGGCCTCCAGCAGGATGTTGCCGGGCTTGACGTCGCGGTGCAGGACGCCGGCGCGGTGGGCGGCGGCCAGCGCGTCCATGACCTTGGCGCCGATCGCGGCCGCCTCACGCGGGTCGAGGGTGCCGCGCTCACGCAGAACGGCTTCCAGCGAGGGGCCGTCGACCAGCTCCATCACGATCAGCGGGCGTCCGTCGACCTCGGCCACGTCGTGCACCGCCACGACGCCGGGGTGCCGCACCCGGGCCGCCGCGCGGGCCTCGCGCTGCATCCGCAGCCGCAGATCCGCGAGTTCGGGGCCGTCGGCATCGCTGTAGGTGCGCAGTTCCTTGACGGCGACCTCACGGCCGAGGACCTCGTCGACGGCCCGCCAGACCACGCCCATGCCGCCGCGCCCGAGCTGTGCGAGGACGCGATAACGCCCGGCCAGCAGGCGTCCGGCCTCGTCGGTCTGTCCGTTCTCCCCCGATGACACCGCTGCCCCGTTCCTGTGACACGTCAATGCGTCCGTACAGAGTACGGGGCAGCGGTGACAGCGCCAGCCTGCGGTGGCGCCTGTGAAGGCCCCCGCTACTTGGCCGAGACGGTCAGATCGCCGCGCCGGGGCGCCGCGAATCCCTCCAGATCGGCGCGGGTCAGGCCGGTGAGCCGGGCGACCTCGGCGATGTCGAGGGCGCCGCAGTCCAGGCCACGCAGGAGATAGCCGCTGAGCGCCTTGGCGGTGGCGGGCTCGTCCATGACGTCGCCGCCGGCGCGGTTGGCGTAGCGGGCGAGGCGGGCCGCAGCCTGCTCAAAACCTTCACGGTAGAAGGCGAAGACGGCGGCGTACCGGGTCGGGATGTGGCCGGGGTGCATGTCCCAGCCCTGGTAGTAGGCGCGGGCGAGGGCCCGGCGGGTGAGGCCGTAGTGCAGTCGCCAGGCGTCGTGGACCTTGGCGGTCGGGCCGACGGGCAGGACGTTCGTCGAGCCGTCCGAGACGCGTACGCCGGTGCCGGCCGCCGCGACCTGCATGATCGCCTTGGCGTGGTCGGCGGCCGGGTGGTCGCTGGCCTGGTAGGCGGCCGAGACGCCGAGGCAGGCGCTGTAGTCGAAGGTGCCGTAGTGCAGGCCCGTGGCGCGGCCCTCGGCGGCCTGGATCATCCGGGCGACGGTGGCGGTGCCGTCGGTGGCGAGGATGGACTGGCTGGTCTCGATCTGGATCTCGAAGCCGATCCGGCCGGGCTCCAGCCCACGCGCCTTCTCGAAGGCCTCCAGCAGCCGCACCATGGCGGTCACCTGCTCGGGGTACGTCACCTTGGGCAGCGTGAGCACCAGCCCGTCGGGCAGGCCGCCGGCCTCCATCAGGCCGCTGAGGAAGATGTCGAGGGTGCGGATGCCCCGGTCGCGGACGGGCGCCTCCATGCACTTCATGCGGATGCCCATGTACGGCGCCTCGGTGCCGTTCTCGTACGCCTGAGCGATCAGCCGCGCAGCGCGGGCGGCGGCCTCGTCCTCCTCGGCGTCGGGTCGGGGGCCGTAGCCGTCCTCGAAGTCGACGCGCAGGTCCTCGATGGGCTCGTGCTCCAGCTTGGCGCGCACGCGCGCGTGGACGGGCTCGGCGAGTTCGTCGGACAGACCGAGGACGGCGGCGAAGGACGCGGCGTCCGGGGCATGCTCGTCGAGGAGCGCGAGGGCCTGGTCGCCCCAGGAGCGCAGGGTGTCGGCGGCGAAGACATCGCCGGGGACGTAGACGGTGTGGACGGGCTGACGGGTGCCGGGGTCGCCGGGGTAGCGGCGCTCCAGCTCTGCGTCGACCGGGGCGAGGGAAGCGCTGATCTCCTCGCTGACGGCGCCCGCGAGGCTCGTCGCCACCTTCTCCTGCTGGCCCTGACCCATTCCTACACCCTCCTGTTTTCCGCTATACGGAATCAACAATCCGTATAATGAAGTTATGCGCGGACCATGCTCATGGTCAATACCCTCCTCGGCAGCGGCGCACCGCGCCAGTCCCGCCCCGAGGGGCGCGTGGCACGGTCGCTCACCACGCTGCCGTGACGCCCCTCTGGCACGGTGAGCGAATGACTTCCGCCGAACGCCGTACGGCAATATGCCTCGTACGCGTCGTACTGCAGTCCGACCGCACCCTGTTCACCCTGCGCCTCGTACCCGACATCGAGCGGTCCGCGACGGTCGAGACATTCGTCACCTCGGACATCGGATCCGCCGTACGGATCTTCCGCGCGTTCCTCCTGGATTTCGAGGCCGAACGGCAGAAAACGGATGAAACGCATCCGCCGCAGGGGCCGGCATCCTCGTGACAGCGTGGTGACGCGGGCATCTCTACGCTCGCGGCGTGGCACACCAGCGGGGGAGGAGGAGTGCCATGGTCGCCGAATTCGCGCAGTCACTCGTCGACGACGAGGCCCCTGAGGACGTCCCCGTCCTGCACCTCTTCAACGGCCCGTACGTCACGGTCGGCACGCGACGGCTCAATGTTCCCGGTCCCGGCCGGCGGGCAGCAGCCGGTACTCGGCCTGCACCGGCCGGGCCGGCGGCCGTACAGCGCACGTGGTGCCGTCGGCTCGGCGCCGGAAGCTGTCACGCTGGACGGCGGGACCGGCCCGTTCCGGGTCGTCTCGCAGGTCGCTCAGCTCCACGAGGAGCACGGGGTCGGGCAGCCGGTCGGCAGCGGCCGGGCCGTCCAGGGGCGCTTCCTCCACCACCACGGGAACCTGCACGGAGAGCGTGGCGCCGGGGCCGACGGAATTGCGCAGTGGGTGGGTGGGATCGAGCGTGAGCCGGGTCTCGTCCGCCGGGTCGTCGTGGACGGCGGCGATCACGTCGTAGGACTGCGGTGTCCCGCCCGTGCCGGGGTCGACAAGGATCCGGTTGCGGGCGCGCAGCCTGCGCCGGACGGGCGACAGCCGGAGTTCGGTACTGCCCGCGGCGGCCGGGCGCAGGGGCAGCCGGTGGGCTCCGGGCAGCGCGACGGGTTCGGCCAGTACGGCGACGAGGGCGGCCTCGGCGGCGACGAGCGGTTCGTCGACGATCGCGAGCAGCTCGTCGAAGGACATCTCCAGCTGATGGTCGGTCAGGCAGCGCAGCGTGAGTCGGGTGATGGCGCCGCGCCGGTCCCGGTCGATGCCGAGGTGCCGTTGTTCCCAGGCGCCGGGGCGGGCCGCCGGCAGCAGCCAGCGGTGCTCCTCGCCGGGTGTGTCGGCGGCGTCGGTGTAGCCGAACTCGGCGAGGAACGGCCGGCCGTCGGTGCCGTCGGCGGGCTGGTCCGAGCGGATCCACAGGCGCAGTTCACCGGCGTCGTTCAGATCCAGTGGGGCGCCCGGCACGAATTCGGCCCGTGCTCCGCCGGCCTCAGGGCGCGCGCTCAGACGTATCGCGGGCATACCGCTCGGCGTGTCGTCGGCCGGGACCTGCGTGACGGCCAGCAGGGCGGGTGCGGTCGACACCCACGGCTGGTCGAACCCGTGCACGACGACGTCCATGGCGCCCCCTTCCCTCATCGGCTATCGCGACGCCAGGCCACGGTAGGGCGCCCGCCGTCGCGGGCCCGTTACCGGAAGGCCCCGCCGGTTCCGGCCCAACTCCCGTGCGGATGACGGCCGTCGGGCATGAACGCCCCCTCGGCCTGGGAAGCCACCCCTCATCTCCTCGCTCTGTCCGATCCGGTACTCGACGAAGGAGCCCCTGTGCCGAACCACAGCCGAGTCACGCGCCGTCTGGGCCTCAGGATCGCGTTGGCGACCGCGGTCACCGCGCCCCTGTCCAGCGCGGCTCTGCCCACCTCCGCGGCCTCGGCGGGCGAGCATCCGCCCCGCCGGCATCTCCAGGCCATGTCCTTCAACCTTCGGTTCGCGAGCACCACGGAGCCCAACAGCTGGACCGTGCGCAGACCGGTGATGCGTGAGCTGCTGCGCCGCGAGGCCCCGCACGTCATAGGCACCCAGGAGGGAGTCTTCTCGCAGCTGCTCGACCTCGACGCCGACCTCGGCGAGCGCTACGACTGGGTGGGCACCGGCCGCCTGCACGGCAGCCGCGACGAGAACATGGCCGTCTTCTACGACTCCCATCGACTGCACCCGACCGAGTATGACCACTTCTGGCTCTCCGACGCCCCGGACGTGATCGGCTCCAACACCTGGGGGGCTGCCTTCCCCCGTATGGTCACCTGGGTCCGATTCCGCGATCTGGCCGACGACGGGCGGGAGTTCTACGTCCTCAACACGCACTTCGACCATGTCAGCCAGTTCGCCCGCGTGCGCAGCGCCCGGCTCATCGCCGAACGGATCGCCGGGTTCGACCGCTCGCTGCCGGTCGTGGTGACCGGTGACTTCAATGTCGCCGCCCACAAGAACGGGGTGTACGACACCCTGCTCGACTCCGGTCTCGTCGACACCTGGGACACCGCGCGCGAGCGCAGCGCGCTGTACGGCACCTTCCACGGCTACAAGCCGCTGAAGCCGGACGGCGACCGCATCGACTGGATCCTGAGCACGCCCGGCGTCACGGCGCACCGGGCGGTGATCAACACGTTCGCCGAGAACGGCCAGTTCCCGAGCGACCATCTGCCCGTGCAGGCGTTCCTGAGCCTGGGATGACACGAGGCCCCCATGACCGTCGGCACGGTCATGGGGGCCTCGCTGCGCCTGTGCGGGATCAGCCCTTGCGGGCCTTGATCTCCTCGGTCAGGGCCGGGACGACGTCGAAGAGGTCGCCGACGACGCCGTAGTCGACCAGCTCGAAGATCGGGGCCTCGGCGTCCTTGTTGATCGCCACGATCGTCTTCGAGGTCTGCATGCCGGCGCGGTGCTGGATCGCGCCGGAGATACCGGAGGCGATGTACAGCTGCGGCGACACGCTCTTGCCGGTCTGGCCGACCTGGTTGGTGTGCGGGTACCAGCCCGCGTCCACCGCGGCACGCGAGGCACCGACGGCCGCACCGAGCGAGTCGGCGAGGGCCTCGATGATCGAGAAGTTCTCCGCGCCGTTGACGCCACGGCCACCGGAGACCACGATCGCGGCCTCGGTCAGCTCCGGACGCCCGGTCGACTCACGCGGCGTGCGCGCGGTCACCTTGGTGCCGGTGGCGGCGGCGGAGAAGGTCACTGCGAGGGCCTCGACCGCACCGGCGGCCGGAGCGGCCTCCACGGCGGCCGAGTTCGGCTTGACCGTGATGACCGGGGTGCCCTTGGAGACACGGGACTTGGTGGTGAAGGACGCGGCGAACACCGACTGGGTGGCCACCGGGCCCTCGTCGCCGGCCTCCAGGTCGACGGCGTCGGTGATGATGCCGGAGCCCAGACGCAGCGCCAGACGGGCGGCGATCTCCTTGCCCTCGGCGGAGGACGGCACCAGCACGGCGGCCAGGGAGCCCCCGGCGGACACCACCTCGACGGCGGCCTGGAGGGCGTCGACCTTCGGGACGACCAGGTAGTCGGCGTACTCGGACGCGTCGTGGGTGAGGACCTTGACCGCGCCGTGCTCGGCGAGGGTGGCGGCGGTGTCACCGGCACCACTGCCGAGGGCGACGGCGACCGGCTCGCCGACGCGGCGGGCCAGGGTCAGCAGCTCCAGCGTGGGCTTGCGGACGGCACCGTCCACGTGATCGACGTAGACGAGAACTTCAGCCATGGGAATGCTCTCCTGCGGATTGCGAAGTCTTAAGGGGCGGAAGGGGTGTTGAGCCTCAAGCGGGCCGGTGCCCCTTAGATGAACTTCTGGCTCGCGAGGTACTCGGCGAGCTGCTTGCCGCCCTCGCCCTCGTCCTTGACGATCGTGCCGGCGGTACGGGCCGGACGCTCGGCCGCGCTGTCCACGACGGTGTAGGCACCCTCAAGACCGACCTCCTCCGCCTCGATGTCGAGGTCGGAGAGGTCCCAGGACTCCACCGGCTTCTTCTTGGCGGCCATGATGCCCTTGAAGGACGGGTAACGCGCCTCGCCCGACTGGTCGGTGACCGACACGACGGCCGGCAGCGACGCCTCCAGCTGCTCGGTGGCGGTGTCGCCGTCCCGGCGGCCCTTGACCGTGCCGTCCTCCACGGAGACCTCGGACAGCAGGGTGACCTGCGGGACGCCCAGACGCTCGGCCAGCAGCGCCGGTACGACACCCATGGTGCCGTCGGTGGAGGCCATGCCGGAGATCACCAGGTCGTAGCCGGCCTTCTCGACGGCCTTGGCCAGCACCAGCGAGGTGCCCAGGGCGTCGGTGCCGTGCAGGTCGTCGTCCTCGACGTGGATGGCCTTGTCGGCGCCCATGGACAGCGCCTTGCGCAGGGCGTCCTTGGCGTCCTCGGGGCCCACCGTCAGAACGGTGATCTCCACGTCGTCGTCGGAGTTCTCGGAGATCTGCAGCGCCTGCTCGACCGCGTACTCGTCGAGCTCGGAGAGCAGACCGTCCACGTCGTCCCGGTCGACGGTCAGGTCATCGGCGAAGTGCCGGTCGCCAGTGGCGTCGGGCACGTACTTCACAGTGACAACGATCCTCAAGCTCACGCCGGCTCTCCTACTGCGTCGACATTTCTCTGCTGCCTACTTGCAGGCAGCATAGGCGCCCCAAGCGGCTGGTCCCGTTCGGAGCGACCCGCGCCCCGAGCGAAATATTACTCGTCAGTACACCCAGTTCATCCCCGCTAAGCAAGCGCTTTGAACTGTGACCTTTGCAACGCAGCGTAATCGGATTCGGACGGCTTCGCAGAACGACGGAGGGCTTGATCGGTCACATCGGCCTGGTGAGGTCAGTCACGTAGGCCGTTGAACCGGCCCTGGTGGTACAGGAGCGGACGTCCGGGACCGCTGGGGTCACCGAGCACGACCTCGCCCAGCACGATGCGGTGATCGCCCGCGGGCACGCGCGCCACGATCCGGCACACCATCCAGGCCAGGACGTCGTCGAGGACGGGGACACCCTCGGGGCCCTCGCGCCACACCGTGGGCGCGCCGAAGCGGTCGGCGCCGCTGCGGGCGAAGGTCGCGGCCAGCTCCTGCTGGTGCTCGCCGAGTATGTGGACGCCGACGTGGTCCGTCCCGGCGATCGCCGGCCAGCTGGAGGCGCCGGTGCCGATACCGAAGGAGAGGATCGGGGGCTCGGCGGAGACGGAGGTGAGGGAGGTGGCGGTGAAGCCGACCGGGCCCGCCTCCCCGCGCGCGGTGATCACGGCCACTCCGGCGGCATGGCGCCGGAACACGGAGCGGAGCAGTTCGGGCGAGGCCTGCTGAGTGGTGCCGAGGTCGGACATGGCCGTCATGGAGTTGTCCTTCTGCGAGGGGAGGCGTGCGGATCCGTTGCTGCTCAACAGCTCGGACAGCAGGCGCTCGCGGTACGGGCCAGATCGACGTGGGCCCGTCCGAAGAGAAGGAGTTCCTCAGGCATACGGTCAGGCTGACGATAGGTGGTGCGCACAGTCAAGTACGTTCCGCCATGTGGGAGATGACTCACCCTCGGTGTCACACCCCCTCAGACCGCTTCCCCGAGGGCGGCGATCACGTCCGCCTTGCGCGGCTGACCGGTGGCCCGCCGTACGACGTGACCGTCGGCGTCGAGGACCAGCACGGTCGGCGTCTTGAGGATGTCGAACCGCCGTACGAGGTCCAGGTTGTCCTCGGCGTCGAGTTCGACATGGGTCACGCCCGGGACCATGCCGGCCACCTCGCCCAGCACACGCCGGGTGGCCCGGCAGGGGGCGCAGAACGCGCTGGAGAACTGCACGAGGGTGGCGCGCTCGCCCAGCGCCTCGCCCAACTCGGCCGCCCCGAGCCGCTTTCCGTCGTCGCGCCCGCGCACGCGCACTCTCCCGCTCCGCCGCCGCTGCAGCACTCCGTATGCGCTCGCCGCCGCGAGCACCGCCACACACACCACAAGTCCGGTCATCACCCTGCTCAAGCATTCACGAGACTGCAAAGATTCCCGACTCCCCCCGCGGCCCCCGATGCGGAATGCTTGATTCATGGACATCGATGTGAGGGGCCCGCGTTTCGGGGCGGCCGTGACGACCGTGGTGCTGGCGGTCGTGCTGGTCACCGGGAGCGCCTGGCTGCTGGCCTGGCAGACGCTGGCGTTCGCGCTGGGCGCGGCGGGCGGGGTGGCCCGTTCGCCCTACGGGTGGCTGTTCCGCAGGGCCGTCCGCCCCCGGATCGGGCCGCCGACCGAGTTCGAGGCGCCCGAACCGCCGCGGTTCGCCCAGACGGTGGGACTGGTCTTCGCCGGCATCGGGCTGGTCGGTTTCACGCTCGGGCCGGACTGGCTGGGTCTCGCCGCGACCGGGGCCGCGCTCGCGGCCGCGTTCCTTAACGCCGTCTTCGGGTACTGCCTGGGCTGCGAGATGTACCTGCTCGTGCGGCGGGTGACGGTGCGCGCAGAGTAAAGGCTGCGCCAAAATCCGAGGTGGATCAAGGGACTGACGTGACGAGGATCTCGCCTTTCACAGGCACTTGGGCTTGGCCGTCGGGCGTTCTTGGGGCACGATCTGCGACATGCCGTTTACCTACGGCTGCGTAACTTTCCCACTGGGAGCCTCCTTCCCAGGCAGAAGAGGAAGGGTCCTTCCCGTCCATGGCAGAGCTTGTCTACCGTCCCGTCGTCGGTTTCGCCCAGACGTTGTTCAAGGCGTGGGACCTCAAGATCGACTGCAAGGGGTCGGAGAACATTCCGCGCTCGGGCGGCGCCGTGCTGGTGAGCAACCACATCAGCTATCTGGACTTCGTCTTCAACGGCCTGGCGGCGCTGCCGCAGAAACGACTCGTCCGTTTCATGGCGAAGGAGTCCGTTTTCCGGCACAAGATCTCCGGTCCACTGATGCGCGGTATGAAGCACATCCCGGTGGACCGCAAGCAGGGTGAGGCGGCGTACGCGCATGCGCTGGACTCGCTGAGGTCCGGTGAGATCGTGGGGGTCTTCCCGGAGGCCACGATCTCCCCGTCGTTCACGCTGAAGAGCTTCAAGTCGGGTGCCGCGCGGCTGGCCCAGGAGGCGGGTGTGCCGCTGATCCCGATGGCCGTGTGGGGGACCCAGCGCCTGTGGACCAAGGGCCACCCGCGCAACTTCAAGCGCAGCCACATCCCGATCACGATCCGGGTCGGCGAGGCGATCGAGGCGTCCAAGGACAAGTACGCCGGTGCCATCACGCGCCAGCTGCGCGAGCGCGTCCAGGAACTGCTGGAGGCCGCGCAGCGTGCCTATCCGGTGCGGCCCAAGGACGCCAACGACACGTGGTGGATGCCGGCGCATCTGGGTGGGACCGCTCCTACGCCGGAGCAGGTTCGCGAGGCCGAGGCCGGGCGCTCCGCCGGGTAGTGCCGGGTTGTGCCGGTGGTCGTCTGCGGCGCCGTCGTGGCTTGTCGCGCAGTTCCCCGCGCCCCTTAGGGGCGTTGCCGGACCGACAGCGACCGGCTCACCGCGATACTCGCTCCCGGGCTGAACTTCTCCAGCAGTTCCGCCAGCTCGGTCGCCGCCTGCTCGACGTCGGTCACCGGCATGGGTGCCATGCTCTCCAGCAGGAAGATGCCCGAGGTGCTCTCCTCGGTGAGGCGGGTGCGCGGGCCCTGGCGCCAGTTCCAGCGGCGGCAGGTCACGCCCGCATCGTCGCGCCATACGACCTCGCCCGCGTCGGGGTGCTCTACGGCCTCCTCACCGCCGGCGACGGTCACGAAGTCCTCCTCGCCGGTCGCTCGCACCAGGCGCATACCGCCCTCGATGCGGTCGATGTCCTCGCCGCCCACGGGGATGAGGTGGGCGACGCTGATGGCGTTGTAGAGGTCGACCAGCAGGTTGATCCGGGGCAGCCCCGCCTCCGACAGTGCCCTCTTGGCCAGCGCCTCCGCGGAGTTGCGGGTGCGTGACGGCTTCGACCCGAACGCCGTGTACACCTCCCGCCAGGCCGCCATGTGCGGGTCCTCGTGCGGGGCGCGTCCGCCCAGGCGTACCGCGAGCCGGCGGGCCGCGTCGTCGAGCAGCTCGGCACTGGCGTCGGTGCTCGGGCCGTTGACCAGCCCGCGCGCCTCGATGGCGACGTGGGTGAAACCGGGCGCGAGGGCGCGCACCTCGTCGGACACGGTCAGGGAGAGGGTCATGGCCTGCCTCAGAGTGCGGGCGGGAGCGTCTTCCACAGGTGGGGCCGGTCGGGGGCGGCCTTGAGGGCGCTCAGCACGGACGGATGCGGTTCAGCATACAGGACTGGATAGTCCAACTCATTGAACTCCAGGTCGGGCAGGAAGGCCAGCCGCTCCCCGTCGAGCGAGAACTGGGCGTCCACGCCCGGCTTGTTGCCTCGCGGGTCCTGTCGATGCCAGGCGCCGTTGAACCGCACGGCGACCAGGCCGTGCACCACGTCGAGCTTCTGGTAGCAGAGCGCGGTCGGGATGTCCTCGGCCCGCAGCAGCGCGGTCAGCGCGTGGGCCTTGGCGTAGCAGATGCCGGTGCCCTGCTCCAGGACATCGGAGGCACGCCAGGTGACCCGGAGGTCGCCGGAGTCCTGAGAGTGCGCAATGGCGTCACGCACGAACTCGAACGCCGCCCGCGCATAGTCATACGAATCCGCCACGCCGTTCGCGAGTCGGGCGGCCACCTCCCGCACCAGCGGATGATGATGGTCGATCACCTCGTCAGCAGCCAAGTAGGCGGAGAGGTCGGCGGTTTGCTGGATCATCTGCATGGCAGCAGAGCGTAGGCGGTAGCCGACCGCACGGTCAATTAATTTGCGGACTACTGCATAGATATACAGCAAGAGCCGCCTACGGGCAGAACGGCCGAACCTCGCCGCAACCCTCACGCCCGGCCACAACCCCTCCCCCACGCCGCCGGTCTCGTCACCGACGGATCGTCGACCAGGGGGAATCCATGAAGCATCGCCTGCTCGGAGCCGCGCTCGCCGGCTGTGCCCTTGCCGCCGTCGGGGCCGGCCCCGTACATGCTGTGTCCGACCAGTTGTGGATCGACGTGCCGTCGGAGACGGTGCTGCCGGCGTCGGTCTCGGGCGGCCGGGCCGAGCGCACCGTCACGGTGCGCGTCACGCATGACAACACCGAGAACGAGGTCGCACCCGGTCGGCTGACCGTGGACGCGAGCGAGCTCTCCGCCTTCGCGCGGGTGGCGTGGCCCTCGAACTGCGTGCCCGCGTCGGCGGTGCAGGCGTTGTGCGACTTCCCGGGGATGCCGTCCGGGAAGAACATCGTGACGGCGGCCCAGATCCGCCTGAGCGCACTGCCGGACGCCGACCTCACCGCCACGGGGCATGTGCGCTACACCGCCACCGCCGGTGAGTTGACGGCGTTCCCCGCGGAGACCCGGATCTCCCTGGGCGACGGACCTGACCTCGGGCTCAGCCAGGCCGAGTACCAAAGGGACCTCAGGCCGGGCTCGGACACCCGGGTGAGCGCGACGGTCGGCAACTCCGGCAACCGTTCCGTGGAGCGGACGCTGCTGTGGATCAACGCGTCGTACGGGCTGCGGCTCAAGGAGCGGCACTCCAACTGCGAATACCGGCAGCACGAGACCGGGACGTCCGCGCTGTGTGTGCTGGACGAGAAGGTGGCTCCGGGTGAGCAGTACGCGCTGACGACCGGGCTGCGCGTGCGGGACAAGGCGCTGTACGAGCGGTTCGACCACTCCGTCCTGCCGTACTCGGACGCGGCACTGGAAGAGGCCCGCGGTGAATGGACGTGGACCCCGGGGACGGGGCCCGAGCTGGATCTGCGCCCCGTCGCGACGCGGCGGGCCGCAGCCGCCGACGAGGACCTCGATCTGTCGGACAACTACCGCGCCGTCATGCTCGACGCCAGGAACACCGCCGACCTGAAGCTCACCGGCAGCAAGGTGCGCGGGGCCGTCGGCGACACCGTGACCGCCGCCGTCACCGTGTACAACCGGGGCCCGGCGTGGGTGGCGTCCCTCGGCGCGGGCGCGTCCGTGGCGACGGTGCGCTTCCAGGCACCGCGCGGGACGACGGTCGTGGGGCTGCCGGAGGAGTGCTGGACCCTGCCGGAGTCAGCGGAAGAGCCGTCCGTGACGACCTACTTCTGCAAGACGCCGATCTATCTGCACGACAGGGCGTCGCACACCATGGAGATCCGGCTGCGCATCGACGAGGTGGTGCGCGGGGCGCGCACCACCGTCGAGACCCTCAACGACGACCCCGAGCTGTCCATCCGGAAGTTCGACCCGAACCTGCGGAACAACCGGTCGGAGATCGTCGTCAACGGCTGAACCCGCGCCGCGGCGGAGGGGATGGCTCAGCGCGCCATCTCCTCCTTCAGCGCCGCCACGAAGGCGTCCACGTCCTCCTCGGTCGTGTCGAAGGCGCACATCCAGCGCACGACGCCCGCCGCCTCGTCCCAGAAGTAGAACCGGAACCGCTTCTGCAGGCGCTCGCTCACGTCATGCGGAAGCTTGGCGAAGACGCCGTTGGCCTGCACCGGGTAGAGGATCTCCACGCCGTGCACGGCACGTACGCCCTCGGCGAGGCGCTGGGCCATCTCGTTGGCGTGGCGGGCGTTGCGCAGCCACAGGTCCTTGGCGAGCAGGGCCTCCAACTGCACGGACACGAAGCGCATCTTGGAGGCGAGCTGCATGGACAGCTTGCGCAGGTGCTTCATGTGGCTGACGGCGTCCTGGTTGAGGACGACGACGGCCTCGCCGAACAGGGCGCCGTTCTTGGTGCCGCCGAGGGAGAGGATGTCGACGCCGACCGCGTCGGTGAACGTCCGCATCGGGACGTTCAGGGAGGCGGCCGCGTTGGCTATCCGGGAGCCGTCCAGGTGCACCTTCATGCCGTGCGCGTGGGCGTGGTCGCAGATGGCGCGGATCTCGTCCGGTGTGTAGAGCGTGCCGAGCTCCGTGCTCTGGGTGATCGAGACGACCTGCGGCATCGCCCGGTGCTCGTCGTCCCAGCCGTACGCCTGCTTGTCGATCAGCTCGGGGGTGAGCTTGCCGTCGGGCGTGGGCACGGTGAGCAGTTTCAGGCCGCCCATCCGCTCCGGCGCACCGCCCTCGTCGACGTGGATGTGCGCGCTCTCGGCGCAGATCACCGCGCCCCAGCGGTCGGTGACGGCCTGGAGTGCGACGACGTTGGCTCCGGTGCCGTTGAAGACCGGGAACGCCTCGGCTGCGGCGCCGAAGTGGCTGCGGATGATCCGCTGGAGGTTCTCGGTGTAGTCGTCCTCGCCGTAGGCGACCTGGTGCCCGCCGTTGGCCAGGGCCAGGGCGGCGAGCACCTCCGGGTGGGCGCCGGCGTAGTTGTCACTGGCGAAGCCGCGGACGTCCGGGTCGTGATGACGCCGGGCGTCGGTCTTCGGAGGGTTCACGGCTTCTCGGTCAGCCACAGGCGGGTTCCGTTCACTTCGGCGGCGGGCTTGTCCCAGACTCCGACGACGGCGTCGGCCAGGTCCTTGACGTCCGTGAAGCCCGCGAACTTCGCGTTGGGGCGCTCGGCGCGCATCGCGTCGTGCACCAACGCCTTCACCACCAGGATGGCAGCCGCGGAGGTCGGGCCTTCGGGGCCCCCGGCCTTGCGGAAGGCGTCGGCGAGAGCGAGCGTCCAGGCCTCGGCGGCGGCCTTGGCGGCGGCGTACGAGGCGTTGCCCGCGGTCGGCTTCGAGGCACCGGCGGCACTGATCAGCAGGTACCGTCCGCGCTCGCTGCGCTGGAGGGCCTCGTAGAAGGCGAGCGAGGTGTGCTGGACCGTGCGGATGAGCAGCAGCTCCAGGAAGTCCCAGTCGTCGAGGCTCGTCTTGACGAAGGTCTCGCTGCCGCGCCAGCCACCGACCAGGTGGACCAGGCCGTCGATGCGGCCGAAGTCCTTCTCGATGTGGTCGGCCCAGTCCCGGGCGGACTGCAGATCGAGCAGGTCGACGGGTTCGCCGGTGACGGTCGCGCCGCCGGACGCGTAACGGGCCGCGTCCACGGCCTCGGCCAGCCGCTCGGGATCGTTGTCCGCGCCGACGACGGTCGCGCCGGCCTCGGCCAGCCGCAGCAGCGCCGCCCGGCCGGCGGGTCCGCCCGCGCCGGCCACCGCGATCACCGCACCGCTGAGAGCTCCGTTCCCCGCCATGATCTTCGCCTCCTGCTGAGCAGTGTTCTCGGTCTCGCGCAACAAGCCGTCGCTCACGCGGCGACCCGCTCGGCGCTCTCCGCGGTGATGCCCTTGGTGGAGGCGATCACGTTCTTCAGCTTCTTGGAGAGTGCCTCATAGAACATGCTCAGCGGAAACTCGTCCGGAAGCACGTCATCGACGAGCTTGCGCGGCGGCTGGGTCAGGTCCAGGGCCTCCGGGCCCTTGGCCCAGCGGGAGCCCGGGTGCGGGGCGAGGTAGGTGGAGACCAGCTCGTAGCCGGCGAACCAGTGCACGAGCTTGGGGCGGTCGATGCCGTCGCGGTACAGCTGCTCGATGTCGGCGCACAGCTGGTTGGTGACCTGCGGGGCGCGGTCCCAGTCGATGTGCAGCTTGTTGTCGGTCCAGCGGACGACGTCGTGCTTGTGCAGGTAGGCGAAGAGCAGCTGGCCGCCGAGGCCGTCGTAGTTGCGTTCGCGCTCGCCGGTGACCGGGAAGCGGAACATGCGGTCGAAGAGGACCGCGTACTGCACGTCACGGGCCTGCGGGACGCCGTCGGCCTGGAGCTTCACGGCCTCCTTGAAGGCGGTGAGGTCACAGCGCAGCTCCTCCAGGCCGTACATCCAGAACGGCTGGCGCTGCTTGATCATGAACGGGTCGAACGGCAGGTCGCCGTGGCTGTGGGTGCGGTCGTGGACCATGTCCCACAGGACGAAGGCCTCCTCGCAGCGCTTCTGGTCGTGGACCATCGCGGCGATGTCCTCGGGCAGGTCCAGGCCCAGGATGTCGACGGCGGCGTCGGTGACCCGGCGGAAGCGGGCGGCCTCGCGGTCGCAGAAGATGCCGCCCCAGCTGAAGCGCTCGGGCGCCTGGCGCACGGCGATCGTCTCCGGGAACAGGACGGCGGAGTTGGTGTCGTACCCGGCCGTGAAGTCCTCGAACTTGATGCCGCAGAACAGCGGGTTGTCGTAGCGGGTGCGCTCCAGCTCGGCCAGCCAGTCCGGCCAGACCATGCGCAGGACGACCGCCTCAAGGTTGCGGTCGGGGTTGCCGTTCTGCGTGTACATCGGGAAGACGACCAGGTGCTGGAGGCCGTCCGCGCGGCCGGCGGCGGGCTGGAAGGCCAGCAGCGAGTCGAGGAAGTCGGGCACCTCGAAGCCGCCCTCGGCCCAGCGGTTCAGGTCCTTCACCAGGGCCTGGTGGTAGGCGGCGTCGTGGGGCAGCAGCACCGAGAGCTTCTCGACGGCCTCCACGACACGCCGTACGGCGGCCTCGGCGTCCGTGCGCTCGGGCGCGCCCTCGGCCTGGAAGTCGATCGAGCCGTCCTTGGACTGCCATGGCCGGATCCGTTCCACGGCACCCTTGAGCACCGGCCACGCCGGGTGCTCAACCACCCTGGTCGCGGGAGGAACCCGCTCCTCCGTAGCCGCCTGCACAAGAATTTCCGTCATGTCCCATCCTCCACGGGAGAACCTCGCGTCAGGACACCGTACGCACACGAGTCTTCTCCCAGCAAGAGGCACCTCGGGAAATTGTCCTGCACACCCTCATGGTCACCGAACTTTTTCCTGTTGGATGCCGCGACGGCGCATACTCCGGCGTCGGCTGGGCATACGCGAACCGACCGGCGACATCCGGTCAATGCCCGCAGGACTCGCCCACGCCAGGGTGACCGTCGAGAGGCGCATGATCCAGCTACGACATGTCCATTGCCGCAAACCGTGTGTACACGTGGGGTTCATCACGCGCCCGGACCACTAGGCTGCGGCACTGCCACGCGAACAGTCCGCTCCGGTTCGCGCGCACTCCCCCCGCCGCCGTCGACGGAAGCGAGTTGAATCTTGAACTTCCTTACCATCGGTCACCGCGGAGTCATGGGTGTCGAACCCGAGAACACCCTCCGTTCCTTCGTCGCCGCCCAGCAGGCCGGGCTCGACGTCATCGAACTCGATCTCCACCTGAGCAAGGACGGCGCCCTCGTCGTCATGCACGACACCGACGTGGACCGCACGACCGACGGAACCGGCCCGATCGCCGACAAGACCCTCGCCGAGCTGCGCTCCCTGGACGCGGGCCGTGGCGAGCGCGTGCCGGTCTTCGAAGAGGTCCTGGACGCCGTGAAGTCACCGCTCCAGGCCGAGATCAAGGACGTGGCGGCGGCCCGGGCACTCGCCGAGGTGATGACCGACCGGGACCTGGCCCCCCGGGTCGAGGTGTCCTCGTTCCATGACGACGCCGTCGCCGAGATCGCCCGCCTCGTACCCGGGGTGCGCACCGCGCTGATCGCCAGCCGCTACGGCACCGACGTCGTGGACCGCGCGGTCGCGGTCGGTGCGGCGACGGTCTGCCTGAACATCCGCCGCCTCACCCTGGAGGTCGTGGAGAACGCCCGCAAGGCGGACCTCAGGATCATCGGCTGGGTGGTCAACACCCAGGACCATCTGCGTCTCGTACGGGCCCTGGAACTGGACGGCGCGACGACCGACTACCCGCAGATCAAGCGCACCGGCCGTTTCACCGCGTGACGGCGAAGCCAGGCCGCCAAACGTCGTAGGACTCAGGCGAGTTCCTTGACCAGCAGTTCGAACTGCAGGTCGTCGCGCTGCGGAATGCCGAAGCGCTCGTCGCCGTACGGGAACGGGGTCATCCGTCCCGTACGGCGGTAACCGCGGCGCTCGTACCAGGCGATGAGGTCGTTGCGTACGGAGATCACGGTCATGTGCATCTCGGTCACGCCCCAGGTCTCGCGGGCCCGCCGCTCCGCCTCCGTGATGATCACCTTGCCGAGGCCGGCGCCCTGGAGGGCGGGGCTGACCGCGAACATCCCGAAGTAGGCGTACTCACCGCGGTGTTCGAGCTGGCAGCAGGCGACGACCCGGCCGTCCCGCTCGACCGTCAGCAGCCGGCTGTCGGGCGACTTGATGACCTCCAGCACACCCTCCGGGTCGGTCCGCCGCCCTTCGAGGATGTCCGCCTCCGTGGTCCACCCGGCCCGGCTGGAGTCCCCGCGGTAGGCGGACTCGATCAGCACGACCAGCGTGTCCACGTCAGCGTCGGTGGCGTCGCGGAAGCTGAGTCCGGCGGAGGCGTCGGTCGCGGCGGTGTCCATGGTGCGGTTCTCCCCTACTCGGGCGCGGCTCGGGCACCGCTGAGAGTAACGCGCCGCTAGGCTCCGGCTGCATGGTGCACGTACTGAGCGGACGGACCCTGCTCCGCCCCACCGATCCCGAGCGCTCCCGTGTCTTCTACGGCGAGCAACTGGGCCTGGTCGTCTATCGCGAGTTCGGGACGGGGCCGCAGCGCGGCACCGTCTACTTCCTCGGCGGGGGCTTCCTGGAGGTCTCCGGCCGGTCCGAGACCCCGCCGTCCCCCGCCGTGCAGCTCTGGATGCAGGTGGCGGACGTCGCCGCCGCGCAGGAGGAGCTGGTGGCGAAGGGCGTCGGGATCGTGCGGCCGCCGGTGAAGGAGCCGTGGGGGCTGATCGAGATGTGGATCGCGGATCCGGACGGGACGCGGATCGTGCTGGTGGAGATTCCGGCGGATCATCCCCTGCGGTACCGACCCGGGATCTGAACGGAACCTAGGGCCGGTGCTGCCAGCCTCGGTCGGTGCGGGTCAGTTCCCGGAAGCCGGCCGAGGTGAGGTGGGCGAGCATCGTGTCGTCGGTGGCGGCCTCGTAGGCCAGGAGGCGGTCCGCACCGCACAGGCGCAGCCAGTCGGCCGCCCGGCCGAGGAGCCACTGCTCCAGACCCTCGCCGTACGCCGACGGGTCGATGTGCAGGTTGCCGATGTCGGCGAGGCCGGTGCCGCGGACATGGCGTTCGGGGCGGGACAGGGCCGTGTCGACCTCGATGAAGCCGAGGGCGCGGCCGTCGGCGTACGCCGTCAGGCGCGTGCCGCACTCGCCCAGCGTGCGGTCGACGGTGATGCCGGGCCGTGGCTCGTGCGGCGGCAGGTCGGCCACGCGGGCGATGAGGATCACCTCGGTGTCGCCGACGTGCCGGAAACCGGAGCGTTGGTAGAGGGCGCGGATGTGCGGCCAGGTACGAGGCAGGCCGTAGACGGCCGGGGCGGGGAGCTCGCCGCTCGCGTACCGGGCACGTACGTTCCAGCGGGCCAGCTGGGCCAGGCAGGCGCTCATCAGCAGGTCCGCGGCGTCGTCGGCGTCCGGCCAGAAGGAGGCCGGCGGATGGCAGACCAGCCAGTCGATCTCGCCGATGTCCCGGTAGCCCGCGCCGACCCGGTCGTCGGCCCGGTAGCGCAGCAGATGGGCGGCGGCCACGACGTAGTCGCGCTGCTCGGCGACGAGGGTGACGCGCTCGCCGACCCAGGGGTCGGTGATGAACTCGTCCGGCTGCCGCTCCAGATCGCTGAGCACCGTGTTCACGGAGACGGAGACGCCGGGGACGACGGCGGCGACGTGCTGGTTGATCAGTTCGGTGAGCTGGTCGCGGTCGGCGCGGCGGAAGGGGCGCACCACGGGCGCGGGCATGCGGGACCTCCGGTCGGAGAACGGTGTCGGCAGGCCGCCATGCGGTGCGGTACGGGGTCGAGGGTACGGCGGTGGCGGCGCCGGGCTCCACTGGGTTTCCGCCGGATGGCCGGGGCCTGGGTGCCGGGCTTAGCGTGCTTGGGGAGGCGTGTGGGCGGAGCTCTTCCAGCGATCCCTGCGAAAGGAACGCCATGCAGCTCGACAAGCCGGTGGCCGGCGGGCCCTGCTGGGCCGAGGTGGGATGCCCTGATCTGGAGGCCGGCAAGCGGTTCTACTCCGCTCTGTTCGGCTGGCGTACCGAGACGGACGCCCGGGAGGAGATGGGCGGCTACACGATCGCGTATCTGGCGGACGCCCCGGTCTGCGCGCTCGTCCCGCTGGGCGAGGGGGCACCTGCGCAGCCCGTGGTCTGGTACGTGACATTCGCCGTGGCGGACCTCGACGCCACCGTGGCGAAGGTGCGCTCGGCGGGCGGGTCGGTGATGTCCGAGCCCGGGGACGTGCCCGCGATGGGCCGTTTCGCCTCGGTGGCCGATCCGCAGGGCGCCGCCTTCCAGCTGTGGCAGGAGCGGGGCTTCGCAGGCGCCGGTGTGCTCAACGCCCCCGGTTCCCTGGGCTGGGTGGAACTGCTGACCCGTGCGCCGCAGGAGGCGAAGGCCTTCTACACCTCGGTGTTCGGCTGGAGCGTCAACGCCTTGGAGCGCTATACGCAGTGGGGCCTGGACGGCGCCGACTTCGGCGGCATGGTGCCGATGGACGACAAGTTCCCGCACGAGGTCCCGGCGCACTGGCTGCCGTACTTCGCGGTCGCCGACGTGGACGCCACGGCTGCGGACGCGACGGAGGCGGGCGGCTCCGTCCTCATGGAGCCCACGTCCGTCCCCGAGGGCCCGCGCATCGCCGTACTGCGGGACACGCAGGGCGCGATGTTCGGCGTGTACCGCGCCGCCGACGCGCGCTGAGGCCCGCCTAGCGCGGCACGGTCAGCGGCGTCACCGTCACACGGTCGATCACCGGCGCGCAGGCCGGGCCCCGGTCGTGTGCATTCCTGAACTCCCCGTCGAAGGCGGGGAGTTCGCCGACGGTGAAGGTGAGGGTGTTGGCGCCCTGGACGAGGGTGACGGGGACGGTGAGAGTCCGGAAGGCGTTGAAGTCGAAGGTGGTGGGGAACAGGATCCGGTGCGGTGTGCCGTCGTTGACCGTGAGGTCGGCATGGCGGCAGACCGGGTCTGGGTTGTAGCGGGTGGCCGGGGTTTGCTCGCCGTTGGAGTAGCGGATGGTCAGGGCGTGAGGGCCGGCGTGCCGAGCGGTGACTGTCAAGGTGAGGGCGTTGCCGGGGCCGCCGCCTATGCCGTCCACTGCCTTGCCGCCCGTGGCGTACGGGAGTGCGGTCACCTTCGCGGTACCGGTGAGGACGCCGTCCTCGGCGGCGTAGGACGTGCCCGGCAGCAGGCCCCGGGACGGGCCGACCCGCAGCCGGTCCACGATCAGCCGTTCCGAGGTGCCGGTGACCGTGATCTTGTTGATGCCGCCGGCCAGGAAGAGCGGCAGCGGGCCCTCCTCGACGCGTCCGACCGCCTCGCCGTCGACCGTCACCACGCCCTCTCCGGGGCCGAGCCGCTCGACGGTGACCGTCGCCTCGCCGTCGTCGGCCGCGTGCACCCAGAAGGTCGCGGTGCCGCCCCGGGGCAGTACGGCGACGCCGGGGCCCGAGGCGCCGCGGTGGGCGTGGCTGACGCGGGCGCCGTCGCGCAGGTCCGCGTACTCGGCGTCGTACGGCGCGGGGCCCTCGGTGGCGCGCAGGGTGAGGTCCAGTCCGTCGATCACGGCGTCGCCCCTGGCGGCGCCGAGATCCGGGTCCTGCGCGGCGAGGGTGATCCGGTGGCCGCCCGCGGTGAGGTCGGCCTCGGTGTGGCCCCGGACCGCCCACCCGTGGCCGAGCGGCAGCAGCAGCTCGCGGGGCCGTTCGCCGTCGACGCGCAGGAAGACGTGGGTGGGCCCCTGCTCGCGGACGGGGTCGGCCTGGTTGTGGGAGCCGGCGTAGACGCTGATGTCGTACGTCCCGTCCTGCGGGACCTCCACGTCGAAGGTGAGCACCCCGTCGAAGCCGGTGCGCAGGCCGTCCTCGGGACCGTTCTTCGAGTGACCGCCGCCGGTGCAGGTCGCGTCCTCGGCCTCGTACGTCCGCCGCCAGCGCACCTCGGGCGGCAGCGGGTCGGCGCCGTGGCCGCCGGGTGACAGGATCAGGTGATACGCGGACATCTCGTCGAGGCCGGTGAGCGGCAGGGCCACCATGCCGTCCACGACAGGCAGTTCATCGTCACGCATCCTCAACGGCGGCCCGCTCGCGCCGACTCGGCCCGCCCAGCGGAGCTCGTCCAGCCGCACATGCACCGTCGCGCCGAAGACCTCGGGGTCGACGTTGGCGAAGACGACGTTCGCGGTGCCGCCCGCGCCGCCGAACAGCAGCCGCGACTGCCGCTTCTCGGTGTCCAGGGTGGCGACGCCCTGGAGAGGGTGCTGCACGTCGGTGCGCGGGGCGATGACCCGCACGGTGGTGCCCGTCATACGGCCGTAGGCGTTGAACAGCCACCACTGGCCGGTCCCCTTGCCGTCGATGTCCCGGCACGCCAGGTCGGAGTCCACCTTGGACTCCTCGATCGCGGCGATCCACTGCACCATCCGGCCCGGCACGGACAGGTGGTGGTCGTGGGCGTGCCAGGTGATCACGTCGGGGACCACACCGTGCTCCTTGGCGAACTCCAGGAAGCCCCTGACCTCGGGGTACGACATGCCGGTGTCGGGTCCGGCGACGCGCGCCCCGGGGTGGAGACCCTTGATCAGGCGGTACGTCTCCTGCCAGGCGGCGAAGTAGGGGCGCGGGTCGGTGCGCCAGGAGACGCGGCCGTGGCCCTCGGGTTCGCCGAACGGGACGTACACGATGCGGGAGGCCGACTCGCCCAGAGTGAGGGCGTGTTCGACCTGGCGGCGGACGACCTCCGGGAACCCCCGGTGAAGGCCGGGCAGTTGGACGTGGACGTCGCCGTACGGTCCGTAGGAGGTGCCGCTCGCGCCACCGTGGAAGGGGCCCGTCCCGGCGCCGAGGTCGATCGTGAGCGTCCCGGGCCCGGGGTCTTCGACTGCCACGGCACCCCTCCTTTTGGTTCGACATGCCGCACGCGTGCCGGTGATCCGGACCGGCCGGTCGAACTTAGGAAGATCATGTATGCCGAGTCAACGGGGTTCCCGCTCCGAAAGTTCCGAAACCGCAGCTCGGGGGCTCAGACGCGCAGAGCGCCCAGCCGCCCCTCCAACTGGGCCAGCAACTCGCCCAGCAGGGAGGCCAGTTCGTGCTGTCCCTTCGGGGCGAGCCCGGACAGTACGGTCGTCTCGTAGGCAAGTTGCTCGGGCAATGTGCCGTCGACGAGCTCCCGGCCCGCGTCCGTGAGGCGGAGGTGGGCGACGCGCCGGTCCCGGCTGTCGCCGCGGCGCTCCACCAGGCCGCGTTCGGTCAGCAGCTTGAGGCGTTTGGTGACGGCGGCGCCCGAGGAGAAGGTCTCGCGGGCGAGTTCACTGGGGGTCAGCTCCTGGCCGGTGCGGCGCAGCGCGCCGAGCAGGTCGAACTCCGGGCGGCTGAGGCCGGCGCGGCGCAGGGGGGCGTCCTCGGCCTGCTGGAGGAGGGCGGCGCAGCGGTTGATGCGGCCGATGATCTCGATGGGGGCGGTGTCGATATCCGGGTGGACGGCCTGCCACTGCCGGACGACGGCGGCCACCGTGTCCTGTCTCGCCCCGGTCGGCCCGCCGTTGGTCGCCGTCATGGCAGTACGCCCTCCGTCGTGTCGCTGCCCGTGCGCTGGTCCGGGTGCGGCCGGGATGCGTCGGACAGGCCCCGGCTCCGCCCCGTAGCCGCGAGCGTACGGGGTGCGGTCCGCTCGGCGTGCACGACCCGCTGCCTCCGCCGGTCGGGTACGGCCACCGCGACGACGAGACCGGCCGGCGCACCGACCAGAGCGTCCACGATCCGCTCGGTGATCAGCGGCCCGGTCCGGCTGACCGGCCGTGCTCCGCCGAGTGCTCCCCGTGTACACCCTTGCGCTCGCGTGCGCGCCGCGCCGCCCGGGCATCGACGGACTGTCCGAGAGCGTCGAGCGGGGAGGGTGCGCATGCACGGACCGGCTTCGCACGGCTGGCTGCTGGTCGCGCTGTGTGCGGCGACCGGGGCCTACTGTCTGCTGCGGATGCGCAGCCATGTCGAGGAGCAGCGCCGGGCCGCGGGCGGCGAGGCGCTGATGGGCTTCGGGATGGCGGTGATGGCGGTGCCCGCCGCGGTGTTCACGCCGCCGTCGTGGGCGTGGCCCGGCTACGCGGCCGTGTTCGGGGCGGCCGCCCTGCACGCGCTGTGGTCGGCGCGGGCGGGTGGCCATCATCTGCACCATCTGGTGGGCGTGTCGGCCATGGTCTACATGGCGGTCGCGATGGCCGTCGCGCCCGGGCACGGGGGTGGGCACGGCGACTCCGGGATCCCGCTGGTGACGGGCGTGCTGCTGCTGTATTTCACGGGGTACGTGCTGTTGTCCGGGGTACGGCTGGTGCCCGTGACCGCGGGCGGCGGGGCCGTCGCATGGGGCGACCGGCCGGAGTTGGCGCGGGCCTGCCGGCTGTCGATGGGGATCGCGATGGTGGCGATGCTGCTGACCCTCTGACCGGCGCCTGACGGCGCGGCCGTTACACCTGCGCACGCTGTGGGGGGCGTCGCAAATCCACCCCGGCATTCGCCTCTCGCCCTGCGGTCGGCGAGGATCGCAGTATGCACACCCAGTCCGTCGACTCCCCGCCCCGCCCGCCGGCCGAGCACGGCACCTCCCGCTGGGCCGGTGCCCTGGCGCTGTGCTCGGCGCTGCTGCTCGCCCTGGTGGCGGTCCGGTGGTACCCGCTGATGACCCTCGACGGGGACATCGCCGAGACCACGCATCGCTGGGCGGTCGACGAACAGGGCGTCACGCACACGTTCCGCATCCTGACGGACTGGGTCTGGGATCCATGGACGATGCGCACCCTGACCGCTGCGGTCGCGATCTGGCTGGTGTGGCGCAGAGCGGCGCGCTGGACGGCCGTATGGCTGGTAGCCACATGTGCGCTCGCCACAGGGGTCCAGCAGACCCTGAAGGCCGTGGTGGACCGGCCCCGCCCCGTCTGGCCCGACCCCGTCGACTCCGCCCACTACGCCGCCTTTCCCTCCGGCCACGCCATGACGGCCACGGTGGTGTGCGGGCTGCTGCTGTGGCTCCTGCACCGTTACGGCGCCGGACGCGCCCTGTGGCGTACGGCCGTCGCCGTGGTCTCGGTCTCCGTGGCCGGCGTCGGTCTGACCCGGGTGTGGCTGGGCGTCCACTGGGCCACCGATGTCGTCGGCGGCTGGCTGCTGGGCGCGCTGGTCGTGGTGCTGGCGGTGTGGGTGCACATCCGTTGGCGGGACTGAAACCGTCCGAGCGTTCCGTGGCCGCGAACCGCCCGCGCGGCGGAAGGCGGCCCCGTAGGATCCGGATCATGACCGCAGTTCTGTTCGATTTCTCCGGAACCCTCTTCCGTATCGAGTCCACCGAGTCCTGGCTGCGCGGAACGCTCGCCGAGGCGCGGCTGGAGCTCGAAGAGGCCGAGTTGACCGAGGCGGCGCGGGCGTTGGAGGCCATGGGCGCGCTGCCGGGCGGGGGCGATCCGTCCTGGCTCCCCGAGGACGTCGCGAGCGTCTGGGGGGTGCGGGACAAGAGCGCGGAGCTGCACCGGGCCGCCTACACCGGGCTCTCCCGGCATGTGCGGCTGCCCGACCAGCGGTTGCCCGACATGCTGTACGACCGCCACATGTCGCCGTCGGCATGGGCGCCGTATCCCGACACCGCCGAGGTGCTGCGGACGCTGCGCGAGCGCGGCATCGGCGTCGGCGTGGTCAGCAACGTCGGCTGGGACATCCGTCCGGTGTTCCGGGAGCACGGTCTCGACCCGTACGTGGAGAGCTATGTGCTGTCGTACGAGCACGGCATCCAGAAGCCCGACCCGCGGCTGTTCAGGGCCGCCTGCGAGGAGCTCGGCGCCGATCCGCGGGACGTCGTGATGGTCGGCGACGACCGGCGTGCCGACGGGGGTGCCGCGGCGCTGGGCTGTGCGGTGCACTTCGTGGACCATCTGCCGGCGGCGCAGCGGCCGGACGGGCTGCGGCCGGTGCTGGATCTCGTGGGCGGCGTCCCGCGGGCCAATGGATCCGACCCGCTGCGAAAGAAGTAGCCTCCGGCCACCATCCGGGGGGTCGAGCCCGCCCTGGACGATCCCCCGCGTCGCCCAGGGCAGACAGCAACCCCGACCAGGCCGATTCGGGACCGGGCCGGAAGCGCTGAGTATAGTTGGCTGGCAGCCAGTCAACGCAGGAGTTACAGCATGTCCCCGCGCAGCGCCTCGGTCAATGAAGAGTTGCGGCGGCGGTCCCGGGAGCGGCTGCTGCAGGCGGCGGTGGAGATCGTCGCCGAGCGCGGCTACGAGGCCACCACGCTGGGGGACATCGCGGACCGGGCGGGCTCGGCGCGCGGTCTGGTGTCGTACTACTTCCCCGGCAAGCGGCAGCTGGTGCAGTCCGCCGTGCACCGGCTGATGCACCGCACGCTGGAGGAGGCGCTGGAACGCGAGCCGCGCAGCGAGGACGGCCGGGAGCGGCTGGCCCGGGCCATCGACGCGATCCTGGGCCTGGCCCGGGACCGGCCGGTGCTGATGCGCCAGCACATGGCGGGGATCCTGCTGGGCGAGGGCTTTGTACAGTGCCCGGAGCAGCGGCAGCTGGCCGAGCTGTTGCGGGACACCTGCGTGCGGTACGGCTCGCGGGACGTCGACGCCGACTATCCGATGCTGCGGGCGCTGCTGATGGGCGCGGTCTACGCGGCGCTGGTGCCGGGGGTGCCGATGTCCGTGCCGGTGCTGCGGGCCGAGCTGTTCAAGCGCTACCGGCTGGAGTGGGAGATGGGTGTCCCGCCGGATTCGGGGACCGAGCCCGGCGGGACGTGCGACACGGATCTGTCGCGGTTCTTCGCGACCGGGTCCTCACCCGGCTGCCCGGAGGGTCAGTCGAAGTAGTCCGGCTGTGTCTGGACGTTGAGTTCGCGCATGTGGACCCAGCGGGCCGGGTCCGTGCGCTTGTCGTTGATCCTCAGGATGTCGAAGCCCCTGGCGATCTCGTTCGAGTAGATGTGGCCGTTGTAGTAGTACGCCGACCACGAGCCGCCCGACTTGAGGGTGTCGGTGGAGAGCGGACCCCGGTCGAAGTAGGCGATCTCCTTCGGCTTGTTGGAGTCGGTGAAGTCCCAGACCGAGATGCCGCCCTGGTACCAGGCCTGGACCATGATGTCGCGGCCCTTGACCGGGATCAGCGAACCGTTGTGGGCGACGCAGTTCTCGGTGTCCGCCTGGTGGCGGGGGATCTTGAAGTAGCTGCGGAAGACGAGCTTGCGCTTGTCGCCCTTGCCGACGATGTCGTAGATGCCGTCGGCACCGCGGTCCGGGCCGGTCGCGGCGTTGCAGGTGGCCGCTCCGCCACCGCCCAGTTCGTCGGTGAAGACGACCTTGTTGGCCTTCTGGTTGAAGGTCGCCGAGTGCCAGAACGCGAAGTTCACGTTGTCCTGGACCTGGTCGATGATCTTCGGGTGCTCCGGGTCGGCGATGGAGAACAGGATGCCGTCACCCATGCAGGCGCCCGCGGCCAGGTCCTTCCCGGGCAGGACCGTGATGTCGTGGCAGCCGGTGGTCTTCGAGACGCCGGGGTTGGTGGGCGAGCCCGGGTTGCCGCCGCCGTCGGGGCCCTCACCGGGGAACAGCACCGGGAAGCCCACGACCGCCGCCTTCTCGGGAGCCTTGCGCGGCACCTTGATCACCGAGATGCCGTCGTGCGGCGGCTGGCAGTCGGGATAGGTGGCGTTCGGCGAGTACGAGGAGACGTAGATGTAGACGTTCTTGCGCTCGGGCACCAGCGAGTGGGTGTGCGAGCCGCAGGCGGTCTCCACGGCGGCGACGTACTTCGGGTTGGTCTTGTCGCTGATGTCGAAGACCTTCATGCCCTCCCACGATGACTTCTCGGTCGCGGGCTGCGTGGTGCTGTTGCAACTGCTGTCGCTGCGCGAGGAGTCGGTGGACAGGAAGAGCAGGTCGCCGGAGACGGAGACGTCGTTCTGGGAACCGGGGCAGAGGACCTGGGCGACCGTCCTCGGTGCCTTCGGGTTGCCGATGTCATAGATGGTGAAGCCGTCGTAGTTGCCGGCGAAGGCGTACCTGCCCTGGAAGGCGAGGTCCGAATTGGTGCCCTGGAGCGCGTCCTTGGGGACGTGGGCCAGATGCTCGATGTTGTCGGAGTGGACGATCTCGTCCTGGCCGGGTATCTCGCCGTCCGCGAGTGCCTCACGGACTTCGGCGCGGGTTCTCTCGGAGACCTTCTTTTCCGCGACGGGGCCGTCCCCCGGGTCGGGGGTCGCGGCGGCCGGCTGCGCGCTGAGTAACGCGGCAAGGAGCCCGGCGGCGGCAGCGGCAACTGCCAGGCGTCTGCGCCGCGTTCGGGGACTGCTGAACAGGATCACTGTTTTCCTCCCTTGTTCCGTTCGCACTGGAACGGTTCACGCACGCCCGAGTATGGTCTTCGCCATGCGCATATCAACAGGGGGCCATGCACATGTGACCAAGTCGCCTTCGCGCCAAGTGGCCCTCGCCAGGGCCGCGTTGGCCTCGCTGGCCGCCCTGGCCGTGCTCGCGCTCGGCGGCTGCGACTCCGACTCGGACGCCAGGTCGGCCCCGGAAAGCGGGCCTTCGGTGATCGTGCCGGGCAAGCCCGGCGAGTCGAACCAGAAGCTGTCCGCCGAGGAGGCCGCACGGCAGCGCGCCGAGGACGACTCCCCCAACTCGGCAGACGTCACCTACGCGCGGATGATGATCGAGCATCACGCCCAGGCACTGAAAATGACCGAACTCGCGCCGGACCGCGCCGAGTCCAGGAAGGTCAAGGCGCTCGCCGGGCGGATCGCCGCGGCGCAGGGCCCGGAGATCAGCGCCATGAAGGGCTGGCTGAAGAACCACGGCAAGTCCGAGAAGGCCGACGGGAGCGAGGGCCACCACCACGCCTCGATGCCCGGCATGGCGACCGAGGCACAGCTGAAGAAGCTGCGCGCCGCGCACGGAACGGCCTTCGACCAGCTCTTCCTCACCCTGATGATCACCCATCACGAGGGCGCGATCACCATGGCCACGGATGTGAAGGGGCAGGGCAACAACATCGTGATCGAGGAGATGGCGGACGAGGTGGTCGCTCAGCAGACGAGCGAGATCACGCGGATGCGCGGCATGCTCTGACCGACCCGCGCGACCCGCCCCGCGACGCCGGGACCGGGCTCAGCGACGGGCCCGGCGCCTGGTCAGAAAGCCCGCGTCGCGGGCCTCACCGATCAGCCTGAGCGACTTGCGGCGGCCGTACCCCGTCGCCCGCATCACCGCGAGGACCGGGTCGACGCCCTGCTCCTGGGCCTCGCGGTACTTCTGCGCGACGAGCCACCGCCCCTCCGCGCCCCGCGGCCAGCCCGGCCGGGGATCATCGCCGTCCGCCTCACCGCCCTCCGCCTCGACGCCCTCGGGCGCCACCCCGATCCCGCACGCATCGAAGAGCGGATCCTCGATCCAGTCGGCGAGCGCCGCGAGGTCGTCGAGGGACAGCGCCGGTTCGGCCCGCACGTCCTCGATGGAGACGCACCCCTTGGCCAGCACGGCATGCGCGTCGACCCGGGCACCGTCACCGAACTCCAGCCGGACACCGAACCATGTCGTGGCACCGGCACCGTCCCGCACTTCCCACGCGGGCCACACGGAGACGGCGCCCTCCGCCGGACGACGATCGGAAAGATTAAGAAAGGATGCTTCCAGCACACACGCAACGTAACCGCATGATCACATTCCATACTGAACGAACACGCGCCCCTGCCGACGCACAGCACCCTGTCAGCGGAGCGGCGGCGGTGCGATGCTGGACCTGAGAGCGACTCCTGAAGTTCCCCGAAGATCCCTCGGACACCCTCGGACAAGGAGTTCCGCCGTGCTGCATGTCGCCGTCGTGGGCTCCGGGCCGAGCGGGTGCTACACCGCCCAGAGCCTTGTACAGCAGGATCCCGACGTGGTCGTCGACGTCCTGGACCGGCTGCCGTGCCCGTACGGCCTGGTGCGGTACGGGGTGGCGCCGGACCACGAGAAGATCAAGTCCCTGCAGAACAATCTGCGCACGGTCCTGGAGCACGAGCGGGTGCGGTTCCTCGGCGGCGTCCAGGTCGGACCGGACGGGGTGCCGACCGCCAGGCTCCGCGAGCTGTACCACGCGGTCGTGTACTGCGTGGGCGCCGCCACCGACCGGCACCTCGGGATTCCCGGCGAGGATCTGCCGGGCAGCTGGTCGGCGACCGAGTTCGTGTCCTGGTACAGCGCCCACCCCGACGCCGTGGACGACGGCTTCGTGATCGGCGCGCGGTCGGCGGTGGTCATCGGCATCGGGAACGTCGCGGTGGACGTCACCCGGATGCTGGCGCGGGGCACGGCGGAGCTGACCCCCACCGACATGCCCCAGGCCGCGCTCACCGCCCTCGCCGCGAGCCGGGTCACGGACATCAGCATGGTCGGCCGGCGCGGCCCCTCGCAGGCCCGCTTCACCACCAAGGAGCTGCGCGAGCTGGGCACCCTGCCGGACACCGAGGTGACCGTCGACCCCGCGGAACTGGCCCTGGACCCGGCCTACGCCGACCCCTCCGGCCTGCCCGCCCCGCAGCGCCGCAACATCGAGGCCCTGCGCGCCTGGGCCGAGGCACCGGCACGGGAAGCCCGCCACCGCATCCGGCTGCGCTTCTTCCTGCGCCCCGTGGAACTCCTCGCCGACGCCGGCCACGTGTCCGCGGTGCGCTTCGAACGGACGGCACCCGACGGCCGCGGCGGAGTCACGGGCACAGGCCGGTACGAGGACATCGAGGCCCACCTGGTCCTGCGTTCGGTCGGCTACCGCGGCGTACCGATGGAGGGCCTGCCCTTCGACACGGCGACCGGCACGGTGCCGCACGACGCCGGACGCGTACTGCGCGAGGGCCTCCTCGCGCCGGGCGAGTACGTGGCGGGCTGGATCAAGCGGGGCCCGACGGGCGTCATCGGCACCAACCGCTCGGACGCCAAGGAGACGGTGACCTCGCTGCTGGCCGACGCCTCCGTACTCGTACGCAACGAAGTGCCCGAGGACCCACTCACGGCACTCCGCGCCGAGGGGATCGAGCCGGTCGAGTGGACGGGTTGGTGTGCGATCGAGCGGGCTGAGGCGGCACTTGGGGCATCTCTGGGGCGAGGGGTAGTGAAGCTTCCCGACTGGCAGTCCCTACTGAACGCCGCGCACGACAACGCCGTTTAGGGGCGCGGGGAACTGCGCGAGCAACCACACACAACCCGCAGCGAGACACGAATCAGCAACACCCCCGAAATCAACAAACTGTTCAAGGAGTCTACGGTCCGCGCATGACCACAACCGCACACCCCGTCGACGAAGTCCCACCCGCACGCCACCTCGCCGCCTTCGGCCTCCAACACGTACTCGCCATGTACGCCGGCGCCGTGGCCGTCCCCCTGATCGTCGGCGGCGCCATGAAGCTGCCACCCGCCGACCTGGCGTACCTGATCACCGCCGACCTCCTGGTGTGCGGCATAGCCACGCTGATCCAGTGCATCGGCTTCTGGCGCTTCGGCGTGCGCCTGCCCATCATGCAGGGCTGCACCTTCGCCGCCGTCTCCCCGATGGTGCTGATCGGCACGACGGGCGGCGGGCTCCCCGCGATCTACGGCTCGGTCATCGTCGCGGGACTGGCGATCGTTCTGCTGGCACCCGTCTTCGGGAGACTCCTCCGCTTCTTCCCACCTCTGGTCACCGGCACCGTGATCCTGATCATCGGCCTCTCCCTGCTGCCGGTCGCGGGCAACTGGGCGGCGGGCGGCGTCGGTTCGGCGGACTTCGGGGAGCCGAAGAACCTCGCGCTGGCGGCGTTCGTCCTGGCGGTCGTGCTCGGTGTGCAGCGGTTCGCGCCGGCGTTCCTCAGCCGGATCGCCGTGCTGATCGGCATCGCGGTCGGGCTCGGCGTCGCGGTGCCGTTCGGGTTCACCGACTTCGGCGGGGTCGGCGACGCCGACTGGCTCGGCATCAGCACGCCGTTCCACTTCGGGGCGCCCACCTTCGAGTTCTCGGCGATCGTGTCGATGCTGGTGGTGGCTCTGGTGACGATGACCGAGACGACCGGTGACCTGATCGCGGTCGGCGAGATGACGGGCCGCAAGGTCGAGCCGCGGTCGCTCTCGGACGGCCTGCGCGCGGACGGACTGTCGACCGTGCTGGGCGGCGTCTTCAACACCTTCCCGTACACGGCGTACGCGCAGAACGTGGGTCTCGTCGGCATGACGCGGGTGCGCAGCCGCTGGGTGGTCGCGACCGCGGGCGGCATCCTCGTGCTGCTCGGCCTGCTGCCCAAACTGGGCGCGGTGGTGGCGGCGATCCCGGCGCCGGTGCTGGGCGGGGCGGGCCTGGTGATGTTCGGGACGGTCGCCGCGAGCGGGCTCAGGACGCTGGCCGGGGTGGACTTCAAGGGCAACAACAACCTGACGGTGGTGGCCGTTTCCGTGGCCATGGGCATGCTGCCGGTCGGCGTGCCGACGATCTACGAGAAGTTCCCCGACTGGTTCCAGACGGTGATGAACAGCGGCATCAGCGCGGGCTGTCTGACGGCGATCGTGCTGAACCTGCTCTTCAATCACCTGCCCGCGAAGGCCGGTTCAGAGGCCTCGGAGGCGGATTCAGGCGCCGCCGAGCCGGACGGCCTGGCGGGCGGCGGCGTCGAGGAGGGCGTCGAGAAGTCCCGGGAAGAGGCCGTCTAGGTCGTCCTTGCGCAGGCCGTTCATCTTGGCCGTGCCCCGATAGATCTGCTGGATCACACCACTCTCGCGCAGCACCCGGAAGTGGTGCGTGGTGGTGGACTTGGTGACGGGCAGGTCGAAGTGCGAACAGGAGAGCTCGTCGCCGACGGCGGCGAGCTCTCGCACGATCTGCAACCGCAGTGGGTCGGACAGCGCGTGCAGCACGCCTTCCAGACGGATCTCCGCGCGCGCAGGGTGCGGGAGGTCTCGGCTGCTGACAGCGGGGCTGGTCACGGCGGCTCCACTTCCTCGGGTTCCCTGCCCCGGCCCACCTCGCCGGGTTCCACCATTGTACGAGACCCCTCGTAGTTTGACATCTCCCGTACTACGATGACTATCGTACGAGTCGGCCACTGGTCCCCGTGACGATTGGAGTCCGCCGTGAGTGCGCTCTTCGAGACCTACACCCTGCGCGATGTGACGATCCCGAACCGGGTGTGGATGCCCCCTATGTGCCAGTACTCGGCCGCACCGCTGGGCCCCGACATGGGCGTCCCGGGCGACTGGCACTTCGCGCACTACGCCGCCCGCGCGGCCGGCGGCACGGGGCTGATCATCGTCGAGGCCACCGCGGTCAGCCCCGAGGGCCGCATCTCCCCTTACGACCTGGGCATCTGGAACGACACCCAGGTCGAGGCGTTCCGCCGGATCACTCGGTTCCTGGTGTCGCAGGGCACCGTGCCGGCGATCCAGCTGGCCCACGCCGGCCGCAAGGCTTCGACCGACCAGCCCTGGAAGGGCGGTGCGCCGGTCGGGCCGGACGGGTACGGATGGCAGCCGGTCGCGCCGAGCGCGGTCCCGTTCGCCGACGGGCACCCGGTGCCGGACGAGCTGACGGTGGCCGAGATCCAGGAGATCGTGGGCCAGTTCGCGGACGCCGCCCGCCGTGCGCTCGCCGCCGGGTTCGAGATCGCCGAGATCCATGGCGCCCATGGCTATCTGATCAACGAGTTCCTCTCGCCGTACTCCAACCGCCGCACCGACGCGTACGGCGGCTCGTACGACAACCGCACCCGGTTCGCCCTCCAGGTCGTGGACGCCGTACGGGAGGTGTGGCCGGACGACAAGCCGCTGTTCTTCCGTATCTCGGCGACCGACTGGCTGGAGGACGACGGCTGGACCGCCGATGACACGGTCCGTTTCGCGGCCGACCTGCGGGCACATGGCATCGACCTGCTCGACGTGTCCACCGGCGGCAACGCCGCGGGGGCCCGTATCCCCGTCGGGCCGGGGTACCAGGTGCCGTTCGCCGCACGGGTGAAGGCCGAGACCTCGTTGCCGGTCGCCGCGGTGGGCCTGATCACCGAGGCCGAGCAGGCGGAGAAGATTCTGGCCAACGGGGAGGCGGATGCGGTGCTGCTCGGGCGGGAGTTGCTGCGCAACCCCTCGTGGGCGCGGCACGCGGCACGGGAGCTCGGTGGGGACGTGCATGTGCCGGACCAGTACCACCGGTCCGTTTGATCGCCTATGCGTCGGGGTGGCTCGTCCCGTCCTGCCGCTGCGCCCAGGGCGCCGACCGCAGGACCGCCCGCTCCAGGTACGGCACGGCGCGCTGGCCGGACACCGCAAGGGTGATCGCCGCGGCGACGCCCGCCCAGGCCACCGGGCCCAGCGGGGTGCACCCGAAGAGGTGGCTCAGGCCGGGGGTCTCGACCACGGCGAACAGGGCGGCCGCGGAGCCGAGGACCGTGGCGCGGACCAGCGGGCTGCTGCGCCGGTCGGTCAGTGTCTGGGCCAGCTGGGTGCCCACCACTGCGCACAGCGCCATCGTGGTCGAGCGGCGGGCCGTGCCCGGGGTGAAGCGGCCGAACAACCAGGCGGCGGTCGCGCCCAGGCTGGTGGTGAGGGCGCGGTGGCGGATCTTGCGGATCAGGGGGGCGCCGAGGACGGAGTCGCCCAGCGGCTCGGTGTCCGGCTCCCCCGCCCCCTCCGGCTCCCCCACCCCCTCCGGCGTCACCGCCCCGTCCGGCGTCACCGCCACCGCCATCGCCGGGAACAGGTCCGTGAACAGGTTCACCAGCAGCATCTGACGGGTGGACAGGGGCGACGCGCCCGACAGGGCGGTGCCGAGGAGGCCGAAGCCCACCTCGCCCGCGTTGCCGCCGATCAGGATGGCGATGGCGTCGGCGACGCTGTGCCACAGGGCGCGGCCCTCGGCGACGGCCTCGACGAGGATCGTCAGGTCGCCGTCGGTGAGGACCACGTCGGCCGCGTTGCGGGCGGCGGCGGAGCCACGGGCGCTGATGCCGACGCCGATGTCGGCGGCGCGGATGGCCGCGGCGTCGTTGGCGCCGTCGCCGACCATGCCGACCACCCGCCCGGCGTCCCGCAACGCCTCGACGACCTGGAGCTTCTGCTCGGGCGCGACCCGGGCCACCACGCCCATGTCGTCCAGCATCCGGGTGCGTGCCTCCCGGTCGGCGGACGCCAGTTCGTCGCCGGTGACCACGCCGGTGTCCTCGGGCCAGCCCAGTTCGGCGGCGATCGCGCGGGCGGTCTGCGGATGGTCGCCGGTCAGCATGACGGGTCGTACGCCTGCCTTGCGCAGGCCTTCGACGAGGGCGGTGGAGGTGTCGCGCGGTACGTCGGCGAGGGCGAGTAGTCCGGTGAACTCCAGCTCCTCCAGGGGCTGTTCGAGGATGTCCGCCGCCTTGTCCGGTGCGTCGAGCGGACGCCGGGCCACCGCCAGGACACGCAGTCCGTCGGCGGCGAGGGCCTGGGCCGCCTCCGTCGCCGCCTCGGGCAGGCCGGGGCAGGCGGGCAGGACCGTCTCGGGGGCGCCCTTGACCACGAGCACCGGGGTGTCGCCCCGGGCCCGGCCCACGGCGGCGGCGTAACCGCGGCCGGCCTCGAAGGGCAGGCCCTCCGTCTGGGACCACTCGGGGTCGGGGGCGGCGGCGTCCAGGACCGCCTCGTCGGTGGCGTGGACGGGCCTGCCGGAGCCGCCGTCGAGCTGGGGGCAGGCGCGGGCCGCGATCCGCAGCGTGGTGCCGGCCGCCGAATCGTCCCGGGTGCGGACCGTGCCGTCCGCGTCGGTCACGCGCACCAGCCGCAGCCGGTTCTCGGTGAGTGTGCCGGTCTTGTCGAAGCAGATGGTGTCCATCCGGCCGAGCGCCTCCAGGGTGCGCGGCGCCCGGACCAGCACTCCGCCGCGGCTCAGCCGGCGGGCGGCCGCCAACTGCGCCACGGTCGCCACCAGCGGCAGCCCCTCCGGGACCGCTGCCACGGCGACGGCCACCCCGCCGCTCACCGCCCTCCGGATCGGCGTGCCGCGCAGCAGCGACAGTGCCGTCACCCCGGCGCCGCCCGCGAGGGTCAACGGCAGGGCCTTGTCGGTGAGTTCGCGCAGCCTGGCCTGCACTCCGGCCGACGGTGGCGTACGGGCGGCGAGGGCCACCGCCCGCGCGGCCTCCGTGCGGTCCCCGGTGTCCACCACGACGGCCCGGGCGTGCCCGGCCACCACGGTGGTGCCCTCGAACACCATGCAGCGGCGGTCCGGCACGGCGGCGTCCGGTGTCGGGTCGGTGCCCTTGTCGGCGGACAGGGACTCCCCGGTCAGCGCGGACTCGTCCACCTCCAGGCCGTCCTCCCACAGCAGGCGGGCATCGGCGGGCACCACGTCCTCCGCCCTCAGCTCGATGACGTCGCCAGGGCTCAGCTTGGTGGCGTCCACGACATGTGCCCGGGACGACGGTTCCTCGGTCGTGACCCGGGCCTTCTGCTTCTGCTTGGCCAGCAGCCCGGACAGCGCCCGCTCGGCCCGCATCCGCTGGACGCCGCCGACCAGCGCGTTCAGGTCGAGCGCGCCGATGACCAGCAGGGCGTCCACGACGGAGCCGAGGATGGCTTCGGCGGCCGAGCCGACTGCCAGTACCGGGGTGAGGGGGTCGTCGAGTTCGCCGCGCACCGCCCGGGCGAGCCGCAGCGGGCCGCTGACCGGTGCGAGGACGCGCTGTCGGCCCAGGGTGCGAAGCACACCACGCACCCGGTCGGTGGCCTGCTCGGACAGGGTCGGCTCGGGGCCCCGCTCGTGCTCCAGCCGGTCGCGGACCTCGGTGGGCGGCAGCTCGTGCCAGGCCACGCGCGGGCGGGGGTGCGGAGCGCGGGCCACGGCCACACCGAGGGCCGCTCGGACTCCGGTCAGCAGGGCCCATGCCGCGCTCGCGTCGACCGGTGTGTGCCGCAGCCCGGGCCAGGGCGTACGGCGCCTGCGCCGGGACTTGCCGACGGCCACCAGGAGCCCGGACAGGGCGGCGCCGGACCGGGCCAGGATCTGCGACCTGCGGCCGACCCCGCGCGCGGCGGGCACCGCCCGCAGCAGCCGCCACACGTCGGCCAGGCCGTGCAGGGCCAGCACGTCGGCGCCCCAGAGGACGGCCCCGTCGCGGTCGGTGAGGGCGACGGCCACATCGCCGGCGAGCAGCCCCGTGAACACATCCTCGTCGCCCGCTTCCGGCCGGGCGACCGTGACGACGATGCCGTCCTCGCCGCGCGCCGCGTTCACCACATCGCTCAGCGACCGCCCGTCCCCCACCACCTGGTCGGCGAGACCCGTGAAATCGGCCAGTGCGGGATCGTCCACCATCACGACCCGCAGACCGGCGCGCCGTGCCGCGTCCAGCACGGCCTCGGCCCAGGCGTCCGCACCATTGCCCGGGGACCGCAGCGCGCTCGGATGCAGGACGACGGTGTCGGCCATCTCCAGTTGCCGCAGCCGTTCGGTGTCGCGCACCAGGACGCCCGTGCGGGACAGCGTGGCGCTCAGCACGGCATGGAAGGCGGCGGGCCCGTAGCGCGCGGCCTTGGGAGAGCCCGCGAGCACCGCCTCCGCAGCCTCGCTGCCGTCGTGCTTGACCAGCAGCGTGGCCACCGCGCCCACCAGGCTGCCGGCCTCGGCGTGCAGGGCGTACTCCTGGGCCGGGGAGGTGCGCAGCGGCGGGCGCGCGCGGTGGTCCCCGGCCACACTGGGCCGCTCCGGCACACAGATCTCGTCGTGCACCATGTCGAACGCCGCCGCGCGGGCCACCGTCTCCGCCAGTTGCAGTGAGCGAAGCACGCCGTCGAGCACCAGGGCGGCCGGGGTCCGGCCGGCACCGTGGGCGGCCGCGTTCGCGACGGCCAGCGCCAGGTCCATCCGGGAGCGGCCGATTCTCGTCCGCAGCCAGGCCCGGAAGCGCGGGTTCTCCCGCAGCAGCGTCACCAGTGCGGTCACCGAGCGGGGTGCGGCGGGCAGACGCAGGGCATAGCCGGTGAACGCGGTGGCGATGCCGATCCCGTCGGCGGCGAGCGTCACGGCGGCGGCCCGTACTCCGGCGGGGTCGGCCGGATGGACGGGCTCCTCCACCGCCTCGTCCGTCACCTGGTCGGTCGCGGCCAGACCGTACCGCGCCGCGAGGTCGGTCGCCTTCTCCAGCACCTGGTCGCCGGCCGCCTCCTCGACGGCGATCACCACCAGCCGGCGCAGTCCGCCGTCCCAGTAGGCGAGGGCCACGTCGGGCCGCTCCGCCAGCGCCGCTGCGACCCGGCGCGCCGCACGCCCGATCCCGCCCTGCCGCCGTACCCGGTCCGGCGTCTCGGGCCGCAGCGCGAGGTGGGTCCGGGTGCCGGAGCGCCAGGGGCGCGGGCCGACGGGCAGCGTGTTGCGGGCGACCCGCACGACGCGTGCCGCGGTGTCCGCACCGCGTACCCCGGCCCGGGCCGTGGAGGCCACGGCGCCCGCGGCGGCTCCCACCGCAGGTGCGGCTGTGCCGGCCAGCAGCCGGGGCCCGGTCATGAGCAGCCCGGCTGCGGCGGCGGTCGGACGTGTGAGGAGTCCCAGAACCATCGCTCGCCCTCACTCCACCTCGCTCGACAGCGCCTTCCGTGCGGCCCGGGTTCCCGCAAAACGGCATGTCATCCGCCCAGAGGTGTCCCGGCACGGCATGCCGGGACACCTTTGGGACGAGGTTCGTCGCATCGTGCGGCGGATCTTCGGGGCCGCGGGGCCACGCCCCCGGCCCCGACGTTGATCCGCGGGTCAGCCGGCCGTACAGGCCGTCCCGTTGAGGGTGAAAGTGCCCGGTGCCGCACTGTTCCCGGTGTGGTTCGCCTGGTAGCCGATGCTGACGCTCGCTCCTGGGGCGAGCGCCGCGTTGTACGAGGCGTTGGTCGCCGTCACCGCGCCGGCGGCCGGGGTGTACGTGGCGCCCCAGCCGTTGGTGATCGTCTGCCCGGCGGGCAGGGTGAGGCCGAGCCGCCAGCCGTTGACCGGCGTCGTACTCGTGTTGGTGATCGTCAGCGAGGCGGTCAGGCCGGTGTTCCAGGCGTTGGTGGTGGCGGTCACCTTGCAGGCGCCGGGCTGGGGCTGGGGTGCGGGGCCGCCGCTGTCCAGGCCGAAGAAGGTGAGCACGCGGGCCGCCATGCCGTTCGCGTAGAGGTTGTGGCCGACGCCCTGGAGGCTGATCGCCTCGACGGGGGCCCGGTCGCCGGTGCCGCCGTAGCGTGTGCGGGTCCAGCCGGACTGGGGCGTGTCCGTGGCGGCGGGGGTCTGGCTGACGCCCTGGACGTTCGTCCACTGCTTGATCATCTCCCCGAAGTTGGGGTAGCGCAGGACGTCGTCCGCGGTGCCGTGCCACAGCTGCATGCGGGGCCGGGGTCCGGTGTAGCCGGGATAGGCGGCGCGGGCGATGTCGCCCCACTGCTGTGCGGTGCGGGTGATCGTGCCCTGTGCGCAGGCGCTGTTCCACTCGGAGCCGTCGGTGGTGGCGAAGCAGCCGAAGGGGACGCCGGAGAAGGCGGCTCCCGCGGCGAACACGTCGGGGTAGTCGCCGAGCAGGACGTTGGTCATCATCGCGCCGGAGGAGATGCCGGTGGCGAAGACGCGGTCGGTGTCGGCGTCATAGGTGCGGGTGACCCAGTCGACCATGGACTTGATACCGACCGGGTCGCTGCCGCCGCCCCGCTTCAGGGTCTGCGGCGAGGAGACGTCGAAGCACTTGCTGCTGCGGGTGACGGACGGGTAGACCACGACGAAGCCGTACTGGTCGGCGAGGGTGTCGTATTCGGTGCCGTTGTACATGTCCGGTCCTGAGCCGGTGCACCAGTGCACGGCGACCACGACCGCAGGGTTGGCGGTGACGCTGTCCGGCACGTACACGTACATGCGCAGGTTGCTGGGGTTGGTGCCGAAGTCGGTGACCTCGGTGAGCGTCGCGGTGGGGACCGCGTCGGCGGCCGCGGTGCGGGCGGCGGCCGCGGGGGCGGTGACGAGCAGTGCCGCGAGGAGCGGCAGGAGCGCTCCGAAGAGGGCGACGAGTAACGCGGGGAGCGGGCTTCTCACGGTGGTGCCGGTGGGGGTGGGGGTGGGCACGTCCTTGTCCCTTCTGGCGCTGTCGATACGGTTCAGCAGGAGCTGTTCGTCTGGGGCAGCAGGCCCGGTCGCCAGGGGAGTTGGGAGTAGTCGCCGCCGGAGGCGGGGTCCATCCCCTGGTACAGGTACTGGAGGCGGCACGGGTCGATGGTGAGGGGCTGGTCGTTGTCCTCGCGGATCATCTCGCCGTGGCTGAAGTCCGTTGTCCACGCGGGCTGTCCCGGCCCGAAGGTCACGTTGGTGGAGCCGGCGCCGAGCCGGTAGACGTTGCCCGCCTCGAAGAGGTCGAAGCGGCTGGGCTCGGACAGCACGATGGTCGTGTCCCGGAAGCCGTTCGGGAACTCGGCGACCGTGGTGCGCGAGCGGCACTGGTGGCCGTTGCCGTCGGAGGAGAACAGATAGCAGTCGGTGTCGTCGCAGATGACCCAGAAGTCGAGCCGGCCGCCCTGGCCCTTGTTCTCGGTGACGATCGGCGGCTCGGCGTCGACGAAGTTCCGCGGCGCGCTCCAACTGCCGGGGTTCGCCGGGTCGTTGGTGGCGGAGAAGGACGGCGGACCGGTCTGGCGGCCACGGCTCCAGCGGCCGGAGGTGTCGGAGGTCGTCATGTAGACGTGCCACCGGTCGCCATGGCGGAAGACGGTCGGGTCCTTGACGGAGACGATCGGGTGGGCGACGTCCGGCTTCGGCGCGATCAGCGGGCCGCTGGACGACCAGGTGAAGGAGCCGGGTGATCGGCCGGACCGGTCTGGGAGGGGGCTGCCGACGGCCGCGCGGTCCGGGGATCCGGCCACGGCTCCGAAGGCCGGCAGAGTGAGCGCCGGCCCGCTGATCGACGTACGCATATGTGGGGACGGCATGGACTCGTCCTCTCGCAGGGAAAGCACCCGGAGAGGCATCGTGGCATGGACACGCCCATCTTGGAAGCGCTCCCACGCCACCTCGAACCAAGCCCTTAAGAGAGCCCTTACCCCAACCAGGACTGACTGAATTCTTCTGCGCAAGGCGTTGACTAGAAAGCGCTTGCACCCTACGTTCCGTTCAGCAGTGTGACCGAGCCCCAGGGCACCAACCCCCACACGGCCACTCTGCCCGCGCGCGGCGTTCTGTATGACGCACATCGTTCACGTACACGATCGATTAGGTCCTTCTGAAGGGACGCACCGCATGCGTACTCTCCCCCCACGTACACGCCCGCAAAGAACCGCACTGGTGACGGCCGCCGCAGCCGCCCTCGCCACCGCGGCCGTCCTGGTCCTGCCGCAGCACGCCGGGGCGGCCGAGACCTCGCCGATCGGGTTCGGCGCCGGGACGACCGGCGGCGGCCGCACCTCGGCGGTCACTGTCTCGACGCTGCCCGCCTTCAAGTCGGCGGTGACCGGCAACTCGGCCAAGGTCGTCCGGGTCAACGGCCTGATCTCGCTGAGCGCTCAGGTCGACGTAGGCTCCAACACCACGGTGCTGGGCGTGGGTTCGTCGTCGGGGTTCACCGGGGGCGGGCTACGGCTGAAGAACGTCAGCAACGTCGTCGTCCGCAACCTGAACATCAGCAAGCCGGTCGCGCCGTCCGACGGCATCACGGTCCAGGCGTCGACCAAGGTGTGGATCGACCACAACTCCTTCTCGGCCGACCGCGATCACGACAAGGACTACTACGACGGGCTGCTGGACATCAATCACGGCTCGGACAACGTCACGGTGTCCTGGAACACCTTCAAGGACCACTTCAAGGGCTCGCTCGTCGGTCACAGCGACAACAACGCGAGCGAGGACACCGGGCACCTGAAGGTGACGTACCACCACAACCACTTCAGCAACGTCTACTCGCGCATCCCCAGCCTGCGGTTCGGCACCGGGCACTTCTACAACAACTACGTGGCCGGCGCGGACACCGCCTGCCACTCGCGCATGGGCGCCCAGATGCTCGTGGAGAACAACGTCTTCCGCGACACCAAGGTCGCCGTCACCACGAACCGCAGCAGTGACGTCGACGGCTACGCCACGCTGCGCGGCAACGATCTCGGCGGGGCCGCGACCGAGATCTCCCAGGCGGGCAGCTTCACGCCGCCCTACAGCTACACCGCCGAGTCCGCGTCCACCGTCGTCGCCTCGGTGACGTCCGGCGCGGGCGCCGGAAAGCTCTGACCACCCCCCAACCGGAAGAAGGCATCGGGACATGACTTCACCAGCAAAGCCCCGCGCCCGCCGGCGCGCGCTGACCGGCGGTCTGACGGCACTCGGCCTCTCATCTGTCATGATCACGACACTCGGAGCTCAGCCGGCGAGCGCCGCCTCCTGGCCGACGCCCACCAGCAGTCGGCCGGTGAGCTCGACCATCAAGGTCTCCGGCGTCCGGGACGGCGGCATGGTCCGCTATTACGGCAGCGGTGACCTGGCCGGCGACGGCCAGGAGGAGGGCCAGGACCCGATCTTCGAGCTCGCGGCCGGCGCGACGCTGAAGAACGTCATCATCGGCGCGCCCGGCGCCGACGGCATCCACTGCGAGGGCAACTGCACGCTGCAGAACGTGTGGTGGGAGGACGTCGGCGAGGACGCGGCCACCTTCCGGGGCGGCTCGACCTACACGGTGACCGGCGGCGGCGCCAAGAAGGCCGCCGACAAGGTCTTCCAGCACAACGGGCCCGGCACGCTGAACGTCTCCAACTTCGCGGTCAGCGAGTTCAAGACGCTGTACCGCTCGTGCGGTGACTGCTCCACGCAGTACACGCGCAAGGTCAACCTCAGCAACATCGAGGTGACCGGCACGGGGTCGACGGCGCGCCTCGTGGGCATCAACGTCAACCGCAACGACGTGGCGACGCTGCGCGGCATCACGATCCTCAACGACGCCGCCCGCAAGGTCGTCCCCTGCCAGAAGTACAACAACAACAACACGGCCGTGGGCACGGGGCCGGACAGCACGAACTGTCTGTACTCCAGCTCGGACATCACCTACCGGTAGTCCCCGCCCGCAGGTAGTCCTCCCCCCACGGTGAAGGCGGCCGTCCGGAGCGTCCCCGCACGACGCTCCGGGCGGCCGCCGTGCCATGCGCGGGCCGGGGCGCCGCGGTCCGTCGGGCACGCGCGCGTGAGTCGCCGTTCGTTCAACGACCCCCACGCGCGCGTACGTCCCGCGACACCTCCCGCCGGTACTCCGCGTACGCGGCACGCAGTCGCTCGCCCGGCCAGTGGGCGGGAAGGAGTTCGGGGGGCAGCACCGGGTCGGCGAGCAGGTGTCGTACGACGGCCGCGAAGCCGGTGAAACGATCGGACGGTTCGCGTGCGCCGGAGACGTGGGCCAGCAGGGCGCGCCCCGTGCCGGCCCACTCGTCCAGCGGCCACAGGCTCGCGGCCAGTTCACGCACCGGCCGGTCGGGGCGGGCCGTGTACCGCTCCGTCACGTCATCGAGGTCGTCCGGCAGGGTGCGGCGCAGGTTGGCCGGCCGCAGCCAGACGCCCTCGCGGAGTTCGGCGAGCCGGAGCCGGGTCAACTCGGTGCGGAGTTCGGCGCGTTCGGCGGGGCCGCGACCCGTGGCCGTGACGACGACCATCTCCCAGTCGCCGGTCCAGGACAGGGTCTCGGGATGGACGGCGTCGTCCTGGCGGCGTTGCCGCTCCAGCAACCGTTCACTGAGCCCGTAGACGGTGTCCGCGCGCCGCAGGTCCCCGGCCGCCACCATCCGACTGAGCGCCGCCCGCAGCGTGGACCCCGCGATACCGAACGGCTCCACGGCGCCGACCAGCTCCTTGACCGGCAGCTCGGGGGGATGCAGCCCCAGCAGCAGGCTCAGGACGACCGAGCGCGCGGGCAGCGGGCGCAGTTCCACGTCGTCGGCCTGCAGTGACGCGTTGTTCGGCATGGTCACGACTGTACGGGGCACGAGGACGTATTACAGGATTGCTGCAACCGTAGACCTGATGCAACATTGGCGGCATGGTCTCGATACTCGCGCAGGAGCAGTCCGGGCAGTACGCCACCCACGACGTCACCAACCAGCCCCCTCCCTTGACGCCGTACGACGCGTCCGAGGACACGGCCCTGCTCGAAGGGCTGCGCCGGGAGGGCGCGGGATGGGCCGAGGAGGACATCCGGCGGCTCGGCCGGCGGGCCGGGAGCGCCGAGGCGCAGGAGTGGGGTGAGCAGGCCAACCGGCACGAGCCGGAGTTGCGTACGCACGACCGGTACGGCCATCGCGTCGACGAGGTCGAGTTCCATCCGAGCTGGCACCACCTGATGCGGGTCGCGGTCGCCGAGGGGCTGGCGGCCGCGCCCTGGGCGGACGAACGTCCCGGAGCGCACGTCGCCCGGACCGCGGGCGGGCTGGTGTGGGGGCACACCGAGGCCGGGCACGGCTGTCCGACGTCGATGACGTACGCGGCCGTCCCCGTGCTGCGCCGGCAGCCCGAGCTCGCGAAGGTGTACGAACCCCTGCTGACCAGCCGGGAGTACGACCCGGGGCTGCGCGTACCGACCGAGAAGCGGGGCCTGCTCGCGGGCATGGGGATGACCGAGAAGCAGGGCGGCTCGGACGTCCGCACCAACGCCACCACGGCCTGGCCCACCGCCGAGCCCGGCGTGTACACGCTGCGTGGGCACAAGTGGTTCACCTCGGCGCCGATGTGCGACGTCTTCCTGGTGCTGGCCCAGGCTCCCGGCGGCCTGTCCTGCTTCCTCGTGCCGCGGATCCTGCCGGACGGCAGCCGCAACAGCTTCCGCATCCAGCGGCTGAAGGACAAGCTGGGCAATCGCTCCAACGCGTCCTCCGAGCCGGAGTTCGACGGGACCGTCGCCTGGCTGGTCGGGCCCGAGGGACGGGGCGTGAAGACGATCATCGAGATGGTCAACTGCACGCGGTTGGACTGCGTGATGTCCTCGGCGACCCTGATGCGCAAGACCCTGGTCGAGGCGGGGCACCATGTGCGCCACCGCAGCGCGTTCGGGGCACGGCTGGTCGACCAGCCGCTGATGCGCAACGTCCTGGCCGACCTGGCACTGGAGTCCGAGGCGGCGACGACGCTCACGCTACGGCTGGCAGGCGCGGCCGACCGGGCGGTGCGCGGGGACGACGCGGACGGCACCGAGACGGCGTTCCGCCGGATCGCCACGGCCGTCGGCAAGTACTGGGTCACCAAGCGGGGCCCCGCCTTCACCGCGGAGGCCCTGGAGTGCCTGGGCGGCAACGGTTACGTCGAGGACTCGGGCATGCCCCGCCACTACCGCGAGGCGCCCCTGCTGTCCATCTGGGAGGGCTCGGGGAACGTCAACGCCCTCGACGTGCTGCGGGCGTTGAGCAGGGAGCCGGGCGCGGCCGAGGCCCTCTTCGCCGAACTCGCCCTGGCGCAGGGAGCGGACACCAGTCTCGACGCTGCCGTCACCCGCCTGAAGGGCCAACTTGCCACGGGCTCCGAGGCCGGCGCCCGCCGCCTGGTCGAACTGATGGCCCTGACCCTCCAGGCCTCCCTCCTGATCCGCCACGCCCCCACCCCGGTAGCCGACGCCTTCTGCGCGACCCGGCTCGGCGGCGACTGGGGGCACGCCTTCGGAACGCTGCCGGACGCGGCGGACGTGGACGGGATCCTGGGGAGGGCACTGCCGGGCGTGGAGTGAGGCGACGGGCATGACTTGGTGGTGAGGCGACGCACACGGCCTGGCGGCAGGGCACGGCTGCGACCTGGTGTTGCGGGGCGGCTACGGCCTGGTGGTGCGGCACGGCCACGGCCCGGTGGTGCGGCACGGCCACGACCCGGTGGTGCGGCACGGCCACGACCCGGTGGTGCGGCGCGCTTACGGCCTGATGGTGGGGCGCGACTGGTTGACCAGGGGCACACCTGGTGACCGGGCCGGTGACCAGGCCGTGGCGACCAACCCCACTCCGTCCCCCTCTCCCCCCGGTCGCCCCGCTCCTCAAGCAACCGTCACCCCGTCGTCCGCCCACCCCACAACGGGCCGAACCGCGCCCACTCGTACCCCCACTGGTCGATTCGGCGGCTCTCCAGCCGGGTGCGCAGGGCGCGGCCGGCGATGAAGGGTACGGATGCGGCGCACAGGCCTGCGAGGCCGCCGACCAGTGCGGCCCGTGAGCGGGCCTCGGACGGGGTGGCGGGCCTGGTCACCAGGCGGCCCTGGGGGTCCGTCCAGACGGTGACCGGCGTGCCGACGCCGCTGCCGGGCCGGACGCGGGCCTGGCCGGTGTGCGCGGAGCCGTCCTGCGCGCTCCAGTGGACCTTCGCCCACACGCTCGCGGCGCTCGACGTACCGGTGCGCGAGTCCGCCGTGCCCGGTGCCTGCTCGGTGAGCAGGGCGACGACGGGCCGCCACTCGACACGCTCCCGCGCCATGCCCTGCTCCACCGTGTGCGCCGTCGTGAGGCCGGCGAGCACTCCCGCGAGGACGGTGAGCGCCCAGCCGGCGAGCAGTACCCAGGCCTCCACCGCGTCGGCCCGGCGCTTGAGCGGATTGCGCCGCCATCGCCACAGCCACACCTTCGGACCACGGAACGCCATCGAAGGCTTCCTCCTCATGAGTGCACGAACATGCCGGACCAGCCCCTCCTCCCTTACGGGAGACGGCAGGCGGATACTCACGCCACGTACCGGAAGTCGACGGTGGCACGCGTCACTCGGCGCCCACCGGTGTCTTGGCGAAAGGGACCCGCGGCGCACGGCAGCGGGCTATCATCGCCGCCCTGACCTGCGACGTAGGCGTTTCCGGAGGTGACTGTCAGTGCCGGGGTGCAGACTGGCCGGTACCTGAGGCAAAGCCGCAGAAAGCGCAGCGGAGGTGGTCGGCATGACCGAGGTACTGCTCGCCGTGGGCACCCGCAAGGGCCTGTTCATCGGGCGGAGGCGAGGTGGCACCTGGGAGTTCGACGAGAGTCCCTACTTCAACGCCCAGGCCGTGTACTCGGTCGCCGTCGACACCCGCGGCGAGCGCCCGCGGCTGCTGGCGGGCGGCGACAGCGCGCACTGGGGCCCGTCCGTGTTCCACTCCGACGACCTGGGCCGCACCTGGACCGAACCGGCCAAGCCGGCCGTCAAGTTCCCGAAGGACACGGAGGCTTCCCTGGAGCGGGTGTGGCAGCTGCACCCGGCGGCCGCGGAGCCGGATGTGGTGTACGCGGGCACCGAACCGGCCGCGCTGTACCGCTCGGAGGACCGCGGCGAGACCTTCGAGCTCGTCCGCCCGCTGTGGGAGCACCCGACCCGGTCGAAGTGGGTGCCGGGCGGCGGCGGTGAGGGCCTGCACACCGTGATCACCGACAAGCGCGACGCACGGGCCGTGACGGTCGCCGTGTCGACGGCCGGGGTGTTCCGGACCGCCGACGGCGGAGCCAGCTGGGCACCGTCCAACTCCGGTGTCTCCGCGGTGTTCCTGCCCGATCCGAACCCGGAGTTCGGTCAGTGCGTGCACAAGATCGCGCAGGACGCGTCGACTCCGGACCGCCTCTATCTGCAGAACCACTGGGGCGTGTACCGCAGCGACGACGCGGGCGCGCACTGGACGGACATCGGTGAGGGCCTGCCGTCCACGTTCGGCTTCGCGGCGGCCGCACACCCGCACCGCGGCGAGACGGCGTACGTCTTCCCGATCAACGCCGACGCGGATCGCGTCCCCGCCGAGCACCGCTGTCGCGTCTTCCGCACGGCGGACGCGGGCAAGACCTGGGAGCCGCTGTCGGCGGGCCTGCCGCAGGACGACCACTACGGCACGGTGCTGCGGGACGCGATGTGCACCGACGACGCCGACCCGGCGGGCGTGTACTTCGGCAACCGCAACGGCGAGGTGTTCGCCTCGGCCGACGACGGCGACAGCTGGCAACAGTTGACGTCGCATCTGCCGGACGTGCTGTGCGTACGGGCCGCGGTGGTCGGATGAACCGTCAGAACTTACGGGCGGGTGGTGCGACCGGCCTTGGCCACTGGTTGATCAGCGGCGCCACTACGGCAGTAGGGTGACGCCCGTGGCACCACGACCCTTGCATGAAATCGTCGAACCGGGCTGGGCGAAGGCCCTGGAACCCGTTGCCGAACGGATCGCCTCGATGGGCGACTTCCTGCGCGCGGAGATCGGCGCGGGACGCACCTATCTACCGGCCGGCCCCAATGTCCTGCGGGCCTTCCAACAGCCCTTCGACGACGTTCGGGTCCTGATCGTCGGACAGGACCCGTATCCGACGCCCGGACATGCCGTGGGGCTGTCGTTCTCGGTGGCGCCCGACGTACGTCCGCTGCCCGGCAGTCTCATCAACATCTACCGCGAGCTGAACACCGACCTGGGGCTGCCGCAGCCGTCCAACGGCGATCTGACGCCGTGGACCCAGCAGGGCGTGCTGCTGCTCAACAGGGCGCTCACCACGGCCCCGCGCAAACCGGCCGCCCACCGGGGCAAGGGCTGGGAGGAGGTCACGGAGCAGGCCATCCGTGCGCTGGCCGCACGCGGCAAGCCGCTGGTCTCCATCCTCTGGGGCCGCGACGCCCGTAACCTCCGGCCCCTGCTCGGCAACCTCCCGTCGGTGGAGTCCGCCCACCCCTCCCCCATGTCCGCCGACCGCGGGTTCTTCGGTTCCCGCCCGTTCAGCCGGGCCAACGACCTGCTGATCCGGCAGGGCGGACAGCCGGTGGACTGGCGTCTGCCGTGACCGAGGCCGCCGGGTTCCTCGCGGTCGACTCCGGAGGGTCCGGGATGCGGGTCGTCGTCGGGACCGTCGAGCACGGTGTCCTGGCCCGGCGGGAGACCCGCGAACCGGTGCGCACCGGGGAGCGGGGCATCGACCCCGGGCACCTCATGGAGCAGTTGGTGCCCATGGTGCGCGCGTCGATGGGCGAGAGCGGCGTCGCCGAGCTGGGTGCGGCCGCGATCGGGGCCGCCGGGCTCGCCTCCCTGGGGGACGCGCTGCGCGCCGAACTGCCGGCCGCGCTGGCGCGGGAGTTCGGCATCGGGCACCTCGCGCTGGTCGCCGATGCCGTGACCGCCTACGTCGGCGCCCTCGGGCCCCGGCCCGGTGCCGTCGTCGCCGCCGGTACGGGGCTGATCGCGACGGGCACGGATCTGACGTGCTGGCGCCGTGCGGACGGCTGGGGCCATCTGCTCGGCGACTGCGGCAGTGGTGCCTGGATCGGGCGGGCCGGGCTGGAGGCGGCCCTGCGCGCGTACGACGAGCGGCCCGGCGGGTCGGTCGCGCTGCTGGCCCGCGCCGAGGAACTGTTCGGCCCGATGCGGGGGCTGCCCGGCCGGTTGTATCCGCGCCCGGACCGTCCCGCCGTCCTCGCCTCCTTCGCTCCCCAGGTGGCCGCCTGCGCCGACGGCGACCCGGTCGCCGCGGACATCCTGCGCGCCGCCGCCCGGCACATGGCCGAGTCCGCGGCCGCCGTGTGCCCCGGCACCGGGGAGCCCCAAGTCGCCTTCACTGGCGGCCTGTTCAAGATCGGCGACCCCCTCCTCGTACCTCTGGAGGAGGAGCTGGCGAAGCGGCTGCCGCAGGCGCGGCGGGTGCCGGCCGCCGGGGATCCGTTGCAGGGGTCGGTGCGGATCGCCACCGATCTGGCGACGGAGGCGCTCACTCTGCCGGGTGACGAGACGCTGCTCTGCGTGACGACCGGAAAGAGGGACTGATCCCCATACGCCGTTCGGTTCCGCACTGTAGGTAACTCAATCAGACAAAAGCGGACGGATACCGCTCACCTGCACCCTCCCCGAACAGGGGAGCCCAATTAGCCAGTAACATGCGTCGCCATGAGCTCCCCCACTGGGCCCGCGTCCGGCCTGCCAGTACGAATGCCGCGACCTCGTCAGCCCGGGCGGCACCGCCGACCCGAGCCGTTGGCGGCTCCCGAGGGCGCACCCGCGCTCGTCCTCGCGGTGCCGGGCACGCCGAGCGCCGCGACCCGCGGTCTCGCCGAGGAGGTCGTGAGCATCGCCCGCTCCGAGCTCCCCGGCCTCGACGCCCGGATCGGGTACGTCGACGGTGACGACGTGGAGTTCCCCACGCTCCAGGCGGTGCTCGTGCACGCCGCCGACGAGCGCACCGCCCGCTACGAGCAGGCGCTCGCCGCGGGTGTGGAGGTCAAGGAGCCCGAGGGCCCCGTCGCCGTTGTCGTGCCGCTGCTCGCCGGTCCGGACAGCGCGCTGCTGCGGGTCATCCGCCAGGCCGTGATGGAGAGCCGGGTCGCGGCCGACCTGACCGATGTGCTGGGCCCGCACCCGCTGCTCGCCGAGGCGCTGCACGTGCGCCTGTCGGAGGCCGGTCTGGCCCGCGCCGACCGCGCCCGCCTGTTCACCGTGGCCACGGCCGCGGACGGCATCATCCTGGCTTCCGTCGGCGGCGAGGAGGCCGTGCAGGCGGCCGGGATCACCGGCATGCTGCTCGCCGCCCGCCTGGCGGTGCCGGTGATGGCGGCGGCCCTGGACCAGGAGGGCTCGATCACGGCCGTCGCCGAGCAGCTTCGGTCCTCGGGCTCGCAGCAGCTGGCGCTGGCGCCGTACCTGATAGGGCCGGAGATCGACCCCAGCCTGGTCGCGGAGGCCGCACGGGAGGCGGGCTGCTCCGCCGCCGAGGCGCTCGGCCCGTATCCGGCGATCGGCAAGCTCGCCCTGTCGAAGTACACGACGGCGCTGGGCATCGCCCCGCAGCAGCCGCAGGGCACGCCGGTCCGCTGACGCACAGGTCGCAGTCACAGGCTCCAACGCCGAAGGCCCGCTCCTCCACCGGGAGCGGGCCTTCGGCCTACGGTCAGGCCCTGCCGGTGTCCGGGCCGACGACCACGCAGGACGCCGCGGGTACCTCGATCGAGCCCTCGTAGCGCGGGAGCCCCCGGTCCGGGTCCAGGGCGAACCAGGACACGTCACCGGAGCGCTCGTTCGCGACGTACAGGATCCCGCCCGCCTCGGTGATCGCGCGCGGCCAGTGTCCGGCGCAGGTCACCGTGCCGATCAGGCGCAGTTCCTCGCCCTCGACGGCGAACGTGGACAGGACGTCCTCGCCCCGGGTGGCGGTCCAGACGAAGCGGCCGTCGGGCGAGGCGACGATGCCGGAGGGGTAGGCGTCGCCCGCCGGGGCGCCCGGCAGTACGGGGACCTCCACCAGCGGCTTCAGGGTCCCGTCGTCGGCGTCCCAGTGGCAGACGGTGACGGTCGGGGTGAGTTCGTTGAGGACGTACGCGTACCGGCCGTGCGGATGGAAGGCCAGGTGGCGGGGGCCCGATCCGGGGCGCAGGGCGGTCTCGCGATGCACGTCGAGGGTACCGTCGGTCAGCGTGCACACCCGCACCGAATCGGTGCCGAGGTCGACGCTGACGGCCCAGCGGCCGCCCGGCTCGGGCAGCACCTGGTGGGCGTGCGGACTCTGCTGGCGGGGCGTGTGCGGGCCGGAGCCGGTGTGCCGGAGCACGGCGGACGGGGCGGACGCGAGGGTGCCGTCGGCGCGGACGGGGACGGCGGTGACGCTCCCGGAGCCGTAGTTGGCGGTCAGGACGTGGCCGGCGAACAGGCTGAGGTGCACGGGCCCGCCGGCGTCCACCGGGACCGCGGGCCCGAGCGGCTCCGGCGTGTCCCCGGTCACGCGGTACGCGGCCACCGCGCCCTCGGCCGTCTCGCTGACCGCGTAGAGCGTGTCGCCGTCGGGCGACAGGGCCAGGTACGCGGGGTCGGGTACGTCGTCCAGGTGACTCAGGACGGTCAGTGCGCCGCTGCCCGGTGCCACGGCGGCCATGGTGATGCCCTGTCCACCGGCTGCCGTGAATGACCCGATGTAGGCCCGTGCTCCCCGCATGCCCACGTCTGCCACCGTTGTCCCCTTCCGGTCGGGTGCCGTCGGGGCGACGGTAGCAGTGGATCTTTCGGCCCAGACCAGGACGCCGCACCGCGAGGGAGGTTCCGCGCGGCAAGGGAGGTTCCGCGCGGCAACGCCTCGGGCGGCGCGACGGCACTTCTCGGGGGCACGGTGCATCCCGGGCCACCGCACATCCCGGGGCACTGCGCATCCCCCGGGGGCACACCCGCGGACCGCTCCCGCACGGCACGCGGGCTGCGTGCGCCCGACGGGGCGGAGTTACCCGACGGGAGGACTGATCCACCCTCCGGGATCCACTGAAGTGCGGGAGCGGCGTGTCGACCTACGGTTCGACATGGTTTCGCCCGAATCCGCGCGCGGGAGCTACGTGGGTTGCGTCACGAGCCGCGAGCCGGACGGCGTGCGCAGCGGCTGGGCCAGCTCGGCCAGGGCCCGCTCCAGGCCGTGCAGATGGGCCAGGGCGGGGTCCGTCGCCGTCGGCTGCGCGGTGGGGGCGGTGACGTCCGTGCCGCCGGTCAGGGCCTCGACCGCGGCCTCCACCCGCCAGCACGCGGCGGCCAGGCGGGCGTCGTGCGAGGCCTCCGGGTCGGCGGTGACGGCGGCCAGGCCGCGGATCTCCCGGGCGCAGTCGTCGAGCAGGGCCAGTACCCGGCGGGCGCGCCGTTTGCGGGCCGGCACCAGGTTCAGCGGGTGCACCAGCGGGGCGACGGAGAGCCGTACCCGGCCGAGCAACTGCTCCAGTTCGGCCAGCCGTGAGGCCGGGTCGGCGGTCTCGTCCCCGGCGAGCCGGGCGGCGGCCTCTGCGGTGGCCGCGTGGACGCAGTGCAGTGCCCGCTGGATCCAGGCATCGTTCGTGGCGTGCGTGGTGACCGGCAGAACGAGAACCACGGCCAGCGCGGCACACAGGGCGCCCACACCGGTCTCTGCAAGACGGAGCCCGAGCAGGCCGGGGTCCAGCACGCCCAGCAGGCCGTAGAGCGAGCTGACCATGACCGTCACCGCCAGCATCATCCAGGAATACGAGACGGCGGCGGTGTAGAAGATGCCGAAGACGCAGACAGCGACCAGAGCGGCCGTCGGGGCGGGCGCGCCATGCAGCGGAACGGCGACCAGCAGGCCGACGGCGATACCGGTCACAGTTCCGAAGACCCGGCGGAAACCGCGGATCAAGGTCTCACCGCGAGAAGCCGTGTTGACGAAGATCCACCAGGCAGTACCGACGGCCCAGTACCAGCGGTCCTCGGAGAGTAGCTGCCCGACCAAGAGCGCGAGAGCCGAGGCAACAGTGGCCTGGAAGGCCTGCCGGGTGGTGGGCCGCGCCAATCCGGTGCCGGGCAGGGCCGCCGGGACTGCCGCTGGTGGGGTACGACGCTCGATGGGCCAGAACACGAAGCGTGTGGCGCCGGCCGCGAAGAGGGCAAGACTCACGGCGGTGTACAGCTCGGGCAGTTGAGCGGGAACCGCGTGCAGGAACTGCGTGATGAAGAAGTTCATGAACGCGAAGATCCCGAGCGCGTGGCCCCGCGGGCCCCAGCGGCGGGCATAGACCCCACCGAAGACGACGGCCAGGAACGCGGCGTCACGGGCCGGGGTGGTGCCGTGCAGGGTGGCGGCAAGCGCCAGCACGGGGAATCCGGCCAATGGAAGCAGGGCGGTGGTGATCCGCTGGTCACGGACGGTCGCATCGGTGACCGTGAAGAGAGCGAGCAGTGCCGCGAGCCCTCCGGTGATCGATGCGGTGAGCGAGAGCCCACACACTTCGGAAACGGCGACGGCGGCGGCGACACCGATGACAGCGCGGGTCGCGTTCCGCAGCCTCAAGCGCCCCGGGTCCGGAGCCACGAACATCCTCTTCACGGCGGTGCGCCACCTCCCTTGCGGTGGTACGCGTCCTGCCCACGGTCGTCCCGGGTGGCGGACGACGAGCAGGCACGACGAAGGCGCCGCGGTCCGGACCCGGCCTCGTCGCCGTCCGGCGCTACGCGGCGCCGCAAGTACATGGATAGGGCAAAGATAACCACCTTCGAGCTCACTGGCTCAACTGTCGCACCATCGACTGTGCCAATGGCGCAGTAGATCTGCCTGAATGTCGACCGATGGAAAGCCAATGGATCAGGCTTCACCTCAACCCGGCGGGGCCGCGTCATCCGTCATGAGCTGAAGCACGCTTACCCGGGGCAACGTGCCGTGCTGTTGAGGCATACACACTCGCCTACCTGGCCGGACCGGCGTTGCCTTCCCCCGACGGCTCCCGTCTCGCCGTCGGCGGCCGAACCGGCCGGGGCAGCCTGTGGGACGCGGACGCACGACACCGCGCCGGCGCCCTGCGCAACGTCTTCCCCGCCCCCTAGCCGCGGAGGTCCGCAGCGCCATCGACCGCTCCATTGCGGACTCACCCGAGGAGACTGGCTCAAGTGTCCTCACATATGCTGAGCCATTGGCACAGACATATCGGTCCTCACGCGTCCATGGGCGAGTCAACGGACCACAGGCGGAGGAAGGCCGGAACACCATGCCCGTCGACGAGCTCGACACCCGCATCCTGCGCCTGCTCCTGGAGCAGCCCCGCACCAGCGTGCGCGAGTACGCCCGCGTCCTCGGTGTCGCGCGCGGCACACTGCAGGCGCGGCTCGACCGGCTGGAGCGGGACGGCGTGGTCACCGGCACGGGGCCGACGCTCTCCCCCGCCGCCCTCGGCCATCCGGTGCTGGCGTTCGTGCACATCGAGGTCACCCAGGGTCATCTCGACGACGTGGGCGACGCACTCGCCGCCGTGCCTGAGATCGTGGAGGCCTTCTCGATCACCGGCGGCGGGGATCTGCTGACCCGCGTCGTGGCCCGCGACAACGCCCACCTGGAGGACGTGATCCAGAAGCTGATCAGCCTCCCCGGCGTCGTCCGCACCCGCAGCGAGGTGGCCCTGCGCGAGCGTGTCCCGCACCGGCTGCTGCCGCTGGTGGAGTCGATCGGGCGGGCGGCGGCCCGGAAATGACCTTTGCCATCCTGGGACGATGAGCGGTCTGAGCGGCACTTCGGTCATCTTCGATCTCGACGGAACGCTCGTGGACAGCGAGCCCAACTACTACGAGGCCGGCCGCCAGGTCCTGGCCGCGCACGGGGTCCCCGGCTTCACGTGGGCCGACCATGAGCGGTACGTCGGCATCAGCACGCTGGAGACGGTCACGCTCTGGCAGCGGGAGTACGGCCTTCGCGTCTCCGTCGACGAACTGCTCGCCGCCAAGAACCGCCGCTATCTGGAACTGGCCCGCACCTCCACGCGCGTGTACCCAGAGATGCGCAAGTTCGTGGAACTGCTGGCGACCGAGGGCGTACCGATGGCCGTGGCCTCGGGCTCGTCCCCCGAGGCCATCACCGCGATCCTGGCCGGCACCGGCCTGGACGCCCATCTGCGCACCGTCGTCTCGGCCGACGAGGTCGAGCACGGCAAACCGGCCCCGGACGTCTTCCTCGAAGCGGCTCGCAGGCTCGGCGTCGCACCGGCCGACTGTGTCGTCGTGGAGGACGCGGCCCCCGGCGCCGCCGCGGCACACGCCGCCGGAATGCGGTGCATCGCGATCCCCTACGTGACCGCACAGGCCGACGCCCCGGAGTTCGCGACCGCCGGTCTGCTCCTGCGGGGCGGGCAGCGGGAGTTCACGGCGCGAGCGGCGTACGACTGGCTCCGGGACTGACCTGAGTCAGAACGCTGCGGACCCGTTGACCCCCACCCGTCTCCTCCCTATCGTCTGGTCGACCAAGGGCATCCTGGACGCCTACCTCGCCACGGACGACGCACGGGCCCTCGATCTCGCGTCGGGCTTGTGCGACTGGATGTACTCACGGCTGTCCAAGCTGCCCGAGGCCACCCTCCAGCGGATGTGGGGGCTGTTCTCCAGCGGCGAGTTCGGTGGCATCGTCGAGGCGATCTGCGAGCTGCACACGATCACAGGCAAGGCCGAACACCTCGCGCTGGCCCAGCTGTTCGACCTGGACCGGCTCATCGACAACTGCGCCGCGAACACCGACATCCTCGACGGGCTGCACGCCAACCCGCACATACCGATCTTCACCGGGTACCTGCGGCTGTACCACGCGACCGGCGAGCAGCGCCATCTGGACGCCGCCCGGAACTTCTGGGGCATGGTCGTCCCGCACCGCATGTACGGCATCGGCGGCACCAGCAGCGGCGAGTTCTGGAAGGCGCGGGACGTGATCGCGGGCACGATCAGCGACACCAACGCCGAGACGTGCTGCGCGTACAACATGCTGAAGCTGAGCCGGACCCTGTTCTTCCACGAGCAGCAGCCGAAGTACATGGACTACTACGAGCGGGCCCTGTACAACCAGGTCCTCGGCTCCAAGCAGGACACGGCGGACGCCGAGAAACCGCTGGTCACGTACTTCATCGGGCTGACGCCGGGTCATGTGCGGGACTTCACGCCCAAGCAGGGCACGACCTGCTGCGAGGGCACCGGCATGGAGAGCGCCACCAAGTACCAGGACTCGGTGTACTTCAAGGCCGCCGACGGCAATTCGCTGTAGTCAACCAGTACAGCCTGTCTCAACTGACCTGGCCCGAGAGGAGTGTGACGGACACTCAGACCACCTCCTTCCCCCGGGAGCAAAGCACCACGCTCACCATCGACGGCGGCAGCGCGGCCTTCGCACTGCGGCTGCGGGTGCCGTCGTGGGCGACCGCCGGGTTCCGCGTGACGGTCAACGGGAGCGCGGTCAGCGGTACTCCGACGCCGGGCAGCTACTTCAGCGTGTCGCGGACGTGGCGGAGCGGGGACACCGTGCGTATCTCGATGCCCTTCCGGCTGCGGGTGGAGAAGGCGATCGGCGCTCCCTCGCTGCAGACGCTCCAGTACGGGTCGATCAACCTCGTCGGCCGCAACTCCGCCACCAGCCACCTGCAGCTGGGCCTGTACCGCAACGCGGGTCTCTCCGGCGACCTGCTGCCGTCGCTCGCCCCGGTGAGCGGCAAGCCGCTGCACTTCACGCTCAGCGGCACCGAGTTCGCCCCGTTCTTCGAGGGCACCGAGAACCCGACCCAGGCCTACTTCCGGCACTCCGAACCCCGGGTGGTCTTCGGCAACACCGACTCCGGTGTCGCCAACCCGGCCAAGTCCGACGACACCACGCTGCTGGACGAGATCTGGGCCGGGGCTCCGTTCGGCACCAAGAGCGCGCTGGTCGCCCGCGTCCGGTCCACAGTGAACGCCTGGGTGACGGCCGGTCTGCTCAGCCAGGCCGACGGGCAGACGGTCGTGCGTACGGCCGAAGGGGCGACGTACGCCCCCTGATCCGCCGACCCGGATCCCCGCGCCGCGCGCCCGCCGCCCGGCGCGGGGATCCTGGAGTCAGCAGCGGGTGCCTTCGACCAGGAGGTGGGGCCATGGCGATCGACGTGGAGGCGGAGCGGGTGATCCCGCTCCCTCCCGAGCAGGTGGCCGAGTACGCCATGGACTGGCGCCATGATGCCGACTGGACCCAGGGCATCCGGTCGGCGGAGCTGACCCGTGAGGCCGACGGGGGCGGTTTCGGGGTCGGCGCCGAGGTCACCCGGACCGCGTACTTCCTCGGCCGACGCATCAACTATGTGCTGCGCGTGGCCTCGTACGACTTCCCCCGGCTGCTCGACATGGTGTCCGTGGCCGGGCCGATGCCGATGCACGTCACCTATGCCTTCGACCCGTACCCGGACGGCGACACCCTCGCCCGCATCCGCGTCCGGGGCGGCCCCGGCGGCCTGGCACGGCTGCTCGCACCGCTCATGGCCCGCCAGGTCCGCACCAACATCGGCAAGGACCTGCGCGACCTGGAGCGCAGGCTGACACAGCACAGCGAGTGAGGGGCTCTCATGGCTTACGACGAGGGGCTCGCCCAGCGGGTCCGGGAGCGGCTCGGCGCGGACTCGGGCGTCAGCGAGAAGCAGATGTTCGGCGGCATCGCCTTCCTGCTGCACGGCAACATGGCCGTCGGCGTGAGCGGCGACGATCTGATGGTCCGCGTCGGCCCGGACGGCACCGACGCGGCCCTGGCCAGGCCGGGCACGCGGATCTTCGACATGACCGGGCGGCCGATGCGGGGCTGGATCCTGGTCGCCGGGGACTCACTCATGGACGACGCGGTGCTCGGCGCGTGGATCGACGAGGGGTACGGCTTCGCGGCGGGCCTGCCGCCGAAGTGAGTCCGTTGAGGCCGTTACGACCGACGACGGGGCTTGCCGCGCCGGGCGCCCTTGGTTCCCTTGGAGCCCTGGTTCGCCTTGGAGCCCTGGGCGCCCTTGGATCCCTGGGTTCCCCTGCCGCTCTTGGCGGCCGGGCGCTTGCGCTTCGGCTGCTCCGTGGCGGGCGGGGTCTGGGACGTCGCACGGCCCCTGGTGCTGTTGATCGTGCGGCCCCGGACGACGCCGATGAAGTCCTCGACCAGGTCGGTCGTCGCCTCCTCCGGCCAGGACAGGGCGATGCTCGACTGGGGGGCGTCCACGAGCGGCCGGTAGGTGAGGTCCTTGCGGTGGTGGAGGCGGGCCAGCGACTGGGGTACGACGAGCAGGCCGACGCCCGCCGCGACCAGCTCGACGGCGTCCGCGGTGGTCGCGGGGCGCTCGAAGGCCGGCTGTCCCGGGGGCCGCTCCCAGTCCAGGACGTCGTCGAGGGGGTGGAAGACAACCTCGTCGGCCAGCTCCTCGGCGGTCACCTCGTCGACCGCGGCGACCACGTGGTCCTTGGGGACGACGACGACCGTGGTCTCGGTGTAGAGGGGGATCGCGCTGAAGAACGTACGGTCGACCGGGAGCCGTACGAAACCGGCGTCGGCGTCACCGTCCCGGAGCAGCTCGGGTGCCTCGGCCGCGGTCGCGGCGTGGAGGGTCAGGGGGACGTCGGGGAAGCGCTCGTGCCAGATCCGCACCCACTTCGAAGGGGTCACTCCGGGGACGTACGCGAGCCGGAACGACGGTGAGGCCTCCGGGGAGGGCGGGGGTACTTCCGAGCCTGTCACCTGGCCAGGTTACCGGCGTGGCCGGCGGCGCCGGTCGGCGGGCGGCGGGCGTGGTCGGCGGGCGTTCACCCAGTCGATACCCTGGGGAGCATGACGTCGCACCAAAACACCCAGACCATGAAGCCCGCGACCGCGGCGAAGAAGCTGGGTGTGTACCTCGAAGCCACCCCCGCCGAATTCCAGGAGGGTGTCGTCACGCGCGCGGAGCTGAACGCGCTGCAGGCCGACCCGCCCGAGTGGCTGCGCACGCTGCGACTGAACGGCCCGCACCCGCGCCCCGTCGTCGCGCAGAAGCTGGGCATCTCCATCGCGGGACTCGCCCGCGGCGGTGTCACCGAGCCGCTCACCACCGAGCAGATCGAGGCGCTGAAGCAGGAGGAGCCCGAGTGGCTGCTCAAGGAGCGCGCCACCCAGGCCGAGGTCCGCAAGGAGACGGCCCGGATCAAGAAGCGGGACGCTGAGCGCTCGGCACAGCAGTCCTGACCCCGCCCGGGCCGCCCTGACCGCTCAGTCCGTGCCGTCGCCTTCCTCGATCGCTTCCAGGAAGGTGGCCGAGGGGATGAAGAAGAGGGTTCCGGTCACGGCCTGGGAGTAGTCGAGGATCGGGTCGGGGCCGGATTCGGGGCCGCCCAGGAACATCTTGCGCAGCATGCTCTCCGGGATCTCGGGTGTCCGGGCGTAGGCGATGAAGTACGTACCGAACTCACCGTGCCCGGGCCTGCCGAACGGCATGGCGCCGCGCAGTATCTCCAGATCCTCCCCGTCCGGGCCGGTGACCGTGTTCACGTCGATGTGGGAACCGGGGACGTCGAGTTCGATGTTGGTCAGCTTGGAGCGGCCGATCACCTTCTCCTGGGCCTCGACCGCCAGGGCCTCCCAGGCGTCCACGTCGTGCACGTACTTCTGGACCATCGCGTAGCTCCCGCCGCTGAACGCGGCGTCCTCGTCACCGACGATCGCCGCCTCGGCCGCCGCCTGGCCCACCGGGTTCTCGGTGCCGTCGACGAAGCCGAGGACGTTGCGCGAGTCGAAGTACGCGAAGGCCTGGACCTCGTCCTGGACGGTGACCGCGTCGCGCAGCCTTTTCATGATCTCGGCGACCAGGGCGAAGCAGAGATCCGTGCGGGCGGCACGGATGTGGAAGAGCAGATCGCCCGGGGTGGCCACGGCGCGGTGCCGGGAGCCGTCCAGTTCCCTGAAGGGATGCAGTTCCCGGGGGCGCGGCTCGCCGAAGAGCCGGTCCCACGCCAAGGACCCGACTCCGGCGACGCAGCACAGGCCGCCGTCGGGACTCGGGAACCCGACGGCACGGACGAGGCCGGCGAGCCCGGCGAGCAGTTCGCGTACCTCCGATTCGCGCCCGGGCCTGATCGTGACCACCAGGAAGACGGCTACGGGCGCCGGCGGGCTGAGCACCGGCTGTGGCTGCGCACCGGCCCACCGTATAGACGACGACGGCATGGTTCCCCTCTCACCCTCAAACCCCGCCAACTAACGATGCCCGGCCGAACAGCGAACGATACCCGCCGAATTTCCGCACATCCGGCCGGTGCGACGGGTGCGGGAAGGGGCCTGTCCGAGGCGAAAACCCGCATGCGAACGCACGTGTGGGTCTGGGACCATCCCGGAATGGTCCACCGTCTCGAACCCCTGGTCATCCGGCACGTCCACCGTCTCCCCACCCCCGCGGGACCCGCCGGGGAAGGCGCCGTCGCGGCACGGCAGTTCGACGCCGCGTTGATGTCCGTGGGCTTCAAGCTCTCGGCGGAGCTGCTGACCCGGCTGTCGGGGCTGTCCGAGCACACGGTCGTCGACACCGCCGTGCGCACCCTGGGCACGGTCCGCGAGATGGTCGGCGACCATGTGCGGCACAACGTCTACTTCATCGACTTCCCGGCCAATGTGCCGGACACGTACGACTTCTGGATGCGCTGCGTCGCCGAGGCGCTCACCGACGACGCGGCGCGCCCGGGCGTTCTGGAGCAGCTGAGCGAGGGCGTCGTCAACCTGCTGACCCTGCCGTCGTACGGCCGCTACCAGCACACGTACGCCGAGATGCTCGGCCACCACGAGGAGCTGATCGCGGCGGCGGGCGACCGGTTGACGGTGCTGCACGGGGGTGCCGAGGCCGAGGCCGAAGTCACCGCCCTGTACCTGGCGTTGGCGGGCAGCACCACTCCGCTCGGCGAGGACACCCTGCGTGATCTGGAGGTGCTCGCCGAGGCGTGCGTGGACGGGCCGCAGCCCGAGGTGATCCCGGTCCGGGAGAACCGTGCGGTGATCAACCGGGCCCGGCTGCGGGCCGGTTCGGAGCCGCTCCTTGACACGGTCACCGATGTGCTGCGGCTGGCCTGCGCGTTGTCGGGCGGTGACGTGACGCTGCTGGAGCCGACGCGGTTCCGGGGGCTGTCCCGGCCGGTGCGCCGCGTTCTGCTGGCGGGTCTCGACTCGGTGGTCGCCGCCGCGCCGGCCAAGCTCGCGGACGTCCACGCACACCGTGAGGAGTGGAAGCGGCTCGGCGAGCGGCTGCACCCGCACGAGCACCCGCAGTGGCCGCACGCCGCCGACGTGTTCGCGGTCGCCCGGGGCGAGAAGCGGGCGCGTTCCTTCGACAGCCTGGTCGAGGAACTGCTCGGCATGCACGACATCACCGGCGCGGTGAAACTGCTGAAGTCCGCGCCGGGCAAGCTGTTCCGCGTGCTGGACCGGCTGCTGCGCATGGCGCTCACGCAGGAGGAGCGGGATGCGGTCGTGTCCGCCGCCGAGGAGGTCGTTCCGCAGGTCGCGGGGCGGGTCGTGCTGTCGGTGCGCGAGCATCTGCACAACCGGGCCGGGGACACCGGCGAGCGCCGGGTCTTCGTCAACCGTCTCGGCAGCGCCTGGGTCACCGGGGACACCCGCCCGCCCGTGCTGCCGGCCGAGCGGGAACGCCTGATCGCCGCGCTCGACGCGGAGTTGCGGCGCCGGCTGGCGGCTCCGGGACATCTGCTGATCGATCCGGACGTCCTGGACGTCGCGCTGCCGCTCAGCGGCAAGGCGGTCTCGTCCGGGCTCGGTGTGCTGCCACGCGGCTCGGTGTCGCCGGTCGACGGTGAGCTGCTGCGTTTCTTCGTGTACTGGAAGCAGAAGAGCCGCGACACCGACTACGACCTGTCGGCGCTGATGCTGGACGCCGACTACCAGACCGTGTCCTGGCTGTCGTACACCAACCTCGGTGAGCTGGAGGGCGAGCACTCCGGCGACATCACCGAAGCGCCCGACGGGGCCTCGGAGTTCATCAACCTGCGGCTGGGCGCGGTGCGCGGCACCTTCGTGGTGCCGCAGGTGAACCTGTACTCCGGGGAGGGCTTCGAGGACGTCGAGGAGTCGTTCTTCGGGTTCATGCTGCGCGAGGGCGAGCAGCAGGGGCGTCCGTTCGAGGCTCGTACCGTGCGGATGAAGTCGGAGCTGCGCGGTCCCGGCCGGGTGGCGCTACCGCTGGCCTTCCGGCGCGGTGCCGACGGGCGGTGGAGTGCCAAGTGGCTGCACCTGTACCTGAAGGGCAGCCCCACCGCCAACCAGGTCGAGGGGAACCAGGTGTCGGTGGCGACGCTGCTGCGCGGCATCGTGGAGCGTGAGCAACTGACGATCCGGTACCTCACCGGTCTGATGGACGCCACGACGACGACCCTGTGGGACGGCAAGACGGTCCCGGATGGGCCCGTGACCTACATCGGTCTGCAGCGTCCCGACGGACTGCACCCTGACTCGCGGGTCGTGACCCCCGAAAATATGCGCGACCTGATCCCGGCGTGACTGATAGCGTCTGACGTGGCGAGGCCATGAAGGGGCTTCCTTCTCACAACCTCCTTGAATTAGCCCTTTCGCTTTCCTCGCCACTCAGCTTCTTTCCGCCGGGTCAGCTGTCGTAGTCCACCGTCAGCGTCTCCGACACCGGGTACGACTGGCAGGTCAGCACGTAACCCGCGTCCACCTCGGCCGGCTCCAGCGCGAAGTTGCGCCGCATGTCCGCCTTGCCATCGGTGACCAGGGCCCGGCAGGTGCCGCAGACGCCGCCCTTGCAGGCGAACGGCAGGTCGGGGCGGGTGCGCTGGGCGCCGTCGAGGATGGTCCGCTCCCTCGGCAGGGCCGCGGTCGTGGAACGTCCGTCGAGGGTGATGGTGACCTGGCTGACGGGCCCCTGCGGGCCGCCCTCCTCGTGGTGCACCTCGCGCACGGGCTCGTCGTCGGCGTAGAACAGCTCCTGGTGGACCCGCTCGTCCGGGACCCCGAGCCCCGCCAGCACCCCTTGCGCGTCCCGGACCATGCCGTGCGGGCCGCACAGCCACCAGTGGTCGGCACCGCGTACGTCGACCAGCGCCTCGACGAGCGTAGCGAGCCGTTCGGCGTCGATCCGGCCGGAGAGCACCTCGGCCTCACGGGGTTCCCGGGAGAGCACGTGGGCGAGCTGGAACCGGGTCGGGTAGAGGTCCTTGAGGTCCGCGAGCTCGTCGGCGAACATCACCGTGTCGCTGCGGCGGTTGCCGTAGAAGAGCGTGACCGTCGAGCGGGAGTCGGCGGCCAGGACGGACTCGGCGATGGACATCATCGGGGTGATGCCGGAGCCCGCGGCGATCAGCACATGGTGGCCGGGCGTGCTGAGATCGGGGGTGAAGGCGCCGGTGGGGGCCATCACCTCGACGAGGTCGCCGGGGCGTACGTCATTCACCAGCCACGACGAGAACAGTCCGCCGGGCACGACCCGTACGCCGATGCGCGGACTCGTCCCGACCGGCGAGCAGATCGAGTACGACCGCCGCTCGTCCCGCCCGTCCCACTCGCGCCGCACCGTCAGCGACTGACCCGGCTCGAAGGCGAACTCCTCGGCCAGCTCTGCCGGGATGTCGAAGCTCACGGCGGCCGCGTCCGCACACAGCGGCTGTACGGCGGCGACGCGCAGGGTGTGGAAGGCCGGACGGCGGCGGGTGCGCGGGCGTACCGCGGCGGCCGTCTGTGCTTCGGTGAGGCCTTCCATTCAGATCTCCTTGACGTACTCGAACGGCTCACGGCAGGCGCGGCAGCGCCACAGCGCCTTGCAGGAGGTGGCGGCGAAGCGTGAGGTCTCCTCGGTGTCCGCCGAGCCGCAGCGGGGGCAGGTCACCGCGTGCCGGGTGGGTGACAGCACCAGCGCGACGGGGCCGCCGCGCGGTGCGGGACCGGGCGGGGCGATGCCGTGCTCGGCGAGCTTGCGGCGGCCGGCCGCGGTGATCCAGTCGCTGGTCCACGGCGGATCGAGGACGGTACGGATCTCCACGCGCGCGTACCCGGCGTCCCGCAGCCGCGCCGCCACGTCCGCCCGCATCTCGGCCATGGCCGGGCATCCGGAGTAGGTCGGGGTGAGGCTCGCGACCACCGTGCCGTCCTCGGTGAGCTCCACACCCCGCAGGACGCCCAGGTCGGCCAGGGTGAGCATGGGCAGCTCCGGGTCCGGCACGGTCGCGGCGATGTGCCGGGCGCGCCGGGCGTCGAGCAGGGTGGTCACCATGTCGCCTCCGGGTGGGCGCGGGCCACGCCCTGCAACTCGGCCAGCAGCGGGGCGAGATGCTCGGTGTGCTCGCCGTCGCGGCCGGAGCCGGGGATCGGCCGGTACACCGGCATGGGCAGTCCGGCCGCCTCGGTGACCTGTCGCAGGACGGCGACGACCTCGTCGCGTACGTCGAACGCCGTGAACAACTCGCCCAGATACGGCGCCACCTGCTCCTGCGCCCGGCGCATCCGGCGGTGCGACTCCGGTGTGCCGTCGCCCAGGCGCACCGCCCACTCCGCCGCGTACTGCCGGTGGTAGGCCAGCTCCTTGACGCCCTTCGTGGCGATCGCCGCGAGCACGGGGTCCGGGTGTGACGCGAGCCGCTCGAAGTGCGCGAGGCGCCAGCTGGAGAGCACCAGCAGCCGCACGATGGAGAACGCGAAGTCGCCGTTGGGCAGTTCGGCGAGGCGTACGTTGCGGAAGTCGCCGGCGTCGCGGAAGTAGGCGTAGGCGTCCTCGTCGCGTCCGGTGCCGTCGGCCTGGCCGGCCCGGGAGTAGAGCAGGCGGGCCTGGCCGAGCAGGTCGAGGCCGATGTTGGCCAGGGCCACCTCCTCCTCCAGCTCGGGGGCGCGGGTGACCCATTCGCCCAGGCGCTGGGCCGAGATCAGCGCGTCGTCGGCCAACGCGACGCAGAGGGCGGCCAGTTCGGCGGCGTCGATGCCCTCGGGGACGGTCGTGTCCACGCCGTGCAGCGGGTCCTCGAAGCCGGTGCCGTAGGCCCAGCGGGAGTCGTCCTCGTGTCCCTCGGCGAGGGTCAGGTAGACGTGGTCGTCACTCATGCCCTCTCCTTCAGATGTGCGGGACGTCGTCGGGGATGTCGTAGAAGGTCGGATGGCGGTAGACCTTGTCGGCGCTCGGCTCGAAGAAGGGGTCCTTCTCGTCGCGGGTGGAGGCGGTGATGTGCTCGGAGCGGACCACCCAGATCGACACGCCCTCGTTGCGCCGCGTGTACAGGTCCCGGGCGTGGGTGAGTGCCATCCGGTCGTCGGCGGCGTGCAGTGAGCCCACATGGACGTGGTTCAGCCCGCGCTTGCCGCGCACGAACACCTCGTACAGCGGCCACCCCTGCTTGTCGGAGGGCCTCTCGGACGACTTCTCGGTGCTCATGCCACCGCTCCCTTCTCCGCGCGGGCGGCCTGCTTGGCCGCGTGGGCGGTGGCCGCCTCCCGCACCCAGGCGCCCTCCTCGTGGGCGCTCCTGCGCCGTTCCATCCGCTGGGCGTTGCACGGCCCGGCGCCCTTGATGACCCGCATCAGCTCGTCCCAGTCGGGGGTGCCGAAGTCGTGGTGGCCGCGCTCGGCGTTCCAGCGCAGCTCCGGATCGGGGAGCGTCACGCCGAGCTTCTCGGCCTGCGGGACGGTCATGTCGACGAAGCGCCGGCGCAGTTCGTCGTTGCTGTGCCGCTTGATCTTCCAGGCCATCGACTGCGCCGAGTTGGGCGAGGCGTCGTCGGGCGGGCCGAACATCATCAGCGAGGGCCACCACCAGCGGTTCACGGCGTCCTGCACCATCTCGCGCTGGGCCTCGGTGCCGCGCATCATCGTCATCAGCAGCTCATAGCCCTGCCGCTGATGGAACGACTCCTCCTTGCAGATCCGCACCATCGCGCGCGCGTACGGCCCGTACGAGCTGCGGCACAGCGGTACCTGGTTGCAGATCGCGGCGCCGTCCACGAACCAGCCGATCACCCCGACGTCGGCGAAGTTCACGGTCGGGTAGTTGAAGATCGACGAGTACTTCTGGCGGCCCTCGATCAGCCGGTCGGTGAGGTCGGCGCGGTCGGTGCCCAGGGTCTCCGCGGCCGAGTACAGGTACAGCCCGTGTCCGGCCTCGTCCTGCACCTTGGCGAAGAGGATCGCCTTGCGGCGCAGGGACGGCGCCTTGGTGATCCACTCCCCCTCCGGCTGCATGCCGATGATCTCCGAGTGGGCGTGCTGTGCGATCTGCCGGATCAGCGTCTTGCGGTAGCCGTCCGGCATCCAGTCACGCGGCTCGATCCGCTGGTCGCGCGAGATCGTCGCCTCGAAGTGCTCCTGCAGCTGCTCCGTCATCGATAACCAGCTTCCCAACCGACCATTCGTTCGGTCTTAGTGTGACCTGTTTCCGGTGCCCGGGCAAGACCCTTGACGTGCACGAAGACGGCCCAGGACACCCCCGAGGGGTACCTGGGCCGTTCTGCGGCGGGGAGAAACCGTCACACGTTGGGCACCTTGAGCCTGTCCCAGCTGACCTTGCCGGGGATGCCGTCCGCGTCCTTGCCCTTGAAGCCGAGCTTGTGCTGCCAGGCGGCGTAGGAGCGGCGGTCGGCCTCGGTCCACTCGGGGCTCGGGCCCTCCTCGTAGCGGCCGCACCCCTCGGCGACCAGGCGGCGTCCCATCGCGGTGATGATCGGGGACTTCTGGCCGACGTGGAAGAAGCCGCTGCCCGGGAAGGGCTCCAGCTTCGGCTTGGGCGCGGGCTTGGGATCCGGCTCGGGGTCGCCTCCCCCGCCGCCCTTCAGCCGCTGGGCGATGCGCGCCCGCATGCCGTCCATGGTGAAGCCGCGCGGGTCCTGCTTGCCCGGCTGCCACTCCTTGTGCCCGATGACCGAGCGCTCGCTCCAGCCGTAGTGCCGGCAGATCGCGGCGGAGACCTTCTCGATGGCCTCCTTCTGCGCCTCGGGCCAGGGGTCCCTCCCGTCACCGAGGTTGATGCACTCGAAGCCGTAGAAGTGCGCGTTGCCGTCGGTGTCGGCCTCGTTGTCGTGCGGCAGCCTGGACTCGTTGATCACGGCGCGCAGGACGTCGCTGTCGCCGAGACCGGCGTGGTTGGCGCGGCCGTTGCCGACGAGGTGGACGTGGCCCTCCTTGTCGATGACACCGTGGCAGAGGGGGCCGGGCAGGCCGGAGTAGCCGTTGTAGCAGATGTTCACCGAGTTCTCGGTGCCCTTGGTGACGGTGTGGTGGATCATCACGCCGTTCACCGGGCCCCAGGGGCCCTTGCTGTTGCGGTTGTGGGTGCGCCAGCTGCGGACCTCGTGGACCGTGAGACCCTCCGCGCGGAGTATCTCCACCAACTTGGACGCGCTCAGGGGCTTGGCCATTACTCGTCTCCCTCCGCCGCAGCCTCCGCATCCGCCGTGGTCTGCGACCTCCCGCCCGACGGGTCCTCCGCCAGCTGCTCCTCACGGCGCGCCTGCTCCTCCGCGGCGAGCGTCGCCTCGTCGGCAGCCGGGATGCTGCTGGCCAGCGGGCTGAAGGCGAGGCGCAGATCGACGGTGCCGTCCTCGCCCTTGACCAGGGCCAGCGGCGCGAAGCCGCGGACGATGCCGGCCGGGCCCTGGAGGAGCGGGCGCCGGGCCGTGTCGGCGGGCCACTCGACGCCGCCGGTGGCGGTGCGGGCGGGGATGATCCAGTGGTCGCCGGTGCGGTAGGAGGCGCCCTTGGCGAAGTACACCTCGACGCCGTCCTCCAGCGGCAGCCACTCCCCCTCCGTGACGGGCACGGCGCCGCCCTTGAGGGCGGTCGTACGGCCCTTGCGCTTCGGTCCCTCGTGGTGGTCCCAGCGGCGCAGGTACGGGTTGAGGTGGGGCAGCCGGCCGACGGACTGGTCGGGCTCGGCGCTCAGCCGGACTCGGCGGCCCGGCAGGTCCAGCTCCTCGACCCGCAGCAGCGGCAGGGGCTCCAGGCGGGAGGCGTACGCGGTGTCGACGAGCTCCACGTGGTCGCCGACGTCCAGGTCCAGCTTGTCGTCGTGGCCGAGGGACGCCAACTGCACCCAGGTGCCGTCGAGTTCGTCGACCGGGAAGACCACCGAGCCGTTCTCGCGGGACCACTTGAAGGTGGCGTCCCTGACCTCGCCGCCCGCGTGCACCTCGACGCGGTACAGCTGGTTCTCCTGCCCGCGGTAACGGGCGTTCGGCTTGACCAGGCAGGGGTCCTCGTCGGCGTGGTCGGGCCGCTCACTGCGGGCGGCGAGTCGCGCGGTGGGTGTGGCCTGCTTCTGCGCCCACTTGTCGAAGGCGGCCCGGACGACCTCCTTGGACGGGTTGCCGTCCTCGATCTCCAGCGCGGCCAGCGACAGCGGCAGCACCTGCCAGACGACCTTCACGCGGGCGGCGGTGTCCGGCATCGCGGCGCCGAGCGCGACCTCACGCAGCGCCGGGTCCTCGGCGGCGGAGACGGCACGCTCCCACACGCTCACGTAGACCACGAACGGCGATGTGGCGGGCGAGGGCAGCCGGTCGCCGGGCTTCTCCGGGTCGCGGAAGCCGTCGGGCTGGTCCCAGTACGTCCAGTACGCGGGCGGGGCGGCGGTGTCCTGCTCCGCGGAGTCCTCGGCGTCCTCGTCCGGGACCGGCACACCGGGCGCGGGGCGGGTCGCGTCGAGCAGGATGCCGTCGACGTAGTAGCGGCCGCCGTGGATGTGGAGCGTGTCGATGTCGTGCTTGCCACCGACGTACTGGATCTTGAAGCCCGCGGCGTCGCGCGGCCCGCCGTGCCGGCCGATCAGGTCGGCGGCGAGGGTGCGGGCCTGGTGCAGCTGGATCGCGGTCTGCTCGTTGAGGTCGGCGTCGAGCTGGACGCGCCCCTGCTGGGCGATGACCGCCGAGTAGCGCCGCTGCGGGCGGAACGTGAGGCGGGAGAGATCAGCGTGCATGAAAGGGGTCCCCCTGGTTCAGGAAAGTGCGGGTAGGGCTTACGGCGGCGCGCATGTCTTGGCTCATGTCCCGCCTCACGTCACGAAGAAGATCCCGGCGTCGGTACCCGCCGGGGTGTACTCCGCGAGCCGTGCCCTGAGGCCGTCCTCGCGCTGCGGCCGGTACAGGTCGTGGAAGGCGCCCATCTCGGCGCCGTCGTCCGAACCGCGTCGGATCTCCTCGGCGCACCGGTCGGCGAGCAGCCCGTACCAGGGTGTCCCGTAGCGCTCGGAGGTGAACAACGGCCGTACCCGACCGGCCTGTTCGGGCCCGGCCAGGTCGGGCTGGCAGCGGTACCGGCGCGGGGTGCGCGAGCCGGGCGGCACATACGAGTACCTGATGCAGCCGACGCCGCGCCGGGCCACGTGGAGGCGACCGGTGAGGACCGAGTTCTCGGCGATCTCCACGGCATGGGTGTAGATCTCGCCGATCACCGTGGTGCGGTGCAGATGCAGCACCGCGTGGGCATGGCGGCAGTCCGGCGCGGACAGGGCCTCGCGGCCGGGGCCGGTGGCGTCGAGGATGCTGTCGCGCAGGTGGATGTCGAGGGGTTCCTCGCTCACCTCGTCGCCGATGACCTCGATGGTGCCGAGGATGCTGTGCTCGATCTGGAGGCACGCGGTGGTGCGTTCCAGCACGATGCTGGGCTCCTCCGGCGAGTGCGGCTCGCACTCGGGCTCCAGCGACCAGCCGGGCACGAGTGTGGAGTGCCGTACGACGACGGCGCCCATGGGGCCGGTGACGTTGATGCCGCGTCCGGCGACCAGCAGGCCGTCGAGGACAAGGCGCGGACGCTCGTGCGGGGCGCAGTCCTCGGACACCGCGCGGATGTTGAGGGCGTCGGGGCGGTTGCTGTACCAGTCGAGCAGCCGTATCACCGGCCGGGTGCCCTCGGCGGCCCGGACTTCCAGGCGGTCGCCGGGGTCGAGGTCGAAGTCCAGCTGCTCCTGGTAGGCGCCGCTGTGCGTGATCTCGATGATGCCGTCGGGGCCGGTCCGCTCGGCCCGGCGGTCGTGCTGCCAGGCCCGGTAGGCGTCCATGATCTGCCGGTACTGCTGCCCGGGCCCGACCCGGTAGACGTCCGCCTCGGGACGCGGCTCGCGGTCGGGGCGGTCGTACTCGCCGCCGCCCATGTCCGCGCCGAACGCGTAGTGGTAGTCCACCCACACGCCCTGCCGGGGGGCCGACCGTGACCCGAACGCGATCCGCCCGAGCTCCGGGTCCACGGCGACCTGCCCGCGCCGCGGCCGGTAGCGCCACTCGGACAGGTCGGCGACCACGATGTCGGACGGCGGCACCGGCTGATCCTCGCCGTCGCGCCGGATGACCAGGCTCTTGCCGGGGCCGTAGTAGTCGGTGAGCCGGTCGTGCAGCTGGCGACGCGTGATGAACGCCGGGACGTTGTCGATCGTCGCGATGTGCGTGGGCGACGGCTCCGGGAACGGCTTCGTGACCAGCGGGGTGTCGTTGCCCAGGATCGAGAAGGTGTAGAGGTTGCGGGCGCGGTCGATGCAGTACGCCGGGGACTGCGTGAGCGAGTGCGCCTTCAGCCGCCAGACGAACAGGGCGACTCCGGCGGGCGTCCAACCCCCTTGCCTGTGGCGGGAGTTGGCACGGCGTACGTCGACCGTCCGGGCCATCGCGCCGAAGGGGCCGCCCGCCAGGTCGAGGGCGGAGCTGTCGCGCAGGTCCACGAGCCGGCCGCGCCCGCCGCGGTGGACGCCGGTGTCGCCGTACAGCTTCACGGGCTGCGTGTGGGAGACCTGCCGGGACAGCTCGACGGCGCGGGCGGGCCAGCCGGTGACCTGGTCGGAGAGTTCCTCCAGGAGGTGGAGGGTGCCCTTGCGGCGGCGGTTGGCCACGGTGGCGGCGACGTCTGCGCGCGGGGCGACGGCCTCGGCGAGGGCGGCGCGGCCACCCTCGTGCAGGCCGGTGGTGAGGACCCGCTCGTAGCCGGGCAGGGTGCGGTAGCCGACGAGGTCGCCGAGGTACGGCAGCACCCAGGGCGCGGCCGTCTCCACGAACAGGTCCTCGTAGCCCTGCTGGACCCCGTCACGGACCCGGTCGAGCTGCTCGGTGATCACCGCGAGCAGCGCGCGCAGCGGTTCGCCCTCCTCGGCGTCGCGCAGCAGATGCCAGCGGGGCAGCAGCGCGGCCAGACCGTCGGGTTCCCTGGAGGTGGTCACCGGGGCCGCGGCCTCCAACTCAACATCCGCTGAATGCGCGGCCATCACTTGACCTCCGTCAGAATCAGGGTGTCCGCGGCCTTCGGCGACAGCATCGCGAGCTGGGCCGGGCGGATACCGCGGAAGACGAACACCGAACGGCCCTTCGCCAGGCGCCGGGTGTCGGTGATGTCGGGGTTGAGGCGCAGGAGTTCGGCGAGCGGGACGCCGTACCTGGCGCAGATCTCCGACAGGGTCTCGCCGTTCGCGGCGCGGACCGTGTGGGTCTTCTCGTCGTACGTCGCCGGGTGCGCCGGGACCGAGGCCCTGGGCGGGCCGGGGTCGGTGAGGATGCCGGTGAGTTCCTCGGGGGTGGCGGACGCGGGGACGCCGGTGAAGACGTCGACGTCCACGTAGTCGACGCCGGGCACGGAGTGGGCCGTGGCGAGGACGTCCGAGAGCCGGGCCGGGCGGCCCAACTCCCGTCCCTCGTAGCCGAGTCGGCGCAGCATGGCCAGACGCAGCCGCGGCTCCACGACCTCCCAGGCATGGTCGGGAGCGACCTTCACCTTGGCGGCGATCAGCAGCAGGACCAGCTCGCGCACGTCCACCCGGACGGGCAGGTTCATGTCCCCGTACTCGGTGAGCGCGCCGCGCAGGGCCCTGAGCGTGTCCGAGTCGCCGTCGATCGGCACGTCGTCCGTGCCCGCGACCGTCACGTGCAGCACCCGGCGCCGTCCGTCGAAGAGTTCACGCGCGGCGGCCCGTCCGATTCCGGCGCGGGAGCGGGCGAAGTCCTCGTAGTCGGACTCAGACACCAGCCGGTCCAGCGCCGACACGGCGAGCGGGATCGTACGGCGGGTCAGGCCTGGGCCGTCCGCGTCCGCGCCGCCCTTCGCCGGGCGCGGGTTGGTCACCTGGGTGACGCCGAGCGGCCGGGTGAGGGGCTGGGTGACGCGGTCGGCGGCGACGTTGGCGGCCTTGCCGGTGCCGAAGCGGTAGCGGGCGCGGATGTTCTCGTGGCCGGAGGGCAGCCGGGCGCCGTTGATGCCGTCGCCGAAGGTCACCGTCGTACGGCCGTCGGCGGTGGAGCCGGTGATGTAGACCCGCTCGCCGGGGCCGCGTCCCGCGAGGCTGTCGACCTCGTGCCACTGGACGCCGTCGACCCGGATCTCCAGCACCGGGGTGGCGCCGAGCGAAGCGAGATGGGGGTACCCCCGGCCGAAGGCTGGGGGAGGGTTGTCGTCCGCGAGCCAGGTCAGCGGGGACTGCCACAGTGCGAACGTCTGGTTCACCCGGTCCGAGTCGCCGCTGCCGATGGCCTCCTCGCGGCTCTCGCCGTGGGTGGCCTCGACGACGTTGCCCAGGATCCTGACCGTTTCGCGGCGGTAGCGGTGAGCGAGGTCGGCGGTCAGGGTCAGACGGGTGTGGACGTGGTCGCCGGGCAGCTGGGGGTCGACGGCCGGGTCGGCGGCGGCGATCGTGACGACCTCGGTGGCCCGCACGCCCCTGGTCCCCGGGATGTCACTGCGCTCGCCGCCCACGATGAGCGTGCGCCCGGGCCGCAACCCGTCGTACAGCTCGGCCAGTTCGATCTCGTTGCCGTGCACGTCCTCGCCGAGCGGTTCGTCGGCCAGGCGCAGCGGCTCGCCGGCCGCGTGGACGGTCGTGTCACGGATGTGCGACAGCAGGACGTCGAACTCGTCCAGCCACGGGTCGGCGAGGGTGAGTTCGGTGCCCCGGCCGGTGATGCCGTAGTTGTTGTACGCCGCCGTACGCGCCGCGACGACCTGGGTGGTGACGAACGCGAGCTTCTTGTCGCCGGGGATGCCGTTCTCGGCACCCTTGGCGGGACGCCGGACCGCGACCCAGCTGCCGACGGTGATGCCGGCGTGCACCGTGTCCAGCTGGAGGACGCGGCGGTTGAGCGGCTCCGGCTTGCTGGCGATCGCGACCTCGACGTTGGGCTCGGTGCTGCCCACGGTGTACCGGAGGCTGATCTCGTACTCGCCGAGGTGGAGGGGCTTGTTGTCGCCCGGGCGCAGGGCGACCGGCGCGGCGTCGCCGACCTTCACATGGACGAGTCCGTCGTCGTCCGGCCCGGACACGAACAGGGTCTGCTCGGGCAGGCCCGAATGCAGCCGGGCCCGCACCCCCACCTCCTGGGCGTCCGCGGCGCGGCGGCCCAGCCAGTGCACTTCGCGGTCCTGCGCGCCGACCCCGGACAGGTCGACCTTGCCCGCGCCGAGGTCGAACCGGACCGGCTGGGCGACGGGCAGGTTCTCGGCCCGCTGGTCGGAGTTGCTGCCCTCGACGTACTGGAACTCGGCCCGGACCTGCGTCCGGCCCGCCGGGTCGTACACGACGCGCATGCTGACCAGGACGGCCCCGGTGAGCGGCCAGTCGGCGGTGCGGATGACCCGCCCGCGGTCGTCCTGGACCGGCTTGAGCGGGGCCGTGGCACCGAAGGGAGCGGCGGTGACCCGCATGGCGAGCAGTTCGCGCAGGAGTTGGGGGGTGCTGGGGGCGGCGGCGGTGCGCCAGGCGGGGTAGAGGGTGCCGAGAGTGGGGTTGAGGGCGGAGAGCAGGCGGGCGGTGTCGCTGCCCGGAAGCTGCTGGCCGGCACCACCACGCGGGGCAGGTGCGGAGCCACGCAGGGCGGGAAGCACAGCGCCGAGAGCTTCTAGAGCAGCAGCACGCGCATCGCCCCTCCTTTTCAGGGGCGCGGGGAACTGCGCGACCAGCCCCAACGCAGCAGCAGACGACCGACTACCTGTCTCTTCCGTCTGCGCCGGTGCCAACTCCAAGGCACGCACCGCCAGTTCCGCCAGCACCGCCTCCAACTGCTCCAACCAGGCAGCGACATCCTCATACGGCTCGGCCAACACCTGAGCCTCGCCAAGACGCGCAACCGGCTCCGCAAGCCGCGCCGCAAACCGCTCAGGACTCTTGATCCCATCGAGATCCCCCCGCAGCGGCGCGAGAACCTGATCCTCGAAGTCCTCGATCAGCCGGCTGACGGGCCGAGGGTTCGGCACCTCGGGCGTCGGCGGCTCGTCGCCGGGCTCACCCGGCACCGCGGGGTCGGCGGTCCAGCGCCGCACCTCGTCGACAAGCTCCTTCAGTGTGGGCGGCGCAGACTTCGGCAGGGAGATCGCCGTGATCTCGTCCTCCCGGTCGACCCGCGCCTTCGCGACCGGCAGCAACTTGCGCTCGCCGCCCGCCTGTTCACCGAAGACGAAGAGCAGCTGGTCGCCGGTCTGGAGGGAGTTCGCGGTGCCTTCGACGAAGAGCTCCGAGCGGCGCTCCAGGTCCTCGGGCGTAACGAGGGAGGGGCGCCGGCGGCGTACCTTCAGCTCGTTCCAGTCCCAGCGGGCCGTGAGGTCACGGCTGGTCTCAAAGGTGAGGGACTGCTCATCGGCGGAAGCCGGCACGCTGTGGCTACGCGCACCGCGCGGAATCAGCACCGGCAGCGCCTCGGCGCGCGGGTCGCGCTCCAGGGTGTACGCCAGATGCGTCGCGGCGGCGACACCGGGCCGCGGCCGGTGCCCGACGAGCCGACCGAGCAGCACCAGGGACCGGTGCTCGTTGGCGGTGCGGATGTACGCCTCGTCGGCGATCCGCTCGGAGTGGAAAGTGAGCAGGTCGCCGAGGACGGCGGTGGCGTCGAGCAGGCCGATCGCCGGGTCGTCCGGGGTGCGCACGGTCAGGCCGTTGAGTGCCGGGTACGCCGGTGAGGCGAGGCGGTCCAGCAGTGCGGCCCGGAAGGAGCCGTACTCGCCGACGCGGTAGTCGAGCGCCGTGCGGCCGGGCGGGTTGTGCACGGGGGCCGGGGCGAGGCGCTCGTCGTGGCCGCCGTGGCAGGAGCCGCCGCAGCCGCAGTCGTCGATGAACGTGCCCTCGGTCATGGGGGTCTGCGTCATCGGGCACCTCCGAGCGAGATCGCCAGCCGACCGTTCTCCGGCCGGTCCGGGTCGTTGTCGCAGGTAGCGATCTCCAGCGGGCCGAGCCGCAGCACGCCGTCCTCCCTCTCTCCTCGGTCCGGCTCGAACAGCTTCCGCAGCCGGGTGACTTCGACGCTCTCCACGCCGGACACGGCCGCCGCGACGGCGACCAGCCGGCTGAGCCGCACCGGTTCGCCGAAGGTCAGCGCGTCGGGGTGGAAGAAGCCCAGGCGCCCGTCGGCGAGCCGGCCGTTGCCCAGGACGCGGTACAGCTCGGCCAGGATCTGCCCGTGCTGATGGCCCGGCTTGGCGCACACGGTCAGCGCGATGTCCAGCGGGACCAGACGTGCGGCGCCGACCACGAGGTCGTGGCCGATCCGCCGGTACGGCTCCAGCGCCTGCGCGACCGAGGTGAGCAGCTCGACCGACGGGGCGGCGGTGCCGTACGCGTCGACCGAGACGTGCGCCTCCTGGACGCTGCCGGTCCAGCGCAGCTCCGCCGCCGCGCGCTGGACGCCGGGCAGGGCGGCGGCGAGGGCCGCGTAGTCCTCGGCGGTGACCGCGCGCAGCCGGGTGCGGCGCAGGTCGAGCGGGGCCAACTGGCGTACCTGCTCGACGGGTTCGGGTTCCGTGCCGCCTACGGCGGCCAGCGGGTTGCGGACCACGGCGGCGGGCGGCTGCTCGCAGTCGGACTGGACGACGAGGTGGTTGATGGCCTCCGCGCCGACGTTGCCGGCCGTTCCGCCGCCGAGCCGGTAGTGGGCGGCGAGCCGGGACCCGGGCGTGGGCTTCGCGCCGTGCCGTCCGTCGCCGAAGCGCAGGGCGAGCCGGCCGTCGTCCTCCAGCTCACCGACGAAGTGCCGGTCGCGCGGGCCGCCGTCGAGCAGGTCGCGGCGCGCCTCCCAGACTTCGTCCTCGCCGGTATGGAGGCGTACGGCGGGCAGGGCGCGACGCGGGTCCTGGTCGAGCGCGGCGGTCGCGGGGCCGCGCAGCACCGTTTCCTCGGGGTGCAGTCCGGCGGCGTACGACGGCCCCCAGCTGTGGGCGATCTCCCAGGCGATGTCGCCGTCGAGGACGGTGCCGGCGCGGGCGCGCGCCGTCAGGACCTCGATCCGGCGCAGCTTGGCGTCGAGCAACTGGTCGCTGCGGAACAGGAGTTCACGCAGGGCGCGGACGGGATGGCGGCGCAGCTCGATGCGCTCCAGGATCCGCAGTCCGTAGATCACCGCGAGTTCGGCGATCTCGGCGTCCGCGAGGCCGTCCCGGTCCCGGGCGCTGCGCCATAGCTCCACGAGCCGTTGCCGCACCCGCCCCGGAATCGCGCCGATCCGCTCGGCCTGTCCGGCAGCGACGGTGCCGAGGTCCGGGAACGGCACCGCCTGCACCACGGGCGCGCGGCCGAGGACGGGACGGAACCGGGGCTGGATTCCCGGGTAGACCGACTGGGCGAGCAGCGTGCGCAAGGCGGCGGCCTGGGCGTACGCGGTGCCGGGCACTACGCGCTCATGCCGCTGGCCGGCGCGTTCCAGACCGATTCCGGCGCGGTTGACCGCCGCTTCACCGACCACCTGGAACAGCTCACGGACGTCGTCCGGTGCCAGCGCCTCGCCGGACTCGGCCTTGTCCGTGAGGGAGTTGATGAGCCGGGCGGGTGCGTTGCCCTCGTCACGGTCGTAGCAGCCGAAGGCGGGAGGATCGCAGGGGGCGACCTCGGCGGGCACCTGCGGGACGGTGAAGGTCTCGGGAAGAGTGTGGAGCGTGCGGCCGTGGTCGACGAGGACGACGTTGCCGCGGGCGAGGCTCACGTCCTCGACGGGCAGACAGTCGCGGCCGCCGCGCGTGGTCAGGCAGAGCGGGAAGCGCAGGGCGTCCCCGGCGTCCCAGGTGACCTCCAGGACCGGCTGGTCCTCGATGCGGTCCACGGCCGGGGTGACGGAGGTGATGCGTACGGCCTGCCGGTGGCCGGGGTCGGCGTCGCCGGGGGTGCCGGTGCGCGGGCCCCTGACCTCTTCCAGGACGAGCAGGTCACCGGGCCTGAGGTCGAGTTGGCGTTCCCGGCAGGTCTCCTGGTCGACCCACTCGTCGCGCAGGGTGGCCGCGGTGGCGCCCTTCGGCAGGGTGCAGACCTCGCCGCCCCACGTCCACAGGCGGATCGCGTTGTGGGCGACGCGCAGCTCCAGCGGGTCGGCGGTGACGACGGGTTCGAAGACCTCCACCGAGCCGCGCTCGTCGAGGTCGCCGAGGTCGGCCTCGTCGACGACCGTGCCGGGCTCGGGGCGGTCGTGCGGGTCGAGGGTTCGGACGTCGACGGAGGCGAAGCGGTAGGTGCCCGGGGCCAGCGTGTGGTCACCGGCGGTCTCGACGGCGACGTAGGCGCGCGCCGTGCAGCCGTCGTGCATCGCGTAGTCGATGAGCCGGACATGCCGCCGTACGGAGACACGGCGCCGGGCGGTGTCGAGATAGGCCTCGGTGGCGACCGCGTCCTGCTGGTAGCTGATCTGGTCGCCGGTGTGGGCGAGCAGCTCGACCAGGGTCATTCCCAGGTCGGCGGGGTTGCGTTCGACCCAGTCCGGGGTGGTGAGCGCGAGCCGGTCGAGGAGCAGCTTGCGGATGGTGTCGTAGTCGCGGGCGGTGTAGTCGATGACGGGCGCGGACGGGAAGTCGGCGCCGTCCTGCCCGTCTTCCTTGCAGTCGAAGGGGGTCGGGCAGTCGGGCCGGAAGGCGAAGCCGGCGCTGTGGTAGCGCTGGTCGAAGCCGCGGAAGGGCTCGGTGCCGGGGCGGCCGTACGGGTCGGTCTCGACCAGGGAAAGCCGGTAGCGGGAGGTGTCGCCGGCCTTGTCGAGGGTGACGTAGAGCCGGTCGTCGAGCTCGGGGTCCTCCTCGCGCTCCACGCTGACGTCCACGGCGGTGATGCCGGTGATGCGGCGGCCGCCGTCGATGCGGACGTTCTCGGGGACCAGGCCGTGCGGGGCCTTGCCGAGGAAGGTGACGGTGAGCAGCAGGCCGTCGTCACTCACCTCGACGGAGTCGACTCCGTTGAGCTGAGCGGCACGGACCTTGGCCCGGCGGGAGGTGGTGGTCGTACCTGTCATGCCGTGGCCCTCCCTTCGAAGACGTCGTCGCGCCGCGCACCGTCGGCGCGTATGACGTACGACAGGTACACACGGACGACGTTGTCCTCGCTGACCACGTCGAGGGCCTCCACGTCGATGAGATCGCCGAGCCAGCGCTGGAGCGAGGCCTGGACGGAGAGTTCGAGGGTGCTGACGAGCTCGGGGCTGGTCGGCGCGAAGACCAGGTCGAGCAGCCCGCACCCGAAGTCGGGACGCATCATGCGCTCGCCGGGGCTGGTGAACAGGAGCTGCTCGATGAGGTCGTGCACGTGCTCGCCGTGGGTGGCGTGCGCGGTGCGGCCCCGGCGGTCGGGGTGGAAGGGGAACGCGATGTCGCTGCGCGGGCGGGGGCGCCTGCTGGTGTGCCGGCTCATCGAACGGTGACCTTTCGCTGCGCGGCCTGGACGACGGGCGGTCCCTGCGGCACGAAGGCCGCGGTGAAGCACTGGGCCGCGGAGGTGTCGAGCAGCACGGGCGCGCCGTCGACGGTCACGCCGGTGCCGTCGGCGGTCCAGCGGACCGCCACACACGGCGAGGGGACGCCGTCGACGGTGTGCGGGCAGCCGGTGACGACGTGGCTGTGGGCGGCCGTGGCGACGGCGGCGCCCGCGCTGCGTACGCCGCCGGAGGGTGTGGTGGCGGGCGCGGCGCGGCCGCCGTGCGGACAGCCGATCACGGTGTCGGCGTCGAGCAGACTCCCGGGCATGTTCTCAGGTCCCCCGTCCTTCTTATCGCTTGGAGAGCACGGTCAACTGGCCCTCGTTGATGGTCACTTCACGGCCACGCAGAATGACCTCCGCCCCCGCGCCGGTCGCGATGACCACGGCCTCCTTGGTGATACGGATGTATGCGCCGCCCTGGGCCTGAAGCAGAATCCCCTGCTCCGCACCCGCCGTGTCGTTCAGGACGATCTTGTGCGCCTGCGGCGTCTGCACGACGACGGGCTTGTTCGGCGAGCCCGCCTGAAGCTCACGGCGCGCGTCGGGCGGCAGCTCGTCGGCGGCGCCGTACCAACACCCGGTCCACACGGGGAAACTGGGATCCCCCTGCTCGAACTCCACCCACACACCCGCGCCCGGCGGCGGCACCACGAACTGCCCCGACTCCGGCCCGGTGAACGGCAGACAAGGCAGCGCCCAGGTGGACGGCTCGTCGCCGAGGACGTCCGGGACCTCGACGGTGATACGTCCGATACGCAGCGGGTCGTCGTTGCTGACCACCCGGCCGCGGAACTTGCCGAGGTAGCGATTGCTGGGTGCCGCCATGGTGGAGGTGCTCCTGGTCGATGGGTCGTGAGTTGCTGGGTGTGTCGTTATGGCCGGACGTAGTCGCTGCGCGCTTCCAGGCCCTCCCTGGAGAGGGTGAAGTTCTGTTGGTACGAGCCCGGACGCAGGTTGTGCGTCACGGACTTGACGAAGTAGTCGCCGTCGTACGCCCGTCCCGAGCCGCGTACGCCGACGAGCTGGCGCGGCTGGAGGATGTAGCCGTGTCGGATGACGTCGAGCGAACCGGACCCGGAGACGACGTCCGCGGACACGGCGGCCCGGGCGAGGAGCTCGGCCTCGGCCTGCTCGCGCTGCTGCTTGGCCGTGCCGGCCAGCGTCCTGCGCTTGAGGGCGGGGGTGGGCCGCTTGCCGAGGGGCGGGCGCAGGGGGCTGATGGACGGCTGCGGCAGCAGGGCGGACTGCCGGGTCTCGGGATTCTGCCAACGGGCCTGCGGCTCTTCGCGCGCGGTGCCGTCGTAGGCGAACGTCAGCTGGTCGACGGTGGAGTTGGCGTCCATGTTGACGCTTAGGGCGTGCTGGCGGATGCCGAGACGGAGCTCCGGCCCCCAACGGGCCGAGGACTGACCCGGGTTGGGCCCTGGCTCCAGATAGAAGGTGTAGCCGTTCGCCCGCGCGAGCTCGGTGACGTACTGCAGGTCGGTCTGCGTCTGGTAGTGCACGCGCAGGTCCTGGTGCGGGGGCTGGGCGACCTTCTCGTTGTAGACGTCGGGCCGGATGCCGTAGTCGGAGTAGCGGCGCAGGATGGCGAGCACCCGCTCGGAGGGCGGGAGGTTCGGGTACCGGGCGGTGCGCTCCTCCAGGTCCATGAGGAGGGTGAGGTCCTCGCCGGTGACGGTGAGGGTGGAGTGGCCGGGCTGGTTGCTGGCGCCGACCTCGTGCCGGACGACGAGCCCGTCGAAGAGGACGTCGGGCGTGCCCTTCACCGAGACGGTGACGATGATCCGCGTCTTGGGGTCGAAGAACCCTTCCGGCAGCAGCCGTCGGCTGATGATCCCGTTCTTGGTGAGGTCAAAGGCGAGCTGGAACCCGCTCCGCTCCCCCGCCGTGGCCGTGATCTGGGCGGACAGCAGGGCCTCGGTCACCTCGGCCGGGACGGGCCGGGCGAGCTTGGGCCCCATGAGGAGCGTGATGTGGACGGGGCCCTGCCCCACGGGCAGATCAAACACGCCGGTCACCCCTGCCGCCCGGGAACCCGCCGGCGAGCGGGATGTCGATGACGCGCCCGGCTTCGTCGGTCAACTCCCGTGGATCGAGTACGGGGTTGGCGTCGGCAATCTGCCACCACTGGTCCGGATCGCCGAAGTAGCGCTGCGCGAGCAGGTCGGGGCGCTCGCCGGCGCCGACGGTGTGGGGGTGGGTGAGGTCGCTGTCGGGGCCGGTCGGGTCGAGCGGGGGCAGCAGGCGGCGCTTGGTGTACCGCACCTCGGTCCCGTCGGGCTGCCGATGGATCCCGATCTCGGCGTCGTGATACCGGCTGGTGCGGGGGTAAGGATGCGCACCCGGGATGGCGTCCAGGGCGTTCTCGTAGGGCTCGATCTCGGCCATGGGTGTCTCCTCAGCCCCTTCCGGTCATGACATTGGTGCCGGTGCCGATTCCACCGAGCCCCATCGAGCCGAGGCTGCCGCCGCGAGCCGCCGCGGCGAGCCGCTCCTTCTGGGCGAGGTGGGCCATGTACAGGTCTGCACCCCGGTGACCGGCAGGCAGATCGCTGACGGTGAGGATCTTCATGCCGATGCTGAGGGAGGCGCGGATCGGATTGAGATTCACGTCGAAGGCCGACTCATTGACGGAGAGTTCGGTGAGCCGGACCGGCATCACGCGCTTGCTCCCCCAGGTGAACAGCGTCAGCGGCATCTCGATCGGACTGATCTCGATGGCGCCCTTCTGCGACAGCTTGCTCGCGGCCCGGAGTTGCGCGACGGTCGGCTGCACCAGCATTTCGAGGGTCGCGAGCTGCGGGTGGATCCCGTCGGGCGCGGCGACCTCGAACTGGTCGGTGGCGTCGATCTCGGCGGTGAACTTCCAGGTCTCCTGGGCAGGACCCTTGAGGCGAAGCGCCTCGTTGCGGTCACCACTACCGGCCCCGCCACCTCCGGCGTCGCCGCTGTCCCCGGCGGACTGGGGGGCGACGCTGCGCTCCAGGGTGTCCGGGTTGAACTGCAGGACGATGATCCGCTGGGGGGTGCCGGTGTCGGGGTTGACCACGACTATTCCGGAGCGGATGGGTTTGGGGATGTCGGCGTAGCGGGTCATGCACCTACTCCATTCACGTTCAGGCCCAATGAACTAGACATCCTCGCCGCGCCTATTCTTCGCTGCCTCGAATGCCAGCAAAATTTGCTTCCTGATTCCGTCGACATCGTGGGATGACCAGGAACCTATGACTTCTTCAACCGTCGAGCGATGGGCATCCAGGTAGTAGCCAATGAGGAGGGCGAGCGCCTCGACCTCCAGTTCCTTGTGCGGCAAGCGAGCGACCCTGGCCAGGATCTCCCCCACGTCGGCATTCTGCACGTGATTGAAGGCGAGGAGTGCGTCAACCCGGTCCTTCATCCTCCTGGATTCATCGAAGATGACTTCCGCAATAACATCGACCAGTTGGGCATCGGGGGGGTCCACATCGTCCGAATCAAGCAATGCGGCACCGGCCGCCCAAAGAGCGGCACCGAACACCTCAGGAGAGTTGTCGGCTCTCAGCACCGCAGAGATGACGCTTGCGTCACTGGAATCCCCAAGGTCTCCCAGGACACGCAAAGCGCTAGCGTGATTCAGCCCAACATCGCCACCCTCGGCATCCCCGGCATCCCTGGGCGGATAGGGCGGCATGGTCAGCACCCGGCGGGCAACTTCCAGGACGGTCGACTCATATTCCTCGTACGGATGAGGCCCGCCGAACCGGGTCAGCGACTGCTCATACCGATAGTGATCAAGAGCTACCCCGACAGCGACGACCGAGTCACTCTGCAGCAGCTCCAGGAATCCGTCGACCCCAACCGTCCCGGAGGCGAGGCGGGCACGAACCTCGTCAAGATGGGCGTCCTGGGTGCCGTATGCAGCCCAATAGAACGAATCAAATGTCATTTCACCCACGCGGTCCTCTCACCTCCAAGATGGCTTCCTTCGGTATGCTCCCGTGAATCAAAATCTCCTGAGTTCGCACGACATCCTGCAGCGCCTGCCGCTCACCCTTGCCTAGTTCCGCGAGCCCCCAACGCTCCTGGTCTGCGGCATTCGTGAGGTCGAATATCTGACTTGGCGACACATGGAGGAGGTCGATTTTGACCGATCCATACTGGCCACCGAGCGGATCACCCTTCGGGTTCCTCAACTCCCCGACCGGCAGCTTCGAGGTCGAGAAGAAGGGAGTCACCCGCTTCGCCGGGTCCCTCCTGTTTCTTCTGCCCCGCCGACCCCCACCAGACTCCGACTGGGGGCCGAGGACGTGCTCCTTCACCTGTCCAGGCGTGGCCGCCAGGTCAGGCATTTCGGCCGAGAGCCCGTCGCGCTTGGGACGTTTGTCCCGCTCGGCAAGATTTCGCTCAACTTCGCGAGGAACGAAGCTTCCGGACTCACTCTTGACATATTGCCTGCCACCGCGGTCCATGTACGCAGTCTGCTTCCCCTGCCTTGCGACGACCGTCATGTCGTCTTCCCGCAGCCTGCGCCGAAACTGACCGATTGCGGTCTTCTCCGCCTTCCCTTGGATGTTGCGCGGGTTGTCATATATCAAAACGACGCTGTTCGGCGCCCTTTCTAGCCAGGCATCCTTCTTCCTGAACTGCCCGACCTCCGGGTTCCACTCAAGCTTTCCCTTTCCAGATCCACCATCCCCCTGCCGGCCACTCGAATCCGTTGAGTGCGCGACTCGATTACCCCCCTGGCCTCCGCCACCACTATGACTTTGTGCACCACCCAGCACGCTGTCTCCGATGACCTTGACCTTTTCAACTATCGCTTCCAGCGTAAGGCTTCCAGACACTTCAGCCTTGATCCGATCACGCAACTGGAGCGTCACCTTGTCCTCGGCACCGAGGGGAAAGACTTCGAACTCCCCCTCCGCCGCAATGGCGGTGGGATTGAGTGTCGCGACAACACTGAAGTCTTCTTCACCCTTGGCAGCAAGACTCGTGAGCCGATTCCAAACGCGCATCGCTGCGAGCGTCGCGTTCAGTACTGGTGCGGGCAGACCCTTGTCCAGCAGCCGTTTCAATTTGGGACGGATGCGCGCCACGATCTTCCGGAGCCGCTCGTCCTTCGACTCCTTGGAATTCTCGTCCTTCTTCTGCTTGCCCTTGTCCGTTTTGGACTTGGGCCGGCCGGGACCGCTCTTCTCAGGCTTGGGCTTGGTCTTGCCAGGGCCCCGCCGGTCCGGCTTGGGCTTGGTCTTGTCCGGCTTGGGCTTGGTCTTGTCCGGCTTCGGACTGCCAGAGCCGTCCTTGTCCCGCCCGTCCTTTCCAGGCCTGGTGGTGTCTGGGCCGTCCTTGTCCCCCTTCGGACCGGACTTGCCCGGAGCGTCCTTACCTTCGCCCTTCGGTTTGTTGGCGTTGGGATCCTTGGGCTTGCCCGTGTAGTCCTTGTCGTCCTTCGGCTTGGGCGTACCCGCGTCTTTGTCGTCTCTCGGCTTGTCCGATGCCTTGTCATCAGAGGGCTTCGGCTTCGTGTCCGGGTCGGACTTCGGCTTGGCCGGCGGTTCCGCCTTCGGTTTCGGCTTCGGCGGTGCCGTCGGCCTGGTGTCCGGCTTCTCGTCCTTGTCCTTCGGCCGGCCGTTCTTGTCCTTGGTCGGGGCCGGAGGCGTGGGCTTCTTGATGTCGCCCGGAGTCCTGGGCTTCCCGGGGACGGCGCCGTCCTTGCCCTGCCCCGGCTTCGGGGCCATAGCAGTCTGCGTCTTCGCGTCCGGGCCCGGCTTCTTCATCGGGTCGGTCTCGGGCTTCTTGTCGCCGGCCTTGTCGTCCGAGCCGTCGCCCCCCGCGCTCTTCCCTCCGCCCGGCTTCTCCCCCTTGCCCTTGCCGCCCAGCTTCGCGGCGATGGACTTGAAGCGTCGGCCGATCTTCGCCACGTACTTGCCGATGCCACTCAGCAGGGCCTCGTAGGCGAGTTCGAGCAGGGCGACGATGCCCGCGGCGACCGCCTTCGCGAACAAGATGCCCGCGCCGCCGCTGCGGACCGCCTTCAGCCAGTCGAGGACCGCGCCCATCGCGCGGAGGATTTCGCCGAGGGCGCCGATGGCTGTGCGGATGGCGTCGATGACGGCCATGACCCAGCCGGCGCCGGGGATGAGTTTGGCGATGACCTTGGTGATGACGATCTCGCCGATGATGAAGGGGAGTTGGGGGACGATGGCGTCCCAGGTCTCCTTGACGATCTGTTCGAGGGTGATGCCGCCCTTGATCAGTTTGTCGAGGATGGCCTTCGGGACGCCGATGATCTCCTCGATCTTGGATTGGAACCATTCCTTGACGGCAGCCTTGACCTCCCGGAACAGGTGGTTCTTCGCACCGTCCACCGCGGAGTTCTTCGCGCCGCTCAGCCAACCGCCCGGGTCGGAGAGGAAGTCGACGGCGATGAGCATGAAGTCGCCCAAGGCGTTCAGCAGTCCGGCGGCGAAGTCCAGGACCGCCTTCACCGCGTCCACGATGGCCTTGATGACATCCAGAAGGGCTTTCTTCAGGATGTCCAGGATGCTGCTCAGCAGCTTGCCGATGGCGTCCAGCAGGTCGCTGATCGCCTGCTTCAGCGCGGTGGCCAACCTGTTGACGAGTGCGATGGCCGCATTGATCAGCGATGTGATCAGGTTCCGGATGCGCTTGGCCAGGTCGATGACGGCCCGCACCATCGCCTTCGCGAACTCGATCAGATCCTTGATCAGGTTCTTGATCGCGTCGACGATGGCCTTACGAGCTGCGTTGATCCAGTCCTCGACGTTCTTCTTGAAGTCGCGAATGAAGGTGATGACCGCGTCGCGAGCGTCACGGATGACCTTGACGATCGCGTTCTTGATCTCGATGACCTTCTGCTTGATCCAGTCGAAGGCCTTCGACAGCCAGTTGCCCGAGTCCTCGGCAGCGGTGTTCTTCTTCTGGTCCGCCTCCTTCTCCGCGTTGTCGGCCTTGTCCTTGATCTTCTTGTCGCTGCCCTCCTTCTCGGTGTCGACCTTGTCGTCTGTCTTCTTCTCCTCGTCCTTGACGTCCTGGCGGACCTTCTCCTGCCGGTCCGTCTTCTTGTCGCCGAGGCCCTTGAGCTCCTTGTCCTGCTCCGTGCGCCAGTCCTCGCGCTGCGCGGTGACATCGGCCATCGCCTTGTCGCGCTCGCCCGCCTGGGTTTCGGTATTGGTCTTGATCTCGGCGTCGACCTGCTGCTTGTGCTTCGCCTGCGAGTCACGGAAGTCGCGGTCCTTGGCCTGACGCCCCTCGGAGACGCCCTTCTGGCCCTCGCTGAACGCGGCCTGGAACTGCGGCCCGCGCTCGTGCTCCGCCACCTCGGACGCCGCCTCCGGCGGTACGGCACCGGTCGCGCCCCCGCCCTTGACGGCGACTCCCTCGCCGCCGCCCCCCTGGCCCGGCACCTTCGCGGACATCTGCTCCTTGGGAGCGTTGGGGTAGACCTGGTCCTCGCCCATCCCGCGACCGGCGTCGTCCTGAGCCGTCCCGATGGTCTCCTGACCCTTGGCGTCGACGTTGCCGCCCTGCTCGCCGGACGCCTGCTCGGCGCCGCCCTGCATCTCGACGCCCGGCGCGTTGCCGGCCTGTGCCTTCTTGAGCGCCTCGTCCTTGGTCGGCAGGCCGGCGAACTTCGCGGCCAACTCCTGGGGATCCACGACGGGTTCGTCGGCGCCGAAGAGGCTCGCGACCCCGTTCACGATCTTGCCGCCGATGAAGCCCAGGGCCATCTTGAAGGTGTCCCAGCCGCCCGGCTCCTCGGCCTTCTCCGCCTCGATCTGGCCTTCGGGCTCTTTCCCGCCGGTGACCTCGGCGTTCTCCTGGTCCGGCGGCTGCGCCTCCGCGGCCGCATCCTGCGAGTACTCGGCCGGGGCGTCCGTCTTCGGCTTGCCCTCCAGGGTCTGGGGCGCACCCGCCGGACGCTGCATGGAGGGCGGCTTGGAGGCGAGCGTCTTGTGTTCGTCGCCGACCGTACGGTCCACGGCGCCGCCCACTCCGCCCATGGCCTGAAGTGCCTTGTGCGGCTTGAGTTTCGAGGCGGTCGACAGGCCCGCCTCCGGGGAGACCCCCGAGAGGTTCGGGGCCGGGCCGGAGTCCTTCTTGCCCTTTCCACGGGCCGGGGCGGCCGCCCCACCGCCACCACCACCACCACCGCCACCGCCACCGCCCGAGGATCGGCCGGACGAAGGCGCCGCCTTCGGCGCAGGCGCGGTCTCCGGCGCACCCTTGGCCTGGGGAGCGGCCTTCGGCGCGGGCGCGGCGGCGGACTCCTGGGCGACGGGCGCGGACTTGGGCGCCACGGCCGCAGCCGGAGCCTCCGTACGTGCCGCCGGAGCCTCCGTACGACCACTGGCTTCGGGCGCACTCCCCTGCGTCCCGCCGTCCGACGCGGCCCTCTCCGACGCGCCGCCCGTGGCACCCGTGGCTCCTGCGGCAGCAGTCCCGCCGGACGCACCCGAACCACCCGGCCCGCCCGTGCCTCCCGCGGCCCCTGCCGGGTCCTGCGCTGCAGCCGCGCCCTGCGAGCCGGCGGCCTCCGAACCGGCACCGCCCCCCGACTCCTTCGCGCCCTCCTTGCCTCCGGCTTGGGCGCCCCCGGCTTCCGCTCCCCCGGCCTCGGCCTGTGCGGACCTGCCTCCCGCCGCCTGCTGCGACTCCTTCTCCGGCGCCGCCGCGGCCTTGTCGCCGCCCGCCGCCGTGCCCTTCTCCTCCTTGGCCGCCGGCTCCTTGGCCGCGCCGCCGCCCTCGGACTTCCCGTCCGTCTTGCCCGGCGCCTCCTGAACCGTCGTCTGCGCCGCGACCGCCCCGACCTTCGGGTCGTCGCCCGTCTTCGGATCCCGGGACGCCGTGCCCGGCGTGAGCGGCGCCGCGGCCTGCTCCAGGGCGAGGCCGCCGAACCCACCGTCGCTCTGCGGCCCGCCCTCGGTCTCCGGCGCCGCCGACGAATCCGTCTCCTCGGCCAGGTCCTCGTCCTCGGGTTCGGCTTCCGCCGCCTCGTCCTCGGCGTCCTCCGCGTCCCGCTGGGCCTGCACCTCGTCGGCCCTGGTCGGCGGTGGGGCGGGGAAGGACGGAACGGCTGGGGCGGTGGCCGAGGACGGATCCAGGTCGTCGGCCGTCGGAACGCCGGAAACATCGAGATCCTGCTTCGGCAGGAAGTCCTCGGGCTGGAGCTTGATGTCCCAGGCGCTCGGCTCCTCGCCGCCGACCTCGACCTCCGAATCGCTGCCTGCGCCGAAGGGATCCTCCTCGGACTGCTCGTCCAGCCCCTCGACGTCCTGGTTGCGCTTCCCCTCCAACGTGCTGAACCTGCCCGGCAGTTGGGTGTCCTTGCCGGAGGCGGCCGGTGCGCCCTTGGGCTTCTCCTGGCCCCGCTTGTCCTGCTGCTTCAGCTGTTGGCCCGCCACCATGGCCTCGGCCGCGCCCGGCCGGTTCTTCGCCGCGGACTCCTCCTTGCTCGCGGCGGGCGCCTGCTCCTGCTCGGTGGCCTCCTTGCCGGCCTTCTCCTTGCCTCCCCCCGAGTCCTGGGACTTCTTCTCGCCGCCCGGCTGCCCGCCCTGCGGCTTCCCGCCGGAGGCCGAGGAGGCCGGGGAAGCCGGGGACTGTTCCTTTTGGTCCTTCTGAGCGGGCGCCGACGCCGCCTGCCCGGCCCCTCCCCCAGCGGACTGAGAGGCCGCGGCAGATCCCGAACCGGACGACCCCGCCCCCGAACCCGATCCCGCCCCCGACTGCGTCCCGCGCGGCGCCCCGCCTCCCTGCGGAGTCGTCCCGTGCTCCGGCGTACCACCGTTCTGCGGAGTACTGCCGGCCGCGCCCTCCTCGTCGGCCTCGTGGGCCCGCTCCTTCTCCGGCCCGGGCGCAAGTGCGGGGCGCCCTTCCTCCGCCTTCCGCTCCTCCGCGTCCCGGCGCCCGTTCTCGCGCTCGGTGCGGACCTGTTCCGCGACGTCCGGCTCGACCTGGGGCGCGTCGTGCGCGTTGCGTTCCAGGGCCTCGGCATGGTCGTCGTACGCCTCGACCTCGTCGACCAGGTCGAGCACCCGGTCGTGCTCGGGGGCGAGCAGCCGGTTCTCCAGCCGTACGAGGACGCCGTCGAGCAGTTCCTCGGGAAGTCGGGCGAGTTGCTTGCGGGTGCGGTGGGACAGGTCCTCGGGGTCGCCGCGCAGGGAACGTACGAGGGAGTTGGCCACGCGGTCGACGAGGGTCGCCGGGTCCATGGCCTCGGTGCGGTTGCGATCGGCGTCGACGGTGGCGTAGCGCAGCCAGCCGGGGGTGGCCTGGTCCTGGTCGACGGCCGCCGTCTCCGGCCGGGACTCCGGCTGCGCTACGAGATCCTGGGCCGTCGACTCCGCCTCCCGCTCGATCGCCTGTTGCGGCAGGCTGACCGCGCCCAGCTCACGCCCGGCGCGCAGGGTGCCGAGGCCGTGCGGGTTCTGGACGGTGTGCAGGAGCTCGTGGGCGAGGAGGCGGCGGCCCTCGTCGGTGCCCGGTTTGAAGGCGCCCGCGCGGAAGAAGATGTCCTGGCCGACCGCGACCGCGTCCGCGCCGAGGAGGTCGGTCAGCTGTCCGGCGTCGCGGTCGGTGTGCAGGCGTACGCGGCTGAGGTCGTGGCCGAGCTGTTCCTCCAGCTCCCGGCGCACGCCGGGGTCGAGGGGCTGGCCGGCGCCGCTGACGATGTCCTTGGGTTCCGGGGTGCGGGACTGGGCGGCGCGTTCCCTGCGCTTGCGGCGGCGCTGTTCGGCCGTCTTTTCCGAACGGGCGTCCTGCGCTTGGGAGTTGCTCATCGCGTCACCTCCCCGTGACCGCTGAGCCCTTCGTGCACGACGCGGGCCAGCTCCTGGCCGAGGCGGCGGGCGGACAGCCCGGTCGGCAGGGGCGGGAGGCCCGTGAGGGCGTCGACGGTGAGGGCACCGTCGGCGGCCAGCGGAACGCCGTGCGCGCGGACCAGACGCGACAGCTCCTGTTCGAACGCGGCGGAGACCCGTTCGGGGTCGACCCGGAAGCCCTGAAGGGCCAGTTCTCCGATCTCCACACGGATCTCGCGGGGAGCCTCGTCGTGAGCGTTCGTGTTCACACCCATCCGCGTCACACCCATCCACGGACCTCCGTCGGCGTCAGGGAACGCTCCAGCTTCAGATACTCCGTGCGGGCCGCCGCGAGCATGTGCCGCATCTGGAGGCGGTCGCCCTCCTCGGCCGCGAGGAAGGCTCCGGACAGCGCGATGTTGCGAATCGAGCCGCCCGCGACGGTGAGTTGGGCGAGGAGGCCGGGGTCGATGCCCTTGAGCGGGGCCCGGGACGGCAGCACCCGGCGCCAGATCTCGGCGCGCTCGTGCTCGGCCGGGAAGGGGAAGTCGACGACGAAGCGGATGCGGCGCATGAAGGCGGTGTCGAGTGCCTTCTTCATGTTGGTGGTGAGGATGGCGAGGCCGCGGTAGGCCTCCATCCGCATCAGCAGGTAGCTGACCTCCAGGTTGGCGTACCGGTCGTGGCTGTCCTTGACCTCGCTGCGCTTGCCGAACAGGGCGTCGGCCTCGTCGAACAGCAGCAGCGCGCCGCCGCGTTCGGCGGCGTCGAAGACACGGCGCAGGTTCTTCTCGGTCTCGCCGATGTACTTGCTGACGACCTGCGAGAGGTCGATGACGAACAGGTCGAGGCCGAGCTCCCTCGCCATGACCTCGGCAGCCAGCGTCTTGCCGGTGCCTGAGCCGCCCGCGAACATCGCGGTGACTCCGAGGCCGCGGCGCAGAGTGCCGGCGAAGCCCCACTCCTGGTGGACGGTGGCCCGCTGCCGTACGTGCGCGACAATCTCGCGCAGCACGTTCAACTGCCGCTCGTGCAGCACCAGATCGTCCCAGCCGGCCTCCGGCTCGATCCGGCGGCCCAGCTCGTCCATGCCGACGCGGGCCTCCTCAAGACCGGCCCGCCAGGCGAGTTGAGCGGCGTCCAGCTCGTCCTCGTACGGCAGCCGGCGGCGTACGGTCGTGGCGGCGGAGCGTACGACGTGCGGTGGGAGCTGGAACTGCGCGACCAGGGAGCGCAGCTCGCCGTCGTCCAGGTCGGCGACCGGGTGGAACGCCTGCGCCCACAGGTCGACCTGCTCCTCGTCGTCCAGACGCGGCACCACCACCCGTGCGCCGTGCGCGCGCTCGGTGCGCAGCGGGTCCTCGCTCGACACCACGACCGGTACGGCCGCCCCGGCCAGGAACGCGTCCGTCGCCGCCCGCTGGTCGCGGTCCAGATCACCGACCTCGACCAGCAGCGCGGCGGGCAGCAGGATCGCCTCGCGCTGCCACAGCCGGGCGAGCCGGTCGCGTTCGGCGGGGTCGGTCGGTACGTCCTCGGCGCCCATGGCGTACAGCCCCAGCCCGGACCGCGCGGCGGCCGCGGCGGCGATGTCGGCCCGGCTGCGCAGATCACCGCCGGTCACCTCGACGAGCAGCGGCGCGTCCGGGCTCGCCCCCGTCGTCCAGCCCTCGGCGGCCCGGCTCGCGGCCACGTCGTACGACGGCGGCAACTGCTCCGGCACCGGCGTGCGGCGCAGGCGGCCGTGCAGCCGGGCGTCCAGGTAGGGCGAGCCCAGCAGGAAGTGCAGAATCCGCTCGTCCAGGCGCAGTCGGGAGGTCGTCAGCCGGGATTCGTCGTCCAGCTCCACGATCCGCCAGCGGCGCAGCGGTGCCACGGGCGTGAGCGCGCTCCAGTGCGGTTCGGCGAGGGCGGCCAGGGCGAGGGAGAAGGTCGGGTACGCCCGCTGCGGGTCACCGCTGGCGGCGGCGCAGCGGGCCGCTGTCGTGGGGTCCAGCTCGTCGGCGGCGGTGAGGAGGATGACGTCGCGTTCGAAGGCGGTGAGGCCGAAGCAGCCGACGAGGGCGTCGAGGGGGGCGGTGCCGGGAGAGGCCAGTGGGGCCGGGCTCGCGGAACTCGCCGAACCGGCGGCACTCGGCGCGCCGGGCCGCGAGGCGCCTGACTGTGGGGCGTCGGACTGCAGGGCGTCGGACTGACCGGCACCGGCCGCGTGGGCGTCGATGCGGGACAGGACACGCCGTATCTCCTCGGTCAGCGTCACGCCCACGTCGCGTCCGCCCGGCGTCGCCGAAGCACCCGCCGTGCTCGTGCCCGTACCCGCGCCTGTGCCCGCCGTGCCCGGCTGGTTCGTCCCCATGTCTTCACCTGCCCCCGTGGTCCCCATGCCGCCTCAGCTCTCGTTGCCTTCGGCCCCACCGTCCGCCTGCGCGCCACGCTCGGGCCCGCCCGGCTTCGCCGGTTTGCCCGTCTGTGCCGTCTTACGGCCGCGCGCCGGAGCCTTGGTGGGCGACTTGCCGGGGGTCTTGGCCGCGGACTTGGCCGGAGTGGACGCCGACTTGGCGGGCGCCTTCGCCTGCGTCCTGGCGACGGCCTTCGTGGGCGGCTGGGGTTCCCGTACGGCCGATGACGCGTCAACCGCCCTGCCCGAGCCGTTCACTGATGCCCCGTCGGTCACTGCCTCCGGCCCGGTTCCCGCCCCCGGCGGAACCGGCGCTCCAGGCGCCCCGAACGGCAGTACCCGTACCTCCGGCCGTTCCACGGGCTTCGCCGGTACCGGTGTCTGGCGACCCTCGATGAAGATCAGGGACGCCTGGTAGACCACCGACAGCGAGTACGGCGTCTGGTAGAGCATCCCCCACAGCTTCGACGTCTCGTCGATGTCCATCACCGTCGGCGAGAACCTCACGCGCTGTGCCGCCTCCGCGAGGTCGCTGCCCGTCAGATACGGCTTCTCACCGGCCTGTTCGATGACGTCCTTCGGCAGGATCGGGATCTCGTGCAGGGTGCGCACGACGGCGCCGATCAGCCGCTGCCCGACCAGCTCCGTCTCGTCGCCGTACGCGCTGATCAGGTAGTGCAGGTCCAGTGCGGCGGCCGGGCGTTTGACCAGCGTGCCGTCCGAGGCTCGGGTCGGCAGGTCGTTGTTGCGCATCGCCGTGTTGGGCGTGACCTGGTACAGGAACACGTTGATGGTGGGCTGGTCCGGCGGTTCCGCCGGCGGCTTGCGCGGTTCGACCTTGACGGCCTCGCCGAACTCCGGGCCCATGTTGGATTCCAGCAGCAGGGCGAGGGCCTGGGTGACATGGGCGATGGCGAGTGCGTTGCTCATGAAGTCGGTTCCTCGGTTCCTCGGTCCGTCATGTCACTCCCGCCCTCGCGCCAGGTACTCCGCCAGGCTCAAGGTCGCCCCGGAACGGCCCGTCGTGGACGTGCGCTGCCTGCCGCCACCGGACGGCGCCGGTCCCGCCGTCACCTCCAGCCGCCCGATCTGCACCTGGACCACCTGCTCGGGCGCTTTCCCGGGCCGCCGGGCCGCGGCCTGTCGCACGGCGTCCCGGGCCGCCGCCGTGTCCGCGGCGCTGGGCCGCAGGGGGGATGACACGGCGGCGGGGGTAGCGGCGTCCGCACCCGGGGGGATGGGCACGGACGCCGCGCTCTGGGGGGAGCCCCGCTCCGGACGGCCCCGGCCCACCGCACGCTGTGCGGCGTCGGGCGCCGGGCGCGGGCCCGTGGTGACCGGCGCGACGGGGCGCAGCAGCGGTGCTTCGGGCAGGGCCCTCGGGGCGGGCCGTGCCGGGTCGGCCGGGGTGTGTTCGGTGCGTACGACCGTCCGTTCACGTTCCGTGTGCAGCCGGGCGGCGGGCTGCACGGGACGCGGCTCCGCCGTCTGCCGGGTGTCGGAGGGCGTGGTGGAAGGCCACAGCAGGTCGGTGCCGTCGTCCGGTTCGGCCGCCGTGGCCCGTACCGCCTCCACCCGTTCGAACGGGCCGGGCAGCCGTGGACGTACCCGCACCACGTCCGGGCGAGGACCGGCGGCGGCCGGGGCGTGCCGGGCGATCAGCCGGTCGAGGAAGTCGGGCACCGGTGCCCCGTCGGTGTCAGACATCCGCACACAGCTCCAGGTAGTAGCGGCGCCGCAGCGGGCTGAGCGCCAGGATCTCCGGCTCGCTCCAGCCGTACGAGGTGGCGAGCAGATGGACGTCGAGCAGCAGGTCCCGTGCCCAGGCGTCCAGTTCGGTCCACAGGTAGGAGGCGATGTCGAGCTCGGCCCGGGTGGCCGCACCGCACTCGGGGCAGGCGATGTTGAGTGTCACGTCGGCCCCCGGGTCGGCAGCCTCGACGGCCTCGGCGATCCGGCGCTGGACCGGCACGGGCAGGTCACCGGCGCCGACGGCGGCACCGTCGCGCGTCGCCGAGACCAGGCAGCGGGCGAGCAGGGCCATACGCGGGTCTGCCGCCCGTGCCGCCGCAGTCAGGTCGGCGACACCGGGCAGCCGGAACTCGACGTCCCAGCCGCCTTGTTGGACCCGTACGACGGACCCGGCCGACCCGACGGACCGGCCAGACCCGGCCGATCCGACAGACCGGCCAGACCCGGCGGGCCCGGCCTGCCCGACAGTCCCGGCGGACGAGTCGCCCCCGTCCATCGGATCCACCGAACCGCCCCGCCCGCCCAGCGACCGTGCGAACTCCCCGGCGTCCAGGTCGAACTCCATGTCCTCCCCGCACGCCTGGCAGCCCAGCCGCACCTGCATCCGCTCTCCGAACAGGGCGCGGCGCAGCGCGAACAGGTCGGACTCGCGCTCCCCCACCGGCAGCACCGGCAGGGCCGCGCCGTCGACGTCCGGGCGCGCCGTGCGGTGCAGCAGCAGAGCGCGCCCGGACGGTGCTTCGGCGAGGCCCGCCTCCCAGGTGGCCAGCAGTTCGGCCGCCCCGGTGATCGCCATCGTCTCCCCCCGCTTCCCTCAACCGGTCCTAGATCACGCCGGGTTGAGGAACGACGGCTCCTCCGGCTCGGGAACCTCGTAGTCCCGCTCCCAGCCCTCGCACTCCAGCTTCAGCGACTGGATGGCCACCGCGTTGGCGTTGGCGTCCAGTTCACCGAGGACCTGGTACTCGCTGGGCCAGGTCCGGTAGAGCTTGTGGGAGACGGCGACCTGGCCGGCCTCGTTGAGGACCTGGATCACTATGTCCTTGCGGAAGTCGGCGAGGGACACCTCGGAGCCGAGGCCCGCGCCGACCTGCCAGACCTTGTTGGCCCAGCGGTCGAACTCGGGGTCGTGGGTGACGCCGCGTTCCAGGGTGATGCCCTCGAACTCGGAGCGGCCCGGCGACTTGCGGGGCGACGAGGGGTCGCCTCCGTGCCGGTGCTTGACGACTTCCGTCGTCCGCTTCAGCGGACTGATCTTGCTGATGCCCGCGACCGTCCGACCGTCCCACAGGACCAGGAACTTGAAGTTCTTGTAGGGGTCGAAGCGATGCGCGTTGACCGTGAACTCAGCCATCGGATTCCTTCAGTTCTCCACGATTCCCCGCGCCTAGAGCGCGAACTGCCCGGACGTCTGCTGGATTTTGACGATCACGAACTCCGCCGGCCGGACCGGTGCGATGCCGACCAGGACGTTGACGATGCCGTTCTCGATGTCCTCGGCGGTCGTCGTGTCGCCGTCGCACTTGACGAAGTACGCCTCGCGCGGGGTGCCGCCCTTGAAGGCGCCCTGACGGAAGAGGGTGTGCAGATACGAGGAGGCGGCGAGCCGGATCTGCTGCCACAGGTTCTCGTCGTTGGGCTCGAACACGACCCACTGCAGGCCGCGCTGGAGGCTCTCCTCGACGTGCAGCGCGAGCCGTCGTACGGGGACGTACTTCCACTCGCTGTCGAGGGCGTCGGAGCCCTCCAGCGTGCGGGCGCCCCAGACGACCGGGCCGGTGACCGGGAAGGTGCGCAGGCAGTTGACGCCGAGCGGGTTGAGCAGACCGGCCTCACGGTCGGTGAGGTTGACGGTGAGCGAGTGCACGCCCGCGAGCCGCGCCTCGGTGCCGGCCGGGGCCTTCCACACGCCGCGCTCGGAGTCGGTGCGGGCGATGACGCCGGCGACCGCGCCGGACGGCGGGAAGGAACGCAGCCGACCCGTGAGCGGGTCGGTGAGCTGGAGGTGCGGGAAGTACAGGCCCGCGTGGTTGCCCCGCACGGCGTCGAAGGCAGCGAGCCCGGCGCGTGCGGTGTCGACGCTGGCCCAGGTGCTCGGCGCGTCGACCAGCAGGAAGATCCGCCGCTCGGCGCACAGCCGCTGGGCGGCCGAGATGACGGTGAGGGCGTCCTCGGTCTTCTCGTACGCCGCGAGTTCGGGCAGCGCCAGCAGGTTGACGTCGGCGATGCCGCGCAGTGCCTGGATGCCGGACTTGTCGGCCTCGGATCCGATGAGGTCGCGCGGGCCGGGTGCCTCGCCGTCCTCGCCGCCCTCCAGCGGGAAGACCGGCGGGTTGACGGAGGCCTCCAGGCCGAGGTCGTTGGCGCACTCGCCGAGGAAGCGGACGACGTCCTCGGGGTCGGTGGAGCCGGCGACCACCTGGACACGGCGGCCGAAGGCGGTGACCTCGGCGCCGGCGAAGGCGTGCTTGCCGGGCGCGTCGGGCAGGGCGCGCAGCTTGCGCTCCAGAAGCAGCGCCAACTCGGCCACGCTGCACGGGGCTTCGCCGTCGCAGTCGGGGTCGTAGAGCGTGAACTCGCGCTCCACCTCGCCGATCTTGACGGTCAGGTCCACTTCGAGGTTGGGGAGTTCGTCGCCGAACGGCTTGGAGACGGTGCCGGACGGGTCGGGGCGGCCCTCGCCGACGGCCTCGACGCGGATGAGCCGGGAGCCCGTGTTGATCACGGTCTGCGCGTAGCGGCCGTTCGCGGGGTCCATGGACAGGCCGGTGAAGCTCTCGCGGGCGTCGCCCTTGGCGTCGTAGACCCTGAGGTTGAAGGTCTCGTCGGGGCACGGGGTGTCGTGGTCGACGGCGACGCGCAGGCCGTTGCCCCAGACGCCGGGCTCCTTGGCGTGCACTTCGAGGACCGGGCCCTCGCTGTGGCCCTCGGTCGACTTGAGGGTGACGCAGGCGGCCTTGCCGCTGCCGGCCTTGGCGACCCGGACGATCACCGCGACGGTGCCGCCGTTGCCGAAGAACTGGTGGACCGCGTAGCCGACGGCGCTCTGCGCGCTGAGGCCGCCGAAGCGGCGCTCGAACTCCGCGAAGCTGGTGACGCGTACCGGCTCGTTGAGCGGACCCCGTCGGGTGTGCCCCACAAAGGCGGTCACGGACGTGGTCAGGGTCGAGATCGTGCGGGTGCTGCTGGGAAGCTCTTCTACGTAGACACCGGGATACGTCGGCCTTGCGGCGCTGACCGCGCTCATCGGCATTCCCCCTCCTACTCCCTGTCTCGGGTACCGGACAAAGGCACCAAGAGATGGCAGAGGGAGGCATTCCCGACCGGAGCACGAAAACGCCACCCACAAGGGCGACACCGTCCACGTGCACCGCACCAGTTCCCCCGTCATCACCGTGGGCGATCGGCCACACGGTTCAAGCAGCGCGCTTGTGACTCCTGATGCTCAAGTGCTCAACCCACCTTGATGTGTTCGAAGTTGACCGAGCAAGGCGCCTTCAGGCCACCCAGGGAGGGGGTTTGGTGAAGGCCCCCTCTCGGCATCCGCACATCCCGTCTGCGCGCCCCGGGCGGCTGGTTCACGGATTCTGCACAGGGGTGTCCCCGTGGCGTACCGCAGGAGCCGCGAGCCGCGATGGAAGCGCTTGCCATGCATCGTTCGACTGGTCGCACGACTGTGCGACCTCCCTGAGTCGCACACAACATGCCGTGGCCGGTTTTCCATGGGTGACGAGAACCCACCCTTGCCGGTCGCCCGTTGTGAGGCCGGCGAAATCTCACCGCCATGTCTTGACATGCGACTGGGACGATTCGCAGCTTGGCCGATCATTTAGACGCGTGAAGCACGTTCATGTATATGCACTCCAGATCCAACGGAGTGTGCCCATGCGGGATCACTGACGACGCCGCCGCCCGGCCACCGCCCTGCTCGTCGCCGCGAACGCGGCAGCGCCCCACCCGGACGCCCGGCACTACGTCATCCACGGCGACTTCATCGGCGCCGACAGCCTCGCCGAGCTCGCCGCGCACGGCTACGGCGTCAACATGAACCCGGCCATCAAGTGGACGATCTCCGACCTGATGGACGAGGTCATCGGCGCCGAACGTTCCGCCTACCAGTGGCCGGTGCGCTCCGCCGTCGAGGCCGGAGTCGCGGTCTGCGCCAGCTCCGACGCACCGATCACCGCACCCGACTGGCGGCAGGGCGTGGCCGCGATGATGCTCCGTTAGGCCAAGGCCAGCGGCCGGCAGAGCGGCCCGGAGCAGTGCGTGGACCTGGCCGAGGCGCTGCGCGCGTACACGGTCAACCCGGCCCGGCAGGACTTCGCCGAGGAGTGGAAGGGGTCCGTCGAGGTCGGCAAGGTCGCCGACCTGTGCGTCCTGGACCGTCCGCTACTCGACCTGGATCCGCACGCGATCACGGACGCCGAGGTGGTGATGACGGTGTTCGACGGGCGGATCGTGTACGAAGGCTGAGGGATTGGGCTCCTGCACACACAACCCCGCGCGCACGTGGCCCCACGCACACATGATCTCCCGCGCACATGGCCCCGCCCGGGGAACGCCGCTACCGTGATCGACCGGCTTCCACGCGGGCGAAGGAGTTGAGGGTGAGCGCAGACCGGTCGACGGCCGCGTTGGTGACCGGCGGCAGCGGGTTCGTGGGCAGTCATCTGGTGAAACGGCTGCTGGAGCGCGGCTACCCGGTCCACGCCACCGTGCGGAGCACGGCGGCCACGGCCAAACTGCGGCCCCTGCGGGCGATGCAGGAGGCGCATCCCGGGCAACTGTCGCTGTTCGAGGCGGACTTGCTGGCCGAGGGCTCTTTCGACGAGGCGATGAGCGGGTGCCGGACGGTGTTCCATGTGGCGTCGCCGTTCCGTATGCCGGAGAAGATCAAGGACGGCCGTCGGGAGATGGTCGACCCGGCCCTGCTCGGCACCCGCAACGTGCTGGCGGCGATCGAGCGGACGCCCACGGTGGAAAGGCTCGTCCTCACCTCCACCGTGGGAGCGATCTTCGGCGACTACGCGGACGTCCTGGCCATGGACGACGGCGTGCTGTCGGAGCGGTACTTCAACACCACCAGCACGGTGGAGAACAACCCGTACCACTACGCCAAGACGGTCGCGGAGCGGGAGGCCTGGGACGCGGAGGCAGCCCAGGGCCGCTGGCGGATGGTGTCGGTCAACCCCGGCCTGATCCTGGGCCCCTCCCTGACCCCCGCCTCGGAGTCCGGCAGCCTGTTCCTGCTGGAGGAGCTGTTCAAGGGCTACTTCTTCTACGGCGCCCCGGACTTCAGCTTCACCACGGTCGACGTACGCGAGGTGGCCGACGCGCACATCGCGGCGGCGGAGAACCCGGACGCGAAGGGCCGTTACATCCTCGCCGCTCCGACGATGACGTCCTTCCACGAGATGTCCCGCATCATCCGGAGCCGCCGTCCCCGCGACCTCCGTCTGCCGCGCACCGCGCTCCCGCACTGGCCGGTACGCGTCCTGGGACCGGCCTTCGGACTGACCCAGGACTACATCCGGGCGCACCTCGGCATCCGCTTCCCGGTCGACAACAGCCGGAGCGTGAGCGAACTCGGCATCACCTACCGCCCGATCGAGCGGACGGTCCTGGATCACTACGAGGCGTGGCGGAGCCGACGCACCGCGCAGTGAGTCCGGCCCTCATCCCGCCCCGAGCGTCGAAGGTCACAAAAACGTATCGGACATTTCACACGTCAACCTTCACGCGAGTCACACAAGTTGGCTAAGTTACGCCTCAGGCCGCACGACGACCTCCGGCGATCCCCGCCGGGACGCGCGGCCTCCGCCGAGTCCGGTGCGCCTGTACGGGCCACTGGAGCAGGGGACCCAACCGAACTTGGGGTGAATCGGCCCAACCGCCTTTCGGGGCAAGGGCCGTAGGGCAAACCTTCCGGACCGACCGCCCGAACCCTCCCCCAGGGCCTGGACGGCCTGGGGGACCCCCACCGCTAACCCGGTAGGCGGAGTACGGAAGGAGTACGTCGCCCATGGCGCCGGAACGCACCGCGCGTCCGGGGGCATTGAGCCTCCCCGGCATGCGCAATTCCGCACTCGCATCGGCGGCCCTCACCTCAGTTGCCCTGCTCGCCCAGACGGCCAACGCGGCCCCCTCCGCGGGGGACGACGCGCCGAGCCGCGAGGAGGTCAGCCGACGGGTCAGTTCCCTCTACGACCAGGCCGAGTCCGACACCGGGACCTTCAACGCCACCCGCGCGTCGGCCACGGGACCCCGCAAGCGCGCCGACCGGCCGACGGGGACCGGACGCGGGTACGGCGCCGCGGGCCGCGCGGATGACGGCAGGCGCAGCGATCCCGCCCTCGACAACGTCACCCGGCAGTGGTTCGACGCGGCCCGCTCGAAGCTGGGCCCGACCGTCCCGGCCACACTGCCGGGCGCCAGAATGCCGGACCGCTCCACCGGGACACGGCCCGCACGCCCGGCGGAGCGCGGGCTGGAGAGCCTCAGTGACCGGGGCCCGGAAGCGCCCGGCCGGGCCGCACTGGAGCTTCCCGCCCCGCCGATCGCCGAGCTGCCGGCCGCTCCGGCCACGACAACGGCAACGACACCCGTCGCGGAACTGGCCGCCGGTCCCGTCGCCACCCCGGAGGCACAGCAGCAGATCAGCTGGGGCTCCAGGAGTACACAGAGCACGCAGAGCACACAGACCACCCTGAGCGCCCCGAGCGACCCGAGCGCGCAGACCGCCCTCGCCCTGCCCACCCTGACCGCCGAACCCACGGCGGCCGGGTCGACAGCCGGTTCAACAGGCGATCCGCAGCAGCGATCCTCCCTGCGGACGACCAAGGAGCAGAACCAGCGCAAGCTCGGCCGGGCCCGCGACCTGCTCGCCGCGTACACCGGGCAGCAGAGCACGACGCTCACCGCGCTCGACGCCCCCATGAACCCGCCCACCCCGACCCAGCCCTCGGCCGAGACACGGTGGGAGGCGCTGCAGGACATGGGACCGGCCGACCTGACCCCGGTCCCGGCCTACACGGCGGCCTGGGCGGCCACAGCAGGCTGGACCGGTACCGCGACCGGGCCCGCCGACACCCCGGCATCCGCCGTCACGAGCATGGCCCTCGACACGAGCCGACCGCTCGACACGAGCCACGCCCTCGACACGAGCCAGCCGCTGTACACGAGCCAAGCCGTCGATGTGAGCCGGCCGCTCGACACAAGCCACGCCCTCGACACGAGCGTGCTCGACACGAGTCGGCCCGTCGCCCCGAGCACCGCCTTCACCTCCACCGCCCCGAGCACTGCCTTCACCTCCACCACCCCGCAGGACACCCGAGCCGTACGCGCCCTGGACTTCGCCCGTGCCCAGCTCGGCAAGCCCTGCATCTGGGGCACGGCGGGCCCGGGCTCGTACGACGGCGCCGGCCTCACCCAGGCCGCCTGGAAGGCCGCCGGGATCACGCTCCCCCGCACCCCGCAGGAGCAGGCGACCGCCGGGCGCGGAATCGCGCTCACCTACATCGAGCCGGGTGACCTGGTCCTCTTCCACGTCGGGCACGTCGGCATCTACTCCGGCAACGGCATGATGATCCACGCCCCCGGCCCGGGAGCGGTCATACGCGAGGAGTCGATCCACTACGCCGGGGAGTCCGCGATCCACAGCGTGATACGCCCCGCCTGACCCGCCGGCCGGCGCCACCACCGGCGTCACCACCGAACTCCACCCCAAGCCACCCCGCCTCCCGAGGCGGGGTGGCTTTCGTTTCCCCTGACACCCGCCCCCGCTCCCCATACCCCCGGGCTCTCCGACCCTCCGGCAGCGACGCCCAGCCACCCCACCTCACCCTTGTCGATACGTCCTGACAATCCCATTGACATCCCCCTCGGCCGGCCGCAGAGTACCTGCCACTAGAGCGCGCTAGTAACGCGCTCCAGCCGAATCCAGCGGGCGGAACCCGTGAACCTCCCCCCACCTGAGAACCCCGCTCCTTGCCCAGGTCGGCGCGGAGGACCTGTCCTTCGGTGAGGCCGTCAAGCGCGGGGTGTGCGTGTCGCCGCCCGCGGGCGTGCCCGAGCCCGCCGATGTGATCGCCGAACTCGCCCGGCTAGACGCCGAGTTGTTCGTGATCGTGGAGCAGGACCTCTACCCCTGCGCCCCCGAGGTTCCCCTCCACATCGCCGTACGCACCCGCGAGCACCTGGCCGGCTACGGTCTCACCGGCACCCGACGCCCTGTTCTCAAGACGCTCGACCGCCGGTGAGGAGGCAGCCCATGGACGTAATGAAGTCATGATCGTCAGTGGCCAGTTGCTGGCGTTCACCTCCAACGCGATCATCGCCCGGGTGGGCGGGGAGTCCGGCGGGGTATGGCGCTGGATGCTGGTGATCGCCACGGTCCCGGCCGTGGTGCTGTGGTTCGGCATGCTGGTCATGCCGGAGAGCCCGCGCTGGCTCGCCTCCAAGGCCCGCTTCACCGAGGCCCTGCACGTGCTGAAGCAGGTCAGGTCCCGGCAGCGGGCCGAGGCCGAGCTCGCCGAGGTGTCCGCGCTCGCCGTCAAGGAGGAGCGGCAGAAGCTCGGCGGCTGGCGGGACATGAAGGCCACGCCGTGGATCCGCAAGCTGATGTTCGTGGGCTTCGGCATCGCGATCGTGCAGCAGATCACCGGCGTGAACACGATCATGTACTACGGCACCCAGATCCTCACCGACGCCGGTTTCACCTCGGACAGCGCGCTGACCGCCAACATCGCCAACGGTGTGATCTCGGTGCTGGCCACCTTCGTCGGCATCTGGCTGCTCGGCCGGGTCAACCGCCGACCGATGCTGATGGTCAGTCAGCTGGGCACCACCGTCGCGCTGTTGCTGATCGGCGTCTTCTCCCTGGTACTGCCGTCCGGTGACGCCCGTGCCTACGCGGTGCTCGCCAGCGGCCGTCCGCTACTGGAAGCGGATGATCGAGATCACCTCCGACCTCGGATGTCCGCTCATGAACAGCGGGTTCAACGGCCGCCCCGAGCGCGCAGCCGAGAGCGAGGCAGCGTTCTGGCGCTCGCTGGAGGAACTGCTCCCGGTGTTCGAGCGCGAAGCATCGCTGTGAACCTGGAGGCGCACCCGGACGACTTCTGCGAGGAGAACACCCCCGCCGTCGACCTGGTCCGTGCGATCAACAAGCCGTGGGTGAACTACCCCTACTGCGCCCCGCACTCCTTCCACCTGTCCGGCGCCTCGGAGGTGGGCGCCGACATCGCGGCGATGATGCGCTACGCCGGTGACAAGCTCCGGCACGTGCACATCGCGGACTCCTTCAACCACAAGGGTTCCTCCGGCCTGCGCTACATCCTCAACCCGCCCGGCACCCCGGCCCGGATCCACCATCACCTGGACATCGGGCAGGGCGAGGTCGACTGAGACGCCTTCTTCGGCACGCTGCGCGAGCTGAACTTCGACGGCGTGGCCACGGCCTGTGTCTTCGCCCGGGAGGAGCGGGCGAAGGAGTCGTCGGCGTTCATGCTGGACCGCATCCGCAAGGAGCTGGCCGCGTAGGCGGTACGGAGGCCGGGTTCACCGGCGATTATGCGGACGGCGCTGGTCCGCCCTGCGCTGTGCCAGCCACAGGGCGACCTCCGCCGCGATCGGCTGCCCGGTCTCCAGCTCGACGAAGCCGAACTGGCCGCCCTGGTTGCACTCCAGGAACCACCAGATGCCGTCCTCGTCCTCGGCGAAGTCGAAGGCGGCGTACGCCAGTCCGGCAAGAGTGACGTACTCGTGCACCGACTTGCCGATGCGGTCGGGCACCGGGACCGGCTCCCAGGGGTGCCCGGTGTCGCCGTAGCGGCCGTCGACCTGGCCGGGTTCGGCGGCCTTGCGCGCGGCGAACAGACGGGTGCCGACGCAGGTCAGCCGGATGTCCGCCCGCTTGTGCACATACCGCTGGAGCAGCGCGGGCCCGGCCGCGACCGTCGAGAAGTCGGCGTCGGGGCCGATCAGGGTGGTGGGCAGGGTCAGCGCGGGGCCGTCGGACGGCGGCCCCGAGGCGGACTTCACCACGACCTCCCGGTACTCCTCGACGAACTCCCGGGCCAGCCGCGGTGCCGTGGTGAACACGGTCGGCGGTACGGCGAAGCCGCTGAGGTGGGCGACCCTCAACTGCCAGGGTTTCAGCCGGGCCTGGTCGGCGTTGCGCGGATGGTTCATCCACCGTGCGGCGGCGGAGTGGAGCATCCCGTACAGCGCCTGCCGGGTCTCGGCGGTCAGCCAGGGTGAGCGGTCGGTGGCGTGCGCGGCCGGTTCGCCCGGCCGGCGCACCCACACCGAGCGCAGCCCGCCCATGCTGAGCACATGCCCGTTGACCGACAGATGGCCGTCGAAGTCGCCGTGCGCGTAGTCGGCGGACATCACGGCCTTGCCCGGTAGGTCGGCAGGGTCCAGCCGCAGCACGGGCGTCCCCGTCCCGTGCAGTGCGGCCACCACCATGTCGGCGGTCACGTCCTCTTCGGACGTGAGGATCAGTACGCTCATTCGCGGCCGGTCGTCAGTCGTCGAAGTGCGTCGCGGACCCGGCGGTGGACGTCGTGGTGCCGACGGCGAGCAGAAGGTCCGGGTCGCTGACGGCGGGGCGGCCGTTGGGCAGCACGTTCAGCTGGCGGGCCGGGTCGAAGTGATACGGCGTCACCGCGTGAGAAATCCCCTTGGGAAAAGCGTACTTGAGGGTGAACGGTTGCACTTTAAACCTCCGTGTCACGTTGCTTGAACTACCGTCACTTACGCGTTCCTTGCGTAAGGAATTCATCACTTTCCGCCACATCGGGGTGAACGTCGTCACACCGGCTGCACCTGTCGCATGCATTTTCCCCACGAATCACACATCGAATTGAGCGTCACATCTGTCACATGCGCCCCTGGCATCACACGAGCACCACAGGAGTTCGTCGGTGACTCCATCACCGTGGGTACCACGACCTCGCAGAACGCCCGTACCGCGTACGGCTGGCTGATCGGCGAGCGGCTCGGTGCCGAGCACACCCAGATCGCCCAGGGCGGCGCCTGTCTGGTCGCCACCGCCGACGGATGCGTGGGCCTGGAGCAGCAGTTCGCCCGGCTCAACCCCAACTCGTCCACGCCGGACTGGGACTTCTCCCGCTATCAGGCGGACGCCGTCGTCATCAACCTGGGCACCAACGACGTGGGGCACGGAGTCAGCTCCCCGCAGTTCCAGTCGGCGTACTCCAGTCTGCTGCGCAAGGTCCGGGCCGCCTTTCCGCGGGCCTGGATCTTCGCGTTGGAGACCTTCCGCGGCCGGTACGTCCCGCAGACCGAGGCCGCCGTCAAGACGGCTGTCGACGGCGGCGAGAGCCGGCTCTCCTTCGTCGACACCACGGGGTGGCTGGGCTCCGGCGACCTGACGGACTCCGTCCACCCCAACGACCAGGGGCACCGCGTCATCGCCGACCGGCTGGCACCGGTCATCGCGGCACGGATCGGCGGCTGACCCGGCCGGTCAGCCCTGCGCGGCGTCCGACCGCAGCTCGCGCAGCAAGTGCGGTGCCGTCTCGGTCAGTCGGTCCACCTGGCTCTCGATCAGCCGGAGGCACTCGTCGAGCGAGCCGACGAGCGCCATCGGGATCTCCAGCAGGTAGCGGTATCCGTTGTTCTCCACGTCCTCCGGAGCGTCGACGCCGATGTCCGCCTCGACGGAGAAGGTCTCCGGCGACATGGCGACGGTCAGTCCGCAGTCCATGGCGCGGCCGTCCCCGAGATCGATCGCCACCCCCAGGACCTGCATCCCCGGCGTCGCGCCGTACTTCGCGAACTCGCGCCAGGTGACTGCCGGTTGGTGTTCCAGGAACAGTTCGTACGCCATCTTCCTGAGCCGCCCCGCGGCACTCCACAGGGCGATGGGCAGGCGCTGGGCATCACGGTCGGCTGCGTCCACGCGCCGATCATATGACCGGCCGTTCGGGGATTCGGCGGCCCTCGCTGCTCGCGATGTTCGGCTGCGCGCCGTTCAGGTAGGGGTTCTCCGGTGCCTTCACCCCGTCGAGCGCGACTCCTCAGGGCGTCGGCATGCCTCCGCCCTGGAGCCGTTCCAGGTCGGAGGGGCGGACCTGGATGACGAGGAGGGCGATCACCGCGGCGATCGCGGTGAAGATCGCGGCCATGATGAAGGCGGCGGAGACTCCTGCGGTGAGGATCTCGTCGGCGTACTGCGTCGGCAGCTGCCCGGTCCGTTCGAAACGCAGCCGTTCCGGCGGGGTCGCCTGGGAGAGGAAGGCGGGGATCTGTGTGTCGGCCTCGTTGTTGCTGGCCGTACCGAACACGGTGACCAGGATGGACAGCCCGAGGGACCCGCCCACCTGCTGGGTGGCGTTGAGGAGTCCGGAGGCGGCGCCGGTCTCATGGGTGGCCACGTTGGACAGCGCCATCAGGGTCAGGGACACGAACTCCATGCCCATGCCGAGGCTGAAGACCAGGATCGGGCCGAGGATGCTGCCCGCGTAGGTGGAGTCGACGTCGGTCAGGGTCAGCCAGGAGAGGCCCGCCGCGGCCAGGATCGCGCCCGTCACCATGAACGGCTTGGGCCCGTACTTCGGCAGGAGTTGGGAGGCGAGCCCCGCGCCGATCGCGATGACGGCGCTCACCGGCAGGAAGGCGAGACCGGCCTGGAGCGGGCTGAAGTCCAGCACGTTCTGCACGAAGAGGGTGAGGAAGAAGAACATGCCGAAGATCGCGGCGGCGAGGCTCAGCATCATGCCGTAGGTGCCCGCGCGGTTGCGGTCCGCGAACATGTGCAGGGGTGTGATCGGCTGCCGGGAGCGCTGCTCGACCAGGATGAACAGCAGCAGGAAGACCACGGCCGCCCCGAACGCGGCCAGCGTGAGCGGGTCCCGCCAGCCGTCCTGCGCGGCCCGGATGAACCCGTACACCAGCAGCACCATGCCGATGGTGGAGGTCAGCGCCCCGGTCAGGTCGAAGTGCCCGGGGTGGCGCTCGGACTCCCGGATCCAGCGCGGGGTGGCGAGCACGATGAGCAGTCCGATGGGCACGTTGACGAACAGCACCCAGCGCCAGTTGAGCCACTCGACCAGGATCCCGCCCATCAGCAGCCCGATCGCACCGCCGCCCGCCGAGACCGCGGCGAAGACGCCGAACGCCCGGTTGCGTTCAGGTCCTTCACGGAAGGTCGTACTGATCAGGGCGAGGGAGGTCGGGGAGGCGATGGCGCCGCCGACGCCCTGGAGGGCGCGCGCGGCGAGGAGTTGCCACTCGTTCTGGGAGAGGCCGCCGAGCAGTGAGGCGAGGACGAAGAGCAGGACGCCGAAGACGAACACACGCCGTCTGCCGAGGATGTCGCCCATCCTGCCGCCGAGCAGCAGCAGTCCGCCGAAGGTGAGCGTGTAGGCGTTGATCACCCAGGACAGGCTCGTCGTGGAGAAGTCGAGCGAGCGCTGGATGTCCGGCAGGGCGATGTTCACGATGGTGATGTCGAGCACCACCATCAACTGACAGGACGCGATGACCAGCAGCGCCATGCCGTTGCCGCGGCCGTCGCCCCGCTCCGTGTCCTGCGGGGTGGTCCGCGCTTCGGGTGTCGGCTCGGGATTGCTCATGGCATTGCGCCGTGGGCGGGGGTTCGGTGGCTGGTTCCCGCCACCATACGACCGTACGCCGCTGCCGGACGGGCATCCAGTCGATCACGGAGCCGGGCCGAGCCGGGCCGGGACGACCAGGTCAGCGTCCGTTGCGAATGAGGCCTGTCAGATAGCGCCACAGTGACGAGCGCTGCCGGGCGGACCGGTCCGGCAGCACCGGATCGGCCGTTCCCGGTGCCGACTCAGGTGTCGCCTTCGGTACCGCCGGCCGCTCGGGCACCGAGGGCAGTTCGTACCGTACGGGTAGTGAGCGCAGGCCGCGCATGAACGGCGAGGAGCGCCACGGCAATTGGTCGGCGGGGAGGGCGAGGTCCAGATGGGAGAACCGCTCGAACAGCCGGCCCACACCGACCGCCGCGACCGTGGACGCCAGCTCCCGCGCCGGGCACTGGCGGCGGCCCGCCCCCCAGGACAGGTGCGCCCGGGTGCTGATCGCGCTGTTCGGTGCCACATGGCCGGCGAAGAGCGGGTCGGCGTGTGCGGCAGCGGAGGACACCCACACCGGGTCACCGGCCCGGATCGTGTAGTTGCCGAGTGCGGTGTCCTCGGCGGCGAAGCGCGGTACGAAGTTCACCAGCGGCGGTTTGCGCATGACCACCCGGTTCATGGTCTCCCTGATCATCCCGGCGGAGAGGCTGGCGCGAACGCCGCCGTCCCCGGAGATGACCTCGACCACGGTGTTGGACATGAGGATGCCGACGTGGTCGGAGGTCATGCCGAGCAGCATGAACAGCTCACGGGCCAGCTCGTCGAGGGAGAGTCCGGGATGCGCGGCCAGCAGCTGGGAGGGGAAGTCGTCGCCCGGCTCCTTCAGCTTCACGGCCGCCAGTTCGGCGAGCGTCGCAAGCAGTCGCTCCAGGGCGGGTTCGGCGTCCGGGCCCGCGTCGAGGACCCGCCACATGTCCATCAGCGCGTCGTCGCCCTGGGAACCGGGGAAGCCGAGGAGATGGCTGGCCACCATCAGCGGCAGCGGGCGGGAGAACTGCGCGGACAGGTCCGCCACGCCCGTGCCGCCGCCCTGTCCGACCAAGGTGATCAGTTCGTCGGCGTAGGCGGTGACGGCCGCCTTGAGCCGCTTCGCCTGGGGGTGCGCGGGGTCCTGGAACGGTTTGAGCGCGGCGTCCCACGCCGTACGCAGCTGCCCGTGTCCGGGACCGCCCTGGATCAGTACGTGGTTGACCTCCAGGGACGGCCCGAGCGGCCAGTCCGCGGGCACCTCACCGTCCGAGCGGGCCCGCCAGTTCTCCAGTCCCTTCGGCCAGCCGTCGTCGTCCTGGAGTACCTGCAGTGCCTCCCGGTAGCCGAGCACCAGCCAGGCGGGGACGCCCAGCAGGTCGACCGGTGCGACAGGGCCGTGCCGCTGCCTCAGCCGCTCGTACACGAGGGAGGGACGTGTCTCGTAGTCGCGGGTCAGCAGTGGCTGGGGGGACAGCTCCTCCAGCCTGGTGCCGTCGACGCCCACGGATCCGTTCCCGCCCGCCTCGGACTCCATTTGCCCCCCGTCCTCAGACACTCCCCGCACCGGTGCACTACCAGTCAGTAGCCGACAACGCCCGCGACCCTACCCCAGCACCCCTCGCAGGTGAACGAGGGGTGTGAGCGACGAGTGCGGCGGTCGTACGCCGACGGCTCGCATCCTCCGCCCTGCCCGTGTCCGCCCGGCATCAGACCAACTCCTCGGCGGACTTCGCCCCCTGGTCGCGCAGCCAGGTGACCAGCGTGTCGTGACCGGAGCGCCGGGCGGCGTCGAGGGCGGTCAGCCGGTCGTGGCCGACCCAGTTGATGTCACCGCCTCGCCGCAGCAGGTGGGCGGCCGTCTCGCGCTGCCCGCCATGGCAGGCGCACCACACTGCGGCGGTGACCTCCTGCTCGGTGGGTGGGCCGGACTCGGCCGTGAAGCAGGCGGCGACCCGGTCGGCCTCGCCGAGGGCGGCGGCCTGCCACAGGGTGGTGCGGGCGCCGCGCTCCACCAGTCGCCGCGCGCTGTTCCACTGCCCGAAGGCCACCGCGTCCGCCAGCGGCGTGCCGTTGCCGATGACCGCGCCGTCGGCCTCGATGTCCGCGCCGAGGTCGAGCAGCGCGTCCAGGACGGGTACGTCGTCGCTGCTGGCCGCCCAGTGCAGCGGTGTCTCGTGGTGCGCGCCGGTGAACCGCGCGTCCACCTCCGCGCCCGCGGCGACGAGCGCGCTCACCGTCCGGGGGCCGTGCGGCAGATGGCCGGGCCAGTTGGTGACGACGTGCAGCAGGGTCCGTGTGGTCCGCATGTTGCCCAGCCGTGCCGTGGCCAGCCCCGGATGAGCGGTGAGCAGGTCCTCCAGCGCCGCCACGTCGCCCGTCCGGATCGCCTCCACGGCGGCACGGGCGAGCGGAGCGGTCGTATCGATCAGCAATCGGGTCACCTCCCAGGTTCCCCTCCTGGATAACACGGCCCACCGACAACGCCTCCGCCTGCGGACGCACCCCGGAGGCCGGACGCGGCCTAGAAGCTGAAGGTCATGAACGCCCCGAGCCCACGGTCGGCGGACTCGCCGAAGAACTCGACCAGTTCGTCGTAGGTGCTCCGGAGCCACTCCAGCGAGCCGTCGTGGACGTCCCAGGTGCGGGGGTACACGTCGTCCTTGACCATCCGCTCCGGGTCGTAGTGTTCCGCCAGCCGCTCCCACGGGGTGGCCCGCAGTTGCCGTGCCACGGTCTCGACATCCTTCACGGAGTAACCGAACAGGGTGCCTTCCTCCACGATCACGAACCCGTCCATCATGAATTCGAGTTCCACGTCGGTCTCGTCGAGCAGGAACTGGAGGCCGGCCCATGCCTTGTCCAGGCCGACGTCGGGACGGTTCGGTATCGGGTCGTCGTCGCTGTCGTAGAGGTCGTAGACGTATTCATCGGCCCAGCTCGGGTCCTTGACCGCCCGGTCCAGCTCCTCGGTCGTCGCGGCGGTGAACGAGATGTACATGCCCATGGCCGGTGATTCCCCCTTGTGTACTGCCTGTTCGGCCCTTGGCCGATCAACGACGGCGAGTGTTCCACAGGGCACTGACAATCGGGCCGTGGCCTGTCTGTTACGCTCCCCGGGCCTCCCGCGGGGGAAGTCCGGTGAGAGTCCGGCGCTGACCCGCAACGGTGTGCGCGGGGACCTGGTCGTCCGTCGCGCGAGCCCGATCGCCCGTGGCCGGCACGACCCGTTGACTGCTCGCCGTGGACTGCGAGAGGGGACCACGCGGCCGGCACGGTCGTAGCGGCTGCCTCCCTGCTCGATGTTCGCAGGCGGCCCCAGGCGAAGGACCGCCCGCCCGTGCTCCGAAGTCCGACCCGGATACCGGCACCCCCGAGATCCGGTGCGTCACGTCTCCCCGTGGTGCCGCTCGTCCTGGGGCTGGGTCTGTTCCTGCTCGTCTCACTGCTCTGCGGCGTCGGACTCGGCGCCGCCGGGATCGGCTGGGGCGACGTCTTCCGGCTGCTGGGGGCGGGGCTGACCGGCGGGACCATCGACGCGCGGGACGTGTCCGCGTACACCATCGTCTGGGAGATCCGGCTGCCGCGTGTCGTGCTCGGCGCGGTCGTCGGGGCCGGGCTCGCGGCCGTCGGGGTGGCCGTGCAGGCGATGGTGCGCAACGCGCTCGCCGATCCGTTCGTGCTGGGCATCTCCTCGGGCGCCGCGGTGGGCGCCAACGCCGTGATCCTGCTGGGGGCGTTCGCGGGGCTCGGTGTATGGGCGCTGTCCCTGTCGGCCTTCGGGTCGGCGCTCGCGGCGACGGCTCTGGTGTACGCCGTGGCCCGGTCGCCGCACGGCCTCAGCCCGCTGCGGCTCATCCTGACCGGGACGGCACTGGCGTACGGCTTCGAGGCCGTCACCACCGTCATGGTGTTCGGCGCGGCCCGGGGCGAGGCCGCCCGGTCGGCGATGATGTGGCTGCTCGGGAGTCTGGGCGGGGCGACCTGGGCGCAGGTGCCGATCGCCGGGGTGACCGTGGCGGCCGGGTGGGCGTGGCTGCGGCGGCGGGCCGAGGCACTGAACGCGCTGGCCATGGGGGACGAGACGGCCGCCACGCTCGGCGTCCAACCGGCTCGGCTGCGCCGGGAGTTGTTCCTCGTCACGGCCGCCGTGACCGGGACGGTGGTCGCGGTCAGCGGGGCCATCGGGTTCGTCGGGCTGATGGTTCCGCATGTCGTACGGATGCTGGTGGGCGCCGATCACCGGCGGGTGCTGGCCGTGGCGCCGCTCGCCGGGGCCGTGCTGCTGGTGTGGGCGGACCTGCTCTCCCGGCTCCTTCTCGCCCCCGCCGAACTGCCCGTCGGGGTGATCACGGCCGTGGTCGGGGTGCCCGCGTTCCTGCTGCTGATGCGCCGCGGCGGCTATGCGTTCGGGGGTCGGTGAGCATGCGGCTCGACATCGAGGGCGTCACGGTCGAGGCGGCCGGTGCGCGGCTGGTCGACGACATCCGGCTCGCCGTGGACAGCGGGGCGTTCGTCGGGCTCGTCGGCCCGAACGGCAGCGGCAAGTCCACGCTGCTGCGCTGTGTGTACCGGGCGCTGCGTCCGTCCGGGGGCGTGGTGCGGCTGGACGGGGACGACGTGCACGCCATGGCTCCCCGGGCCGCCGCCCGGATGCTGGCCGCGCTGCCGCAGGAGTCGTCGGCCGAGTTCGACTTCACGGTCGCCGAGGTCGTGGCCATGGGGCGGCTGCCGCACCGGGACCGTACGGCCGCCGCCGACCAGGAGATCTGCGCCGCGGCCATGGACCGTACCGGCGTCTCCCATCTTGCGGACCGCGGGTTCCTCGCGCTGTCCGGCGGCGAGAAGCAGCGCGTGCTCATCGCCCGCGCGCTCGCCCAGCGGCCGAAGGTGCTGGTCCTGGACGAGCCCACCAACCATCTCGACATCGCCCACCAGTTGGACGTGCTGTCCCTGGTGCGGGCCGGCGGCCTGACCGTGCTGGCCGCCCTGCACGACCTCAACCTGGCCGCCGCGCACTGCGACGTCCTCCATGTCGTCGACGGCGGCCGGGTCGTCGCCTCCGGCGCCCCGCACGAGGTCCTTCGCCCCGACCTGCTCGCCGAGGTGTTCGGCGTCCGTGCCCATCCGGTACGGCATCCGGAGACCGGCGTGGTCCAGCTCCTGTTCGACCTCCTCCCCCAAGGACCCACATGCGCAAGCTCATAGCCACCGCCCTCTGCCTGGCCGCGACCGTCACCGCGACCGGCTGCGGAGCCACGGTGGAGAAGTCGGCGGACACCGAGTCCGCCGCGGTCACCCTCACCAACTGCGGCCGCCGGGTCACCTTCGACAAGGTCCCCGAGCGCGTGGTCACCAACGACGTCGGCATCACCGAGCTGATGTTCGCGCTGGGTCTGGAGGACCGCATGGCCGGGTTCGCCATGCCCGACGACAAGGGCGATCTGACCGGTGTGCCGTGGAAGGACGGCTACGAGAAGGTGAAGTGGCTGTCGAAGGACCAGCTCACCAGGGAGAACGCCCTCGACGCCCGCGCCGACCTCGTCTTCGCCGGCTGGAACTACGGCTTCCGCGAGGACGACGGCTTCACCCCCGACGCCCTGAAGAAGCTCGGCATCCCCTCGTACATCCTCACCGAGTCCTGCCGCAACGGCCGTACGAAGACCACGCGCGGCATCATGCCGCCCCTGGACGCCCTGTACACCGACCTCACCAACCTCGGAAAGCTGTTCGGAGTCGAGAAGCGGGCCGCCGCGCTGATCGCCGACTTCAAGAATCGGATCGCCGACGTGCGGGCGCAGGCACCCAAGGGCGCCGACCGGCCGAAGGTGTTCCTGTACGACAGCGGCCAGGACCAGCCTTTCACCTCCGGCCGCTATGCCGCCCCGGAGCAGATCATCAGCGAGGCCGGCGGAGTCAACGTCATGCACGACGTCCAGGACTCCTGGACCACCGTCGGCTGGGAGACCGTCGTGGAGCGCAACCCGGACGTCATCGTGATCTGCGACTACGGCGACATGAGCGCCGAGCAGAAGAAGAAGTTCCTGCTGTCCTACGCGCCGCTGCGCAACGTCCCCGCCGTCAAGCACAAGCGGATCTTCGTCCTCGACTACGTCGACCTGGTCGAGAGCCCCCGCAACCCGTCCGCCGTCGCCCGGCTCGGCGCCTATCTGCGCACGGTGGCCGGGAAGCACTGACCGTCGGCGTCCGACCGCTCGAAGTGGCTGGGCCGGCCGTCCCGCCGGACCAGCCGGCCGAGCCGCTGTGCCCTGGCGCGCGGCATGAGGGTCCAACTCCCGTCGGACGCACGCAGGGCGGCGGAGTGCCAGGGGGTCGTCCAGACGTCCGGGGCGTCGAGCAGCCGGATGCCGAACTTGGCGGCGCCGGCCGGCTGCGGGTGGATCGACAGGCGTACGGCGCGCGGATGGTGCTCGGCGATCAGCGCGCCCCAGGCCCGGCTGCGCTGGATCACGCCGTACGCCCGTCTGCGGCACTCGCGTTGGAGGGCGGAGCGGGTGCCGCTGAAGTCGACGGCGTCCTCGACCAGGAACCGAGTCACGCCCCGGTACAGCGCGAGGGTGACGGGGTCGGCACGGACCTCGTCTCGCAGGGCGTCCGGGGTGGGGGCGTAGCGGTCCAGGACGTGGGCGCGTTTGGTGTCGTGCGGGAGGTCGCCGAGGACGTCACGCAGGTCGAAGACGGACAGGCGGTGCAGCCCCGACTGCTCTATGAGGGCGCGCAGTTCGTCGGCGTAGGCGTCGATGTGCTCGTCGGGGACGCGGATCAGGTCGCCGAAGACATGGCCGTCGGAGCAGATGACGACGCGGGCGCCGGGCGGATGGATCCGCTCGATCCGCGCGCACAGCGCGTCGAGGAAGCCGAGGGAGAGGCGTTCGCCCATGTCGGGGAGGTGGCCCAGGGTCTTGGCCGGGTTGGGGGACTTGCAGGGGAAGCCGGGCAGGGTGAAGACGATGGGGGCTCCTTCGCGGACGAAGTCGGTGATCCGGCGCAGTTGACGGGGGAACGCCTCGGCCTTGGCGGGGGCCTGGTCGGTCGTGCGGTGGTACGGCAGGAGCAGGTCGAGGATCTCCGCGCCGGTCGTGGTGGGGAGGGTGGTGAGGGTGTCCGGTGCGGTCGTCAGCAGCATGGGTTTCTCCAGGGGCGTGCGGGCATGACGGCGTGGCGCCTCGGCGGGCCGGGCGCTTGTGGTCGGTTCGGGCGAGATCGGTCGGAGGCCGGGATCGGGTGGCGGGTGGGGCGGGGCCGGGGGCGGCCCGGGTCCGGATCCAGGGTCAGTCGGAGACGGTCAGCCGGAGGCGGTCAGTCGGAGGCGGTCAGCCGGAGGCGGTCAGCCGGAGGCGGTCAGCCGGAGGCGGTCAGCCGGAGGCGGTCAGCCGGAGGCGGTCAGCCGGAGGCGGTCAGCCGGAGGCCCCCTCACCTCGGAGGTCTCGGCGGCCTCGGAGGCCCCCTCACAGCCGTCGGTCGTAGCCGACCGGCAGGTGGTTCGTGCCGCGGCCCAGGACGGCCGGGATCCACTCGATGTCGCCGTCCTCGATGGCCAGATGCAGGCCGGGCAGGCGGGCGAGCAGGGTGCCGAGGGCGATGCGGAGTTCGGCGCGGGCGAGGGCGGCGCCTGGGCAGAAGTGGATGCCGTGGCCGAAGGCAAGATGGGGGTTGGGGCTGCGGTCCAGGTCGAGGGTGTCGGGGGCGGGGAAGCGGCGCGGGTCGCGGTTGGCCGCGCACAGGGAGACGATCACGGAGTCACCGGCCGGGATCTCGGTGCCGTACAGGTCGCTGTCCCGGTCGAAGAAGCGCCAGGTGGTGAGCTCGAAGGCGCTGTCGTGGCGCAGGAGTTCCTCGACGGCGCGGGGCATGAGGCCGGGGTCGTCGCGCAGGCGGGCGAGCTGGTCGGGGTGGCGGAACAGGGCGATCAGGGCCGTCGTGATCTGGTTGGTGACCGGTTCCTGGCCCGCGACCAGCAACTGGAAGATCATCGAGTCCAGCTCGGCCTGGGACAGTTCGCCCTGGTCACGGGCGCCGACGAGGCGGCCCAGCAGGTCGTCGTCCCCGTGCTCCCGCTTGTGGGTGACGACTTCGGCGATATAGCTCTGCAGACCGTGCAGCCGTGCCTCGTACAGCGGCCGCCCCGGATCCTCCGGCCCCACCGGCTGGACGACCTTGCCCCAGTCACGGTCGAAGCACGCGGCCAACTCCCCCGGCAGACCGATGACTTCGGCGAGGACCAGGAAGGGGAATCGGGCGGCGAAGCCGCTGACGAGGTCGGCGGGCCCGGTGTCCGGCAGGGCGTCGACCAGCGCGTCGGCCAACTCCTGGAAACGGGGCTCCAGTTGTTCGACCCGGCGCGGGGTGAAGGAGTCCGTGACCAGGCGCCGCATGCGGGTGTGGGTCGGTGGGTCCTGGTGCAGGAGGTGCGCCTGAAGCTGGGAGTGCTGCGGCTCGGGCATGATCGAGGCTCGGGCACGCCAACGGTCGTTGCCCCGGTCGTGGTTCTTGCCCAGGCGGTCGTCGTTCAGCGCGGAGTGCGCGGCCTCGTATCCGGTGACGAGCCACGCCTGTACACCGCTGGGGAACAGGACACGGTGGACCGGGCCGGCCTCGCGCATCCGCTCGTACAGGGGGTAGGGGTTGGTCTTGTACGGGCAGCCCGTCAGCGGGACCGGGTCGGTCAGCGGCTGCGGGTCCACGGCCGGAAGCGGGTCCTGGACGGTCATGGGTGGGGGGCTCCTCGGAGGGCGGGTTCGGGGCGGCGGGGGTTCGGCCGCGGGGTGCGGGGGGCGGGACCGACGACAGCGCGTCGGGGGTGCGGACGACAGCGCGTCGGGGGGTGGTCGACGCGCTGTCGGCCTCTCCGCCTGCGAGATTGCGGGCCTGCGGGCCTGTGTCAGGGCGTGCTGATGGCATCCAACTTGCCGGACTTGGCGTCCTCGACCAGGGACAGGAACTGGTCGGCGCTCATCTGCACCCGCTGCCCGAAGTCGTCCGTGAGGACCACTCGGCGTTCGGCCGGGGCGGTGGGGTCGACGAACAGTTGCGGACAGCCGCAGTCGCAGTTGCCGCAGAACGTCGCCACCGGCTCCAGGCCTTCGATGTCGATCATGTTCCCAACCTTTCGCGATCTTGGACGCTCACCGGGGTGACCGCCCGGGACCAGCCCCGAGCACACCGCTCGGGGCCGACATGGGGGTGTGCGCTTCGGCCGCCGCCGCCGACCCGCCCGGACCGTCCGCGGGGGCCCGGTGATCGAAGGCGATCAGTGGATCGCCGGTCAGCGGGTGGTCGACGACGGTCGCCCGTACGCCGAACACCTCGGCCAGCAGGGCGGGTCGCAGCACCTCGCGAGGCGGGCCGGAGGCGACCACGCGGCCGTCGTGCAGGACGTGCAGCCGGTCGCAGACGGAGGCGGCGGCGTTGAGGTCGTGCAGTGACACCAGGGTCGTGCGGCGCCGGGTCCTGAGCATGGCTAGCAGTTCGACCTGGTGGCGGATGTCGAGGTGGTTGGTGGGCTCGTCCAGGACCAGCACGTCGGGCTGCTGGGCGAAGGCGCGGGCCAGCAGGACGCGTTGGCGTTCGCCGCCGGACAGTTCGGTGAAGCGGCGCCCGGCGTACTGTGCCATGCCGACGTCAGCGAGGGCCCGGGCGACGACGTCCCGGTCGGTGGCGTCCTCCCCGGCGAAGGCCCGCTTGTAGGGCGTACGGCCCATGGCGACGACCTCGCGGACGGTCAGCTCGAAGTCGCCGCCCCGCTCCTGCGGGAGAGCCGCGACATGCCGGGCCGCCTCGGCGGGCGCCAGCCGGCGCAGATCGGTGCCGGACAGCAGGACCCGCCCGGCGACCGGCTTCAGATGGCGGTAGACGGTGCGCAGGAGTGTGGACTTGCCGCTGCCGTTCGGGCCGACGAGGCCGGTGATCTCACCCTCGGCCGCGATCAGCCGGGCACCGGCGACGACCGTACGGCCGGTGTAGGCGACGTGCAGGTCCTCGATGTCGACTCTCACCGTGTACTCCCCCACGTCCTCCTGATCCTCATCCTCAACTCCCGCTCCCCAACCGCCGGTCCAGCAGATACAGCAGCGCCGGAGCACCGATCAGCGAGGTGACGACACCGACCGGCAGCTCCTGGGTGTCCATCGCCGTACGGCACAGGATGTCGACGACGACCAGCAGCAGTGCTCCGAACAGCGCGGAGACCGGCAGCAGACGCCGGTGGTCGCCGCCGACGACCAGACGGCAGACGTGCGGCACCATCAGCGCGACGAACGCGATCGCGCCCGAGACGGCCACCAGGACTCCGGTCAGCACGCTGGTCACCGTGAACAGTTCCCGGCGCAGCCGGGTGACGTCGATGCCGAGCCCGGCCGCCGACTCGTCGCCCATCAACAGGGCGTTCAGCCCCCGGGCGCGCGCCTGGAGGCACAGCCACCCGGCCGAAACGGCGATCGCCGGTACGGCCAGCAGGTCCCAGTTGGCGCCGCTCAGGCTGCCCATGAGCCAGAACAGCACGCTGTGGGTCTGCTGCTCGTCCCCGGCCTGCAGCACCAGATAGCTGGTGAACCCGGAGAGGAACTGCCCGATCGCCACCCCGGCCAGCACCAGCCGCAACGGCGCGAATCCGCCACCGCGCCGGGCCACGGACCACACGAGGGCGAAGGTGGCCAGGGCTCCGGCGAAGGCCGCGGCGGACAGCCCGAGTCCCAGCGCCCCACCGGCCCCGAGGCCCAGCACGATCGCGGCGACCGCGCCCAGGGAGGCACCGTTGGAGATGCCCAGGAGGTAAGGATCGGCGAGCGGGTTGCGCACCAGCGCCTGTACCGCCGTACCGACGAGTCCGAGCCCGGCACCGACGAGTGCCGCCAACAGGGCCCGTGGCACGCGCAGTTGCCACACGATCAGGTCGTTGGTGCCGGGACGCGGGGCCTCGCCGGACAGCCGCCGCCACACCACGCTCCACACGTCGCCGAGGGGGACGGAAGTCGAGCCCCAGGCCACGGCGGCCGTCAGCGCGGCGAGGAGGACGACACCCAGTACCGACGCCAGCGGTCCGGCGGGCAGCGTGCGTGTCTCCGTGGCCGCCGCCTCCTCGCGTCGCGCCACCAAGGAGGTCACGGTCGGCCGACCTTGCCGGGGTGGAGCGTCTTGGCGATCCGCTCGACCGTGTCGGCGTTCCCGACCCCGGCGATGGTGGTCCGCTCGGAGCCGATGCGCAGGAAGTGGCCCTCCTTGACCGCCTTCAGGCCCTTGGTGGCGGGGTTCGACTCCAGCCACTGCTGCGCCTCGTCGAACGCCTTCCTGTTCGCGGCCTCGCTGCCCCGGTTGCGGACGCCGAGCTGGATCCAGTCCGGGTTCGCGGCGATCACGTCCTCCCAGCCGACCTGCCGGTAGTCGCCGTCGCAGTCGGCGAAGACGTTGCGGGCCCCGGCGAGGGTGATGACCGCGTTGGCGACCTGGCGGTTGCAGACGGCCATGGGCTGCTTGGTGCCGGCGTCGTAGTCGAAGAAGAAGTAGGTGGGCCGCTCCTTCTCGGGAGTGCCGCCAACGGCCTTGCGGACGGCGTCGACCTTCTTCTTCATCCCGTCGACGAGTTCCCTCGCCCTGTCGCTCGTGCCCGTGACCGCGCCGAGCGAGGTGATGTCGTCCTGGACGGCGGAGAGGTCGGTGACCGGGCTCTTGCTCATGGCGGCGCAGGCAGTGGACCTCAGGTAGATGTGCTTGATTCCGGCCGCCCTGAACTCGTCCTCGGTCGGCGCGTCGCCCATTCCGCCGCCCATGTTCATCGAGGCGAAGGTGTCGATGTACAGGTCGGCGCCGGAGCCGAGGAGCTTCTCCTTCGGGATGAGGGTGTCGCCGAGCACCTTCACCTGCTGGGCGCGCGCGTCGAGTTCGCCGGGCAGGGTGCCCTTGCCGGGCGGGAAGCCGGTGCCGAGCACCTTGTCCCCGGCGCCCAGCCGCAGCAGCAGTTCCAGGCTGGCGGCGTTGCTGGTGACGATGTGCCGCGGCGTCGAGTCGAAGGTGGTCCTGGCGCCCTTGCAGTCGGTGACGGTCACCGGGTAGCCGGCGGAGTCGCCCTTGGCGGCGTCGGGGCCGGTGGTGTCGCCGTTCCCGCTGCCGCAGCCTGCCGCCAGCAGGCCGCCGAGTACCGCGGCCGTCGTAGCCCGCCCCACACGAGAACGCATCGAAAACTCCCCTGGATCCACTGGTTGCACGGGGCGGATCTCCGCCACCCGATCCAGTAGTCGGGGCGGACCCGGTGTCAGTTCCCGCGAGGTGAACCGACACCGGGTTCGGCACCGGGTTGGGCACCGGGCTCCCGGTCAGGCGGCCACGGCGACCGGTTCGGCCACGGCGGTGGCGTCGGTCACGCCCCCGACCCCGGCCTCGGCGTCGGCCTCCGCGAGCAGCTCTACGAGGGTCGCCCGGGCACGGGCGACTCGTGAACGGACCGTCCCGACGGGGCAGTCGCTCCGCTCGGCCGCCTCCGCGTAGGGCAGGCCCACCAGCTGGGTCAGGACGAACGCCTCACGGCGCTCGTCGGGCAGTGCGTCCAGCAGATCGAGCAGCGCGATGCCGTCGTCGAAACCGGGCAGCCCGGTCGGCTGGGCGCGTTCCGCCACGAGCGTCCAGTCGTCGGTGTCGCACAGGCGCGGCCGGGTGGCGGCGTAGCGGTGACTGTCGATCACCGCGCGGCGCGCGATGGACAGCAGCCACGCGCGGGCCGAGGAGCGGCCCTCGAACCGGTGCAGGCTGCCGAGCGCCCGCAGGAACGTGTCCTGTGCCAGGTCGTCGGCGGCCTGCGGATCGGCGGAGAGATGCGCCACGTATCGCACGACGTCACGGTGCAGGGAGCGGACGAAACGGTCCGCGGCGTCCGGGTCACCGCCGCGCGCGGCCAGCGCCCACGCGGTCGTCGACTCGTCGCAGGAGGCCGTTCTGGTCGGCGGCCTCCGGTCGTGCAGGGCAGGAGTGATCACCTGAGTCCTTCTCGGGTAGTCCGGGCTCCGGCACGACGGCGGGCACGGCGGGGTCACCGCCGCGCACCGGGGCACGTGTACGTAGACGTGCGGGTACGCCGTTGCCGGAGGAGTCCGGGGATGCGGGGAACACGGCCGTACGCCAGGTACGGCCGGGGGCCCGAGGCGTGGGGGCGCCGACGACTCGACGCCCGTACGGCGCTCGACGCGTCGGCGTCCGTGTCCGTACGGCCTCGGTGAACCGGCTGTCTCAAACGACAGCGATCCCCGCCGGAGGCCCCCGAGAAGTGATCGTGTGGACGAGCGGAAGCAGCCGCGGCGCCCGGTCGGAACGGCCGCGCCGCGGACGCAGACGCGGGCGGTGCGGCGGTGTGGGCAGGACGAGCGAGAGCCGCAGCGGGGCGGCCAGCCAACCGGCCACGGCCCGCAGGATGCGGAACGCTGCACGCTCGCCGTGCCCCAGCCACAGACCACACATCAGCGCGGCGAGGGTGTGGGCGGCCAACATGCCGAGCGACGAAGTGCCGGTCATGTCGTGGCCCATCGGCATATGGCTCATGCCTGTGTGGGCCGAGCCCATGTGGCCCATGTCCATGGATCCGGTGGAAGCCATGTGGGTGGCCATGGAGTCGGCCATGGAGCCCATGTCGTGCCGGGCAGCGGCGGAACCGGTCGGCGCCGCGTCGGTCCCGGCCGCTCCCGCGGCGCCGGACTGCGCGAACTCGAAGAACGTGTGCAGCCCGCCCTGGGCGACGACCACGACGGACACGACCAGCGGGAGTCCCCGCTCCCGGCCGGCCAGGCACCAGCCCGCACCGCCGGTGGCGAGCGCGCCTGCCGCGAGCGTCCACCACGGAACGGTGTCGCCCGACATCAGGACGTGGCCGAGGGCGGCGAGCAGCACACAGACGGACGCGAACACCGCGGCCCGTATCGTGCGCACACCCCACCCAGCAGTCATGACGGCCCTCATCCTCGCATCCGGGGCCCACGCGTCACGGGTGGGTACGCACAACACCCCTGCCCCGCACTCAAGCCCAGAAGAGTGATACAGGACACAGCGACGCGAGGGAACCGGGCGCGCCCGTCAGCCGACTTCTAGGGGAGCGGGGTTGTTGTCACCCGGGCCCGCCCGGGCGGACGACTGCCGCCTGCACCTCGATCCGCCCCGCGTGCTCGAAGTGCAGCGTGAACGGTACGTAGGTGCCCTCCTGCCATCCCCGCCCGGCCCGCAGTGTCACGTCCAGCCCGAACGGGGACATGGCGAGCCCCTCGCCGGCCGGGACCCGGGCCGAGTCCACCGTCTGTGCGGACGCCGCACTGTCGCTGATCATGCGGTGGCGGCTCAGTGCCGTGCCGCCCTCGGTGGCGGACGACGTCACCTTGAGCAGCCGGTCGTCGGCGCCCCCGGTGTTGGTGATGCGGAAGAACGCGGCGGTGTCCCGGACGTCCCCGTACGGCAGGAAGACCCGGCCGTCGGTGACCGCGATCCTCGGCGGACTGCCCGCGTTGCCGAAGTTCACCCAAGTGGTCAGTCCGCCCAGGGCGACGCCGCACGCGGCGATCGGGGCGAGCCCGGCGAGCAGGCCGTCGACGACACGGCGACGGGTCGGACGCCAGGCTCCGGCAACGGCCGTTCGCTCGGCCGTGGGCGTGATCATCGGGTACGGCCTCCCTGGCTCCCGGTACGGCTTCCCTGGCCTCCGGCGAGATTCGCCTGGCCCTCGGCGGGGTTTTCCTGGCCTTCGGTGGGGCCTTCCTGGCCCTCGGCGCGGTGCTCCCAGCCTCCGGTCGGGCCGTCCAGGCCTCCGCCGCGATGCTCCCGGCCTTCGGTGCGGCTTCCCTCGCCCCCGGCACGGCTCTCCGGGCCCCCGGTCAGGCCTCCCAGGCCTCCGGCACGGCTCTCCCCGCTTCCGGTGAGGCCGTCCAGGCTTCCGCCGCGATGCCCCCGGCCTTCGGTGCGGCTTCCCTCGCCCCCGGCACGACTCTCCGAGCCCCCGGCCAGGCCTCCCAGGCCTCCCAGGCCTCCGGCACGGCTCTCCCCGCCACCGGTCGGGCCTCCATCGCTCCCGGCGCGACTGCCCAGCCCGTCGGCACGGCTTCGTCGGTCCCCGAGTGCGGCGTGTTCGCGGGTTCGAGTGGGGCCCGGCTGCCAGGCTCGCAGTCGCAGGCTGTTGGCCACGACCAGCAGTGAGCTCGCCGACATGGCGACGGCGGCGACCATCGGGTTGAGCAGGCCGGCCATGGCGAGCGGTACGGTCACCGCGTTGTAGCCGAAGGCCCACAGCAGGTTGGTGCGGACCGTGCCCAGGGTGCGCCGGGCGAGCCGGACCGCGTCCCCGAGCGCCTCGATGTCGCCGCGTACGAGGGTCACGTCGGCGGCTCCGATGGCCACGTCGGTGCCCGTGCCCATGGCGATGCCGAGGTCGGCTCCGGCCAGCGCGGCCGCGTCGTTGACGCCGTCGCCGACGACCGCGACCCGGCGGCCCCGCTCCCTCAACTCCCGTACGAGGTCGGCCTTTTCCTCGGGTGTGCAGCGCGCGTGCACCTCCTCGATGCCGAGCGCGGAGGCGACCGAGCGGGCCGGTGTCTCGCGGTCGCCGGTGGCCAGCACCGGGTGCACGCCGAGGCGCCGCAACCGGTGGACGGCGCGGTAGCTGCCGGGGCGTACGACGTCCCCGATCTCGATCAGCGCCTCCGTCGTCCCGTCGACGCGGACCAGAACCGGAGTGTGTGCGGCCGCCTCCGCGACGGGAAGCGCGGCCGCCAGGGTCGCGGGCAACTCGTCGTCCGGCGCGAGGACTTCGACCAGTCGCCCCTCGACCCGGCCGCGCACTCCCCGGCCCGCCTCGGCGCGGAATTCGTACACCTCGGGCAGCGGCCCCTGCTCGGACAGGGTCCGGCGGGCGCAGACGACGACCGCGCGGCCCAGCGGATGTTCCGAGCCCTGCTCCACCGCCCCGGCCAGCCGCAGCACGGCGTCCTTGCCGAGCCCGCCGGGCACGGCCGTGACCCGGGCGACGTTCATGTGCCCGGAGGTGAGCGTGCCGGTCTTGTCGAGGACGACGGTGTCGATGTGCCGGAGTCCCTCCAGGGCCTGCGGGCCCCGGACGAGGACGCCGAGCTGGGCGCCGCGTCCGGTGGCGGCCATCAGCGCGGTCGGGGTCGCCAGGCCCAGCGCACAGGGGCACGCCACGACCAGCACCGCCACACACGCGGTGATCGCCGCTTGCGGGTCCGCCCCGGCCCCGAGCCAGAACCCGAGCACGGTGACGGCCAGCGCGAGCACCACGGGTACGAACACGCCGGCCACGGCGTCGGCCAGCCGTTGCGCACGCGCCTTCCCGGCCTGAGCATCCGTCACCAGCCGGGTGATCCTGGCGAGTTGGGTGTCCGCACCCACCGCCGTGGCTCGCACGAGCAGCAGCCCGCCCGCATTGACGGCGCCGCCGACGACCGCCGCTCCAGGCCCGACCTCGACGGGTTCGCTCTCGCCGGTGACGAGCGACAGGTCCACGGCGGAGTTGCCCTCCACCACCTCACCGTCGGTCGCCACCCGCTCGCCGGGCCGTACGAGGAAGTCCTGCCCGAGCATCAACTCCTCGATGGGGATGGGACGTTCGGTGCCGTCGGCCTCGCGTACCGAGACCTCCTTGGCGCCCAGCCGGGCGAGTGAGCGCAGCGCCGCACCGGTGCCGTGCCGGGCCCGTGCCTCCAGGAAGCGCCCGGCCAGCACGAACAGCGGGACGCCGACGGCCGCTTCGAGATACAGGTGCGCGTCGCCTCCGGCCGAGGCCAGCAGGGTGAACGGCATCCGCATCCCGGGCGCGCCCGCGCCGCCGAGGAACAGGGCGTACGACGACCAGGCGAAGGACGCCACCACGCCCAGGGAGACCAGCGTGTCCATGGTCGCCGTCGAGTGACGCAGTCCGCGCAGGGCCCGCACATGGAACGGCCAGGCACTCCACACGGCGACCGGCGCAGACAGCACGAAGCACAGCCACTGCCAGTTGCGGAACTGCCAGGCGGGCACCATCGACAGCACGAGCACCGGCACCGCGAGCAGCGCGGTGACCAGCAGGCGGACCCGCTCTTGACGGGCGTCCTCGGACACCGGTTCGCCCGACGGCTGCCCTCCGTCCGGGCGGTCCCCTCCGTCCCGGCGCTGCCGCCTCTTCGGCGGCTCGGGCAACGCGGCGGTGAACCCGGCCCGTTCGACCGTGGCCACGAGTTCCTCGGGTCGGACGTCCGGCGGGTGGCTCACCCTGGCGCGCCCGGTGGCCAGGTTGACCGTCGCGGTCACGCCCTCCAGTTTCGCGAGCTTCTTCTCCACCCGGCTCACACAGGCCGCGCAGGTCATCCCGCCGACGGTGAGGTCCGTGGTGGTCATCGGGGGTGCCGGTTCGATGGCCATCAGCGGCCGCCCCCGTGCCGCATGTCCATGTCCCCGGGGTCCCCCATGTCCATGCCGCCCCCGGCACCGCTCGTTCCGGAGCGGTGCATGCCGGGCGCGACGGGACCGGAGGCGGCTCCGACGGCGTACGACACCGTGAAGATCAGGGCGAGCAACAGCAGAAACCCGCAGAGGGCGGGCGGCACAAGTTGGGGTTGTTTCATCGACGGCCTCCTGACGCACGTACCGCTTCAGGAGTCGGGCGGGGAGGGCGGGAAGTTCCCGTGGGGAGGTCCCGTGGAGAGGCCCCTCGGAAAGTTCCCGTGGGGATGCCCCACCCGCCGTCTCAAGCAGCCCTCGCCTCAGACGGCCCCGTCTCAAGCAGCCCTCGCCTCAGACGGCCCCGTCTCAGGCAGCCCCCGCCTCAGGCAGCCCCGCCGCGACGGCTCCTCAACCACCACGCGCCGACGCCGAGTACGACGACGGCCGCCCCGATGCCGATCGGCACGCCCACGGGGATGCCGTCGTCGCCGTCCGTGTCGTCCGCGGCGGCCTGCGCCGACGGGCTCGACGGCGCACCGGTCGTCGGCTCGGCCGAGGACGTAGGCGAGGGCGACGCCGGCGTGGGCTCCTCGGTGGGCGTGGGGCTCACCGGCTTCGCGCCGGGTGCGGCGGCCTTCAGGTCCAGCCTCGGTGCGGGGTGGCCGTGCCCGTGGTCGTCGCCCCCGCTCTCCTCGTCCAGTTCGATCCAGCGGTCCACCTGGCCGTCGCTGTAGGTCTGCAGGGTCTTGAAGACGAGCGACTTGGTGTCGGGCAACTGCCGTACGGTGACGACGTACTCGGCGTCCTTGCCGACCGCGAGCTTCGGACCGGAGACGGTGTAGCCGCGGGACGTGGGGGCGAGCTTCCAGCCGGCGGGGCCTTCCTTGTAGGTGATGTCGGCCGGGGTGATGCCCTCGGGCAGGATCACCTCCAGCTTGCTGATCCCGGCGGAGCCGGACTCCGACTCGGCGGTGAAGGTCAGCGCGACGTTCTGGTCGAGCGCCCGGGCGCCCTCCGCCTCGACCTCGGTGTGTGCCGCGGCCGGTCCCGCGAAGGCTACGGCGGTCGCGAGCGCGGCCGCGGTGAGGGCGCCGGTGCGGTGCAGAGTGCGGGTCAGGGTGGGGCGGGGCACGTGTGACTCCCTCGTACCGGTGATGTGGTCGCTGCATTCAAGCGCAGGCGGGTTCATCGACGCGAGGGGTACCCGGTCCGGTCGGGGCGGCGGAGGCAGGAGGCGACGACCACGAAGGGCCAGAAGGACTGAAGGGTCGTCACCAGGCGTTCGGCGGCTCCGGCGGGGCCGCCGTAGTGCAGCTCGATCACGAACCAGGTGGCGCTGGCGAGCATCACGGTGGTCGCCGTGAGGGACGGCACCGTTCTGAGTGCCCAGGGTCCGGTGCCACGGCGGTCGGCGGCCAGCACCGGCCACACCGCCAGGAGGGAGAAACCGACCACGACCGCCGAACCGTGGCGCAGTGAACCCCCGCTGCTCGGCGGTGGGAGCAGCGCCACCACGAGTGCTGCGGCTCCGCCCGCGCCCAGGGTCACACGTCCGGCGAACGCGGCCGGGCGCAGCCCCAGTGCGGTGATCATGTGGCAGACGCCCAGACCGGCCAGCGCCACGTTCATGACCCAGAATCCCGGGGCGCCGTCGGCCGCCAGGACACTGATCGTCTCTGTGGCGGGATCGTAGGCGGGCCCTTCGAGCAGTGCCGCGATGATCCAGCCGCCGATCAGCACGGCCGGCGCACATACCGACGACAGCAAGGCCCATCCAGGGACATATCGCATCCGGACACCGTAAAACGCCCCCTCGTCACACCTGCCCCACACACGCAAACGGCAGAGGGGAACGGCCATGCGGTTCTCGAACAGCTCGGTCGGAAGCGCCAGACCTCGCCAGACCGCGCCACCCCTTCCGGCACATAGAAATATCCACCAGCATGAAGGGCCCCGAACGGGACGGCGGGGCCGAGAGTGCTGGGGGTAGGGACATGCAGCGCACCATGGGGAAGCAGGCCGTCGAGTGGCTCGCCGCGGCGGCCGCGGATCCTCGGACGTGCAAAGAGCAGTGGGACCTGGGGGCGGACGCGGTGCTGCTGGAGGGCGGCCGGCTCTGGGACGTGGTCAGCGTCCCCGAGCACCTGGGCCTGCGCGCCCTGGAACTGCTGAGACATGCCCGGTCGCGGGCGACCGGGCCCGTGCTGGTGAACTGCGGGGCACGCAGAGTCGGCTTCTTCCTCCCGCCCGACCCGGCCGCCGACTGGGTCGGTCCCGGCGTACGCCATGTCGGCCGGGGTTCCTGGGTCGCCGTACCGCCGCCCCATCGTTCCGTCGGCCGACGGCTGGAGTGGCTGCTGCCGCCCGACGGGACCGGCGCGCTGTACAGCCCCCGCGTCGTGGAGTTGGCGTTGCGCGAGGCCGGCGGTGCGGTCGGCGCTCGGGTGCGCGTCAGTCGGCCGTAGGCGGGGCGAAGACACTGACGCGCCCGCCGTTGCCGTTCCACTCCCACAGTTGCATCGGCCCGGGAAGACCCCGGGGGACGACGACGGCCGGGACGTGCTCGGCCGTGTCGATGTGCCCGTCACCCGCCGGTGCGGCCTCAAGGGCCCTGGCCAGGCCCGTCCAGCGGCCGACGGCCCAGGAGGTGACGGCCTGACCGTGACTGTCGGTCGCGGCATCCCACCAGGTGTCGCGGTGGCGCGGCACGGCACGGCCGTTGGCCTGCCACTCCGCCACCAGCTCCGCATAGATCGACGGCCGGTCCCGAACACCGGTGACCGGTACCACGTACGTCACGGGTGCGGCATCGCCTCCGAGGACGCGCCGCACCGTCTCACTGCTGTCCATGCCGGGGCAACGCCGAGATGTGCGCCGGTGGTACGCGGACCGCCCTCGCTACCACCCACTCGGGTGAGCGTGTCCCCCGGATGGCGCCATGGCCTGTTCGACCCACCGTTCGACGTTGATGTTCGCCCACGATCGAGACAGGAGCCGCTTCCATCGACGGGCTACCGCACATTCCGTTCTTCTCCGGCGTCCACGACGACGCCGACGACATCCCCGACTGCCCGTGGTGCGCCGCACTGCGCGAGCCGGGCCCGGCACCGACCGCACAGCGGCCCGGACCGTCGGGGCGACGGCACGACCCGTATGTCTCCGGCGCCCAGTACGAGGACTGGTGACGGCCGGGACCGCTCACCGCCGTGTGTCCTGGATCTACGGGGAGCGCTGGTGCAACTGGGCCGCGAGTACGGCGACGTCGTCCTCGGCGTGCCGGGCGTCCAGGCGGGCCAGCATCGTGTCGATGACGTCCTCGACGCCCGCGGTGGCCGCGAAGCCGACGCCGGCCAGCCGGTCCAGTGAGTGGTCGATGTCCTCGCCGCGGTGCTCGACCAGCCCGTCGGTGAACAGCACCAGCGTCTGGGCGGGATCCAGCCGGTAGGTGGCCGGCTCGTAGCCGCCGAGGCCCGTGCCCAGGGGCGGGCCGACCGGTACCGGCAGCAGTGAGGTGCGGCCCTCCGCGTCGATCACGGCCGGGGGCAGATGGCCGGCGCTCGCCAGGGTCACCTGGCCGCGGTTGGGGTCGACGCGCGCGATGAGGCAGGTGGCCGGGCGGCGCTCCGGCTCCGCGGAGGCGATGTCGTCGAGCTGGCGCAGCACCCGGTGCGGCGGCAGGTCGGCGGAGGCGATGTAGCGCAGTGCGGAGCGGTAGGCGGTCATGTCCACGGCGGCTTCCAGACCGTGTCCCATGACGTCGCCGACGACGAGCAGCGTCCGGCCGAAGTGCAGGCGTACGGTCTCGCACCAGTCGCCGCCGACCAGGGCGCTCTGCCCGACGGGCAGATAGCGGATGGCGACGTCCAGGTTGGGGTGCGGTCGGCCGGGTTCGGCGAGCAGGGCACGCTGGAGGTTGCCGACGATGCCCCTGATCCGGTCGTGCTCGCGGGCCTGCCGGATGTGGGAGGCGGCGCGTTCGGCGAGGACGGTGATGAGGGCGGCCTCCGCCGGCGTGAACGCCGCCCGGTCGCGGGCGCAGACCAGCGCGCCGTAGGACTGCCCGTAGGTGGCCAGCGGAACGCTGAGCGCGGGTCGGCCACCGTCGGGCGCGACGTACGGGATGGGGTCGGCGGCCTCCCCCAGGGCGCTCGTCTCCCGTGCCGCGGCGATGGCCCACCGGACGTCCGGCAGCAGCGCGGGGTCGCCGTGGACGGCCTCGTACCCGGTCCCGGCGTCGACCGCGATCCGTAGCACCGCCGCCGTACCGCCGACCTGCCGGACCGCCTCCCGGGCCAGCTCCGCGCAGGTGGCGTCCTCGTCCAGCGTGGTGCCGATCCGGGCCACCGCCGCGCGCAGGGCGGTCAGCCGGGACGGTGCTGCGAGGTCCTCCTCGGGAACACCGCGCGAGGCGACGGGGGCCACCGTCACCGACCGATGAAACGACTGAAACCAGCGCACCACAACAAACACCCTAGAACGGGGACAAACCTTCACAGGTGCCACTCAGATCGCCCGGCACCCGGCAGCCTCCGAGGGGCGCGCGAAGCACGGGCACAGAGAGCGTACGGGGGCGCACGTCCTGCTATCTGCCTGTTTGGCGCGCGGGCGCTCGCCCCATACGGGGAATTGGACTCCGGACGTATGGCCGCGTCACCCGGCACCCGATGCACTAAGGCTCCACCGGTCATCGCACCAAGGCTCCACCGGTCGTCGGGAGGCTTTTCATGGCACTCATGGAGTGGACGAAGTCAATGGAGTGGCTGGCCGCCGCGTCGGAGGACCCCGGCGCGTGCAAGGAGGAGTGGCAGAACGGCATCACCGGGGTCGCTCTTCTCGCGGCCGGACGGTTCTGGGACGTGCTGATCGTGCCGGAACAGCTCGGGCTGCGCGTCGCCGACCTCCTGGAAGAGCTGCCGCTGATCGAACCGGGCCCGTGCCTGCTGGACACCCGACGCCGCCACGTGGGCTTCTTACTGCCCCCGGAACCGCAGACCATGTGGATCGGCACCGGCATGCGCCTGCTCGGCGCGGGCACGTGGATCACCGCGCCCGCCCCGCACTGCCGCTGGGGCGCACTGCGCTGGCTCGTCCCGCCGGACGGCAGCGGCACGCTGACCATGCCCGAAGTCCTGGAAGTCGCTCTGCAGCGCTGCGCGAGCGAACTGTCCCGCCTCCAGGGCCACCCCGCGCCCCCCACCCACAGCCGGGCGGCACCGGACGACGGCCGGCCCGACGGCCCGCAGGTGGCACGCCACTGCGCGGCACGGGGATACGCCCACCCTTGAGTCCCGTGCCGGAATTCACGCCTTTAAGTAGCTGGCTTCCTACGGATTCTGCGACAACCCGAAACACAGGCACGAATTCACGATGCCCAGGACATGTCACCGGTGGGCTCGGGGGATCATCGAACAGGCCGGCAGGGCCATGCGGTTGATGGAATCACCCGGCTACCGGGCGCCCCCGGCGGACACCCCCTACGAGTTGGCCCTCGTCGATGTGATGAGGCGGCTGAGGGCCGAGAGTTCTCCGGCGAGAATCGCCAGGCTGCCATTGAGATGAGGCGCTGTTTCGCGGGAGCCATCCGCGGCATCAACGCCCTTCAACATCCCGGCGCGCTCACTGCGTTCTCACATATCGCCACACCGACGTGTCCACCGCGGCAGAGGACAAGCTCTGCTCGCCCGTACTCGAAGGAGGTCAGCCGAGCCAGGCTGTGACGTCGGCCCCTTCCCGTATGAACGCGGGGATCCGTTCCAGTGGGGCCTCCGCTTCCAGCCGCGTACCACCCTCCAGTACGCGTCCGGTGAGCGCGTCGAGCCACCGCGCGCCGGCCGGCAGATACACCTGGCGGGCCCGCGCGCCCGCCTCGTACACGGGTGCCACCAGCACGTCGGGGCCGAGCAGGAACTGGTCGTCCACGTCCCAGGCGTGCTCGTCCTCGGGGAAGTCGAAGAACAGCGGGCGCATCACCGGGGCGCCGGTGCGGTGGGCCTCCTCGGACAGGCGCATCAGGTACGGGCGCAGCCGCTCGCGGAGCATCAGGTGGTCGCGGAGGATGCCGTACGCCTCCTCCCCGTAGGACCAGATTTCGTTCGGGCCGCCGGTGATGTCCACGGAGAACGTGGGGTGGTTGGGCTTTCGGTCCCCGTGCAGCCGCATGACGGGGCTGAAGGTGCCGTACTGGAACCACCTGATCAGCAGCTCGCGGTACGCGGGGTCGTCCGGGTCGCCGCCGCCGAAGCCTCCGATGTCGGTGTTCCACCAGGGGATACCGCTCATCGCGACGTTCAGCCCGGCCCTGATCTGGCGGGCGAGGGAGTCGAAGGTGGTGGGGATGTCCCCGGACCACAGCAGAGCCCCGTGACGCTGGCTGCCCGCCCACGCGGAGCGGACCAACGACAGCGGCCGGTCCTCGCCCGCCGCACGCAGCCCGTCGGCCACCGCGCGGGTGTGCAGCACGGGGTAGAGGTTCGCGGCCTCGGCGGCCGGTCCGGCCGCGTAGACGGCGCGCTCCGCGACGGACCAGGGCAGGTCGGGTTCGCACGCGTCCAGCCAGAAGCAGCCCACACCCAGCGCACGGTAGTTGCCGTTCAGCCGCTGCCACAGCGCGGCGCGTGCGCCGGGGTGGGTGGCGTCGTAGTACGCCATCGGGAGCGTCAGCGCCTCACCGGCCTCCCGGGACGGCCACGCGAAGGTGAGCAGACCGCCGTTCGCGTCCCGGACCAGGTGCCCGGACGTGCGCAGCTCGTCGTAGGTGTCACTGCCAGGTTCGACGGTCGGCCACACCGAGACGGCGAGCTTCACCCCGAGGCCGGTCAACTCCTCGACCATGGCGGCGGGGTCGGGCCACTCGCTCTCCTCGAAACGCCAGTCACCCATCTTCGGCCAGTGGAAGAAGTCGCAGACGATGACGGCCAGCGGCAGCCCGCGCTCCCTGTACTCCCGTGCCACCGCGAGGAGTTCGTCCTGGGTGCGGTAGCGCAGCTTCGACTGCCAGAAACCGGAGGCCCACTCGGGGAGGAGGGGCGGGCGTCCGGTGGCCCGGGTGTAGGCGTCGAGGATCTGGGCCGGGGTGTCGCCGGCGGTGATCCAGTAGTCGACGCGCCCGCCGGCGTCGGCGGTCCACCGGGTGGTGTCGGCGCCCAGTTCGACACGGCCGGTGGCGGGGTTGTTCCACAGCAGTCCGTAGCCGCGCGAGGAATGCAGGAAAGGGATGGAGGCAACCGTGTTGCCCTGGACGAGGTCGATCACACAGCCCTTCTGGTCCAGGCGACCGTGCAGATGCTGCCCGAGGCCGTGCAGCCGTTCCCCGTCGTAGGCCTCGAAGTGCTGCTCCGTCCGGCCGCCCGCCGCGTGGACGCGCGGGCCGGCGTGATGCGTGTAGGGGTCCTTGTCTGCGAGGAGTTCACGGCCCGAGACGGCGTGGCAGAACCTCAGCCGACCGTCGGCCGACGCCTCGACAGCGAGGCGGCCGTTGAGCAGGCGGGCACTGCCGTCGTCCGATACGGACAATTCGGCCTGTGGGGAGGGCGAGGGGCTCTCCAGCGCGCCCGGGGCGGTGGGGCCGACGGTCCCCGATGAGGCCCGGACCCGGACGGCGTCCGGTCCCCAGGGCTCGATGCGGAGGATCTCTTGGGCGGTGCGCCGTTCCAGGACGCCTTCACGGACACTGTAGGACAAGGGAGATTCCTCGGTTCGACTCATGTGCCCGGGCACATGAGTCGTGCGGGCACGGGCTCATGTCGGTATCCGCGCGTTTCATCTGAAGCGGCGCAGGCGGGGCGGGCGCCCCGTCGACAGTACGAGCTGACGTTATCCAGCTCTCGCGCTCCTCACACTCCGTCCCGCACTCCAATGTCTGACTCGGCGTCAGGACGCGAGCCGAACACATACTCGCAGGTAACAAGTCTTTCGTGTCGCAAGACTAGACAGAGGCAACGTTCATGTCCGTTAATCCATCCCATGTATCAGTGGAGAGGGCTGCTCGGACCGAGAAGCCTATGAATCCCGGGCATCGTTGCCCAGCAGGGCTGCCGCCTGGCTCCCAGCCGCTGGCTCCGGACGGAGTTCCGACGAGCGAACAGGCCCAACCGCAGTGCCGGTGGAGTCTCACGCGCATCGGTTCTCGCCGGCATGGCGGCCGGGACGGTGACCGCCACCAGCGGCTCCCGCTGTGATGTCGTCGGCCTGCTACGTGTGGCGCCACATCGGCAACAGACAAGCCCGCGACATGCCGCACCCGACTCTGGGACATGCGAGCGAACGCACCGACGACCAAGCAGTCGCTCTCCCCTCACCGAAAGGGTCAAGATGTCTTCCTCCGTCAGCAGACGGCGCCTGCTGCAAATAGCCGGGGCCACCGCAGCCGCCTCTGCCACCGGATCCTTCGTCGGGGCATCTCCCGCCCACGCGGCGGCCGTTCCTCCCGCAAGGGCCGACATCGGGGTCTTGGCGCACCCCTTCGAACTCGGCCGGGTCCGGCTCACCGGAAGCCGGTGGCTGGACAACCAGAACCGTACGCAGAACTACCTGCGGTTCGTCGATGTCGACCGGCTGCTGTACAACTTCCGCGCCAACCACCGGCTGTCCACCAACGGCGCGGCCGCCACCGGCGGCTGGGACGCACCGGACTTCCCCTTCCGCACCCACGTCCAAGGACACTTCCTCACGGCATGGGCACAGCTGTACGCCATTACCGGGGACACCACCTGCCGGGACAAGGCCACCCACATGGTCGCGGAGTTGGCCAAATGCCAGGCCAACAACAGCGCCGCCGGTTTCAGCGCCGGATACCTCTCCGGCTATCCCGAGTCCGACTTCACCGCTCTTGAACAGCGGACCCTGACCAACGGCAACGTGCCGTACTACACCATCCACAAGACCCTGGCCGGCCTGCTGGACGTATGGCGCCACATCGGCAGCACCCAGGCCCGGGACGTGCTGCTCGCCCTGGCGGGATGGGTCGACTGGCGCACCGGCAGGCTGAGCAGCCAGCAGATGCAGACCATGCTGCAGACCGAGTTCGGCGGCATGAACACCGTGCTGACCGATCTCTACCAGCAGACAGGCGACGCGCGATGGCTCACCGTCGCCCGGCGGTTCGACCACGCCGCGGTGTTCGACCCCCTGGCGGCCAACCAGGACCAGCTCAGCGGAATTCACGCCAACACCCAGGTACCCAAGTGGATCGGGGCCGCCCGGGAGTACAAGGCCACCGGCACCACCCGCTACCGGGACATCGCCACCAACGCCTGGAACATCACCGTCAACGCGCACACCTACGCCATCGGCGGCAACAGCCAGGCGGAGCACTTCCGCGCCCCGAACGCCATCGCCGGCTTCCTGAACAAGGACACCTGCGAAAGCTGCAACACCTTCAACATGCTCTCTCTCACGCGGGAGTTGTTCGCGCTGGACCCGAACCGGGCCGCGCTGTTCGACTACTACGAGCGGGCATGGCTGAACCAGATGATCGGCCAGCAGAACCCGGCCGACGACCACGGCCACGTCACCTACTTCACCCCGCTCAACCCGGGAGGCCGCCGAGGTGTGGGCCCGGCGTGGGGCGGCGGCACCTGGAGCACCGATTACGGCACCTTCTGGTGCTGCCAGGGCACGGGCCTGGAGATGCACACCAGGCTGATGGACTCCATCTACTTCCACAGTGACGACACGCTGATCGTGAACCTGTTCGTGCCCTCGGTGCTCAACTGGTCGGAGCGCGGAATCACGGTCACGCAGACCACGACATACCCCGCCGGCGACACCACGACCCTGCAGGTCACCGGCAACGTCAGCGGAACCTGGGCGATGCGCATCCGCATCCCGGGCTGGACCACCGGGGCCACCATCAGCGTCAACGGCACGGCGCAGAACATCGCCACCACCCCCGGCAGTTACGCCACCCTGAGCCGCTCGTGGACCTCCGGCGACACCGTCACCGTCCGCCTGCCCATGCGGATCGTCATGCGAGCCGCCAACGACAACGCGAACGTCGCCGCGATCACCTACGGCCCGGTGGTCCTGTCCGGCAACTACGGCGACTCCGCGCTCAGTTCCCTCCCGACGCTGAACACGTCCTCGATCAAACGGACCAGCAGCAGTTCGCTCGCCTTCACCGCCACCGCCAACGGCTCCACCGTCAACCTGGGCCCGTTCCACGACGCGCACGGCCACAACTACACCGTCTACTGGAACACCACCGGCACCGTCCGTCTGGTCAACGTGGGCAGCGGTCTCCTGCTGGGCATCCAGAACATGTCCACGGCAGACGGTGGCCGTGCACTGCAGTGGTCGGACAACGGCACCGCCGACCACGACTGGTACATGATCACCGACGGAAACGCGGTCCGCTTCCGCAATGCCAACAGCGACAAGGTGCTCGGCGTCCTGAACATGTCGACGGCAGACAACGCGACCGTCCTGCAGTGGTCGGACAACGGGACCGCCGACTACAGATGGACGCTGCTCGACCAGGGAGACGGGACCTACAAGATCCGCAACGAGAACAGCGGCAAGTTGCTCGCCATCGCGAACAACTCCACCGCTGTAGGCGCGTTCGCGGTTCAGGACTCGGACGACGGCACCACCGACAACCGGTGGCGCATCGTGCGCAACTGAGATCCGCTCCGGAAGCGGATCGTGGTTCCTCTCCGCCCTTCCACTTGCTCGACACTTCGACCGTCGTTCGATATCACGAACGACGAGGTAGAGATCAGAGCGCATCAACAGTCCGGACAGCCCCTGACGGAGCCAACCGGAAATGCTCACTCAAGAAACGAGACCCCATGCAGAAACGTAGTTTCAGCCGCAGGCATCTGACCGTGATACTCGCGGCCCTGGTCGCTTCGGCGGCGACGCTCGTCGCCAACCCGGCCGAGGCGGCCACCAGTGGCGCCTTGCGCGGCGTCGGCTCCGGCCGGTGTCTCGATGTGCCCGGCGCCAGCCAGACCGACGGCACGAACGTGCAGATCTGGGACTGCACGGGCGGGACCAACCAGCAGTGGACGCTGACGGACAACAACCAGCTGACCGTGTACGGCAACAAGTGCCTCGACGTCCCGGGCCACGCCACCACGGCCGGTACCCGGCCGGTGATCTGGTCCTGCAACGGCGGTACGAACCAGCAGTGGCGGGTGAACTCCGACGGCACGGTCGTCGCCGTGGAGTCCGGGCTGTGCCTGGACGTCTCGGGCGGCGCCACGGCCAACGGCACGGCGGTGCAGCTGTGGAACTGCAACGGGGGCAACAACCAGAAGTGGACCGGTCTGACCGGGACGTCCAACTCGTGTCCTCTTCCGTCGACGTACCGGTGGACCTCGACGGGGCCGCTGGCGGAGCCGGCGAACGGGGCGGCCTCGTTGAAGGACTTCACCGCCGTGAAGTACAACGGCCAGAACCTGGTCTACGCGACCACCGCGAGCGCATCCGGGTGGCGCGCGACGGGGTTCCGTCCCTTCACCAACTGGTCGGACATGGCGACGGCCCCCCAGACCGCAGTGAGCGGGGCCCCCATTGCGCCCATGCTGTTCTACTTGGCGACCAAGAACATCTGGGTGATGGCCGCGAACGGGTGGGACACCGGCTGGGCCTTCACCTACCGCACGTCCACCGACCCGACCAACCCCAACAGCTGGTCCGCGCCGCAGCCGCTGTTCACCGGCAGCCTCCCCGTCGGCGGCCCGATCGACCCGACCCTGATCGCCGACGGCCAGAACATCCACCTGTTCTTCGCCAACGACAAGGGCAGCATCTTCAGGTCGACCATGCCGCTCGGGAACTTCCCCAGCAGCTTCGGCTCCTCGTACACGACGGTCATGAGCGACACCGAGGACAGGCTGTTCGAGGCCCCCGAGGTCTACAAGGTCCAGGGCCAGAACCAGTACCTCATGATCGTTGAGGCGAAGGGCAGGAACGGGCGCTACTTCCGCTCCTTCACCGCCACCAGCCTGACCGGTACGTGGACAGAGCAGGCCGGCACCGAGAGCAACCCCTTCGCGGGCAAGGCCAACGCCAACGCGACGTGGACCAACGACATCAGCCACGGTGACCTGGTCCGCAACAACCCCGACCAGACCAAGACCATCGACCCCTGCAACCTGCAGTTCCTCTACCAGGGCAGGAACCCCGCATCGGACGGCACCGACTACCTGTTGCTGCCGTACCGGCCGGCCCTGCTCACCCTGCAGCGCTGACCCGCGCGCACATGATCACAAGCTCATGACCCCGCCGACCAGGCCCGCAAAGCAGCTTGCGCTTTGCGGGCCGGGAAGGAACCCCTCCATGGTTCCCCTGCACAGACGGCTGCTCCGTCTCCTCGCGGCCACCGCACTGACGCTCACCGCCTGCGTCACCGCCTCCGCCGGCACGACCGCCGAGGCCGCACCGGGCAGCCCGGCGCTGACCCCACCGATGGGTTGGAACAGCTGGAACAGCTTCGGCTGCGGCATCACCGAGGCGCAGGTCCGCGAGGCCGCCGACGCGATGGTGTCCTCGGGCATGCGGGAC
>NZ_JAQMYP010000060.1 GCF_028369295.1 Streptomyces sp. HD
CCGCTTGCGGGAGGCGGCGACGAGCAGCGGGTGGCCGAGGTCGAGCAGGCGGTCGAGGTGGGCGAGGAGGACGAGGTCGTGCTCGGCGTCCTTGGAGAAGCCGAGGCCGGGATCGACGACGATGCGGTCGGGGGCGATGCCGCCGGCCAGTACGGCCTCCACGCGCGCGTGGAGTTCGTCGACGACCTCGGCGACGACGTCGTCGTACCCGCCCTTGACGTTTCCGCCCTGCAGGAAGCCGCGCCAGTGCATGACGACGAAGGGGGCGCCGGCGTCGGCGACGGCCGGGATCATCGCGGGGTCGGCGAGGCCGCCGCTGACGTCGTTGACGAGGGCGGCGCCGGCGGCGAGGGCCTGCTCGGCGACGGAGGCGCGCATGGTGTCGACGGAGACCGTGACGCCCTCGGAGGCCAGGCCGCGGACGACGGGGATGACGCGGCGCAGTTCCTCGTCCTCGTCGACCCGGGTGGCGCCGGGGCGGGTGGACTCGCCGCCGACGTCGACCAGGTCGGCGCCCTCCTCGACGAGGGCGAGGCCGTGCTTGACGGCGGACGTGGTGTCGAACCAGCGGCCGCCGTCGGAGAACGAGTCGGGGGTCACGTTGACGACTCCCATGACCGCGCACCGGTCCCACCCCGGAAGGCCCGCGACGCGCCCGCGTCCGCTCTGCTTGCTCATACGTTCAGCGTAGGCCCAAGCAGGGGTCGTGACGTGCCGCGGCCCGGGCGGAAGCCTTGGGACGGGGGCGGGATCGGCTTCCGCTCGGGCCTGCTTCGGTTTGGTGCGGTTACGGCGCGCGGAACTTTCGTTCCGCGACCTGCTCAGGCCGCGTGGACCCGCCGTTTCACGACCTCGTCAGGCCGCGCGCATCTCGTGTTCCGCCACCTGGTGGGCGCACGGGCGCGGGGCGGTCCGGCGGCGGCGCAGGAAGCGGGGGAGGGGCAGGGCCAGGTTCACGAAGCCTTCGGCCTGCATGGCGGCGAAGCCGAGGCGGGGCAGGTCGCCGGAGGCGCGGTAGACCACGAAGCGGGGCTCCCAGCGGGGCTGGAACTTGGCGTTGAACTTGTACAGCGACTCGATCTGGAACCAGCGCGAGAGGAAGACCAGCAGACCCCGCCAGGCGCGCAGTACCGGGCCCGCGCCGATCTTCTCGCCGCGGGCCAGGGCCGAGCGGAACATGGCGAAGTTGAGGGACACGCGCTCGATGTCGAACTTCGGGGCGGCCTGGAGGGCGGCCACGATGAGGAGTTCGTTCATGCCGGGGTCGGCGGAGCGGTCGCGGCGCATCAGGTCCAGCGAGACACCGTCGGTGCCCCAGGGCACGAAGTGGAGGATCGCCTTGAGGTCGCCGTACGGACCGGGCTCGTCGTCGGCCTTGTGGGCGGTGGCGATGAGGCAGTCGCCGTCGGACGGGTCGCCGACGCGCCCGAGGGCCATCGAGAAGCCGCGCTCGGTGTCGGTGCCGCGCCAGTCCTCGGCGGCCTGCCGGATGCGCTCCAGTTCGGTCTCGCCGAGGTCACGGACACGACGTACGCGGGTCTCGTAACCGGCGCGCTCGATGCGCTTGACCATCTGACGTACGTTGCGCATCGCGCGGCCGGCGAGCGAGAAATCCGGGACGTCCACCACCGCCTCGTCGCCCAGTTCGAGGGCGTCGAGCCCGGTCTCGCGGGTCCACACCTCGGCGCCGGTCTCGGAGCAGCCCATGACGGCCGGGGTCCAGGAGTGGGCCTTGGCCTCGTCCATGAAGCGCTCGATGGCGCCCGGCCAGGCCTCGACGTCGCCGATGGGGTCGCCGCTGGCGAGCATCACGCCGGAGACGACGCGGTAGGTCACCGCCGCCTTGCCGCTGGGCGAGAAGACGACGGCCTTGTCGCGGCGCAGCGCGAAGTGGCCGAGGGAGTCGCGGCGGCCGTGCTTGGCGAGCAGGGCGCGCAGGCGCTCCTCGTCGTCCTCGGTGAGGCGTGCGGCGGGGTGTTCGGGGCGGAAGGCCAGGTAGATCGTGGTGACCGCGGTGATCCAGCCGAGGGCGCCCAGGGAGAAGGCGACCGTCCAGGAGGTGTTGCCCTGGTAGGCGACCGGCCCCTCGAAGCCGAACAGTCCGTAGATGACGTGCGCGATGCGGTCGGCCAGGCTCGGGTCGCCGATCAGCGTCTCCGGGTGGGCGCTGACGATGAGCAGCCCGAGGGCGAGCGAACCGGCACCCATGAGGACGAAGTTGGCCAGCGCGCGCCACCTGCTGCGCGGGTCGGGCAGGGCCGAGAATTGATCACGGTGGCGCAGCAGCGCCGTGAGCAGCACGACCGAGATGAGCACGCCGATGAGGGAGTGGCGGTACATGAACTGCGCCACGGCCCCGGCCGGGAGCAGCACGACGGCGGCGCGCCAGGCCCGCCGCTTGCCGCGCTTGAGGCCGTGCGCGAGCAGCAGCAACAGCACGCCCGCGCTGAGCGACAGCGCGGCCGCGAACGGGCCGAACGAGCCGGGCAGCACCTCGGCGATGGCGTGCATACGGCTGTGCCGGAAGCGCGGGAAGACGCCCGCGGCGATGTCCAGCAGGCCGACCAGGGCGCAGGCCCGACCGACGAGCCCGGGAACGGCTTCGGGGCGCGGGCCGCGCAGCAGGTGCCGAACGCGGCTCTGACCCACCCGGCTCGAAGCCTGGTTCGATTGTTGAGGAACCTTGCCCGACATTTCCACATCTGTCCTGACAGACATCGCATCCCAATAGTTCTGCGAGAGACCTTGGATCCGGTGCCGATTCGGGCATCCGGCGACATTGCGCCCTCTAGGACGGTGTCTTGAGGGGAGAGGTTCACTCAGCTCCCCAAAACCGTTTCAAAGGCCAAGGAAAGTCCGGGGCAAGCCCTCGCGAAGGAGCGGGGGAGGCGAGGCGTGCGCAGGGGCCTGCGCTCGTGATTCGGGCGGAAAGTGCGGACAGGTAACCATCGATGAGTCTCACGAGCGACAAGGTGCTGGCGCTGGCGGTTCTCGCCGCCGTAGGGCTGTTCGTCGGCACGGTGTGGCTGTGGCCACGGCTGGCGCGGCGTCGCTGGCGGGCCGTCGCCGGCCGGGTCGGGCTGCTGCTCTCCACGCAGTTGGCGCTCTTCATGGCGGTCGGGCTCGCCGCCAACCAGGCCTTCGGGTTCTACGCCAGCTGGGCCGACCTGTTCGGGCAGGAGAAGGACCAGGGTGTCGTCGTGGACCACACGGCGGCGAGCGGGCCGCTGCGGGTCGTCGACACCCGGCGGGTGCCGGGGGCGGGGGGTCTGCGGCCGCAGGTGGGCGGTCAGATCCAGAAGGTCGACATCGTGGGCCGTACGACGCACATCGCGACGCCCGCGTTCGTCTATCTGCCGCCCGAGTACTTTCAGCCGGAATACCGCACGCGTACGTTCCCGGCGGCGGTCGTCCTCACCGGGTATCCCGGTACGGCGAAGGCGCTGGTGGACAAGCTGGACTATCCGCGGACGGCCGCGCGGCTCGCCGGTGAGGGCCGTATGCAGCCGATGATCCTGGTGATGATGCGGCCGACCGTGGCGCCGCCGCGGGACACCGAGTGCGTGGACATTCCGCGCGGGCCGCAGACCGAGTCGTTCTTCGCCAAGGACCTGCCCGAAGCCGTGAGCGGGCACTACCGGGTGGGCGGCGGAGCCCGCAGCTGGGGCATCATCGGTGACTCCACCGGCGGGTACTGCGCGTTGAAGCTCGCCATGCACCATCCCGGGGTGTACGCGGTGGGGGTCGGACTTTCCCCGTACTACAAGGCGCCGATCGACGCCACGACGGGCGATCTCTTCCAGGGCGACAAGGAACTGCGCAATCGCGCGAACCTGTGGTGGTACCTCAAGCACATGCCGGCGCCGGACACCTCACTGCTCGTCAGCAGCAGCAAAGTTGGAGAATCCAACTACAAGGACACGCTGAAGTTCATTGACCGTGTGAAGGCCACGAACCGGACGCGGATCTCCTCGATCATCCTCGAAAGCGGGGGACACAACTTCAACACCTGGCGGCGGGAGATTCCGGGGACGCTGGAGTGGGTGAGCGGGCGGTTGAGCGGCAGGTGACGGGGCCTGCGGCGGCGCCTGTGCGGGGCGGGTGACGAGCAAGGCGGGTCTCGCCCGTAGTGCTTTTTGATCTTGGTTCCTGGTTAATTCGAGGCGGGATCTGATTCGTGATGCCGTGTGAACGACTCGCGATGGCTGTCTTTTTACGGGGCGGGGCAACAAGATTCGCCTACGCGCGGTAAGTTTCTGGCCATGCCACGTGGACGTCACCGTCATTCCCCGCCCTTGCACCGGCTGCTGCCCCCGTCGGCGATCGCAGGCGTCTCCGTCGTCTGTGCTTTCGCCCCCTGGGTGTTCTCCGAGGCAATGGTGTTGCGCGGCCTCGCCGCGGCCGCCGCGGCGACGGCGGTCGTCGGCGGGGTCGTCATGCGCCGCTGGGACATACAGGCCGGCAAGAAGGTTGCCGACCTCACGCGCGCGCGTGCGAGCGACGAGTGGCGCTACGAGGAGCGGGTCGCCGAGCTGGAGACCGATCTTGAGGAGTCGCGCGAGCTGCGGGTGAAGCTGGAGCAGCGGCTGCGGGCCAAGCGGGCGGAGCTCGCGGGGCTGCGGAACGAGCATGCGGCGCTGTTGCGGCGGTACGCCACGGCGGAGACCGAGCGGGCGAGTGTGCTTGAGGAGCGGCGGGTTCTGGAGATAGAGGCGGCCGCGCCTGCGCGCGCGTTGCCGCCGGGGCCTGTTGACGGTGCGTCCGCGGGTGCCGCCGGCGCTGCCGCCGCGGCGGAGGGGGCTGTGGCTGCCCCTGCCGAGGCCGAGGGCGCGCAGGTCGAGGCTGCTGACGCCGAGGCTGCCGAGGAGACGGCGGCGGTTGCTGTTCCGGCGGTCTTCTCGCCCGAGGGGTCGCGACTGTTCCTGCGGGCCAAGGCGGCGTTGGCGCGGTTCGACGGGGACGAGGGCGTGGCGGAGAGCGAGTCGTCGGAGGGCGGCGAGTCCTCGGAGGGCGGCGAGCTCTCGACGGACGGTGAGTCCTCGGAGGGTGGCGAGCTCCCTGAGGGCGGCGAACTCTCGGAGGGCGGCGAGTCGCCGCAGGACGAGTCCCCCAAGGGCGAGTCTCCGAACGACGATCCGCCGAAGAACGATCCCCCGAAGGGCGACCGGCCTTCCGGCGACCGGCCTTCCGGCAAGGAGTCCGGCAAGGAAGCCATGACGGACGCCGTGACGCACGGGGCGGGCGCCGTAGACGTGGAGGCGGAGGCCGCCGGTGGGGCCGGGATGGAACCCGCGCTGGAGGACGAAGCGCAGGGGAAGCCCGAGGCGGCCGACGGGCACGAGCACGCGGCCGCCCACACCAAGGCAGACACGGTCGCCAAGGCGCAGCCCGCGGGGCACTTCATCGAGCCGACCGCTGTGGCTGTCGTGCCGGGGACGCCTGCGCGGCGTCCGGCGGTCGAGGGGGGCTTCGACTTCTTCGGTACGAAGGCGGGGGCGGCGGGGCCGTACGCGTTGGAGTCCGTCCAGAACGAGGACCTCGCCGACGTCGTCGGTCAGGAGGCCCTCGCCCTTCACAAGGCCGAGTCCGAGGCGGAGTTCAAGCCGGCGGACGAGGAGTCCCGTGGGATCGGCCAGGTCATCGACCTGACCGCGCACGACGAGACGGAACAGATCGATGTGCAGGGGCTGCGGAGCGCGGTTTCCTGACGGCGGTCGGGCGCGGGTGCCTGCCGCACCCCGCCTCAGGCCATCCAGCGATCCGGCCGGGCATCCCTGCGCCCCGTGCGTGACCGCTCCGCCTGTGCGTGCAGCAGTTCCTGCGCCTCCGCGGTGTCCCGCAGGCGGGCCGTCACCGTCTCGTTCGCTCCCGTGTCCACGTGTACGTCGGCCACGCCCCACAGCCGCTCCCAGGGGCCCTGAGTGAGCCGCACGCTCTGGACCTTCGCGTGGGGGACCAGCGCGAGGCTTCGGCCGAGCAGGCCGGTGTGGGCCGCGAAGACCGCGTCCGTGACCGTCAGGCCGTAGCCGCGCCACCAGAGCGGTACGCACCGGGCCGCGCGGCGTGGAGGGCGGGTCAGGGATGTGCGCGGTGGGACAGTCACTCCGGGCAGTACGCGCGCTATGACCGACTCGGCCACCTCGCGTGGGGCCACCGGGAGCAGGACGGAGTTGGAGGAGCCCGCGACCTTCAGCTCCACGCGTACCCAGCCGCGTCGGCGCCAGAGGAGTGGTTCGACGAGCCGGATGGTCTGGACCCGGCCGGGCGGCACCGTCTCGTGGGCGCGGTCGAGGAGGCCGTGGTCGATGCGGAGTCCGTCGGGGGACTCGGCCAGCGTCCAGTCGTACTCGGTGACGAAACGTCCCACGCTGCTCGCCCCTGCCGCGCCGAAGAGCGGGATCGCGGTCGCCAGGATCGTCCACGCGCTTTCCGTCACCAGCCAGAGGATGGCCGGTACGGCCACGGCGGCGGCCAGCGTTCCCCAGGTCGCGCCGGTGAGGGCAATGGAGGTGGCCAGGACGGTCGGGGGGACCCGGAGGAGTTCCTGGGACGGCGCCTCGCCCACCTCGTGGGCCGTCTCCGGGGCGAAACCGGCGGCTCGTGCGAGGAGTTCCGCGCGGAGTGTGCGTGCCTCCTCCGCGCCCAGGAAGGCCAGTTCGTCCTTCTTGTCGGTGCCTATGACGTCGAGTTTCAGCTTCGCCACGCCCGCCACGCGCGCGAGGAGCGGCTGGGTGACGTCGATGGCCTGGATGCGTTCCAGCCGGATGTGCGCGGTGCGCCGGAACAGCAGGCCGGTGCGGATGCGCAGTTCGGTGTCGGTCACCGCGAAGTGGGTGAACCACCAGGTGAGGAAGCCGTACAGGGCGGCGGCGGGGATCAGTGCGGCCAGCGCGAGGAGGAGGGTGGTCGTGGTGAGTCGGGTGAGCTGGCGTTGGGCCTGGTCCGGGTCGTGTGCCGCCCAACCGATCAGGACCGCCACCGGTGCCCATGCTCGCCTCAGCGGTGTCACGGGATGCAGGCGGCGTTCGGTCAGGGGGCGCTCCTCGCGTACTACGGCGCCGTCGACGCCGGGCGTCGTCACAGGCCCGCCGATCGTGCCTGGCCCAGCTCGGTGAGCCGGTCGCGCAGCCGTTCCGCCTCCGCCGGGTCCAGGCCGGGGATCGTGGCGTCGGTGGCTGCCGCCGCCGTGTGCAGCTGCACGCTGGCCAGGCCGAAGTGGCGCTCCACGGGCCCCGAGGTCACTTCGACCAGCTGCATGCGGCCGTACGGCACGACCGTCTCCTCGCGCCACAGCACACCCCGGCTGATCAGCAGGTCGTCGGCGCGCTCGGCGTAGCGCCAGGACCGCCAGTTGCGGCCCAGCATCACCCAGCCCCATGCCATCAGCGCGAGGGGCAGCACCGCGAAGGCCGCCCAGACCGGGCCGGCGAGCAGCCCCAGCAGCAGGCCCAGGCCGATCGCCAGCAGGCCCAGCCACACCACCAGCAGCAAGCGGCGCATGCGGAGCAGGCCCGGCGGCAGCCCGGTCCACCCCGGGTCGGCCCCTGCCTGCTCGTCCCCCGCCGTGTCCGTGTTCACTTGGCTCCCCGTCTCCATGAGGCCAGCGTACGTAGGAGAGACTGTGTCCATGACTCCCACGACGGAGACCATGGTCGGTATCGGCGGCGCCGCGGAGAGCACCGACATGGTGCTCAACATCGGGCCCCAGCACCCGTCCACGCACGGCGTGCTGCGCCTCAAGCTCGTACTGGACGGCGAGCGCATCATCAGCGCCGAGCCGGTGATCGGGTACATGCACCGCGGCGCGGAGAAGCTCTTCGAGGCCCGCGACTACCGCCAGATCATCATGCTCGCCAACCGCCACGACTGGCTGTCGGCCTTCTCCAACGAGCTGGGCGTCGTCCTCGCCGTCGAGCGCATGCTCGGCATGGAGGTGCCCGAGCGGGCCGTGTGGACGCGGACCCTGCTCGCCGAGCTGAACCGGGTGCTCAACCACCTGATGTTCCTGGGCTCGTACCCGCTGGAGCTGGGCGGGATCACGCCGATCTTCTACGCCTTCACGGAGCGCGAGGAGCTCCAGCATGTGATGGAGGAGGTCTCCGGTGGGCGTATGCACTACATGTTCAACCGGGTCGGAGGCCTGAAGGAGGACCTGCCGGCCGGGTGGACCACGCGCGCGCGTGCCGCCGTCGCCGACGTGCGCTCCCGCATGGACCGGTTCGACGACCTGGTCCTCGGCAACGAGATCTTCCGGGGGCGTACGCGGGGCGTCGGCACGCTCCCGCCGGGCACCGTGCACGCGTACGGCGTCAGCGGGCCGATCGCGCGCGCCTCGGGCGTGGACTTCGATCTGCGGCGCGACGAGCCCTATCTCGCTTACGGCGAGCTGGGCGACGTGCTGAAGGTCGTGACCCGGGACGAGGGCGACTGCCTCGCCCGGTTCGAGTGTCTGCTGGAGCAGACCCACAATGCGCTCGACCTCGCCGACGCCTGCCTCGACCGTCTCGCCGAGCTGTCGCCGGGGCCGATCAACCAGCGGCTTCCCAAGGTGCTGAAGGCCCCCGAGGGCCACACGTACGCGTGGACCGAGAATCCGCTCGGCATCAACGGCTACTACCTCGTCAGCAAGGGCGAGAAGACGCCGTACCGGCTGAAGCTGCGGTCGGCGTCCTACAACAACATCCAGGCGCTGGTCGAGCTGCTGCCGGGGACGCTGGTCGCGGACATGGTGGCGATTCTCGGGTCGATGTTCTTCGTGGTGGGGGACATCGACAAGTAGGTGGTTCGACAGGTGGGCGGCTCGACCAAGGAGACGGCGCGACAAGGAAGCGGCTCGTCACTCCGCCAGTACGTTCGGAATTCCAACCGGCTGCATCAGCCAGCCGAAGTCGCCCAGCCCGCCCGTCGCCGTCAGCTCGGCGGCCTCGCCTGCCGTCGCCAGGGCTCGTACGTACTCCGCCGGGCGGGTCGAGGCCAGCTCCAGCGGGGGGCGTGCGCCCGTGATGCCCAGAGCGTGCAGGGCCTCGCGCTGGGGCAGCAGATGCGCTCCCGGCAGCGCGCACGCGTCCAGCGCCACATGGGCCGTGATGTCGCACGAACCGTCCGGGACCGGTGACGTCTCGCGGCCCTCGCGGAAGCCGGTGAGGGTTCCGAAGGGCGGTCGCGTCGTCGCCGTGTGCGCGTAGTCCACGGCGACCGCCAGACCCCGGTCCAGCGTCGCGACGGCGGCGGCCCAGGCCTCGTCCCTCGGCAGGCCGATCTCGGCCCGCGTGCCTTCGACGGCCAGGGCGCCGGTTGGGGTGCCTTCCACGCCCCCCGCTGCCTCCGCGCGCCCCAGCGGCCACCAGCGCGCCAGCCACTCCGCCTGCGCCCCGGACAGCGGCTCCCCGAGACGTTCGGTGCCGTCCTGTCGTACGAGGACTTTGCGGGGTACGCCGGTGGAGTCCACCTCCGCGATGTCCACGGGGACGTTGTCCAACCACTCGTTGGCGAACAGCAGGCCCGTGATCCCCTTCGGGGGGTGGGGCAGCCACTCGATCCGGTGATCGAGGGTTTCCGGGCGGTCGGCGATCTCCACGGCGTACGCACGCGTGCGTGCCGCCACCTCCGTGGGGAGCGCGGCCAGTACGCGGGTGACCAGCTCGCCCCGCCCGGCCGCCATGTCGACGAAGCCGAGGGGAGCGGGCCGGCCCAGGGCCTCGTCGACCCGGCACAGCAGCCGGGCCACGGCACCTGCGAAGAGAGGCGACGCGTGGACGGACGTACGGAAGTGGCCGGCCGGGCCCTCGGCGCGACGGTAGAAGCCGTCCGGTCCGTAGAGGGCGCATTCCGCCGCCGCACGCCACCCGTGCCATTCGCCCGTCGCCTCTGCTGTCATCGGGCCAGGCTAAGCGCACAGGGGAAGGCAGCCTCCACCTTGCGGAGTACGTGCGCCGGGTGCGGATCGGTCCTCCGGTTGACCCCTGCACGCATCTCACTTCCCTACGCTGGGTTACGTGCAGCGCCTCTATGACTTCATCCGCAGGCACCCGACATGGGTCGACAGCTTCTGGGCCGTCTTCCTCCTCGGGATCTCCGCGGTCACCGTGGCCGTCCGGGGGGAGGGCGGACAGGACCCCTCGGGCACCGACTCCGAGGCGGCCGTCATCCCGGTCGTCCTGCTGTTGTGCCTGGTGATCGCGTTGCGCCGGCGGATGCCGGAGAAGATGCTGCTGCTGGCCGTCGGCGTGGGGCTGGTGCAGCTGACGCTGAACGTGGCGACCACACCCGCCAACTTCGCCTTCCTCGTGATCGTCTACACCGTCGCCGCGACCGGCGCCCGCTGGGCCTCCTGGCTCGCGCTGGGCGCCGGTCTGTGCGCGGCGCCACTGGCACAGCTGCGCTGGCCGGAGCGGGACGCCAGCGCCCTGGGCAACATCGCCCTGATGATCTTCCTGGCGGTGCCGTTCGCGCTCGCCTGGGTGCTCGGCGACTCGATCCGCACCCGTCGCGCCTACTACGAGCAGCTGGAGGAGCGCGCGACCCGGCTCGAAAAGGAGCGTGAGGCGCAGGCCAAGGTCGCGGTCGCCGCCGAACGCGCCCGGATCGCGCGCGAGCTCCACGACGTCGTCGCGCACAACGTCTCCGTGATGGTGGTGCAGGCCGACGGCGCCGCCTACGTCCTCGACGCCGCGCCCGACCAGGCCAAGAAGGCCCTGGAGACCATCTCCTCCACCGGCCGCCAGGCCCTCGCCGAGATGCGCCGCCTGCTGGGCGTCCTGCGCACCGGCGAGCACCAGGAGAGCGGCGAGTACGTCCCGCAGCCCGACGTCGAGCAGATCGACGACCTCATCCAGCAGTGCCGCACCTCCGGCCTGCCGGTCGACTTCAAGGTCGAGGGCACCCCGCGCCCGCTGCCCAGCGGCGTCGAGCTGACGGCGTACCGCATCGTGCAGGAGGCGCTCACCAACACCCGAAAGCACGGCGGGCCCAACGCGGGCGCGAGCGTGCGTCTGGTCTACTTCGACGACGGCCTCGGCCTGCTCGTCGAGGACGACGGCAAGGGCGCCCCGCACGAGCTGTACGAGGAGGGCGGGGCCGACGGCCGGGGGCACGGTCTGATCGGTATGCGCGAGCGGGTCGGCATGGTGGGCGGCACCCTGGACGCGGGGCCGCGTCCGGGCGGAGGATTCCGCATCAGTGCGCTGCTGCCGCTCAAGCCAGCACACTGATGCCTCGGCATGCCCCTTGTTGACACCTGTAACGGCCTTGTAGACGGATACGAAAGACACGGAAGAGGACCCCGATGACGATCCGCGTGATGCTCGTCGACGACCAGGTGCTGCTGCGCACCGGGTTCCGGATGGTGCTCGCGGCCCAGCCGGACATGGAGGTCGTCGCGGAGGCGGGCGACGGCGTCGAGGCCCTCCAGGTGCTGCGCTCGACCCCGGTCGACGTGGTGCTGATGGACGTGCGCATGCCGAAGCTGGACGGTGTGGAGACCACCCGCCGCATCTGCTCGGAGCCCGACGCGCCCAAGGTGCTGATCCTGACCACCTTCGACCTGGACGAGTACGCCTTCTCCGGGCTGAAGGCCGGTGCCTCCGGCTTCATGCTCAAGGACGTGCCGCCCGGCGAGCTCCTCACCGCCATCCGCTCGGTGCACAGCGGCGACGCGGTCGTCGCCCCGTCCACCACCCGGCGCCTGCTGGACCGGTTCGCGCCCATGCTGCCGTCCGGCGGGAAGGAGCCCCAGCACAAGGAGCTGGAGCGGCTCACCGACCGCGAGCGCGAGGTCATGGTGCTGGTCGCCCAGGGGCTGTCCAACGGGGAGATCGCGGCCCGGCTGGTGCTGTCCGAGGCGACCGTGAAGACCCACGTGGGCCGCATCCTGACCAAGCTGGGGCTGCGTGACCGGGTGCAGGTGGTCGTCCTGGCGTACGAGACGGGGCTGGTGCGGGCCGGCGGGCACGGCTGACGCCTCGCGGGGGCGTGATCCCGGCGTGACCGGTGCCCACTAGGGTCTGCGCATGCTCCTGTGGATCAACGGCCCCTTCGGGGGCGGCAAGACACAGACCGCACACGAGATCCGGCGTCGGCTGCGCGGCAGCGTCATCTGCGACCCCGAGCACGCCGGCTTCGGCCTGCGGCGCACGCTCCCGCCCGGACTGCGCGGCGACTTCCAGGACCTGGCCTCCTGGCGGCAGGGCGTCGTCGAGGTCCTCGACCTCGCCCTCACCAAGCACGACGGCGTGGTGATCGCCCCCATGACGGTCACCAACCCGGACTACTTCGCCGAGACGGTTGGCCGGCTGCGCGAACTCGGCCATGACGTACGGCACTTCACCCTTCTCGCCCAGCGCGAGACCGTGCTGAAGCGGCTGCGCGAGCGCGGCTTCGGGCGCCTCCTTCAGTACGTCGCCGGAAAGAACGCCGGTCTGCGCCGGGAGAGTTGGGCCGTACAGCAGCTCGACCACTGTCTGGAGCGGTTGCGCGAGCCGGAGTTCGCCGAGCATCTGTGGACCGACCACTCGACCGTGCCGAAGACGGCGGACCGGATCGCCGTCCTGGCCGGGCTGCGGCTGCGGCCGAACAACGAGGGCGCGCTGCGGACGCGGGTGCGGCAGGTGGGGGTCGGGATCAGGCACATCCGGTTCGACTGAACCGTCGTCCGGCCGGTCCCCACGGTGTGAACGGCCGTCTTCGAACGGCGGTCATCTCAGGAGCGCTTCGAGGAAGTCGCTGCCCAGCCGCGCCACCGCGGTGACGTCCAGCTGGTGCAGGACGTACCGGCCCCGGCGGCGGGTGGTGATCAGGCCCGCCTTCTTGAGGACGCTCAGGTGCCGGGATATCTCGGGCGCGGTCATGCCGTGGATCTGCACGAGTTCGCTGGTGGTGTAGGTGCTGCGGGCGAGGTTGCGGCAGAGCTGCATCCGCACCGGGTGGGACAGGGCGGTCATCCGCAGGGTCAGCTGGTCGACCGAGGGCGGCGCGGCGAGGCCGGGGGAGCCGACCGGGTAGTGCAGCACCGGCTGCCAGGCGTGGCGGTGCAGCACCATCAGATGCGGCCAGCCCAGGCTCGTCGGCACCAGCAGCAGGCTGCTCTCCTTGATGACGGTGTGGCCCTGGCGCAGCTTGTCGATGGTGATCCTTCCGGCGGCCTCGTCGACGCTCACCGCGGGGGACACCGCGGTCAGAGCCTCGGTCAGCCCCTTGTGCCGCAGAAGGTCGGTCTTGTGGCGGGCGTCCGCCGTCAGCTGGTGGCGCAGCCGGGACCAGGCGTCCGCGAAGAACGCCTCGTCGCAGTCCTCCAGGAACTGCCGCAGCCAGGCCCGGATGCGCGGCGGGTCCTCCAGCAGCCGCTGGCCGAACCGCAACTGCTGCGGCCCACGTGCGGCGGCCAGCTCCAGGGCACGCCGCTGCAGCTCCGCGTCGGCCAGTACGTCGGGCGCCGGCGTGGTGTACGGAAGCGCGCAGGTGAACTCCAGTGCGGCGTCCACGAACTGCTCGTCCGTGAGCTTGTCCAGCAGATCCAGATCCTCGGCGAGCGTGGCACCCGGGAGTGTGCAGCCGCCCGGGACGCCGGCGAAGGGCAGGAACAGGTCGGAGAACGTCGTCCGCCACAGGAAGTCGGCCTCGCACATCCGGTCCGCCAGATGCGAGTCCAGCCGGGCCGTCACGCTCGTCACCCAGCCCTGCAGGCCCGGATGGTGCCCCGGCTCCGACAGAGCGTGCAGCGCCATACCGAGCTCGGCCAAGGGGGAGGGCACGACGGCCAGCCTCTCCGGCTGCAGCCCCACGATGTCGATGCTCACGCTCATGCCCACATGGTGCACCCCGCCACTGACAACGCGGCCGCCGATTGACGGCGCCCGTCAAACGACGCGACACGACCGACGTACCGGAGCAACGCTGGATCACCGGGGCAGCCGCGGAGCCCGATCACTCAGCACGTCATGTCTCCTTACGTCCCCAGAAGGCGATCAGCACCATGAGCATCACGCAGTACCACCTCCTCGACACCTACCGCGCCCGGCAGCTCGGCGAGCCCGCGCCGCCCGCGCCCGGCGCCCACGACTGGCAGGTCGTGCGCGAGTGGCGCGACCAGCGGCAGTTCCGGGCCGTCGTCGCCGGGCGTCCGGCCCATGGGCGGCTACGGCAGGTCCTGAGCCGCTGGCTGCATCCGCACCCGCGCTCTACTTGCTGACCTGCTGCTTGCCGACCTCCTCGGTCAGCCGGTCCACGAACCCGGCGACGGCCTCCCGTACGTCGTCGGCGGTCCACTCCAGTCCGGCGGCCCGTACGGAGACCTCGGTGACGGCCACGCCCGGCCCCTTGGCGTCCCAGCCGTAGGCGAACAGGACGGTCCTCGTCTCCTCGGCCTGCCGGATCGCGGCCTCCGCGAGGACGTCGGCGTCGTACGGCAGCCAGACCTGGAACTCATGCGTGTGCGGCGGCTCGGGGTGGATCCGCGTCCACGGCACCCCGGCCGCCGCGAACCCCTCGCGCAGCGCGGCGGCGACCACGCGCGCGTGCGCCACGTACTCGGGCAGCCGGGGCAGCTCCCGCTCCAGGCCGGCGAGGGCCGACAGCACGGTGGGGAACTGCTGGAACAGCGCGCCGCCGTAGCGGTGCCGCCAGGCCTTCGCCTCGTCCACCAGCGTCTTCGGACCGGCGAGGGCGGCGCCGCCGAAGCCGTCGAGGGACTTGTAGAACGACACGTACACGCTGTCCGCCAGGCCCGCGATCTCCTCCAGCGGGCGGCCGAAGTGCACGGTGGACTCCCACAGGCGCGCGCCGTCGAAGTGCACCACCGCGTCACGCTCCCGCGCCGCCTCGACGACCTCCGTGAGCTCCTCCCAGGAGGGCAGTACGAAACCGGCGTCCCTGAGGGGCAGTTCCAGCATCAGCGCCCCGAACGGCTCGTCGAGGTCGCGCACCTCGGCGGCGGTCGGCAGCCGTGGCTCGCTCGTCACGCGGACCGGGCGCAGGCCGCTGACCTGGCTGAACGCATTGCGCTCATGCACTTCGGGGTGGGCCAGCGCATGCAGGGCGACCGTCGGGTTCCCGGTACGGCCCGCCCAGCAGCGCAGGGCCACCTGCTGGGCCATCGTGCCCGTGGGGAAGAACGCGGCGGCCTCCGTGCCGAGCAGCCCGGCGGTCCGGTCCTCCAGGGCCTCGACGATGCCGTCGCCGTAGAGGTCCGACGGCTCGTCCAGGTCGTGCAGCTCCAGCGCACGCGCCTCGTCCAGCAGCGCCAGGCGCTCGCGGAGGGTGCTGAGGAAACCGGGGCGCGCGAGTGCGCGCCGCGCGCCGTGATAGGCGGCATTGCGCCGTTCCCGGCGCCGCTTGCGCCGCTCGTCGTCCGACGACGGCTCGGTCGACAATTGCCGGCCGGGTGCTTGCGCGTCGGGTGTCTGCTCCGCCGTATCGCTCATGCCCCGGATCATCCCGCGCGTCCGCCCGCACGGGCACCCGCATTTCGTACACCCCGTATGCCCGGACCGCCCGGCAGCCGTGCCGGCCGGCATATGCGCGGCGGCGTGTGGATGCCCACAGCCTGTGGACAACCGAACGCCCCTCGAACCAATCGCGTTAACATGACGAGAAATCGTCCGGTACCCAGAGCGGACTGGAACGGGAAGGCCTCCGTCGCGTGAGTACAAGCCAACAGCCAGATCCCAAGGACCGCCCCGCGCGGCTCACTGTCGGTGTCGTCGGCGCCGGCCGCGTGGGCCCCGCGCTCGCCGCGTCCCTCCAGCTCGCCGGACACCGTCCGGTGGCCGTCTCCGGGGTCTCCGACGCCTCCCGGCGACGGGCCGAGCGGATGCTCCCCGACGTGCCGCTCGTGCCGCCCGCCGAAGTCCTCGCGCGCGCGGAGCTGGTGCTGCTGACCGTCCCGGACGACGCGCTGCCCGGCCTGGTCGAGGGCCTCGCCGAGACCGGCGCCGTGCAGCCGGGCCAGCTGCTGGTGCACACCTCCGGGCGGTACGGCGCGAAGGTCCTCGACCCCGCCCTGCGCGCGGGCGCGCTGCCGCTGGCCCTGCACCCGGCGATGACCTTCACCGGCACTCCCGTGGACGTCCAGCGCCTCGCCGGCTGCTCCTTCGGCGTCACCGCGCCCGAGCAGCTGCGGCTGGCCGCCGAGGCACTCGTCATCGAGATGGGCGGCGAGCCGGAATGGATCGCCGAGGAGCGGCGCCCGCTCTACCACGCGGCGCTCGCACTGGGCGCGAACCACCTGGTGACGCTGGTCGCCCAGTCCATGGAGCTGCTGCGTGAAGCGGGCGTCGCGGCCCCCGACCGGATGCTCGGCCCGCTGCTCGGCGCCGCTCTCGACAACGCCCTGCGCTCCGGCGACGCCGCCCTGACCGGCCCCGTCGCGCGCGGGGACGCGGGCACCGTCGCCGCACACGTCACCGAGCTGCGGCGGCACGCCCCGCAGACCGTCGCCGGCTATCTGGCGATGGCCCGCGCGACCGCCGACCGCGCGCTCGCGCACGGGCTGCTGAAGCCGGAGCTCGCCGAGGACCTCCTCGGGGTACTCGCCGACGGGACCGACGGGACCGACCGGACCAACGGCTCCGAGGGAGACGCCCGATGACCATCACCCTGCTGCGCACCGCCGACGAGCTGCACGCACGCACACGTGCCGGCCGCCGCGCCGTGGTGATGACCATGGGCGCCCTGCACGAGGGCCACGCCACCCTCGTCCGCACCGCGCGCGCGATCGCCGGACCGGACGGCGAGGTCGTCGTCACCGTCTTCGTGAACCCCCTCCAGTTCGGCAAGGGCGAGGATCTCGACCGCTACCCGCGCACCCTGGAGGCCGACCTCAAGATCGCCGAAAAGGCGGGCGCGGACGCCGTGTTCGCCCCCGCCGTCGACGAGGTCTACCCGGGCGGCGAGCCGCAGGTCCGCATCAGCGCCGGCCCCATGGGCGCGGGCCTGGAGGGTGCCTCCCGCCCCGGCCACTTCGACGGCATGCTCACCGTCGTCGCCAAGCTGCTGCACCTCACCCGCCCCGACGTCGCCCTGTACGGCCAGAAGGACGCCCAGCAGCTCGCCCTGATCCGCCGGATGGTGCGCGACCTGAACTTCGGCGTCGAGATCGTCGGCGTTCCCACCGTGCGCGAGGAGGACGGTCTCGCGCTCTCCAGCCGCAACCGCTACCTCTCGCCCAAGGAACGGCGCACCGCGCTCGCGCTCTCCCAGTCGCTGTTCGCCGGGCGCGACCGCCACGCGGCGCAGGAGGCGCTGCGCGCGCGGGCCCGCGAAGTGCCCGCCACGCGTGCGCGTGCCGAGGCGCTCAGCGCCATAGGGGAGTCCCGCGCGGCGGCCGACGCACACGCCGTCGCCAAGGCCGTCCCCGGCGCCGCGGCGGCCGTCCGGGCCGCGGCCCGCCTGGTCCTCGACGAGGCCGCCCGTCTCGACCCGCCGCTCGAACTGGACTACCTCGCCCTGGTCGACCCCTCGGACTTCACCGAGATCACCGATCACGAGGACGAATTCACCGGCGAGGCCGTCCTCGCCGTCGCCGCCCGGGTCGGGACGACCCGGCTGATCGACAACATCCCCCTCACCTTCGGAGCCGCCTCGTGACCAGCACAGGCATACGACTGCACGCGCCGGCGCCCGGTTGGTCCATCTCCGCGGACGTCGTGGTCGTCGGCTCCGGCGTCGCCGGCCTCACCGCGGCCCTGCGCTGCGAGGCCGCCGGGCTCAACACGGTCGTCGTCACCAAGGCCCGCCTGGACGACGGCTCCACCCGCTGGGCCCAGGGCGGCATCGCCGCGGCCCTCGGCGAGGGCGACACCCCCGAACAGCACCTGGACGACACCCTGGTGGCGGGCGCGGGCCTGTGCGACGAAGAAGCGGTCCGCATCCTCGTCACCGAGGGCCCCGACGCCGTACGCCGCCTCATCGCGACCGGCGCCCACTTCGACGAGTCCTCCGCAGGCGAGCTGGCCCTCACCCGCGAGGGCGGCCACCACCGCCGCCGTATCGCCCACGCAGGCGGCGACGCGACCGGCGCGGAGATCTCCCGCGCCCTCGTCGAGGCGGTACGCGCGCGTGGCGTGCGCGCGATCGAGAACGCACTCGTCCTGGACCTCCTCACGGACGCCGACGGCCGCACCGCGGGCGTCACCCTGCACGTCATGGGCGAGGGCCAGCACGACGGCGTGGGCGCGGTCCACGCGCCCGCGATCGTGCTCGCGACCGGCGGCATGGGCCAGGTCTACTCGGCGACGACCAACCCGTCCGTGTCGACGGGTGACGGCGTGGCCCTCGCCCTGCGCGCGGGCGCCGAGGTCAGCGATCTCGAATTCGTGCAGTTCCACCCCACGGTCCTGTTCCTCGGCCCGGACGCGGAGGGCCAGCAGCCCCTGGTCTCCGAGGCGGTACGCGGCGAGGGCGCCCACCTGGTCGACGCCGACGGCGTGCGCTTCATGCTGGGCCGGCACGAACTGGCCGAACTCGCCCCCCGGGACATCGTCGCCAAGGGCATCATGCGGCGTATGCAGGAGCAGGACGCCGAGCACATGTTCCTCGACGCCCGCCACTTCGGCGCCGACATGTGGGAGCACCGTTTCCCGACGATCCTCGCCGCCTGCCGTGCGAACGGCATCGACCCGGTCACCACCCCCATCCCGATCGCCCCGGCCGCCCACTACGCCTCCGGCGGCGTCCGCACCGACTCCCAGGGCCGTACGACCGTCCCCGGCCTGTACGCGTGCGGCGAGGTCGCCTGCACGGGCGTGCACGGCGCCAACCGCCTCGCCTCCAACTCGCTCCTCGAAGGCCTGGTCTACGCCGAGCGCATCGCCGAGGACATCGCGGCGTCCCGCGCGGCCAACGGCCTCCACGCGCGCGTGCCGCACCCGGTGCCGTATCCCGACACCCCCGAGCACCCCCTCCTCAAGCCCGAGTCCCGCTTCACGATCCAGCGGATCATGACGGAGGGGGCAGGCGTCCTTCGCTCGGCGAACTCCCTCGCCAAGGCCGCCGACCAGCTCCAGCAGCTGCACACCGACGCCCGCGACGCCCTCGCCGAGAACGGCAAGACCGCCGAACCCGGCGTCGACACCTGGGAGGCCACCAACCTCCTGTGCGTGGCCCGCGTCCTGGTGGCCGCCGCCCATCTCCGTGAGGAGACGCGGGGCTGCCACTGGCGCGAGGACGAGCCCGACCGCGACGACACGGCATGGCGCCGCCACATCGTCGTACGCCTGAACCCGGACCGCACACTGGCCGTGCACACCACAGACACCGCAGACTTCCCCCCGACCCGGCCCCAGGAGCAGTGACAGCAGTGACCACCCCCGACCTTCCCCTCGCCTCGAACGGCGGCTGCGGCGACGACTGCGCCTGCGGTGCCGGCGACGAGGCCGCAGAGTACGCAGAGTGCGGCCTCGACCCCGCACTCGCCGTGCTCCTCACCGAGGCGGGCCTGGACCCCGTCGAGGTCGAGGACATCGCCCACGTGGCCATCCAGGAGGACCTGGCCCACGGCGTCGACGTGACGACGGTCGCGACGATCCCCGAAGAGGCGACCGCCACCGCCGACTTCGTGGCGCGCGAGGCGGGCGTCGTGGCGGGCCTCAGGGTCGCCGAAGCGGTGGTCTCGATCGTCTGCGAGGACGAGTTCGAGGTGGAACGCCACGTGGAGGACGGCGACAAGGTGGAGGCGGGCCAGAAGCTCCTCTCCATCACCACCCGCACCCGAGACCTCCTGACGGCCGAGCGCAGCGCACTGAACGTCCTCTGCCGCCTGTCGGGCATCGCGACGGCCACACGCGCGTGGGCGGACGTACTGGAGGGCACCAGGGCGAGGGTCCGCGACACCCGCAAGACGACGCCGGGCCTGCGCGCGCTGGAGAAGTACGCGGTGCGCTGCGGAGGCGGAGTGAACCACCGCATGTCCCTGTCGGACGCGGCCCTGGTGAAGGACAACCACGTAGTGGCGGCGGGCGGCGTCGCGGAGGCCTTCAAGGCGGTCCGCGAGGCCTTCCCGGACCTCGCCATCGAGGTCGAGGTGGACACCCTCCACCAGCTCCGCGAGGTCGTGGACGCGGGCGCCGACCTGATCCTCCTGGACAACTTCACGCCGGGCGAGTGCGAGGAGGCGGTGGCGATCGTGCACGGCCGAGCAGCCCTCGAAGCATCCGGCCGTCTGACCCTCGCCAACGCCAGGGCGTACGCCGACACGGGCGTCGACTACCTGGCCGTAGGGGCCCTCACCCACTCCTCGCCGATCCTGGACATCGGCCTGGACCTGCGAGCGGCGGAGTAGGAACGGGCATGCTCCTCACGATCGACGTAGGCAACACCCACACCGTCCTCGGCCTCTTCGACGGCGAGGACATCGTCGAGCACTGGCGCATCTCGACGGACGCCCGCCGCACGGCCGACGAACTGGCGGTCCTCCTCCAGGGCCTGATGGGCATGCACCCGCTCCTCGGCGACGAACTGGGCGACGGCATCGACGGAATCGCCATCTGCGCGACCGTCCCCTCGGTCCTCCACGAACTCCGCGAGGTGACCCGCCGCTACTACGGCGACGTCCCTGCCGTCCTCGTCGAGCCGGGCGTGAAGACGGGCGTACCGATCCTCACCGACAACCCGAAGGAGGTGGGCGCCGACCGCATCATCAACGCGGTCGCGGCGGTCGACCTCTACGGCGGCCCGGCGATCGTCGTCGACTTCGGTACGGCGACGACGTTCGACGCGGTGAGCGCCCGCGGTGAGTACATCGGCGGCGTCATCGCCCCCGGCATCGAGATCTCCGTCGAGGCCCTCGGCGTCCGCGGCGCCCAGCTCCGCAAGATCGAGGTGGCCCGCCCGCGCAGCGTCATCGGCAAGAACACCGTAGAGGCCATGCAGTCCGGCATCATCTACGGCTTCGCAGGCCAGGTGGACGGCGTGGTGAACCGCATGGCCCGCGAACTGGCGGACGACCCCGAGGACGTCACGGTCATCGCAACGGGCGGCCTGGCTCCCATGGTCCTCGGCGAATCCTCGGTCATCGACGAACACGAACCGTGGCTGACCCTGATCGGCCTACGCCTGGTCTACGAACGCAACGTCTCCCGCATGTGACTCCGTCGGCCAAGCCGCTCCACCACACACCGCCGCATTTTGAACGCACAGGCGCAGCCGCAGGCCTCCCTGGGAGCCTGCGGCCCCCGGACCCCCGCTCCGGGCGTTGGCCCGGCCCGGGTCCGAACGTTGCCCCCGGCGGTGGCTGAACGGACGTGGGTGCGCACCCCGGCGCGACGGGGTGCCGCCGCGCCCACCCCCACCACCCGAGTGGCTCCCCGCGCCACACCCACCTCCCTATGCCGCGTTTGTCTGATTAGCGCGTATCGTCGCCGCATGCCCACGCCATACGGATCCCGCGGCGGCATGGCGTTCGGCGCGGAGGAGCTGCGTGTGCTCCGCCGCGCTCTCGCCCTCGCCCTCCACCCCGACCCCGCCTCGGCCGAAGACGTCGAGGACTGTCTCCGCCTCGCCGAGTCGCTCGACGAGGCGATCCGCGAGGGCGCCCGGCTGCGTGCGTTCTTGGTGGCCGACCTCGCCCGCTACCGCGCCGCCCTCCCCGGCACCGCAGCCGGCTACCTCACCCTCCTCGAAGAGGCCCTCACCGCCGGGTACCACCCCACCCCCGACGACCTCGCCGCCCTCCGAGCCCTCCGCAGCAGCCCCGCCGCCGCCACCCTCCTGGACCGCTGCCGGCCACTCGCCGACCAGGACACACGAGCCCGTCCCACCATCCCGGCGTCCCGCACCCACCTCACGGCCCTCCCCGGAGGCCTCGCCCTCCCCGCCCAGGGCGCCACCCAGGACGCCGCTCAGGACCCCGCCAGGCAGCCCCGGAAGAAGCCGGCAGAAAAGCCGGCCGCCCCCAAGCCCGGTCCCGGCCCGGCCCCCACCCCCGGCCCCGAGCCCACCCCCGCCGCCCCGAAGCCACCACGCCCCATCCCCACCCCCGGCGAGGTCTTCCCCCGCCGCAAACCGACCCCGCCCCCCTCGAACCCGCCCCAGCAACTGGCCGCAGGCTGACAACAGCCACACGCCGCAAGCTGCACGCCGCACCACAAAGACCATGCGCAGACGCACCCCGGGCAGCCCGGCTGCCCGGCGAGGTGCCCTCCGCCCCCAGGCCCAGCCCGGCTGCCCGGCGAGGTCCCCCTCCGCCCCCAGGCCCAGCCCCCAGCCCCACGTCTCCCGGCCCCCAGCACTCGACGCCCCGCCCCCCTTCGAAGCTCGTGAAGCCCCCCGCCCAGGCCGCCCCCGCCCCCTGGCTACCCTGGATGCATGGACTACGTCTCCGCACTCCTCCCGCCGGCCGTCATGGCCGTGTTCTTCATCGGCGTGATCAGGGTGATCGTGAAGACCCAGGGCGGAGCCAACAAGGCCAAGGAGGACGCCGCGGTCGACGCGGCCCTCGCGCGCACAGAGGGCACCCGCCAGGCCCCCGCGGCCCCGGACGCCTGAGCCGACCCGAGCCCGACCGGCCTGGTCCGAGCCGGTCCGAGCCGCTCCGATCCCCCCTCCCGAACCGCGGACGTTTTCCGAATCCCCGCGCCCTTTTTGCCCCGTTCGCCAAAGAAAGCGCACGTCCGGCACGCCAACACCTAGTTCTCCCACTATTGTGCTGAACTGTGCCTCGCCCATTGGGAGAACTCGAAGACGCGGTCATGACGCGGGTGTGGAAGTGGAACCGCCCGGTGACCGTTCGAGAAGTCCTGGAAGATCTCCAGCAGGAACGGTCCATCGCGTACACCACGGTGATGACCGTTTTGGACAATCTCCATCAGAAGGGCTGGGTACGCCGCGAGGCGGAAGGCCGCGCCTATCGATATGAGGCGGTCTCCACACGAGCCGCCTACGCGGCCGCCCTGATGAACGACGCCTGGTCGCAGAGCGACAACCCCGCCGCCGCACTCGTCGCCTTCTTCGGCATGATGAGCGAGGAACAACGCCTCGCCCTGCGGGACGCCGTACGCATGGTCCAGGGCCCGGAAACACCCGAACCCACAGAACCTCCCGATACACACCGCGTTACGGGCACGGATACGACCGGCACGGATACGACCGGCACCGATACCACCGGCACTCATAGAGCCGGAACCGATACGACCGGCGGTGATACCGCAGGCACCGATACCACCTCCCCCCAAACCCGCAAGCCCGATACCGGCCCAGATACCCACGCGGATACCGCCGCCGAGAACCCCGGCTCCGCACAGGAGCGCCGCGGGCGATAGCGTCCGCTCATGTCAGCAGAGAGCCACTCGGTCGAGAGCTCCTCGGTGGGGAGCCCAGAAGTCACCGCAAAAGCCATCACCGTCCGACGGGCCCGCACCAGCGATGTCCCAGTGGTACGTCGTCTCCTGGACGAGTACGTCCAGCGTCGCATCCTGCTCGACAAAGCCACGGTGACCCTTTACGAGGACATCCAGGAGTTCTGGGTCGCGGAACGCGACGACAACGGCGAGGTCGTCGGCTGCGGCGCCCTGCACGTGATGTGGGAAGACCTGGCGGAAGTCCGCACTCTTGCCGTGAAGCCCGGTCTGAAGGGCGCCGGCGTCGGTCATCAGTTGCTGGAGAAGTTGCTGCACACCGCGCGCTGGCTCGGTGTTCGCCGGGTTTTCTGTCTGACCTTCGAAGTGGACTTCTTCGGCAAGCACGGCTTCGTCGAGATCGGTGAGACGCCGGTTGACACCGATGTCTACGCGGAGCTCCTGCGTTCCTATGACGAGGGCGTGGCGGAGTTCCTCGGTCTCGAACGAGTGAAACCGAACACCTTGGGCAACAGGCGGATGCTTCTGCATCTGTGATCGCCGGCAGCCTTCCTCGGACTTGCGCAAGCTTCCGGAAGACATATTCCGCCCGGACCGGCCGTGCCCAGGTGCCCTATGTCCGAAACGCGCATGTTTCCGGACGGGGGCCGGGGCGGTGGGTCTCTCCCGGGGGTTTGTGTTTTTCCCGCAAAAGCGGTTTGCTTTCCGACGTACTGCAGTACTGCATATAACAGGGGACGGCGAAACGGCGGACGCCGCAGACCCCCGGCCCTCAAGTTATCGATGAAAGGAAATCCGGTGGCACAGAAGGTTCAGGTCCTTCTTGTCGACGACCTCGACGGCGGCGAGGCCGACGAGACCGTGACGTTCGCGCTGGACGGCAAGACGTACGAGATCGATCTCACGACTGCCAATGCGGACAAGCTCCGTGGTCTTCTTGAGCCTTACGTGAAGGGCGGTCGTCGTACCGGAGGCCGCGCTTCGGGTGGTCGCGGAAAGGCGCGCGCCGCTTCCGGTGGCAGCCAGGACACCGCGCAGATCCGCGCATGGGCCAAGGAGAACGGCTACGAGGTCAACGACCGCGGCCGCGTTCCCGCGTCCATTCGTGAGGCATACGAGAAGGCCAACGCCTGATTCCAGGCCGAAGCCTGCTCTACGGACAGGCCGAGGGCTGCACGCCCGCGCGTCGCAGCCGCAGGCGGTGGCAGTGCGTGGCCACCGTGTCCAGCACCCGTACGAGATCGGGGGCGCCCCCACCGCCCCCCAGGGCCGACAGTGTCGGCAGCGAGGCCTCGACCTCGCCCCCAGTCCCGGGGGGCCGCAGCCACACGGCGGCCCCCTGCACTGCAGCCGACCGGCCCAGGGCAAGCGGCCGCATCATGCCGCACCCCGGCAGACCAGGACGTCGTACGGCCCCTCCAGGCCCCGGATCGACGGGCTGCCGTACGGGCGTGACCGGCCCCCACTCGGGTGGCAGGGGCGCCTCCATGAGGTCGCCCTCGCCGAGCGCCGTCAGGTCCAGGGGCAGTGAGCCCCACTCCAGCCAGTCCAGTGCTCCCGGCACCTCCTGCGCGCTGCCCGCGGCGATGAGCAGCCGCATCCGGTCGCCGCGGACGGCCACCGGGGAGTCCGGCGTCAGATGGCGCAGTGCCGCGCGGCCCGCCCCGGCCGGGACGTCCAGGACGTCGAAGCGCGGGCCCACGCAAAGCCACAGCGGGAATCCGGGGGCCCCGGGCACCACCGGCCAGCCCAGTTCGTTCTCGTACCACCGACGGACCTGATCGCTCGGATCGAGCGGCCGACGGGGGAGGGGGATCGTGGCAGGGTCCGTGGTGATCACGGGGCGGGTGCCGACCATGCCAAGTGCAACCGCCGAAAGAGCATGCGGGTTACGCTGGGTGCACTAGTGGATGCGCAGAGTGTCGAAAAGGGGGCGTGCGGGGGGTGTGGGCAGGCGCAAGGTTGTTCGCCCGTAGCGGAGGGAACCGGGGGGCGCGGCATGGAGTGTCAGTCCCAGCGGGTAAGACATCCCTAGTGGGAGGGGGCGACACGCAGGACAGTGAGTCTCACGTTCGCCATCGGCGTACTGATGGTGAGGGTAACCACCTGGCCTGCGGGAACATCGTCTCGCACCATCGGGTTGGAGCAGATGTCGGCGTTCGGGGTCAGGAGGCCATCGACGGTGTCGGCAGTTGGAATGAGCGGTCCCCGCTTGCGGGACTAAGCTGCGGAAGGACAGGGAGGGGAAGTTCCCCCCACTGCCTGACCGCTCTGAGGAGCGATTAACGATGTTCGAGAGGTTCACCGACCGCGCGCGGCGGGTTGTCGTCCTGGCTCAGGAAGAAGCCCGGATGCTCAACCACAACTACATCGGCACCGAGCACATCCTCCTGGGCCTGATCCACGAGGGTGAGGGTGTCGCCGCCAAGGCCCTTGAGAGCCTCGGGATTTCGCTCGAGGCGGTCCGCCAGCAGGTGGAGGAGATCATCGGCCAGGGCCAGCAGGCCCCGTCCGGGCACATCCCCTTCACCCCCCGTGCCAAGAAGGTCCTGGAGCTGTCGCTCCGCGAGGCCCTTCAGCTGGGTCACAACTACATCGGCACGGAGCACATCCTGCTCGGCCTGATCCGTGAGGGCGAGGGCGTCGCCGCCCAGGTCCTGGTCAAGCTGGGCGCAGATCTCAACCGGGTGCGGCAGCAGGTCATCCAGCTGCTCTCCGGCTACCAGGGCAAGGAGACCGCCACCGCCGGCGGGCCTGCCGAGGGCACTCCCTCGACGTCCCTGGTCCTCGACCAGTTCGGCCGGAACCTCACCCAGGCCGCTCGTGAGTCCAAGCTCGACCCGGTCATCGGGCGCGAGAAGGAGATCGAGCGGGTCATGCAGGTGCTGTCCCGCCGTACCAAGAACAACCCGGTCCTGATCGGTGAGCCCGGCGTCGGCAAGACCGCCGTCGTCGAGGGCCTCGCCCAGGCCATCGTCAAGGGCGAGGTGCCCGAGACCCTCAAGGACAAGCACCTCTACACCCTGGACCTCGGCGCGCTGGTCGCCGGCTCCCGCTACCGCGGTGACTTCGAGGAGCGCCTGAAGAAGGTGCTCAAGGAGATCCGCACCCGCGGCGACATCATCCTGTTCATCGACGAGCTCCACACGCTGGTCGGTGCGGGTGCCGCCGAGGGCGCCATCGACGCGGCCTCCATCCTGAAGCCGATGCTGGCCCGCGGTGAGCTGCAGACCATCGGTGCGACGACGCTGGACGAGTACCGCAAGCACCTGGAGAAGGACGCGGCCCTGGAGCGCCGCTTCCAGCCCATCCAGGTCGCCGAGCCGTCCCTGCCGCACACGATCGAGATCCTCAAGGGTCTGCGTGACCGGTACGAGGCCCACCACCGGGTCTCCATCACCGACGAGGCGCTGGTCCAGGCAGCCACCCTGGCCGACCGGTACATCTCGGACCGCTTCCTGCCGGACAAGGCGATCGACCTGATCGACGAGGCCGGTTCCCGGATGCGCATCCGCCGGATGACCGCTCCGCCGGACCTCCGCGAGTTCGACGAGAAGATCGCGGGCGTCCGCCGCGACAAGGAGTCCGCGATCGACTCGCAGGACTTCGAGAAGGCCGCCTCCCTGCGCGACAAGGAGAAGCAGCTCCTGGCCGCCAAGGCCAAGCGGGAGAAGGAGTGGAAGGCCGGCGACATGGACGTCGTCGCCGAGGTCGACGGCGAGCTGATCGCCGAGGTCCTCGCGACCGCCACCGGCATCCCGGTCTTCAAGCTGACCGAGGAGGAGTCCTCGCGTCTGCTGCGCATGGAGGACGAGCTCCACAAGCGGGTCATCGGCCAGGTCGACGCCGTCAAGGCGCTGTCGAAGGCGATCCGCCGTACGCGTGCCGGTCTGAAGGACCCGAAGCGCCCCGGTGGCTCGTTCATCTTCGCCGGCCCGTCCGGTGTCGGTAAGACCGAGCTGTCCAAGGCGCTCGCCGAGTTCCTCTTCGGTGACGAGGACGCGCTGATCTCCCTCGACATGTCGGAGTTCAGCGAGAAGCACACGGTCTCGCGTCTCTTCGGTTCGCCCCCCGGCTACGTGGGCTACGAAGAGGGCGGCCAGCTGACCGAGAAGGTCCGCCGCAAGCCGTTCTCCGTCGTCCTCTTCGACGAGGTCGAGAAGGCTCACCCGGACATCTTCAACTCGCTGCTGCAGATCCTGGAGGACGGTCGGCTGACCGACTCCCAGGGCCGGGTCGTGGACTTCAAGAACACGGTCATCATCATGACGACCAACCTCGGCACCCGGGACATCTCCAAGGGCTTCAACCTGGGCTTCGCGGCCTCGGGTGACACGAAGACCAACTACGAGCGCATGAAGAACAAGGTCCAGGACGAGCTCAAGCAGCACTTCCGGCCCGAGTTCCTCAACCGCGTCGACGACGTGGTCGTCTTCCCGCAGCTGACCCAGGACGACATCCTCGCGATCGTCGACCTGATGATCGGCAAGGTGGACGAGCGCCTGAAGGACCGGGACATGGGCATCGAGCTCTCCCAGTCCGCCAAGGAGCTGCTGTCCAAGAAGGGTTACGACCCGGTGCTGGGCGCGCGGCCGCTGCGCCGCACGATCCAGCGCGAGATCGAGGACAGCCTGTCGGAGAAGATCCTCTTCGGCGAGCTGCGCCCCGGTCACATCGTGGTCGTGGACACGGAGGGCGAGGGCGACACCAAGACCTTCACCTTCCGCGGCGAGGAGAAGGCGGCCCTGCCGGACGTCCCGCCGATCGAGCAGGCGGCGGGCCCGTCGAGCGGCCCGAACCTCAGCAAGGAGGCGTAAGCCTCACCAGCTGAAAGGGGCCGGTGCTTTCGAGCACCGGCCCCTTTGGCATGCCGCCGTACGGCGGCGAGGAATTACGACAACTGCCCGTTGTAGTCAGGCAGCTTGTACGTCTTCTCGGCATGGCCGCCCGACAGGTCGGTGGCGCTGTTGCCGACGTTCGCGATGATCGTGAAGCCCTTCTTCTCGATGTCCACGCGCTGGGCCGTCTTGTAGTCCGCGACGTCCTTGAAGAGGTCGCCGAAGCTGCGCACATAGAGGCCGGAGACCTGGTAGCCGACGTGCTTGAGGTTGTAGTCGGTCACCGGGGCGATGATGCCCGGGCGGGCGGTCACGAAGAACAGGGAGACGCCGTGCTCCTGGGCGTACTTGGCGACGTCCAGGACCGGCTTGTTGGCCGGCTGCGGGTAGCTGAAGCCGAAGTCCGTCTCCAGGGTGGTGTTGTCGATGTCGAAGACGATCGCCTGCTTCTCACCCGGCCTGGTGTTCGCGATGCGCTGCTTCAGCTCGGGGAGCGCCTGGTTCATCACCGCCTGGCAGTCCTTCTGCCAGGTCGCGTAGTCGACATCCGCCGAGGATGCCGTGACTGCCGCAGTGGTGGCGGTGGAGGTGCTCGTCGCGGTCGCCGCTGCTTCGGCGGGGACCGCGAGGGCCACGAGGGCGGCCGCGGAGGCGGTGCTGACCGCGATGCGGTGCGCCCAGGGGCGAAGCGTCATGTGGGGGGTCCTCTCACGTCACGTGCGCTGGGTTGTCGCATGCATGTTCGTGTGCGTGGGTGGCTGGTGGGGAACCAGCTGGTTACCGGACGGTAGCTCACGTTTGACGGCGGCCCCAGAGTCGCGACGGGATCGGTTACGGAAAGGCGAAAGGGGGCGTAGTGCCCGTCACATTCCGGGGTCTTCCGATTGCGCTGGGCGGTGACATGCCGCACAGGCGATTTGTCCGTTACTAGCGGGAATAGTGGAAACGGCGCTGCGGGTAAAACGGGCGTAACGGGATAGAAGTGGCGGCGAGTTTTGGTGTTCGCGCTGGTTTGTCCCTAATGAGGGCTCTGTCAAGATGCAGGGATTTTTGCGGCGGAGTACTAGCTTCCGTCGTAGAAAAGGGGTTTTGGGGTTTGGGGGGACGAGGGTTACCAAGGGATGGCCATCCGGCGAGCGCCTGTGCGTCGGGTGGTTCTCTCTGTCGTCGTCCCGATGAGGTTTCGCATGTCCCCGCGCCTTTCCTTCCGTTCGACCCGTACGTCCACCTTCCGCACCCGTGCCGCTGTGCTGGCCGCCGGCCTGGGGGCCTCGGTCGTATTGGGCGCCGGGGGCGCGGTCGCCGCTGAGATGACCTCCGCCACCGGTGTCTCCACCGCCGTTCAGGCGCAGAGTGCCGCGGTGAAGAAGGCCGCCGTCAAGAAGGCCGCCGCCTCCTGGGTCAGCCCGGTGAAGAAGTACACGAAGAGCGCCAGCTTCGCGCAGGCCGGTGCCAGGTGGCAGTCCACCCATAGCGGGCAGGACTTCGCCGTGCCGAGCGGCACCCAGGTCATGGCCGCGCACGGCGGCACCGTCGTCAAGGCCGGCGGCAACGGCGCCGGTGACGGTCCGGCGTACGGCAACGCCATAGTCGTCAAGCACGGCAACGGGACCTTCACGCAGTACGCCCACCTGTCGCGCATCGACGTGAAGGTCGGCCAGGTCGTCAAGACCGGTCAGCACATAGCCCGGTCCGGCAACACCGGTAACTCCAGCGGGCCGCACCTGCACTTCGAGATCCGTACGACCGCCAGCTACGGCTCCGCTGTCGACCCTGTGGCCTTCCTGCGGGCCAAGGGTCTGAAGATCTGAGTCACCGAGCCGCTCTCAGGCGCCCTGGTGCGCCTGGGTGACCAGATCTGTGGCGACCTCAAGGACAGCCTTGCGCTTGTCCTCGGGGTCGCCTTCGAGGTCCTGCAGCAGGAACATCCCGGCGTGCAGTGTGAACAGGGCACTGATGCAGCGGACCTGGCCGACCAGGTCGGAGTCCGGGTCGATGATGATGTCCCGCATGCCGACCATGCGGTTCTTGAACATCTCGCCGATGCTCAGTTCGCGGACCGTCGCCTGGTTCTCCTGCATGAAGCGGAACAGCGGTGCCGCCTCGGTCAGGGCCTGGCTGTAGCGGCGTACGATCTCCTGCTTCGTGTCGAGTGAGTGCGGCTGTCGCTTGCCCCACTCGATCAGCTCCTCGATCGGCTTCGTCAGATCCTCGAAGAGGCTGACGATGATCTCTTCCTTGGTCTTGAAGTGGTAGTACAGGGCCGCCTTCGTGACGTCCAGGCGCTCGGCGATCTCGCGCAGGGAGGTCTTCTCGTAGCCCTGCTCGGCGAAGAGTTCGAGCGCTACGTCCTGGATGCGCTGGCGGGTGTCCCCGCGGCGCCGCTGCTTGGTGCCGTCCATGGTGCCACCCATCCTCGTACGCCTCGGCTTTCCGGAAAACTTACTTGACGCCCGGCTAGTTACGCATCTACCTTCCCTGAGTGTAGACAACTAGCCGGGCGGCAAGTAAGTAGCGGCGGGAAGCCGGGGGAGTGGGAGTCATGGCGGACACACAGGCAGCTGGTTCGGGAGCGGAGGAGCCTGCTGGGCCACAGCCCAGAAGCGTGCGGGTCGTGCTGCTCGCGCTGATGATCACGATGATGCTGGCCATGCTCGACAACATGATCGTGGGCACCGCGATGCCGACGATCGTGGGTGATCTGGGCGGGCTGGAGCATCTGTCCTGGGTCGTGACGGCGTACACGCTGGCGACCGCCGCCTCCACCCCGCTGTGGGGCAAGCTCGGCGACATGTACGGGCGCAAGGGCGTCTTCATGTCGTCGATCGTGCTGTTCCTGATCGGCTCCGCGCTGAGCGGCATGGCCCAGGACATGGGACAGCTGATCGCGTTCCGGGCCGTGCAGGGACTGGGCGCCGGCGGTCTGATGGTCGGTGTCATGGCGATCATCGGTGATCTGATTCCGCCGCGGGAGCGGGGCAAGTACCAGGGCATGATGGCCGGCGTGATGGCGCTCGCGATGATCGGCGGGCCGCTGGTCGGCGGCACCATCACCGACAACTGGGGCTGGCGCTGGTCCTTCTACATCAACCTGCCGCTCGGTGTCGTCGCGCTCGCCGCGATCAGTGCCGTCCTGCACCTGCCGAAGAAGCGGACGCAGGCGCGGATCGACTATCTGGGGGCTGCGCTGCTGACCGTGGGGATCACCGCGATCGTGCTGGTGACCACGTGGGGCGGCACGGAGTACGCCTGGACGTCCGCGATGATCATGGAGCTCATCGGGATCGGTGTCGCGGCCCTGGTGGGGTTCGTGTTCTGGCAGACCAAGGCTGCCGAGCCGGTGGTCCCGCTGCACATCTTCCGCAGCCGGAACTTCACGCTGATGTCCCTGATCGGGTTCATCACCGGGTTCGTGATGTTCGGCGCGACGCTGTTCCTGCCGCTGTACCAGCAGTCCGTGCAGAAGGCGTCAGCGACCAACTCCGGGCTGCTGCTCCTGCCGATGCTCGGGGCGATGCTCGTGACGTCCATGGCGGCGGGACGGGTGACCACGAACACCGGGCGCTACAAGGCCTTCCCGATCGTCGGCGGTGTGCTGATGGTCGTCGGGCTGTATCTGATGTCGCTGATGGACACCGGGACCAGCAGGTTCACGTCCGGTGTCTACATGGCCGTCGTCGGGCTCGGGATGGGCTGTCTGATGCAGATCACCATGCTGGTTGCGCAGAACAGCGTCGAGATGAAGGACATGGGCGTCGCGTCCTCGTCCACCACGCTGTTCCGGACGCTCGGGTCGTCGTTCGGCGTCGCGATCATGGGTGCCTTGTTCAACAGCCGGGTCCAGGACGTCATGGCCGAGCGCGGCGGGGCGCTGGGGGCCAAGGTGACCGAGCAGTCGGCGCAGCTGGACGCGGCGAGTCTGGAGAAGTTGCCGGAGGCCGTGGCGGGGGCGTATCGGCACGCGGTGTCCGCGGGGACGCACGGGGCGTTTCTCCTGGGGGCCGGGGTCGCCGTGCTGGCGCTGGTGGCGGCCCTGTTCGTGAAGGAGGTGCCGCTCAAGGGGGCGGGGCCCAAGGAGGACGGTGCCGGGGACGGGACCGACGCGGCGGTGAAGACGGCGGTTGTGGAGGCCGTCTGAGGTCGTGCGGTGGGCGGAGGCCCCCGGGTTGCTCTGGGCGACCCGGGGGCCTCCGCGTTTCCGTCGGGCTGTCAGTGGGGCGTGTCACCATCGGCTGCATGGACAGGACGCGCCAGTTGCGGCTGGCCAAGGACGTCATGGATCGGGAGTGGGCCGATCCGGGGCTTGATCTGGGGGCCGTTGCCGGGCGGGCCGGGTACTCGCGGTATCACTTCGTGCGGGTGTTCAAGGCGGCGTACGGCGAGACGCCGGGGCAGTACCTGACGCATCGGCGGATCGAGCGGGCCGAGGAGTATCTGCGGGGCGCCGATCTGACCGTCACCGAGATCTGCCATCTGGTCGGGTTCAGCAGCCTCGGCACCTTCTCGGCGAAGTTCAAGGCGCGGACCGGGCTGACGCCGAGCGAGTACCGGGAGAAGCATGTCGGGCGCGGGGCCGCGCTGATACCGGGGTGCTACGCGATGTTGTGGGCAGGGGGCTTTCGACGGCGGGACGAGCAGGAGAGCAACTCTGGAGAAGCCCCCTGACCCGCCCCCTGCCTAACGTGACGGCAAGGAAGCAGCCGCAGCCGTAGCCGCGAGCCGCAGAGCAGGAAAGCAGGAGAGCAGAGGCATGATCAAGGGCCTGGGCATCACCACCGTATGGACGTTCGACCAGCAGCGCACCAAGGCGTTCTTCACGGAGAAGATCGGCTTCGAGGTGCGGAACGACCTCTCCATGGGCGACATGCGGTGGGTCACCGTGGGCGCCAAGGACCAGCCGGATGTCGAGCTGGCGCTGATGAGCCTGGACGGGCCGGGGCTCGACCCGGAGTCCTCCGAGGCACTGAAGAAGCTCGTCGGGAAGGGAGTCATCGGGGCCGGGGCGTTCCGGACCGACGACTGCCGGAGGGACTACGAGACCTTCAAGGCGCGCGGAGTGGAGTTCGTCCAGGAGCCGCAGGAGCGGCCGTACGGCATCGAGGCGATCTTCCGTGACGACAACGGCAACTGGTACTCGCTGACCGAGCGGAGCGAGGAGCTCGACTTCTCCAAGTCCTTCGGGTGAGTCCCGGACGCCGGTGGCGGTGAGCCGACCGCCCGCCGCTACGGCAGCAACCGCCCGCCGCTACGGCAGCATCGGATAGCTGCCCGTGTTGGTCGGCGCGTGTTCCGGGAGCCAGAGGACGGCCACCGCGCCCTCCGCAGGGACATGGTCCGGGGCGCCCGCCGGGCGGATGTTGCGGAAGGTCAGACGGGCGCCCAGCACCCGGGCCTGACCTGCGGCGATCGTCAGGCCGAGACCGTGGCCGTGGCCCGCGCGGTCACTGCTGCCGGTGCGGAAGCGGCTGGGGCCCTCGGCGAGCAGGTCCTCGGGGAAACCGGGGCCGTGATCGCGGACCCGGATGACCCGGCCCTCGACGGTGACCTCGATCGGCGTTCTGCCGTGCTTCGCGGCGTTGGTCAGCAGGTTGAACAGCACCCGCTCCAGCCGCCGCGGGTCGGTCATGACCTCCGACTCGTGGACGACCCGCACCTCGATGGCGGGGTCCTTCGCCGCGACCCGCCGGCTGACGAACTCGCCCAGCATGATGTCCTGCAACTCGGCCCGCTCCGAGGCGCTGTCCAGCCGGGCCACCTCCAGGACGTCCTCCACCAGCGTGCGCATCGCCTTCGCCCGGTCCAGTACCAGCTCGGTGAGCCGGCCGGGCGGCAGCAGTTCGGCCGCCGTCAGCAGACCGGTCACCGGCGTACGCAGCTCGTGCGCGATGTCCGCCGTGACCCGGCGCTCCGCCTCCAGCCGCTGCTGCAGCGCGTCCGCCATGGCGTCCACCGCGCTCGCGAGGTCGTCGGTCTCGTCCCGTACGACACCCCCGATGGCGTCCCGCACGCGCACATCAGGCTCGCCGCTCGCGACCTGGTTCGCCGCGGCCGCCGCCTTGCGCAGCCGGCGCGACAGCTGCCCTCCGATGAGCACGCCGAGCGCGCTGCCGCCGAGGACGACCGAGATGGAGCCGATGATCATGGCCTGGTCGAGGCGGTTGAGGATGTGCTCGCTGCGGTCGGTCCAGCCGGTGCGCAGCGACAGCACCTGCCCGTTGTTGAGCGGTACGGCCGCCCAGATGTCGGGCGCTCCGCTCGGCGTGTCCGTCACATACGTCCCCCGCCGGCCCTCCTCGACCTTGTCCCGCAGCGCCGGCGGCAGCTCCGGGTCGTTGATCGTGGCGTTGGGGAAGTTCAGCCGCTTGGACTGCTCGAAGCTGCGCTGGGCGATCTGGACGCGCTCGTCCGCGAGGTCGCGGGCGCTGTCCAGCATCGAGACCCGGGCCTGGTTGTGCACGACCAGGCTCAGCACGATCGCCACGAGCGCGCCGACCAGTGCGATCGCCGCGCTCAGCTTCCACCGCAGGCCCGTGCGTATGGCGATACGGCTGTTTCTGTGACGGCTCACCCGCGCTCCTGCACGACCATCCGCACGCTCTCCCGTGCGAGCGCCCATCCGGACACCGACCCCGGGGCCCGCGATCTCCGCCGGGTCCGTGAGTTCGACACTGCCTGCGCCGGACGTCGCCGGGCGTCTGAACATCCCCCGCATGCCCGCCCCGCTCAGGCCTTCAACTTGTAGCCGAAGCCACGGACCGTCTCGATACGGTCCTGGCCGATCTTCTGCCGCAGTCGCTGTACATGGACGTCGACGACCCGGGTGTCCCCGCCCCAGCCGTAGTCCCACACGCGCTCCAGCAGCTTGTCCCGTGACAGCACCGTGCCCGGCGCCGAGGAGAACTCCAGCAGCAGACGCATCTCGGTCGGCGTGAGCGCCACCGGCTGCCCGTCCCTGCGTACCTCCATGCCCTCGGTGTCGACCTCCAGGTCGCCGAAGGTCAGCACCCCGCCGTCGGCGGCCGGGTCGGCCTCCTCCGTCCGGTCGGGGCCGCTCGCGTGCCCGAAGCGGCGCAGCACGGCACGGATCCGCGCGACCAGCACGGCACCGTCGAACGGCTTCGTCACATAGTCGTCCGCGCCCGCCTCCAGGCCCAGCACCACGTCGATCGAGTCGGCGCGCGCCGACAGCATGATCACCGGCACGGTCGACTCGTCACGGATCCGGCGGCACAGACTGACCCCGTCCAGGCCCGGGACCATGACGTCCAGCAGTGCGATGTCCGGCCGGTTCGTCCGGAACGCCTCCAGGCCCGACAGTCCGTCGGGCATGGCGGTGACCGCGAAGCCGTCCCGCTCCAGGGCGAGTTGGGTGGCCTCGCGGATGACGTCGTCGTCCTCGACGAACAGAACGTGGGTCTGGTCTGCCATCCCGGTGCTCTCTGTCCTCGTGTGCCGTGTGTGTTCTTCGGGTTGCGCGTCTGCTGCAAGGATCGTGCGTCGGCGTCTGGCTCTGCGGCTTGTTCTGTTCAAGGGACGTCTGGATCAGGCGCCGCGTTCATTCCTGCCCGGCCGACCCTCAGCCCTCGGTCGCCGACTCGTCACCTCCGCCGAGGTCGCCGTACTCGGTGCGTGTGCGGTCCTTCAGTATGAAGCGGCCGGAGATCCACTTGTATGAGATCACGTTCTCGCTGGACGGGTTCGACAGCGCGTCGTCCTTGGCGTACACCTGCTCGGTCACCACCAGGTACCCGCGGTCGATCTCGGCGTAGACCGGAGGCTCCTCGGCCTTGAACACATTGTGGTACTCGCCGTCCTCCTCCCGGTACACATACGAGGCGACCCCCACCTGATCGCCGCAGGACAGGACGTTGACCACGATGTCCTCCGCGGACGCGCCGGTGAGCTCGCCGTACGACACGTCGACGGGATAGTCGTCGGACACGCACGGCTTCAGCTCGCGCTTGACCTCCGACGAGACCCCGGGATCCGCCTTGACCAGCCGGACGGCCTGCGTCGGGTCCGGGGCGGCCGATGCGGAGGGCGTGGCCGCGGGCGCGAGTGACTTCGCGGCTCCCGCGCCGCCCACGGCGTCGGCGTGCGCCGGTCCCTCGTCGCGCGCGCCGGTGCCGCCGGTGCCGCACGCGGAGACGAAAAGGGCGAGGGCGACGACCACGGCCATCGCCGTGAACGCCGCCTGGAAGTTCCCCCGGACAGGTGCGGTTCCGGGGCGGTCGGATCCGGTCTGCCCGGACGCTCCGATCCGCCCGAGTTCCTCGGTCTCCCCGTCGGTGTCCCTGTCACTCCGGTCCGTGCGCCTGCCGCCTCTGTCCGTGTGCCCGGTGCCGCCCGCTGTCGTGCCTAGGCCGCGCAACGCTCCCGCTCCTCACGCTCCAGCGCGCGTGCGTCCAGATCGCGGCTCTCCAGCTCCTCGCGGAGCCGGGCGAGCGCCCGGTGCAGCGTGCTCTTGACCGTTCCGGCCGACATGCCGAGGGCCGCGGCCGTCTCCTCCGTGGACATCTGCTCCCAGTGTCGCAGCACCACGACGCTGCGCTGCTTGGGAGCCAGCACCTTCATGATGTCCATCAGCAGGGCGCGGTCCGCGTGCTGCTCGGTGGAGTCGTCGACCGAGGCGTCCGGGAGCTGCTCGGTGGGCACTTCCTCCAGCTTGCGCGCCCGCCACCACTCGGTCCGCGTGTTGATCATGACGCGGCGGAGGTAGGCGTCCGCGAGGCGCTTGTCGGCGATGCCGTCCCAGCGGTGGTACGTCCGCACCAGCGCCGTCTGCAGCAGGTCCTGTGCGTCCACCGGGTCCGGGACCAGTCGGCGCGCGCTGCGCAGCAGCGCGTCCTGTCGGGTGCGGACGTACTCCTCGAATTCGAGCACCTCGCCCTGCGCCATGTTGACCGCCTCCGATTCCCCGTCCCGGCCGGCTCGTTCGCCGTCGGTCCACTGCCTGTGGTTCGTAGTCGTCCCCGCCTGTCGGGTACGGAAAAGAAGCTACGGAGGCGTTGTCACGGGGCTGTCCGAAGCAGCCTTCGGCTAGCGCTCGGCTGTCCGTCGGTTGTGTAACGGAAGCAGGAAAGGGATAAAAGGGAGGCGTGTTTAGTGGCGCTTTGGGTCGATTTGTTGGTGCGGCGGCCATGCGAGAGCCGTACGTCTGCTGTGTATCGGATGTTGCAGAGCCGCCGCGGCTGTGATGTGACTGTGCGTCAGATCGGTCAGGTCGACGGCAGCCGGTACGTCCCGCCCGGCAGCGGCTCCACCAGGCCGTCCGCGACCAGACCGTCCAGGGCGCGGGCGCGCTGCACCGGCTCGTGCCAGACCCGGTCCAGGGCCGCCTGCGGGACGGGCGTATGGGCCTCGCGCAGTACGGCGAGCAGCTTGCCCCGCACCTGTCGGTCCGTTCCTGCGTACGTCTGGCCACGCCGCGGCGGACCGTCGTGCTCCGGCTTGCCCGCGAGCCGCCAGGCGCACTGGGCGGCGATCGGGCAGCGGTGGCACGACTCGTTCTTGGCGGTGCAGACCAGCGCGCCGAGCTCCATGGAGGCCGCGGCCCAGCGGGCGGCGGTGCCCTCGTCCTCGGGGAGCAGGGCGCGGGCGAGCTTGCGTTCGGCGGCGGTGGTGGCGTTCGGCGGGTACTGCACACCGGTGACAGCGCGGGCGAGCACCCGGCGGACGTTGGTGTCCAGCACGGGGTGCCGCTGGCCGTACGCGAAGGAGGCCACGGCGGCCGCCGTGTACTCGCCGATGCCGGGCAGCGCGAGGAGCTGGGCGTGGTCGGTCGGTACGTCCCCGCCGTGCCGTTCCGCTATGGCGACGGCGGCGCCGTGCAGCCGCAGCGCGCGGCGCGGGTAGCCGAGCCGGCCCCAGGCGCGTACGGCTTCGCCGGGGGCGTCCTTGGCGAGGTCGGCGGGGCGGGGCCAGCGGGTGAGCCACTGTTCGTAGACGGGCAGGACGCGGTTCACCGGCGTCTGCTGCAGCATGAACTCACTGACCATCACCCCCCAGGGGCCCGCCTCGGGGCGCCGCCAGGGGAGGTCGCGGGCGTTGTCGTCGAACCAGTCGACAACCGGGCTGTGCAGGTCCTCTCCGCGGGGGGAGCCGGAGGGGGCCTTGGCGGGGCTGCTGACGGAGGGTTTCGTGGGCGCAGTCATGGCTTTCCGATCCTGCCATGTTGGGGGCGGCGGGGTGGGTAGGTGGCGGTGGCCGTGCGTTTTGCGACTGCGGAATGGGGCGGTTTCCGGCCCCGGGAGCCTGCCTCGAAGAGCGCACCGCACCTGACGATCGGCAGCAGTGGCGCCCCGTCCCCTGCTTGTAGCGTCGTCCGGATGGAACGTCCTCGCATATGGCGGGCCTGCCTCCTGTGGGCCGTCCTCGTGTCGCCCGCGCTCTCGGCCGACCGGCTCGGGATGAACGAGCCGCGTACCGGGTGGCAGCAGCTGGCCGGGGCGGTCGTGCTCGCGACCGCGGTCGCCGTGTCCCGACGCCGGCCCCTGGCCGCCTTCGCGCTGACCGCCGCACTGGGGCTGGCCGCGGCCCCCGCCCTGTTCACCGTCTCCTACGGCCCCGCGCTCGCCGTCTTCGCGCTGCTGCTAGGGCTGCGTGCGGCGCGGGTGCGCCCGGCGGTGGCCGTCCTCGGGGCCGTCGGCTGTCTCGGTACGGCGAGGATCGCGCTCTTCGGGGTCGATCCGGCACCGGAATGGGTGGTGCTGACGGGCACGCTGCTCTTCGGCTGCGTCTTCCCCTGGTTCGGCGGCCGCTACTGGCGGCAGAGCCGTCAGCTGACCGAGGCCGGCTGGACGCGGGCCGCGCGCCTGGAGGGCGAGCAGCGCATCGCCGAGGAACGCGCCCGGCTGCGCGAGCGGGCCCGGATCGCCCAGGACATGCACGACTCCCTGGGCCATGAACTGAGCCTGATCGCCCTGCGCGCGGGCGCCCTCCAGGTCGCCCCGGACCTCCCGGCCCACCACCGCACCGCAGCCGCCGACCTGCGCGCAGCCGCCGCCGACGCCACCGAACGCCTGCAGCGCATCATCGGCGTACTGCGGGAGGAGAACGAGCCGCCCTCCCTGACCCCGCCGGGAGAGACGATCGAACAACTCGTGGCACGCGCGGCCGAGTCGGGGCTGGCGGTGCGGTGGGAGGGGGTGGAGGACGGGTCGGTGGCTCGGGAGGCGGGCTCGATGTGCGGCGGGTTGGTGGCTCGGGGGACGGGCCAGACGTGCGGCGGGTCGGTGGCTCGTCAGGAGGGTCTGATGTGCGGCGGGTCGGCCGCTCGGGGGGTGGACCTGATGTGTGACGGGGTGGCAGCTCAGCGGACGGACCCGGTGCGCGACGGGGTGGCGGTTCGGCGGACGGACCCGGTGCGTGGCGGGGTGGCGGTTCGGCGGACGGGCCCGGTGCGTGGCGGTATGGCCGGGCAGGTCCCGGTGGGGGAGCCGGGCGGCGTCGCTGAGCGCGTCCTGTACCGGGTGGTCCGTGAGGCCCTGACCAACGCGGCCCGGCATGCCCCGGGCGCCCCGGTCACCGTGGCGGCGGTCAGGGAGGCCGACGGGACGGCGGTCACGGTGACGAGTGGACGGGGACCGGGAGACGACGGCGCAGGGGTCGATGCCTCGGCGGTCGATGGTGCGGGGATTGATGGTGCGGGGGTCGATGCCTCGGCGGTCGATGGTGCGGGGATTGATGGTGCGGGGGTCGATGCCTCGGCGGTCGATGGTGCGGGGATTGATGGCGCAGGGGCCGATGCCCCGGCGGTCGAAGGCGCCTCGGTCGATGGCCCGGAGGGTGACGGCCGGGAAGGCGATGACGAGGCCATCGGCGGTCCGGAGTTCGATGGCGCGGCGGTTTCCGACGGGGCGGGCACGGCCTCCGGCGGTACCGGCCTCCAGGCCCTCCGCGCCGCCGTGACCGCGGTCGGCGGCGGCTTCGAGGCCGGGCCCCACGGAGACGGCTTCCGCGTTCGGGCGTACGTCCCCGAACAGACCGAACCCACCCCACTCACCGAACCCACCCCACTCACCGAACCCACCCCACTGTCGGCCCCCGCCCCGCGCGCCCCCTTCACCCACGCCCGCCGCCGCGTCGCCCTCGCCTTCGTGACCGCCGTCGGCGCGGGTGTCGTACTCGTCGGCGGGGCGTTCGCCTGGTACGCGTACACGGAGACCCACTCGGTGCTGCCGCCCGCGGCCTACGCCGAACTGCGCCTGGGGGCATCCGTCCACGACATCGCCGACGTACTGCCGGAGCGCACCGCGCGGGACGCACCCGTGGAACGCGCGCCCGTGCCACCCCCGAAGGGAAGTGACTGCCGCTACTACCGCGCCGGTGGCGAACTCCTCGTCTCCGTCGACCACTTCAGGCTCTGTTTCGACAGCGAGGGGCGGCTGGTCGCCAAGGACGTGATCCCCAGGGCCGGTCTCTCCGAAGGCACTTCCCGATCCCCCTCACAGTCCCCCTCCCAGCCCTCCTCCTCCCGACACCCTTTCCAACGCCCTTCCACTGACGAGGAGTTCCCACGGTGATCCGCGTACTGCTGGCCGACGACGAGGCGATGGTGCGGGCCGGGGTGCGCGCCATCCTGGCGAGTGGCGGGGAGACCGAGGTCGTCGCGGAGGCGGGCGACGGGCGCGAGGCGGTCGAGCTGGCCCGGGCACACCGGCCCGACGTGGCCCTGCTGGACATCCGTATGCCCCGTCTGGACGGTCTCGCCGCCGCGGAGGAGATCGTACGGACCGTTCCCGGCACGGCCGTCGCAATGCTCACCACCTTCTCCGAACAGGCCTACGTGGCCCGCGCACTCGGCGGCGGCGTCACCGGCTTCCTGCTGAAGTCCGGCGACCCGTACGAACTCATCGCGGGCGTAAGGGCGGTGGCGGGCGGCGCGGCCTTCCTGTCGCCGAAGGTCGCGCGGTACGTCATCGACGGACTGGGCGGCAGCGACGGCCGCCTCGGCCGCGAGGCCGCCGCACGCGCGCGCGTGGCAGAGCTCAGCCCGCGTGAGCGCGAGGTGCTCGGGCTCGTCGGCGCGGGCCTGTCCAACCCGGAGATCGCCGCCCGGCTGCACCTCGTCGAAGGCACGGTGAAGGCGTATGTGAGCGCGGTCCTCGACCGGTTGGGGGTACGCAACCGGGTGCAGGCGGCGATCGTGGCGTACGAGGCGGGGCTGGTGGAGTCATGAGGCTCACTTCATGTCGTATGAGGCGTATGAGTCGTGTGAGTGGTGCGAGGGGACGTGCTCCGGTCGTCCCGGGCCCGTGAACCACCGCACGGCCGGCGCCGGCGACGCCCGCATCGCCTCGGCCAGCCGGGTCGCGGGGTGCGCGGTCAGCCGTACGGCCGTCATCGCGACCAGCGCGCCGAGGACCAGGCCCGCGGCGACGTCGTGCGGGTAGTGGACGCCGACGAAGACGCGGGAGAAGGCCATCAGGAGGGCCAGTGGAGCCGTCAGCCACAGGAGGGCGCGGCCGGTCAGGGCCAGGGCGATGGCCGCGGCGCCCGCGATCGCGGCGTGGTTGCTCGGGAAGGACCAGTCGCCGGGCGGCGGGCAGGTGCTCAGCGCGGCGGTCGCATCCGGCACCGCCCGGCACGGACGCTCCTGCGTGACAACGGACTTGAGCACCTCACTGCAGACATACGCCACAGCCGTGGCCAGAGGTGCAAGGGCCGCGATCGCGAACGCCCGGGTGCTGTCATGCCTCGTCCGCCACCATGCGGTGACGAACAGCGCGGCGAACAGCAGCAGTCCGGCCTCCGTCCATATCTCGGCGGCGTGCTGTACCCACGTTGGGGTGTCGTGGGCGAAGTCGGTGATGTCGCGGTAGAGCTCGGCGTCCTCGAAGTCCATGGTCACGGACCGTAGGCGGTGGGCCGATACCGTCACATCCTGCGATCGGCAGGTGCCGCCCCTGACGGAAGACAGGGGTGCGGCGGCGGCCTCCGGACGGTTTCCGGGATGATGATCCGGAAAAGTTGCGGCTCTGGGCGGCGGGTGGAGCCAGCTAACCCACGGATCTCTCGTACAGTTTGCGCCGTGGGATCTCTGCGCAATCCGGTCGGGCCGCTTCCCTCCTCCATCTACTGGCGACGGAGGGCCGTAATGCTGTCTGTGGTCGCCCTGTTGGCGCTACTGGCCACCTGGGTGCTCGTATCGGGCGGCGGAGGCGGCAAGAACAAGGCGGGCGAGTCCGACGGCAAGAATCCCGCACCCTCGACGATCACGCCGGGTCCGTCCGGCTCCGGGCCGGCGATCAGTCAGGCGCCGGGCGGACGGGACGAGTCGCCCGGCAGCGGTGCCTCCAGCGGTTCGGGCTCCGGCGACGGCTCCGGGGGCGGCAGCGGCTCGGGGGACTCCGACGGCTCGGGCGGCGGCTCCGCGGGCGGCGGCTCGGGCAGCGGTGTCGGCGCGGGTGACACTGTCGCGGCGGACTCCTCACTGCCCGGCTGCGTCGCAGGCCAGGTGAAGGTGGCGGTGAAGAGCCGGAGCAATTCGTACGAGCCCGGCGAGAAGCCCGCCCTGCTGCTGACCGCGACGAACACGTCCACCTACGACTGCAAGGTCGATCTCGGCCCGAAGAACGCGGTGGTGACGGTCACTAAGGCGGGTGCCGAGGACGCCTTCTGGTCCTCCGCGGACTGCCCCGACGTCGCCGCCAGCCTGCCCTTCCGCGTGCCCGCCGGGTCCAGCATCACCTACACGGTGGAGTGGGACCGCAACGCGAGCGCCCCCCAGTGCGCGACGCCCGGCGCGGGAGCGGCCGCGGCAGGCACCTACCTGGTGGAGGCGAAGACCCCGGGCTTCGGCATGGCACAGACGTCGTTCGTCCTGGAGAACGACTGAGGACTGACGGCCAGGGACTGACGGCCAGGGGCTGACGGACAAGGGTCGGGTCTGACGACCAGCGGTCGCCGCAACCCCGAGTACCGCCGGAGCCGGCTCACCGACCAGCCGGAGCCGGCTCACCGACTAGACGTACCGCTCCAGAATCGAGCTCTCCGCCAGCCGCGACAGCCCCTCCCGGACGCTCCGCGCCCGAGCCTCGCCGACGCCGTCCACGGTCTGCAGATCGTCCACGCTGGCGGCGAGCAGCTTCTGCAGCCCCCCGAAGTGCTCCACCAGCCGGTCGATGATCGCCCCCGGCAGCCGCGGCACCTTGGCCAGCAGCCGGAAGCCGCGCGGCGAGACCGCCGAGTCAAGCGCCTCGGGCGAGCCGGTGTAGCCCAACGCCCGTGCCACCGTGGACATTTCGAGGAGCTCGGCGTGGGTGAGGGCGTCCAGCTCGTACAGCGCCTCGTCGACCGTGCGGGACCGCTTGGCCGTCGGCTCGGGGACGTAGTCACGCACCACGAGCTCGCGCTCGGGCTCCACACCGGCGATCAACTCGTCCAGCTGAAGTGCCAGCAGCCGCCCGTCGGTGCCCAGCTCCACCACGTACTCGGCGATCTCGGTGGCGATACGGCGCACCATCTCCAGGCGCTGCGCGACCGCCGAGACGTCCCGGACCGTCACCAGGTCCTCGATCTCCAGCGCTGACAACGTTCCCGCGACCTCGTCGAGGCGGAGCTTGTAGCGCTCCAGGGTCGCCAGGGCCTGGTTGGCGCGGGAGAGGATCGCCGCGGAGTCCTCCAGGACGCGGCGCTGGCCGTCGACGTAGAGCGCGATGAGCCGCATCGACTGGGAGACCGAGACGACCGGGAAGCCGACCTGCTTGCTGACCCGGTCCGCCGTGCGGTGCCGGGTGCCCGTCTCCTCCGTCGGGATCGTCGCATCGGGCACGAACTGCACGCCCGCGCGGAGGATCTTCGACAGGTCGGACGACAGCACGATGCCGCCGTCGAGCTTGCACAGCTCCCGCAGCCGCGTCGCCGTGAACTCGACATCCAGGACGAATCCACCCGTACTCATCGCCTCGACGGTCTTGTCGAAGCCGAGCACGATGAGTCCGCCGGTGTTGCCGCGGAGCACCCGCTCCAGCCCGTCGCGCAGGCCCGTGCCGGGAGCCACGGCACTCAGTGAGGCGCGCATCAGGCCATCGGAACCGGCACTCCCACCGGACTTTCCGGGAGCTGCTACCCGGTCGTTGGCTGCCACTGCACTCCTCCGGTCGCAGGTTCTGGGGCGCTCCCGTTTCGCACATTCTGTTCGTACGGACGGGCGAGACCAGGGCAAAGTCTACCGGCGGTCCTCCTCGTCCCGCGGGGCCTCTCGGCGACGCGAGCGCGGAAGGACCCGGAGGGCGTCTCCTATGTCGGCCACTTCCAGCACCTTCATACCGGGAGGGATCTTGCCCGGGTCGCCCGGCACGAGCGCGTGCGTGAAGCCCAGCCGGTGCGCCTCGGCCAGCCTGCGCTGCACTCCCGTGACCCGTCTGACCTCGCCCGCGAGGCCCACCTCGCCGATCGCGACGAGGTTCTTGGGGAGAGGTGTGTCACTGGCGGCGGAGGCCAGCGCGAGGGCGACGGCGAGGTCGGCGGCGGGCTCCGAGAGCTTCACTCCGCCGACCGTCGCGGAGTAGATGTCCCGCTTGCCGAGTGCGCTGATCCGGCCGCGCTGCTCCAGGACGGCCAGCATCATCGAGACGCGCGAGGTCTCCAGACCGGACGTCGTACGGCGGGGCGAGGGGATCTGCGAGTCGACGGTGAGCGCCTGGACCTCGGCGACCAGGGGGCGGCGGCCCTCCAGGGTGACCGTCAGACAGGTGCCCGGGACCGGTTCGGCACGGCGGGTCAGGAAGAGTCCGCTCGGGTCGGCGAGGCCCGTGATGCCCTCGTCGTGCAGTTCGAAGCAGCCGACCTCGTCCGTGGCGCCGTAGCGGTTCTTGACGCCCCGTACGAGACGCAGGCGCGCGTGCCGGTCGCCCTCGAAGCTGAGCACCACGTCCACGAGGTGCTCCAGGAGGCGGGGCCCGGCGATGGCGCCGTCCTTCGTGACGTGTCCCACGAGGAGCGTGGACATCCCGCGCTCCTTGGACGCCCGGATCAGGGCGCCGGCCACCTCCCGGACCTGGGCCATGCCGCCGGGCGCCCCGTCGATCTCCGGCGAGGCCACCGTCTGTACCGAGTCGAGGATCAGCAGCGAGGGCTTCACCGCGTCCAAGTGGCCCAGCACGGCGGCCAGGTCGGTCTCGGCGGCGAGGTAGAGGTGGTCGTCGAGGGCGCCGATGCGGTCGGCGCGCAGGCGGACCTGGCTGGCCGACTCCTCACCGGTCACGTACAACGTGCGGTGCTCGTCGCTCGCCGACTTGGCCGCCACGTCGAGCAGGAGGGTGGACTTGCCCACGCCGGGCTCGCCCGCGAGGAGCACCACCGCGCCCGGCACCAGCCCGCCGCCCAGCACCCGGTCCAGCTCGGGCACGCCGGTGGACCGCGCGGTCGCCTGCCGCCCGTCGACCTGCCCGATGGGCACCGCGGAATTGGTCACCCGCCCCGGCGCCGTCGTACGGACCGCGGGTGCGCCGTACTCCTCGACCGTCCCCCACGCCTGGCACTCGGGGCAGCGGCCGAGCCACTTGGCCGTCTGCCAGCCGCACTCCGTGCAGCGGTAGGACGGGCGGTCCTTCGTGGTCTTGGTACGGGCAGCCATGCGAAGAACCGTAACGGAGCCCACTGACAACGCCGTACGGCATGCGGTCTCGTCATGCACAAGCCACGGAATTCGGGGTTCCCGCCCCCGATTGAGGGATCGTTTCACCCGTATGGATTAAAACTGCTCAAGCTGGAAGAAGGCGCCACGCCAGGCCCCCTACGGTCCACGAATGATGAGCAGCAGTCCGGAAATCTCGGCCCGCACCACCGGCGCCCATCGAGCGCACCGGGAGGCGCGTGATCGTGCGGCGGCGCGGACGGTGGCGCAGCGGCCGCCGGCGCGCTACGAGCCGTATCTGGACGGGCTGTTCACCTACTGTCTGTCCGTCCTGTGCGACCACGACGACGCGACCGCCGCCCTCGGCGACGCCCTCGCGCTCGCCGAGCGACGCGGGCAGCGGGTGCCGGAGGCCGCCGCGGACCGGCGTCCCTGGCTGTACGCGCTGGCCCGCTGGGCGTGTCTGCGCAAGCTGGCCGAGGCCAAGCAGAAACGTCAGGGCAGCCACGCGGCGAGCCGGCACGGCACCCATCGGCAGACGGGCCCGCGGGCCGAGGGGCCGTCCGTCGCCGAGGAGGTCCAGGAGCAGCGGCGCCGCGAACTCGCCCTGCTCGCCTGGCCGGAGGCCGCAGGCACCACCCCGGAACAGCGCGAGGCCCTCGAACTCGCCGTACGCCACCATCTCGCCGCCCACGAGGTCGCCGCCGTCCTCGGCATGGAGTCGGCCGCCGCCCGCGAACTGCTCGCCTCCGCCGCCTGCGAGGTGGAGCGCACGCGCGCGGCCCTCGCCGTCGTCGAGACCGGCGGCTGCCCGAGCGTCGCCCGGCTCACCGGCGACAACCAGCTCGTGATCGGCACCGCCCTGCGCCGCGAGCTCGTCCGGCACGTCGACGACTGCCCGCGCTGCCGCCGCACCGCCGAGCGCGCCGTTCCCGGCCGCTGGCCCGGCGCGACCGTCACCCCCGCCGAGCTGCCCGTCCTGGAGGCCCCGCGTCCGGCCGTGCAGCAGGCCCTGGCGCATCACTCGCGCGCGCGTGGCGCCGCCGTGCCGCGCTTCGACCGGCGTGGCTTCCCGATGGACCCGAAGGATCGTGCCGCCCGCAGGGACCGGCTACGCGCGCGTGCCGTCACCACGACCGTCGTCGCCACTGTCGTCGCCGCCCCGGTCCTCGCCCTGTGGGCCGCCTACCGGGGCGCCCCGACCGGCGAGGGCGTCGACGGGCACTCGGCCGGCGCGAGCCAGGCCCAGGGCCCCGGCAGCCTCGACGGAGCGGCGGCGGGCAGTGGCTACGAGAACGCGGGCAACGCGAGCCCGGAACAGGGGGACCGTTTCGGCAGTCGCGACAAACCAGGTGTCTCCGTCGAGGTCATCGGCGTCAGCGGCGCGGCCGGGAAGGGGGCCGGCCTCCTGGAGGTGTCGGCCGGGAACAGCGGCGACACCACGCTCGTCACCCTGACCGCGACGGGGCGCACGCCGGTGCGCTGGTCCGCGACCACCGGCGCGCACTGGCTGTATCTGAGCCGGTCGGCGGGAACGCTGGCGCCCGGCGAGTCGTTGACGATCAAGGTCCACGTCGACCATCTGCGCGAGCCGTCCGGGCGCTGGAGCGCGCGCGTGGCGATCTCACCCGCCGGCGCCGTCGTCTCCATCGAGGGCTACGGCACGGCCCCCGGCCCGTCCGGCCCGGGGCATGGCCCGGACCCCACCGACCCGTACCCCACCGACCCCACGCATCCCGGCGAGCCCACGGATCCCACCGACCCGGGGAGCCCCAGCGGTCCGCCGCCCTCGTCCTCCGAGCCCGATCCGACGCCGCCGACGACTCCGGCCCCGACCGATCCCATGCCCAGCGAGCCGCCGCCGTCGTCGCCCGATCCGTCCCCCACGGCCGGTGACCCGTCAGCGCCCGGCCCGTCCGGCCCGTCCGATCCGGGGGGTTCGCCGCCGTCCGGCGGCAGCGGTGAACCCAGCCCGTCGACGTTCTAGACCATGGGGCCGGCCGATCCAGGCCCGGCCTTCCAGGCCCTGCTAGTCCACCGGATCCGCCGGATGCGGTGCCAGCAACGGCAGCTGCGACGCCAGCCGCTCCTCGCACAGCTCGACCAGACGGTCGTAGCCCGCCTTGCCCATCAGCTCGGTCAGCTCCGCGCGGTAGGACACGTACACCGGGTCGCCCGCGCCGTGCGCCGAGGTCGCCGAGGTGCACCACCAGTGCAGGTCGTGGCCGCCCGGGCCCCAGCCGCGCCGGTCGTACTCACCGATCGACACCTGGAGCACCCGGGTGTCGTCGGGCCGGTCGATCCAGTCGTACGTCCGCCGGACCGGCAGCTGCCAGCAGACGTCCGGCTTGGTCTCCAGCGGCTCGCGGCCCTCCTTCAGGGCGAGGATGTGCAGCGAGCAGCCCGCGCCGCCCGCGAAGCCGGGGCGGTTCTGGAAGATGCACGAGCCGTTGAAGGGGCGGGTCTGGCGGTCGCCGTCCTCGTCCTCCGAGATCCAGCCGTGCTCCATGCCCTCGTCATGGTGCTGCCAGATCTCCGGCGTGAGCCTCGCCACATGCTCGGCGACCCGCTTCTCGTCGTCCTCGTCCGAGAAGTGCGCGCCCAGCGTGCAGCAGCCGTCGTCCGCGCGGCCCGCCTGGATGCCCTGGCAGCCGCTGCCGAAAATGCAGTTCCAACGGGAGGTCAGCCATGTCAGATCGCAGCGGAAGATCTGCTCGTCGTCCGCCGGATCAGGGAACTCCACCCATGCGCGGGCGAAGTCGAGCCCCTTCTCGTCCGGCTCCGGGGAGCCCTTCTTGGGCTTCTTCGACTTCGTGGCTGCCTTTGCCTGCGAAGAACCCGTGGCGGATTTGGCCGTCTTGTCGTTCTTCGCCTTTTTCGTCTTTGGCACGGGTCCAGAGTACGGCGTCCGTACCTGCGACTTCGAGGACGGAGGACCGGCCAGGTGGCAGTAGCGTTCCGTACATGAGACTCGGTGTCCTCGACGTGGGATCGAACACGGTGCATCTGCTGGTGGTGGATGCGCATCCTGGCGCGCGCCCGCTGCCCGCGCACTCACACAAGGCGGAGCTGCGCCTTGCCCAACTCCTCGACGACAGCGGGGCCATCGGCCCCGACGGGATCGACAGGCTGATCGGCGTCGTTCATGAGGCGCTGCAGGCCGCCGAGGACAAGGGTGTCGAGGAAGTCCTGCCGTTCGCGACGTCCGCGGTGCGGGAGGCCAGCAACGCCGATGACGTCCTCGCGCGCGTGAAGGAGGAAACCGGCGTTGAGCTGCAGGTTCTCACCGGTGCGGAGGAAGCCCGGCTGACCTTCCTCGCCGTCCGCCGCTGGTTCGGCTGGTCGGCCGGGAAGCTGCTGGTGCTGGACATCGGTGGCGGTTCCCTGGAGATCGCGTTCGGCATCGACGAGGAGCCGGACGCGGCCGTGTCGCTGCCGCTGGGGGCGGGGCGGCTCACAGCCGCGTGGCTGCCGGGAGATCCGCCGGACTCCGAGGACATACGAGCACTGCGGCGGCATGTGCGGGCGCAGATCGCACGCACGGTCGGCGAATTCAGCCGGTTCGGGGCGCCCGATCACGTCGTCGCCACGTCCAAGACCTTCAAGCAGCTGGCCCGCATCGCCGGTGCCGCGCGCTCCGCGGAGGGTGTGTACACCCAGCGCGAGCTGAAGCGGGAGTCCCTGGAGGCGTGGGTTCCGCGGCTCGCCGGGATGACCGCGGCGCAGCGTGCGGAACTGCCGGGTGTCTCGGAGGGGCGCGCGGGGCAGCTGCTCGCGGGGGCGTTGGTGGCCGAGGGGGCGATGGACCTGTTCGGCGTGGAGACGCTGGAGGTCTGCCCTTGGGCGCTGCGGGAGGGTGTGATCCTGCGGAAGCTGGATCATCTGTCGGTGACGTGACGTCTGCCTCCGGCGGTCGGGCCCGGGATGCGGGTGGTGGGGGTGCGCGTCCATGCCTGCGGCGGCCTGTTGATGTTCGGTGGGGGTTCGTGTAGCGCCTGCGGGTGTGTTGTGGGTCGGGGCCGTGCCGGGGGGTGTCCGTCCTCGGACCGGCGGCTGGACCTGGCCTGGAGGTTCTGTTTCTTGACGCCGGCCACTGCGGGCGGACACCCCCCGGCACGTCCCCTTCCCGCCGTACGCGGCTGCGGGCCCGTCGGGGAGGCGGTCGTGAACCCTGCCACACCGCCGGTTCGCGGGCCGGCTGCTGCGTCCCCGGCATATGCCCAGTTCGCACCTCTGAGCGCTGCTATGCGCCGTGGCGGGCCCGCATCCATCCGTGCCCCGGGGGCCTGTGCCGCCCCGTACTCTGTCCCTCGTGGCAGAACCAGTGGTGCGCATCCCGGATGCGAAGGTCGCCCTGTCGACGGCCTCGGTCTATCCGGAGTCGACGGCGACGGCCTTCGAGATCGCCGCGCGCCTCGGGTACGACGGTGTCGAGGTCATGGTGTGGACCGACCCGGTCAGCCAGGACATCGAGGCGCTGCGACGGCTGAGTGACTACCACCGGATTCCGATCCTGGCCGTGCACGCCCCGTGTCTGTTGATCACCCAGCGCGTGTGGTCGACCGATCCCTGGACCAAGCTCCAGCGCGCCCAGGCCGCCGCCGAGAAGCTGGGGGCCGGCACGGTCGTCGTGCACCCGCCGTTCCGCTGGCAGCGGCAGTACGCCCGGGACTTCGTCGCCGGTGTCTGGCGGATGGCGAACGAGACGGACGTGCGGTTCGCCGTGGAGAACATGTACCCCTGGCGCTATCGCGACCGCGAGATGCTGGCGTACGCCCCGGACTGGGACGTGACGAAGGACGACTACCGGCACTTCACGATCGATCTCAGCCATACCTCGACCGCCCGGACCGATGCGCTGCAGATGATCGACCGGATGGGGAGTCGGCTGGGGCATGTGCATCTCGCGGACGGCAGAGGGTCGGCCAAGGACGAGCACCTGGTGCCCGGCCGTGGTAACCAGCCCTGCGCCGCGGTGCTGGAGCGGCTCGCACTGACCGGCTTCGACGGTCATGTCGTCATCGAGGTCAACACCCGCCGCGCGATGTCCGGCGCCGAACGCGAGGCCGACCTCGCCGAGGCCCTCGCCTTCACGCGGCTGCATCTGGCCTCCGCGGTGAAGGTGCCCCGGCCGTGACCGACGCCACCTCGGGCCGGGGCGGGGTCGGCTCCCGACGCCGTGGCCGCCCCCCTCGTACGGAATCCGCCGACACGCGCGACCGCATCCTGGACGCGGCCCGCGAGGAGTTCTCCGAGCGCGGCTACGACAAGACGTCCGTGCGCGGCATCGCCAAGTCGGCCGGTGTGGACTCCGCCCTCGTGCACCACTACTTCGGCACCAAGGAGCAGGTCTTCGAGGCGGCCGTGGAGGTCGCCTTCGCGCCCGCCCTGAAGGTGCGGGACGCGGTGCTGGAGGGGCCGCTCGACGACGTCGGGGAGCGGATGACCCGCACCATCTTCGGGCTCTGGGAGAACCCGGTGACCCGCAAGCCGCTGCTCGCGATCGTGCGGTCGGCGGTCAACAACGACGCCGCGGCATCCGTCTTCCGGCGGCTGGTCACCGCCCAGCTGATGCGCCGTATCGCCGGCGAGATCGACGCTCCGGACGCCGAACTGCGCGCCGAGCTGGCCGCCGCGCAGCTCGTGGGCGTCGCGATGATGCGGTACGTCATCAAGATCGAGCCGATCGCGTCGGCCGACGCGGAGCAGATCATCGCGCGGGTGGCGCCGGTGGTGCAGGGGCATCTCACCGGGCGGTGACCCCTCCGGGCGGCTGATCGTGGCTCTTCGTGGCTTCTCGTGGCTGTTCTGCGAGACATACGTCCCGTATTGCGGACACCTCGTCCCGCCCACTGGATGACCGGCGTACGCTCGTTAGCAGTCAGAAGTCTCTGATCGCATTCTCTGCAGTCCCTGAAGGAGCGAGCGACGATGCCCGAGCTGAGGTCCCGCACAGTCACCCACGGCCGCAACATGGCGGGCGCCCGCGCCCTTATGCGCGCCTCCGGTGTACCCGGTGCGGACATCGGCCGGAAGCCGATCATCGCGGTGGCGAACTCCTTCACCGAGTTCGTGCCCGGCCACACCCACCTCCAGCCCGTCGGCCGAATCGTCAGCGAGGCGATCGTCGAGGCCGGCGGCATCCCGCGCGAGTTCAACACGATCGCCGTGGACGACGGCATCGCGATGGGCCACGGCGGCATGCTGTACTCCCTGCCGTCCCGCGACCTCATCGCGGACAGCGTGGAGTACATGGTCGAGGCGCACTGCGCCGACGCCCTGATCTGCATCTCCAACTGCGACAAGATCACCCCGGGCATGCTGAACGCCGCCCTGCGGCTCAACATCCCCACGGTCTTCGTCTCCGGCGGCCCGATGGAGTCCGGCCGCGCGACGCTGGTGGACGGCACGGTCCGCACCCTCGACCTGGTCGACGCGATCTCCGACGCCGTGAACGACAAGATCTCGGACGAGGACATCCTCCGTATCGAGGAGAACGCCTGTCCGACCTGCGGCTCCTGCTCCGGCATGTTCACCGCCAACTCGATGAACTGCCTGACCGAGGCCATCGGCCTCTCCCTGCCCGGCAACGGCTCGGTTCTCGCCACGCACACGGCCCGCAAGGCCCTGTACGAGGACGCGGCCCGCACGGTCATGGACATCACCCGCCGCTACTACGAGCAGGACGACGACACCGTCCTGCCGCGCAACGTCGCCACCTTCGCGGCCTTCGAGAACGCCATGGCCCTCGACATCGCGATGGGCGGCTCCACCAACACGATCCTGCACCTGCTGGCCGCCGCCCAGGAGGCGGGCGTGCCGTTCGGGCTTGAGCAGATCGACGCGGTCAGCCGCCGTGTGCCGTGCCTTGCGAAGGTCGCGCCCAACGTCGCCAAGGACCGCACGTACTACATGGAGGACGTGCACCGCGCCGGCGGCATCCCGGCCCTGCTGGGCGAGCTGCACCGCGCCGGACTGCTCAACGAGGACGTGCACGCCGTCCACAGCCCGTCCCTGTCGGACTGGCTGAAGACCTGGGACGTGCGCGGCGGATCCCCCTCGCCGAAGGCCGTCGAGCTGTGGCACGCAGCCCCGGGCTGTGTCCGCTCCGCCGAGGCCTTCTCCCAGTCCGAGCGCTGGGAGGCGCTCGACGAGGACGCCGAGGGCGGCTGCATCCGCAGCGCCGAGCACGCCTACTCCAAGGACGGCGGCCTCGCGGTCCTCAAGGGCAACCTCGCCGTCGACGGCTGCGTGGTGAAGACCGCGGGCGTGGACGAGTCCATCTGGACCTTCGAGGGCCCGGCGGTGGTCTGCGAGTCGCAGGAAGAGGCCGTCGAGAAGATCCTCAACAAGCAGGTGAAGGACGGCGACGTCGTCGTCATCCGCTACGAGGGCCCCAAGGGCGGCCCCGGCATGCAGGAGATGCTCTACCCGACCTCCTTCCTCAAGGGCCGGGGCCTCGGCAAGACCTGCGCCCTGATCACCGACGGCCGCTTCTCCGGCGGCACGTCCGGACTGTCCATCGGGCACGCCTCCCCGGAGGCCGCGTCCGGCGGCACGATCGCCTTCGTCGAGGACGGGGACCGGATCCGCATCGACATCCCCAATCGCACGATCGAGTTGCTCGTCGACGATGCGGAACTCGCCCGCCGCGAGCAGGCGTTGAACGGCGCGTACGCCCCGAAGAACCGCGAGCGCAAGGTGTCCGCGGCCCTGCGCGCCTACGCCGCGATGGCGACCAGTGCGGACAAGGGCGCGGTGCGGGATGTGAGCAAGCTGGGCTGATACCTGGTGCGGGGTGTGAGCAAGCTGGGCTGATGCCTGGTGCGGGACGTGACCAAGCTGGGCTGAGCCCGGTGCTGTGCCGACCGGGCCGGGTGATGACGCCCGGATCGCAAGGGGCCGTCTCTTCGGGAGGCGGCCCCTTCGCGTGTCACCAGGCCGACGGGTCCCGTCCGTCGACCGCGAACACCGTGCCGTCGGGTGCGGAGGCGTAGACCCGGCCGTCGGCGAGCACAGGTTCCGGCAGGTCGGACGCCACCCGGTCCGACTCCGTGCCGAGCCGGGTCGGTGTCTGGCCCAGCAGCCGCCCGCTGCGGGCGTCCACGGCGAGCAGCCGGCCGTCCGGCGTGCTGACGTACACATGCCGTCCGTCCGTGACCGGCGACGACGTGCGGAGCACCGCTGTCTCCAGGGTCCAGAGCTGCTCGCGCGCCGCCATGTCGACGGCGACCAGCGAACCGGTGTCGCCCACGAGATAGACGACGTTCCCGCGCACGGTGCCGTGCGCCGTCTGCAGCCGACGGGACAGCGACACGCGCCGCGAGGTCCGGTCGGCGGGGGAGTAGCGGACGACGGCATTCGTGGCGCTGTAGATCCGGTCGACGGAGAGGAGGAAGACCGATCCGTCCGACGTGCCGACCGGCTTCAGCGTCCCCTTCAGTCGGGCGTCCCAGCGCACGTCACCCGTGGCCGGATCGATCGCGGTGACCCGCGTGCTCGACCCGCTCGATCCGCTCGATCCGCTCGACCCACTCGCTCCGTCGTCCGATGTGCTCGTCGCGTACGCCAGCGGATCCCCGGCGAAGGAGACGAAGTACGGCGCCTTGTGCCCCGGCACCGGGCGGCTCCACTTCGTCTCGCCCGAAGCGCCGTCCACACCGGTGACCGTGCCGTCGGCGCCGCTGAGCAGCACCATGCCGCCGACGGCCTCCTGCCCGTAGTACGCGGGCACGCTCCGCTGCCAACGTGCCTTGCCCGTAGCCGGATCGAGCGCCTCCAGCCGACGGCCCTGCCCTGACCACGGGTGCACGAGGCCGCCCGCCGCGGCAGGCGGTGCCTTCACTCCCAAGGTGCCCGCGTTCGACGTGTTCACCGGGTGCCGCCAGAGCTGCCGGCCGTCCAGCGGGTCGAGTGCGAAGACGAGCGCGCCCTGGGCACACAGCACCTTGCCCGCCCCGTACGAGCACATGGGCATGCCCTTCTTGGGCGCCGGCGCCGCAGCCCACCCGTCGAACCCGGCCGACGTGGTCCGAGGGCTCGTGCCCGTCGGCGCCGGCTCCCCGCCGAGAAGCTGCACGGAGGCCAACGCGACGACGGCAGCGAGTCCGACGGCACCGGCCCCGAGGGCCAGCAGCCTGCGCCGACGCCTCCCGGCCGCCGCTCGTTCGGCCGCACCTCCGACGCCGGGCTCCACCCCCGACCCAGATCTCGCCCCCGCCCCCGGATCCGGCTCTGGCTTGGGCGGTCTCTCACTCGCCCGCTGCGCCGGAATGAACGCCTGCGTGTCGTACGACGCCGCAACCGACCGCAGCTCCCGCATCAACTCGTCGGGCGTGGGCCGGTCCTCGGGCTCCTTGGCGAGGCACCGCAGCACGAACGGCGCGAGATTCGCCGGTACGCCCGTCAGGTCCGGCTCGTCATGCACGACCTGGTAGGCGACGACGTAAGGACTGTCGGAGTCGAACGGACCCCGCCCCGTCGACGCGTGCACCAGCACGGACCCGAGCGCGAAGATGTCGGCGGCCGGCCCGACCTCGCGAGGACGCCGGAACTGCTCGGGCGCCATGAAAGGCGGCGTACCGATCAACTTCCCGGTCTCGGTACGCAGTTCGCTGTCCTTTGGCCGAGAAATACCGAAGTCGATGACCTTCGGCCCGTCATCGGCGAGCAGCACATTGCTCGGCTTCAGATCCCGGTGCACCACGCCGACCCGGTGTATGTCGCGCAGCGCCTCCGCCAGTCCGGCCATCAGCCGCCGCAGCTGCGCCGGTTCCATCGGCCCGTTCCGCTTCACATGGTCGGAGAGCGTCGGCCCGGGGATGAACAGCGTCGCCATCCAGGGCCGTTCGGCCTCGGGATCAGCGTCCACGACAGGCGCGGTGAAGGCCCCGCTCACCTTGCGCGCAGCGCCGACCTCCTGCCGGAAACGCCCTCTGAACTCGGGATCGCTCGCGAACTCGGCATGTACGACCTTCACCGCGAGCTGCATGCCCGAGGTGCTCCGCGCCAGATGTACGACGCCCATGCCGCCGGACCCCAGACGTGACTCCAGGCGGTAGTGACCGGCGTATTCGGGAAGTTCCGCTTCCGCGCCCGCTCCGGCGTTCTGCTGTGGCGCCATGGGACCACCCCCGTGCTGTTCGTCCGCGCGCGCGACGCACGGAGCCTAGTCGATGACTCGTACGAGACAGAGGCGGCTTGCTAGCCTCCATGTTCCAAACGCGCACATGTGTGCTTGGCGTGATTTGGGGGAATCAACGGGACCCCATGGGAGTCATGGGGATCAACGGGGGAGGTTTTTCATGTCCATGGACCGTGCTGGAGAGATCGAGAGAGCCGACGGGGCCGAGGGCGGCGGCGAGGCCACGGTCGTCACGACACTGGCGGCCAAGGCGGCTACGACCACGGCACTGAGCTCGTACCCGGTCGCGCCGGGCGTCCGCCTGAACGTCCGCCGGGGCCCCGGCACCCAGTACCCGGTCGTCCGCGTCCTCTCCGAGGGCGCCAGAGTCACGATCTACTGCCAGACACCGGGCACGAGCGTCACCGGTCCCTACGGCACCACGAACATCTGGGACAACATCGACCAGGGCGAGTTCGTCTCGGACGCCTACGTGAACACAGGCAGCGACGGCTACGTCCGCCCACGCTGCTCTTGAGGGCGGCGGTGGCTGGCGGGGCGGGCTGATCCTGGCGGCCAACTCGCTCCCGGCTGAACCGGGCGGGGCTCGACTGTTGTCGGCGGGGTTCGGCTGATCCGGCAGACCCCGCTGACCTTGGCGGCGCCAGGTTGCTCCCGGCGGATCCGGGCGGGATCGGTCGATCCGGCAGGGCTCGGCTGAACCCTGCGAGGCCTGTCCGATCCTGGCGGGGCCAGTTGCTCATGGCTGGCCCGGCTGGTCCGGCAGGGCCCGGCTGATCCCGGCGGGGCTTGGGTATCCGGTGAGGCCTGGCCGGTCTCGGTCGAGCCCGGCCGGTCTGGGTCGAACCTGCCTGGTCTCGGCTGATCCCGGTCGAACCCGCCTGGTCTCGGCTGATCCCGCATCATCGGGACTCCGGTTCGTCGGAACCCGCACAGAGCCCGCGGCAGTACCGGAGCCATAATCGACGCGTGAGCGAGAAGAACGGCACCCCGGCCACCCCCGCGGGCTCCACGGGCCCCCGCCCCGAGCCCCTCCGCTTCTTCGGCACGACCTGGGTCGACCACGGCAACGGCTACACCGCCCGCCGCATCGCCGTGGCTGTCGGCTCCCTCGCCACCGCGGCCGCCTCCTGTCTGGTCCTGCGCTTCGCCTACGAGGGCATCCAGATCGCCGCCATCGGCAGCTTCGTCACCGTCCTGGTGGTGGTGATGTTCGCGGTGTGCAGCGCCCTCGCCTTCCGCCACACCTGGGATGCCTTCACCAAACGCCCCGACCCCGACCGCCACGCCAGCCTCCGCAGCCTCCTCATGATCGGCTTCGTCGGCTCCCTCCTCGCCTACTTCTTCCGCTCCCTCATCGAGGCCCCCGGCGAGAAGCTCCACCGCGAGGAATACGAGGCAGCCCGCAAACAACACCAGACCCGCACGACCCGCCGCACCGGCAACCCGACGAAGAAGCGCCGCCGTGATTAGCGAGGGCTGCCGCACATAGCCGGACCTGCCGCACACGGGCACGCCGCACACGGCCTGGGCCGCCCCGCACCTGGGCACGGCTGCGCCGCACCTGGGCAAGGCTGCCCCGCACCTGGGCAAGGGCGTGCTGCACATACGCAGGAGTGTGGTGCGCACGGCCGGGGTTGCCGCACTTGGTCAGGTGCGCGGCAGGCGCGCCTAGCGAGGGCCGCTCCACTCGGCTACGCCCCACCCCACCCCACCCCACCCCACCCCATCGCATCCCATCCCATCCCACTCCACATCACCCGATCTCTCCGCAGACTCGGTGCACACCCCACCAACCCGAGCCACCATGGCCATATGACGGCCCCTTCCCACACCGACCGCGCCCGTTCCTTCGACGCCGCAGCAGCCCAGTACGCCGCGAACCGCCCCTCCTACCCACCCGCCCTATTCGAAGCGATCGAGCAACTCGCCGGCCGCCCCCTCACCGGCGCACGCATCATCGACGTGGGCGCGGGCACAGGCATAGCCACCGCCCTCCTCCACGCGCGCGGCGCCGACGTACTGGCCGTGGAACCCGGCGACGGCATGGCGGCCCAGTTCCGCCGCAGCCACCCCGACATCCCGATCGTCCGAGGCAACGGCAACGCCCTCCCCGTCGCCACCGCCTCCGCCGACCTCATCACCTACGCCCAGGCCTGGCACTGGACCGACCCCGCCCACTCGGCCCCGGAAGCCCTACGCGTACTGCGCCCGGGCGGCGCGCTGGCCCTGTGGTGGAACACCACCACGCTCGACATCCCGTGGCGCGCGGCGCAGGCGGCCCGCATCGACCGCCGCTTCGGCGCTCACCCCGCCGTCGAGCGGAACGGCAGCGGCGCCCGAGCCGCCCTCGCCGACCCCACCGGCCACCTCGCCTTCACCCGCCGCAAGGTCCGCTGGAGCCGCCGCGTCCCCGTCGACACCCACCTGGCGAACATCGGCAGCCACTCGATCTTCCTGGTCCACGGCACAAGGGCGACCACCGCCTTCCTCACCGAGGAGAAGCAGCTCCTCCTCAAGGCCTTCCCGGACGGAATCATCGAAGAGACCTACGACGTGGACCTCCTCGTAGCCACCACCCCGTGACCTCCCCACCTCCCCAGCCCTCCCACGCCCACAGCCCCCACCGCCCCCCTCCACCCACCGCCCCCCCTCCACCCACCGCCCCCCTCCACCCACCGCCCCTCCACTTACTCCCCCTCGACGCACCGCCCGCTCTCACCACCACCCCCAAATCCGCCCCCCGGCGCTTGACGGCATACCCCCACCGGAGCATTATTCACCGCATGATGAATTATTCGTCCACCCGATCCGAACCCCCGGACGACCCCGCCATCCAGGCCAAGGCCCTCACCGTCGTACGCGGCACCCGCCAAGTACTCCGCGACCTCGACTTCACCGTCCCCCGCGGTCAGATCACCGGCCTGCTCGGCCCGTCCGGCTGTGGCAAGACGACCCTCATGCGCGCGATCGTCGGCACCCAGGCCAAGGTCACCGGCACCCTCGACGTACTAGGCCGCCCCGCAGGCCACCCCACCCTGCGCACCCGCATCGGCTACGTCACCCAAGCCCCCTCCGTCTACGACGACCTGACGATCCGCCAGAACCTCGCCTATTTCGCCGCGATCCTCGACCCCGGCCACGCGGCCGCCGACCGGCGCCACGAGAACGTCACCCGCGCCATCACCGACGTCGACCTCACCAGCCACGCCGACGCCCTGGCCGGCAACCTCTCCGGCGGCCAGCGCAGTCGCGTCTCCCTGGCGGTCGCCCTCCTCGGCACCCCCGAACTCCTCGTCCTGGACGAACCGACGGTCGGCCTCGACCCGGTCCTACGCCGCGACCTCTGGAACCTCTTCCACGACATCGCAGCCTCCCGCGGCGCCACCCTCCTCATCTCTTCCCATGTCATGGACGAGGCCGAGCGCTGCCACCGCCTTCTCCTCATGCGCGAGGGCGAGATCCTCGCCGACGACACCCCGGACGCCCTCCGCACCCGTACACGCTCCGAGACCGTCGAGGCGGCCTTCCTGCACCTGGTCGACGAGGCGGTCGCCGCCGCCCGCGCGAAGGAGACCACGCGATGACCACGACGAGCACGACCAGCACGCTCCGGCCCGCCCCGGCCGGCCCCCTGAGCCCAGCTCGCACGACCGCCACCGCCACCCGGGTCCTGCGCCAGCTGCTCCACGACCCGCGCACCATCGCGCTGATGCTCCTCGTCCCCTGCGTGATGCTGTTCCTGCTGCGCTACGTCTTCGACGGCAGCCCGCACACCTTCGACAACATCGGCGCTTCCCTCCTCGGGATCTTCCCGCTGATCACGATGTTCCTGGTCACCTCCATCGCCACCCTGCGCGAACGCACCTCGGGCACCCTCGAACGCCTCCTCGCCATGCCCCTCGGCAAGGGCGACCTGATCGCCGGCTACGCCCTCGCCTTCGGCACCCTCGCGATCATCCAGTCCGCCCTGGCGACCGGACTCGCCCTCTGGTTCCTCGGCCTGGACGTCACCGGGAGCCCCTGGCTGCTTCTGCTCGTGGCCCTGCTCGACGCGCTCCTCGGCACCGCGCTCGGACTCTTCGTCTCGGCCTTCGCGGCCTCCGAATTCCAGGCCGTCCAGTTCATGCCGGCCGTGATCTTCCCCCAGCTCCTCCTCTGCGGCCTCTTCACTCCCCGCGACAACATGCACCCGGCCCTTGAGGCCATCTCCAACGTCCTCCCCATGTCCTACGCGGTCGACGGCATGAACGAGGTCCTCAAACACACCGACATGACCGCCAACTTCGTCCGCGACGCCTTGGTCGTGGCCGGCTGTGCCCTGCTGGTCCTGGGCCTGGGCGCAGCGACCCTGCGACGCAGGACGGCATGACCGCCGCGGGACCGGGCCCCGTCCGCCCACCGGACACGCCACTTCGAACGAGGCCCTCGGTGGGAGGATGAACCCGGACGACGCAACCCCCGGAGGGCACCCCAGCCATGACCCAGAAAGTCGCAGTCCTCGGCACCGGCAAGATCGGCGAAGCCCTGCTCAGCGGAATGATCCGCGGAGGCTGGGCCCCGGCCGACCTCCTGGTGACGGCCCGCCGCGCAGAACGAGCCGATGAACTCCGCACCCGCTACGGAGTCACCCCGGTCACCAACGCGGAAGCCGCCAAGACGGCCGACACCCTGATCCTCACGGTCAAGCCGCAGGACATGGGCACCCTCCTCGACGAGCTCGCCCCGCACATCCCCGCCGACCGCCTGGTCATCAGCGGAGCCGCAGGTATCCCCACCTCCTTCTTCGAGTCCCGCCTCACCGCGGGCACCCCGGTCGTCCGAGTCATGACGAACACCCCGGCCCTCGTCGACGAGGCCATGTCCGTCATCTCCGCCGGCAGCCACGCCAGCGAAGCCGACCTCGCGCACGCCGAGGAGATCTTCGGCGCCGTAGGCAAGACGCTCCGCGTCCCCGAGTCCCAGCAGGACGCCTGCACCGCCCTCTCCGGCTCCGGCCCGGCGTACTTCTTCTACCTGGTCGAAGCCATGACCGACGCCGGCATCCTCCTCGGCCTGCCCCGCGACAAGGCGCATGACCTGATCGTCCAGTCCGCGATCGGCGCCGCGACGATGCTCCGCGACAGCGGCGAACACCCCGTCAAGCTCCGTGAGAACGTGACGTCCCCCGCCGGCACCACCATCAACGCCATCCGCGAACTTGAGAACCACGGCGTACGAGCCGCCCTCATCGCCGCCCTCGAAGCCGCCCGCGACCGCAGCCGCGAACTGGCTTCCGGCAGCAACAACAAGTGACGCCCGGGGCCGCCCCAGCCGAGGGGCGGCCCAAGCGCACCCCTAGACAGTCACCCCGATATCCGCAGCGACACCCGCACCTGCTGCCGCCGGCAGCAACCCGATCGCCCGATACGCGGCATCCACGGTCGGCCGAGCCATCGCCCGAGCCCGCTCCGCACCATCCCGCAGCACCCCCTCCACATAGCCAGGATCCGCGCACAGCTCCCTGTGCCTCTCCTGCACGGGCCTGAGGACCTCGACCACGGCCTCCGCGGTGGCTGACTTCAAAGCTCCGTACGATTCATATACACCGCTCAGGTCCGATGGGTTCCCACCCGAGCACGCCGCCAGAATCTCCAGCAGATTCGCCACCCCCGGCCGCGCCTCCCGGTCGTACACGACCTCCCGCCCACTGTCGGTCACGGCCCGCATGACCTTCCTCCGCACCACGTCCGGCTCATCGAGCAGATAGACGATCCCCGGCCCGGAGTCATCGCTCTTACCCATCTTCGAGGCCGGATCCTGCAGATTCATCACCCGAGCCGCCACCTGCGGGGGAGTGGCCCGAGGGACCACGAACGCATGCCCGTACCGCTGGTTGAACCGCACCGCGAGATCCCGTGCGAGCTCCACATGCTGTGTCTGATCGTCCCCGACCGGCACCTCGTCGGTCCCGTACGCCAGGATGTCCGCAGCCATCAGCACGGGATACGTCAGCAGCGACAGCCGCACACTCCCGCCCCGCACCCGCTCCCGCGCGGCCTTCTCCTTGTACTGGATCATCCGCCGCATCTCACCGTCCGTGGCCACGCACTCCAACACGTACGACAGTCGCGCGTGCTCATCCACATGACTCTGTACGAAGACGGTGCACAGCTCCGGATCCAGCCCCGCCGCCAGCAGCAACGTCGCCGCCTGCCGACTGAGCCTGCGCACCCGCGCCGGATCGTGGTCCACGGTCAGGGCGTGCAGATCGACGATGCAGAACAGCGCGTCGGCCTGGTGCTGATCGACGGCAGCCCACCGCCGGATGGCCCCCAAGTAGTTCCCCAGCGTCAGATGCCCGGTCGGCTTGACCCCACTGAAGACCCGCGTCATCTCTTCTCCACCTCCTGGTCGAGGCCGCCGTCCCGGTCGGCCGACCCCCTGGAGCTCCGGAGGGAGATACGAGAACGGCCGCCGAGGCGGCGGCCGTTGAGTGCATACGTGAGTACGGCCGCCGTCAGGCGGCCCACCACAACTGGGTGCACGTACGCGTAGTCATGCCTCTCAGGCTACGCCCCCGGGGTGTCGCCCGGCGTGAAGTTGACACGCCTCGACCCGATCCGTACTGTTCTCCGAGTTGTCCGACGTGAGCGCCGACTCCGGTCGGTCCCCGGACAGCCATTCCGCAGGTACCAACCATCATTCGACGACAGTCGATCTGTCTGCCGTCGTGTCATTGGCATGCGTATTTGCGTAATGAGGAATCCGCGTTCGAAAGGACGCAGCCCCCGATTAGGCCGGGAGCGAGGAATCCGCTAAAGTCTCACTCGTCGGAACGGCCCAACA
>NZ_JAQMYP010000061.1 GCF_028369295.1 Streptomyces sp. HD
GGGGGGGGGGGGCCCCCCGCGCCCGCGGTCCGTGAACCGCGGGCGCTCACCACCACGCGCTATCTGCGCTACGGCGCCGGGAAGGTGGGCGGCGCCGCCGTCTCCCTGCTCGCCGTCCTGGTCACCGGGTTCTTCCTGTTCCGGCTGATTCCCGGCGACCCCGTCAAGACCATGACGGGCGGCCGCCCGATCTCCGCCGCGCAACTCGCCGCCTACCGCAAGGAGTTCGGGCTCGATCTGCCGCTGTGGCAGCAGTTCACCGACTACTGCGGCAAGGCGCTCACCGGGGACCTCGGGACGTCGTACCAGTTCCGGGCGCCCGTCGTCGACAAGATCTCCGAGGCGCTGCCCAACACGCTGCTGCTCACCGGCACCGCGTTCGTGCTGTACACCCTGCTCGGCATCGTCCTCGGCACCCGCTCGGCCTGGCGGCACGGCGGGCTGGGCGACCGCCTGAACACCGGTCTGGCGCTCACCCTCTACTCCATCCCGTCGTTCTGGCTGGGCCTGCTGCTGATCATCGTGTTCTCGGTGGGGATGGGCCCGATTCCCGGGCTGTTCCCCACCGGTGGCATGGAGTCGGGCGGTGAGGAGGGCTTCGCGTACGTCCTCGACGTCGCCCACCATCTGATCCTGCCCGTCGTCACCCTGGTCGCGGTCGAGTACGGCCAGACCCTGCTGGTGGCCCGCTCGGCGCTGCTGGACGAGATGGGCAGCGACTATCTGACGACCGCCCGTGCCAAGGGGCTCAGGGACGACCTGGTCCGCCGCCGGCATGCCGTGCCGAACGCGCTGCTGCCGACGGTGACGCTGGTCTTCGTCAATCTGGGCCGGACGGTGGCCGGCGTGATCCTGGTCGAGACGGTGTTCTCCTGGCCGGGCCTGGGCGGGCTGTTCTACCAGGCGCTGAGCGTGCCCGATCTGCCGCTGGTGCAGGGCCTGTTCCTCTTCTTCGCAGCGGCGGTGATCGTCATGAACACCCTGGCCGACCTGGTCTATCCGCTGCTCGACCCCCGGGTGGGCCGATGACGACCGAGACCAAGAGCACCGCGGGCGAGGCGAGGGCGGCCGGTCCGCGCGCGCTCGCCCGACAGCGGCGGCGCCAGTCCGTCGTACGTTTCTGGAAGCAGTACCGCACCCACCGCGCGGGGCTGGTGGGCCTGATCGCACTCGCCCTCTTCGCGCTGCTGGCGCTCACCGCCCCCCTCACGGTCGGCTCCGACGTGTCCAGCGTGACCGGGGCACCGGGGCAGCCGATGGAGAGCCCGAGCGCCGAATTCCCGCTGGGGACCGACCGGTTCGGGCGGGATCTGCTGGGCCTGCTGGTGTGGGGTGCGCGGGTGTCGCTGCTGGTCGGGCTGCTCGCGGCCGCGCTGTCGGTGGCGATCGGCACACTGGTCGGGATCACCGCGGGGCACTTCAAGGGGGCGTACGCCACCGTGCTGATGCGGGTCACCGACTGGTTCCTGGTGATGCCGACCCTGGTTCTCGCCATCGCGCTGGCCACCGTGATGTCCCGCTCGCTGGGCACGGTCGTGCTGGCGATCGGCGTGACCTCCTGGCCGACCACGGCCCGGCTGGTGCGGGCGCAGACGCTGGCGGTGGAGTCGCGGCCGTACATCGAACGGGCGACGGCGCTCGGCGGCGGCCACTGGCACATCATGAGCCGTCACGTCCTGCCCAACGTCATGCCCCTGGTCCTCGCCCAGACGACACTGATGATCTCGTCCTCCATCCTCGCCGAGGCGACCCTCGCCTTCCTGGGGCTTGGCGATCCGACCGTGGTGTCGTGGGGCGGGCTGCTCCAGGACGCGCGGGAGGCGGGGGCGGTCAGCTCCGGGATGTGGTGGTACCTGGTGCCGCCGGGCATCGCGATCGCGGTGGTGGCGCTGGCCTTCACGCTGTGCGGGCGCGCGGTGGAGTCGGTCCTCAACCCTCGGCTGGGGGTGGCCCGTTGACGCTGCCGGCGGTACGGAAGCTGGAGGTGACGTACCCGGGCGGGACGGCCGCCGTGCGGGATATCGGCCCTTCGGCCATGCCGGGCGTCGGCCCTCCAGCCGTGCGGCGCGTCAGTCCTTCACCGGCCGCACCGAGCTTGACCGGCGCAATCGCGGCGCCCAGCCGCCCTGCCATGAAAACCGCCCTCCACCCCACCCCGGAGGTGACACCTTGAGCCTGCTCGACGTCAGAGACCTGGAGGTGACCTACCCGGGCGGGGCGGCCGCCGTGCGGGGCGTCGACCTGACGCTGCTGGCCGGGCAGAAGCTGGGCATCGCGGGCGAGTCGGGCTGCGGCAAGTCGACGCTCGCCCTCGCCCTGCTACGGCTGCTGCCGGCCGGGACCCGGATCGGCGGGGAGGTGCTGCTGGACGGCGAAAACGTCCTCACCATGAAGTGGGGCCGGGTGCGGGCGGTGCGCTGGGCCGGGGCGTCCATCGTCTTCCAGGGCGCGATGCACTCGCTCAACGCCGTCCACCGGGTCGGGGACCAGATCGCCGAGCCGATCCTGCTGCACGGGAAGGCGACGCAGGCGGGCGCGAAGCGGAAGGTGGGCGAGCTCCTGGAGCAGGTGGGCCTCCCGGCGGCGCGGGCGTCGGCGTATCCGCACGAGCTCTCCGGCGGCCAGCGCCAGCGCGTCATGATCGCCATGGCGCTCGCCTGCGACCCCCGCCTGGTCATCGCCGACGAGCCGACCACCGCGCTGGACGTGATGATCCAGGCGCAGATCCTGCGGCTGATCGAGGGCCTGGTCACCGAACAGGACCTGGCCCTGATCATGATCAGTCATGACCTGGCCGTCCTGGCCGACACCTGCGACCGACTGGCGGTCATGTACGCGGGGCGGGTGGTCGAGGAGGGGCCCGCCCGGCAGGTGTACGACGCCGCGTGCCACCCCTATGGCAAGGCCCTGTCGGAGGCGTTCCCGCGGATCGGCGACCCGGCGTCCCGCTTCGCGCCGAGGGGCCTGCCGGGCGACCCGCCGGATCCGGCCGCCCTGCCCTCCGGGTGCGCCTTCCACCCGCGCTGCCCGGTGGCCCTGGACAGCTGCGCCGAGGACGACCAGGAACTGCGGGAAGCCGGTGCGGGCCGGCGGGCGGCATGTGTGCACGTGCCGACTCCCGTTGCCGCCGTCGAGGACGCTGGGAGCGCCCCATGACGACCCGACCGCCCACGCCCCTGCTCAGGGCCGAGGGGCTGCACGTGACCTACCCGGGACGGCACGGCGGCCCGCCCGCCCGGGCCGTGGACGGCGTGGACCTGGACATCCGCCCGGGCGAGATCGTCGCCCTGGTGGGCGAGTCGGGCTGCGGCAAGACGACGCTCGCGCGCGCCCTGCTCGGCCTGGTCCGGCCCACCTCGGGCCGTGTCGTCTTCGACGGACGCCCGCTGGAACACACCTCCCGCGCCCTCAAGTCGTACCGCAAGCGCGCCCAGTTGGTCCTCCAGGACCCGTCCGGCTCCCTCAACCCCCGGCACACGGTGTACGACGCGGTCGCCGAGGGCCTGCGCATCCACGGGTACGGCGGTGACGAGCGCGCGGCGGTGGCCGAGGCGCTGACCCGGTCCGGCCTCAGACCTCCGGAGCGCTTCTTCCTGCGCTACCCCCATGAGCTCTCCGGCGGTCAGCGCCAGCGGATCGTCATCGCGGGCGCGTTGGCCCTGGAGCCCGAACTCCTGGTCGCCGACGAGCCGGTGGCCTCCCTGGACGCCTCCGTGCGTGGCGAGATCCTTGCCCTGCTGCTGCGCCTGCGGACCGAACTCGGTCTGTCGGCACTCGTGGTGACGCACGACCTGGGACTGGCGTGGAACATCGCGGACCGGGTGGCGGTGATGTATCTGGGCCGGATCGTGGAGACGGGGGACGTGGAGCTGGTCCTCACGGCGCCTCGGCACCCGTACACCCAGGCGTTGCTGTCGGTCCTGCCGGAGGCACCGGGCGATCCGGTGGTCCTGACCGGCGAGCCGCCCGACCCCTCCCGCGTCCCCGCGGGCTGCCGCTTCCATGTGCGCTGCCCCGTCCTGGCCGACGGCGAGGCGGCACGGGCGGGGGTCGCGGAGTCCTGCCGTACCCGGGATCCGGAGATCCTGGCGGGGAGCGGCGACGCCCAGGCGGCGTGTCACTGGGCACAGGTCACCACAAGCGCCACATAGACATGTTCAGGACAATCCCAGAAGTCTCGTTGTCCACTGCATCAATGGCTGCTTATGATCACTTGGTCTTACTCCAACTGGACGGAGCGTCATATGCCTGTGAGCGAAGCGATATCCGCCAGCACCATCAGCAAGGACGAGGAGTACGAGGCCCTCATCGAGGCGACTCTTCAGGAACTCAGCGCCGCGGAGACCGAAGACGTCCTCGCCCCGCTGGAGAGTGGCGACAAGGGCCCGGCGATGGCGTGGTTCATCGCGACCTGATGCTCCGTGAGAGGGTTCCGGCCGCGTTCTCGAAAGCGGCCGGAACCCTCTTCTCTTGCCGAAATCCGTGGGTTCTTCCGTGACGAGAGGCCGAGACGGGTGACCACTTCGCTAGCGAGCCAGAGGATCATGACCGGCGTGGAGGCCCTCCTCCGCCAGTACGCGGACATCAGGGACGGGGACCGCTGCGTCATCGCGTACACCCCGGACAGCAGGGAGTCGGCGGCCCTGATCGCGGTCGGCCTACGACAGCGGGGCCTGCGACCCGACCTGGTCGCCATGCGACCGCTGGTCGACTACCAGTTCGCGAAACGACTGGACGCGGTGCTCCCGGATCCCGCGGAACTGACCGGCCGGCTGGTGCTGTTCACGCTGGAGAAGGACACGATGTCGCACTTCGGGCCCCTCGTCGACGTACTGCGGCGCTACGGCGACGACCGATGCATGGTGGTGCGTGTCATCAGCGCCTCGCCGCAGTTCTTCGAGAAGGCCCTGAACCTGTCCCCCGCGGAACTGAGCGCACGGAACGCCACCCTGCTCCACCGCCTCCTCGGGGTGCACGACATCCGGGTACGCAGCCGGGGCGGTACCGACCTGCGCATGCGGCTCGACTCGACGCGGTTCGACTGGATCAGCAACCGCGGGGTATGGCGGCCGGGCGGTTTCACGATTCTTCCGGCGGGCGAGATAGCCACGTTCCCGGCCGAGATAGACGGCGTGCTCGTGGCGGACGGCGCACTGAACTGCAATGTGATCACGAGCATCGACACCAGGCTTTCCGACAACCCCTTGCGAGTCGAGATATCGAACGGCCGGGCCGTCGGATTCGAGTGCGCGGACAGTGACATCCGGGAACTGGTCGGCCTGTGCTTCCGGCAGCCGTACGGAGAACGCGTGGGTGAACTCGGATTCGGCACGAACTCGGGAATCGACGAGTTCATCGCCGCGAATTCCCATATCAACGAGCGCCGGGTCGGCGCGCACATAGGGTTCGGTCAGCACAATCAGGACCAGCACAAAATCGGCTACCAGGAGAAGGTCCACCTCGACCTGATCACGGACGGTGCGGAGATCTTCGTGGACGACGACGAGGAGCCGATCGACCTCGCGGCCTTCGTACCGTCCACGCTGCCCCACCCCGAGATCGCCCGGGACGAGGACATCACCGGGGACTGCTGCGGATTCGGATACGGCGAGCTGACCGACGTACCCGGCGTGACCGGCGAAGGAGCCGCGTGAACCATCGGGCACTGAGTGGTCTCGGCGCCCGGCTCTCCGGCAGCGTCCTCGGCCTGCGCGCATTCCGCCGGCTGTGGGCCGGGCAGGCGATCAGCTCCCTCGGGGACCAGTTCTTCGTCGTCGCCGTCTCGCTGCGGGTCGTCGAGTCCGGGGGCGACGCCGGTGACGTGGGGCTGGTGCTGAGCGGCCGGATGCTCGCGGCCGTCGTGTTCGCCCTGGTCGGCGGCGTGTGGGCGGACCGGCTGCCCCGGCGCCGGGTGATGGTCGCCGCCGACGCCGTACGCCTGGTCTCCGTCCTTGCCGTCGTGGCCGTTCCCTCCGGGGTCGGCACGGCGGGGCTGGCGCTGCTGACGTTCGTCCTCGGCAGCGGCGAGGCGTTCTTCCGGCCCGCCTACGGCGGCCTCGTCCCCAGCGTCGTCCCCGCCGAGCGTCTGGTCGCCGCGAACGCGTTGCGCGGCGCGACCGAGAGCACGGCCGCCGTCCTCGGTCCCGCACTCGGCGGTGTCCTGGTGGCGCTGGCCGGTACCAGGACCGCCTTCGCGGTCAACGCGGCGAGCTTCGCGGTCAGCCTGCTGTGCGTCCTCGCGGTACGGGAGCCCGCTCGCACCGCCGCGCCCCGCACCTCCATGGCCGCCGAGGTGCGGGCCGGGGTGGCCGCGGTCCGCCGGACCCGCTGGACCACGGCGGTCCTCGCGCTGACGGCCGTACAGACCATGCTGGTCGTGGCACCGCACATGGTGCTGCTGCCGATCGTCTCCAGCGAGGAGTTCACGGGCGGCACGGCGTACGGCACGGTCCTCGCCGTCTTCAGCCTCAGCGGGCTGGTCGGCACGATCGTCATCGGACGGCTGCGGCCACGCCACCCGGGGCTGGTGGCCATCGGCTGCAACGCCCTGTTCGCCGCGGTGCCCCTGGTACTGCTCAGCCCCTTCTCCCTGGTGTGGGTCGCGGCCGGCTACGCCGTCGCCGGAGTGGCCATGATGCCGTTCAACGTGCTCTGGGAGACCGCACTGCAACGCCAGTTCCCCGCGGACCTCATGGGACGCGTCACCTCCGTGGACTGGCTGGTCAGCCTGGGGCTGCTGCCACTCGGCCTGATGATCGTGGGCCCCCTCACCGACCTGGTGGGCCGCACTCCGGTGCTGGTGACGGCGATCGTCGTCCAACTCGCCTCGGCCGCCCTGGTGCTGCTGGTGCCGGGGGTACGCGACTTCCACGAGGACAAGGACACCGGCGGGGAACGACGGGAACAGGACGACGTACGGCTGACCGGCTGACCCTCCTAGTCTGCGAACGGGAATCACCATGGCTCTGGAACGACTTCTCGACGACCCCGCGAGCCTCGGGGAGATCCAGGACCGGACACCCCGGCTGAGCCGTGGGCTCGGGCCGCTGGACGACGTCTTCTCCGCCGACCTCGCACAGGACCTCCTCTTCGGCCGGGGCCTGCGGGCCCCGTACGTACGCCTGCTGCGCGACGGCCGGGAACTGGACGTACGGCCGGTACGAGCGGGACAGGGCGCCACCGGCGGTCGGGGCGGGGCGGTGGCCGAGCACCGCCAGCTGTCGGGCCTGGCCGACCCGCACCACGTCCTCGCCCAGGTGGCGGAGGGCGCCACCATGGTCCTCCAGTCCCTGTCCCTCTACTGCCCCGAGGTCGCCGCCTTCTGCGAGGAGCTCGCGGCCGAGACCGGCTACCCGGTCTCCCCCACCGCGTTCCTCACCCCGCCGGGCTCCCAGGGCGCCGCCCCGCACTACGACCTGTCCGGCGTCTTCGTCCGGCAACTGGCCGGGGCCAAGACCTGGCGTGTCCGGGCCCCGCGCCAGACCCTGCCGGTCATGCGGGGACGCGCGGGGGACGTACCCGACACCCCGGTCGTCATGGAGGTGCGCATCGAGGCCGGCGACTGCCTCTACATACCGCGCGGCTTCTACCACGAGGGCCGGACCGGCGAGGAGGGCTCGGTCCACCTGTCGTTCTCGGAGGGCACCGAGGACGCCTGGGTCGGTCTCCTGCACGACCTCGTCGACCTGGCGACCCACGAGCGGGAGGCCCTGCGCACCCGGCTCCCCGCCCTGCCCGACGTGATGGCCGGCCGGTCCCGCCAGGAATGGCACACCGTCCGCGACACCCTGATCGACCATCTGCGAGCTCTCGGCGACGAGAAGGTGGCCGCCCTGATCGTCCGTCGCACCCGCGCCCGGCAGGCCCCGTCGGCGCCCGCACCGGGGGTCCTCGCGGACCGGCTGGCGCTGGCGCCGCGAGCGGCGACTCCGACCGACAGTTGAGGGGGCACCATGGCACAACTGACCGCCGAGACCTACGCCGAGCTGACGAGCGTCGGCCCCACCCCGACGGGCACCGCCCGCCTCGCCCGCTCCTACCACCGTGACGTCGTACGCCGACTGGCCCCGTACATACCGGCGTGCACACCGACGGCCGGCCTGCACCCGAGGGCGGTCTGGACCGCCACCGAACTCGCGGCGGGCCGCACCCCCGACGCCACCTGCGTCGAACAGATCCGCGCCGGCCTCTCCCAGGAGCGCATCCGGCCACTGGAACACGTCACCGGCGTACCCGACTATCCCCTGTGGTGCCGGACGCCCCTCGCCGAACTACGGGCCGACATGCTGCGTACGGCGGGTGTGGGGAGGCCGGACATGTCCGCGACGGCGGCGCCCGAAGCGGTCGAACGGGTCGGCGCGGCGGTGACCGTGCTGCGGCGGGTATGGCCGGAGGCGGCCGTGGAACTCAGCCTCCTGGTCCGGGCCGTGGTCTACGTGGACGGCGGTGCCTTCCGCTCCGCCACGCTGCTGCGGAACTACGGAGCCGTCTTCGCGGGCGTCGGCTACCTGACCAGCGTGCCCGCCGCCTTCGAGACCCTGCTGCACGAGACCGGCCACCACTCCCTGTATCTGCGCCAGGCCTTCGAGCGGTTCATCACCAACGGCGACGACCTGGTCACCCACGCCCTGCGCCCGGACCCCCGCCCCCTCTCCGGCACCCTCCACGCCGCCCACGTCCTCACACGGATGGCGACGGGGCTGGACCGGTGGTACTCCGTGCTGGACGAGGCAGAGGTCGAGGTCCGCGAAGAGGTCCGTGAACGACGCGACGACGCCCTCACCCGCCTCCACGCCACCCTTGAGGTCCTGAAAACCTCCGCCCGCTGGACCGACCCCGGCACCGCCTACTTCGCGAACCTGCTGCAACGGGAACGGGAGCTGACAGAGCGGCTCAATCGTCCTATCCCGCCCGGCACTTGACTCGGCTCAAGGTTCCACCGCCACCAACTCGACCTCGAATCCATCGGCGTTGGCGAGGTAGGCCGCGTAGTGCCGCGGGCCGCCCGCGTACGGGTGACGGTCGGCGAAAAGCGGCGTCCAGCCGTGCGCGGGGGCCTCGGCGGCCAGTGCGTCCAGCTCCTCGCGGGCTCCGGCGTGGAAGGCGAGGTGGTTGAGGCCCGGGCGGGTGCGGTCGTGCGTCGTGCCGGACAGGGCCGGCGAGCGCTCCACGACGAGATACGTCGCGCCCGACCGCCAGCTGCGGCCGTGCTCCCAGTCCTGGTACGGGTCGTAGCCGAGCCTGGTGAGCAACCAGCCCCATTCGCGGGTCGCTCGGGGGAGGTTGGGAACCCACAGCTCGATGTGGTGGAGCAATTCAGCGTCGAACGGCTTCGATTTCGCTGTCTGCGACAGCACGGAGCAGATCACCGAGAGCGGCGGGAGTCGTCACGATGACGCTGCTGGGGGTATCGCTCTCGCGGAGGTGGGGGCGTCCGGTGGGATCTGTGGCGAGTTCGAGGCAGTTCGCAGCTCCGCCTTCGCTGAAACTGGACTTCTGCCACCTGAGTTCGGACATGCGAGCCTTCCTACAGCAGGGTGTACAAGATGCGTTGAAGCAGACCCAACGAATCCTTGACCGCTCGGGCCTCCGCCGGCGCCTCCGGGTCGACCGGGAGAAGTGCCGCCCCGCTCAAAGTAGCGAACCAGTCCCGGTACTTGGCCAGCGCCTCCGCATCGTCCAGGTAGAGCGACTTCTCGATGTGGGAAACCACGACCGTGCCCAGCTCCCGTACCCGCGGCTCGATCAGCACGAATCCGGTGCCGAAGGCGATGGGGCCGTCAAACGGCAGAACCTGGATGGTCACGTACGGCAGCCGTGACAACTCGATTAGATGCAGCAACTGATCACGCATCACCTTGGGTTCGCCCAATGACGCGCTGAGCGCCGCCTCATGGATGACCGCGTGGATGCGCGGCGGTTGTTCGCCGGTCAGCCGAGCCCCGCGCCGCACCCGGAAACGGACGGCAGCGGCCCGCTCCTCCGGGGCCATCCGCCGATAGCCGCGGTGGTGGATGACGTCGGCGTAGTCCGGTGTCTGAAAGATGCCGGGGACGAACATCGGCTCATACGTGACCACACGGCGGGAATCATCCTCCAGCTCCGCCAGATCCAGGTGCGCGGCACTCAGCACTCCCCGGTACTCGCTCCACCACCCCCTGCCGGAACGCTGTCCCAGATCAATAAGAGCCTCCACGAAGGTTTGAGTACTCACACCTTCTTCTTGCGCAAGGCGCCAGACCCGCTCCGCGGACACATTAGTCTTTCCCGCCTCGATGCTACTGAGCTGAGGTTGCCTCATCCCGAGCAGCGCGGCCGCATCAGTCGACGACAGTCGAGCACGCTCGCGCATCCTGCGCAGCTCCGCACCAAAACGCCGCTGCCGATACGTCGGATCCGACCTCAGGCCCACGCAGCCCCTCCTCGCCTGGCGAACGCACTCATCGAACAATCACCGTCTCACACAAGCAGGTTGAATACTTCGAACCATCACCTCTACCGTAAGTGATGCATCAGTCACAGCAGGCACACGAATGGAGGCTGCCACATGCGCATGCCCGAAACCCCCCAGCCCCTCTGGACCTACGGCCTGACCATTCCCCACGACCCCCGCGCCGTCCGCGTGGTCCGGGCCACGATCCGCAGCATCCTCGCCGCCGCCAAGCTCAACTGCATCGTGGACACTGTGGAGTTGCTGGCATCCGAGGTCGTCACCAACGCCTACCGCCACTCCGCGATGGACGCCTACGTCAGCCTGGAACGTACCCCGGACGACTTCCGCGTGACCGTGTGGGACCACGGCTCGGGCGCCCCAGCGCCCCTGACCCCCGTCGCCCGCGACGAACACGGACGCGGACTCGGCATCGTCAATGCATGCGCCGACGAGTGGGGGGTGCGGGACTACCCGCGCGGCAAGGCCGTCTGGTTCAGCGTCGTACCGAAGGTGAACGGGGACGAAGCGTGAGCTGTCCACAGGTCCAGCCCACGCCGCTGCCTCGCGGGTACGCTGACGGGCAGTGGTCAGACCGCCGTACCGCCCCGAGGAGACCGCGCATGAGCACCGCCGCACACTCCGGTTCCGGCGACTCTGTCACATCGCAGCCGGCCAACACCCCGGAGGGCCTGCGGGCTGCTCTGGCACAACTGGCGCCGGACGCCCTGCCCACATTCGACGCCGAACGCTCTGCAGCCCTCCAACAGGCACGCGAGCAGGTCAGCGCCGCTCCGATGCGCCGCTTCGTAGGTCAGTGGGCGGTGTACGTCGCACTGGAACGGCACCCTGAGCGGGCCGCCAGACTGCGCACCCTGGAGGCACGCGCCGCCGCAACCGAGAGCCTTGAAGAGGCGCGGACCATCGCGGCCGAGATCGGCCGGATCCTCGACGCGGCTTGTGCCGAGGCCGGTATCGAGCGCGCCGAGGGCGTGTGACGGCATGGGAGACGAAGAGGCTTGGCGTTGGGAGTACGACCCCGACGCCGAACATGTTGCAGACGGATTCCCGCGACACATCGTCGACGAGGTCGAGCGCCTGGCGGCGGAACTGGTCGCCCTCGCCGAAGTCGGCGTCGATGTGACCGACATCGGCGAGGGGCCACGCCGTGGCGTTCCGGGCGGCGTGCGCCGCATCCCTCTGCTGTCCGACGGATGGTTCTACGCCTTACCGGTACCCCGGCTTCGCCTTATCGCGATTACGCGGATCATCCCGCCGTTCGACTTACTCTGACAAGGCAGCTGCAGTTCCTGACTGTGCTGGATTCGTCACTACGTCGCTACGGCTTTCACAATCCCGCTACAGTATCCCTCCGTCGCGAGTGCGGGATCGCTTACCACTCCTGGCCGTTTCATGACTTGGCCACGCCGCGAGACGGTAAGCGAATCTGTCGGAGAGCCTGAACTGGACAAGGACCTGGAACAACCCGCCCCAGGTGCTGAAGAGGCCGGCTTGTAACGTCGCTGGAGGACTTGTTGTCACCCCGTTTCGTCCATCACAGCGTGGCCTGGTCATCGGTAGATCAGTCGTCAGTCACATCGTGATCGACACCACAAATCAAAGAAATCCTACGGGTAGAGCACTTCCTAGCAGACCACGGCAGCGAATTACGGCTGAAATATCCATAGCACCACTCACCCTACAGCGCCTCGCAGGCTTCAGCTTTCCAGAGAATAGGCGTTTGCCTGAATGCTGAACAGTTCCGCGAACAATCCTTCACTAGCTAGGAGCTGATCCGGCGAACCTGATTCGATAACACGCCCATCCTTGAGAACATAGACGAGGTCTGCTGTTCTTACTGAAGCCAGCCGGTGAGTGACGAGTACCACGGTCTGATCTTCTCGCTTCTGCTTCAAGATCCTCTCAAAGACTTCCGCTTCAGCGCGCGCGTCCAGGGCGCTGGTGGGTTCATCCACAATAAGAATAGGAGCATCACGATATCGGGCGCGAGCGATACCCAGCCGCTGCCACTGCCCCCCCGAAATTCCATGTCCTCCGTAGTACTCGCGAGCCAACAGGGTATCCCAACCTTGCGGCAATTCTTTGATAGTTGCCTCAGCACCGGAATGAGCTGCCGCCTCCTGGAGTCGCACGTGGTCCACCGCCGCACCAGCCCGCGAGATCACCACATTGGCGCGCGCCGTGAAAGGCCAGCGCTTGAAATCTTGAGCGACCATTGCAATCCGCGATTGAAGATCCCGGCGATCCGCATTAGATACATCGATGCCACCCCAGCGAACACTGCCCGAGTCCGCCTTATACAAACCAGCCAATAGTTTGACCAACGTACTCTTCCCGGATCCGTTTTCCCCGACAAGTGCGACGACACTACCCTTCGGGATTGTTAGATCCACATCCAGGAGTGCCGATCGATCGGCGCCCGGGTACTTGAAGTTTACTTTCTCAAAAATGATCCGATCGATAACCTCGTCAAGCTTCTCACCGCCCTCCTGTACAGCACGGTACTCCGCTTCCTCGCACAGCCGCCTAAGGTCACCCACATAAAGTGCGCTTTCATACAAGGAGTTGGCCTGTGTCATCAGTATGCTCAAGTTTGTCGTACCCATTCTCACAGCGATAATGACCGTCCCCACCGTTGCCAATTTCATCACGTCATACAGGACGAAGCCTCCCAGGACTCCGTAGGTGAGGATCGACGTGACTCCGACCATCACAGCAGCGAAGACCTGAGTCCGTGCGGCATCATTGGCCAATCTGGCCTGTTCTTCCTCAGACGAACGCGCCAATTTTCCATATTGGTCCAGCAAGAATTGGCCGGCGTCGTGCACTCGAATCTCTGAAGCGGAGTGCTGATCAATCAACAGAGCACTCAGCAACTTGGCCGCCCGAGCATGCTCGATCCACGCATGAGCAGAAAGATAACGCGCTCGCGCATTCCACAACGCACTCCAGGAACGAGGCACGGCGAGCAGAGCGAGGAGGAGAAGAAGAATCGGGTTAAGAGTGGCCAATACCGCTGCAACAGCGAGGAAGGTTATCAGGGCGTTGGCGATGGCTCCGCAATACATGAGTACGCGTCGTGCACTCGACGCCCCATGCTGAGCCGAGTCCAATAGCCGATGGAAGTCAGGGTCCTCGATAGAGGACAACTCCACTCTTATTACCCGCTCCAGATAGCGCACGGTCGCCACCCGTTCGATTTTTGGTTCGAGGCGCCCCAAATAGGCCCTAGAGATGGCTGATGCAAGCGTACGAAATCCCACTGCCAGGGCTACAACAATAACGAAAGGGAGTGCACTTCGAAGTGCAGGAGAGTCTATATCGGCAACGAGGAGGGCCGAAATAGACTCATTGGTACCCAGTAGAATGGTAGCTGTGCTGATGCCTTGGAAGAGTTCCGAAGCAGCGACTCTCCGTAGAGCACGGGCGTCGGCTTCATATGCCAAACGCAGCACTTCGGCAACGAGATCCGGAAGCATTTTAGCCGCCTGCCAGAGAGACAGACTCAATACAGCACCTTCGTGGCGGTTGAAGCCCAAGTCGTATCTCAGCTTGCCGCCGAACAGGGCGCGCTCCGCCGACGAGTCCCCGATCTCTTCCTCTGACGTGTCCCGAAGTCCCTGTCTCACGCACTCTCCTGCAATTTTTTAAAGGAAGATTCTCAGAGGCTCCCGAATCTCCTGCCGCTGCGAGGCAGTATCTTCAGAGATGGCATCGGTTAGGTCTGTCGGACTTCTCGCTCGTACACGACGTTCGCCAAAGCCGTAGCAATCCCGGCCTGCCAGGAGAACGGAAGCCGTGCACGGTTCCAGTGAAAGACTATGAGGAACGCGGCGGCCTCTCTAGGGCCGACAACGGCTGGATCGGTTCTGAAATATTCCGAGTTCCACTTCGCCCACTCGGAACTCACGCGCTCTTCAAACGAGGCGCAGTTGGTATTCATCGACGAAGTCACCGATGATAGGTGCTCGGGGTTACCCCACATCAAGCGAATCCTGTGCGCTATCTCCGGCCAGCCCGAGGGCTCAGGCTCATCGTCGCTAAATTTTCTTCCTGCCTGACAGCCCAAACGGTCCCACACATCCTGATCCTCGGCATCTGTGATCTCCATGGCCGAGAAGAGGGAACGAATCAACCGGAGTGAAAGGGCCCATGCTGGCGTCTGGCGCTGCCCTCCCCAATAGTCCATCCACACCAAGGAATCGGCCGTGAACATGCCATGCACGCCAGCCATGGCTGCCGCACCACCAAACAGCTTGTACTCCGGCTCATACACCGCCGAGTGGTGTCCGAGCACCAGCCCATCCCGTGTCGCTTGCGAGCACATGCCAAGAAGTGCATCACGCACCGCAATCCGGGATTGTGGATCGCATTCAAATCTGATACGCATACCAGGAGGTTTATGGACAAAGAAGAAGTTGCGAGCTCTCCCTGCTTTGAGCAGCTCTTCTGCCACAGCACTCAGCTGGACATATACCTCTCGTGGAACAGATCCGTCAAGATATACGCGTCGCTCCACCCAACGGGACTCGAGTTCCTCCTCTACCAAAGCCGAGGCTCCGGCACGAACAAATCTATCGACGGTCGCGCCCCATTGAGGTAAACCGGACGGAATATTTCCGCTTTCAAGATATTCCGTAGCAAGGCGCATGAAATTCACGGCGCTGACCGTTTTTCCGTCGATGGAAATATCAGAGAACGCAGTTGTAGGGACGCCCGCCGACCCCTTTCTGAGACTCACTGCATCAGGAACGCCGTGTCCCATGGGATTGAATCCTCCTGTTCGGCGTAAGACTGAAGGGCGAGTCCAAGGCCTGCCACACCCTCCAACAGGCCAGCCGGATCTTTTCCGGGAGAGAGATCCATCATGCCCACCTCAAACCCTGTTGGCAGACCTTCGGAGAAGACTTCAATGATCCGCTCAGCAATGGAATCAACCAGCTTGGAGACCTGATCAGCCTCCTGCCCCTCAATGAAGTACCTCAATATATGCATGATCCCTGAAAGCCCATGACAAAACGACCAATGGTCAGCCAACCATTCATCACTTGGAACCGCACACAGCGCACTGACCGAAGATTGAGCTGTTTGTAGCCAGTCGTCTCGGTCGAGTGCTTTGCCCGCGAGTTGCAGGGCTCGCGAAACCCCAGGAGCGCCATAGCACCAGGAGACTCTGCTCCGTGAACGTGGCATCGATGGCGTGGTGAACTCCTCCAACGATACATAATTCGGCCAGAAGATTCCGTATTCATCGATTCCCTGAAATCGATGAAGGATCTCGACCAGCCCCGCAATGGCCACATCCTGACCGGGCACGGCTATTTTCTGCAGGAACGCTGTGGACAGGACTGCCAGCGGTCCAGCAATACCATGTGCCAATCCCAGGTTTAAATGACCATTCTCACGCACATCAGAATTCATCTGAGGCAGCCAGTTCGGCGGTGTCGTTGACCAAAAACCCGGGACCTTACACCCGAAATAGTCAGCGGGCGTGAGCATTCTCGACAAGCATGTGAGAACACGCTCCAGGACATGCCCATGTGGGTCCCTCAGAAGAAGGTACCGAGCTATGCCGGCCAGCCCATCCAGTACGTCGAACCTGGCCATCGGCCCTAGTGATATCGACTCGACTTGCTGGCATAGTGCTTCCGCACCCATTGTTACTTCCGCGTCGAGCTGCGTCAGGGCACCAACATAGCCTCCGCCTACAGCTTGCGCCATGGAGAGCGCGTAACCCAGGCCACATGCATCGTAATGCAGTCCGACCAGCAGTCGACTGCGCAACTTCAGACTCTCCGCCGCCTGTTTAAGATACCAGTGTGCTGTCGCCCCATCCTTCTTATCACCTTTATGCAGCCGAGCCGTATAAATCAAGGAGATACCTGGGAAGCCACTAGCAAGCGAAGCTCGGGCCAATGGATCAGAGTTCTTCGAGTAGGCGAGATTGTCCGGGTTACTCAAATGCCAGGCGATTTCGTCGGAGATACGCTCCGCGGCCTTGTGGCGCCAAGTGATGCCACTATTCATGCGCCGCTCCTCGAAGAGAAGCGAGCAACGCCGTGCCGAGCGCGGCCCTGATGCATGCGCGCAATGTGACGCAAACTCACCAGGCTGCGATTCTCACGGTCGGGACTGATGCCAATGAGGCGATTGTGGTGCAAATGCAAGAATGAACCAACAATCTCCTCACGCCATGTCCACGTGTCTGTCCGGTCCAGCTCAGGCAGAAGAGTCTTCCCTACCTCACGAGCAGCATCTGCCAACCTCCGCGCTGACTCCAGTGCCGAATCAGGCAAAACTGGGGCCAGATTCTTGAGGGTCATACCGGGTGCAACAATCCTCCCTGCCTCCTGGATCTCCTTACGAGAGGGTTGATCACGATCATCTCTCTGTGGAAAATGCTGCGCTACCCACTCGCACCAGTCCCAGTCGCCAATCCCATCCAAAATTATTCCATAGCTGGCCAGTTCGAGCAGGTCCTTGGAGTATTCCGCCTCACCGGTCCTCCCGATCCGCATGAGGTTGATTACCCACTCGCTGTCGGCATGAAATACCCGCTCCGCCAGATCCATCCCTTCGACTCCTCCGAAGCGAGAGAGCTCCGGCTCGTAGGTACAGAGTCGAAAGTCCGAAATGTAACCACCTTCTCGGAGCAACGAGCAATCCCGCAGAATTCTGTTCCACACACTCTCAGGCATGGCCGGATCATTGCTTCGAATTCGGAGACGTACATGATGACGAGGCCTATTGTAGCGAATGAAGAACCATCGATCGATCTCACCCCAGACAGCCTCCAGGATGTCCGGTACACGCCTTCTGATGAGCTCATCATGGATTTCTGGCATGCAATCGAGCTCAAGATAAGCCCAGTTACTTCCCGGGTGATACGCCTTGCGTTCGGAATTCTTAATGCGCACGTGGTCCAGCTTGTGCTGTTTGACGCGTCCCACATGCTCTCTTGGAACTAGCGGAACCGTGAACTCACTGCAGTGTTTTCCGAGCCAACCGTACTGCTCACCTCCCGCGCTCGGAACTTCAGTTACCAGCGGATTGCCTTCTGTTAGCTCCCTGCGCAGGATTTCGCGGTGCAGAACGTTGTCCAAATCGATTTCGCAGTACTGATCGTAATTGATTACTCGAACTCGAGAATCAACGTTCAGGCGCTTACGCCACTCGTCGACTGCTGTCTCCCAGTCTTCTCTTTGCCGTGCCGCTGTGCGCAGTTCCAGAGTAGTCTTCCACGCCAGCGGTGCAATAATGCTTCTGCCAAAGCGAACACGAGGCAGGAGAGGCAGCGATGCCATCTGCCCCCACTCCCACGGCTGCCAAACCCTGATTTCATTGGCGTAGCACAGTTCGGCAAGAAATCTGACAAGGTTGGGAGCTGCAGTAGTCAGAGAGAGTGTATGGGGGACGATGGGAACGACCTGCTGACCTGTTGCCTCCCAGTAAAGGCGCAATGCATTGCCGTCTGCTGCCACTAAGAGATCACGCCAGTCGATAAAGCCATGTTCCTTATCTCCGTGGAAGACTCCCACAGGTATCCTGTGCTCAGTGAATCGCCGCCCCTGAACTACGTTCATGGCGCGCGGTAGTACCGGAGCAAAGTCAACCTGTGCCACTATGGCATTAGGAGCCATCGTGGAAAATAGTTTACTCAAGTCAGCAGACCTGTCTGTGACATCAGAAAACCGCCCTGCCATGGCTCCTGCGGTAAGAGCACCTCCTACAGGCGTAACCCATAGGGAGAAATCCCCATTATCGAGCGAGTCCAGGGTCTCACCCAATAGCTGGAAGCATACCTCGACTGCCTGTGAGGGGACCGGCGTCGAGCTGCCACCGCTCAAGCGACGCACGTCCGCCTCGGTAAGCACCACTTCACGATTCTCCGCAGAAAGTCCTCGGTATGCCAAGGACGCGAGAATTTCCGCTCGCGTATCGTGCGCGGCGCTTTTGTGCTTTTCATTGATACCGAAGGAAGCGGTGCTCGCTGGGTTCAGATACCCTTCCGGGTATCCGAGCCCAACGTGAGGATCTATGAGATTCTTCAACCGTACCACGCCATGCTTTCCGTACTTTTCAAGGAAAGCCATACGGTATCTACGCATGTGCGTGTACGCTGAGCCATCCGGTGCAATTCGCCAGAGAGCCGAAGCCAATTCTTCGACCTCTTGAATCACTGGACGTGGCAGGGTCACGGACATATCAGCACGTACATCCACCTGGGGACTCACGTCTAGGATCCCGTCGTGTACCCGTGACACAGCTGCACGCAAGCCGTACCAGGCATCTTTTCCTTTGCCCATGCTCGTGGCCGCGTAAGCTTCCATGGCTTCGCGCAGCCCCCTCAGGCCGGCCACCTTCTTAAGGCTCGAGGGAAGTATGTTCTCCGCGTCTGCGAGCGAGGTTGAATACAACTCCGTGGTAGGCAACTTGCTCAGGAGTACATCGCGTGCAAGGAGATTTGCGAGGAAAGAGTCGAGTTTCTGCTCGGGAATACGAGGGAACCGATCTTTTGCCTCGATCAGCAAGTCTGAATAGCGCACAGGTTTGTGAGCGCGGTCGCAGATCCATTCCAAGAGTGGTGTAAACCGCATCGAAATCTCTCGACCACGCAACTGAACCTCTGCGCCGTTGGAGGCTTCGCGCCTAATTCGCACGTGGGGAACAATAAGGCGGTCTGCGCGCTCGACGCAAAGATTATTCAGAACAACCTCCAGCGTGAGCCTCAAATCAGCGCTGGAATTCAACTCTCTCGACAAGCTGTCGAGCCAACCGGAATCAATACGGACAATCTTCTTCGTATTCGGGCCGATCTCAGCCTTTGCAACCTCCCCAATCTCTGCTGCTGCCACCCCGGCGTACAACCCGAAGGGAGTAGAACGGCTGCTCATCCGAATCGCATAGCGGGTAACCGATATAGCGGCACCAAGGAGCCTCTTCCGTCGCGTTTCCTCGCCGACGACAACCTTGTCTAGAGCTTTCAACAAAACTGGACTGGAAACAGCGATAGCTTCTATGAGATCAGGAAATTCTGCAATGCTACGGATGTAGCCCGCCAACTCCCTATCGGTTGGCTGGGAGGCATCGTGAAAGTTGGCAAATACATCACTGAAGGCGTCATGCTGCAGCGTTGCTACTCTCAGCGTGATGGGATTGGAAGCGGCATAGAGGTTCCGTTGCACCATAACCCTGCTCTCTCTACGCGAAGAAGACCGGGCGGGATTCATCCTTGAATCCCGCCCGGCACTGGATTAGCAGCAGGGCGGATTAGCCCCGGTTGTCATTCCACACGAGGTCATCGAGCCGCTGGGTTCACAGGTAAGGTGAGTGGCCATCATCGGCCGCAGCTGTGTCATTGCGTCACCGGTCAGCGTAGTCTGGATGTCGAGATCCAGATCAGCAAGATCTGCATCCAACTCTTCTTCGATGAAAACGGGAGTGCCCATACAAATTCCTCCAATCAGAGCAGAAGCCACCATGAGAAACATCAAGTGACTTCAACAGTGGAAAGATCTGATACACCGAAAGTGCTTACATTTGTTCGACTCAACCGATATCCAGGAGTGGAACGCATACCGGAAGCCCTCTGGGTATACCGTGCAGCACTATCAAGCAAGTTGATCTTTACATATTCCCTTAGGGAGCCACAAGGACACTTTACCATTTCGTTATCCATACTCGCATGATGTCTTTCTTTCCTCTAGTTAATGACCGAAAATATTCTTGTTGAAATTTCGGAGTCATCGATAAAGAAAGAAGGCTGGCGGTCACCACCGATGTCGGTGGTGACCGCCAGCCTCGTTCGAGAAGGTCCCGTCAGTCCCTGAAGGGAAGGAATTTACACACGACTCAGACCGCGTGGACCACGTCCTTCTCCTCGGCGAAGTGGCAGGCGGACTCGTGGGCCGCCGGGGTGTCCTCGCCCTTGAAGCGCTCGGGGATCGCCAGCAGCGGGATGTCCTTGGCGCACTTGTCCTGGGCCTTCCAGCAGCGGGTGCGGAAGCGGCAGCCCGACGGCGGGTTGGCCGGGGACGGGACGTCGCCGGCGAGGATGATCCGCTCGCGGTTGGCGCGGGCCTCCGGGTCGGGGACCGGGACCGCCGACAGCAGCGCCTGGGTGTAAGGGTGCGTCGGGTGGTCGTAGATCTGCTCGTCGGAGCCGATCTCGGCCATCTTGCCGAGGTACATCACACCGACCCGGTCCGAGATGTGCCGGACGATCGACAGGTCGTGGGCGATGAAGAGGTAGGACAGGTTGAACTCGTTCTGCAGGCGCTCCATCAGGTTGATGACCTGTGCCTGCACGGAGACGTCGAGCGCGGAGACCGGCTCGTCGCAGATGATGATCTCCGGGTTGAGGGCCAGGCCGCGGGCGATGCCGATGCGCTGGCGCTGACCGCCGGAGAACTGGTGCGGGTAGCGGTTGATGTACTCCGGGTTGAGACCGACCACGTCCAGGAGATCCTGCACCTTGCGGCGCCGGTCTCCCTTCGGGGCCACCTCGGGGTGGATGTCGAACGGCTCCCCGATGATGTCGCCCACCGTCATACGCGGGTTGAGCGAGGTGTACGGGTCCTGGAACACCATCTGGATGTTCCGGCGGACCGCCTTCAGCGCACGCCCGGACAGCTTGGTGATGTCCTGGCCCTTGTAGAAGATCTCGCCGGCCGTCGCCCGCTCCAGGTTCATCAGGAGCTTGGCGACGGTGGACTTGCCGCAACCCGACTCGCCCACGATGCCCAGCGTCTCGCCCTGGTACAGGTCGAAGGACACACCGTCGACGGCCTTGACCGCGCCGATCTGACGTTTGAACAGGATGCCCATGGTCAACGGGAAATGTTTGACCAGGTTGCGGACCTGCAGGATCGGCTCGCCGCGCTCGACCGGTGCCTCGATGGCGGCCACGGCCTCCTCGTCGGTGGCGGCCTCCACCGTCTCGACCTCGGTGACGTTGGGGGTGACGTCCATGGTCTCGTCCGTCTTGCCAAGGTCAGCCATGGATCGTCTCCTTCCAGAAGTGGCACGCGCTGCCGCGGCCAACAAGCTCGCTGCCGTTCCGCTCGGTGACCGGGAGCAGCGCCGGCACGTCCGTACGGCAGATGTCCTGCGCCTGCGGACAGCGCGGGTTGAAAGCGCAGCCGGACGGAATGCGGGTGAGGTTGGGCGGCAACCCCTTGATCGCGTACAGCTCCTGGCCCTTCTGGTCCAGGCGCGGGATCGAGTCCAGCAGACCCTTGGTGTACGGGTGCGAGGGCCGCTTGTACAACTCGTGTACCGGGGCCGTCTCCACAATCCGGCCCGCGTACATCACCGCGATCTTGTCCGCCACATCGGCGACGACACCGAGGTCGTGGGTGATCAGGATCAGGCCCATCTGGTACTCGCGCTGAAGCTCCGCGAGCAGATCCATGACCTGGGCCTGGACCGTCACGTCGAGGGCTGTGGTGGGCTCGTCGGCGATGATCAGGTCCGGCTCCAGGGCGAGCGCCATCGCGATCATGATGCGCTGGCGCATACCACCGGAGAACTGGTGCGGGTAATCACCGACGCGCTCCCGCGCGGCCGGGATCTTCACGCGGTCCATCAGCTCGATGGCCTTGGCCTTGGCTTCCTTCTTGCTCAGGCCCTGGTGGACGCGGAACATCTCGCCGAGCTGGTAGCCGACGGACAACACCGGGTTCAGCGAGGAGAGCGCGTCCTGAAAGATCATCGCGATCTTGCGGCCCCGGATCTTGCGCCGAGCATCGCCGGACATGGTGAGCATGTCCTCGCCCCGGTACAGGATCTGTCCCTGGGGGATCCTGCCGGGCGGCATGTCGAGGATGCCCATGATGGCCTGGGCGGTCACGGACTTACCGGAGCCGGACTCACCGAGCACGGCGAGGGTCTCACCGGAGCTCACGGTGTAGTTGACGCCGTTGACGGCCTTGGCCACGCCGTCACGGGTGTGGAACTCGACGTGCAGATCGCGCACTTCGAGCAGCGGCACGTCGCCTTCGGCCGCGCCCCGCGGCTCGGGGACGTTCCTGGGCATGTCGATGGTAGTCACGTACGCCCTCCTCAGCGCAGCTTCGGGTCAAGGGCGTCGCGTACCGCGTCGCCGAGCATGATGAACGCGAAGACCGTGAGGCTGAGCATGCCCGCCGGGAACAGCAGCGCGTGCGGGTTGTCCCGGATCACCTTGCTGCCCTCGGAGATGTCGATGCCCCACGAGATCGTCGGGTCGCTGAGGCCGAGACCGAGGAACGACAGCGTCGCCTCCGCGGAGATGTAACCGCCGAGGGCGATCGTGGCCACGACGATGGTCGGCGCGACGGCGTTCGGCATCACATGGCGGAACAGGATCCGCGAAGTGCTGGCGCCGAGCGCCCGAGCCGCGGTCACGTAGTCCGCCTGCTTGGCCGTGATCACCGAGCTTCGCATGACACGGGCGATCGACGTCCAGCCCAGGCAGGCCAGGGCCAGAACGACCACGTACACCTTGCGCTCGCTGAAGGCGTTCAGGACGACCATCGTGCCGAGCAGGAACGGCAGACCGAAGAAGATGTCTACGATCCGGGAGATCACCGAGTCGATCCAGCCGCCGAAGTAACCCGCCAGCATGCCGAGCAGACCGCCGAACAGCGTGACAGCCGCCGTCACAGCGACGCCGACGACAATCGATGCGCGCGTTCCGTGGATGACACGGGCGTAGATGGAGCGGCCCTGCTGGTCGTAACCGAACCAGTCGGGCTGGAGGAAGTGCCCCAGCTCCGGCTGGCCCAGGTAGTGGTGAACGAGGTCGCCGTCGCGCGGGTCGGCACTGGTGAACCAACCGGGGAAGGCGGCGATCACCAGCAGCAGAACCAGCAGCACCGAAGACACCCAGAACATGGGGCGGTGCCGCAGGTCGTACCAGGCGTCGCCCCACAGGGAGCGCGGCTTGTCGCTCTTCTTGCCGCTTTCCTTGGCGGGTACGTCGACGGCCGGCGGGGCCAATGCGTCCACGCGCGCGGAGTCGGTGGTCTCGGCCTTGGTCACGTCAGGCATACCGGATCCTCGGGTCCAGGACCGCGTACAGCAGGTCGATGAGCAGGTTGATCAGGAGGATGACGAGGACGAGCACCGTCACCACACCCGTGACCGTCGAGCCCTCGCTCGTCTGGATCGCCCTATAGAGGAGGTTGCCGACACCTTGGATGTTGAAGATGCCCTCGGTGATGACCGCCCCACCGATGAAGCCGCCTACATCGGTGCCGATGAAGGTGACCACAGGGATCAGCGAGTTGCGCAGCAGGTGGACACCGATGATGCGACGCCGAGGCAGACCCTTGGCGAGCGCGGTGCGCATGTAATCGGCCCGCAGGTTCTCGGCGAAGGTCGTCCGCGTCAGCCGGGCGACGTACGCCATGGACAGCATCGCGAGGACGAAAGCCGGTAGGAACAGCTGCGCGTAGTCCGTGGAGTCCTGGACGTTGGGCGGTAGCCAGCCGAGTTCGTCCGCGAAGATGAACCGGGCGATGAAGCCCAAAACGAACACCGGGATCGAGATCACGGTCAGCGTGAAGACCAGTACGCCGGTGTCGGCGGCCTTGCCGGCCCTCAGGCCGGCCCACGCGCCGAGGCCGACACCGATGATGATCTCGATGGTGATGGCCAGCAGCGTCAGCCGCAGCGTCACCGGGAAGGCCTCGGCCATCAGTTCGGCGACCGGGCGGCCCGCCAGGTTCTTGCCGAAGTCTCCCTTGAGGAGATTCAGCATGTAGTGGAAGTACTGTTCGAGGACAGGCTTGTCGAAGCCGTACTCGCGCTTGATCTGCGCGATCTGTGCGGGATCGGGAGCCTTGTCACCGTAGATGGCCCGGACCGGGTCGCCCGGCAGGATGTGGACCATCAGAAAGATCAACAGAGTTGTCCCGATGAAGATCGGGATCATCTGGAGCAGTCGCCTGGCGGCGTAGCGCCCCATCTTGCGCCTCCATGCCGTGAGGGGTCGGCGAGGCCTGCGCACTCATCTACCGCAGGTTTGGGGGGTGAGTTGGAGGCCTGTGCCTACGGACCGGTGCCGCCGCTCCCCTGGTTCGGGAGGGGCGGCACCGGTCTGCGGTCATCTTCTTACTTCTGCTTGACCTGGATCTCGTCGAAGATCGGGTCACCGTCCTGGCCGTACGGAATCTTGCCCAGGATGTTGGTCGACTGACCGCTGTTGACCTTGTAGAACCAAAGCGGGATCGCCGGCATGTTCTTGGCGAGGAGCTGCTCCGCGTCCTGGTACAGCTTCACGGTGTCGTCGACCGAGCCGGCCTTGTCGGCCTTGGAGCTCAGCTCGTCGAACTCCTTGTTGGAGTAACCGCTGGTGTTGCCGGCGGCCGTCGTGCTGTAAAGGTCGCGCATGAAGTTCGAGTTGACCGGGTAGTCGAGCACCCAGCCACCGCGGTACATGGACTTGACCTCGTGTGCGTCGCGAGCGTCCAGGTCGGCCTGGAAGGTCGGCTTCGGGTCTCCGACACACTCCACGCCGGTCGCCTTGCGGATCGAGTTGCAGACCGCGTCGACCCACGGCTTGTGGTCCTGGTCGGCGTTGTACTGGATCGAGATCTTGTTGCCCGGGACGCCGCCGCCCTCCTGGACCAGCTTCTTGGCCTGGGCCGGGTCGTACTTGACGATGTCGCCGAGCGCGCCCTTCTTGTAGCCCAGCACACCCGGGGCCACGTACGAGTCCGCGGGCGCACGAGTGCCCTGCAGAACCGTCTTGGTGATCGTCGTACGGTCGATCGCCATGGACAGACCCTGGATGACCTTGGGGTCGATGTCCTTGAACTGCTTGGTGTAGAACGCCGGAACGATCGACTGGACAGCGGAGTACGGCTCGTCGATGGCACGGGCGCCGAGGTCCGTCTTGTAGTTCGCCAGCGCGGTGGTCGGGACCTGCTCGATCCAGTCCACGTTGTTGGAGCGCAGGTCGGAGTACGCGGCGTCGGCGGTCGTGTAGTTCTTGAAGTCGATGCCGCCGTTCTTGGCCTTGTTCGGGCCCTGGTAGTCCGCGAACTTGCGGACCTTGATGAGCTTGTTGTGCTCCCAGGAAACGAACTCGTACGGACCGTTGCCGACGGGGTGCTCACCGAACTTCTTCGGGTCCTTGAAGAAGGCCTCCGGCAGCGGGGCCCACACGTCGTAGCCCAGCTTGTACGCGAAGTAGGACACCGACTGCGTCAGCTTGATCGTGAAGGTGTTGTCGTCAACGACCTTCAGACCCGACATCTTGTCGGACTTGGGGTCACCCTTCTCCGGGTGCACATCCTCGAAGCCCACGATGTCGGCGAACCAGCTGGAGTTGGTCTGGTTGTTCTTGATGTTGGCCGACCAGTTCCAGGAGTCCACGTAGGACTTGGCGGTGACCGGGGTGCCGTCGTGGAACTTCCAGCCCGGCTTGAGCTTCACGGTCCACTCGGAGGAGTCGGCGTTCGGGGTGACCGACTGCGCATTGATGTACTCAAGCTTGCCGGTGCCGGGCTCGTAGTCGACCAGGCCCGCGAAGACGGTGCGCAGGACACGGCTGCCCTGGCTCTCCTTGGCGTTGGCCGGCTGCAGCGGGTTCTGGGGCTCGCTCAGCTGCGCCGTGACGATGCCGTTCGGGTCGGCCTTCCCCTTGTTCATGTCGTCGCTGCCGCTGTCACTGCCGCCGCCGCAGGCGGTGGCAGCCAGGGCGACGACTATCGCTCCCGCGACCCACTTGGCGCTCTTGGCACCGCGCATGGGTTCCTCCTCATAAGTCCATTGGTTCACCGCAAGGGGCCCACAAGACACACAGTCGCCACCGTCACCGGTGGCGAGGAAAGTCTGGTGCCCCCACGCTCGCGAGTCTGCGCCCCGTCAGCGCGACTCGTTCTGCCGAGCTCTACGCGCCTAACTATCTGTCATTGCCACATGGCCGAACCACACCCGTAAGGTCTCGGTTCGATCACACCTGGCGGCTACTTCTTCCAAAATCCGGACAAAGGGTTTGACGAAAGATCCCTGCGAAACGGACTTGTTACACATCTATCGGGAGCGGGCGTCCGGATTCCGGACACTTTGGAGTGGAAAATCGATTGCGGCAACCGAGGCCGTCATGCAAGGACGAGCAAGCGCCCTCTCTCGGCAAGGCCCTTCGATCACCCTGCGTATACGCAGACCGCGACACAGGGGGTGCACAGCAGCGTAGTGGCCATCACGTGAAGACCAGGTCCAACTCCTGCAAATAGAGGGTTTTCCCTGCCTGTGTGATGTGTCTCCACTCCCGCACGATGCCCTTTCCTATGACGACACCGGACGAGTTGGTTCGGTTCTGGAGGGGAAGGCCGGTGGTCATCCTCGGCCGGGCATGGGGTCGAGGAGTTCGGCCATGGAGCCTTCGGAGAGGTAGCGATGATCGAAGACCTGGACGACGTCGGCCCACCGTTTGTTCTCCCGGTTCAGCCGCTCAAGCGGGTTGGTGGACCAGATCTTCTTCCAGCAGGCCTGCACGAAGCCCCGCGAAGGCGGTGATGTCGGTCGCGGCTTCCAGCAGCATGGCCTTGGCCGGGGGGAACTGCCGTCCGAGCAGGTCGGCGACCACGTTCAGCTGAGTGTGGACGGCCTTGGTGGTGGTCTGCGCGAAGATGGTGCGGCCGGTTGCCGCGGCTATCTCCCCGGAGCCCTTGTCGATCACTCTGAAGCGTCTCGCACGAGGTGAAATCGGCAGCGCTGCCAGGCCGCGCCGAGGAAGTCGGTACGAATCGCGGCCACCAGCCCGCTGTGGCTGTCGGAGATCATGGGGTAGACGTTCTCCAGGTGAACGCATCGAGTTCGGCGTCGAGCTCACCGCAGATCCGGGATGCCTAGGACTTGGAGATCCCGCTGTCGATCGCACAGGAACCTGACCGCCGGCATGCAGGCGGTCAACGTCGATTCTGGAACGGCCGCAGCACGGCCATCCCTTCCTCAAGTCCGACCTTCATGGCGAAGTCGAACCGGTCCACCTCCAAACACAACCCCACATCGGCGGGGTGAGCACCGTGGCGTCGCCCGCCGCGCAGGTCGTCCGCGGCTGAGGAGGTGCGGGCGCGGTGCAGATAGGGGCCGGGGTCGAGACGATCCCCGGCCAGGAGCCGGTCCAGGTACTCGGCACAGGCCAGGTCCTCGGCGGCGCGGCCGTCCTCGCCGGTGGCCACGAACGTCACCGAGTCAGCGCCGGCATCCGTCAGGGCCCGGGCCGTCGCGCCGGCCACGACGAAGCTGGCGCACAGCGCCAATTTCGCCTCGACAACCGCCAGGGCCCCAACCGTTCCCGCAGTGGTCTTTTGAATTACGGTGCGGCCGGTCAAATCGGCCTCCCGGATCAGGCCAGGGGAGTTGACCAGGTCGAAACCGCTTACTTGTGCCCCGTCCTTGAGCGCGAGCCAGCCCGGGTGACACGCCTTGATCGCCAGTGCCTCGTCCTTGTCGGCAGCGAGAACGCTCTTGTCTGCCCCGCGATGGAAAGCCCATGCGGCGGTGGTGAACGCCCGCATCACATCGATCACAACTGCTACCTGTTCGGTGCCGTCCACCTCAGGTATTCCGACTACTCGCGAGTCCATGCCGGGATGGTCGCAGCACACTGAAGCAGCCCACAAGACAGGTTGACGATCTTTCAGAGACTCGGCACCTATGGGCGCTGCCCCCGCGGGGATGCGCTCGGGTATCGGGCGGGCCAGTGGGGCGCCCAGTGACTCGACGCCTGTGATCTGCACTACACCTTCGGCAAGTTGGAGAGGACTCACTGGCCTAACCTCTGCGCATGCAGCGAGGAGGCCAGAGCGGCTGATGCTCGTCCTGGGCACCGATCGGAGAGGCCGTTGCAGGAGCCAGGTCGTCACCTGGCAAGCTGTTATGCAGCGGCGGCAGTGACAAGGGCGCCTGCGCTCCTGTTACAGCAGCTTTCTGGCCTGTGTACGCCACCACTCGCCAAGCATGTCGACTGCCTTCGCAGGAAGGAGTCCGGACTTGGTGTCCGGAAGGCGATCGGATGGCGAATCACCGGTTCTGGTCTCAATAAGCAGCACACGAGATCCGTCCTGATATGCGACCAGGAACGGCTCGCCGCCCTTGCGGAGAACAAAGCGATCCAGGCCGAGGAGTGTCTCCTTGGACGGCTGGCACTTCTTGACGATTTCGAAGACCGGCGACTTCGCAGCGGCGTCGGAACCATCGTATCCGACCGCGGTCAATCTGTATCGGAATGCATTTCCCTTGCTCGTCCTGCCGGTCATGTCCTCGGTGAGCAAGGACTCCGCGCCACGGGCGAACAGTTCGCGAGCCATGTCTTCACCGTCGCGCCAGAGCACGGTTTCGACCGACGCCTCGGGAGAACCGGATATGGCTTCGCACTCCCGCCATACCGGAGAGGCGGAAGAGGGGTCGCATTTGCCTGTCCCCCTGGACAGCCGCAGTTCCGCCTGCGTATACGCGGCATCCACGTCCTTCACGGGCAGTCTGGCGTTCACATCGTAGAGAGGAAGCTCCGGATACGCCTCAGTGACGATGCAGGAAGTCTCCGCGTCGCCCACATCACGCCCCCACGAGGGCGCAGGATCGGCACGGTCGACGTCGGCGGACGCGCACCCGCCCAGAACCGCCAGGGACAAGCCGCCCATCAGGCAGCGGAGCAGGAACCGGCCCCCCACGCGATGCCTCTTTCCCATCCGTGCAGCCGCGCCCGATGTAAGAACCCCGGGCGCGGCAGACTCACAAGTCACCCGCACTTGGTCTTGGCGTCCTTCTCAACCCGGTCGGACACCGGCTTCGCGCAGTTGGTCAGACCTGTCACCCGTGCCCTCTGGAAGGTGTTACCCGTTCCGCTTCCGGTCTCGTTGATCTTCGTGCCATTCGAGTTGCATTGCGTCCTGACAACACCGCCGCTGCCGGTGTAGACGCCAGCCCAGATCACCCACTTGCCGCGACTGGTGAAAGTGACCTCGCGCTTGTAGGCCTTCGTGTTTGCTATCTCGCCAGCCAACCCGAATTCCACCCCGGCGCCCACGGTCGCCTCGGCCAGCTTCTTGAGTCCCACCTTCCCCTCGAAGTTGCCAGTAGCCGTGAAATGCGCCTTGAGGGTTACGGTCTGTTCAGTGCTGAACGTGAACTTATCCGTTTGGTTGTCATTCTTGACCTCTTTAGCCCAGGCAGTCACCCTGCCACTCTTCGTGGAGCTGTACGTCTTGTAATGGACGAAGCCTGGCTCACAGATGGTCGGTGCCGCACTGGCCGCGGTCACCGGCCCAAGCACCACGATCGAAGCTGCGGCAACACCGGTGGCCATAGCCATGGCAGCCAGTTTCTTGCTCATGGTCTTCCCCGCTTTCATCCGAGCGCGGCCGCTCCTCAGGAGCGGCCGCGTAGTACTCGGCCCCATCCGGTCTTGACGGGGCTAGGTCAAGCTACGTCGACTGATCGCTGCCGTAACAGAGATCTGAGGGAAACCTGAGGTCACCATGGGCGCAGGTGCGAGTGCAGGGCTCGCAGGCGGTTCCCACGGTCGCCCCGTACCATGGGGTGAGGCCGTGGCATGTTCCGCCCGGCAGGGCCCGCGTACCACAGATGTACGCGAGAGCCGTCCTCACCACTCCGGGAGTACGCCACACATGGCCACGCGCCACGACATCCGCAACGTTGCCATCGTCGCCCACGTCGACCACGGCAAGACCACCATCGTGGACGGCATGCTGAAGCAGGCCGGTGCCTTCGCCGCGCACCAGCTCGAAGGCGTCGACGACCGCATGATGGACTCGAACGACCTGGAGCGTGAGAAGGGCATCACGATCCTCGCCAAGAACACGGCGGTGAAGTACCACCCCAAGGACGGGGGGGACGTCATCACCATCAACATCATCGACACCCCCGGCCACGCCGACTTCGGTGGTGAGGTCGAGCGCGGGCTGTCCATGGTCGACGGTGTCGTCCTCCTCGTCGACGCCTCCGAGGGCCCGCTCCCGCAGACCCGCTTCGTGCTGCGCAAGGCCCTCCAGCAGCGGCTGCCCGTCATCCTGTGCATCAACAAGACGGACCGGCCCGACTCCCGTATCGACGAGGTCGTCAACGAGACCTACGACCTCTTCCTCGACCTGGACGCGGACGAGGAGCAGATCGAGTTCCCGATCGTCTACGCCTGCGGCCGTGACGGCATCGCCTCGCTGACCAAGCCGGAGAACGGCACGGTCCCGGCGGACTCCACCAGCCTGGAGCCGTTCTTCTCGACGATCCTGGAGCACATCCCGGCCCCGACGTACGACGAGCAGGCCCCGCTCCAGGCGCACGTCACCAACCTGGACGCCGACAACTTCCTCGGCCGTATCGCGCTGCTCCGCGTCGAGCAGGGCGAGCTGCGCAAGGGCCAGACCGTCGCCTGGATCAAGCGCGACGGCTCCATCAGCAACGTCCGCATCACCGAGCTGATGATGACCGAGGCGCTGACCCGCAAGCCCGCCGAGAAGGCCGGCCCGGGTGACATCTGCGCGGTCGCCGGTATCCCGGACATCATGATCGGCGAGACCCTCGCCGACACCGAGAACCCGATCCCGCTGCCGCTCATCACGGTCGACGAGCCCGCGATCTCCATGACCATCGGCACCAACACCTCGCCGCTGGTCGGCCGTGGCGGCACCGGCAAGGGCGCCGACAACAAGGCGGCCGTCAAGGACCGCAAGGTCACCGCCCGTCAGGTCAAGGACCGCCTCGACCGCGAGCTCATCGGTAACGTCTCGCTGCGCGTCATCGAGACCGAGCGCCCCGACGCCTGGGAGGTCCAGGGCCGTGGTGAGCTCGCGCTCGCCATCCTGGTCGAGCAGATGCGCCGCGAGGGCTTCGAGCTGACCATCGGCAAGCCCCAGGTCGTCACCAAGGACGTCGACGGCAAGACGTACGAGCCCGTCGAGCGCATGACGATCGACGTCCCCGAGGAGCACATGGGCGCGGTCACGCAGCTCATGGGTGTCCGCAAGGGCCGTATGGACAACATGTCGAACCACGGCTCGGGTTGGGTCCGCATGGAGTTCGTGGTGCCGTCCCGCGGTCTCATCGGGTTCCGGACCGAGTTCCTGACCCAGACCCGCGGCACCGGCATCGGCCACTCCATCCACGAGGGCTTCGAGCCCTGGTTCGGCAACCTGCAGACCCGCAACAACGGTTCGCTGGTCGCCGACCGCTCCGGTGCCGTCACCGCGTTCGCGATGACGAACCTCCAGGAGCGCGGTGTGCTGTTCACGGACCCCGGCACCGAGGTGTACGAGGGCATGATCGTCGGTGAGAACTCCCGCTCCGACGACATGGACGTGAACATCACCAAGGAAAAGAAGCTCACGAACATGCGGTCTTCCTCGGCCGACTCGTTCGAGGCGATCGTGCCGCCGCGCAAGCTCTCCCTGGAGCAGTCCCTGGAGTTCTGCCGCGACGACGAGTGCGTCGAGGTCACCCCGGAGGCGGTGCGCATCCGCAAGGTGAACCTGGACGCCCGCGAGCGCGCCCGCGCCGCGAGCCGCGCCAAGCACGGCTGACCTCCACGTCGTCACCTTCGTCCGGCCAGGGCGCTGCCCAGAAGAGAGCGGATCTCATTCTGGGTGGCGCCTCGACGACACGTTCAAGGGCACTGGGCGTGCGGCGCGGTTCCCGGAGGGCTGGATCAGGCGTTCTTCGTAGCCGTGGAGCCTTCCGGGCAGGTGCGGACGGCGGCCTCTCGGCCGGTCGTGGTGTGCCAGGGTTCCGAAGAACACGGGAGGAAGGCGCTGCCGCTCCCCTCCCAGGTGCGCACATGGCCCTTGAGCGGGGTGCCGCTCCCGCAGGTGTACGTGAAGTCGGCGTCGACCAGCTTGAGGTAGCCCCACGCGTAGTAGGCGCCCTTGAGGTCACCGGTCGCATTCTCGAAGTACTGCTCGACCTCCTCTCCGTATGTCTCGGACGGGCCCGCCAGCGGCTCCTCGACCTTCAGGTGCCTGCCCAGCGCCTTGATCACGGCGGCCGCGCCGACGCCCTTGGGCGTGACGCTCACCCCGGGCCGGTAGACGGTGTTGTCGACGCGCTTGAGCTTGGACGAGTACGACGCCGTCTTCTTCTCGAAGAAGATCGGGTCGGCGAGCTCGGTCAGCTTCTCCCACCGCTTGACGCCAGACCAGGCGTACGTCCCGTCCGTGCAGGCCTCGACCCGGTCGTCCGTACCGCCGGTGCAGGCAGTGAGCCCCGCCACCATTGCCACCGCGGCCAGGCCTGCCGCACCGGTCCTCCGTGTGATGCCGCGCATGTGCGGTTCCTGCTTCCCCCGAGGCGCGGACGCGGTCGACGCCCGCACCATGATCGCTGTGGGGATCATGGTGCGGGCGCCGGGCGGGGGCGGCAAGGTTTTTGAGCGATCCCTGAGGTAGGGATCTCTGAGGTACGGCGGATCTCAGCCGTCCGACGCCGCGCTCCCCGACGCCCCCACCCCCTTCTCCAAGAACCCCATGTCCTCGTACACCGGCGTCCGGAACCCGAAGGCCCCCGCATTGGCGACGTTCTTCTTCGCCGCCGTCAGCTGAGGCCGCTGGTAGAGGGGGATCGAGCCGGCCGCCGCCCAGATGCGGGAGTCGGCCTTGCGGATCAGCCCCCGGTTCTCGCCCTCGTCCAGCGTGGCGATCGCCTGGTCGAAGAGCTGGTCGACCTGGTCGGTGCCGACGCGCGTGTAGTTCTGCTCGACGTTCAGGGAGCCGTCGGCGGCCGGGACCGGCTTGGCGTAGATCGGGCGGGCGTCGGTGGCGGGGTAGGCGGAGGTGGGCCAGGAGTACAGGGCGAGGTCGTACTGGCCGTTCGCGATGTGGTCCTTGAAGTAGCTCTCGTCCGAGACCTTGGTGATCGCGGTACGGATACCGACCCGCTCCAACATCAGCCCGATCCGGTCCGCCACCGTGCGCAGCGTCTGCGAGCCCTCCCCCGACGGCACCACGAAGCGCAGCATCAGCGGCTTGCCGCCCTTCGCCAGCGGCCGGGCCTCCTTGCCGGCCGGTGCGGCGGTGCCCCGCGGGGCGTAGGCGCCGGGCGCCCCGGCCTGCTGCAGCTGCTGGTTGCCGTACTGCTTGCCGTCCTGCGCGAGGTGCTTCCCCTCGCGGCCCTCGCCGCCCTCGCCGCCGTCCGCCTTGTGGTCCTCCCCGACGATGTACGTCCCGTCGTCACCGCCCGCCGAGTCCGAGCCCGAATCCGACCTCTTCTCGGACTTGCCCTTCTCCGTCTTCTCGGCCTTCTCCCCCTTCGAGCCCGCCGCCTTCTCCGCCTTCTTCCCCTCCTTGATCGGCCCGCCCTGCACCCACCCGGCGTCCGAGAGAAGTGCCTGGGCCTCCTCCGTGTCCTGGCCGCCGATCGCGCCGCTGTTGTCGGCGTAGGCGGCCTGGCCGGACAGGGCGAGGTGGCTGCCGACCGGCTCGGCGGGCAGGCCGAGCGGGGTGAGGACGAGCTTGGCCAGCTCCTCGCGGTCGAGTGCGCGGGCCACGGCGCGCCGCACCCGCTCGTCGGCGAGCGGACCGTCGGCGCCGTTGAGGGCGAGCTGGGTGTACGTCGGCTCCAGGGACCGGCGTACCTCGAAGCCCCGGAACGCGGCCGCCTCCCGGCGCTGCTTGGGGGTCAGCTTGCGGCGGTCCGGGCCCATCAACGGTGAGGAGGAGATGAGCGGCGTACCGGAGGCGCTGGCGGTCGCGCTGCGGGGAGGTGAGGCGAGCGCGATGCGGCGGGCCGCGGCGGGGTCGATCTCGGCCAGGTCGAGCTGCCCGGCGGCGAGCTCGGCGGCCCGCTCGTCGCGCGGGACGGCCCGCAGCACGATCTCGTTCAGCTTGGCCCGCTGTCCCCACCAGCGGGGGTTGCGGGCGAGCCGTACCTCGTCGGACTTGCGGTTGATCTTCTTCAGGGCGAACGGCCCGGCGCTGACCTTCAGCTTGCGCCGCGCCCCGTCGTTGAACGAGTCCGGCGTGCCCATGACGTCCTTCGGGTACAGCGGCGAGAACAGCGAACGCCAGTCGGCGTACGGCTGCGCGAAGGTCACCCGGACCTCCAGGTCGCCCTTGCCGCGCTCGATCTTCTCGATGCGGTCGTAGCCGGCGTTGCGGGCGGTCCAGTAGGCGCTGTCCTTGCCGGACAGGGCCCGCCACTGGGCGGCGAAGTCGGCGGCGCCGATCTCACGGCCGTCGCTCCAGACGGCCTGCTGGTTGAGCTTGTACAGGACGACCTGCTTGGGCTCGGTCTCGACGATCTTCGCGGACTCCAGATAGTCGGGGTTGCGCTCGGGGCGCCCGCGCTCGTCGATGCGGAACATCGAGGGCAGGGTGGCCTGCGCGATCCGGGTGGTGGTCGCGTCGGCGTCCGACTGGAAGGTGTTCAGCGTCTCCGGTACGGCGTCCACGGCCCAGCGCAGGGTGCCGCCGTCGGCGACGGAGGCCCGGGCGGCCGGGGCGATGTCCTGCCCGGCCAGCGGCTTTCCGGCCGGGTCCGGGGAGCTGCACCCGGCGAGCGCGGGCACCGCGAGCGCACCCGCCGCGAGGAAAACGGCCGCGCGCCCGGCCGCGCCGCGGCCTGGCCTGGGTCCGACGCCGTCGTAGGACATCTCGCCGTCGTAGGACATCGGGTACCTCCGGGGAGCTGCTCCCGCCGGTGACAATTAGTGCGTTCTGATCACATTTGGCGGTATTTTGGAGTTGATCAGATCTAAGGGCCCCCACTGAAAAGGAAAGGGTTCGCCGGGCGGAGACGACACGGCGGCGGGGACGCACAAGGCCACCCGTGTGGAGCAACGCATCCACACGGGGACGGCGGCTGCGCGCCCTCGCGCTTCTTCGGCTCCCCCGGCGTACACAGAGCGCGTGCGGGCGCGCGTCGGAGGCGTGCAATCCGCCAATCGCTGCACATGCCTTCACAGCGACAGGTGTGACGCGCAACACTCGCAGGCGCATGAACGTTGCCACCAAGGGCCGAAGGGCCCACGGAAGTGAGGTCACGTCATGTCCGTGCAAGACGACCTGACAGCTGTCCAGCGCTGCCTCGACGACCTGTCCCGGTCCGTGGGCCGGCTGGAGCAGCACCTCGGTACCGGCGGGCTGGAGATGCGCCGCCTGCGTACCGACGCCAACCACCTGCGCGAGAGCCTCGCGCTGCTGCGGGAGGCGGCCGCGAGCCCCGCCACGCAGCGCAAGCCGGAGCTCGTCAGCATTCCCGACACGCCGTACGACGACTCGCTGTGGATCGACACGGATGACGAGGGTCTCGGCGCCCGGGACCGCCGCGCTCCCTAGAATCCGTCGCCCCCCGACCCGACCGGAGTCATGCATTGGCCACTGGTACGGAACCCCATCTGAACAGCGGCGGCGTACGAACCGGTACGCGCGCCGCGATCACCGCCCCGCACCTGCGGACCGACCGCTGGTGGCTGGCCCCGGCCGCCACCGCGGCCGGTCTGCTGGCGTTCATCGTGTACTCGACCTGGCGGGCCTTCGCCAACGCGGACTACTACGCGGCGCCGTACGTCTCCCCGTTCTACTCGCCCTGTCTGGCGGAGAACTGCCAGACCATGCGCGGCGGGCCGAACTGGGACCTCTTCGGGAGCTGGTGGGGCATCTCCCCCGCGATCATCATCCTGATCTTCCCGCTCGGCTTCCGCCTGACCTGCTACTACTACCGCAAGGCCTACTACCGCGGCTTCTGGATGTCGCCCCCGGCCTGCGCGGTGGCGGAGCCGCACGGCAAGTACACCGGTGAGACCCGCTTCCCGCTGATCCTGCAGAACATCCACCGGTACTTCTTCTACGCCGCGATCCCGGTCGCCGGGATCCTGACGTACGACACGGTGCTCGCCTTCCGCGACGAGAACTACGAGTGGGGCCACATGGGCCTCGGCACCCTCGTCTTCCTCGTCAACATCACGCTGATCTGGGCGTACACCCTCTCCTGTCACTCCTGCCGGCACATCGTCGGCGGCAAGCTCAAGCACTTCTCCAAACACCCCGTGCGCTACCGCATGTGGCAGTGGATCGGGAAGCTCAACGCCCGCCACATGCTGCTGGCGTGGGCGTCGCTGGTGAGCGTGGCGCTCGCCGACTTCTACGTCTATCTCGTCGCGTCCGGGGTCTTCGACGATCCGCGCTTCTTCTAAATTGAGTGGGGACTGAACACAGATGTCCGTGGTCGACCGGCAGGAGTGGGACGTCGTCGTGATCGGCGCGGGGGGCGCGGGCCTCCGGGCGGCGATCGAGGCACGGGAGCGAGGCGCCCGTACGGCCGTGATCTGCAAGTCGCTGTTCGGCAAGGCGCACACCGTGATGGCCGAGGGCGGCATCGCCGCGGCCATGGCCAACGCCAACGAGCACGACAACTGGCAGGTCCACTTCCGCGACACGATGCGCGGCGGCAAGTTCCTCAACCAGTGGCGGATGGCCGAGCTGCACGCGCGGGAGGCGCCGGACCGGGTCTGGGAACTGGAGACCTGGGGCGCGCTCTTCGACCGTACGAAGGACGGCCGTATCTCGCAGCGCAACTTCGGCGGCCACGAGTACCCGCGCCTCGCCCACGTCGGCGACCGCACCGGCCTGGAACTGATCCGCACACTGCAGCAGAAGATCGTGTCCTTGCAGCAGGAGGACATGAAGGAGACCGGGGACTACGAGTCCCGGCTGAAGGTCTATCAGGAGTGCACGGTCACCCGGATCCTGAAGGACGCGTCGGGCCGGGTCTCCGGGGTTTTCGCGTACGAGCGCGAGACGGGCCGCTTCTTCGTGCTGGAGGCCCCCTCCGTCGTGATCGCGACGGGCGGGATCGGCAAGTCCTTCAAGGTGACGTCGAACTCGTGGGAGTACACGGGCGACGGCCACGCGCTGGCGCTGCTGGCGGGCGCGCCCCTGCTCAACATGGAGTTCGTGCAGTTCCATCCGACGGGCATGGTCTGGCCGCCGTCGGTGAAGGGGATCCTGGTCACCGAGTCGGTGCGTGGCGACGGAGGGGTGCTGCGCAACTCCGAGGGCAAGCGGTTCATGTTCGACTACATCCCCGACGTCTTCAAGGAGAAGTACGCCCAGTCGGAGGAGGAGGGCGACCGCTGGTACGAGGATCCGGACAACAACCGGCGGCCTCCCGAGCTGCTCCCCCGTGACGAGGTGGCACGCGCGATCAACTCCGAGGTGAAGGCGGGCCGCGGCTCCCCGCACGGCGGGGTCTTCCTGGACGTGTCCACCCGTATGCCGGCGGAGGTCATCCGGCGCCGGCTGCCCTCCATGTACCACCAGTTCAAGGAGCTGGCGGATGTGGACATCACGGCGGAGGCGATGGAGGTCGGGCCGACCTGCCACTACGTCATGGGCGGCATCGCGGTCGAGTCGGACACGGCGGCGGCGCGCGGCGTACCCGGCCTGTACGCGGCCGGTGAGGTGGCCGGCGGCATGCACGGCTCGAACCGCCTCGGCGGGAACTCCCTCTCCGACCTGCTGGTGTTCGGGCGCCGGGCGGGCTGGCACGCCGCCGAACACGCGGCGGCGCGGGCCTTCGAACGCCCCGAGGTCAGCGACCTGGAGGTCGACGCGGCGGCCGCGGAGGCGCTGCGGCCCTTCTCGGCGGAGGGCCCGGTCGGGGGCGTGGACGACGGGCGTCCGCCGGAGAACCCGTACACCCTCCACCAGGAGCTCCAGCAGACCATGAACGACCTCGTCGGCATCATCCGCCGCGAGGGCGAGATGGAGCAGGCGCTGGAGAAGCTGGCCGAGTTGCGGGTACGGGCACGCAGGGCCGGCGTCGAGGGCCACCGCCAGTTCAACCCCGGCTGGCATCTCGCGCTCGACCTGCGCAACATGCTGCTGGTCAGCGAGTGCGTGGCCCGGGCGGCGCTGGAGCGCACGGAGTCGCGCGGCGGCCACACCCGCGAGGACCATCCGACGATGGACCGCAAGTGGCGCAACATCAACCTGCTGTGCCACCTCGCCGACCCGACGGGCGGCCTCGCCGCGACCGACCCCGAACGCGGCCAGATCAATCTCGTCCGGGAGACCACCGACCCCGTCCGCCAGGACCTGCTGGCTCTCTTCGACAAGGAGGAGCTGGTCAAGTACCTCGCCGAAGAGGAGCTCTACCAGTGAGCAGCAGCTACGAGGCCCGCTTCAAGGTGTGGCGGGGCGATGTGCAGGGCGGTGGCCTGGAGGACTTCAAGGTCGAGGTGAACGACGGCGAGGTGGTCCTGGACATCATCCACCGCCTCCAGTCCACCCAGGCGCCCGACCTGGCCGTCCGCTGGAACTGCAAGGCGGGCAAGTGCGGTTCGTGTTCCGCGGAGATCAACGGCCGCCCGCGGCTGATGTGCATGACGCGCATGTCGGTGTTCAGCCGGGAGGAGACGATCACGGTCACGCCGCTGCGGGCGTTCCCGGTGGTGCGCGACCTGGTGACGAACGTCGGCTTCAACTACGAGAAGGCCCGCCAGATCCCGTCCTTCGTACCGCCCGAGGACCTGGGTCCCGGCGAGTACCGCATGATGCAGGAGGACGTGGACCGCTCGCAGGAGTTCCGCAAGTGCATCGAATGCTTCCTGTGCCAGGACACCTGCCATGTGGTCCGCGACCACGAGGAGAACAAACCGGCGTTCGCCGGCCCGCGCTTCCTGATGCGGGTCGCGGAACTGGACATGCACCCGCTGGACGCGGCCGCGGAGTCGGGCCTGGACCGCAAGAGCACGGCCCAGGACGAGCACGGTCTCGGCTACTGCAACATCACCAAGTGCTGCACGGAGGTCTGCCCCGAGGGCATCAAGATCACCGACAACGCGCTGATCCCCTTGAAGGAGAGGGCCGTTGACCGCAAGTACGACCCGCTGGTGTGGCTGGGGTCGAAGATCATGAGGCGGTCCTCAGCAGACTGAGAACCTCCTGGAGGTTGTGCTCCGCGATGGCACGCATCGGCTCCGGGTCCGGGTAGTCGCCGTCGAGAAGGCCAAGCGGACCGGCGACGAGGCCGAGGTGCATGGCCAGGCGGTAGAGACGCAGGCGGTGGTCGTCGAGGCCGGGGACGCGGAGGGCGTCGTAGTGGCGCCCGAAGCGGAGCCGGAGGAATACGTGCTCGTGCTCCGGGTCGGCGTACAGCAGGCCCTCGATGTCGATCAGCGCCGGGTGCCCGTCGGGGGTCAGCAGGACGTGGTCCGGGCCGAGTTCGCCGTGTACGAGGGTGTGGCGCGCCCGGGGGCGGACCGCGGCGGCCAACTCCCGCACCCGGCCTGCCAGTTCCTCCCGTACGGCACCGATCCGCGGGTCGCGTACGGCCACCGCCTCGATCGAGCGCAGGGCGCGGTGACGCGCCGGGCACACGCCTGGTCGTGGGAGGAACCACCGCTGTCGACGAGAGCGACCTTGCCGAAGCGGGGCCCGGTGACGGCGTGCAGCGTCGCGAGCAGCTCCGCGAACCGCTCCATCGCCCGGGGCGCCGCCCGCGCATCGCGGCTCAGCAGCGCTTCCAGGCTGCCGCCGTTCAGATCCTCCACGATCGCCGCGTCGGCCGGCAGGTGGGTGTGGGTGGCGTCGGCATACAGGAGGCGGGGCGTGCGAACGCCCGCGGCGGCCAGCCGGTCGTGCGCCGCCGTGAACAGGTCGAGGCCGGTGGCGTGGGAGAAGGGGTCGCGGGGGTCGGAAGGCCCGGCGTCCCAGTAGTCCTCCGCCGCCGACCAGACGTAGGCGACGGCCGTCGCCCCGTCCTCGAAGGCCAGCCGGTAGACGCCCTTCTTGGTGCCCCCGCGCAGACGGGACACGGCGGTGAGGATACGGGCGGGGCCGAGGGCGGCGCGGGTGAGGGGGGCGAGGTCGGTGCGGCCGAGGGGCTGACGGGTGACGGTCACCCGCCGGATCGTCGCAGGTGGCCCGGGACGACCGCATGTGGATTTGGGGGCGCTTGTATGCGGTTCGCGGGGCACGCCTTGTCTGCGGTTCGCAGGGCGCCCGCAGGTGAATTGGCGGACGCCCGCAGGTGGCTTGGGGCCCGCCGGCATCTGCCTTTGGGGCCCGCCGCACACGGCTTGCCTCCCGTCCACACGTGCCTCTGCCGCTCATCCGCATCCGGCCTGCGGCCCACCGCAGGTGACTGTGCGGCCCACCCACACACGGCCCGCAGCCCACCCACACACGGCCCCCGGGCCGTCCGCAGGTGGCTTGCGGCGGTCTCGGCTCCCTCCCTCGTCACTCTGCCCCACCCTGGACGCACCCCGCTCGCGCACGGCCATTCCTGCTCATACGCTCCGAAATGTGACGTCATCCTTGATCCGGGGCCGGCCGCGGCGTGGGCGCTCGCACATATCGGTGCGGGTGGTTCATGCCCTGGTGGGTGGGCTGGTCGGGGTGGTGTGGCTGGTGTTGCCCTGTCTGACGATCAGCGGTGCGATCGCGGGCGGGGCGGATCGGCCCGTCGCCGGAGCGGTGGGGCGGGGGGAGGTCGGGGAGACGTCCGCCGCCGATCTGGTGTTGCCGATGGTGGCCGTCGTCGCGGTACTGGTGCTCGCGGGGTACGGGTTCCTGCGGCGGAGGCGCCGGGCGCGGGGGCGTACGACGCCGGGCGGGACGCCGGTGCAGGCCGCCGAGCCGGCGGTCGGGGAACTCGACGAGCAGGCGCGGGCCCTGCTGGCCGAGGCCGATGACTGGGTGCGGGTCGGACGGGAGGAGCTCGGGTTCGTCGAGGGGCGGGTCGCACTCGTCGCCGACTGGCCGGACGCCTCGGTCGGGGCCGGGGACATCGAGCCGTTCGGGCGGGCTCTGCGGGATGCCGAGGGCGAGCTGGCGGTCGCGTTTCGGATGCGGTGGCAGTACGAGGGCGGGGTTCCCGCAGAGGCGGCGGCTCGGCGGCATGTGCTCGCCGGGATCGTCGGTCGGGGTGCGGAGGCGGGGCGGTTGCTGGATGCGCAGGCTGCCGCGTTCGACCAGGTGCGAGGGCTGGAGGAGGGGCTGGGCGGAGGGCTGGGCGAGGCGTTGGCCGTCGCGGAGGGCCGGTTCCGGGAGCTGACGGGGCGTACCGGCATCGCGGGCACGACTCTGCGCGAGCTCGGCGGACGGTACGCCCCCTCGGCGACCGCCGCCGTGGTGGGGCATGTCGAGCAGGCCAAGGACCGGCTGGTGTTCGCCACGACCCGGCTCAACCAGGCCCGCCAGAGCGCCGACTCGGGTGAGACGGAGCGCGCCGCGGGCCAGTTGCGTGCCGCCGAGGGCGCCATCGCCCAGGCCGCCGTCTTCATCGCCGGCGTCGACCGCATCGCCGCCGAGCTCGCGAGGGCCGCGGAGATGGTTCCGGCCGCGCTGACCGGCGGGGAGGTGGAGATCGCCGGGGCACGGGAGTCACTGGCGGGAACGGGAACGGGAACGGGGACGGGGGGCGAGGAGGCGTTCGAGGACATCCCTCCCGGCGAGCTGCGCGCCCGTGTCACCCATGCCGACTTCGTGCTGGCCGTCGTACGGGAGGAGCTGATTTCGGGGCCGTACGACCCCCTCGACGTGCTGCGGCGGATCGTGCGGGGTGTTGTGCCCGTCGTCGCGGGGCGGACCGGCGTGTTCCCGGCTGCCGCGCTGGTGTGCGCGCGCAGTGCGGTCGCCGACGCGGACGACGTCGTCGCGACGCACCGGGCCGCGGTGGGCGCCGAGGCCCGCACCCGGCTGGCAGAGGCCCAACGCCTGCTCGCCTCCCCGGCGCCGGCGCCGTCCGGGCGGGGCCCGCGCGAGGAGTCGGCCGAACTCGTGGCAGCCGACATCCTGGCCAAGCAGGCCCGTGAGCTGGCCGAACAGGACATCCGCCTACACGGCCACCCGATCGACGGCCCCGACACGGACACGGACGGCCTCTCCGGAGCGGTCCTGGGCGGAATCCTGCTGGGCGGCACCCCGGACGGAGGCCCACCGCCCAGCTTCGGAGGCCCACACACCCGCCGCCGACGCAGCATCACGACCGTGGCCTGAACGAACTCCCCGCCCCCACCCGACACCCCACACACCAGCCCCCACCGAACAAACCTGCCACCGCCACCGGCCGACCCGACGGGACCACCCACACCCGACGACCAAAGCCGCACAGGCAGAGCCGGTAAAGCACCGAACCGACAACGACCCCCCACCCACCGACGGCGAGCCCGCCCCACAGGAGCCACCCACACCCGCCGACGAAAACAACACAGGCAGCACGGGCGGACCCAACCAACCACGCACCCGCACCCGCACCCGCACCCGCACCCGCACCCGCACCCGCCAACGGCGAACCCGCCCCACAGGGGCCACCCGCACCCGACGACGAAACCGGCACGGGTGGTGCGGGTGGGCAGCGGTCAGCCGACGACGGCGCCGTCCAGCCCTGTCAGAACAGGCTCAGCAACGCCTCCGCCGGATCCGTCAACCCGTTCTCGCCGTCCGGCAACGGCAGTTCGAACCACACCGTCTTGCCGCGCGGCGTCCGGCGGGAGCCCCACGCGGCGCTCAGCAGGCCGACCAGTTGCAGTCCACGCCCGCCCTCGTCCGTGTCCCGGGCGCGCCGCCGCCGCGGCTGGACCAGTCCGGAGTCCCAGACCTCGCACACGAGCGTGCGGTCCAGCAGCAGCCGGAGTCTGATGTCGCCCTCGCCGTAGCGCAGGGCGTTGGTGACCAGTTCGCTGACCAGGAGTTCCGTCGTGTCGACGAGCGGCTCCAGGTCCCAGGACAGCAGCTGCCCGCGCGCGTACTCACGGGCCCGGCCCACACTGCGCGGCTCGCGCGGCAGCGTCCAGTCACCGACCGACTCCGCGGGCAGGCCCTGGACGCGGGCCATCAGCAGGGCGATGTCGTCCTCACCGTGGTGGCTGTCGAGCGTGTTGAGGACGTGGTCGCAGACGTCCTCCAGGGGGCGCGTGGGGTCGGTGAGCGCGCCCACGAAGGCCTGGAGGCCCTCGTCCAGCGGGTGGTCGCGGGACTCGACCAGTCCATCCGTGTAGAGCGCCAGCAGCGCACCCTCCGGCAGCTCGACCTCCACCTCCTCGAACGGCTCCCCGCCGACACCCAGCGGCATGCCGGGCGGCACGTCCAGCATCAGTGCATCCTCGCCGGGTTCGACCAGGACCGGTGGGAGGTGCCCGGCATTCGCGAAGGTGCAACGGCGCGTCACCGAGTCGTAGACCGCGTACACACAGGTCGCCAGGTACACCTCGGACAGGTCCGCCTCCCGGGGGCGGCGGGCCGCGCGGGTGGCCTGCTGGACGCCGCCGGGGGCGCCGAGGCCGCGCGCGATCTCGTCCAGCGCCGAGAGGACCTCGGCCGGTTCGAGATCCAGCAGCGCCAGCGTTCGTACGGCCGAACGGAGTTCGCCCATCGCCACGGCCGCGCGCAAGCCCCGGCCCATGACGTCCCCCACGACCAACGCCGTGCGGTGGCCGGGGAGTTCGATGACGTCGAACCAGTCGCCGCCGACCTCGCTCGGACGGTCCGACGAGGAGTTGCCGGGCAGATAGCGGCACGCGATGTCCAGGCCGGACGCCACCGGGTCGCCCGGCGGCAGCAGGGACCGTTGCAGTATCAGCGCCCGCTCGTGCTCACGGCGGTACAGCCGGGCGTTGTCGATACAGACCGCGGCCCGTGCGGCGAGTTCGACCGCCAGATCCCGGTCCCGGTCCCCGAACGGCTCACTGCCCTTCGTCCGCGCGAACTGCGCGAGTCCTACGACCGTGTCGTGGGCGACCATCGGCACGGCGAGCGTGGACTGCACGAGGCCGCCGTCCTCGCCGGGCACATGCTGCGGCTTGGCGGTACGCAGGGCGTCCGCGCCGGGCGAGTTGAACGGGTAGTGGTGGACCGCGCCGACCGCGACGGGGGCGCCGCCACCGACGAACGGCACGTCGGAGACCGCGCTGGAGAAGGCGACGCGGCGCAGCTCGGCGCTGCCGTCGGCGAGGCCGGGCGGGGTCTCGTCGCCGGCCAGCAGCCCCTGGTAGAGGTCGACCGTGGCCAGGTCGCAGAAGCCGGGGACGACGACGTCGAGGAGTTCGCGGGCCGTCGTCTCCAGGTCGAGGGAGTTGCCTATGCGCGCACCGGCCTCGTTCAGCAGGGCGAGATTGCGCCGGGCGGCGGCCGCCTCGCGGGCGGCGGCGCGACGTGCGGTGATGTCGGTTCCGAGCCAGGCGATGCCGATGGGACGGCCACTGCCGCTGTGCACCCGGTAGAGGTTGACGGACCAGTGCCGACGCTCGTCGGAACCCGGCAGAAAGCCTGTGACGTGCATGTCCGTGATGGAGTCGCCGCTCTCCAGGACCCGGCGCAGGGTGGCCGCGACCCGGTCGGCCTCGGGCCGGGGCAGATAGTCGTGGACTCCGCGGCCACGGTGGTCGTCCGGAGCCCCGCCGAACAGGGAGGCGAACCGGTTGTTGACCCGACGGACCTTCAGTTCGGGGTCGATCAGCACGAATCCGAAGGGAGATTGACCGAAAATCGCCTGAGAGGCGGCGAGGTCGGTCTCCATACGGCGCAGTGTGCGGACGTCCACGACGATGCAGACGGCGGCGCTCTGGCCGTCCTCCGTCCGCGTCGGCATGACGTACACCTCGGCGAGCCCGTCCCTGCCGCGGCCTCCGTCGTCGTCCGGCATCCGGAACGGCACTACACCCGTCCACTCCCGCCCGTCCAGGATCTCGGCCATCTTGCGCTGGCCCTGCTCGCGCAGGTCGGGATCGATGAACGCCGCTATCGGGTCCATGCCGACGGCCCGCTCGGCCGGGATGCCGAAGACCTGCTCGGCGCGCAGGCTCCACTGGTCGACCAGGCCGTCGGGGCCGATGGAGAAGGAGGCGACCTTGATGTAGTCGTAGATCGAGCCGGGCGGGCTGCTCTGCCAGATGGGGTCACCAGGGCGGATGTCGTCGTCGGGACCGAAGCCGGGGTTGGCGGCGGACGGGGCGGGTGTGCCCTGGGAGGGGACGCCGATGTCACCGGAGGCCCGTGCGGAGCGGGATGCCCGTGTGTCGTGAGGGGCCTGCGCGGCCCGTGAGTCGTGGGAGGCCTGTGCGTCGTGGGCCGCCCGCTCTCCCGCGGCCCTGGTCCTCGCGCCGCCCGACGGGTCCTCGGACTCCGTGGCCTTCGCTGGTATCTCGCTCACGCGAACCGTCCCCTCCAGCTCACCGCGTCCGGCACCGGTCACCGGCGGCGGCTGCCCGCAGTATCCAGCACTACGGCCCCGCACAACACGGTGTTCACGATCACAGCACGTTCCCGATGGTTTTCGGTCCGGGACGCAGAAACACTTCCAGTCTTCTAACCAGCGGACACGCAGTCGAATCACGCGATTGGCCACCTGCCACTGGCCTGAACCATTCGCTCGACAGGGTGGAGTGGGACGTACAGCGCCATGGACGCCTACTGACGGGTTGTACAGGGTCCGGGAGCCGCCGAGGTCACTCCGGCACCGCGAGCTCGAACCACACGGTCTTGCCCTTGCTCCGGCCCGGCCGGGTTCCCCACCGGCGTGAGGAATGCGCCACGAGCTGAAGCCCGCGGCCGCTCTCGTCCTCGGGGTGGGCGGTGCGTTCACGAGGCGGGTCGGGGAGCGGGTCGGAGACCTCGACCAGGAGGACGTCTTCGAGGTCGCCGGGACGGACCAGGCGTACGCCGATGGGGCCGGTGGCGTGCCGGAGGGAGTTGGTCACCAGTTCGCTGACCAGCAGCGCCGCGATGTCGGCAAGGCTGTCGAGGCCCCAGGCGCGCAGGCGTTCACGGACGGCGGTACGCGCGGCGCGCACCGCGCCGGGCTCTGCGGGAAAGCTCCATTCGGCGCAGTCGCCCTCGGTGTCGATCACGCCGATCACTTCCCAGGCCAGCGGTTCCACCCATGTCCGGTTTCGTGGGGTTAATAGCCACATACCCGATATTCAGAGGGCGGTACCGCACAGGAGGGGCGGGCCACCGGGATGTTTCAACGCCGACCGACTCGCCTCACAGCCGCCGCGCGACCTCCCGCACCGCCGGCACGTCCTGGTCCAGCCAGTCCACGTCCCACAGTTCCCCGGGGTTCAGCCAGCGCAGCGCGTCATGGTCCTGGAGCGGCTTGGGCTCTCCGGCACCGGGGAGGAGACGGGCGGTCCACACGTGGAGGACGTAAGGGCGCTTCAGCGGCCACTCCCCCGGCACCCGCTCGACGACCTCGGCGTCCACGCCGAGTTCCTCCCGCAGTTCGCGCACGAGCGCCGCCTCGGGCGTCTCTCCGGGCTCGACCTTTCCCCCGGGCAACTCCCAGCGCCCGGCCAGCTCCTCGGGGGCACTGCGGCGCGCCGCGAGCAGGCGGCCCTCGTCCAGCAGCGCGGCACCGACCACGATCCGTTCCGTCATGCGCCGGAGCCTACGGGAGCGCGACCATGCGTGGAGATTCGTCAGCTGTCGGCGCCACCCTGGTCAGTTGTGGGCGCCGTCCCCGTCAGTTGTCGGGGCTGTTCCCGTTCTGCGCGATCCGCTCGACCCAGTACAGCTGCTTGTGGCCCCGGCTATCCAGGCTGTCCGCGATCTTCTGGGCCTCCGCCCGTGTCGCGTACCGGCCCACGCGGTAGCGATTGCCGTTGTCGTCCTGCCGGACGACGAGCCAAGGAAGAGTGATCGTGCTGTCGTTCATCACGCCCCACCGCTCCTTCCCGCCCACGATCGCCCGAGCCCCTCCCCCAGCCTTCGGCCGGGGGGACCCCCATCTCGCTTCGCTCGCGGCCTGTGCCGAGCCCCGCCCGCTAAGGAAACCGCAATCCGCATATGCCCGAGCCTACGCCTAACCTTTACGCAGCGAATACGGCTTTTCACAAAGAGGTACGCAACCAGCCAAGTCGCAGGGGGCGCACGGCATCGAATGCGCCGTGCGGGGACGTCGATGCATCCGGTCACAGGCATACCGGGGACGCGCGCTACGACCTGCGAGAACGGCCAGATTCCAACGGCAGGCGAACGGGCGGGAGTCGGGGGCCAGACAGGGCAACTGCCCTGAGGGTGTGCGCTACTTCACCAAAGGTGTGCGTTACTTCACGGGAAGGTGGTACGCAATCCGGTAGCGGTCCGCCGGGACCACCACGTCCGCCGTCTCCACGGGGCGGCCGGACGCGAAGTAGGTGCGCTGGACGACGAGGACGACATGACCGGGGACGCCGCCGAGTGCCAGCAGCTCCTCCGCCAGGCCGGGGCGCGCGCCGACCTCCTCCGTCATGTTGTCCACGACGACGTCGATGGCCGCCATGCGCTCGACGACGCCCATGCCGCCGAGCGGGCCCTCCTCGGGCAGCATCACGGGCGTACGGCCGGTGACGGCGAGGGGCTCCCAGGAGGTGGACAGCATCATCGTCTCGCCGGCGTCCCGGAAGACGTAGCGCGTGCACATGACGCGATCGCCGGGCCGGATGGCGAGCCGCTCGGCGACCGCGACACTGGCCTCGGCCTGCTCGCTGCTGGACTCCCAGGTGCCGCGGGTCTCGCCCTCGGCCTGCTCCTGCCGGAAGGGTGTGGCGCCGCTCGGCGGGCGGTAGCCGGAGCGGGAGATACGGCGGGGTACAGGGCGCTCGCGGACATACGTCCCGGAACCGGAGCGGCCCTCGACCAGGCCCTCTGCCATCAGGACCTTGCGTGCCTCCAGCGCGACGGTGTCCGAGACGCCGTACTCCTCGCGGATCCTGGCCTGGGACGGGAGCCGGGTGTGCGGTGGCAGCGAACCGTCGACGATCTTCTTGCGGAGATCACCCGCGACGCGCAGGTACGCCGGCTGCTCACCGAAAGTCACTGGCCGCTCCCATCAGGTTGTACAGACAGCAACAGCGTGGCAACCCTGGGTTGTCCCATGCAAGCAAAGGCCAGAGAATCACTCGATGTGATGACATGCGGCGCCGGAGGGCTTTACGCAGGCACTTTCTCCCCGCTATGGCCGCGCCCACACATCGGTTCACGCATTCAGGCCGCCGCGCTGCCGCCGCCGTCCGCACCCTCGGAGTCGTCCTCGTACGTCGGGTAGGTGGTGTCCAGGCCCAGAGCCTTGCGTGCGGTGACGGTCGTGGGGCCGTCGACGTAGTCGTACGCCTCGTCGTAGTGCTCGTAGTAGTCGTCCGCGTAGGGGGACTTGGCCGCCGCCGTCCACTCCTTGCTCGCGGCCCGCATGTCCTTGACCAGAGCGGCGACCTGCTCGTCGGCCTTGGCGGGCCAGGTGTGCCCGGTCAGCGCCTTCGCCTGTGCGCCGGTCACGTCCGCGACCTCGCCGGCCCACGTCTGGTTGGCGAGCAGGTCGTCCTCGGCGTAGTCGTCGGGCTCCCCGGCGAGGGCGTCGTCGACCGCCTGCATCGCCTGCAGGAAGGCGACCTGGTCCGCGTCGAGCGTCGTCGCGTCGTTGCGCAGCGAACCGGTCAGTCTGCCGTTCTCCTCGATGCTGCCGAACAGGCAGGTGATCTCGCGGTCGCCGAAGCGCCAGCTCCGCCTGGACGGGATGAAGTAGTACACGTCCGCGTCGTCCGGTACGGCCCAGGTGTCCATGGCGTAGGCGTCCTGGAGGGCGTAGCACTTGTCGTCGGCGATGCGGGTGACCTCGTCGTCGCCCGGGAAGGCGCCCCCGGGCAGTTTGACGACCGCGAAGACCTCGCCGTCGTGCCTGCCGGAACAGGGCACCTCGTCGATGTCGTACGCCTCCCCCTCCAGGTTGCCGGTCGGCGAGTCGAAGCAGTCGCCCTTGGCGAGCGCGTAGGGGGTGCCCTCGCCGTTCGCCGCGTCCCTGAAACCGCCCCAGACATCGGAGGCGGCCCCCGTGGACAGCGCCAGCACCCACAGCGCGAGCCCGACGGACGACAGCACGGAACCGGCGACCGCCATCCCCTTGCCCCGCTCACCCCGCTTCTTGATCTGCACCAGCGCGATGACCCCCAGCACCAGACCCACTGCGGGCAGGAAGCAGAGGACACCGAGGACCAGCGCACCGATGGCCACGCCGTTGACGGGGGTCTGGCGGCCGTAGGAGCCATAAGGGCTGTACGGGGCATAGGGGTTGAAGGCGTACGGTGCCTGGCTGCCGGGTCCGCCGTGGGGGTACTGCCCCTGGGGCTGCTGGGGTCCGGGAGGCGGAGGTATGGACACGGGTACCGTGCTCCTGGTTCGGGCGGCGGGGCCGGGCTGGGAACGGGCGTACGAATGGCCGAATGGTACGCACGGGGCGAGGGGGATGCCATGGGGGTCACGAACGCGACGATCCGGGCGGTGAACGGGCTGACGGCTCGGTGGGCGGGAGCCTCGGGAGCCGCTGAGGGCGGGACGGTCCTCTCGGCGGCGGGAGTATGGCCGCTGCTGGCGTTTCTGGCCGACGGGGCGGGTGGCGCGGCGCGGGCGGAGCTGGCCGACGCGTTGGGGCTGCCGGCGGACGAGGCGGCGTTCGCGGCGCGGGAGTTGCTGGGCGTGCTGAGCGCGATGCCGGGGCTGGACTCGGCGCTCGGGCTGTGGACAAACCGGACGCTGGAGCTGCGGGACCGGTGGGAGGCGGGACTACCGGCGGCGGCCCACGGGATGCTCACCGGGGACGGGCCGGCCGACAAGGCCGCGCTGGACGCCTGGGCGGTCGAGCGAACGGGTGGGTTGATCGAGGAGATGCCAGTCCAACTGGACGAGGACACCGCGATGGTGCTGGCGAGTGCGCTGGCGTTGCGGACGGAGTGGCTGCGACCTTTCCGGGAGTGGCCGGTCTCGCCGGAGGCCGGGCCGTGGAGCGACCGGACGCTGCTCGGACTCCTCCGGCGGAGCGCGCTGCTGGACCGGGTCGGGGTCGCGGACACTCCGGCCGGTCATGTCACCGAGCTGAAGGTGCTGGGCGACAACGCCATTGACGTCCACCTGCTGCTGGGTGAGGAGGGGATGTCTGCGGGGCAGGTGCTGGGGGCCGGGGTGGACATCCTGGCGCGCAGGTGTCCCGTGGTGCCGGGGCCGCACCTTCCTTACGGGCACGTGGGGCCGGGCCTGTGGGTCGTGAAGGAGCGCTCTGCCCGGCCCGTACCGCCGACGCTGGACGTCCAGACCATGGCGTTCGACATGAGCTCGCACCACGATCTGCTGGAGCTCCACCATGTCTTCGGCCTCACCACGGCGAGGGACAGGTCCCACGGGCACTTCCCCCGCATCAGCGACTTCCCGCTGACCGTCGGGTCGGCCCGGCAGGCCGCGATGGCGCGGTTCGGGCCGCTCGGCTTTCGGGCGGCGGCGGTGACGGCCATCGCTGTCGCGCCGGGCGGCGTACCCCGGCTCCAGTGGGTGACCACCTCCGTCAAGGCCGCCTTCGACCGCCCCTTCGGCTTCCTCGCCCTGCATCGCCACTCGCGGCTCGTCCTCGCGGCGGGCTGGGTCACGGACCCGGAGCCTTACCGCGAGGACGAGGAGGACTGAGGTCGGGCTACTGCCCCGGGGCTAGAACTGCAGAGCCCAGGCGTCGATCCGTCCGGTGTCCAGGTTCGCGTTGTCGCTCACGCGGAGTTTCCAGGTGCCGTTGGCGGGCTCCGCGGAGGCGTTTGTCGTGTACGTGGTGTTGATGTCGTCCGAGCTGCCGCCGGTGCCGTACGACTTGAGGGTGTACGCCGTGCCGTCGGGGGCGATCAGCTGGACCTGGAGGTCGCCGATGTACGTGTGGACGATGTGGACCTCGACGGCGAGGGCCGAGGGCGCGTTGCCGGAGACGCCGGAGACCGTCACCGGGGACTCGACCGTGGAGTTGTCGCTGATCGGGTAGTCGGCGGTGTTCTCGAAGCGCGGGCCGGGCGGGGTCGTCGTGCCGCCGCCGACGTAGAGAAGGCGGTTGGGCGAGCCGGAGCCGGGGCTGGTGACGACGCCGGTCGTGGCGGCGGACGTCAGGCCCGAGGAGACCTGGGCCGGGGTGGCCGAGGGGTTGGCGCCCAGGTAGAGCGCGGCCGCGCCCGTGACATGCGGGGTCGCCATCGACGTACCGGAGATGGTGTTGGTCGCCGAGTCGCTGGAGTTCCAGGCCGAGGTGATGGACGAACCCGGGGCGAAGAGGTCCAGTACCGAGCCGTAGTTGGAGTAGCTCGCCTTGGCGTCCGACGAGGTCGTGGCGCCGACCGTGATCGCCTCCGTCACGCGCGCGGGGGACCTGGTGGAGGCGTTGGTCGACTCGTTGCCGGCCGCGACGGCGAAGGTGACGCCGGAGGCGATGGCGTTGCGTACGGCCGTGTCGAGGGCGGAGTCGGCGCCGCCGCCGAGGGACATGTTGGCGACGGCCGGCTTGACCGCGTTCTGGGCGACCCAGTCGATGCCGGCGACGACCTGCGCGGTCGTACCGGAGCCGGAGTTGTCCAGCACACGGACGCCGACGATCTTCGCCTTCTTCGCCACGCCGTACGCGTTGCCCGCGACCGTGCCCGCGACGTGGGTGCCGTGGCCGTGGCCGTCCTGGGCGGTGTTGTCGTTGTCGATGGCGTCGTAGCCGTAGGAGGCACGGCCGCCGAAGTCGCTGTGGGTGATGCGGACGCCGGTGTCGATGACGTACGCCGTCACGCCCTGACCGGCCGAGTCCGGGTAGGTGTAGGAGCTGTTGAGCGGCAGGGCCTTCTGGTCGATGCGGTCCAGGCCCCAGGAGGGCGGGTTGGTCTGGGTCGCGTCGATGCTGAACGTGCGGTTCTGGACGACGGAGGCGACCGCCGGGTCGGCGGCGAGCCGCTTCGCCTCGGTCGCCGAGGCCTCGATCGCGTATCCGTTCAGGGCCTTCCGGTACGTCCGCTCGATGTCGGCGCCGTACTTCTCGACCAGGGCCCGGCCCGCCCGGGTGCTCGAACGGGCGTGGTCCGCCTTCAGGGTCACGAGGTAGCTGTCGGCCACGGCGCCTGCCGCGCCCTCGTACTGGATACGGCCTTCGGGTGCGGCCGCGGCGGGGAGAGCGCAGACGAGGCCGGCGACGAGGGTCGCGGTGGCCGTTGCGCCGAGGGCGGCGAGTCTTCGCCGGGTGTCTCTCGGGGACTTACGCATCACTGCCATCTGAGGGGTCCTCCTCAATCGGTGGTGCGCTTGTGGGGGCGACGCGGAGTGATGGGCAGGAGCATGTCAATCTGCTGTGCCCTTCCTGTGCGTCAGCCGAAAGATTGAGGCCTCCACAGGAATTGCACAAGGGCCCTGCACGGTGAACTCGGCGGCCCTCACCGCCGCCTGTCGCCGACCCCCGCATCCCGCGCGCACAACGCCGCCTGCACCCGGTTGCCCACCTCCAACGCCGCCAGGATCCGGCTGACATGAGCCTTCACGGTGCTCTCGCGCATACCGAGACCGGTGGCAATCTCCGCATTGGACGCGCCGTCGGCGAGCAGGCCAGCACATCACGCTCGCGCGGGGTCAACCTGTCGATGCGGGCGCGTACTTGGTGGGTCGCCCGGCCACTGGTCCGGTGGTAGTGGTCGATCAGGCGGCGCGCGGCGGCCGGATGGAGCATGGCCTGGCCGTCGGCGACGACCCGCACCGCGCGGACGATCTCGTCCGGGTCGTACGGACGCTCTCCCCGCACATCGCGGGCGCCTGCGGGCTGCGCCATCGCGGCCTGGCTCCCTACAGCCTGGTCGCGGGCCTGGTGTGGGCCACCGCAGAGTCCGGCGCGGGCTGTCTCGCCGGCTCGTCCTACGGGCGGCTCGCGGCGGCGCCGGGCACGGTGGTGGCTGCCGTGACGGCGGTCTCGGCGGTCGCCGGGCTCGGCTTTCTCGTCGTACGCCGACTTCACGGAGTACGACGACTTCACGGAGTACGCCGCCTGCGCCGCCGTCGGCTCAACGGCCCTGTTCGATCCGCGCCTGCTCCCGCAGTTGCGGATACGCGTCGGAGTCGCCCCTGGGGTGAGAAGGGAAGGGGGCGCCGTGCGCGCCCCCAACCGCCTTCCGCTCGCTACCAGAGGCGCTTGACGTCGCAGTGGCGCTTGTAGTGGCCCTGCGGGACGGGAACGTTGCGCTTGGCGTCGTTGATCGCCGCTTCCTCGCTGTTGCCGCTGCCGGTGCCCCGGTCGTAGCCGACGACGTTGTTGTCGCTGATGCGGACGATCTGGCACTGGACCGTGGCGTGCCAGGTCCGCTGGATCGTGATGCCGCTCTCCGGAGCGGCGGGACGGGTGCTGTCGGCGGACGCGACCGGCGCCGCGAGGCCGCCGAGCGCGACGGCCAGCGCGCCGACGGTGAGCGCGGTACGGAGCTTCCTCATGGACTTTCCTCGCTTCGTCGTGGGTGTCGGTTCGGAGTGCGTGCCGCGGCGCCTACGACCCTCGCACCCGCCGCCCGCCCCACGCAGCTTCCGGCCGGGGAGTTGGCAGTCCGGTGTCAGTCGGCAGCCCGGAGGCTGCCATGGGGAACCGGTCCTGAACCGTCCCGGCGCCCGCCGCTACGTACAAGGCGTACCGACAGCGGTCACGGAGGAGAACACATGGCGTACGACACGGCGCGGCCACCCCTCGTGGGGCGGCGCGACAACCCCTCGCTCGCGACGGTGGTGGGCACCGAACTGGCGCGCAACAAGCGGGGGTTCGTCCCTTGGTACCACCTGCTCGCGCCCGTCGTCATCACGGTCCCGCTCTTCCTCGGCGCCCTCGGCTCCTCCGAGGCGAAGGCCGGCCAGACCTTCGAGGTGTTCCGCAATGTGACGCTGGAGTTCTGGGGCGTGCTGGTGCCGATGACGGCGGGGCTCGCGGCGGCGCTGACGGTCCGCGCCGACCAGGACGCCTGGCGGCTGCTGCTGTCGTACGGCGTTCCGCGCCGGCGTTACTTCATCGGCAAGGTGGCCGCCCTGGGCGTCCTCGGGTTCGTGTCGTCCACCGTGCTGCTGGTGATGCTCTCGCTGGGCGCGGTGATCAGCGGGAAGTTCCCCGAGGCGATGGGGACGGTGGCCGCGGCGGTCTATCTGCCCTGGCTGGTGGGGTTGTCCATGACCGCGATGGCCGTGCTGGTCGCCGTGATGTGGGGCACCGGGCCCAGCATCGGAGTGGGGGTCGCGGGGCTGCTGTGCGGGGCGCTCGTCTCGGACAAGGTCTTCTGGTTCCTCGTGCCGTTCTCCTGGCCCATGCGGGTGGTGCTGCCGCTGGCCGGGATCGGGCCCAACGGGGTGCCCCTGCCCGACGACAGCCCCGTGACCGATCCGTCGGCGATCCCGCTCGCCGTGGGCCTCGCCGTCGTCCTGACCGGGTTGCTGCTGCTCGTCGGCAGTGCGCACATGAGCCGTAAGGAGATCTGAGCATGACCGCGAACCCGACCACGGCGGTCCCCGCGCTGGCCATCCAGCAGCTGCACAAGCACTACGGCGCCCATCGCGCCCTCGACGGCGTGGATCTCACCGTGCGGCAGGGCGAGGTCTACGGACTGCTCGGGCCGAACGGCGCCGGCAAGACGACCCTGATGAAGGCGCTGCTGGGGCTGCAACGGCCCACGTCGGGCCGTATCGAGCTGTTCGGCGGCCCGGTCGGGCGGGAGTCGCTGGCCGAGGTCGGCGCCCTGATCGAGGTGCCCGGGCTGTGGCCGACGCTGACCGGGCAGGAGACGCTGAAGGTGCACGCCGCGCTGCGCTGTGTGCCCGAGGAGTGGATCGAACCGGCGCTGGAGCTGGTCAAGATGACCGAGGCACGCGACCGGCGGGTCGGCGCCTACTCCCTCGGCATGCGCTGGCGGCTGGGCATCGCCGTCGCGCTGCTGGCCCGGCCGCGGCTGATCGTCCTCGACGAACCCACCAACGGGCTCGACCCCGTCGGCATCCGGGAGATGCGCGGGATCATCCGCTCGCTGGCCGACGAGGGCGTGGCGGTGCTGATCGCCAGCCACCAGCTCGCGGAGGTCGCCCAGGTCTGCGACCGGGTGCACGTGCTGGTGGCCGGGCGGACCCGGTACGAGGGCGCGCTGGCCGGGCTCGCCGTCGACGGTGACCTGGAGGCCGGGTTCTTCCGGCTGCTGGAGACCGCCGAGGCGGGCGTGCGCTGAGGGCGACCGGGATCAGGAGGCCGGGATCAGGGGGCCGGGATCAGGGGGCCGGGATCAGGAAGTCGGGATCAGGAGGTCGGGATCAGGAGGCCCGTTTCGGCCGGGCCCGGTCGGGGTCGGTGCGAAGGCGGAAGGGGGTCGTACCGACGGGGGCCGCGCCGGCGGGGGCCGAGGCCAGCGACACCAGCTCGGCGCGGCCCCGCACCCCGAACTCGTCGTAGAGCCTGCGGATACGGCGGTACATGGACCGCTCGGAACAGTAGTGGCGGCGTGCGATCTCGGAGACCGTCATGGACGTACACAGCTCCCGGACCAGTTCGCGTTCGTCCCGTGGCAGTTCGGGGACGAACGGGAGCGCGGGCCCAGGGGTCTCGTCCGGCTCGGCTCCGTCGGCATGGGCGGCGGCATGGGCGCGCAGCTGTGCGTGCACCATGCCGATCTGGCTCTCGCCTGAGATGGCCAGGTTGAACACGAAGTTCGCCCCGGACCGGATGGCGTAGTAGGTGTGGTGGCCCGAGACGTCGTTGGTGACGGCGATGAGCAGGGCGAGCGGATGCCGCACGCGTATGGCGCGCAGTTGCTCGGCCTGGAATTCGCTGTTGACCGGGAGCAGCACCGGAAGGTCGAGAGCGGCGCCGTCGGTGGCCGCCAGGTCCTCGTCGTCGACGAAGTCGACGCGGTCGAGGCTGCGGCGGAGCGTGTCGAGGGGTGAGTCGGTCGGATGGGTCGCGTCGAAGTGGTTCTTGAGGCCCGAGTGGACCAGTACGTGCAAATGCCGAGACTCGTGCACAGCGAATCTTTCCCCCGTGTGTGGTGAATCCCTCTGTCGTCGGAAGACGCCGTCGGAAGGGTGCCGCCGTCGGACCCGTCGGCCGGCCGCGCGTGGTCAGTGCGCGCGCCGGCCGGGCACGGGTCGTGGGGGCCCTGTCGTCAGGTCATGTCGTCAGATCGTGTCGTCAGATCGTGTCGTCAGATCGTTCCGCAGAGCTTCATGGTCCGGCTGAGAAGAACTCCCAGACTGACCTTGTCGCCGCTGTCGCCGCTCGCGCGGACCGGTCCGATGTCGTGGTAACCGGCCTTGCGGGCCCGGTCGTTGAGCGCGTAGGTGGTGCCGTCGGGAACGGTGATGACGGCCTGGTCGCCCTTGCGGCACTCGGCGGTGCCGCGGTCGACGGTCAGCGGCCACATGAAGCCGAGGTTCTTCTCGGTGATCACCTGCTTCGTGGACGTCGGAGTGGGCAGCGGTGTCGGCTCGTCGCCGCCGGTATCGGCACGGCCGCCGCCTCCGCAGGCGGCGAGTGTCAGCAGGGCCAGGCCGGTGAGGGCGGATGCCGTGGCGACGGCGATCGGGCGGAGCTTCTCGGTCATGTGTCGGCCACCTCGTTCCGGAGGGTGCGGGTGTGGTGGAGTGTGCTGTCGGCGGCGAGCAGGGCGGCGTAGCCGTCCTCCAGGGACGGTTCGACCGGGCGCGCGCCGCCCGGTGGTGTGGCGGTGACGACGCGGTACTCGGCCTCTCCGGCCGTGCTGACCGCGCTCACCACCTGGGCGCCCGGCGGGGGCCCGCCGGCCGGGCCGTCCGAGCGGACCACATAGGTGTAGCCCGCGGCCTGGCCGACCAGTGCGGTGGTGGTGTCGTGGAAGACCAGCCGCCCGGAGGCGAGCACGGCCACCTCGGGGCAGGTCTGGGCGACGTCGTCGAGGATGTGGGTGGACAGCAGGACGGTGCGGCTGCCGCCGAGGCCGGCGAGCAGGGCGCGGAAGCGCATCCGCTCGTGCGGGTCGAGGCCGGTGGTGGGCTCGTCCACGATCAGTACGGTCGGGTTGCCCATCAGGGCCTGTGCGATGCCGACGCGTCGGCGCATGCCGCCGGAGAACCCGGCGAGCCGCTCGGCGGCCCGGTCCGCCAGGCCGACCTCGGCGAGCCTGTCGTCCACCTGTCGGCGGCGGTCGCGTTTGTCGTGGACGCCCTTGAGCACGCCGATGTAGTCGAGGAACTCCCGTGCCGTCAGGTCGGGGTAGAGGGACAGTTCCTGCGGCAGATAGCCGAGGGTGCGTTTGGCCGCGGTGAGTCCGGCGGACGTCGACAGGTCGTGCCCGGCGACGAGGACCCGGCCGGAGGTGGGGCGCAGGACGCCGGTGAGGATGCGCAGCAGGGTGGTCTTGCCGGCGCCGTTGGCGCCCAGCAGGCCGACGGTGCCGCTGTCGATGTGGAGGTCGACGGCGTCCAGCGCACGGCGTCCGCCACGGTAGACCTTCGTCAGCGCTTCCGTGGTGATGTTCATGATGCTCCGTGTCGTCGGATGCGGGCGACGAGATGGCCGAGCGCGGAGCAGGCCAGGGCCGTCGCGAGGACGAGGACGAGGTTCAGCAGGGCGGTCGTGTCGGTCACCTCGGGGCGCAGCGCTCCGGTGCCCTCCCGGGCGGCCCACACCTGCGGGGCGTCCGCCCAGGCGACCAGTGGATAGCCGCCGAGCGGGGACAGAACGGTGCCGGTCGCCGTGGGCACCGGCGAGAACTCCGGCGGGAAGTGACAGGCCCACAGCCACAGCACGACCAGCACGGCCCGCGCCGCGGCCACCGGCATCAGGACACCCAGCAGACCGGCGAGCGCCGTGGCGAGCGCGGCGGCCGGGAGTACGGCCGTGAGCAGGGCCGCGGCGGCCGAGCCGAGCGGCGCCGGTGAGCCGTCGGTCGCCGAGATCACCGCGGCGTACAGCAGGAACAGGGCGGCGACCGGTGTCACCGCGGTCAGGAACGGGCCGGCGAGTGTCCCGGCCGTGCGGGAGAGCGGTGACGCCGGGGTGGCGGCCAGCAGTTCGGGCATGCCCCGGGTCTCCGCGCCGCGCCGCAGCCGGTCGGCGAGCGCGATACCGACGCCCAGCGAGCAGAGGGTGTTGAGCAGCACCGCGGCGGCGCCGGTGCGGGCCGCGGGGTCGTCGTGGCCGGTGACGGCGGGCGAGGACACGGCGAGCAGCAGACTCAGCAGGGCCAGCGGCAGCACCGCACCCCACACGACTTTGCGGCGGGCCGCCATCAGCGCCTCGTACCGCAGGGTCCACAGCAGAGCGGCCATCACTTCTCCCCGTCGGTGACGTGCATATCGGCGACCCGACCTGAGCGGGCGCCGGGTTCGAGGACCTTCAGGGCCCGGGCGCATCCGCAACGACCACCGGCTCCGGCGCGGACTGCGGCTCCGGCACGGACTGCGACTGCGACTGCGGCAGCGGCAGCGGCAGCGGCGATGAGCGGCGCACGGCCGAGCGGCTGTTCAGCCATCACATCCCTCCGTCGGCGACGCGCGGGTCGGCGGTCCTGCCTAGGCGGGCGCCGGGTTCGAGGACCTTCAGGGCGCGGGCGGTGAGCAGGGCGCCGACGAGCAGTTCGGGCAATGCCTGGCCGGCGCCCTCGGGTAGGACGCGGTCGAGCAGCAGCAGCTTCGCCAGTACGGCCGCGACGACCAGCCCGGTGGCGGGCGCGGGCGAACCCGACCGCACCGTGGCCCACACGGCGGCACCGCTCAGCAGGACGGTCAGCCCGGCCAGCTCCAGCAGCACGGCGCCCGGGTCGAGCGAGTCGTCCCCGGTGACGCTCAGCAGGGTCACCAGGGCGACGGCCGCGAACGCCGTGACCATGGCCGGCCAGCTCAGGCGCCGGGCGACGGTGAGGGGGTACGGGGTGGGCAGCGACTGGTGCAGTTCCAGCGCGGGTTCGCGTGCCACGACGGCCGCGCAGGCCAGTGCCGTGGCGGCGGGCAGCGCGCAGCTCAGCAGGGTGCGGCCCAGCAGCATGCCGGTGCCGGGGCCGCCGGTGCTCGCCAGGTAGGCGAGGAGTGCGGCGGCCAGCGGCAGGATCACGGCCTGCCTTCCGCAGCGGCGCGCTTCGTACGCCCACCACGTCGCAGCGGTCATGTCGCGGCTCCTCCCCCTTTCGTCCGGCCTCCCGTTCGGCGCGGGAGGTGTACCGCCGCCCGCAGCCGGACTCGGGGGTTGACCTGCCCCGGAACGGCGGTACACCCAGTACGTAGCGGCGCGGGCCGCGGTGGTTCACGACTCGACCTACCGGAGATCGCGAAGAGCCTGCGACAGGCGCGCGGTGGTGCAATCCGACAGTGCCGCGATCCGGTGAGCCGTGCGAACCGACGGTCCGCACGATCCAGGAAGCCGGGAGAGCCGACAACCTGTGAGTTCCGAGGACCGAGGAGTCGCGCAGGCCGTCGGCCCGTGGGATCCGTGCGTCCACGACCCCGCTACCGCGAAGGAGCGGTGCCCAGGAAGGACCGCATCGCACCGACCGCCCACCCCAGCAGGGCGACGGCGATGGCCAGCGTCCACGGGGTCGTCGACAGCAGGGGGTCCAGGAGGGCGTCGAGGGGCGTCGCGACCAGGCCCTGAGGGCCGCTCAGCACGCCCAGCAGCCACAGCGCGCCGCCCGCCGCCGAGCCCGCCGCCGGGCTGACCCGGACCGAGATCGCGAGGGCGCAGGACGCCGCCAGCAGGGATTCGCCGAGCCAGGACGAGACGACGTGCCACCAGCCGGGTGGGCCGTCCACCAGGGTCGAGCAGGCCATGGCCAGGGTCACGTCGACGCACAGCACCACGGTCAGCCGGGCGAGGAACACAGCGGCGGGCGGCACCGGGAGGGTGAACAGCAGCTCACGCCTGGGGTCCCAGCGGGGCGAGGCCGCCATCAGCGCGCCGAGCATCACCAGCAGCACGACCACGGCGGTGAACAGCCGCAGGCCGAACCGTTCATGGACCTGGACCGACGCCAGCAGGGCCGCCCCGACGAACGCGGCGGCGCTCAGCGGTACCCAGCTGCGGGGCATCAGCACGGCCTGTCGGGCGACGAGTTGCCAGGTCGTCCGCCAAGAGGGGCTCGGAGCCGGGGCGTCGGGGGCCTGGACTGGCACGGCGGCGGCCCGGGCAGCGGACGGGGCGGCGGACCGGGCGTCTTCGCCGGCCAGCGCGGCGCCCAGCAGGGCGTCGAACGAGGGCGGGGCGACGGTCCGTTCGGCCTCCCGCGCCTGGACCGCCGTACCGATGTTCCGCCAGACCGCCATCCTCGTACGGCAGTCGTCGCATCCCGCCAGGTGCCGGCTGTGCACCGGTTCTTGCGAACCCGGCGCTCCCGGCGAACCCGGCGCTCCCGGCGAACCCGGTCCTCCCTGCGCGCCGTGCGCTCCGTGCGCTCCGTGCGCTCCGTGCGCTCCGGGCGCTCCAGGCGCTCCAGGCGCTCCGTGCGCTCCGGGCGCTCCGTGCGCTCCGGGCGCTGCTTGCGATTCGGTGCGCGCCAGCCGGGCCAGGGTGTCGTCCGAAAGGTGTTCTGTCGTCATCGTCGTTCCGCTTCTTCCAGCCGCCTGGCGGCGAGCATGCGGCCGAGCCGCTGCCGTGCCTGGGACATTCTGCTCTTGACGGTGCCCACCGGGATGGCGAGCGCGGTGGCCACTTCGGGGTAGGGCAGTTCCTCGACGAGGACCAGCGCGAGCACTTCGCGCAGATGCGCCGGGAGGGCCTCGACGGCCGTCATCAGCTCGGTGTGCTCGGCGTCCCGGAGGATCTGGTCCTCCACGCCCGGCGCCGGGTCCGCCACGTCCTGCGCCTCGGCCAGGTCCGCGAACTGCGGTCGGCTGCGGCGCAGTTGGTTGTGGGCCTGCCGCCTGGCCACCCCCATGACCCATCCCTTGACCGAGGACTCGCCCCGGAAGGCGGCCGCCGAGCGCCAGACGGCGAGCCAGGTCTCCTGCAGGATCTCCTCCGCCACCCCTTGGTCGGAGGTGAGTCTGCGGATCAGGCGCAGCACGGCGGCGGCATGCCTGTCGTAGAGAACACGCAGGGCGGCTTGGTCACCGTCGGCGACGGCGGAGAGCAGGTCTTCGTCCGGACACACACCACGTACGTATCCAAAAGCTCCGCTCCGGTTCACGGCTTGCGACGGCTTCCGGCGATTCTGGCCGGAACTCGATGGGCGGGAGAGCCGTGCGTGACGGCTGCCATGCGACTGCCAACGCTGCCAATCCGGCCGAGATCGGTTGTTCCGCCCGGAACGGCCGTGGTTCGGTGATGTCCGGATCGCGATCCGCGCACATTTGTTCGAAGAATCTCACGAAGGAGTTCAGCATGGGCATCAACGTCCCTGCCGTGTCCTACAACGACACGGACCTGTTCGACCTCGACGTGGAGATCGGTGTCGAGCAGTCGGTCGCCGGTCCGGCCATCACCAGCGTCTCGTGGTGCACCCCTGGCTGCACCAGCGAGGGCGGCGGCTCCGGCTGCAGCCACTGCTGCTGACGGCTGACGGCGGAGAACTCGACGAGCCATGGGGGCGGGGGGCCCCGGCCCCCTGCCCCTTC
>NZ_JAQMYP010000062.1 GCF_028369295.1 Streptomyces sp. HD
GGGGGGGGGGCGCGGGGGGGGGGGGGGGGGGGGGGGGGGGGGGGGGGGGGGGGGGGGGGGGGGGGGGGGGGGGGGGGGGGGGGGGGGGGGGGGGGGGGGGGGGGGGGGGGGGGGGGGCGCCCCCCCCCCTCGCCGTTTCCGCACCTCCTCGTGAACCTCCCTCCCGCACCTCCTCCTGCATCTCTCCGTGTCGCGAGCCCGTTCATGCCCGATTGAGCCCGAACCTGTTTACTTTCCGGAAATCCGGGCGTAGCCTCCCTGCGAAACCACAAGTTCGGGCACAGTTCGGAGGCGAACGGACATGTACGCACCGGAGCGGCAGCAGGAGATCCTCCGGCTCGCCCGTGACGGCGGCCGAGTGGACGTCCTGTCGCTGGCCGAGGAGTTCCAGGTGACGGCGGAGACGATCCGCCGGGACCTGAAGGCCCTCGACCGCGCCGGGCTCGTACGCCGGGTGCACGGCGGCGCGATCCCGGCAGGGCGCCTGGACTTCGAGCCGGACCTCGCCGAGCGCGAGTCGACGGCGGCCGACGAGAAGGACCGCGTCGCGAAGGCGGCTCTCGCCGAGCTGCCCACCGAGGGCACGGTGATCCTCGACGCCGGTTCGACGGTGGCCCGCCTCGCCGCGGCGCTCCCGCTGGAGGCGTCCCTCACCGTCGTCACGCACAGCCTGCCCATCGCGGCCCGTCTGGCGGACCACCCGGGCATCCAGCTTCACCTGATCGGAGGCCGCGTGCGGCACCGTACGCGCGCCGCCGTGGACGCCTGGGCGCTGCGGGCGTACGGCGAGATCCGCGCCGACGTCCTGTTCGTGGCGGCCAACGGCTTCTCCGCCGAGCACGGTCTGACCACGCCCGACCTCGCCGAGGCCGCGGTCAAGCGCGCGGCGGTGGCCGCGGCCCGCCGGGTGGTGCTGCTCGCCGACTCCTCCAAGCACGGCCAGGAGCACTTCGCCCGCTTCGGCGACCTGGGCGACGTGGACCTGTTGATCACCGACAGCGGGCTGAGCCCCGAAGACGCCACCGCCATAGAGCGCGGCGGCACTGAAGTGCTGTGTGTTTAGAAGTGTTCAGAAACGAGTGCGCATGATCCTCACCGTCACCCCGAACCCGTCCCTGGACCGCACCTACGAGGTCCCGTCCCTCGACCGCGGCGAGGTCATCCGCGCCACCGGCGAGCGCATGGACCCGGGCGGCAAGGGCGTGAACGTCTCACGTGCCGTGGCGGCGGCGGGGCAGCGCACGATCGCGGTCCTGCCCCTGGGCGGCGCGCCCGGCGCCCTCGTCGCCGACCTGCTCGACGCGCAGGGCATCGAGGTCGCGCCGGTGCCGGTCGCCGGGGCCACCCGCTCGAACATCGCCCTCGCGGAGTCGGACGGGGTACTGACGAAGATCAACGCGCCCGGCCCCGAGCTGTCCGCGGCCGAGCAGGAACTGCTCCTGGAGACGGTGCGCGAGCAGTCCCGCGACGCCGGCTGGATCGCCTGCTGCGGCAGCCTGCCGCGCGGGCTCGCACCGTCCTGGTACGCCGACGTGGTCGCCCGGGCGCACTCGGGAGGCGCACGGATCGCGCTGGACACCTCCGGGCGCGCCCTCCTCGAAGCCCTGCGCGCCCGCCCCGACGTGGTGAAGCCGAACGCCGAGGAGCTCGCGCAGGCCGTCGGGCGTCCCCTGTCCACCGTGGGCGACGCGATGAAGGCGGCCGAGGAGTTGCGCGAGATGGGCGCGCACGCCGTCCTCGCGAGCCTGGGCGCCGACGGACAGCTGCTGGTGGACGGCTCGGGCGCCTGGTTCGGCAGCGCGCGCGTGGACGTCGTACGCAGCAATGTCGGCGCCGGCGACTCCTCCCTCGCCGGGTTCCTCATAGCCGGCGGCAGCGGCCCGGAGGCGCTCGCCTCGGCGGTCGCCCATGGCGCGGCCGCCGTACAGCTGCCCGGCAGCGTGATGCCGTCCCCGGGCGACCTGGACCTGGCGGCGGTGACGGTCACGGCCGAGGTGCCGGTGGATCGCGTACTGAAGGAGCCGGTGTCATGACGAATGTCGTGGTTGTCACAGTTCTTGCCGATCGGTCCGTCGAGCGGCGAAGCTCGCACTTACTCACGGCCGCCGACGGACGGCAGGGCCTCCTGAGCCGCTCTGCCGCCCGGAGGACGCGGGCCCTCCCCGACCCCGCCTCCTCCACCCCCGCCACCCCCCACCGCAGTCCCGCCACCCCCCATGGCACCCCCGTCCCCTTCTCCGCCCACCAGACTCCCCGGGCGATACGCGTGCGAAGGAGCCCGCGATGAGCGACATGATCACCGCGGACCTGGTCGATCTCGACCTGTCCGCCGATACCAAGGAAGCGGCGGCGCGCGCCCTCGCAGAGCGCATGGTCGCCCTGGGTCGGGTGACCGACCTGGAGGGCTTCCTCGCCGACGTGGCCGCCCGTGAGGCACAGATGCCGACCGGCCTCGACGGCGGCATCGGCATCCCGCACTGCCGCAGCGCGCACGTCACCGAGCCGACGCTCGCCTTCGGGCGCAGCGCGGCCGGCATCGACTTCGGCGCGGCGGACGGTCCCGCGGACCTGATCTTCCTGATCGCCGCCCCGGCCGGCGCGGACGACGCCCATCTGACGATCCTGTCGTCGCTGGCCCGTCAGCTGATGAACGCCGAGTTCACGGACGCGCTGCGGTCGGCGGGCGACGCGGCGTCCGCTGCGGCGCTGATCCGGGGCGAGGAGCCCCAGGCGGCCGCCCCGGCCGCCTCCGCAGATTCCGTGGCGTCGTCGGTGGCGGCCTCCGCCGACGACGCCACGGGAACCACGGCCCCGGTGCCGGGCGCGCACGCCGAGGGCGCGAACGCCCCGGCGCCGGGCGCCCCGGCCGCGGCTTCCGGCGACGGCGAGCGCCCGTTCCGTATCGTCGCCGTCACCTCCTGCCCGACCGGCATCGCCCACACGTACATGGCGGCCGAGTCGCTGGAGAACGCGGGCCGCGAGGCGGGCGTCGAACTCGTCGTCGAGACCCAGGGCTCGGCCGGCTTCACCCGGCTCGACCCGGCCGTGATCGAGGCGGCGGACGGCGTGATCTTCGCCCACGACGTGGCCGTACGCGAGAAGGACCGGTTCGCCGGCAAGCCCACCGTGGACGTCGGTGTGAAGGCGGGCATCAACCGCCCCGGCGCGCTCATCGCCGAGGTCCGCGAGAAGGCGGCCCGCGGCGAGGCCACGGCCGCCGCCCGGCCCGGCGGGGGCACCCCCGTGGAGCGGGCCGGCGAGCCCGGCGAGGGCTACGGCTCCAAGCTGCGCAAGTGGCTGATGTCCGGCGTGAGTTACATGGTCCCGTTCGTCGCGGCCGGCGGTCTGCTGATCGCCCTCGGCTTCGCGATCGGCGGCTGGGAGATCAACAAGGCCCAGCCGGTCACCGAGCACTTCGACTGGCTCCAGATCCACAGCTGGGCGGCGCTGCTGTTCCAGATCGGCGTCGTCGCGTTCGGCTTCCTGATCCCCGTCCTCGCCGGTTACATCGCGTACGGCATGGCGGACCGGCCCGGTCTCGTCCCCGGCTTCGTCGGCGGCATGATCGCCTCCAACATCAACGCTGGTTTCCTCGGCGGTCTTGTCGCCGGTCTGATCGCCGGTGGCGTCGTCCTCGGAATCCAGCGGATCAAGATCCCGCCAGTGCTGCGCGGCATCATGCCGGTGGTCGTGATTCCGCTGATCTCATCGATGATCGTCGGCTTCCTGATGCTGGTGGTGATCGGCAAGCCCATCGCCGAGGCCCAGAAGGCCATGACCGACTGGCTGAGCGGTCTCTCCGGCACCAACGCCGTCCTGCTCGGCATCCTGCTCGGCCTGATGATGTGCTTCGACCTGGGCGGTCCGGTCAACAAGGTCGCGTACGCCTTCGCCACCGCCGGTATCACGGTGCAGGATCCGAGCGACTCCGCGATGAAGGTCATGGCCGCCGTGATGGCCGCGGGCATGGTGCCTCCGCTGGGCATGGCCCTGGCGACCTTTGTCCGCAAGAAGCTGTTCACCACGGCCGAGCGCGAGAACGGCAAGGCCGCCGTGGTGCTGGGTGCCTCCTTCATCTCCGAGGGCGCGATTCCGTTCGCCGCGGCCGACCCGCTGCGCGTCATCCCCGCCTCCATGGCGGGCGGCGCGGTGACCGGTGCGCTGACCATGGCCTTCGGCTCGACCCTGCGCGCCCCGCACGGCGGCATCTGGGTCACCTTCCTGATCGGCAAGCCGTTCCTCTACCTGCTGGCCATCGCGGTCGGTACGGCGGTCACGGCCGGCCTGGTCATCGTCCTGAAGGGCATGCGCAAGACGGCACCGGAGGGCACGGCCGCCGCCGAGTCCCCGGCCGCGGAAGCCGCGCAGGCGAAGCAGCCGGTGGCGGCGTAGGGCAGTCGGCAGCGGTGAAGGGCAGCCGGTAGCGGCGCAGGTTCCCGCTTGTCCCTTTGAGGCGCTGTGAGTTGTTCACGGCACCTGCGAGATACGTCACGGTCCGGGCCCATAGGCCCGGACCGTGGTGTCTACTGGGGCCCATGCCTGAGCACGTCTCGTTCCTCCAGATGCTGGGCGCGTCCGTCCTCGCCCTGGCGGCCGTGCTCTGGGTGATCGGCCTGGCCCGCGTCCTGCGCGCCTTCCGCGCCGAACAGCCGTCGCGGCGCCGGCACACGGACCTCTCGGCACTTCCGCACCAGCGGCAGCCGGCCCCCGACCTGGAGGCCGTCGAACTCACCCCGGCGGAACGGGACGCGTTCGCGGGACTCGTACGACAGCTCAACGGCGGCCACTGAGCGGCGTGACCGGCGTTACGACACCTGCGCCGCCCGGCGCTCCATCGCATCGCGCGCCATGTCCTCGTCGACGTACACCTCGCACATGTGCCGCCCGTCCGGCGTCGCCGTGTGCTCGACCTCCCACAGGGAGACCTCCCTGCCGTCGCGCAGCAGGAATGCGTGCTCGTAGAGCGAGAAGCACAGCCCGGCGCGCCCCGCCCGGGACGGGCGCCCGAACGCCTGGGTGATCTGGTGCGCGAACGCAGTGGCGAGTAACTCGGCCATCTCCGTGTCCGGCCGGTCGGCGTTCTCCGCCCGGCGCAGCAGCCGGCGCGCGTGGTCCGCCGAGTCGTCCGGCACATACGCGTGCCGGGGGGCGGGGATCGGCGACAGCTGCACCGTCACCGGCAGTTCGAAGTCCGGTGCGTCCGGCGGCAGGGGCAGCCGCGCGGTCGCGGCGCGCAGCTCCTCCTCGTCGGCGTACACCTCGTGCTGCGGCATCCTGCCCCGCGCCGTGTTGTGGACGAGCTCCCACAGTGTGAGCGCCGAGCCGTCGGCGAGCAGCCAGGTGTGCCGGTACGTCTCGCGGTGCAGCCCCGCGCTGTGGTGCGCGGAGTGCAGCGAACTGTCGTGAGCCAGCGCGCAGTCGAGCCGCCGTATCGCCTCGTCGGGCAGCTCGAAGGAGTTCAGGGCGCGGCCGAGGAGTCGCGCGAGGTGCTCCTCCGGAGACTCCGGCGACTCGGGTGGTTCGTACGCTGCCGTCTCGTACGGAACGCTCAAGGTTTCTCCCGGCGTTGCTGCATGTCACCTTGTGGGTGCATACCGTAGCCCCTCGGTCGGACATCATGTCCGGGAACCGAGAAAACGTACGTCCGGTAATACGCTCGGGCCGCGCGAGAAGTTCCCGCGCGGCCCGATGGAACGTCAGAAACCCTGCTGGGACGCTACTTCAGCGGATCACGCGGCGCTGCCCGCGACCCACTCGCTCCACGCCATGTTCCAGCCGTTGAGCCCGTTCTCCGGCGTCACGGTCTTGTCGGGGGAGTTCTTGACGATCACCACGTCGCCGACGGTCGAGTTGTCGAAGAACCACTTGGAGGGCGTGTCCCCCTGCCCGCCCTGCACGTCCTGCAGGCCGACGCAGCCATGGCTGGTGCCCTGGCGGCCGAAGGGCGGGTTGCCCTTGTTGTACCAGTAGTTGCCGTGGATGAAGGTCCCCGACTGCGTCAGCCGCATCGCGTGCGGCACATCCGGGATGTCGTACGCGTTGGCGAGACCGACCGTCCTGCTGTCCATCCGCAACTTCTCGAACTTCTCGGTGATCACCATCTGCCCGTTGTACGTGGTGAACTCCGAGCTGCCCGCCGAGATCGGCACCGACTTGATCGTCTTGCCGTCCCGTACGACCGTCATCGTCTGCGTGTTGACGTCGACCGCCGACACCTGCGAGTGGCCGATGGCGAAGGTGACCGTCTTTTTCTGCACCCCGTGGACGCCGTTCGCGCCCTCGACGCCGTCCAGGTCGATCTTCATCGTGACCTTGGAACCGGCCTTCCAGTACTCCTCGGGCCGGAAGTCGAGCCGCTGCGTGCCGAACCAGTGCCCGACCACCTTCTGGCCGCTGCTGGAGGTGACCGTGATGTGCGACTGCACGGCCTTCTTGTTGCTGATCGCCTTGTCGAAGTTGAACGACACCGGCATGCCGACGCCGACCGTGGTGCCGTCGTCGGGCGTGTACGTCCCGATGAAGCTGTTGGCGGAGCTGACCGTCGTGAAGGTGGAGTCGGCGGCGCTGGTGCGCCCGTCCTCGTCCTTCGCGGTGGCCGATATCTGGTACTTCGTCCCCCGCTCCAGCTGCTCCTTCGGCTTCCAGCTACCGCCGTCGGAGGACAGCGAACCCGGCACCGCCTGCCCGCTCTCCGACACCGTCATCTTCACGCCGGTCAGCTTGCCGCCGCTGACCTTCACACCGGTCGAGTTGATCGACGCCCCCGTCGAACCGTCCTTCGCCGAGATCACGATCTCCGCGGCGGACGACTTCGACGAACCCTTGTCGTCCCCGTTGTCGGCCTTGGCGCTCCCACCACAGGCGGTGAGCGTCAGGGCGCCGATCACCAGGGCGGCACAGGCCCCCAGTGCGCGCCGCGCTGCTATGTCCGGCGTTGTCACGATCTGCTCCATCTTCATGCGGTCTGCGGGATCCGTTCCGTTCCACGGTGAGAGAGTCCACCGCCACGGGACCGGGTTCCCACCGTGCGCGATGAACGCCATCACGTGACAGAACCGCGACAATCGCCCACCCGAGTCAGGTGCAGCCCGCCGGTACGCGTCGAGGCGTCGTCAGCGCTCCCCGTACAACTCCCGGTACGACGGCCACGATCCACCCGGCCCGTCCACCGACTCGGCCGCGCGTACGGCCCGCACGATCGCCCGGGTCAGCGTGTCCGCGCCCGCCGCGAGAAGGGGGTTCAGGGCGAGGGGATGGTCGGGGTCGAGGGGGTGTTCCCCGGTGGACAGGGCGAAGACCGTGTCGCCGTCGTGGAGCAGGTGCACCGGGCGCACGGCGCGTGCGATGCCGTCGTGGGCGGTGCCGGCCAGCTTCTGGGCCTGCGCCTTGGACAGTTGGGCGTCGGTGGCGACCACCGCGAGCGTGGTGTTCAGCGGGGGCGGTGCGTTCTTGGCCGTGATCTCGGCGAGGCGCCGGCACGCGGCCTCGTGCACCTGCTCCTCCGGGTAGTCCACCCGCCCCTGGAACAACTCCCCGTACAGCACCCCCGTTTCCGGATCCACCACCGCGCCCGCCGAGTTGGCCACCACCAGGGCGGCCACCGTGATCCCCGAGTCCAGAACGGTGCTCGCGGTGCCGACCCCGCCCTTGACCGCCCCGGCCACGGCCCCCGTACCGGCGCCCACACATCCCTCCTGCACGGCAGCGCCGGATTCGCTCGCCGCGGCCGCCTCGACCGCCGCCCGCCCGGTGGCCGCGTCCGGCCTGGCGCGGAAGTCGCCGCCCCGCCCGAGGTCGAAGACGCACGCCGCGGGCACCACCGGCACGACATGTGCCGGATCCGCCCCCACCCGCACTCCGCGCCCCTGCTCCTCCAGCCAGGCCATCACGCCGGACGCCGCGTCGAGCCCGTAGGCGCTGCCGCCGGTCAGCACGATCGCCTCGGCCTTCTGTACGACGTTGCGCGGATCGAGCGCGTCGGTCTCCTTGGTGCCGGGGCCCCCGCCGCGTACGTCCACGGCGGCGACGGCCCCGCCCTGCGGGGCGAGGACGACCGTCGCGCCGGTGAGCCAACCGTCGCCGGTGCGCGTCGCGTGCCCCACCCGCAGCCCGGCGACATCTGTCAGAGCGTCAACTGTCATGCCCCAAGTCTCGTCCAGACACCCGCTCCCTCCCAGGACCCCGTCTGCCGTTCGGCCCGGGAGCCTCAGGAGGCCGGCGCACTCACCGGCTGTCTGTGCTCCCGGCCCGACATACGCGCCGTCAGCGTCGTCCCGGTCGCCACCGCCAGCGCCGAGACGAGTCCGGCCGCGAGTACCGCCCACTCACCGAGGAACGTGCAGCAGATCACCAACAGGGCCGTGCTCGGCAGCACCAGCTGCTGGGTGATGCCGAACTTGAAGTGGCGGGAGTGCAGCGCCCAGACGGTGAGCAGATACAGCGCCGTCGGCAGGGTCACCGCCGCCGACGCGGCCAGCGTCGAGATGTGCGCCTTGCCGACGGCCTGCTCGACCGCCACCTCCAGGCCGGCGCCGATCGCGGCCGCCGAGGCGAAGACCAGATAGTGGCCGTAACCCCACAGGAACGCCTGCTTGTTGGAGCGCAGGTGGACATGGATCGGCACCACGAAGTAGATCCACCAGGCGGCGAAGATGATCAGCAGCCCGCCCGCCGCGATCGGCAGCAGCTCGCCCAGCTCGTCGTTCTCGTCGATGCCGTTCTTCACGGCGACCGTGGCCGCGGCGATGGTCTCGCCGAGCACGATGATCGTGAACAGGCCGTACCGCTCGGCGATATGGCGCGGGTGCCAGGACGTGGGGTGGTCCTTCTCCGCATACAGCGGCACACACATCTCCAGGACCGCCATCACCAGGAACACCCACGCCCTGGCGCCCTCGGGCAGCACCACCAGCCCCAGCCAGCCGATCTGGCACAGCAGCACACCGCCGGCGTACCGCAGGGCCATCGTTCTCTCCGGGGCCTCGCTCGACCTGGCCACGCGCAGCCACTGCGTCACCATGGCGAGCCGCATGATCACATAGCCCAGCCACACCGCCAGAAACTCGTGGTCCTCGAACGCCCGGGAGATCCCGGCCGCCAGTACCAGCACACCGGCGATCTGGATCAGGGTGACGACCCGGTAGAGGACGTCGTCGTTGTCGTAGGCCGAGGCGAACCACGTGAAGTTCATCCAGGCCCACCAGATGGCGAAGAACACCATCGCGTAGTCGAGGATCCCCTCGCCCGCGTGCCCCTCGGCGACGGCGTGCACCAGCTGGATGCCCGCCTGGGCGATGGCCACGACGAAGCACAGGTCGAAGAAGAGCTCCAGCGGAGTGGAGGCCCGGTGCGCCTCACCACGACCACGGGCCATGAGCCTGCGCAACGGGCGATGGCCGGCGAACGCGTGGGAGGGGTCGGGCGCGGGAGTGGAACTGGACGTCATGAGGTCAAGCACAGCAGACGGGGCCGGGAATTGCTGTGAAGGAAGGCCGTCGAGGGGAGGGCGGTCGTGAGGAGGGCCGTACCCTGGACGCATGAGTACCGCCCCCGCCCCCGAGCCGCGCGAGCCGAAGCCCGCGCTGATCTTCGACGACCCGCTGGACCAGCAGTCCTCGGACGACACGGACCGGGGATGGGGCGAGCGGCCGGGCCGCGACGGCGACAGCGCGGCCGACCTGAAGCGCTTCCTCGACGAGAAGCCGCCCCACCACATCTGAGGGCCCCGGCACATCCGAGGCCCCGACCACACCTGAGGGCAGGTCCGAGCCGCTACCGCTGGTCGTGCCCCGAGCCGCGCTGGGCCACCAGTGCGTCGCGGATCTCCTTGAGGACCTCCAGCTCGGTCACCTCGATGACCTCCTGCGCGCCCTCCTTGGCCTTGCGGCGGGCCTCCACCCGGGCCAGGTACTTCGCCATGGGCAGGACCATCAGGAAGTAGACGACGGCCGCGGTGATCACGAAGCTGAGGGTTGCGCCGAGCACCGAGCCCCACAGGATCTGGATGCCCTGCTCGCCCTTGCACGTCGAGCTCAGACACGAGCTGTAGTGATCGAGATTCTTGGTGCCGATCGCGCCGATCAGCGGGTTGATGATCCCCTTCACCACCGCGTTGACGATGTTGGTGAACGCGGCGCCGATGACCACCGCGACCGCCAGATCGACTACGTTCCCGCGCATCAGGAAGGCCTTGAAGCCCTCCCACAGGCTCGGATCCTTCTTCTCGCTCACTTCGGAGCCACCCCTCGCACACACAGGTTGTGGAACAGACCGCTCCGCAACCTACGTCAGCTCTCGGCCATCCTGTCCAATCGGAGCCCTCCATCGAGCGACTTGACCGCGCGCCATGCCTGATCCGGCTCAGCACAGCGTCACCGCCAGCCGCGCCGTGGCACTCGCCCCCGCGAGCCGCGCCGCCGTGGAACGCGGCACCGACAGCACCACCAGCGCCCCGCTGTCGCCCGCGGCGTCCAGGGGCTCCGGCACCTTCGACACCCGAGCCCCGCGCGCGACGACCTCGGCGGCACCGCCCGTGGCCGTCTCCTCCGCGGCGATCACATCGACCCGGTCACCGGGCCGCAGCAGCCGTACCGTGGCCCCGTCGGCGATCCGCACCGGCGCGGACACCCGCTGCACGGCCCGGTGCTGACGTACCGGCTCCGCCACCGGATGCCCACGCGCCCGGTCGGCCTCCCGCGGCACCGTCTCCCGTGGCCCCGCCGCCACGAGCGCCGCCGCGGTCACCGCGAGCCCGGCCGCCACGGCCCGCCTCCGGTGCCGTACGAGTCGCCCCAGCCGATACCGCCCACCGCGCACCCGCACCGGGGCGAAGTGCGGCACCTCGCAGGTGGCCGGGGTGTCCGTGCCCGCCGGGAGCGGGGCGACGGCACGGGAATCGGGGAAGGCGGGGGAGGAAGGGAAGGCGGGGGAGGCAGGGGAGGAAGGGAAAGCGGGGGAGGAAGAAGGGGAAGGCAACGACGGGACAACGGACAAGAGGACCACCACCAGCGACGACGGAACGGCTTGCGAAGCCACGATCCGACATCGCGCCGCCGCCCGCCGGAGCCCGTGGACTACCGGCCGGTTGTGAACAACTCCCCCACCCGAACGGGGCGTTCCGCCCGCCCCCAAGAGCACCAGCTGAAGGGCACCAGCTGAAGAGCACCAGCTGAAGGGCACCCGCCCCGGGGCGCCCGCCCCAGCGCGCCCGCTACGGCAGCTCGAACCCCGGATCCATCCCGCCCAGCGCCTTGGTGCAGAGGCAGTCCCGCTCCTCGTTCGCCGGCAGCGCGGCCACCGCGTCGAACAGCACCCCGCGCAGCCGGTCCACGTTCGCCGCGAACACCTGCAGGACCTCGTCGTGCGAGACGCCCTCGCCGGTCTCGGCGCCCGCGTCCAGGTCGGTGACCAGCGTCAACGACGTGTAGCAGAGCTCCAGTTCACGGGCGAGCGCAGCCTCGGGGTGGCCGGTCATGCCCACCACCGACCAGCCCTGTGCCTGGTGCCACAACGATTCCGCACGGGTCGAGAAGCGCGGGCCTTCTATGACCACCAGCGTGCCGCCGTCCACCGGCTCCCAGTCCCGCCCGCGCGCCGCCTTCAGCGCGGCCGCACGACCGGTGGGGCAGTAGGGGTCGGCCAGCGAGACGTGCACCACGTTCGGCACGGTGCCGTCGGGCAGCGGCAGCCCGTCGAAGTACGTGCCCACCCGGGACTTCGTACGGTCGACCAGCTGGTCCGGCACGAGCAGTGTGCCCGGCCCGTACTCGGGCCGCAGGCCGCCCACCGCGCACGGGCCGAGGACCTGGCGCACGCCGAGCGAGCGCAGCGCCCAGAGGTTGGCCCGGTAGTTGATCCGGTGCGGCGGCAGATGGTGGCCGCGTCCGTGCCGGGGCAGGAAGGCGACCCGCCGGCCGGCGATCTCGCCGAGGAAGAGGGAGTCGCTGGGCGGCCCGTAGGGGGTCTCCACCTGGATCTCGGTCACGTCGTCGAGGAACGAGTAGAAACCGGATCCGCCGATCACGCCGAGTTCGACGTTCGCCTTGTTCGCCATGCCCGCACCCTAACCGCCCCCGGAAACGCCGAGGACCCCGTCGCCGGATGACGACAGGGTCCCGTAAGGAGTGGGGCCTCCGTGCCCGTAGGAGACGAGCCCTACGCGGCGGAACTGCTGGAGGAGGTGCCGGCGCTCGACGACTTCGAGTCCGAGGACGACGAAGACGAAGTGGACGACGAAGACGCAGAGGTCGACGAGTCGGACGAGGAGGTCGTCGACGGCTTGGACGACGCCGGCGAGCTGCTCGACGAGGCGCCGCGGCTGTCGTTGCGGTAGAAGCCGGAGCCCTTGAAGACGATGCCGACCGCGGAGAACACCTTCTTGAGGCGGCCCTGGCAGCTGGGGCACTCGGTCAGGGCGTCGTCGGTGAACTTCTGCACCGCCTCAAGGCCCTCGCCGCACTCGGTGCACTGGTACTGATAGGTGGGCACTGTCTTCCTCCTGGCACTCTCACTCGATGAGTGCTAACGACGGTCCATAGTGACGTATTCCAGCCGCTCAGTCCACTGCCACCGGCACTCGGTGACCCACGCCACGTGCGACGGTCCGGCCGCGGGGCCGGGAGACCAGCCGGGAACGCAGTGCCAGCAGGGTCGCCAGGGCGAGCAGCGTCCCGCCCATCGGCACCAGGAATCCGGCGCCGCCCCAGAAGCGGTCCTCCAGCTGTCCGGCGACCGTGACGGCGCCGGCCTGGCCGAGCGCGACCGCGCCGGTCAGCCAGGTGAAGGCCTCGGTGCGGGCACCGGCCGGGACCAGGTCCTCGACCAGGGTGTAGCCGGTGATCAGGGCGGGCGCGATGCACATGCCGACGAGCAGACCGAGGCCCGCCAGGACCAGCACCGAGTGTGCGGCCCACAGTCCGGACGCGGCCAACGCGAGGGCGGCGTAGCCGAGGACGAGGCGGCGCTGCGGGGCCACCTTCCAGGCGATCGCTCCGCAGGCGATGCCGGAGAGCATGTTGCCCGCGGCGAAGGTGCCGTAGAGGACGCCGTTGAGGCCGGGTTCGCCGATGGACTCGGAGAAGGCGGCCAGCGAGACCTGCATGCCACCGAAGACGGAGCCGATGCCGAGGAAGGTCACGATCAGCACGCGCACGCCGGGGACGCGCAGCGCGGAAGCGTGCTCCACGCGCGCGTGCCCGCCGACGGTGACCGAGGGCTGGGTGCTCTTCTGCGCGGCGAACAGCAGACCGCCGAGCAGCGTGAGCGCGGCCTCGGTGACCAGGCCGGCGGCCGGGTCGACGGCGGTGCACAGGGCGGTGGCCAGCAGCGGGCCGACGACGAAGGTCAGCTCGTCGGTGACCGACTCGAAGGCGGCGGCCGTCGTCATCAGGGGCGAGCCCTGGAGTTTCACGCCCCAGCGGGCCCGCACCATGGGGCCGACCTGCGGCACCGAGGCACCGGTCGGCACGGCCGCCACGAACAGGGCCCACAGGGGTGCGTGGGCCAGGGCGAGCGCGGTCAGGGTCAGGCCGGACAGGGTGTGCACGAGGACGCCGGGGATCAGGACGACGCGCTGCCCGTAGCGGTCGGCGAGGCGGCCGCTGTAGGGGGCGAACAGTGCCATGGAGACGCCGGTGACGGCCGCGGCGGCGCCCGCCGCACCGTAGGAACCGGTGGTGTGCTGCACCAGCAGCACGATGGAGATGGTCAGCATCGCGAACGGCTGGCGCGCCGCGAAGCCGGGCAGCAGGAACGTCCAGGCGCCGCGGGTGCGCAGCAGCTGTCCGTATCCCGGGCGGGAGGAGGGTTCCGACGAGACCTTCGACGGCTCGCGGGTGACCGTGGATGCCACGGCCCGTGCCTTTCTGCCGCCTGGTAGCACGGCCCCTGCGGGTGGGGGGCGGCGCCGAGAGCTGTCCTCTTGCGCGGAACTGCGGTAGATACCGGCGTCCACGTGAGGAAGGACGTCCCGGCCGCCATACGGTCGCGCCAGCTCTGCGTCAGGCAGAGTTGGTTCGATCTGGGGTTACGCCTGCATAGTACAGGGAACAGGGGGCTCTGACCTTGTGAAAATGAGCACCATGCCGTGCTCTGCCTGCGATCAGCTTGTCCCGTTCGTCCCCAGCCACCCGGCCAGCTTGCCCCCGGCGCCCACGGCGCGCAGCCGGTTCTCGGCGGCGTCCCGCACCGGGTCCGTGGCGACGACGAGCAGTTCGTCCCCGCGCCGCAGCACCGTCGTCGGCAGCGGAACGAACGATTTTGCGTCGCGGACGACCAGGGTCACGGCGGCCCCGGCGGGCAGCCGCAGCTCGTTGATCTCGACGCCGTGCATCTTCGAGCCCTCGGGGATTGCGAAGGACAGCAGATGCCCGCGCAGCCGCTCCAGGGGCGCCGACTCGATGCCGAGGTCGGAGGGCTCGGGGCTGCCGCCGAGGCGCAGCTTGCGGCCGAGCCAGGGCAGTGTCGGACCCTGGACCAGCGTGTAGACGACGACCAGGACGAAGACGATGTTGAAGATGCGCCGGCTGTCCTCCACGCCGCCCACCATGGGGATCGTCGCCAGGATGATGGGCACGGCGCCGCGCAGCCCGGCCCAGGACATCAGCGCCTGCTCCCGCCAGGGGACCCCGAACGGCGTCAGGCACATCACGACGCTCAGCGGGCGCGCCACCATGGTCAGCACCAGCCCGATGACGAGCGCGGGCAGGATGTCGTCACCCAGCTCGTGCGGGGTGACCAACAGGCCGAGCAGCACGAACATGCCGATCTGGGCGATCCAGCCGACCCCGTCGGCGAACCCGCGCGTGGCCGGCCAGTGCGGCAGCTTGGCGTTGCCCATCACCATCGAGGCGAGATAAACGGCCAGGAAGCCGCTGCCGTGCGCCATGGCGCCCGCGGCGTACGCGGTGACGGCGATGGCCATGACGGCGATCGGGTAGAGACCGGAGGCGGGCAGCGCCACGTGTCTCAGGCCCCAGGCGCCCAGCCAGCCCACCGCGAGCCCGATGGCGGCGCCGATGGCCAGCTCCAGGGCTATCTCGGCGACCAGCAGGTACCAGTGCTCGATCGGGCCGTGCTCGGAGAAGGCGACCACCAGGATGACCACGGGGGCGTCGTTGAAGCCGGACTCTGCCTCCAGGGTGCCCGTCACGCGCGAGGGGAGGGGGATCTTGCGCAGGACGGAGAAGACCGCGGCGGCGTCGGTGGAGGAGACGACCGCCCCGATGATGAGCGCCTGCCGCCAGTCCAGCCCGACCAGGTAGTGCGCGGCCGTCGCGGTGACCCCGACGCTCACCGCGACCCCGGGCAGCGCCAGCGTGGAGGCGGCCGGGAGAGCCGGCTCGATCTCCTTCCACTTCGTGCCGAGACCGCCCTCGGCCAGGATCACGACCAGCGCCGCGTAGCCGATGACCTGCGTCAGCTCGGCGTCGTCGAAGCGGACACCGATGCCGTCCTGGCCCATGAGTACGCCGATGCCCAGATAGACGAGCAGGCTGGGGAGCCCGCTGCGCGAGGAGATCCGGACCGCTGCGACGGCGACGAGCAGGACGAGCGAGCAGACGAGCAGGAGCTGGTTGAGGTCGTGGACAGTCAGCGGCCGTTCCCTTTCCCTGGCTCAACGCGCTCACGCGCGCGTGAGCTCATGTACATAGGACACGAAGTGGCGGTTCTCCGCACCCAACTACTTCGTTACCTTACCTAACTCTTGACGATTTCTTGACGCTTCGGAAGGCATGATCGAACGTCCGTCCGTGCTGGTTCACCACTCCGCGTCAAGTGGGGCCAGGCCCTGCGCCTATGGTTGCTCCAGCGCTCATTCAAAAGGACAGCCAGCCCTGCCGCTCGCGTTAGGACAGCAAGGACAGCGATGCCCCCGAATACCACCGCCTCCACGGGTCAGCAGCCCGGCAAGTCCGGCAGGAAGAAGGGGCGCAAAGCCCGTCTGCTCCTGCTCGTGCTGGTACTGGGCCTGATCGCAGGCGTCACCGGCGGTGCCTACTGGTCCATCAGCACCGTCCGCGCCTCCTTCCCGCAGACCGAGGGCTCGCTCACGCTCGCGGGCCTGTCCGGTCCGGTCGACGTCAAGCGCGACGGTTACGGCATCCCGCAGGTCTACGCCTCCTCCGACGAGGACCTGTTCATGGCGCAGGGCTACGTCCAGGCGCAGGACCGGTTCTACGAGATGGACGTACGCCGTCACATGACGTCCGGGCGCCTGTCGGAGATGTTCGGCCAGGGCCAGGTCGACAACGACGAGTTCCTGCGCACCCTGGGCTGGGGCCGGATCGCGCAGGAGGAGTACGACAAGACGCTGTCGGCGTCCACCAAGAAGTACCTCCAGGCCTACGCGAAGGGCGTCAACGCCTATCTGGACGGCAAGGAGGGCAAGGACATCTCCCTGGAGTACGCCGCCCTCGGCTTCACCAACGACTACAAGCCCGAGCAGTGGACCCCGGTCGACTCGATCGCCTGGCTCAAGGCGATGGCCTGGGACCTGCGCGGCAACATGCAGGACGAGATCGACCGCGCCCTGATGACCAGCCGCCTCGGCCCCAAGGAGATCGCGGACCTCTACCCGCAGTACCCGTACAGCCGTAACAAGGCGATCGTCCAGGCCGGCCGGTACGACGCGACCACCAAGACGTTCGGCCCGGCGGGCTCCTCGTCCGCCGCGGGCTCCTCCACGGGCGGCACGGCGGGCACCGCGGGCACGTCCTCCTCGTCCGGCACCGCCGCGGGCCTGCAGAGCCAGCTGGCGGGCCTGCAGAACGTCCTGGACGACCTCCCCACGGCCGTCGGCGTGAACGGCAACGGCATCGGCTCCAACTCCTGGGTGGTGGCCGGGAAGTACACCATCACCGGCAAGCCGCTGCTGGCCAACGACCCGCACCTGTCGGCCTCGCTGCCGTCCGTCTGGTACCAGATGGGCCTGCACTGCCGCGCGGTCTCCAGCAAGTGCCAGTACGACGCCAGCGGCTACACCTTCGCGGGCATGCCCGGCGTGGTCATCGGCCACAACCAGAACATCTCCTGGGGCATGACCAACTCCGGCGTCGACGTCACCGACCTCTACCTGGAGAAGCTCTCCGGCGACGGCTACCTGTCCGACGGCAGGACGGTGCCCTTCAAGACGCGCGAGGAGACCATCAAGGTCGCCGGCGGCACCGCCAAGAAGATCGTCGTCCGCGAGACCGACAACGGCCCCCTGCTGTCCGACCGCAGCTCCGAGCTGGTGAAGGTCGGCAAGAAGGCCACCGTCGACACCGCCGCCCCCGACCGCGGCGACGGCTACGGCATCTCGCTGCGCTGGACCGCGCTGGACCCGGGCACCTCCATGGACGCCGTCTTCGCCATGGACAGGGCGTCCGACTGGAGCGACTTCCGCAAGGCGGCGACCCTGTTCGACGTGCCCTCGCAGAACCTGGTCTACGCCGACACCGAGGGCCACATCGGCTACACGCTGCCCGGAAAGATCCCCACGCGCGCGAAGGGCTACGACGGCTCCGTCCCGGCGCCGGGCTGGGACTCCAAGTCTCGCTGGACCGGCTACATCGACGACGACGAGCTGCCCTACGAGTACGACCCGTCCCGCGGCTACATCGTCACCGCCAACCAGGCCGTGATCGACAAGGCCAAGTACCCCTACACGCTCACCACGGACTGGGGCTACGGGACCCGCAGCCAGCGCATCACCGACCTGATCCAGTCGAAGATCGACGACGGCGGCAAGATCTCCACCGACGACATGCGTCAGATGCAGCTCGACAACAGCAGCGAGATCGCCAAGCTGCTCGTGCCCCAGCTGCTGAAGATCGACATCGAAGACCAGGACGTCCGGGACGCGCAGGAACTCCTGGAGGGCTGGGACTACACCCAGGACGCCGACTCGGCGGCGGCCGCCTACTTCAACTCCGTCTGGCGCAACATCCTCAAGCTCGCCTTCGGCAACAAACTGCCCAAGGAGCTGCGGGTCAAGGGCCAGTGCCTGTGGGTCGACCCCGTCAACACCACCGGCCCCGCGGACCAGACCGACAAGGTGCGCGAGTGCGGTGAGCGCGACGCCGACCAGGCGCAGCCGGACGGCGGCGACCGCTGGTTCGAGGTCGTGCGCAGCCTGATGGACGACCGCAAGAGCGACTGGTGGACCACGCCGAGGTCGGGCACCCGCCCCGGCGCCACCGACCGCGACGGGCTGTTCAAGCGCGCGATGATCGACGCCCGCTGGGAGCTGACCGCCAAGCTCGGCAAGGACATCGACACCTGGAGCTGGGGCCGGCTGCACCGCCTGTTCCTGAAGAACCAGACCCTCGGCACCGAGGGGCCCGGCTTCCTCCAGTACGTCCTCAACCGCGGCCCCTGGAAGCTCAGCGGCGGCGAGGCCACCGTCAACGCCACCGGCTGGAACGCGGCGGGCGGTTACGGCGTCGTCTGGGTGCCGTCGATGCGGATGGTGGTGAACCTCGGCGACCTCGACAAGTCGAAGTGGATCAACCTCACCGGCGCCTCCGGGCACGCCTACAACGCCCACTACACCGACCAGACGGACAAATGGGCCGACGGCGAACTGCTCGACTGGTCCTTCTCGAAGAAGTCGGTCGACGACGGTACGAGCGACACGCTCGTCCTCAAGCCCTGACCCCGGGCTTCTGACGGAAGCGGCCTCCACGCACGCGTGGAGGCCGCTTCCGCGTTCCTCAGCCGAACCGCCGCACACCCGACGGCGTCACCACCGCGTGCACCGGACGGTCGTGCGGCTCCTCGGGGACGCGCTCGACGACCTCGGAGTCGTACAGCAGCACCACGAGCGCCGGATGGGCCCGCGCGCGTTCCAGACGTGCCAGGACACGGTCGTACGACCCCCCGCCGCGCCCCAGCCGCATCCCGCGCGCGTCGACCGCCAGACCCGGCAGCAGCACGACGTCCGCCTCGGTCACGGCGCCCGGGCCGAGGCGCTCCCCGGCGGGCTCGAAGAGGGCCATCTTTCCGCCGTGTTGGACGCGCGCGAGGGAGTCCCCGCCGGTGTACGCGCCCCAGTCGAGGTCGTTGTCGGGCAGCAGCGCGGGGAGCAGGACGCGCACGCCACGCGCGCGCAGCGCGTCCAGCAGCGCGAGCGTGCCGGGCTCGCCGCCGACGGAGACGTACGCCGCCACCGTGCGCGCCCGCGCCAGTTCGGGCAGCTCCAGTGCCCGCCCGGCCAGCGCGGTCGCGGACGCCCGCACGTCATCCGCCGTCAACCTGCCCCTTACCGCGAGGAGCTCTCGCCGCAACATTCGCTTGTCAGGCTCGGCCGCACGTCCGGCGTGACTCATGGGTCGCTCCCGTTCCGTTCCCAATGTGCTCATAAGAGAGCCAAATAACCGGAGCCTCAGATTCCTTACAAAGGCACCGGATAAGGTGGCGGGCATGACTCAGTCCCACCCTCGGATCAGCAAGGCTGTCATCCCCGCAGCGGGTCTCGGTACCCGCTTCCTGCCGGCCACCAAAGCCACTCCCAAGGAGATGCTGCCGGTCGTCGACAAGCCGGCGATCCAGTACGTGGTCGAAGAGGCCGTGTCCGCCGGTCTCGACGACGTCCTCATGATCACCGGCCGCAACAAGCGCCCCCTTGAGGACCACTTCGACCGCAACTACGAGCTGGAATCCGCTCTTCAGAAGAAGGGCGACGCCAGCCGGCTCGCGAAGGTGCAGGAGTCCAGCGACCTCGCCACCATGCACTACGTCCGCCAGGGCGACCCCAGGGGCCTCGGCCACGCCGTCCTGTGCGCCGCCCCGCACGTCGGCCACGAGCCCTTCGCCGTCCTCCTCGGCGACGACCTGATCGACCCGCGCGACCCGCTGCTCAAGCGGATGGTCGAGGTGCAGGAGCAGCGCGGCGGCAGCGTCATCGCGCTGATGGAGGTCGCGCCCGAGCAGATCCACCTCTACGGCTGTGCGGCCGTCGACCCCACCGAGGACGGCGACGTCGTCAAGGTCCACGACCTGGTCGAGAAGCCCGCCGCCGCGGACGCCCCGTCGAACTACGCGATCATCGGCCGCTACGTCCTGGACCCGGCCATCTTCGACATACTGCGCAAGACCGAGCCGGGCCGCGGCGGCGAGATCCAGCTCACCGACGCCCTCCAGCAGCTCTCGCAGGACGAGAAGGTCGGCGGCCCGGTGCACGGCGTCGTCTTCAAGGGCCGCCGCTATGACACCGGCGACCGTGGCGACTACCTGCGTGCCATTGTCAGACTCGCGTGCGAACGTGAAGACCTGGGCCCGGACTTCCGGACCTGGCTTCGCAGTTACGTAGCCGAGGAGATGTAGGGATTTGAGCACCGCCGCGCCGCGCCCCGCCGACCAGGACCACCTCTGGTCGGTGGACGAACACCTGGAGGACATCCTCACGACCGTCCGCCCCCTCGAACCCATCGAGCTGCAACTGCTCGACGCCCAGGGCTGTGTCCTGGTCGACGACGTCACGGTGCAGGTCTCCCTGCCGCCGTTCGACAACAGCTCCATGGACGGGTACGCGGTGCGGGTCGCGGATGTCGCGGGCGCGAGCGAGGAGTTCCCCGCCGTCCTGGAGGTCGTCGGGGACGTCGCGGCGGGCCAGGCCGAACTGCTCCACGTGGGCCCCGGCCAGGCCGCCCGCATCATGACCGGCGCACCCCTGCCGCCCGGGGCCGAGGCCGTCGTCCCGGTGGAATGGACCGACGGAGGCCTCGGCGAGGGCCCGGCGACCGGCATGCGCGCCCGCAGCCTCGCCCCCGAGGGCGCCGGCGGCGAGGTGCAGGTCCACCGGCCGGCCGAGGCACGCGCGCACGTACGCGCGATGGGCAGCGACGTGAAGGCCGGCGACCGGGCGCTCCAGGCCGGCACGGTCCTCGGGCCGTCGCAGATCGCCCTGCTCGCCGCCATCGGCCGCGGCACGGTACGCGTCCGCCCGCGCCCGCGCGTGGTCGTGATGTCCACCGGCAGCGAACTCGTCCAGCCCGGCGAGGCCCTGGGCAGCGGCCAGATCTACGACTCCAACAGCTTCTCCCTCACCGCGGCCGCCCGCGACGCCGGCGCCATCGCCTACCGCGTGGGCGCCGTCGCCGACGACGCCGAGACGCTCCGTTCCACCATCGAGGACCAGCTCGTCCGCGCCGACCTGATGGTCACCACGGGCGGCGTGAGCGTCGGGGCGTACGACGTCGTCAAGGAAGCCCTGTCCCACGTGGCCGACGAGGACGAGGCCGGCAGCGGCATCGACTTCCGCAAGCTCGCCATGCAGCCGGGCAAGCCCCAGGGCTTCGGCTCCATCGGCCCCGACCACACCCCGCTGCTCGCCCTCCCGGGCAACCCGGTGTCGTCGTACGTCTCCTTCGAGATGTTCGTGCGCCCCGCGATCCGCACGCTGATGGGCCTGGAGGACGTCCACCGGCCCCGCACGACCGCGACGCTGACCACCGACAAGGCGCTGACCTCGCCGAAGGGACGCAGACAGTTCCTACGCGGGACGTACACGGAGGGCGAGGTCCGGCCGGTCGGCGGTGCCGGGTCCCACCTCATCGCGGCCCTCGCGCAGGCGGACGCGCTGATCGTCGTCCCCGAGGACGTGGAGAGCGTCGAGCCCGGCGCCGAGGTCGAGGTGGTCCTGCTCGGCTGAGCGGCCCTGGTTGGCGGTACCGTGTCGCGCACACACGGCCCGTGCGCCGCACCGCGACGGGCCCGGACCGGGAGCGCCACACGATCATGACTGTGCCTTCCCGGGGGGAGACCCCCGGACCCGCTGCGCAGGACCGACCCACGCAGGGCCGACTCACGCACATCGACGACGCGGGCGCGGCCCGCATGGTCGACGTCTCCGAAAAGGACGTCACCGCGCGCACGGCCCGCGCCAGCGGACGCGTCCTCGTCTCGCCCCGCGTGGTGGAGCTGCTGCGTGGCGAGGGTGTTCCCAAGGGCGACGCCCTCGCCACCGCGCGCATCGCGGGCATCATGGGCGCCAAGCGCACCCCGGACCTGATCCCGCTCTGTCACCCGTTGTCGGTGTCCGGTGTGAAACTGGATCTGTCGGTCGCGGACGACGCCGTGGAGATCCTGGCCACCGTGAAGACCACGGACCGCACGGGCGTCGAGATGGAGGCCCTCACCGCGGTCTCCGTCGCCGCGCTCACCGTGATCGACATGGTGAAGGCGGTCGACAAGGGAGCGGTCATCACGGACGTAAGGGTCGAGGAGAAGACGGGCGGCAAGTCGGGCGACTGGAGCCGGGCATGACGTATCGCGCACTCGTGGTCACGGCCTCCAACCGGGCCGCCGCCGGGGTCTACGAGGACAAGGGTGGCCCGTTGATCGCCCATGGCCTCAAGGGCTTCGGCTTCGACGTCGAGGGCCCGCAGGTCGTGCCCGACGGCGACCCGGTCACCGCCGCCCTGCGCGCCGGTGTCGACGCCGGGTACGACGTCATCGTCACCACCGGCGGCACCGGAATCTCGCCCACCGACCGCACCCCCGAGGCGACCCGTGAGGTGATCGACCACGAGGTGCCGGGCATCGCGGAGGCCATCCGGGCGTTCGGCCGGCAGAAGGTGCCGACCGCGGCACTGTCCCGGGGGCTGGCCGGCGTGGCGGGAAGCACGCTGATCGTGAACCTGCCCGGCTCCAGCGGCGGGGTGAAGGACGGGCTGGCCGTCCTGGAGCCCCTCCTGATCCACGCCGTCGACCAGATCCGCGGCGGCGACCACCCCAGACCCAGCAGCGGGGGTGCGAGCTGAACACCCCATCCTGGCCCGTCGTGCTGAGGGACGGCGACATCGTCCTGAGGCCGATAAAGATGCGCGACCAGCGGGCCTGGCGCGAGGTCAACCGGCGCAACCGGGACTGGCTGCGGCCGTGGGAGGCGACGATTCCGCCGCCCACGCCCAGCGGGCCGATCGCGCACCGGCCGACCTACCGCCAGATGGTCCGGCATCTGCGCTCCGAGGCGAACGCGGGCCGGATGCTGCCGTTCGTCATCGAGTACCAGGGGCGGCTGGTCGGGCAGTTGACGGTCGCCGGGATCACCTGGGGTTCGATGTGCTCGGGCCACGTCGGCTACTGGGTGGACGAGGCGGTGGCGGGCCGCGGGGTGATGCCGACGGCCGTGGCGCTCGTCGTGGACCACTGTTTCCGGACCGTGGGTCTGCACCGCATCGAGGTCTGCATTCGCCCCGAGAACGGGCCCAGCCGCCGGGTCGTGGAGAAACTCGGATTCCGTGAGGAGGGGCTGCGTCCGCGATATCTCCACATCGACGGAGCCTGGCGGGACCATCTCGTCTTCGCGCTGACGGCGGAAGAGGTGCCGGAGGGGTTGCTGAGCCGGTGGCAGCGGGCACGCTCCCAGAAGACGCCGCACTCGAAGCCGCAGAACACCCGGCAGAACCCGCAGGGGAATCCCGCGTAGCCCGGAAGTCGCCCCCTGAGCCGCTCGGAAATTGAATAAGTGTTCGAAATTGATCGCCGGATGACCGGCTCAGGGCATTAAATTCGCGCCCGAGCGGGCTGCTGATCGCATCGGTCACAAAAAAAGTTCGAAATATCAGCCAGATCGTGCGACACACCGGCTCAATTGGCAGATGGCCTCAAGCAAACCCCTCTACCGTGTGAGGCGTGAGCAGCAGCGGCCTCATCTACGCAGTCATTGTCGGGGCCTGGGCCGCCTACTTGGTGCCGATGTGGCTCCGTAGGCAGGACGAGCTGAACGAGGCCCGTCCGACGGAACGCTTCAGCACAGCCATCCGGTTGCTGTCCGGACGGGCGGGGATGGAGCGTCGGTACGCCAAGGACCAGCGTGCGCGCTCCACCGACGAGGGGGAGCCCAGCGCCGATGACCCGGGCGATGTCACCGAGTCGGTGGACGTCCGGGCCTTTGCCGTACCCCCGACCCGTCCGCAGACCCAGGCGACGGTCCAGGCACAGCCGCCGGGACGCCCGGAACCGACGTCTGAACAGGCGTCCAGGCCGGCACCCGAACGCGGCAGCGCGTCCGCACCCGAACCGGGCTCCGCCCCGACGGGCCCGGCGCGCAAGGCACGCGCGCGCGTTCCCGCCGCCCGGCGCGCCCCCTCGGACGAGGCGGCCGCGGCACGCGCCCGGCGTTCGAAGGTGCTGGCACGGCGCAGGCGTACCACCGTCGTCCTCTTCCTCGCCTTCACGCTCGGCGCGATCGTCGCCGCCGTCGGCGGGCTCGCGTTCCTGTGGGCGCCCGGGGTCCCGGCCGTGCTCCTCAGCGGATACATCGCGTATCTGCGCACCCAGGAGCGCCGCCGCTTCGCGTACCAGATGGACCGGCGCCAGGCCGAGGTGGCCGCCCAGCGGGTGCGCGAGCACGCCCGTCAGTCGCGCCGGCGCGGCGCCGCCGACGGCGCTGACGGCGTCGACGAGTCCGACGAGGGGGCCGAACCAGGCACCGGCACCGGGATGTCCGCGCTCGCCGCGGACCGGCGCGCCCTCGTCGAGCAGACCGACCACGCCGAGTGGGTCGACCAGCAGCGTGAGCGGCAGCGGCGGCCCGGGCACGGGGACAGCTGGGATCCGGTCCCGGTGCCCTTGCCGACGTATGTGACCGCGCCGGTCGCGCCGCGGGCCACCTCCGACGTGGATCTCGGGGCGCCGGACACCTGGAGCTCGGCCCGGTCGAGCGCCGTCGGGCGGGACCGGGACGCGGGTGCCGACGCCGGGGACGGTGCCGCGCGGGGCGCTCAGTCGCCGGATACGGCGCACGGCGAGGAGAAGGGCGAGGGCAGCGGTCGTAGCGACGCCCGCCGGGCCGCTTCCGCTCGCCGGGCGCGGGAGCGGGGCCGTACGCCGTTGTTCGACCAGTACGAGGACGGCGACCGGCCGCGCGCGGCCAACGAGTAGCAGCCCGCCTCCCTGGAGGCGGGCCGGGCGGCCGACCAGGAACGGATTTCCGAGCAGGCCGATCGGGGTGCTAAAGTTTCACTCGTTGCAAGGGCCTGTGGCGCAGTCCGGTAGCGCACCTCGTTCGCATCGAGGGGGCCAGGGGTTCAAATCCCCTCAGGTCCACCGCAACGACTTTTCAAGGGAACTTGGGGAGTTGGCGAGATCCCGTCCGATCGGTTGATCGGGCGGGATCTTTGTTTTGTCCGAGGGGCGGCATCTGTTGAAGGGCGTGGCGCCGCTACGGAACGTGGCCTTCCGGCGGTTTGTGACCGCCAGTCTGATATCCGCCACCGGATCCGCGATGGCGCCGCTCGCGCTCGCCTACTCCGTGATCGAGCAGGGCGGCGGGGCCGGGGCCCTCGGTGTGGTGCTCGCCACGAACACCGTTCCCACCGTCGTCTTCCTCCTCATGGGCGGCGTGCTCGCGGACCGTATGTCCCGCAGCCGGCTGCTCTTCCTCGGCAACCTGCTGGCGGCCGTCGCGCAGGGGGCGCTGGCGGTCGTCGTCGGCACCGGCCAGGCGACGACCACCTCCATCGCGGTCTGCGGGTTCATCTCCGGTACGGCGGTGGCCTTCACCGTGCCCGCCACCCAGGGGGCCGTCGCCCAGATCGTGCCCGCGGAGCAGCTGCAGCAGGCCAACACCCTGCTCAGGCTGCCGGTCAACGTGGTCAAGGTGCTCGCCCCGGCCGTCGGCGGAGTCGTCGTCGCGGTCAGTGGCCCGGCCTGGGCGCTGGCCTGGGACGCACTCTCCTTCGCCGTGGCCGCCCTGCTGCTGCTCGGGCTGCGCCTGGACGCGCCCGTCGCCGTCACCGGCGTGCTGACCGATCTGCGCGAGGGCTGGGCGGGCTTCTGGTCGCGGACCTGGCTGTGGACCTATACGGCGGCCGGGACCGTGCTGGTCGCCGCGTGGCTGGCCGGGTTCCAGCTGCTGGGGCCCGTCGTCGCGGCGGAGCGGTACGCGGGAGCGCGTGACTGGGGGCTGGTGCAGGGGGCGTTCTCGGCCGGGCTGCTGGCCGGGACGGTGGTGTGCCTGCGCTGGCGGCCGTACCGGCTGCTGGTCGTGGCCGTCGTGGCCGGTGTGCCCCTCGCCGCGCCGTTGCTCGTCATGGGAGGGGGACTGCCGCTGCCCTGGGTGCTGTTGGCCACGCTGCTCGCGGGGGTCGGGCTGGACGTGGCGATCGTCACCTGGACGACCGCCTTTCAGCAGCATGTGCCGCACGGGGAGTTGGGGCGGATGAGCGCGTTCAACAGTGTGGGCGAGCGGCTGGCGATTCCGCTCGGCTATCTGCTGACCGCCCTCGCGGCCGGGCTGTGGGACGACCGGACGGTGCTGGTGGCGTGTGCCGGGCTCGTCGTCGTCGCGGTCGTCCTCAACCTCTGTGTGCGGGACCTGTATCGCATCAACGCGGTCCGGAAGTGACCGCTCAGAGCGCCTTCGCGTAGCACAGGCTCAGTTCGTGGTGGCGGTAGTAGCCGAACTTCTCGCACGGCTCGTATCCGCTGGACAGATACAGCGCCACCGCCTCCGGCTGCTTGGAGCCGGTCTCCAGCACCATGCGGATGCGGCCCGCCGCCCGGGCGTCCTCCTCCAGCGTGGCCAGGATGCGGCGCGCCAGGCCCCGGCCGCGCATCTGCTCGACGACGTACATCCGCTTGATCTCGGCGTCGCCGTCCGCGTTGCCCTCGCCGTTCTCGTCCTGGACGCGCCAGGCGCCGGAGGCCACGGGGGCGCCGAGCTCGTCGTACGCGATCAGGTACAGGCCGTTCGGCGGGACGAAGTCCGCCGGGTCCATGGCCGTGGCGTCGCCGCCGTCGCCGTAGCGGACGCCGTACTCGGCCTGGACCTGGTCGTTCAGCTTGACGGCGTCGGGGTGGTCGAAGGAGACCGGGCGTATATACATGCTAGATACCGTATACCAATTCAAGATCAAGAGGTTCCAAAGCCGGACTCCGTCCAGTGTGCCGGTAAGGTGCCCGAGTGCTCACTGTGACCTCTGTGAATGTGAACGGGCTGCGGGCCGCCGCGAAGAAGGGCTTCGTGGAGTGGCTCGCCGGTACCGAGGCCGATGTGCTCTGTCTGCAGGAGGTGCGCGCGGAGCCGCAGCAGCTGCCGGAGCAGGTGCGGACGCCCGACGGATGGCATGTCGTGCACGCGCCCGCCGCCGCCAAGGGGCGCGCCGGTGTCTCGCTCTACACCCGCCGTGAGCCCGACCGGATCCAGGTCGGTTTCGGGTCGAGTGAGTTCGACGGCAGCGGGCGCTACGTCGAGGCCGACCTGCCGGGTGTGACGGTCGCCTCGCTCTATCTCCCCTCCGGCGAGGTCGGCACCGAGCGGCAGGACGAGAAGGTCCGCTTCATGGGCGAGTTCCTGGCCTACCTGAAGGGCCTGCGCGAACGTGCCGCCGCCGACGGCCGTGAGGTGCTGGTCTGCGGCGACTGGAACATCGCCCACCAGCAGGCCGACCTGAAGAACTGGCGCGGCAACACCAAGAACTCCGGGTTCCTGCCGGAGGAGCGCTCCTGGCTCGGCCGGGTGCTCGACCCGGCCGACGGCGGCTACGTCGACGTCGTGCGGGAGCTGCACCCGGATGTGGAGGGGCCGTATACCTGGTGGTCGTATCGGGGGCGGGCTTTCGACAGCGATGCAGGGTGGAGGATTGATCTTGCCGTGGCGACCCCCGGCCTCGCGGCACGGGCCGTCAAGGGAGTCGTGGAAAGGGCGGCCAGTCACGAGGAGCGGTGGTCGGACCATGCTCCCGTGACTGTGGTCTTCGAGATGTGACACGGACCGAGCGAGGCGATGAGAGAGCGCGGCATGTCCCGCTCGGTCGGCCCGTCAGAACTCAGCTGCTCCGACACGCCCCGACGTGTTCACCGAGCGTGAAGGCCAGGCGTGAGGCGTCTGGACCGGCAAGCCGGGCCGGGCCACCGCCGCAGCGGCCCTTGGCGACGACGACACGGGCGCCGCTTTCGAGGAGAAGCTCTCGGGAGATGGTGGCGTCCGTCGCCGTGGCCGCGCGGTAACGGTCGAGCGTGTACGCCTCCAGCCAGTCGGATCGCATCCCGGCTGGAGCGGGGCACACTTCACCCCGCGCGGTTGCTCGGCACATGTAGTCGCCGTACGGATGGCTCTTACGGGTTGCGAAGTACATGCGTCCATCACAGCCCGAACAGTGTGCGATGCCGGTGAGCAGCGCAGTCGTCCGACTCCTGGGTCGACAGGTGTTGTTGGAACGGGTATCGAGGACGTGTTGCAGCGCCTGAAACTCCTGGTCGGACAGCAGCGGCTGTCCGATCAGCACCGGGGCGCCGATGGTGTCGCGAACGGTCTGGCCTCCATGAGTCCGGTGCCCCATCAGCGAGGGGCTGCGCAGCACTTTGGAAAGCGTTCCTGAGGTCCAACGGAATCGTTCGAAGTCCCGTCCGTGGCGGCGGCCACCTGTCGGGCGCCCTTGAAGCTCGGCGTGACGGTCACGCGGCACCAGCACACCCGAGTCGTTCAGTGCGCGTGCGACGGCGGTCAACGAGAGGCCCGCATGTACGTCTTCCACGATCATGCGGACGACCGTGGCGGTCTCGGGATCAGGAGTGAGGCACCACCCGCGGCCCGAGGGGTGCGGCGCCCTCTGGTAGCCGAAGGGGATCAGCCCGCCTCCGTAGCGACCGGCTGCGCGTAGTGCTTCATGACTGCTGATGAGCCGGGCGGAGATGGCGTGGGTTTCCTGCTCGGCGTCGTGAGCGAGGTCCATGCACCGGCGGATGGCCGAGCCGTCGGCCTGCGGTGTCACGACGAGCGGGTGATCTTCCTCCGGCATGCCGAACACGAGTGTTCGAGTGTGCTGTCGCCCCCATGCGATCAACTCGGCCATGTGTGCCACGGAACGCACAGCGCGATCCACGTGTGACCAAACGACAACTTCGTACTCGTGAGGCCGGTGCAGCCAGGACGACAGGGAGGGCCTCTCGAACGGGGACGTCCGGCGGGCTGAGACTCCGAGGTCCGACGTCTCGGCGATCAAGGTGAAGCCGAGCCGCTCGGCCGAGAGCCGGATGACGGACCGCTGTCGGTCTGGCGAGGTTGTCACGCTGGTGACGCAACTGAGACGCAGCGCGGCAAGGGCCCTCGGTCGTCGCCCACCGGACGTCGAGGGAGAGGGAGTGCACAGGGTTGCTCGATCATTACGCTTGGGCACGTTGACGCTCCTTGGCAGTGTCGGCCACACCCCGGGGCTGGTGGCACAGTCGCCGGGGCCTTTTCGATCTCACTCTCGGAGCGCGAACGTGATTCCGTGCAAGGTCTCCCGGAATCTGCCTCGATGGAGTGAAGGTTCATCGAATGCGAGACACCCAGGAAGGGACAGGCTTCTGGCCGGGGTGGACCAGTGGCCCGACCGGCTACGACTGCTTGCGCAGCCGTCGGTCCAGGGCCAGGGACAGTTCTGCCTCCACCACGCTCCGGGCCAGGGGGCGCAGGCGTTGGAGGTCGTTCTCGTGGGTGTGGCGGAGTACCAGGTCGGCGAACATCTCCGCCAGGTCGTCCACGTGCTCGCGGACCCGCTTGCCCGCGGCCAGGACCTCCGCGAGCGGGATGCCCTCGCGGACCAGGGCCGAGGAGACGTCCAGCAGGCGGCGGCTGACGTGGACGATCTCGTCGCCGTCGGTGCCGAGGTAGCCGAGGTCCAGGGCGGCGGCGAGGTTCTCCGGGGTGACCTGGCCCTCGAAGCGGGCGGCGAGTTCCTCGGGGGTGAGCCGGACCGGCTCCTCCTCGGTCGGGGTGGCGACGCCGAGCACGTCGGCGACGTCCCGGCCGTGGTCGAGGGCCTCCGCCAGTTCCGCGATGCCGGTGAGGGTGTGGCCGCGCTCCAGTAGGGCCGCGATCGTGCGCAGGCGGGCCAGGTGGTGGTCGTCGTACCAGGCGATACGGCCCTCGCGGCGGGGTGGGGGTATCAGCTTGCGTTCCCGGTAGAAGCGCAGGGTGCGCACCGTGATGCCGGCTTGGCGGGCCAGTTCCTCCATGCGGTACTCACGCTTCTCGGTCACCCTGGAACCTTAATTCGTACTGGGGGTAACTTTCCTCGCTCGACCCCTACCGGTCGGTACGGAGCTCCTCTACGCTCCATTGCGCCAGTAGATACTGGCAAGGTTCCGGTTCAGGTGTGTTCAAGTGTGGAGGCAGAGGCATGGCCGAACGCGAACATGTGCGGGTCGCGGTGGTCGGGTCGGGGTTCGGCGGGCTGGGAGCCGCCGTGCGGCTGCGACGCGAGGGCGTCACCGACTTCGTCGTCCTGGAGCGGGCCGACAGCGTCGGCGGCACGTGGCGGGACAACAGCTATCCGGGGTGTGCGTGCGATGTGCCGTCGCATCTGTACTCGTTCTCCTTCGCGCCCAACCCCGACTGGCCGCGCACCTTCTCCGGGCAGGAGCACATCCGCGCCTATCTGGAGCATGTGACCGATGTGTTCCGGCTGCGGCCGCACATCCGCTTCGACTCGGAGGTGAAGCGGATGACCTGGAACGGCGAGCGGCTGTGCTGGGACATCGAGACCAGTGGGGGGAATCTGTCGGCCGACTTCGTCGTCTCCGCCACCGGTCCGCTGTCCGACCCCAAGATCCCGGACATCCCGGGGCTCGACTCCTTCCCGGGCAAGGTCTTCCACTCCGCCCGCTGGGACCACGACTACGACCTGCGCGGCAAGCGCGTCGCCATGGTCGGCACCGGCGCCTCCGCCATCCAGATCGTGCCCGCCGTCCAGCCCGAGGTCGAGCGGCTGACCCTCTTCCAGCGCACCCCGCCCTGGGTCATGCCCCGCATCGACCGCGCCATCAGCGACGCCGAGCGCTCCGTGCACCGGGCCCTGCCCTTCACCACCCGGCTGCGCCGCGGGCTGCTGTGGGGGATGCGGGAGCTGCAGGTCCAGGCGTTCACCAAGCACCCGGGCGAGCTGGGGTTCATCGAGCAGCTGGCCAAGCGGAACATGGGCCGTTCCATCAAGGACCCGGCGCTGCGCGCCAAGCTCACCCCCGACTACCGCATCGGCTGCAAGCGGATCCTGCTGAGCAGCGAGTACTACCCGGCGATCGCCAAGCCCAATGTGGACGTCGTCGCGAGTGGGCTCAGCGAGATCCGCGGCTCGACCGTCGTCGCTGCCGACGGCACCGAGGCCGAGGTCGACGCGATCGTCTTCGGTACCGGGTTCCATGTCACCGACATGCCGATCGCCGACCGGGTCGTGGGCGCGGAGGGCAGGACGCTCGCCGAGGCGTGGAAGGGCGGGATGGAGGCGCTGCGGGGTGCCTCCGCCGCCGGGTTCCCGAACTGGATGACCATCATCGGGCCGAACACCGGCCTCGGGAACTCGTCCATGATCCTGATGATCGAGTCCCAGCTGAACTACATGGCCGACTTCGTACGGCAGTTGAACGTCCTCGGCGGCCGAGTCGCCCTCGACGCGCGGCCCAGCGCGGTGCACGCCTGGAACCGGCGGGTGCAGGAGCGCATGAAGCGGACGGTGTGGAACACGGGCGGGTGCACCAGCTGGTACCTCGATGCCGCCGGCCGCAACACGACCATCTGGCCCGGTACGACGACCGAGTTCAGGCGGGCGACACGGCGTGTGGACCTCGCGGAGTACGCGGTCGTGCGGGCCGCCTCCGTCGAAACCGTCAACGACAAGACCGAGACCGGCAAGACCGAGACCGGCAAGACCGAGACCGGCAAGACCGAGACCGGCAAGACCGAGACTGACAAGACCGGCACTGACAAGACCGGCACTGACAAGACCGGCACTGACAAGACCGGCACTGACAAGACCGGCACCGACAAGACCGCGGAGGTCACCGCGTGAGCCGCCTCATGAGCGTCGCCTCCGGGCCGTACGCCCCTCCCGTCCCCGCCCGTGAGCTGACGGCCGTGTCCGCCGACGGCGCCCGGCTGCACATAGAGGTGCACGGGCCCGAGCACGCGCCCCCCGTCGTCCTCGCCCACGGCTGGGCCTGCTCGACCGCCTTCTGGGCGGCGCAGATCCGCGAACTGGCCGCCGACCACCGGGTCATCGCCTACGACCAGCGCGGCCACGGACGCAGCCCGGCGAGCCCGGCTTGCAGCCCCGACGCGCTCGCCGACGACCTCGAAGCCGTACTGAAGGCCACCCTCGCACCCGGCGAGCAGGCCGTGATCGCCGGGCACTCGATGGGCGGCATGACGGTGATGGCCGCCGCCGGGCGCCCGGCCCTGCGCGAGCACGCCGCCGCCGTCCTGCTGTGCAGCACCGGCGCCTCGCGGCTGGTCTCCGAGTCGACCGTCATACCCCTGCGGGCGGGCCGGCCGCGCACCTGGCTGACCCGGCGCGTCCTCGGCTCCCGGGCACCGCTCGGGCCGGTCACGCCGATCGCCCGGGCGATCCTCAAGTACGCCACGATGGGCCCCGGTTCGGCCCCGCACATGGTCGAGGCGTGCGCGCGGATCGTGCACGCCTGCCCGCGCAAGGTGCGCTACGCCTGGTCGCAGGTGCTCGACCTGCTCGATCTCGACCACGGAGTACGGCAGTTGTCGGTGCCGACCGCGGTGGTCGTCGGCACGGCCGACCGGATGACCCCGCCGGTGCACGCCCGCGCGCTGGCCGCCGCGCTGCCGGACTGTCTCGGCGTCACCGAGCTGGCCGGCCTCGGGCACATGACGCCGGTCGAGGCGCCCGAGCTGGTGACCGGGCGAATACGGGAGCTCGCCATGACGTACACGCGGGCCAGGACGCACACACAGGTGAAGGAGGGCGCATGAGCAGGGTGAGCCTCGAAGGACAGGTCGCCGTCGTCACGGGCGCGGCGCGGGGCGTCGGTGAGCTGCTCGCGCGCAAGCTCTCCGCGCGCGGGGCGAGCGTGGCGCTGGTCGGGCTGGAGCCGGACGCGCTCAAGCAGGTCTCCGAGCGGCTGCACGGCGACAGCGACCACTGGTACGCCGACGTGACGGATCACGAGGCGATGGCGCAGGTGGCGCGGGAGGTCAAGGAGCGGTTCGGGAAGGTCGACATCGTCGTCGCCAACGCGGGTGTCGCGACCGGGGGGCCGTTCGTCGACTCCGACCCGGAGGCCTGGCGGCGGGTCATCGAGGTCAACCTCATCGGGTCCGCGGTGACCGCGCGGGCGTTTCTGCCGGTGCTGATGGAGAGCCGGGGATATCTGCTGCAGATCGCCTCGCTCGCGGCGATCACTCCGGCGCCGATGATGACGGCGTACTGCGCGTCCAAGTCGGGTGTGGAGGCGTACGCGCACAGTCTGCGGGCCGAGGTCGGCCACAAGGGCGTGCGGGTCGGCGTCGGTTATCTGTCCTGGACCGACACCGACATGGTGCGCGGCGCCGATCAGGACGACGTCATGCGGGAGTTGAGGCAGCGGCTGCCGTGGCCGTCCAACAAGACCTATCCGCTGGGGCCGGCGGTCGACCGGATCGTGGCCGGGATCGAGCGGCGGTCCAGCCATGTGTACGGGCAGTGGTGGCTGCGCGGCATGCAGGGCGTGCGCGGGTACCTGCCGGGGCTCATCGGGACGGTGGGGCAGCGGGAGATGCGGCGGTTCGGGGACCGGCTGGAAGGGATGCGGACGGGGCTGGTCGGGGCGGGCGGCGTCGCCGACGAGCAGGAGCGAACTGGGCGTACTACGCGGCGTAACTGATCGACATGCGTGGGGTGATCGCCCGTGTGAATCTGGTCGAGGCCCCAGCGAGGGGCCAGCCCCCCACCCAGTACGGGAGTGAACCCACATGGGCATGAAGGACCAGTTCCAGGAGAAGTCCGAGCAGCTGAAGCAGCGTGCGCAGCAGCAGGGTCAGCGCCGGCCGGGCCAGCCGGGTCAGCCCGGCCAGCCGGAGCGTCGTCCGCAGCGGCCGCAGCGGGACGAGGAGTCCGAGCGGCGGACGCGTGAGGACGAGGAGCGCTTCGACCAGGACTACGACCGGTAAGTCCTTTGCGCTGAGCGCGGGGTGCCCCCTGAATTTTGGGGGGTGCCCCGCGTTTGTGTTTTTCTGGTCGTCCGGCCGATCGACGAGAAACCGAGGTCATGACCAGTCACTGCTGCGAGGCGATGACCAGCCACGTGAACGCGCGCTGCGACCAGCACGACGACCCCTTCGCCTGCCCGGACGCGCTCGTCGGCTTCAGTGCCAGGTTCCAGGAGTACGGGCTGATCATCCATGACGGCGGCACGTCGAAGAGCACGATCGACTTCTGTCCCTGGTGCGGACGACGCCTCCCCGAGTCGCAGCGGGACCGGTGGTTCGACGAGCTGGAGCGCCGTGGGATCGATCCCTGGGAGGACGAGATCCCTGCCGAGTTCCAGGACGACCGCTGGCTCGCCTCTCAAGAAGGCGTTTCTTAAGAACGCGCCTTCAAGAACGCGCGTCTTGGGAACGCGCCTTCAAGAACGCGGCGGCAGCTTCGGCCTCGACCGGTCCGGGACGTGTGCGTAGTCCGGGGGCGTTGCCGGGGGGTTGGATTCCAGTAGCTCCAGGGCCAGTTCCACCGCGTCCGTCAGCTGGGCATGGCGGCCCTCCGCCCAGTCCAGGGGGGTGCGGAGGATTTCCAGGTCCGGGGTCACGCCCTTGTTCTCGATGCTCCAGCCGTACGCGTCGAACCACGCCGCGTTCATCGGGACCGTGATCACCGTGCCGTCGCCGAGGCGGTGGCGGCCGGTCATACCGACCACTCCGCCCCAGGTGCGCTGGCCGACGACCGGGCCGAGCTTGAGGAGCTTGAAGGCCGCAGTGATCATGTCGCCGTCGGACGAGGTCGCCTCGTCCGCCAGGGCGACCACCGGGCCCCTCGGGGCGTTGGAGGCGTACGACACCGGCTGGGCGTTGCGGGTGAGGTCCCAGCCCAGGATCGTGCGGGTCAGCTTCTCCACCACCAGCTCGCTGATGTGGCCGCCCGCGTTGCCGCGTACGTCGACGATCAGTGCGGGGCGTGACATCTCCATCCGCAGGTCGCGGTTGAACTGGGCCCAGCCCGAGCCGCCCATGTCGGGGATGTGCAGATAGCCGCAGCGGCCGCCGCTCAACTCCCGTACGACGGCACGGCGTTTGGCGACCCAGTCCTGGTAGCGCAGGGGGCGTTCGTCGATCAGGGGCACCACCGCCACGCGGCGGGCCCGGCCCGCTTCGCCCTCCGCGGAATCAGAGGGGACCGAAGGGCCTTCCTCGGAAGGGTCGTGGTGGGCGACGGGTCGGGTGAAGGTCAGCTCCACTGTCGTGCCGCCCGCGCCGGCCAGCAGGGGGTAGGGGCCCGTCACCGGGTCCACGGGGCGGCCGTCCACGTGGGTGAGGACCGCGCCCTCGCGGATTCCCGTGCCCGCCAGCGGGGAGCGGGCCTTCGAGTCGGACGACTCGCCGGGCAGGATGCGCTTGACCACCCAACCCTCCTCGCGGCGTACGAAGTTGGTGCCCAGCAGGCCCTGCCAGCGCTGGTAGTGCGGTGGGCCCTCGTTGCGGCGGGCGGCCGTGACGTAGGCGTGGGAGGTGCCGAGTTCGCCGAGGACCTCGCGGAGCAGGTCGGCGAACTCGTCGGGGGAGGCGACGCGTTCGACCAGGGGGCGGTACTGGTCGAGCACCGCGTCCCAGTCGATGCCGCACATGTCCGGCTCCCAGAAGTACGCCCTGATCAGCCGCCCCGCCTCCGCGTACGACTGCCTCCACTCCGCGGCCGGGTCCACCTCGTGCAGGATGCGGCGGGCGTCGATCCACACCGTGGTGTCGCTGTCGCCGGACTCGCTCGCGGGCACCGCCCGCAGGTCGCCCTCGTCGAGCAGGACCAGCCGGCTGCCGTCGCCGCTCACCGCGAACCAGTCCAGATGGTCGACGAGTTCGGTCTTCTTCGCCTTGCTGATGTTGAAGTGTTCGAGGGTCGGCCGTCCGGTCATGTCGTCCGGGTTGGCGAACGTCTCGCCCAGCGCTCCCGAGATCGGCCAGCGCAGCCAGACCAGTCCGCCGCCCGCGACCGGATGCAGCGCGGAGTACTTGGAGGCGGTGACCGGGAAGGGGGTGACCCTGTTCTCCAGGCCCTCGACCTCGACGGTCGTCGCGCCCGCGTCCCCGCCCTCCTCGTCCTCCACCGGGTCCAGGCCCCCGGCGGCCGGGCGGCCCTCCGGGGTGAGGGCGAAGGGGGAGGGGGTGGCCGAGGAGAGGGGGACCAGGTACGGGCGGCAGCCCAGCGGGAAGGACAGGTCCCCGGTGTGGACGTCGTACACCGGGTCGAAGCCGCGCCAGGAGAGGAAGGCCAGATAGCGGCCGTCTCGCGTGAACACCGGGTTCTCGTCCTCGAAGCGACCGTCCGTGACGTCGACGATCAGGGTGTCCCCTTGTCCCATGCGGGAGATACGGGCCAGCTTGATCTGGCGCAGGGAGCGGCCGATCCCGGGGTGCGACCACGTCAGCCAGGTGCCGTCCGGGGAGAACGCGAGGTCCCGGACGGGGCCGTTGACCGAGTGGATCAGCTCGGTGACCTCGCCGTTGGAGTCCTCCGTCCCCGCGGCGTCAGCCGCATTGTCGGACACAGCGAGGAGGAGCAGCCGTCCGTCGTGGGAGGCGATGGCGACGCGCTCGCCCTTCGGGTCGGCGACCATCTCCAGGACCCGGCCCACCTCGCCGGAGGCCAGCCGCCGGGGTTCGTGGTCGCCGGTCGCCCGGGGCAGGTAGGCGATCTCGATCGCGTCCTCGCCCTCCGCGTCCGTCACATACGCGACCTGGCCGACCGAGCCGAGCATCTCGGGGAGCCGGACCCGTACGCCCGGGGTGTCGGTGATGGTGCGGGCGGGGCCGTCCCGGTGGGTGAGCCAGTACAGGCTGCCGCGTACGACGACGGCGCTCGCGCGGCCCGTCTCGTCCACGGAGACGCCGTCCACGTGCTGGGCGGCGGGCACCTGGTAGGTGCGGCGGCCCGCGCGCGGCCCGCTCAGCCGTACGTCGAGCCTGCGCGGCTCCGAGCCCGCGGTGAGGTCGTCCACGATCCACAGGTCGCCCGCGCACTGGTACACCACCCGGGTCCCGTCGCCGGCGGCGTGCCGGGCGTAGAAGGAGTCGTGGTCGGTGTGCCGGCGCAGGTCGGAGCCGTCGTAGGCGCAGGAGTAGAGGTTGCCGACGCCCTCGTGGTCGGAGAGGAAGGCGATCCGGCCGCCGACGAACAGGGGGGAGTCGAGGTGGCCGTCGATGTCCGCGAGCAGGCGTTCGCCGTGCAGCCAGAGGCGGCCGGTGGCGCCGCCCCGGTAGCGCTTCCAGGAGGCCGGTTCGTGCGGTGGGGTGCCGGTCAGGAGCAGGGTCTTGCGCTCGCCGTCGATGTCGGCGACCTGGATGTCGGAGCAGGGCCCCCAGGGGAGCTTGCGGCCGGGGTCGCCGTTGACGAGGACCTTGTAGGCCCAGGTGAAGTGCGAGAAGGGCTCGCCGTGGGAGGCGACGGCGAGGATCACGCCGTCCGGGGTGAAGCCGCACACCCGGGTGTCCGCCGAGCCCCAGTGGGTGAGCTGCGTGCCCGGGCCGCCGTCCACCGGGACCAGATGGATCTCGGGGACCAGAGTGCGCCAGCTCGTGTACGCGATGTGCCGGCCGTCGGGGGAGAAGCGGGGGTGGCCGATCTTGCTGCGGTCCACCGTGAGCCGCCAGGCACGGCCCGGGGTGTCGCCCGGGGCACCGAGGGGGGCCAGCCACAGGTCGTCCTCGGTCACGAAGCACAGCAGGTCGTCATGAAGGTGCGGCAGGCGCAGATAGGTCACCTCCCCATGCTTTTCCCGCGGACGTACCTGAGCAACTCGTGACATTTCATGGCGCGGGGAGGCGCCGTGACACACGACACGAACGAAACCGTTTCGTTTCGATGGCTGGGTGCGCTACATTCGTCGTGTACGAAACCGTGTCGTTCGGAGCGGGAAGGTGGAGATGGACATGACTGAGGTCGCAACGGGGCGTCGCAGTCGTATCACTCCCGAGCGCGAGGCCGAGTTGTACGCGGCCGTGCTCGACCTGCTCCGAGAGGTCGGCTACGACGCCCTCACCATGGACGCCGTGGCGGCCCGCACCCGGTCCAGCAAGGCGACGCTCTACCGCCAGTGGGGCGGCAAGGCCGAGCTGGTGGTGAAGGCCATCCGGCACACCAAGCCGGGCAAGGACATCGGCGCGCTCGACACCGGGTCGCTCCGCGGTGACTTCCATGCCGTCATGGCGCATGCGGACGATGCGCAGATGGAACAGAACAGCGCGTTGATGCGTGGGCTGGCCATGGCGATGCATGCGAACCCGGACCTCCACCAGGAGTTCCGGAGCCAGCTCATCGAGCCGGAGATCGCGGAGTTCCGCCGTGTGCTGCAACGCGCGGTCGACCGGGGCGAGGTCCGTCCGGACTGCCCGGCGCTGGACTTCGTGGTGCACATGATGCTCGGCGCGTTCGTCACCTGCACGATCCTCGACGAGAGGCCGCCGACCAGCGCCTTCCTCGCCTCGTACATCGACGCCGTGGTCCTCCCCGCCCTCGGCGTTCCCGTCCACTGACGAGTCCCCTTCAGCAAGCCCTCCTCCTGACGTATCCGCTCATGTCGTCGGGCTGATCACCCCTGCCCTGGGCCTGTGTCGGAACCCCGGCCGGGCGCACGTCGTCTGGCACGCACGCTCGCCGCGTCACCGAACCGCCCACGTGGCTCCGCCACGAGGGCACTCCGGCGCCTTGCGATCGCACGCACCAGAACGACGTGCGCTGATCCGGCCGGGATTCCGACACAGGCCCCCCACCCACGACCTGACCGGGAGTCGCCCTCGTGGCCACCTTTCTCTACAAGCTCGGCCGGCTCGCCTTCAGGCGACGGCATTTCGTCGCCCTCATATGGGTCGCGCTGCTCACCCTCGCCGGTGTCGGTGCGGCCAGCGCGCCCACCGCGGGCAACACGTCCTTCTCGATCCCCGGCACCGAGGCGCAGAAGGCCTTCGACCTGCTGGAACAGCGCTTCCCCGGCATGAGCGCCGACGGTGCGACGGCCCGGGTCGTCTTCAAGGCACCGGACGGCGAGAAGATGACGGACGCCGCCAACAAGGCGACCGTCGAGGAGACCGTCAAGGAACTGTCCGACGGCTCCGAGGTGGCCTCCGTCGCCGACCCGTACACCGCGCACGCCGTCAGCAAGGACGGCACGATCGCGTACGCGTCGGTGAAGTACGAGGTCTCCGGCATGGAGCTGAAGGACGCCTCACGGGAGGCCCTTCAGGACGCGGCGCAGGACGCGCGGCACGCCGGGCTGACCGTGGAGGTCGGCGGTGACGCGCTCCAGACGACGCCCGAGACCGGTGCCACGGAGATCATCGGCATCGCCGTCGCCGCGGTCGTCCTCGTCATCACCTTCGGCTCGCTGATCGCGGCCGGGCTTCCGCTGCTGACCGCCCTGATCGGCGTCGGCATCGGCATCTCCACCATCACCGCCCTGGCCAGCGCCCTGGAGCTGGGCTCCACGACCTCGACGCTGGCGATGATGATCGGCCTCGCGGTCGGCATCGACTACGCCCTGTTCATCGTCTCCCGCTACCGCGCCGAGCTGGCCGAGGGCCGGGAGCGCGAGGAGGCGGCCGGCCGGGCCGTCGGCACCGCGGGCTCCGCGGTGGTCTTCGCGGGCCTGACCGTCGTGATCGCGCTGGTCGGCCTGTCGGTCGTCAACATCCCGATGCTGACCAAGATGGGCGTCGCCGCGGCGGGCACCGTCGTGATCGCGGTGCTGATCGCGCTGACGATGATCCCGGCCCTGCTCGGATACGCGGGCGGGAAGGTCCAGCCCGCCGGCAGGAAGAGCCGCTGGATGGGCGGCAACCGGGCCGAGAAGAAGGCCGCCGCCTCCGGTACGGCCGCGCCGGCCAAGCCCAACCTGGGCACCCGCTGGGCCAGCTTCGTCGTACGCCGCCCGATCGCCGTCCTCCTCCTGGGCGTCCTCGGCCTCGGCGCCGCCGCGATCCCCGCGGCCTCCCTGGAACTGGGCCTGCCCGACGACGGTTCGCAGCCGACGTCCACGACCCAGCGCCGCGCCTACGACCTGCTGTCCGACGGCTTCGGCCCCGGCTTCAACGGCCCGCTGATGGTCGTGGTCGACGCCAAGGGCAGCGCCGATGCGGACGCCGTCTTCAAGCAGGTCGGCGATGACATCAAGGGCCTGAAGAACGTCGTGACGGTCACCCCGGCCGCGCCCAACAAGGCGGGCGACACGGCGACGATCACGGTGATCCCGGACTCCAAGCCGTCCTCGGTGACGACGGAGGACCTGGTGCACTCCATCCGCGACAAGGGCGCGGAGGTGAAGGCCGAGACCGACGCGGACGTGCTGGTCACCGGCTCGACGGCGATGAACATCGACGTCTCGCAGAAGCTGAACGACGCGCTGCTGCCGTACCTGGCCCTGGTCGTGGGCCTCGCCTTCCTCCTCCTGATCGTGGTCTTCCGCTCCATCCTGGTCCCGCTCAAGGCGGCGCTCGGCTTCCTGCTGAGCGTGATGGCGGCCCTCGGCGCGGTCGTCGCGGTCTTCCAGTGGGGCTGGCTCGCGAACCTCATGGGCGTGGAGGAGACCGGCCCGGTGATGTCCATGATGCCGATCTTCATGGTCGGCGTGGTCTTCGGACTGGCGATGGACTACGAAGTCTTCCTGGTGACCCGGATGCGCGAGGCGTACGTCCATGGCGAGAAGCCGAGCCAGGCGGTGGTGACCGGGTTCAAGCACGGTGCGAGGGTCGTCACGGCCGCCGCCGTGATCATGATGGCGGTCTTCGCGGGCTTCATCGGCTCCTCCGAGTCCATGGTCAAGATGATCGGCTTCGGCCTCGCCGTCGCGGTCTTCTTCGACGCGTTCATCGTGCGGATGGCGATCGTCCCGGCGGTCCTGGCCCTGCTCGGCCGTCGTGCCTGGTGGCTCCCGAAGTGGCTGGACCGCGTCCTGCCGAACGTGGACGTGGAGGGTGAGGGGCTGCGGGCGCAGACCGACAGGAACGAGGACGAGGACCGGGAGCTGGTACGCGTCTGACCCGCCACTCCTGAAAAAGACCGGCCGGTGAGGGCCCCGTGGGGACGGGGTGCCCTCACCGGCCTTTCCCTTGCCTGCCGTAAGTTCCTGGCCGACCGACCGGCACGGACAAGGGACCCCATGGCCAAGCAGCGCATCACCGTCTGTCTCCCGCCCTGCGACCAGGACGACCCCGAGTCGCTGCGCCGGGCGATCGGACGGGCCATGGCGCCGTACGACTACAACCGCGAGGACAGCCCCCACCCGGACTGGGTCGGGGAGTGGGACTACTGGTTCATCTCCGGCGCCGGGTGTGAGTTCGCCGTCCTGCCCGGGCACGAGGACGACCCCCGCCTCCTCCGGCACGACGAATGGAAGGAGCGGCCTGAGGAGCTGCCCCGGTCGCGGTGCCACGGAGGGCCGCGCGGGCTGCTCGACCTGGACACCGACCGGGCCGAGGTGGCCAGGGAGGCCGCGCGCCGGTGGGACGACTGGCGGAGGTTCGCCGACCGCCACGCCGGTGGCTCGGAGTCGGTGCTGCGGGCCGTGGCCGAGGACCCGGAGCTGAGGGAGCGGTTCACCCGCGACCCGTACGCCTGGTTCGGCGCGGACCGGGCGGCGTACGTCGCGGAACAGGCCGCCGAGGTGCTCCCCACGCCGGCCATGCTCACCCTGGGCGGCCGCTGGGTCGAGTACGGCGGCCCCGGCTACCGGCAGTGGTTCAACGCCTACCTGCAGGACCTGCCGGCCGACACGATGGTCGTGCGAGTGCTGTACCACTCCTGACCTCCGTTGATCACCTGGACCGGCAGCTTCGGCTCGGCCAGTTCCGGTGTGAGCCTGACCGGTGCGGTGCTCGGCGGGAGGTGGACACGCATCCGTTCCACCGGTGTGGTGCTCGGCGGGAGGTGGACACGCATCCGTTCCACCGGTGTGGTGCTCGGCGGGAGGTGGACACGCATCCGTTCCACCGGTGTGGTGCTCGGCGGGAGGTGGACACGCATCCGTTCCGGGGCCGGCTCCGGTGTGGCCCGCGGTCGCGGAACGTCCACCTCGGCCTCTTCACCGACCTCGTTCGCCCTGAGTGGGTATTCGGTCGCATGGCCCATGCACGCACCACTACCGTGCCCCCATGACGACAGCCGCCCACCCCCGTTTCGCCGCCGCCCTCGAAGAGCTGGGGCTCGGCGGACTGCACGCTCGGATCCGCCGCTTCCCGGACGCGACCCGCACCGCCGGTGAGGCGGCCGCGGCGATCGGGTGCGAGCTCAGCCAGATCTGCAAGTCGCTGATCTTCGCGGCGGACGGGGAGCCGGTGCTCGTCCTGATGGACGGGGCCTCGCGGGTCGACCTGGAGCTGGTCCGTAGGGAACTCGGCGTCCAGAAGGTCACGCGGGCCAAGGCCGACGTCGTACGGGAGGCCACCGGGTACGCCATCGGCGGCGTGCCGCCCTTCGGGCACCGTACGAAGACCCGGGTGCTCGCGGACCGGTCGCTGCTGGAGCACGAGGTCGTGTGGGCCGCCGCGGGCAACCCGCACGCCGTCTTCCCCATGGCGCCCGAGGACCTCGTCGTCCACGCCGGCGCCACCCTCGTGGACGTGCGCGAGCAGACGCAGACGCCGACTTCGTGACCCCGCTCGTCACCGCGGCCGTCCTGCTGGCGGCCGTCACGCACGCCAGTTGGAACGCCATCGCGCACAAGATCACCGACAAGCTGGTCGGGTTCACGCTCATTTCGGGCGGCGGGGTGCTGATCGGGCTGGCGCTCATGCCGTTCGGGGCGTTCCCGGCGGCGGAGGCGTGGCCGTATCTGCTGGCCTCGGCCCTGGTTCACATCGTCTACTTCGCGCTGCTGATGAAGTCCTTCCGGCTGGGCGACTTCGGGCAGGCCTACCCCATCGCACGCGGCACCGCGCCGCTCGTCGTCGCCGTGCTCGCCGCCCTCGTCGCCCATGAGGTGCCGGACGGATGGGCGGCCGCCGGGATCGCCGTCTCCTGCGCGGGACTCACCGGCGTCGCCCTGTGGGGGCTGCGCGGGCGCCGGCCCAACTGGGCGGCGATCGGCGCGGCGTTGGCGACCGGGCTGAGCATCGCGGCGTACACCGTCCTCGACGGGCTCGGCGTTCGGGCCTCGGGGTCGTCCCTCGGCTACATCGCCTGGCTGATGGCGCTGGAGGGGCTGGTCATCCCGGCGTACACGATCTGGCGCCTGCGCGGCCGGACCGTCGCCACCCTGCGCCCGTTCGCCGCCGTCGGTCTGCTCGGCGCCGCGCTGTCCGTCGCCGCGTACGCGCTGGTCCTGTGGGCACAGACCAAGGCGGAGCTGGCGCCGATCGCCGCGCTGCGGGAGTCCTCGATCATCGTGGGGGCCGCCATCGGGGCCGTCTTCTTCAAGGAGCGCTTCGGGGCGTCCCGGATCGCGGCGGCGGCACTGCTGGTGCTGGGCATCGGGATGATGCTGCACGCGGGTTAGGCCTCCAAAGTCGGGCATTATTGGTCAATTTGGGTCTGCCGTATTGTTCGGAGCCGCGTTTCCGTCACGCGCGGGGCCTGTGACGGATCTGTGATTCCTGTGCATCGAAGGTGTTGCGCCAGGCACCGTAGATTCAAAATGGTCGGCATCTGTGATCTGTCTGAGGGAGGACATGTGGCCGAGGAGCCGGATTCGGGAAAGCGGTTCGACGACTCCGAACTCCTGGAGATGTCCCAGGGCGACCCGGCGCAGGCGAGGCTGCTGCGCAAGTCCCTGGAGACCCTCGCCGCGGGGCACGGCGGCGACGCTCTGAAGGAGATGGCACAGGAGGTCCTCTCCGGGCGGTCCGGTCTACGGGACGCGATGAACGTGTCCGCGTACGCCGACCAGCTGATCGAGCAGGCAGCCCCCATGACGGAGAAGTGGGTCTCGCTCTCCGAGGCCGAGCGCGAGGAACTGGCCGCAGAGGGCAGGCGGGCGATCGCGGCCGAGCAGGAGCAGATCGACGAGGAACGACGCGCGGCGCCCGAAAAGGGCGCCGGCCACAAGTCCCGGCACGAGGGCCGGGGCTGGTCACTGTACTGACGGGGGCAGGAGCCGACTGTGGGATTTGAAGTAGAGCCGGACGCGATCCAGGGGTTCGCCTCGCTTGTGTCGCGTGGTGCCGACGGCGCCACGAAGGCCGTCGACTACGCGAGCAACAACACGCAGATCGACAAGGCGGTCGGAGGAGCCCTCTGGGACATGGTCGCGGGAAGCCACGACGAGTACGTGGAATCCGCGAAGAAGGCTCTGAGGAAGGCGCAGAGCGTCCTCAATTCCTCGCAGTCGGAACTGTCCAAGTCGGCCAAGTACTACCGGGAGACGGACACCGAGACCGCCTCGAAGATGGACGCCACCTACCCGGGCTCCAAGGGCGGCGGGGGCGCACCCTCCGGGGGCGGCAGCGGGAGTGACTTCGCCGATGCGCAGGACGCGTCGGCCACCCTGAAGAAGCCGGACGGGGACAGCGACAACCCTCTGATCGCGTACGGCCAGGGGCATGCCGACGAATACGTGATGAACCCGGTCCAGAAGACCCTCGGCACCGTCCTGGACCTGGGCAGCCCGTCGACCGTGGCCGTCGAGGCGGTGAAACTGCTCTGCGGCTACGACATCTTCGGCGAGATCAACAACTGGGTTCTGGGTGACTGGACCAAGTACAAGGACTGCGCCGAAGTCTGGTCGAACCTCGGCTCGTTCTGCGACGCGGTGGCCGCGAACCTGAAAAAGGGCACCACGAATGTCGGTGTGACCTGGCAGGGCAATGCCTATGACGCCGCGAAGGTCTACTTCGACGAGTTCAGCAAGAAACTCGCCGACTTCAAGGACACCTTCGAGTCCCTGAGGCAGTGCTACCACGCGGCGGCACAGGAGGTCTTCCAGCTGGCCGAACTCCTGAAGTCCGGAGTCGTCTTCATCGCCGACATGGCGATCATCTGGATGGCCAACATGGCCGCGGCCACGGCGGTCAACGCCATCCCGGTCGGCGGGCAGGTGGCGTCCGCCGCGATGTTCGCCCTGGCGGCGGCCCAGGCCGTCATGATCATCGACAGGTTCGCCGCTCTTGTGAAGGCGTTCGACGCGACCATGATGGCCATCACCACGCTCGGGGCGGTGCTGTCCGCGGCGGTCAACGGCTTCTCGTCGGCCGACGGTTTCCCCGAGGCCAGCTCCGCCGGCTACGACAACCGAGTGGTCGCCTGAGATGTCCTTCCCCTCCTCGGGCGAGAACCTGGAGATGTTCCTCTCCCGCGCCCGGATGATGTCCGCGGCAGCCCTCCCCGCATACCTGGCCCTCATGTTCTTCTTCGCCAAGGAGGAGGGCTGGCACTGGAGCTTCCTGGTGTTCTGCGTCCTGCCGCCCGTCGCCGCGGTGGCGGGCCACCTGGGCAAGCGGGACATCCGGCCGGGGCTGGCCTTCGCGGCGCTGGTCCTGGCGATCGCCCCGCTGCCGCTGGTCGGCGGGCTTGAGGCGTTGTTCTAGGTCCCGTGGCCAATAGGCCCCTGCTCATGAGGGCTGAGGGCTGAGGGCTGACCGCGGCGGCTCAGCCCTCAGCCCTCAGCACTTCAGCACTTCAACGCTTCAGCGTGAAGGTGAAGTCGCCGGACAGCCTGCCGCTCAGCCGGACCGCCGAGACGAGCCTGCCCTCCGAGATCAGCCTCCCGGCCTCGGCCCGCGAGAGACCGCAGCCGTCGGCTATCAGCCGCACCGGCCGGACCGGGATCCGCGCCGCGAAGCGGACCGACACGTCGATCACCTCGCGGTCCAGGTGATCCGACCCGCCGGTGTCGAGGCGCCAGGCGCCGTCCCAGTCGAGGGCGATCCGATTACGCCGCCGCACGACCGGATCCTGGAGCAACTCGGCTGCCAGGGCAGGGTCGTTGGCGTGCATCCGGTCCAGCAGCTCGGGCCGTACGGAGCGCACGTTCATCCGCTCCAGAACCGTGAGCTTCGCCGTGTCCCCGCAAACGGCACAGAGCGCGAGGAGCCAGGCGTCGAGGAGCTTGTGGTTGGCGTTGACACGGAACTTGCCGTTGGCCCGGAAACGCTCCGACGCGCACGCGTGGCAACGGCGGAGGACGGCCGGCAGGCAGGTGGGCATGACCACCCAGTCATTGAGCACAGAAGTACACCGGTTTCAGTGAGAAGTCCGCAGCAGGAAGCAGCGCGGCGCGGATGCGCGACGCGCGACAGATCAGCTCTCGGGAGGTCTCACACGGTGTACAACGGCACGTCCTTGCCTGGACGACTCGGGTCGGCAGCACGCTAATGGCGCACAGCGCGGCCGTTCCACCGGTTTTCGAACGCCAGGGGGCAAACGCCAGACGTCAGGGGAGCGCCGGCTTGGCCACCCGGAACGCGAACTGGCCGCAGTACGTCAGCTTGCGCAGGTTCACCAGGGCCGTCCGGCGGCGGCCGTTCCGGGTCGCCCACTGGTCGATCTCGGTGTTCAGCGGGGACTGCTCGTCCCAGTAGCGGCTGTACTCGGGCGGGCGGCCGAGATAGCTGCGCATGATCAGGGCGACGCCGTCGAGCGAGGGCCGGATCTCCTCCAGGGCGAGCCCCGCCTCCTCGACCAGGACCCGGAAGCCGTACGGCGTGTAGTTCCACAGGCTGAAGGAGTGGTACGGCTCGAACTGGGACGTCGACCCGATGAAACGGCCGCCGGGCTTCAGCACCCGGGCGATCTCCGCCAGCAGTTCGCGTGGCCGGGCGACGTGTTCGAAGACCTGGTGCGAGTAGACCAGCGGGAGCGAGTCCGAGCCGAGGGGGAGGTGGACGCCGTCGTAGTGCACCACCGGGTCACCGCCCGGGGTGCGTTGGCCGGCCTCGGGTGAGTCCCGGATGTCGACCCCGACCCAGCGCACCCGCGGGTCGTGCCTGCGGAACAGCCGGGCCGAGGTGCCGCGGCCGCAGCCCAGGTCGACGACCAGCCCGGGGGCGCCACGGGCGCCCATCACCTCGTCGACGTAGTACCGCGAGGTGACCTGACGGGCGTGGTCGTCGGGGATGCAGTCCTGCATGAGGTCCCAGAGGGTCGCCATGCTCCGATGCTACGGACACTCACTGTCGCGCGCTCTGTGCACCGAGTGACAGCCGGGTGACGCCGGACAGGTCGTGCGCCGTGACGCTGTTGCGGTCGGTGACCGAACGGCCCAGGGCGTGGTGCGGCCACAGACCGGCGGCGACCCGTCGGCTGCGCTCGCTCCACTGCCGGGCCGCCGGATCACCGGCCTTGTAGTGGTTGAGGGCGTAGCCGCCGGAGTGGATGCGCAGCAGGGTGAAACCGCCCGGGTACTCCTTGGCGGCGGCCACCTCCTGCTGGGCGACGTGCGGGGCGCGCACCAGCACCGTGCGCTTGTTGCGGTGCGTGTGGCCCGCGTGGTGGAGGAAGACGCCGGGCGCGGACGCGTAGGCGTCGACGACGGCACGGGCCTGGCGGCGCTCCAGGCAGTGGCCGCGCGTCACCGGGAACACGGAGTCCCGCACGGTCAGCGGATGGTGGCCGAAGACCAGTGTCGGCTGGTCCGGCGCCTCGCTCAACCGACTCCGGAACCATGACAGTTGCTCGGGTCCGAGCCCGCCCGCGTCCGCGCCGTTGCCGGACTTGTCGTAGGTGTCGAGGCCCATGATCCGCAGCCCGCCGAGGTCATGGGCGAAGTAGCCCGGCCCGCCGCCCCCGGCCGGGAAGGCGGTGCGGAAGGCGTGGTCCCCCGAGCCGTCGCTGCGGGAGCGGTCGTGATTGCCGCGTACGACGAAGTAGTCCTGCCCATGGGTGCCGAACCCGTCCAGGATTCGCCGGGCCTCGCGCAGGTCGTGCGCTCCTCCGCCCGCCGAGATGTCGCCCCCGGCCAGCAGGACGTCCGCCCCGCGCCGCCGGGCCTCCTCGACCAGGGCCCGGCTCATCAGCTCCGGATAGGGGGCGCGGCCCGGCTGCTGCACCACGCCGCGCGGCAGGGGCAGACCGCCGATCAGGCCCGCGGTGGTCTCGCCGAGGTGCAGGTCGTTGCAGAGCGCGACCGACAGCAGGTGCCGGCCGGGCGGGGGCTGCGGGGTGGTGAAGGAGTACGGCCCGCCCTTCGAACCGAACCCGAACGTCGAGGTGCCCACGGCGTTGCCGCGCACCAGGTGCAGCGGGGTCGGTGTGGCGGCCATGCCCCGGGAACGGGCCTGGTAGTAGTACGTCTGCCCCGGCTCCAGGCCGGTCAGTTCGACCTGGTGGTGGGCGGTGGGCCGGCCCTCGGAGGCGACGCGGTTGAGCCGGGACGGGTGGGTGCCGTAGAAGACCTCGCCTTCGGTGATCGCGGGGAGGGGGTGGCCCAGGCCGTCGTCGGTGCCGGGGATGCCGGTGTACCAGGTGATGACGGCGCTGTCCTCGGTGAGGGTGACCAGCTCCAGATTGACGGCGGTCAGGTCGTCGGGGTGATGCGTGCGGGCCCGCTGGACGGCGACGGAGGCCGAGCGCAGCAGGGCGGGGGCGAGGCGGGCACCGGAGCGCAGCACCTCGCAGGGGCCGGGGAAGGCCGACAGTGCCGCGAGTGCGGGGAGGTGAGCGGAGAAGCAGCAGCGCATGTCCTCGATATGGCCCAGTGCGGTGAACGGGGGAGGTGACGGTGGCGGCGGGGCCAGGTCCGGTGCGCGACATCTCCGTGGAACGCGACATCTCCATGGAAGCAGGGCGAAGGCGGTCACCGAAGGGAGTGTGCCCAGTCTCACTGATCCCTAGTTGGGGTCTTTGTTCCTCCGGCTGGTCTGCGGCGCCCTCCGAGGCGCACCCTGGAAGCAGAGCTTCCGGAGGTGATCGTCATGATGCAGACCACAGTGGGATGGCATGTCGAGATGGAGTTCCAGGAGGACGAGACCCACACCAGGGCGGTCGCGCTGGTGCGTCTCCCCGACGGCACCGAGGTACGGGCCCACGGGCACGCGACACGGCACCACACGGACGCGAATCAGCCACGTGTCGGTGAGGAGATCGCCGCCGCCAGGGCGCTGAACGAACTGGCGATGCAGATGCTCACCAAGGCGCACGGCGAGATCGACTCGGCGTCCGGGCGCACCTCGCACCCGATCCACGTCTGAAACCGCGCGCCACCCGCGCCACCCGGCCGGGCGCTACGCCACCGCCGCCCGCACCGCCCGTACCAACGCCTGCGCCCTCGGATCCGCCGTCACCGTCTTGCGGAAGCCGTTCGTCACATAGCCGAACGCGATTCCCGTCTCCGGGTCGGCGAAGCCGAGGGCGCCGCCGCGCCCGGGGTGGCCGAAGGAGCCGGGGCCCAGCAGCGGCGACGCGGTGCCGTGGAGCATGTAGCCGAGGCCGAAGCGGGTGCCCACGACCAGGACACGGTCGGGGCCCGACGACTCCTCGGCGCGGGCCAGTTCGACCGTCGCCGGGTCGAGGAGCCGTACACCGTCGACCTCGCCGATCAGCGCCGCGTAGACGCGGGCCAGACCGTCGGCCGTCGCGATGCCGTTCGTCGCGGGGAGGGCGGCGGCGCGGTAGGCCGGGTCGTTCTGGTCGGGGAAGGGGGTGATGGCGGCGAACGCCCGCCGGGTGAGGGAGTCCGGGTCCTCGTAGGCCTCGGTGACCGAACGCTTCGGACGTGCCCGCAGCGCCCCCGCCGGCTCGGGCCCCTCGACCCGTCCGGTACGGCCCACCCGGCCGGCCTCCGACTCGGGCAGCCCCAGCCACAGGTCGGCACCGAGCGGCCCGGTGACCTCCGCCGCGAGCCACTCGCCGGCCCAGCGTCCGGTCACCCGCCGCACGAGCTCGTCGAGCATCCAGCCGTACGTCAGCGCGTGATAGCCGTGGTCGGTGCCGGGATCCCACGCGGGCGCCTGCGCGGCCACCGCCGCCGGACCGCGGTGCGGGTCCAGCGCCTCCTCGGGCGTGAGCGGGCGGTCGAGCACCGGCAGCCCGGCGCGATGGTTCAGCACGTGCCGGACCAGCAGCCGTTCCTTGCCGTGCGCCTTGAACTCCGGCCAGTACTCGCCGACCGGCGCGTCCAGGTCCAGCTCCCCACGCTGCCGCAGGATGAGCGGTACGGCGGCGGCGACGCCCTTGGTCGCCGAGCGCACGACCTGCGCGGTGCCGTGCTGCCACGGCTCCGTGCCGTCGACGTCCTTCGTCCCGGCCCACAGGTCGACGACCTTGCGCCCGTCGCGATAGACGGCGACGGCGGCGCCCCGCTCCCCGAGCGCGTCGAAGTTCCGCGCGAACGCCTCCCTGACCGGCTCGAAGCCCTCGGCCACTGTGCCGTTCACGTCCACGCCGTGCTCCCTCTGCGACCGTCTCGCGCGTCTCGTACGCCTTCGACAGCCATCCCAACACGGGGGTGCGGCCTTGGATTCCGTTGTGTGGCCGACGTCTCGCTAGCCGAGCAGGATCGTGACGTCGATGTTCCCGCGGGTCGCGTTGGAGTACGGGCAGATCTCATGCGCGGCGTCCACCAGCTTGGCCGCGAGGTCCGCGTCCAGGACCGGCAGGGAGACGCTGAGGGCGACCGCGAGGCCGTAGCCGCGGTGCTTGTTGGGGCCGATGCCGACCTTGGCGGCGACCGTGGATCCGGTGAGGTCGTAGCCCTCGCGGTTGCCGACCAGGATCAGCGCATTGTGGAAGCAGGAGCTGTAGCCGGCCGCGAAGAGCTGCTCGGGGTTGGTGCCGTGGCCGTCGCCGCCCAGCTCCGGCGGCATCGCGACCTTGAGGTCGATCTGGCCGTCCAGGCTGGTGACATAGCCGTCCCGGCCGCCGTGCGCGGTGGCCTCGGCGACGTACATGATCTTCGTCGGACGGGTGTCGAGTGCGATGCCGTCGTCGGTCATGGTGGGCCCTCCCCCAGGCTGTATCAATGTGCGGCTCCGCCGCGTGGGCGCACACAATTACATCGTGCACAAGGTACTTGCCGGTGACGAGGCCGCTGTTACCCGGGGGTAGTAACTGTGGGTAATGCGAGATCAGCGGTCGTGGTCCGCCCTGCCCTGCGCCTTCTCGGCCAACTGCCACAGCTCCGCACGCAGCCGGGCGACCTCCGCACCGCCGAGCCCCGTGGCCGCGAGCAGCCTGCCGGGTACGTGCGCCGCACGCTCCCTCAGTTCTTCCGCCCGCCCCGTACACGCGACCAGCACCGAGCGCTCGTCCCGCGCGGCGCGCTCCCGGCGGACCAGCCCCGCCGACTCCATCCGCTTCAGCAACGGCGACACCGTGCCGTAGTCGAGCCGCAGCGCGGCGGCCAGCTCCTTGACGGTCGTCTCGCCGCGCTCCCACAGGACCAGCAGGACCAGGTACTGCGGGTACGTCAGGCCGAGTTCGTCGAGGAGCGGGCGGTAGGCGGCCGTCACGGCGCGCTGGGCGGCGTACAGCGCGAAACAGAGCTGGTCGTCCAGGAGCAGCGAGCCCGCGTCCTCTTGATGCGTCACGCGCCCATTGTCACGGACCGCGGATCGAAGCCGAACGGCAGCTCCAGCCGATGCGCGCTCATCAGCGCGTCGTCCGCGAGCAGCTCGCCGGTCCTGCCGTCCGCCGCGATCACGCCCTCGCTGAGGACGAGCGAACGCGGGCACAGCTCAAGGGCGTACGGCAGGTCGTGCGTGACCATGAACACGGTGACGTCCAACGAGCGCAGGATGTCGGCCAGTTCACGGCGGGAGGCCGGGTCCAGGTTGGAGGACGGCTCGTCCAGGACGAGGATCTCCGGCTCCATCGCGAGCACCGTCGCCACGGCCACCCGGCGCCGCTGGCCGAAGGAGAGGTGGTGCGGCGGACGGTCCTTGAACTCCGCCATGCCGACCCGCTCCAGCGCGCGGTCGACCCGCTCCTCCAGCTCCGGCCCCTTCAGCCCGGCCGCCGCAGGCCCGAACGCCACGTCCTCCCGGACCGTCGGCATGAACAGCTGGTCGTCCGGGTCCTGGAACACGATCCCGACCCGGCGCCGGATCTCCGCCATGTGCTGCTTGCCGACGGGCAGCCCGGCGACCTTCACGGTGCCCGTGCCGCCGGTCAGGATGCCGTTGAGGTGCAGCACGAGGGTCGTCTTGCCGGCGCCGTTCGGCCCGAGCAGCGCGACCCGCTCGCCGCGCGCGATGGAGAAGTCCACGCCGAACAGGGCCTGGTGGCCGTCGGGGTAGGCGAAGGCCAGGCCGGCCACTTCCAGGGAGAGGTTCGGTTCCGTCACAGCGACCATCCCAGCAGACAGACGACGAGGGCGGCGAAGGGGAGCGCGAGGGCGTACGACCACTGCGCCCGGGACGCGGTCACCTCGTCGATCACCGGCATGGAACCGGTGTAGCCGCGGCTGACCATGGCCAGATGCACACGCTCGCCGCGCTCGTAGGACCGGATGAACAGCGCGCCCGCCGACTTCGCGAGCACACTCCAGTGGCGTACGCCCTTCGCCTCGAAGCCACGCGACTCGCGGGCGATGCGCATCCGCCGCATCTCGTCGGTGATGACATCGCCGTACCGGATCATGAACGACGCGATCTGTACGAGCAGCGGCGGCAGCTTCAACCGCTGGAGGCCGAGGAGCAGTTCGCGCAGCTCGGTCGTGGCGGCCAGCAGGACCGAGGCGGCGACGCCCAGGGTGCCCTTGGCCAGGACGTTCCAGGCGCCCCACAGTCCGCCGACGCTCAGCGACATGCCCAGCACCTCGACCCGCTCGCCCTCCGCCACGAACGGCATCAGCACCGCGAACGCGACGAACGGCACCTCGATCAGCAGGCGCTTCAGCAGGAACCCGGCGGGCACCCGGGCCGCGTACGCGACGAGCCCGAGCAGCACGGCGTACAGGCCGAACGCCCACATCGCCTCCCGCGGCGTCGACACCACGACCACCACGAACGCGAAGACCGCCGCGAGCTTGGTGTGCGGAGGCAGGGCGTGCACGGGCGAGTGCCCGTGCCGGTAGAGCCGGTGTGCGTGCCCTGCGCCCATGTCAGGCGCTCGTGCCGGCGGTGGTGCTCGTGGACGAGACGCTGTCCGTACGGCGCCTGCGCACCGTCCAGAACACCGCGCTGCCCGCGACCACGGTCACGCCGACGCCGATCACGCCCGCGAGGCCGCCGGAGAGTCGGGCGTCGGTGATGTCCTTGACGCCGTAGTCGGCGAGCGGGGAGTCGGCGTTCGTGTGGCCCTCGGCCTTCTTGTCGATGCCGTGGTCGGCGGCGACCTTCTCCAGGCCGTCCGGGCTGGCGGAGGCGTAGAAGCTGACGAACCCGGCGAGGACGAGGGAGGTGACGAGGCCGACGGCCCACACCTTGCGCGGGGAGCGGGCGGCGACCGGGACGGCCGGCTCGGCGGCGGGCACGTCCACCAGCCCGCCGTTGACCCGCAGTTGCAGGCGCTGACGCAGATCGCGGGCGCCGTGCACCAGGTCCGGGCGTACGGCGATGATGGCGCCGACGGTCAGCGCGGTGATCGCGGCCTCACCGATGCCGATCAGCAGGTGCACGCCGACCATGGCCGTGGCGACCTTGCCGATGGAGACATCGGTGGTGCCGCCGACCGCGTACATCAGCGTGAAGGCCAGCGCGGCTGCCGGTACGGACAGCAGGGCGGCGACGAAGGAGGCGACGGTCGCCGACCTGCGGCTGCGGGGCAGCACCTTCACCAGGCCGCGGAAGACGGCGTAGGCGACGACCGTGGTGACGATCGCCATGTTGGTGATGTTCACGCCGAGCGCGGTCAGACCGCCGTCCGCGAAGAGGATGCCCTGCATGAGCAGGACGACGGAGACGCAGAGCACCCCCGTGTACGGGCCGACGAGGATCGCCGCGAGTGCGCCGCCGAGCAGATGGCCGCTGGTGCCGGCCGCCACGGGGAAGTTCAGCATCTGCACCGCGAAGATGAACGCGGCCACCAGACCGGCCAGCGGCGCGGTCCGCTCGTCGAGCTCACGGCGCGCGCCGCGCAGGCTCACGGCTACCGCGGCAGCGGCGACCACGCCGGTCGCGACCGAGGTGGGAGCGTCTATGAATCCGTCAGGTACGTGCACCGTTCGATGATAGTGGCTTAATGCGAACCACTTGCAAGAGCGAGGAGCTTGTGTATCGCACATGCGATATAAGCCCGCCCAAGGGGGCGCAATCAGGAAGATATGCGACATTGGAGGGGGAGCGAAGGCACAGCTTCCGCACAGGTCACGCAGGGTAAGGGGCCGTCCGATGTCTGTAGTCGAGCAGTACGCGAAAGCCCACATCGTCACGGACGCGGACATCCTGACCGAGGAGCAGGACGCCGTACCGGTGGTCCTGCGGTACGACCCCGACACCGATCCCCGCTCGGTGCGGGTGCGGCTGCCCGGGCGTGAGGCCCATGAGTGGACGTTCTCGCGCTCCCTGCTGGAGCAGGGGCTGCGGGCTCCGGCAGAGAGCGGCGAGATACGGGTCTGGCCGTGCGGGAGGGTGCAGGCCGTCGTGGAGTTCCACTCCGCGCAGGGGGTGTCGGTGGTCCAGTTCGAGTCGAAGGCCCTGATGAGGTTCCTGCGCCGCACCTACCTCGCGGCGACTCAGCCCGTGGCTCGCTAGCCGACAGCTCGGGGGCCGCGCCTCGGCGGCCCCGTTGGCGGCCCCTCTTGCCGTCCGGCCACGTGATGACGAAGAAGATGTCCTCGCCGGTCACCGCCGCGCCGTCTCACGCCCCCATCTTCAGCAGTGCCGCCACGATCGGGCCCGCCGTGTCGCCGCCGTGGCCGCCCGACTGGACCACGCCCGCCGCGGCCAGGTCGTTCCGGTACGCGGTGAACCAGCCGTTCGGCTTCTTCTGGCCGTCGACCTCCGCCGAGCCGGTCTTCGCACCGACGTCACCGGTGACCCCGGACATCGCCTCGGCCGCCGTGCCGTAGGCCGCCGTGTAGGCCATCAGCTCACGCATCTGTGACAGCGCGGACGCCGACATGGTGCGGGACGCGGTGGCGAGGGTGCGGTTGTCGACCGTCGGGGACACCAGATAGGGCTGCTTGAAGGTGCCCGTCTTGATCGTCGCCGACACCGACGCCATGTTCAGCGGGTTCATCCGCACCCCGCCCTGCCCGATGAGCGAGGCCGCCATCTGGGCCTGGGACTGGACCGGGACCGAGCCGTCGAAGGTGGGGACGCCGACCGACCAGTTGTTGAGGGAGAGGCCGAAGACCTGCTGGGCCTCCTTGGTCAGGCTGTCGTTGTCCAGCTCGCCGGCCTGGCTGATGAAGGCCGTGTTGCAGGAACGGGCGAAACTCGCCTTGAAGGTGCCGTTCTTGATCTCGAACTTGTCGTCGTTCTGGAACTTCCAGTGCCCGTACGTGAAGTACTTCGGGCAGGGGTGCTGCTTGTCCGCCGACGCGAGGCCCTCCTCGATCAGCAGCGAGGAGCTGATGACCTTCATCGTGGAGCCGGGGGCGAGGGAGCCCTGGAAGGCCGTGTTGAAGCCGTGCGAGGAGTTGGCGACGGCCAGGATCTCGCCGGTCGACGGACGCATCACGACCACCGACGCCTTCGGCTTCGCGGACACCTGCTTCTCGGCGGCGGCCTGCAGCGCCGGGCTCAGCGTCGTCCTCACCGTGCCCGGCGTGCCCTCGCTCAGCTCCAGCAGCGTCTTGTCGGACAGCTCGGCCTTCTTGGACTCCTTGCCCCGGATGACCTGGAGCTCGATGCCCGCCTTGCCGCCGGCCTTGTCGCCGTACTTCTCCCGCAGCCCGTCCAGGACCGAGCCCAGCGAGGCGTACTCCTTCTCCGTCAGCTCGCCGCCGTCCCGGTCCAGCGCCTTGACCGGCGGGGTGCCGGACTCGCCGGTGACCAGGGTGTCGCCGTCCTCCAGATCGGGGTGGACGACCGCGGAGTGCCACTCGACCAGCGGCTTGCCGTCCTCGGCGCGCCGGACGACCGTCAGCGAACTGTCGTACGCGAGCGGCTTGCTGGTGCCGTCGTACGACACCGTGCCCTTCACGGAGAAGGGGACCTTGTCGCCGGTGCGGGTGCCCTTGGTGAGGGTGACGTCCCTGATGTGGGCGTCCTTGCCGTAGCCGGTCAGCAGGGCCTTGGCCGCGGCGGTGTCGTCGGTGGCGGCGGCCGCCTCGGTCACCTTGCCCTGCTGCCAGGCGGTGAGGAATGCCTCGGCCGCGGAGGTGACCTCCTCGGCCGACAGCGGGCCGGTCTTGACCGGCTTCGCCTTGTCGTCGCTGCTCGCCGACGTCGACTGCGTACGGCTGTCGGCGACGGCACCGCCGCCGAACAGCGCGTAGGCGCCGAACCCGGCGCCACCGACGACCACGGCGATCATCCCGCCGAGCACGGCGGGGTTGGTCCTCCGCCGCTCGGCGACGCGTCTTCTGTTGCCCACTGCTTTCGTTCCCTCGCGTATTCAGGGGCCCCCGCCGCCCCGCCGACCTCACGCATACCAACGACGACGCCCACCCTAGAGTCCCGCGCAGCGAGGGATAAGTTCAGCCGGACGCTCGTAGCACGGCTGCGACAATCGGCCCGGCCGCGTCGCCGCCGTGGCCGCCCTGCTGGGTCATCGCCGCGGCGGCCACATCATCACGAAAACCCGTGAACCAGCTGTCAGAGGTGGCCTTGCCGTCGACCTCGGCGGAACCGGTCTTGGCACCGATGTCGCCGCCGAGCCCCGACATGATGTTCACCGCGGTGCCCTTGGGCGCGGTCGCGGTCAGCCGCATCATCTGCTTCAGCTGGGCGGCGGTGCTCGCCCGCAGCCCCTCGGCGGTGGCGAGCGGGCGGCCGTCGAGCTGGGGCGAGATGAGATACGGCTGCCGGAACTCGCCGGTCATCGCGGTGGCCGTGACCGACGCCATGGTCAGCGGGTTCATCTGGACCTGGCCCTGGCCGATGGCGTTGGCCGCGCGGTCGGGGCCGGTGGAGGCGGGGACCCGGCCGTCGAAGGAGCTGATGCCGGTCTTCCAGTTGCCCCCGCGCAGCCCGAACCGCAGCTCGGCCTCGTCCTTCAGGGAGGCGTCCGTGAGCGGCTCCTCGTCGACGAGCTTGATGAAGGCGCTGTTGCAGGAGCGCATGAAGCCGGCGGCGAGCGTGGCGTCGGCGCTCTCGTCGGGCTCCAGACCCTTGAGGTTCTTGAAGGTCTGGCCCTGCCACGTGGCCGTGTTCGGACACGGCGCCGGGCCGTTCATCGTGGTCACGCCGTTGTCGATGAGCATCGCCGCGGTGATGATCTTCATCGTGGAGCCGGGGGCGACCTTGCCCTCGAAGGCCGCGTTGAAGGCGTCGTTGCGGTGGTTTGCCACGGCCAGCACCTCGCCGGTGCTCGGCTGGAGTGCCACCACCGAGGAGTCGGTGTACTTCTTGACCGCCTTCTCGGCCGCCGCCTGCACGCTCGCGCTGAGCGTCGTCTCCAGCTTGCCGGGCCTGCCCTTGGTGAGGGTGAGCAGCGAGGTGTCCGGCGAGTCGTCGGCGTGCCGGATCGCCAGCTCGATGCCGGGCCTGCCGCCCGCCTTGTCGCCGTATCTGCCGCGCAGGGTGTCCAGGATCGGGCCGAGGGAGGGGTACTTCTCCTTCGTCAGCACGGTGCCGTCGCGGTCGAGGGCCTCGATGGGCGGGTTCGCCGCCTGATCGGTGACGAGCGTGTCGTCCTTCTTCAACTGCGGGTGGATCACGGTCGGTTGCCAGTCGACGAGGGCCCGCCCGCTGGTGATCCCGCGCACCACCTTGAGCTCGCTCCGGTAGGCCAGGGGCTTGGACTTCCCGCCGTACGACACCTTCGCGCTCACATTGAAGGGAACCGTGGCCCCCTTCCCGTCCCCGGGCGTGATCCGCACGCCGGTGATGTGCGCGTCCTCGCTGAAGGACTTCAGCACCGCCTGGGCGGCCGCGTCATTGTTGGTGTACGACGCCGCCCGCGCCGTGTCCCCCTTCTCCCACGCCGTGAAGAACTTGGCCGTGGTCTCCTCGACCTCGTCCCCGCTCAGCGGCCCGGACCGCACCGACGCCCCGCCGGCTCCCGTCGCCCCGCCGCCGTTCAACGCCGACATGATGTTGTAGGCGCCGTACCCGGCCCCACCCACCATCACCGCGAACACGCCACCTATGACGGCGGCCTTGACCCCCTTGGCCATGGTCCCCTCCCCGTTCGTCCACCGAACTGTAAGTGGGGTCAGGGAGGCCCGTGGGAGGGTTTTCCTTTGTTGGCCAGTTCCGTGGTGACCGCCGGATGTGACCGAGTGGCGGGGGGGGGGGGGGGGGGGGGGGGGGGGGGGGGGGGGGGGGGGGGGGGGGGGGGGG
>NZ_JAQMYP010000063.1 GCF_028369295.1 Streptomyces sp. HD
GCAGGTGGCAGGTGGCAGGTGGCAGGTGGCAGGTGGCAGGTGGCAGGTGGCAGGTGGCAGGAAACCTACGCCGCAAGCCCCAGTGCGGCCATCCGCTTCGTGTGAGCCTCGGTGATCCGCGAGAACATCCTCCCGACCTCGGCGAGATCGAACCCGTCCGCGACCCCGCCCACGAGCATCGTGGACAGCGCGTCCCGGTCGGCGACCACCCGCTGCGACTGCGAGAGCGCCTCCCCCATCAGCCGCCGGGCCCACAGCGCGAGCCGCCCGCCCACTCGCGGATCGGCGTCGATGGCGGCCCGCACCTTCTCCACGGCGAACGAGGCGTGCCCCGTGTCGTCGAGCACGGCCAGCACCAGGCCCCGCGAGTCCGAATCGAGGCGTGCCGCGACCTCCCGGTAGAAGTCGCTGGCGATCGAGTCGCCGACGTACGCCTTGACAAGCCCCTCCAGCCAGTCCGACGGCGCCGTCTGCCGGTGGAACCCGTCCAGCGCGGCGACGAACGGCTCCATGGCCTCCGTCGGCTCCGCCCCGATCTCCGTCAGCCGGTCCCGCAGCTTCTCGTAGTGGTGGAACTCGGCCGACGCCATCTTGGCCAGCTCCGCCTTGTCCGCCAGCGTCGGCGCCAGCTTGGCGTCCTCCGCCAGCCGCTCGAACGCCGCCAGCTCCCCGTAGGCCAGCGCGCCGAGCAGGTCCACGACAGCGGCCCGGTACTGCGGATCGGCGGAGGCCTGCGCCCAGTCCTGGGCGGCGACCCCGGTGTGCTCGACGGTGGTGTCAGTAGTGTCGGAGGCGTCAGAGGTGTTGTCAGGCGTCGTCATGAAGCGCACAATAGCCCGCTCGCCGCGTCCCGGAAGTCCCTGGTCAATCACTGTGACGACGACTACGTGACCAATTCGGCCATCGCATGTGCGCGTTTCCGGGGTATGGTGGTAATGCGCCCGCTGAGTATTCAGACGTACTCGACGGGCCGCGCGTTATGAGGATGCCCGGTCGGTGGCCCGATCGGCTCCGACCCGACAGCCCTCCCCGGCCGTACGGCACTGTGCGTACGGCGACCGGAGGGACACCCTCAGCGGTACGAGCGCTAGAGCGTCGGCAGTGGTCCCGTGCCCTACGGCCAGCCCGTAAGGCAGCCGACGTCCCCGGCACGGTCCGTCAACGACCCCCTCGCTCGCCTCGCACCGCGTACACAGAAGAGGCAGCACCCTGACTACGACTTTCCGAGAGCTCGGAATCCTTCCCGAGACCGCCGAGGCCCTTGAAGCCGTCGGCATCATCAACCCCTTCCCCATCCAGGAGATGACCCTCCCCGTCGCCCTTTCCGGCACGGACGTCATCGGCCAGGCCAAGACCGGCACCGGCAAGACGCTGGGCTTCGGTCTCCCGCTCCTGGAGCGCGTCACCGTCCCCGCCGACGTGGAGGCCGGCCGCGCCCAGCCCGAGTCCCTCACCGACGCCCCGCAGGCCCTCGTCGTCGTCCCCACGCGCGAGCTGTGCACGCAGGTCACCAACGACCTGCTGACCGCGGGCAAGGTGCGTAACGTCCGTGTTCTCGCCATCTACGGCGGCCGGGCCTACGAGCCGCAGGTCGAGGCCCTCAAGAAGGGCGTCGACGTGATCGTCGGCACCCCGGGCCGGCTGCTGGACCTCGCTGGCCAGAAGAAGCTCAACCTCAAGCACATCAAGGCGCTCGTCCTCGACGAGGCCGACGAGATGCTCGACCTGGGCTTCCTGCCCGACGTCGAGAAGATCATCAACATGCTGCCGGCCCGCCGCCAGACCATGCTGTTCTCGGCGACCATGCCGGGCGCGGTCATCGGTCTCGCGCGCCGTTACATGTCGCAGCCCACCCACATCCGCGCCACGGCGCCGGACGACGAGGGCGCGACGGTCGCGAACACCGCGCAGTTCGTCTACCGCGCGCACAACATGGACAAGCCCGAGATGGTCGCGCGCATACTGCAGGCCGACGGCCGGGGACTGGCCATGGTCTTCTGCCGTACGAAGCGCACGGCGGCCGACCTCGCCGACCAGCTCCAGCAGCGTGGTTTCGCCGCCGGCGCGGTTCACGGCGACCTCGGCCAGGGCGCCCGCGAGCAGGCGCTGCGCGCCTTCCGAAACGGCAAGGTGGACGTCCTCGTCTGCACCGACGTCGCCGCCCGCGGCATCGACGTCGAGGGCGTGACGCACGTCATCAACTACCAGTCGCCGGAAGAGGAGAAGACGTACCTGCACCGCATCGGCCGCACCGGCCGCGCGGGCGCCAAGGGCATCGCGATCACCCTCGTCGACTGGGACGACATCCCGCGCTGGCAGCTGATCAACAAGGCGCTGGAGCTGAACTTCAACGACCCGCCGGAGACGTACTCCACCTCCCCGCACCTCTTCGAGGAGCTGAGCATCCCCGCGGGCACCAAGGGTGTCCTGCCGCGTTCGGAGCGCACGCGCGCCGGGCTCGGGGCGGAGGAGCTGGAGGACCTCGGCGAGACCGGCGGACGCGGTGCGCGCGGTCGCGGTGGCCGGGGCGGCCGGGACGAGTCCCGTTCGTCCTCGTCGGACCGTGAGCACTCGGCACGTACGCCGCGTCGCCGTCGCCGCACGCGCGGCGGGGCTGCGCTGGACACCACGTCGGCGCCCGCGGCCGGTTCCGGCAGCCCGGAGGAGACCGCCGGGATCGCCGAGAGCGTCACGGCCGAGTCCGTCACCGGACCTCGCACCCCGCGCCGCCGTCGCCGCACCCGCGGCGGGGCGTCGGCGGAGCAGCCCGCTGCGGTGACGGCCACCTCCACGGACGCCGCGGAGGCAGCGGTCACGACGGCGGAGGGCCCCGCCCTTGACACCGCCGCGGAGACCCCGGCCAAGCCGCGCCGCCGCCGTACGCGCAAGTCGGCGGAGTCGAAGGCGACTTCGGCGGAGGCCACGGATCGCGCCGAGACCTTGTTGGCCACGACGACCTCGGAGCCCGTGCAGGCGTCGGAGTCCGTAAAGGTGTCGGAGTCCGTGCAGGCGTCGGAAGCCGTGAAGGCGTCCGAGACGGCCACGGCCGCTCCGCAGGCGTCGGACGACGCGGCTCCCGCCGCCAAGCCGCGCCGCCGCACCCGCAAGGCAACGGCTGCCGCAGAGACCGCAGTCGACACGGCCGAAGGCACCGCCGAGGCCGCCGAGGCGAAGCCCAAGACGCGCCGCACCCGCAAGACCGCGGCATCCGTCGAAACCGCGGACATCCCGGCCCAGCCGACCGCGGAGCCGGAGGCAGCCGAGGCCAAGCCCAAGGCACGCCGCACCCGCAAGGCGACGGCAGCCGCAGAGACCGCGGTCGACACGGCCGAAGGCACCACCGAGGCCGCCGAGGCCGCCGAGGCGAAGCCCAAGGCACGCCGTACCCGCAAGGCCACGGCCGCTGCGGAGACCGCGGTCGACACGGCCGAAGGCACCACCGAGGCCGCGGAGACCAAGCCCAAGGCACGCCGCACCCGCAAGACCGCGGCGTCCGCCGAGGCCGCCGTCGACACGGCCGAAGGCACGGAGGCGAAGCCGCGTCGTACGCGCAAGGCCGCCGCGACCGCCCAGGAGCCGGAGGCCGCCGAGGCCAAGCCTCGGCGCACCCGCAAGGCCACGGCCGCCGCGGAGACCGCCGTCGACACGGCCGAAGGCACCACCGAGGCCGCCGAGGCGAAGCCCAAGGCACGCCGCACCCGCAAGACCGCGGCGTCCGCCGCCCCGGCCGCGGACATCCCGGCCCAGGCCACCCAGGAGCCGTCGGCCGACGCGCCCGCGCCGCGCCGCCGTACCCGCAAGGCCGCAGCGACCGTGGAGGCCGCCGACGCCACGGCCGAGGCCAAGCCCAAGGTGCGCCGCACCCGTAAGGCGACGGCCGCAGTGGAGCCCGCGGAGAGCTGATCTCCCGTACGACGGCCCGGTCCCGCATCACACGGGGCCGGGCCGTCGGCGTTGCCGGGGACGCTCCCACCTTCCGGCCCGCAACATCCAGCGAGCCCGGCACACACCACGCACAGGCACCGGCCACCGACTCAGCCCGCCCCGCGAGCACACAGACAGACCCCGGCCACCACCTCAGCCCGCCGCACATGCCCACGCACAGGCACCGGCCACCACCTCAGCCCGCCCCACGTGCACACGCACAGGCACCGGCCACCACCTCAGCCCGCCCCACGTGCACACGCACAGGCACCGGCCACCACCTCAGCCCGCCCCACGTGCACACGCACAGGCACCGGCCACCACCTCAGCCCGCCCCACGAGCACACAGACAGACCCCAGCCACCACCTCAACCCACCCGGCATGCGCTACGGACAAGCACCAGCCACCGCCCAGCAGGCCCCGCATGCACAGACCGAGGCCCAGGGGGCCAAGACCACCCCAGGCACCAACCTCAGGACCACTCAGGCACCGACTCCAGCCACAGTTCCCACCCACCGCCGCCCCCGCCTCCCCGCCCCCACTCGCCGCCCCGCTCCACACCCCCACCCGCTACCCTCCCCCCGTGAGCTCCCAACCCACCTTCACCCCACCCCCGAACGCCCGCGCCTACCGCCTCCACACTCCCCGCGGCACGTTCGCCGTCGTCGATCACCCCGCCGCACCCGGCGTCGAGGCCCGAGGCCTCGCCCTCCTGCTCCCCGGATTCACCGGCAGCAAGGAGGACTTCACGCTGATGCACGAACCGCTGGCGGAGCGCGGCTACCGCACCGTCGCCGTGGACGGGCGCGGACAGCACGAGTCGGACGGACCGGAGGACGACGAATCCGCCTACGCGCGGGGCGAGTTGGCCAGGGACGTGCTGGCCCAGGCGGCGGCGCTCGGCGCCCGCAACACCCCGCTCCACCTCTTCGGTCACTCCCTGGGCGGCCAGATCGCCCGTGCGGCCGTGCTGCTCGACCACACGCCGTTCCGGTCGCTCACCCTCATGGCGTCGGGACCTGCCCAGATCTCCGACTCCCAGCAGCAGCGCGTGAAGCTGCTGAGGGACGCGCTCGGGGTGATGACGATGGCCGAGACCTGGGAGGCGATCCGCGCCATGGGTCCGCCCGAGGAGGTCGGCGGCCCGGCACGCGGCATCGGCGGCGAGGAACTGCTGCGGCGCCGCTGGCTCGGCACGAAGCCCGCGCAACTCCTCGCCACGGGACGCCAGTTGACCACGGAGCCGGACCTCGTGGACGAACTCGCCGCTCTCCCGCTGCCGTTCCACGTCCTGTCGGGCGCCAGCGACGACACCTGGCCGGTCCCGGTCCTGGACGACATGGCGGCACGGCTGAAGGCCCGCCGCACGATCATCCCCGGCGCCGAGCACTCCCCCAACGCCGACCAACCCCTGCCCACCGCCCAGGCCGTGGCCGACTTCTGGGACAGTGTCGAGGACACCGAGAGCCCGGCCGGCCCGCCTCCGACCAGTGCCGCCGGCCAGTAACGCCGGCTGCTAGTACTGCGCCTGCAGGTGCTCCCAGAACCCGTCCCGCAACGCCCGCCGCAGATCCGCCTGCCCGCGCAGCGAGTACTGCAGCAGCCCCTCCGCCTCCACCAGCAGATCCTGGTCGACCGACCCGGGGAGGTAGGGGTGGCCGGGCAGCAGCTCGACGAGTGACTCCCGCCCGCGCGCCGCGAGCCACTTGGCCGCGATCTGCGCGCCGACGAACCGGACGTCCTCCCGCGTCGGCCGAGCCCCCGCCGCCTCGTATGCGGCGGCGGTGCGCCGGGAGACGTACGGCTTGAAGAATTCGAGGTCGAAGGTGCGCTGGCTGTCGACCTCCCAGAGCAGGGGCTCGGCCTGGTTGCGGCCCTCCGGCGCCTCGATGCCCCACAGGTGCACGCGGGCGCCGTAGCCCTGCGCCGCCTCGACCGCCGACACCAGGTCCTCGTCGCCACCGAGCAGTGCCGCGTCGCTGATGGCGCGGTGTCTGGCCAGGGACTCCAGGTCGGTCCGGATCAGGGAGTCGACGCCCTTCTGCTGGTTGTTGGCATTGAGGTTGCCCAGCCGGACCTTCACATCGGGAAGCTCGGCGATCGACTGCTGCTCCGCCGTGTGGATACGGCGCCGCGCACCGTCGTACCAGTAGACCCGCAGCAGCCTGCTGTCCGCGAAGATCGTGCGCGCCCGGTCGATCAGCGCCTCGATCAGCCCCTCGGCGTCCAGGTCGAAGGCGCGTCGGTCCTCGGTCCCGGCGACCAGCCGTCCCGCGGCTGCGTAGAGGTAGCCCGCGTCGACGAAGATCGCATGGGTGGAGGGCGTCTTCGCCACCTCGGCGAGCATGCGTTGCAGCAGCTCGTTGGTGTGGTCGATGCGGGCGGCGAGCGCCGCGAGGTCGTCGTTCATCGCCTCCATTGTCCCGGCGGTCACGCTGCGAACACAACCGGTCCCGGTCAGTCTCGCCTTGATCCCTCAGCAACCACTTACCGGTCAGTAGTTAGCCGTTCGAAAAATTTCTTTAGCGTAGGGAATGTTTGTAACACGAAGCTCGTTGACTCCATGTGTAACCAAGTAGTTCTCCTCAGGAGGATGACCAGACGAAGGGAGAAGCCATGCGCTTCGAAATCATGCGACTCGACGAGGTCGACGGCACGCCCGTGGACAGCACCGTCGTGGACGCCGCCTCCGTCAACCGGATCGTTCAGCAGGCCGCCGCGATCGGACAGCGGCTGTGGATCCGACCGGCCGAGACCACGGCCTCATAACAGACGCGGATCACCGCAGAAGCTTCGAAGCCCCCGTACGGCACATGCCGTACGGGGGCTTCGCGCATGCTTCCGGCTCAGGCGCCCTGGATCACCTGCGTGACGCCGTTGATGATCTGCTGCACGGCGATCGCCGACAGCATCATGCCGGCGAGCCTCGTCACCAGGACCACGCCGCCGTCCTTGATCACCCGGATGATCAGCAGCGAGTACCGCATCACGAGCCACAGCACGACATGGATGGCGAGGATCGCCGCCCACACCGACACCTGCGTGGCCGCGCTGTCGGCCTTCTGCACGGCGAGGATGACGGACACGATCGCACCCGGCCCGGCCAGCAGCGGCATGCCCAGCGGCACCAGGGCGACGTTGACGTCCTTGGTCTGCTTCGGCTCGTCCGTCTTGCCGGTGAGCAGGTCGAGCGCGATCAGCAGAAGCAGCAGCCCGCCCGCGATCATCAGCGCGGGGACGGAGACGTGCAGATAGTTGAGGATCTGGTGGCCGAGGAGGCCGAAGACCGTGATCACACCGCCCGCCACGCAGACGGCCTGGAAGGCCATCCGCTTCTGCACCTTGCCGGGGCGGCCGGCGGTCAGGGCGAGGAAGATCGGGGTGATCCCGGGGGGATCCATGATGACGAAAAGGGTCAGGAAAAGGGAGCCGAAGACGGCGACGTCGAACATGACTGATGGGGCCTTGCGGGAAGAGGTGCGGATACGGGGACGACGGCGAGCTGACTGTCAGGCCCCGCCGGTCCCCGGCACCGGGAACGCCCCGGTCGCCCGCCGGGTGATCTCGCCGTACACCTCGGGATCCGTCGTGTACTCGCCGAGCACGCAGGTCTTGCGGCTGCCGTGGTAGTCACTGGACCCGGTCGCCAGCAGCCCGAACTCCTTCGCGAGTCCGCGCAGCCGTGCACGCGTGTCGGGGTCGTGGTCCATGTGATCGACCTCGATGCCGTCGAGCCCGGCCGCGGCCATCTCGGCGATCGCGGACTCCGGCACCGTACGGCCCCGCTTGCTCGCGGCGGGATGCGCGAACACGGTCACCCCGCCCGCGGCCTTGACCAGCCGGATCGCCTCGAAGGGATCGGTCTCGTGCTTCTCCACGTAGGCCCGCCCGCCGTCGGCCAGCCAGTCCTCGGTGAAGGCGTCGCCCACGGTCGGTACGACCCCGAGCTCGACCAGCGCGGAGGCGACATGCGGCCGCCCGACCGAGCCGTCACCGGCGATCCTCAGCACCTGCTCCCAGGTGACGGGCACGCCCAGCGCGTTGAGCTTGGCGACCATGCCCTGGGCCCGGGGCACCCGGTCGTCCCGCACCAGCTCCCGCTCGGCGAGCAGCGCCGGCTCCTCCGGGTCGAACAGGTAGGCCAACATGTGCATGCTGACGCCGTCGATACGACAGGACAGCTCGGCCCCGGCGACGAGCGTCAGCCCCTCCGGCAGCGCGGCGACGGCCTCGGCGTACCCACGGGTGGTGTCGTGATCGGTGAGCGCCACGACGTCCAGACCGGCGGCAGCGGCATTGCGCACCAGCTCGGCCGGCGTGTCCGTGCCGTCGGAAGCGGTGGAGTGGGTGTGCAGATCGATACGCACGACGCGAACTCCAGACGATGACGACACAGAAGGGGACGCCCAAGGATAACCGTATTTTCAACGACCACTGTCACACCCGCACAGCCAAGCACCCCTTACATCAACCCACCCGGGGGCGCGGGGCTGTATCGATATGCGGCTCCGCCGCGTGGGCGCGACCGGCCACAGACAACCCGCAGCCGCCCGCGAACGGAACGCCCCACCCTCGTAGGCGCTACGGCTCAAGCAAGCGCGGTGACAACGCCCCGCACGGCACCAGATCCACCTCGGCCCCCGCATCCCGCAGATCCGTCAGCACCAGCTCGTCGTACATCAACAGCCCGGACTGCTCGGGCCACATGACCGCCCACAGCCACATCCCGAGCGCCTCCCCCGCGAACACGGCACGATCGTCGGGCGTGCCCGACACATGCCACAGCGGCGTCGGCCGCCCGGCGGCGAGGACCTTGGCCTGGGGCGGCTTCTCGACGTTCAGGTACGGCCCCGGGTCCGGGCCGTCGATGCCCGCGTAACGCGCACCGAGACCGACACTGAGTTCCTCGGCGACCAGGATCATCTCGCCCATACCGCCGAGCGGCCCCGGCCCGGAGCAGGCCACGGCGGTCGCGCGGCCACCGCTGCGGTCGTCGCCGGCGCTGGCGACACCCGTGAACAGCCAGCCGATCGGCAGCGGCCACGGCATCCACACCGGCACCCGTGTGCGATGCACCACGACACTGAGGGCCTCGACGCTGGGCGGGATCACGGGCTGCACCGGATGAACGGTGCCGTGCACATCGCATTGCCAGGTGTCGGCGAATAGTCCGGGAGCCCTGACCCGGCCACCACACTTCGGGCAACTGGGTTCGCCCCTCATAGGGCCCCACGGTCCTACCCCAGGTGCGTCACGTCAAGGACGATCACCCGTCCGGGCGGAACCCGCTCGCCGAGGCAACCGGATGCCCTTTGCATTATTTAGCCTACCTAACTTAATATGTGTATATGCCATCTACATCTCTGCTGCGGCAGCCGAAGGCCGTGTGGGCGACCGCCGGCGCGTCCGTCGTCGCCTTCATGGGCATCGGACTCGTCGACCCGATCCTGCCGTCCATCGCCGGCGGCCTGCACGCCACACCCGGCCAGGTCTCCCTGCTCTTCACCTCGTACTTCCTCATCACCGCCGTGGCGATGCTGCTCACCGGCTTCGTCTCCAGCCGGATCGGCGGCCGCAGGACCCTGCTGCTCGGCCTCGCGTTCGTGGTCGTCTTCGCCGGGCTCGCGGGCACGTCCGGCTCGGTCGGCGAACTGGTCGGGTTCCGGGCGGGCTGGGGGCTCGGCAACGCGCTCTTCGTCTCCACGGCCCTCGCGGTCATCGTCGGCGCGGCGGCGGGCGGCAGTGCGGCGGCGATCCTGCTGTACGAGTCCGCCCTCGGCCTCGGCATGGCCTGCGGCCCGCTGCTGGGCGCACTGCTCGGAGACGCCAGCTGGCGCTACCCGTTCTTCGGTACGGCCTTCCTGATGGCCGTCGGCTTCCTGTGCATCGCGGTGTTCCTGAAGGAGCAGCCGAAGCCGGCCCGCAAGACCTCGATCCTTGACCCGATCAGGGCGCTCGGCCACGGCGGTCTGGCGTCGGCGGCGGTCTCGGCGTTCTTCTACAACTACACGTTCTTCACCGTGCTGGCCTTCACGCCGTTCGTGCTGGACATGAGCCCCTACCGGTCGGGCGCGGTGTTCTTCGCCTGGGGTGTGCTGCTCGCCGTGTTCTCGGTGATCGTGGCCCCGCGCATGCAGGAGCGGTTCGGCTCGCTCAACGTGCTGGGCGGGTCGCTGGTGCTGCTCGCCGTGGACGTACTGGTCCTCGGGTACGGCGACCACGCCACCGCCGTCGTCTGCACGATCCTGTCCGGCGCGTTCATCGGCGTGAACAACACCGTCTACACGGAGCTGGCGCTCGGCGTCTCGGACGCGCCGCGCCCCGTGGCGAGCGCGGGCTACAACTTCGTGCGCTGGTTCGCGGCGGCGGCCGCGCCCTTCTTCGCGCCGAGGATCGAGGAGTGGACCGGCAGCGTCCGCCTGCCGTTCGTGGTGGCGGCGGTCACCGCCGTCGCGGGCGCCGTCGTGGTCGTCGTACGGCGGAAGGCGCTCGCGCACGATGCCGAGGAACTGGTGACGCGGCATGCGACGGAGGACAGTGTCACCGTGTTCGCCAACTGACAGTTTTCGGCCACCGGTTGGTGAGGTTCCTCACCCCAGCGGGACGGATGTGCGGGCGGGGTCCCGCAGGTCCGTCCCGCTCGTCAGCCAGCGTTCCTGGAGGGCCTGGGCGCCGTGGACGCGCTTCCAGGCGGCCTCGTTCGGGGTCATCGGCAGCAACGGCAGGAATCGGACCGGGTCGAGGGGCTCGTCGAGTTCCAGGTCCTCGACCAGGCCGCCCGGTTCGGCCACCAGGACCGAGGTGAATGGGGCGCCGGGCCACAGCGGCTCGCCGACGTCGAGCGAGGCGCCGGGGGCCACGATCACGCCCTCGACCTGCGGGGACGCGGCAAGTACGGCGAGCGGGCGGAGCACCTTGTCGGTGTCGGCCGGGCCCGGGCGGACCGAGAGGACCAGCTCAACGCGGGGGCCCTTGACCGGGTCGGCGACCATCGCCGTGGGGTCGCTCATGGGCTGCGCGGACATGCCGAGCGTGGCGTAGCGGACGATGTCCCCGTCCTGGAAACGGAGCACCTCGATGCGGTCCGTACCGAGGAAGGTGACCGCCGCGCGAGCGTCCGGTTCGCCCAGCGCGGTGCGCAACCGGGCCTCGACCAGTGGAAGAACATCAGCCATGCCGCGAGCATAGAACTCGTCAGTACCGGGCAAAGCAGCGCCTTGACACTTCAGTCGGCTGATACTCTTGCCCGGTGTTCGGGGCAGCACGCAGAAGCGTCGCGATCGAGTCCCAACGCTGATGAAAACTCCCCTACGGGGAACCCCACACGGGGTATGGAACGTCCCTCACGAGGGACCGGCCGGAGGAGGTGGGGCTGTCATGGATCGAAGTCGACCGTGCAGTACCACTCGCTCTTCCCGCCGCTGATGTAGCTGATCCGGCTGTTCCGCTCCGGCTGACCGCCGTCCTTTCACGCTCGCGTCCTCCCACGGAAGAGCACTTCGTTTCGCTTTGCCTGATCGGTCCGATCTGAATCAGCAACGAAGCCCACCACCGCAACGGTGCGGTGCTCCCCGCTTTGTGGACGTGCCAAACATCCTGAGGTCAGGACGTCCCCATTCCGGGCAGTTCCAACCGAGCTGTGGCCCTACCCGCTTCGTTGCCCGTTGCGAAGGAGCCTGCTCATGTCGATGATCCGCGACCTGCGTGCCGTGGTCCGCCCGTCCCGCGTCTCGCTGCGCAAGGACAACGGCGCCTACGACACCACCCGCGCCCCCGGGACGCCCTCGGCCGTCGTCGACTGCGCCGTCTACCGAAACGGCGCCCGGGTCGAGACCCCCAAGCCGCTGACCCCGCACGAGGCGATGCGCCAGGTGCGGCGGGACGGGGGGTTCGTGTGGATCGGCCTGCACGAGCCGACCGAGGCCGAATTCTCCGGTATCGCCGGTGAGTTCGGACTGCACCCGCTGGCCGTCGAGGACGCGGTCCAGGCCCACCAGCGGCCGAAGCTGGAGCGCTACGACGACTCCCTGTTCACCGTCTTCAAGACCATCCACTACGTCGAGCACGACGAACTCACCGCCAACAGCGAGATCGTCGAGACCGGCGAGGTCATGTGCTTCACCGGACGGGACTTCTTCATCACCGTCCGGCACGGCGGGCAGGGCTCGCTGCGGGCCCTCAGGCACCGGCTGCAGGACGACCCCGAGCTGCTCGCCAAGGGCCCGTCGGCCGTGCTGCACGCGATCGCCGACCACGTCGTCGACGGGTACGTCGCGGTCGCCGACGCCGTGCAGGACGACATCGACGAGGTGGAGACCGAGGTCTTCTCGCCGGGCCGCAAGGGCACGCCGCGCGGTACGGACGCGGGCCGGATCTACCAACTCAAGCGCGAGGTCCTGGAGTTCAAGCGCGCCGTGGCGCCGCTGCTGCGCCCCATGCAGTTGCTGAGCGAGCGGCCGATGCGGCTGATCGACCCGGACATCCAGAAGTACTTCCGCGATGTCGCCGACCACGTCGCGCGCGTGCACGAACAGGTCGTCGGCTTCGACGAGCTCCTCAACTCGATCCTCCAGGCCAACCTCGCGCAGGCGTCGGTCGCGCAGAACGAGGACATGCGGAAGATCACCTCGTGGGCCGCGATCATCGCCGTACCGACGATGGTCTGCGGTGTGTACGGCATGAACTTCGACTACATGCCCGAGACGCACTGGAAGTACGGCTACCCGGTGATCATGAGCGTCACGGTCGCCATCTGTCTGGGCATCCACCGCACGCTCAAGCGCAACGGATGGCTCTGACCGGCCCGGACACGGCTGGATAGGCTTGGGCCATGACAAGCGAGCTGCTCGACCAGGCCCTCGTCGAGGAGGCCACCAAGAAGTCCGGCCTCATCTGGGTCAAGGCGCCCGGTCACCCGGCCCGTGCCCTGTGGCACGTGTGGCACGAGGGTGCCGCGTGCCTCGTGGGCGACGGCCCGGGCGAGCAGCCGCTGACGGGGCTGGCCGACGGTGCCGGGGCCGAGGTGACGGTCCGCAGCAAGGACAAGGGCGGCCGGCTGGTCTCCTGGTCGGCGAAGGTCGTCGAGCTCAGCTCCGGCTCCGAGCAGTGGGAGGCGACGGTCGCCGAGCTGAAGGGCAAGCGCCTCAACGCCCCCGACGGCGAGGCCATGCCGGCCCGCTGGGCCCGCGAGTGCCGGGTGCTGCGCCTGGAACCGACGGGCACCACCGCCGCACTGCCGGACGACTCCTTGGCCGAGGCGCCGCTGCCCTCCCCGGCGACGACCCGTCAGCCGATCCCCGCCGGGCTTCCGCGGCTGCTGCTGAAGAAGAAGAAGCGGCGCCGCTAGGGCTTGTCGGCTGTTCGCGCGCCGCCCGGCGCACCTCCGGCGCCGCCGGGGCGCACTGCCACCGCCCGTCCGGCGTCGGTCAGGACGTCGGCAGTTGCTTGCCGTAGTCCACCGTCTCGTCCTTGCCCGGCTGCTCCAGGGCGAAGTCCTCGCCCCAGGACGCGAAGGTCAGGGTGCCCGCGCCGCCCGCCCGGGTCAGGCTGAGGGGGTAGGGGGTGCCCTCCAGGGAGACGTCGAGGGTGCCGCCGGAACCCTTGTCGCCGGTGATGCGGATGGTGCGAGTGCCCGCCTGCTCGTGGTGGCCGTCGGTGGCCAGGGTGCCGTGCAGGGTCAGCAGACCGTCGAGGAGCACGTCCTTCTCCGTGAAGCCGCTGAACTTCTTGTACGACGGATCGCCCTGCGGCACCCGCACGAACTTGCCGCCCAGCTTGTCCGCGACAGCCGCGTCCGCCTTGCCGCCGGCCGCCCCGTCCGCATGGCTCCAGAAACCGGCGTCCGCCTTCAGATACAGCTGCTCGCCGATCCGCAGCAACTGGAACGTCGCCCCCTGCGCGGTGACCGACCCCGTCGCGCCGTCGGCCTTCAGCTGCATGTCGAGCTTGTAGGTACGCCCGCTGGTCGCCACGCTCCCGGACAGCCGCACCGCCGTCGCGGAGTCGGCTGCCGCGCGGGACTTGCGCTGGATCTCGGCGGCCGGCAGCTTGCCCACCCCGTTGGTGCCCTCGTCGGGGTCCTCGCTGCATCCCGTCAGCCCCGTCCCCGACACGACCAGGGCGCAGAGGGCGCTCAAGAGCGCGGCCCGTCGAGTACGACCCTGGGGAATCGCAGTCACAGGTGGGACTGCCTTTCTGTCGAGTGACGTGAGCGGCGTACCGCAGCGTACCCGGGCCGCACGGCCCCGGCGGAGCCAGTCCGTCCGGACCGCTCACCAGGGCATATCGGATCCGGACGGGCTAGCCTGAAGCCCACCCGAGCGGGCAATTCGGAAATGCGGCACAGTCCGCGGAACCGCACAGCAACACGGCAGTACGGCAACACCGCACTCGCATGCAAAGGAGCCTCAGCCATGGCAGCCGGCGCTCCCCGGGTCTTCGTCTCGCACCTCGCCGGCGTCGCCGCCTTCGACCCGAACGGCGACCAGGTGGGCCGGGTCCGCGATCTGGTCGTCATGCTGCGCGTCGCCCGGCGCCCTCCGCGGCTGCTCGGCCTCGTCGTCGAGCTCAGTACCCGGCGCCGCATCTTCCTGCCCATGACCCGCGTGACCAGCATCGAGTCCGGCCAGGTCATCACCACCGGCGTGCTCAACGTCCGCCGCTTCGAGCAGCGTCCCACCGAGCGCCTCGTCTTCGGCGAACTGCTCGACCGGCGCGTGACGCTCGTCGAGACCGGCGAGGAGGTCACCGTACTCGACCTGTCGGTGCACCAGCTGCCGGCCCGCCGGGACTGGGAGATCGACAAAGTGTTCGTACGCAAGGGCGGCAGGAGCGGTACCTTCCGACGCGCCAAGGGCGAGTCGCTGACGGTCGAGTGGTCTGCCGTCACCGGCTTCTCCGCGGAGGAGAAAGGGCAGGGCGCCGAGAGCCTGCTGGCCACCTTCGAGCAGCTGCGCCCCGCCGACCTCGCCAACGTCCTGCACCACCTCTCCCCCAAGCGCCGGGCCGAGGTCGCCGCGGCCCTCGACGACGACCGCCTCGCCGACGTACTCGAAGAGCTTCCGGAGGACGACCAGATCGAGATCCTCGGCAAGCTGAAGGAGGAGCGCGCCGCGGACGTCCTGGAGGCCATGGACCCGGACGACGCGGCCGACCTGCTCGGCGAGCTCCCGGAGGACGACCAGGAGCGGCTGCTGAGCCTGATGCAGCCCGCCGACGCGGCCGACATGCGCCGCCTGATGGCGTACGAGGAGCACACGGCCGGCGGTCTGATGACGACGGAACCGATCATCCTGCGCCCCGACGCCACCGTCGCCGACGCCCTCGCCCGCGTCCGCAACCCCGACCTCTCCCCCGCCCTCGCCGCCCAGGTCTACGTCTGCCGCCCGCCCGACGAGACGCCGACCGGCAAGTACCTCGGCACGGTCCACTTCCAGCGCCTGCTGCGCGACCCGCCGTACACCCTGGTCAGCTCGCTGCTCGACGAGGCCCTCGAAGCCCTGGATCCGGATGCCACGCTGCCCGTCGTCGCCGGGTTCTTCGCGACGTACGACATGGTCGCGGCGCCCGTCGTGGACGAGTCCGGGTCGCTGCTGGGCGCGGTGACCGTGGACGACGTACTGGACCACCTGCTGCCCGAGGACTGGCGGGAGACGGAGTTCCACCTGGACGAGGGCGAGGGGGTGGCCGCCCATGGCTCCTGAGCGCGAGGGCGGACGCGAGCGCGTGGTGTCGGGCGCGACCGCGGCCTCCCGGGGGCCTCGCACCCGGCTCGACCAGCCCCGTCCGCCGCGCCGCCGGATCCTGCCCGAGTGGGACCCGGAGGCCTTCGGGCGGCTCTCGGAGCGCGTCGCGCGCTTCATCGGCACCGGGCGGTTCCTCGTCTGGATGACGGTCGTGATCGTCGTGTGGGTGCTGTGGAACATCGCCGCACCGAGCGACCTGCGCTGGGACGAGTACCCGTTCATCTTTCTCACCCTGGTCCTGTCCCTGCAGGCCTCCTACGCCGCCCCGCTGATCCTGCTCGCGCAGAACCGGCAGGACGACCGCGACCGGGTCAATCTCGAACAGGACCGTAGGCAGAACGAGCGGTCCATCGCCGACACCGAGTACCTGACCCGCGAGATCGCCGCGCTGCGCATCGGGCTCGGGGAGGTCGCGACCCGCGACTGGATGCGCTCGGAGCTGCAGGATGTGATGAAGGAGCTGGAGGACCGGCACAACGGTCACCACGAGCACGGGGTATTCCCGGCAGATCGGTCGCACGGACGTGACGTAGACGACCGCTGACAGGCTTTCCGGGGCATGGCTACCGCGCCGTACCATCGTCCTTATGGCTACGGAAGACGCGGTGCGTGAAGCACTGGCGACGGTGAACGACCCCGAGATCAACCGCCCCATCACCGAGCTCGGGATGGTCAAGTCGGTCGACATCGGTGCGGACGGAGCGGTCGCGGTCACCGTGTACCTGACGGTCTCCGGCTGCCCGATGCGCGAGACGATCACGCAGCGCGTGACGGACGCGGTCTCCGCGGTCGAGGGCGTCACAGGCGTCGACGTCACGCTCGACGTGATGAGCGACGAACAGCGCAAGGAGCTGGCGAACGCCCTGCGCGGCGGCACCGCCGAGCGCGAGGTCCCCTTCGCCAAGCCGGGCAGCCTGACCCGCGTCTACGCGGTCGCCTCCGGCAAGGGCGGTGTCGGCAAGTCGTCCGTCACGGTCAACTTGGCGGCGGCGATGGCGGCCGACGGTCTGAAGGTGGGCGTGGTCGACGCCGACATCTACGGCCACAGCGTGCCGCGCATGCTGGGCGCCGACGGCCGTCCGACCCAGGTCGAGAACATGATCATGCCGCCGTCCGCGAACGGCGTGAAGGTCATCTCCATCGGCATGTTCACGCCGGGCAACGCACCCGTCGTCTGGCGCGGCCCGATGCTTCACCGCGCGCTCCAGCAGTTCCTGGCGGACGTGTACTGGGGCGACCTGGACGTCCTGCTCCTCGACCTGCCGCCCGGCACCGGTGACATCGCGATCTCCGTCGCCCAGCTGGTCCCGAACGCCGAGATCCTGGTCGTGACGACCCCGCAGCAGGCCGCCGCCGAGGTCGCCGAGCGGGCCGGCTCGATCGCCGTCCAGACCCACCAGAAGATCGTCGGCGTCGTCGAGAACATGTCCGGCCTGCCCTGCCCGCACTGCGACGAGATGGTCGACGTCTTCGGCACGGGCGGCGGCCAGGTGGTCGCCGACGGCCTCACCCGCACCACGGGCGCGAACGTCCCGGTCCTCGGCAACATCCCGATCGACGTCCGCCTCCGCGAGGGCGGCGACGAGGGCAAGCCGGTGGTCCTGACGGACCCGGACAGCCCGGCGGGCTCGGCACTGCGAGCGATCGCGGGCAAGCTGGGCGGACGGCAGAGGGGCCTTTCGGGACTGTCTTTGGGGATCACTCCGAAGAACAAGTTCTAAGAACCCCAGGGGCGCGGGGCTGTATCGATTTGCGGCTCCGCCGCGTGTGCGCGACAAGCCACGACGCACGCGCGACCGCCGAACCCTCGTCAAGCCCTACGGCGAAGGGGCGCCGAATCCCAACGGCGCCCCATTTTTCCGGCTCGGCCCCGCCGGCTAGGCGTACGCGGCGATGTCCTTGATCATGGCGAACGCAAGACCGTACGCGCTCATCCCTCTCCCGTACGCCCCCACGTGCACCCCCTCCTGAGTGGACCCGGCGAGCACCCAGCCGAACTCGGACTCCCGGTAGTGGAAGGGCGTGGGCACCCCGTCCACGGGCAGTGACAGCGTCGACCAGGCCGGCCCGTCAAGATCGTCGGCCAGGGCCCACGCCGTCTCCGTCTGCTGCTCCAGCCAGTCGTCCCGCAGCGAGTGATCCATCTGGCCGGGCCAGGTGAACGACAGCAGCCCCACTCCCGCGAGCCACGCCGCCGAGGAAACCGACGTCGCCTCCAGCAGCCCCGTACCGTCGGGGCTCCTGCGGGACGGATTCGCGGCGACGGTCACCACGACCGCGAACTTCTCCCGGTCCTCCGACGCCTCGTTCCGTACGGAGGGCTCGTCACCGTGCCCGATCGACCCGTGTTCCACGGCCCCGTCGGCCGCCATGCCGACCTGCATCAGCCAGCGCGGCCCCGTGAAGGCCTCGTCGAGGCCGTACCACGGGAAGGGCGCCAACAGGTAGCCGTCCACCGTGCGCCGGGCGGAGGGGACCTGCTGTCCGCTCTCCGCGGCCGGCGCCTGCGCGACTGCCCGACTCGTCGTCTGACTCGTCGTCTCCATGTGCCCGGACGCCTCCTAGCTCTCGACGGACCGGCCCGGCCCGCCCCCCTTCGGGCGTACTCGTCCGGTCCGCACAACAACTCGGCAGCATAACCACACCACTACGAGCAGTATGGAAAGCGCCCGGCGCGCGAGGCGCGCGGGGAGCGGGTTCAGGCCGTGTGCGACCCGGGCGGAGTATGAGAAGCGTCACGTACGAGCGGTGCTCCGCCCGTGTGTTCGTACGGCTTTCGTACGGCTCAGGTGGCGTCCGCGTCGAAGGGCGGACGGTCGTCCCGAGCATTCTCGGGCTTCTTCGTCATGTCGATGCTGCCGCCGGAGGAACCCGAGGCGGACGAAGAGCCCGAAGCGGACGAGCCGGACGCCGACGACTCCGACTCACGGCCGTGGACGGCGTCGGCGACCTCGGCCATTTCCTTCTTCATGTCGAAGCCGTTGCGGATCTCCTTGAGCCCCAGGTCGTCGTTGTCCAACTGCTTGCGGATGAACGTCTTGGGGTTGAGGTCCTCGAACTCGAAGTCCTTGAACTCCGGCCCGAGTTCCTGCCGGATGTCCTGCTTGGCCCCCTCCGAGAACTCACGGATCTTGCGAATCGTCCGCGTGACGTCCTGGATGAGCTTCGGGAGCTTGTCCGGACCGAAGACGAGCACGGCTAGGACTACGAGCGCCACCAGCTCAAGCGGTCCTATGTCATTGAACACCTGAAGCTCCTTGCGATGTCCTCGGTCCTCGGCTCTCGGCCCACGGTGGTCGATCGCGGGTCTTCTGTGGTCCGGGCCGGATCCACGGTACCCGGCGATCCGCTACGACCGGTACTGTCCCGAGGCCTCCGAATGCGGGTGGGCGTGCGGTTTTCCGGGTTGTTTGCCTTGTCGGGGCCCCTACGGGGCCGTCTCGTGGGCTGCACTGTGAGCTTTGTGTGAGTCTCAGCCGCCGCTCGCCGAGCCGAGCGTCAGCGAGATCGTGATCTCCTTGCCGCCCCGCTCCAGGGTGAGCTCCAGGTGATCGCCGGGGCGGTGGGCGCGTGTCTTGACGATGAGTTCCTCACCGGAGTGGACGCGCTGGCCGTCGACCGCGGTGATGACGTCGCCCTGCTCGATGCCGGCCTTGTCGCCGGGCCCGCCCCGTGTGACCGCGGAGCCGCCGTCGCTGCCCTTGGTGCCCACGCGGGCTCCGTCGCCGCTGTAGTCCATGTCGAGGGTGACGCCGATGACCGGGTGGGCGGCCTTGCCGGTGTTGATCAGCTCCTCGGCGACGCGCTTGGCCTGGTTGACCGGGATGGCGAAGCCGAGGCCGATGGAGCCGGACTGGCCGCTGTCGAGGTCGGAGCCGCTGTCGGCCGAACGGATGGCGGAGTTGATGCCGACGACCCGGGCCCGGGCGTCGAGGAGCGGGCCGCCGGAGTTGCCGGGATTGATGGGGGCGTCGGTCTGCAGCGCGTCCACATACGACACGTCGCTCCCGTCCCCGCCCTCGCCGCCGGCCGTGATGGGCCGCTCCTTGGCGCTGATGATGCCGGCGGTGACGGTGCCTTCCAGGTCGTACGGGGCGCCGATGGCGACGACGGGGTCGCCGACCTGGACGTTGTCGGAGTTGCCCAGCGGCAGGGGCTTGAGGCCGCTGACGCCGCTGACCTTGACGACCGCCAGGTCGTATCCGCTGTCGCGCCCCACGACGGTGGCCTTGGCGGTGTCCCCGCTGTGGAAGGTCACCGATATCTCGCCGTCGCTCCCGGCGGGTTCCACGACGTGGTTGTTGGTGAGGATGTGACCACGGTCGTCGAGTACGAACCCGGTCCCGGTGCCCTGCTCCTCGCTCCCGCTCACATGCAGCGTCACGACGCTGGGCAGGGCGCGAGCGGCGATCCCGGCGACACTGCCCGGCGCCCGCGCGGTGGGCTCCGCCTGTGCCTGCGGCAGCTCCACGTCCCCCACACCACCGTTGCGTTCGAGATACGCCCCCACGACACCGCCGACGCCACCGGACACGAGCGCGATCAGCAGAACCCCGACCAGGATCACCTTCCGGCCCCGCTTACGCCGCTGCTCCTCGGTGACGACAGCGGCACCGTTCTGCTGGAAGGGGGCGGCGGGGTGGGGGGTGGAGGCCCAGGGGTCGTAGTTCTGCCAAGGATTGGCGGGAGGTGGGGCGTCGGCGTAGGCGGGGGTTGTTTGGGTGGGAGGGGCTTGGGTGGCGGGGGCGGGGATACCTGGGGTGGGGGCGCCGGAGGTGGGGGTGGGGGTGCTGTGAGTCTGGGTGGTGTTGGTAGGGGTGTCGTGGGCCTGGACGGCCTGGACGGCCTGGGTGAGCGTGTCGGCTGCTGGGGGTGCCGGCTGGGTGGGGATGGTGGGGGTCGCGCCCGGGACGGGAGATTCGAGGGCTGGGTTCTGGGCGAGCACGCCTGGGGCCGGGGTGGGGGCTGGAACGCCGGGGGCGGGGGTCTGAGCCGGGGCCGGAATGCCGGGGGCGGGGGCGAGGGTCTGAGCCGGGGCCGGAACGCCGGGGGCGGGGGCGGGAACGCCAGACGCCGGGACCGGAGCCGGGGCTGCCGGAGCGCCGGACGCCTGGGGCGGGCCCGGGACGGGAACGCCAGACGCCAGGACCGGAGCCGGGGCTGCCGGAGCGCCGGACGCCTGGGGCGGGCCCGGGACGGGAACGCCAGACGCCAGGACCGGAGCCGGGGCTGCCGGAGCGCCGGACACGTGGGGCGGAGCCGGGACGGGAACGCCAGACGCCAGGACCGGAGCCGGGGCTGCCGGAGCGCCGGACACGTGGGGCGGAGCCGGGGCTGCCGGAGCGCCGGACGCCGGGACCGAAGCCGGGGCTGCAGGCGCACCGGACACGTGGGGCGGGGCGGAAGTGTCGCGAGCCGTGTTCGGTGCCGGAGCAGTTGCGGCGGCGGCCGGGGCCGGGGCTGCCGGGGGCGTCGGCGTGCCGTGTGCGGTCGGTGGCGGCGTCGGTACGGCCGTCCCGTGCGTGGGCGTGGTCGCCGGGTGCTGGACCGGCGGAGCGGGCGCCCAGGGGCCGGGCTCGCCGTAGGGCGGCGTGCTGTAGGGGTCGGGGTCGTGCAGGGGCTTGGGGCGTGCGTCGGCGGACTCCACCGGGGCAGCGGCAACCCGGGCGTCGTCGCCGGTCCCGGCACCCACGCCCGCACCCACACCGGCCGCTGCACCCACGCCCGCGTCGGCACCGGCCCCCGCACCGGCACTCGCACCCGCAGCCTCGCCCGCGTCACGCGTCGACGGCCCAGCCGCAGACACCGCAGCGGGCCGCGCCAGCTCGAAGTCGCCCTGGGTGGAAGCAACGTCACCACCAGCAACGTCACCACCAGCGGCGCCACCGCTCGCAGCAGGCTGACGAAGCTCGAAGTCGCTCTCGTCCGACGGCACCTCGCCACCGCCACCGCCACCGCTGCCGCCGCCCGCACTGGGCCGCGCCAGCTCGAAGTCGCCCTCGGTGTCCTTCTCGGTGTCGCCCTCGGCCGGCACCCCGGCGTCGCTCACCCGCGCAGCGGGCCGCGCCAGTTCGAAGTCGCCGTCCCTGACGCCTCCGAGGCCCGGGCCATCGGTCGGTCCCGGTGTCGGGTGGCCCGTCGGGGCCGGTGTGCCCGGCGTCCCCGCCCCACCCATCGCGTCCGGCGTCCCCGCCCCACCCATCGCGTCCGGCGTCCCCGCCCCGCTCATCGCGTCCGGCGTCGGCTCGGTGTCCTCCGCCCGGGCCGAGGGCTCCTGCGGCCGGGGCCGGTTCCACCACTTCGCCTTCGCGGGCTTCCCCTCGTTCATGCTCTGCTTCCTACTCGCTGCTGACCGTTGCTCCAAGTAGGACGGGGTCCGACCGGAGCGCGGCCGGGCAGCCCAGCCGATCGGCCGCCATTCCGCTCCACCCGCGAATTCCGCTCATTCCGCGGCCGACAGGGGACGGTTTCGGTCTGCCGGCTTCCCAACCCTGGTCCCCGGCAGGCCGCCACCGGGAACGTCCCGGCGCCCGAATGCCTACTCAACTCTGCGCTGTCGCGCTCAAGTTCCCTCAGGAAACCGGCGACCCCGTGCTACCTCCCCGATCCGGCACGCGGCGACAACGGCGGCCGCAGTTCATCGAACCCCCGCGCCCGGCCGTAGGGCCAGGGCGCGGCCCACCCCGGATTCAATCAGGTTCGTCGGCCGCTGCGCAGAGGCCGGGTCAGCGCTCGGTGGCAGGAGAGATGGAGGGGGACGACGTCGCGTCGGAGACGGGTGCGACGCGCAGGTCGGGCGTCGCCGTGACCTCGGGGGCCTTGGACCACGAGGTCAGGGTGAGCGGCGTGGTCGCGCTGAGCGGGCGTATCAGCGGGGACATGGCGGCCGCACCGGCCACCACGGCTGCCGTCAGGGTGTGGATCTCCTCGTCGGCGGCCGGCTGGGCCGGCATCCCGGGCAGAAGGGGAGCCGATGCCTCGATCGACGTCACCGGGGTGTCGGGCGTCCCCTCTCCCCGTGCCTGAGCGAGCAGCGGGCCGAGCGCACGGCGGCGCTGGTGCTCGGGTGTCGTCGTGTTGCCGCTGCCCTGGGTCCGGGCCGGCGTCACATTGCTGCCGCCCGAGCCGCCGCGTGCCTCCGTGTCGGTCGGCACGCTCGTCGTGACGCCACCCAGCGAGATGGCCGCCAGGGACACCGCGCCCGCCGCGACCAGCGCGAACCTCATACGAGAGGACCCGGAGCGGTCGACGTCCTGACGGCCCACGGGATGGGTGCGGAAGCCGCCGTCCGAGGCGGGGAGCGCGGGGGCGTGCGAACGCGACGGGACGTATCCGAACTCGAAGCGGTCGCGCTTCACCCCGAACACCCCGGTGGTGCCGGGCCGTTCGGACAGTCCGCCGAATCCTCCCCCGCCGAGCGGCGAGCCGCCGCCGTCCAGGTCACCTCCCCCGGGGAGGCCCTGAAGGCGGGCCAGGAAACTCTCGGAGGGAGGCGGCGGGGCCGCCTCCGCGAAGACGTTCTTCAGTCGGCGCTGGGCGTCCACTTCGGCCTTGCACTTGGCGCAGGTCGCCAGGTGGGCCAGGACGCGCTCGCGCGTCTCATGACCGAGCTCTCCGTCGACGAGGGCGGAGAGTCGGTCTCCCAGATGCTGCTCTGCCAGGAGCCTTTCGGCGGGGTTGGGTCGGGAGCCACTCACGCGGTCGCGCCCCCTCCCCCCAGAGCGGCCACACGTGGCACGAAGGAGCGGCGCTCGGCGCGCGCCTCCGGCGAGCGGTGGGCGAGGGCCTTGCGCAGCTGCGAGCGGCCGCGGTGGATACGGGACCGGACGGTGCCGAGCTTGACGCCCAGGGTCGCGGCGATCTCCTCGTACGACAGTCCTTCGATGTCGCACAGAACGACCGCGGCGCGGAACTCGGGCGCGAGGGTGTCCAGGGCCTGCTGGACGTCGGCGTCGAAGTGCGCGTCGTTGAAGACCTGCTGGGGCGTGGGCTCCTTGCTGGGCAGCCGCTCGGCCGCGTCCTCGCCCAGCGCGTCGAAACGGATGCGCTGCTTGCGGCGGACCATGTCCAGGAAGAGGTTGGTGGTGATGCGGTGCAGCCAGCCCTCGAAGGTGCCCGGCGTGTATGTGGACAGGGAGCGGAAGACGCGGACGAAGACCTCTTGTGTCAGGTCCTCGGCGTCGTGCTGATTGCCGGTGAGACGGTACGCCAGTCGGTAGACGCGGCCGCTGTGCGTGCTGACGATCTCCTCCCAGGTGGGCGGAGTCCACGCCTGCCCGTCCGCGTCGGTGGAGAAGGTCGCGGTCTGGGCGAAGTCGCCGGCGTGGCTGTGGTCAGCGGTGTCGTTCACGGATTTCGGCCTGCCCGCCGATCCGAGAAAGCGCCGTAGCACTCCTCCCCGATCCACAGGCGCAGCCGCACCTCCCCTGTCGGCTCTGGTGGTGTCCAGTGGAGCCCCTACCATAGCCACCTCGCCCGTTAGCTCCGGATAAGCGGTTTTACGAGAATTTGATCTGGGCTGATACGGCTGGTGGGCCTGCGTCAGCACTTGCTCGCGGTCTCGCTCGTCATCGTGATCCAACTGTGTCCCCCCGCTCGTCTTCCCACCCTTCTAAACGCCCGGTCCCATCTGCGGGTTCCCGCCCGCAGCGGATACAGTCACGCCCAGGCAACCACGGGGACAGGAGAGGGTCATTACCGGCAACCGGCAGACGAGCTGGGCGTTCGCCGACGCCTACGTCGCCGAGGACGATGTCCTGCGCTGGGCCCGGGACCGGGCCCGCGAGGCGGGGCTGCGCTCGGTGTCGCCCGGCACGGGCTCCGCGCTGCGATTGCTGGCCGCCTCGGTGGACGCGAAGGCGGTGGCGGAGATCGGCACCGGCACCGGCGTCTCCGGCATCCACCTCCTGCACGGCATGCGCCCCGACGGCGTCCTGACCACCGTCGACCCCGAGCCCGAGCACCAGCAGTTCGCCCGCCAGGCCTTCCGCGCCGCCGGCTTCGCCAGCAACCGCGCCCGCTTCATCCCGGGCCGGGCCCTGGACGTCCTGCCCCGCCTCGCGGACGCCGGCTACGACCTGGTCTTCTGCGACGGTGACCGGCTGGAGTTTCTCGACTATCTCGCTGAATCGTTGCGCCTGCTGCGTCCGGGTGGCCTCGTCGTCTTCGAGGGCGTCTTCGCCAACGGCCGCACCGTCGATTCGGGTCCGCAGCCCACCGAGGTCATACGTATCCGGGAGCTGCTGCGCGCGGTGCGCGAGAGCCAGGAGCTGGTTCCGTCGCTGCTGCCGGTCGGGGACGGGCTGCTGTGCGCGGTCAAGCGATGACCGTACGGCAGACCGTGCGGACCGTGCGGACCGTGCGCCAGGGTCGTACCGCAAAAGCAGCGACCCCGGCACCATGTGGGATACCGGGGTCGCCGAAAGGGTAGGGTCGCTGCCGCGTCAGCCGACGACCTTCTTGAGGGCGTCGCCGAGCGCGTCGGCCTCGTCCGGGGTCAGCTCGACGACGAGCCGACCGCCGCCTTCGAGCGGAACGCGCATGACGATGCCCCGCCCCTCCTTGGTCACCTCGAGCGGGCCATCACCCGTCCGCGGCTTCATGGCCGCCATGCTCGTTCCCCTTCCTGAAACCAGCTCATAGTCAAAGCCGACGGCCCCATGGAGGGCACGCGCATCTGGCATGAGACACGCGACACCGGCATCGAACACATTGCTTCCAAGCCATTATCCCGCATCTCAGGACCCGATGACCAACATCAGTCGGCATCGCTTGGGCAACGCGCGCGAGCAAAACCACTCAATTCGGCGATGTGACTGCGATACTGCGCCACCGCACGCACCCAGGTCGAACAGAACCGGACGAGAATTCTTTGACGCAGGTCACACGTCCGGTCAGGGCCGTTGCCGGTGATCTCCGCCATGCTGTCCTTCAGACAAGTGCGTACCGACGAGTACGCCCGATCCGCGAAAGCCGGAGGGGATACGTCATGGCCGACACCGTGCTCTACGAGGTGAGCGACGGACTCGCGACGATCACGCTGAACCGCCCCGAGGCGATGAACGCGCTGAACGTCGCTGCCAAGGTCGCCCTGCGGGAGGCGGTGCAGGCCGCGGCCGGCGACGACGCCGTACGGGCCGTGCTGCTGACCGCGGCCGGGGAGCGGGCGTTCTGTGTGGGACAGGACCTGAAGGAGCACATCGGGCTGCTGATCACCGACCGGGAGACCGGGTCGCGGCAGACCATGAACACGGTGCGGGAGCACTACAACCCGATCGTGCAGGCGCTGGCCGGGATGGCGAAGCCCGTGGTGGCCGGGGTGAACGGGGTCGCGGCCGGGGCGGGCTTCGGGTTCGCGCTGGCCGCGGACTATCGGGTGGTCGCGGATACGGCCGCCTTCAATACGTCGTTCGCCGGTGTCGCGCTGACCGCGGACTCCGGGATCTCGTGGACCCTGCCGCGGGTGGTGGGGCCGGGGCGCGCTGCCGATCTGCTGCTCTTCCCGCGGAACATCAAGGCGCAGGAGGCGTACGAGCTCGGTATCGCGAACCGGCTGGTGCCTGCGGAATCGCTGCGCGGCGAGGCCGAGAAGGTGGCGCGGGCGTTGGCCGAGGGACCGACGGTGGCTTATGGGGCGATCAAGGAGGCGGTGGCGTTCGGGCTGTCGCACTCTCTTGAGGAGACGTTGGAGAAGGAGGACGAGCTGCAGACTCGGGCGGGGGCCTCGGAGGACCATGCGATCGCCGTGCAGGCCTTTGTGAACAAGGAAAAGCCCAAGTATTTGGGCCGATGAGCTCGGGGCGGTAGCACCGTTGGGGGCTGCGGGTCCGATGTGGCTGGTCGCGCAGTTCCCCGCGCCCCCTTAAGGGGCGCTTCTCGCGACGCAGGATTCCAGGTGGTCGTCCACCAGACCGCACGCCTGCATCAGGGCGTATGCCGTCGTCGGGCCCACAAAGCGCAGGCCCCGCTTCTTCAGGGCCTTCGACAGAGCCGTTGATTCCGGAGTGACCGCGGGGACGTCTCCCAGGACCTTGGGGACCGGGCGGGTGGTCGGGTCCGGGGCGTGGGACCAGATCAGGTCGTCCAGGTCGCCTGGGGCCCAGTCGGCCAGCACGCGTGCGTTGGCGATCGTCGCGTCGATCTTGGCGCGGTTGCGGATGATGCCCTCGTCGGTGAGGAGGTGGTCCTTGTCGGTGTCCGTGAAGGTGGCGACCTTGGCGATCTCGAAGCCGGCGAAGGCGGTACGGAAGCCCTCGCGGCGGCGCAGGATCGTGATCCAGGACAGGCCCGACTGGAAGGCCTCCAGGCTGAGGCGTTCGTAGAGGGCGTCGTCGCCGTGGACCGGGCGGCCCCACTCCTCGTCGTGGTACGTCACGTAGTCCGCAGTGGACAGGGCCCAGGGGCAGCGCAGCGCGCCGTCCGGGCCGGCGATGACCGTGCCGTCGCTCACTGCTGGTCCTCCGGCCCGGGCTTCTCCATCGAGACATGGCCCGAACCGTGACCCGACACATGACCTGGCACACGGCTGCCGGGTGAGGCCTGGGCGCCGGCCAGCGCGGACTCCAGGTCGGCGATCCGGGCGTCCCGCTCGGCGAGCTCGGCGGCGAGGCGGCTGAGGGCGTCGTCGACGTCGGACATGCGGTAGCCGCGGGCGGCGAGGGGGAAGCGGAGGCTGTCGATGTCGGCGCGGTCGAGCGGGCGGTCCGGCGGCAGCGGGTCCTGGAGCCGCTCGGGCGCGGCCTCCGGCAGCGGGCCGTCGCCCTCGCCGCCGCCCACCACGGCGAGGGTCACCGCGGCGACCACGACGGCCAGCGCGACGACCAGGAACAAGAACATAACCATCGCTGGGCCCCCACGGTCGGTGAATGCGAGCGGTCGAGTGTGTCAGTGTCCGATCGTGCCATGCGACTCTGACAGTTAGGGTCGCAGGCGGCCGAACAGCGGCGACTTGCCAGGACGTACTAGGAGAGGTCACAGCGGATGCTCAGGCTGGGCACGCGTGAGTTCGACACGCACGAGCCAGTGATCATGGCGATCGTGAACCGGACCCCGGACTCCTTCTACGACCAGGGGTCGACGTTCCGTGACGAGCCGGCCCTCGCGCGCGTGGAGCAGGCCGTGGCGGAGGGCGCCGCCATCATCGACATCGGTGGGGTGAAGGCCGGGCCGGGGGAAGAGGTGACCGCCGAGGAGGAGGCGCGGCGGACGGTCGGGTTCGTGGCCGAGGTGCGGCGGCGGTTCCCTGACGTCGTGATCAGCGTCGACACGTGGCGGGCGGCTGTCGGCGAGGCCGTGTGCGAGGCGGGGGCGGATCTGCTGAACGATGCGTGGGGTGGGGTGGAACCGGAGCTGGCGGAGGTTGCCGCGCGGTACGGGGCGGGGCTGGTGTGTACGCATGCCGGGGGCGCGGAGCCTCGTACTCGGCCGCATCGGGTGACGTACGACGACGTCATGGGCGACATTCTGCGGGTGACCCTGGGGTTGGCCGAGCGGGCGTTGGCGCTGGGGGTGCCCCGGGAGTCGATCATGATCGACCCGGGACACGACTTCGGGAAGAACACTCGGCACAGTCTTGAGGCGACCCGGCGGTTGGGGGAGATGGTGGAGACGGGGTGGCCGGTGTTGGTGTCGCTGTCCAACAAGGACTTCGTCGGGGAGACGTTGGACAGGCCGGTGAAGGAGCGGGTGGTGGGGACGCTCGCCACGACCGCGGTGTCGGCGTGGTTGGGGGCACAGGTGTATCGGGTGCATGAGGTGGCGGAGACGCGGCAGGTGCTGGACATGGTGGCGTCCATCGCGGGGCATCGGGTTCCGGCGGTGGCGCGACGGGGGTTGGCGTAGGGCTTTCCTCGCCCCCGCCGCCCCTACCCGTCCCGTCCCCCAGGGGCTCGGCCCATTCGACCCCGGGGGGCTTCTGGGGGCTGCCGCCCCCAGACCCCCACTCCGTCCCCTGAAGGGCCTTGTCCTCAAACGCCGGACGGGCTGAGTACCTCAAGGCCGGCCTCTTGAGAGACCGAGTCGGGGAGTGGGTGGGCAAAGACTCGGGGTCGCTCGGGGTCCAGGGGGCGGAGCCCCCTGGACAGTGGCCCGAGCGGCGGTGCCCTTCCGGGAACGCCCGGCGCCACTTCCGCTCAAGCCCAGCGCTAGCGGCCCGCCTCCTTGGACACCAGGGCCACCGCCTCGTCGACGTCGTCCGTGACGTGGAACAGGAGCAGGTCGGTCTCCGCCGCCTTGCCCTGGGCGATCAGCGTGTTCTTCAGCCAGTCGATCAGGCCGCCCCAGTACTCGCTGCCGAACAGGACGATCGGGAAGCGGGTGACCTTCTGGGTCTGGACCAGTGTGAGGGCCTCGAAGAGTTCGTCGAGGGTGCCGAGGCCGCCGGGGAGGACCACGAAGCCCTGGGCGTACTTGACGAACATCATCTTGCGGACGAAGAAGTACCGGAAGTTCAGGCCGATGTCGACGTACGGGTTGAGCCCCTGTTCGAAGGGCAGCTCGATACCGAGGCCGACCGAGACGCCACCCGCCTCGCACGCGCCCTTGTTCGCCGCCTCCATGGCGCCGGGCCCACCGCCGGTGATCACCGCGAACCCGGCCTCGACCAGCCCTCGGCCGAGGCGCACCCCGGCGTCGTACTCGGGAGAGTCGGCCGGTGTGCGCGCGGAACCGAACACGCTGATCGCCGCCGGGAGTTCGGCGAGTGTGCCGAAGCCCTCGATGAACTCCGACTGGATACGGAGGACGCGCCAGGGGTCCGTGTGGACCCAGTCCGAGGGGCCGCCCGCGTCCAGCAACCGCTGGTCGGTCGTGCTCGCCGTCACCTGGCCCCGCCTCCGCAGGACCGGTCCCAGGCGCTGTTCCGACGGTGGCTGCTTCTTCCCCTCGGGGTTACCGGTAGCCATGTGCGCTCCCTCCACTGCGGGGCCTGCGGGTCTTGCAGGTCGTTCCACCTCAGCGTAGATCCACCAGGGTTACGGACGGGGTACATGTGCATGACCGCCATGAAGCGCCGCCCCAAGCGCCGTCCCACGCGCCATGCCGAGCTCCCGAGCGCCATGCCCAGCTCCATCCCAAGTGGCACCCGAGGGGCATTCCAAACGGCGCCCGTCACCCCCGCACTACTGCGTGAGCCACGCCCGCAGCCGCTCCTCCCCCGCCAGCACCTTCGCCGTCTCCACCCTTTCGTCCCGCTTGTGCGCCAAGTGCGGATTGCCGGGGCCGTAGTTCACCGCCGGGATACCCAGGGAGGAGAAGCGGGAGACGTCCGTCCAGCCGTACTTGGGGCGCGGAACGCCTCCGACCGCCTTCATGAACGCCGCTGCCGCCGGGTGGGAGAGCCCGGGCAGCGCGCCGCCGCTGTGGTCCTCGACCACGAACTCCTCGACGCCGCAGTCGGCGAAGACCTCGCGGACGTGCGCGATGGCCTCCTCCTCCGTGCGGTCGGGCGCGTAGCGGAAGTTGACGGTGACGACGCATTCGTCCGGGATGACGTTGCCGGCCACGCCACCCGAGATGCCGACCGCGTTCAGGCCCTCCCGGTACTCCAGGCCGTCGATCACCGGGTAGCGGGGTTCGTACGAGGCCAGGCGGGCCAGGATCGGGGCCGCCGCGTGGATCGCGTTCGAGCCCATCCAGCCGCGCGCGGAGTGGGCGCGCTCCCCCTTGGTCCTGAGCAGGACGCGGAGCGTGCCCTGGCAGCCGCCCTCCACTTCGCCGTCCGACGGCTCCAGCAGCACCGCGAAGTCGCCCTCCAGCCACTCGGGCCGCTGCTCGGCGATGTGCTTGAGGCCGTTGAGGTCGGCGGCCACCTCTTCGTTGTCGTAGAAGACGAAGGTCAGGTCGCGGTTGGGAGCCGGGACGGTCTCGGCGATGCGGAGCTGGACCGCGACGCCCGACTTCATGTCGCAGGTGCCGCAGCCCCACAGGACGCCGTCCTCGTCCAGCCGCGACGGGACGTTGTCCGCGATCGGCACGGTGTCGATGTGGCCGGCGAGGATCACCCGCTCCGGCCGGCCCAGGCTCGTCCGCGCCAGGACGTTGTTCCCGTACCGCTCGACGGTCAGATGCGGCAGGGCGCGCAGGGCGGTCTCGATGGCGTCCGCGAGGGGCTGTTCCGTACCACTCTCGGAGGGGAAGTCCACGAGCCGGGCGGTGAGCTTCGCGGCGTCCAGCGTGAGGTCAAGGGAGGTGTCAGCCATGGCGTCGACCCTAACCCGCCAGAGCGTCACCTCACTTTTCCCACCGATTTTCAACTGCGCACATACCCCCCAGTAACCTCAGCTACCTTGTAGGGCGTGCCAGAGCCGTCACCCTCTCCGAAACGTCGTGGCCGCCTCCTGCGTCGCGGGGCGGCCTTCATGGTCCTGCTCGCTGTCGCGGGGTATCTCGCGGTGCAGTACGTCACCGGAGGCCCGGGGACACCGGGCTGCGCGGTCGTCTCGGGCAAGGGCGACGGCGCCCGGTACGAGTTCACGCCGGAGCAGGCGGTGAACGCGGCGACGATCGCCGCCGTAGGCACCGGCCGCAAGCTGCCCGAGCGGGCCGTGACGATCGCGCTGGCCACCGCGCTGCAGGAGTCGGGACTGCGCAACATCGGCCATGGCGACCGCGACTCACTGGGGCTCTTCCAGCAGCGGCCCTCGCAGGGCTGGGGCACGGAGAAGGAGATCCAGGACCCGATCTACGCGTCCGGCATCTTCTACGAGCACCTGGTCAAGGTCCGCGGCTACACCGAGCTGCCGCTCACCGTCGCCGCCCAGCGCGTCCAGCGCAGCGGTTTCCCGGAGGCGTACGCCAAGCACGAGCCGGACGCGACGCTGCTGGCCGCCGCCCTCACCGGGCGCTCCGCCGCGACGCTGACCTGCGAAGGGCTCCCCGGCACCAGCTCGGCCGGCGGCACGGACTCCGTGCGGGCCGCTCTCGTACGGGACTTCGGGCAGGACGCGCTCCAGTCGGCCGCCGCCGAGGTGGGCAGCGCGAAGGCCAGGCCCACCCCCGCTCCCACCGTGATCGAGAGCGACGGGCGGACCATCGTGCTGCCCGTGTCGGGCGAGCGGGGTTCCGGCACCGGGAGCGGCGCCCACGAGCGCGGCTGGCAGCTCGCCCACTGGGCCGTGGCCAACGCGTCCGATCTGCACATCCAGCGGGTGTCGTACGCCGGACGGGACTGGATCGCCGGGAACACCGACAGCCGGTGGCGGGCGAGCACGGCGCCGGGTGCGGCGGAGGCGGAGAGCAGCGGGCCGGACTCGGTCCGCATCGTCACCACTCACTAGTTCGGGGACTCGCCCCCTCGGGTTACCCGAGGCATCGACCGGTGACCGTGTGGGCAGGATTTGCTGCGACCACCCCCGAATCCGTTAAAACCCTTGAGGACAAAGGGCTGTAAGGATTCGGCAGGGTTTCCAACCCGGCTCCTTTTGACCCTTTTTATCCGCAGGCGATAATGCGACGCATTACCAACTCTTTACGTTGGCGCGCCGCAACCTTCGGGGGCTTCGAGCGGTAGTCACTGCGTCCGAGCCCGGAGATCAACAGCCAGTCGGTCAACTGCCGGGCGCAGTCGGACACTTCATCGTTCTCATCCGACTTACCCGTCGAAGGAGCATCATGTCCCTCCCCCTGACTCGCCGGATCGCCCGTGCCGCGCTGCTCGTCGCTGCCGGAGCGGCTGCCGGGGTCGGTGCGGCCGGCTCCGCCAGCGCGGCCCCCGAACTGCCCGACGCCTCGAAGGTCGGCGGGCTGACCGCCGTGGACAACGCGACCGTCGTCGACGGCGCGACGCAGCAGGCCGCCGGCATCGCGGGTGGTGCCGTGGACACCGCGGTCGACAAGGCGCTGCCGACCGCGACGAAGGCCAGCGGCAACGTGACCAAGACCGGTGGCAAGGCCGCGAAGAAGGCGGTGCCGACCGCGGCAAAGACCGGCAGCAAGGTCGCGAAGAAGGCGACGCCCGCGGCGCAGGAGACCGCGGGTGGCGTGGCCGGCACGGTCGGCACCGTCCTCGGCGACGCGGCCGGAACGGCCACCCAGAACACGCCGAAGACCGGGTCGCTGCCCGTCCAGGCCCTGCCGATCGGCTGATCGGCCGATCCCTCGGGTCGAACCGCCGGCGGGGTTCAGGGAGTTCCCTGAACCCCGTCGGCTTTCGTGTGCCCGGGGAGGCGCTACGCCAGGCGCCGTACCGCCTCAGCGACCCTCTCGTCCGTCGCCGTGAACGCCACGCGTACGTGCTGGGCGCCGGCCTCGCCGTAGAAGTCGCCCGGGGCCGCCAGGATGCCCAGGTCGGCCAGGTGGGCGACGGTCGTCCAGCAGGACTCGCCGCGGGTGGCCCAGAGGTAGAGGCTGGCCTCGCTGTGCTCGATGCGGAAGCCGTGGGCTTCCAGGGCCGCGCGCAGGGCCTTGCGGCGGGCCGCGTACCGGTCGCGCTGGACGCGGACGTGCTCGTCGTCGCCGAGGGCCGCGATGACCGCCGCCTGAGTCGGGGCCGACGTCATCATGCCGCCGTGCTTGCGGATCTCCAGGAGGGGCGACAGGACCGCGGGGTCGCCGGCCAGGAACGCGGCGCGGTAGCCGGCCAGGTTGGAGCGCTTGGACAGGCTGTGCACCGCGACGATGCCGTCGTACGAGCCGCCGTTCACGTCCGGGTGCAGGACCGAGACCGGGTCGGCCTCCCAGCCCAGCTCCAGGTAGCACTCGTCGGAGAAGAGCAGGACGCCGTGCTCACGGGCCCAGGCGACGATCCTCGTCAGTTCGTCCTTCGACAGCACCTTGCCCGTCGGGTTCGACGGCGAGTTCAGCCACAGGAGCATCAGGCCCGCCGGGTCCAGCTCCGTCGGGTCGTCGTACACCTCGTAGTCCGCGCGGGCCAGACGGGCGCCGACCTCGTACGTGGGGTACGCCAGGCGCGGGTACGCCACCCTGTCACCCGGGCCGAGGCCCAGCTGGGTGGGGAGCCAGGCGACCAGCTCCTTGGAGCCGACGATCGGCAGGACGTGGCGGTGGGTGACCTCGCGGGCGCCCAGGCGGCGCTCCACCCAGCCGGTGATCGCGTCGCGCAGCGCCGGGGTGCCCCAGACCGTCGGATAGCCCGGGGAGTCCGCCGCGTCGATCAGCGCCTTCTGGATCAGCTCGGGGACCGGGTCGACCGGTGTGCCGACGGAGAGGTCGACGATGCCGTCCGGGTGCGCGGCGGCCGTCTTCTTGTACGGCTCCAGCTTGTCCCAGGGGAAGTCCGGCAGGCGGTCGCGCAGCGACTCCTTGGAAGGGTGGTGGCGGGCGACGGGTGGGCGGTCGGAGACTGCGGACACGGAATCTCGCTCACTTTCTGGTACTGCCGGATACGGCAACGCCTCGGTCCCGTACGGCGATCAAGGCGATCAGGCCGTACAGGACCGAGGCGGCACGCTCTGCGGGTCGCCGGGTGCGGACTACTCGGCCTGCGGCGGAAGCGCGGCGATGAACGGGTGGTCCCGCTCGATCAGACCCAGCTTGCTGGCGCCGCCGGGGGAGCCGAGCTCGTCGAAGAACTCGACGTTCGCCTTGTAGTAGTCCTTCCACTCCTCCGGAGTGTCGTCCTCGTAGAAGATCGCCTCGACCGGGCAGACCGGCTCACAGGCTCCGCAGTCGACGCATTCGTCCGGGTGGATGTACAAGGACCGGGAGCCCTCGTAGATGCAGTCGACCGGGCACTCCTCGATGCACGCCTTGTCCTTGACGTCGACACAAGGCTGCGCGATGACGTAGGTCACGCTGTCGTTCCTCCTCGATAGGGCGCTGGCGAGCCTCCTCAGGCTCCGCCGCCTGGCGCGCGGGAGCGCGGCGTCGTCGATGCCCGCCCCTAGTATCTCCGTTCTTGGGCATGATCCGAACAGGAGGGGTGAACTGACCTGTGGAAATCTCTGCGACGGGGCGCCTTGAGGTCCGTATCACCGCTGCTGACGTGGGTAAACGAGTCTCCGTACGCCGCCTGAACGATCCTGAGGCTCCGGGTGAGAAATTCACCGACACGGTGGGTGTTCTCGCATCATGGGACGAGGGTGTGCTGCTGATCACACGGAAGAGCGGCGAGACCGTCCATATCCCGGAAGCGTCGCTGGTCGCGGGCAAGGTGGTGCCGGCCACTCCGGCCCGGCGCCGGGGCCCCTCCGCCTCGTACGAGGAACTCGCGCATGTCGCCACGCGCGCGTGGCGGCCGGTGGAGAGCGAGCGGCTCGGCGAGTGGGAACTGCGGGCCGCGTCCGGCTTCACCCGCCGGGCCAACTCCGCGCTGCCGCTCGGCGACCCCGGGCTGCCCCTTCCGGCCGCGCTCGACGCCGTACGGCGCTGGTACGGCGACCGTGGGCTCCCCGCGTACGTCCAGACCGCGACCGGCGCCGAGGGCACTCAGGAGCTGCTCTGCGCGGAGCTGGAGCGGCTCGGGTGGGTGCGGGAGGTGTCCGCCGAGATGTGGATCGGGGCGCTGGCGCCGATCGCCGACCGGGACGAGGGCGCCGGGGTGGTGCTCTCCCGGGAGGCGGACGAGGCTTGGCTCGGGCGGTATCAGCGCAAGGGGGTGAGCGAGGTGGCCCTGAAGGTGCTGGCGAGCGGGCCGTCGGTGTGGTTCGCGACGGTTCCCGGTGCGGCCGGCGGTGCGCCCGCCGCGATCGGGCGGTGTGTCGTGGACGGGCGGTGGGCCGGGTTCGCCGCCGTGGAGGTCGACCCGGCGCTACGGCGGCAGGGGCTGGCCACCCGGGTGATGGCCGCGCTGGCCCGGCGGGCCCTCGACGAGGGGGCGTCGGCGGCGTGGTTGCAGGTCGAGACGGAGAACGCGGGGGCGCGGGGGCTGTACGCCGGGATGGGCTTCACCGCGCATCACGCGTACCACCACTATCGATCAGCCTGAGCAGCAGTACCGATCGCCGTGAAAGGGCACGACCCAGCTATGCGCCCCCTGTACCCCCCACCCCCCGAACGTTCCGCCGAGCTACGGCAGCGGTTCGCCGAAGAGGCACGGTCCGAGCGGCCCGATCTGTCCCTGCTGTGTCTGCTGGTCGGGGCCGAGGCGGACGGCGCGCTGGACGAGACGCGCATGGACGCGGCACAGGTCGAGCTGGACGCGCTGGCGGGGCAGCTGCCGTTCCGGCCCGGCGGGCCGCGGGCCTGGGCGGTCGCGCTGCGGGAGCTGCTCGGGGAGCGGTACGGGTTTCGCGGGGCGCCCGCGGACTATCAGCGGCTGGAGTCGTCGTTGCTGCACCAGGTGCTGGAGCGGCGCAAGGGGCTGCCGATCCTGTTGTCGGTGCTCTGGATGGAGGTCGCCCGGCGGGCGGGGGCGCCGGTGTACGGGGTCGCGCTGCCCGGGCACTTCGTGGTGGGGTTCGGGCCGACCGACGAGCAGGTGCTCGCCGATCCCTTCGCCGGGGGGCGGGTGCTGACCGGGAGCGACACGGAGTTGCTGGTGGCGGGGGCCACGGGGGCGGCGCTGCATCCGTCGATGCTGACGCCGGCGGATCCGTTGGACGTGGTGCTGCGGATTCTGAACAACGTGCGGGCGTGGGCGGCGGCGCGGCCCGAGCGGACGGATGTCGCGCTGTGGGCGGTGGAGTTGTCGTTGTCGCTGCCGTCTCATCCGGCTCGGTTGCGGTTCGAGCGGGCGCAGTTGCTTGTCCAGCGGGGGGACTTCGTCGATGGGGCCGTGGAGTTGGAGGCCTACGCGGAGTTGATCAGTGCGGTGGATGAGGGGGCGGCGGAGCGGGTGCGGGGGGAGGCTCGGGCTGCTCGGGCGTTGCTCAACTGAGTTCGCCGGTTCGCCGTAGGGGCATGTGTGGTTGCGCGACTGCGGGTGCGTCGTGGCTGTTCGCGCAGTTCCCCGCGCCCCTGAAGGGGCTACAGCCAGCCCTTTTCTCGTGCGATCCGTACCGCCTCCGCCCGGTTTCGTACCGCGAGTTTTTGGATTGCTGTCGAGAGGTAGTTGCGGACCGTGCCCTGGGACAGATGGAGGGCCGCTGCGAGTTCGGCGTTGGTGGATCCGTCCTCGGCTGCTCTGAGGACCTCTCGTTCGCGGTCGGTGAGGGGGTTGGCGCCGTCTGCCAGGGCCGCTGCCGCCAGGGTGGGGTCGATGACGCGCTCGCCCGCCAGTACCTTTCGGACCGCCTCGGCCAGCTGGGCCGCGGGGGCGTCCTTGACCAGGAAGGCGTCGGCGCCCGCCTCCATCGCGCTGCGGAGGTAGCCGGGGCGGCCGAAGGTGGTGAGGATGACCAGCTTCACGGCCGGGAGTTCCGTGTGCAGGAGGGCCGCCGCCTCGATGCCGGTCGCGCCGGGCATCTCGATGTCCAGGAGGGCCACGTCCACGTCGTGCTCACGGGCCGCCGCCAGGACCTCGTCGCCGCGGGCCGCCTGGGCGACGACCTCGATGTCGTCCTCCAGGCCGAGCAGGGCGGCCAGCGCCTCACGGACCATCGACTGGTCCTCGGCCAGGAGAACCTTGATCGGCGTGCTCATGACGGGGATCCTACGTCGGCCGAGGTCGAGGCCACGGCCGCGGCCGCGGCGGTCGGGACGGCCGGGACGCGGGCGGTCAGGCGGAAGCCGCGCCTGATGCCGCCCGCCTCCAGGGCCCCGCCCGCCTTCGCGAGGCGTTCCGTCAGGCCCGTCAGACCACTGCCGGGACCGCTGCCCGGGCTGCCCGAGCCGTCGTCCTCGACGGAGAGTTCGAGGACGGGGCCGTCGAGGGTCTGGCGGTGCTGGAGTTCCACCGTGCAGCGCCGGGCGCCGCTGTGCCGTACGACGTTGGTGACCGCCTCGCGCAGGGCCCAGGCGAGGGCCGTCTCGCTCTCCTCGGGGACACCGGTGAGGTCGGGTTCGGCGGGCAGCTCGGCCGCCACTCCGGCCGCCGTCAGGGCGAGCTGGGCGCCCGCCAGTTCGGCGGCGAGGCGGCGGCGCCGGTAGCCGGTGACGGCCTCGCGGACGTCGACCAGGGCCTGGCGGCTGACCTGTTCGATGTCGGCGACCTGCTGGGCTGCCTTGTCGGGGTGGGCCGGGAGCATACGGCCCGCGAGCTCGCTCTTCAGGGTGATGAGCGAGAGGGAGTGACCGAGGAGGTCGTGCAGGTCGCGGGCGAGGCGCAGACGCTCCTCGTTGGCGGCGAGCTGGGCGACGGTGGCCCTGGCCTGGCGCAACTCGATCGTCGTACGGACCAGTTGGCCGATGCCGGTCATGGCGAATCCGATGAGCAGCACCAGCAGTGCCAGGCTCTGGGCTTCCTCCCGGTCGACCTGGCTGCCGACGAGCAGCATCAGGCCGGTCGTGGCCGGGATCGCGCCGTAGGCCAGTCGCAGCGGGAGGGTGGACCCGCAGGCGACGGAGACATAGCAGTAGAGGCCCAGCCAGTGGCCGCCGAGGGTGAGGCACAGCACGGTGGCCAGCGCGCCGAGGGCCAGGATGAGGACGACGACACGCCGTCCGGTGAACGGCTTGCCCATGTTCCGGAAGACCAGCGACAGATACACCCCGACGAAGGCCGCGAGGCCGAGCCAGCCCGCCGCGGTGCCGGCGGTGGTGTGCCGCCCGGAGAGCAGATCCTTCACCGGCGAGCTGAGGAACACGAGCCAGACGCCGATCCACAGCACCTTGCGTCGCAGCTCGGCCCGGTTGCGGGGTGGCTCTCCCACGCGTATCCGCCACTCCGCCCGGTGCCCGTCCAACCGCAGGTCTTCCCACATCTTGCTCACGCCTTCAGCGTGTCCTTCCGGTACAGCCAGGCCGCGCCGCCGGTGAACAGGGCGAAGAAGACGGCGAGGACGGCGATGTCCTTGGCATGCGGGGCCTGGCTCTGTTCGATCGCCTGCCCCACGGCAGCGTACGCGTGGGTGGGCACCCACTTGGCGATCTCCTGCAACCAGGACGGGAAGGTCGTGGTCGGCATCCACAGGCCGCCGAGGATGGACAGGCCGAAGTAGGTGATCATCGTGATCGGGCGGACCGCGTCCCCGCTGGCGAGGTAGCCGAGGGCCACACCGAGCGCGGCGAAGACCAGGCTGCCGGCCCAGATGGCGCCGGTGAGGGCGAGCCACTGCCAGGCGTCCAGGCGTACGCCCTTCACGGTCGCGGCGACGGCGAAGACGATCACGATCGACGGCAGGCTGACCACGGCCGACCCGGCCGTCTTCGCGAGGACGTAGCCGTGCCCCGGCAGGGTCGTCAGCCGCAACTGCCGTACCCAGCCGCCCTCCCGCTCCTTGGCGATGCGCTCGCTGTTGCCCATCAGGACGGCGGTGAGGGCGCCGAAGGAGGCCATGGAGACCATCATGTACGTCGGGAGGGTCAGGCCCGTCCCGTCGATCTTGGTGGTGCTGTCGGCGCTGCCCGCTATGAGCAGGAACAGCAGCGACGGGTACAGCACGGAGAAGAACAGGAATTTGCGGTTGCGCAGGGCGCGGGTCAGTTCCAGCCTGATGAGGCTCCGCGAAGCAAATGTATTCATCATCGGTTGCGGGCCTCCTCGGCCTCGGTGATGGCCACGAACGCCTGCTCCAGGCCGAGCCCGGCGACTTCGAGGTTGCGGGGGTAGAGGCCGCTGCCGTAGAGGGCATGGACGGTGGCGTCGGCGTCGGAGGACTGGATGCGGACGGTGCCGCCTGCCACGTCGAGGCGGGTCAGGAAGGGCAGTGCGCGCAGCGCGGTCTCGTCGAGGTCCGTGGCGTCCAGCTCGAAGGAGATGCGCCGCGCCCCCGCCTTCGCCTTGATCTCGGCCGCCGAGCCGTCGGCCAGCAGCCGGCCCCGGTGCAGCACCAGCACACGGTCGGCTATGGCGTCGGCCTCCTCCAGGTAGTGCGTGGCGAACAGCACGGTCCGCCCCTGGTCGGCCTGTTCACGCATGGTGGCCCAGAAGGCCTGGCGGGTGGTGACGTCCATGCCGGTGGTCGGCTCGTCCAGGACGATCAGGTCGCTGTCGCCGGCGGTCGCGAGGGCGAAGCGGACGCGCTGGGCCTGGCCGCCGGAGAGCTTGTCGACCTTGCGGTCGGCGATCTGCGCGATGCCGGCGCGGCTCAGCACGTCGGAGACCTTGTACGGCCTCGGGTGCAGATCGCAGGCGAGCCGGACCAGTTCGGCGACGGTGACCTCGTCCATCAGCCCGCCGCTCTGCAGCATGGCGCCCACCCGCCCGGCGACGATGGCCTCGCGCGGGCCGGTGCCGAAGATCCGCACAGTGCCGCTGTCGGGCTGCTTGAGGCCGAGCAGCAGGTCGAGCGTGGTCGACTTGCCGGCCCCGTTCGGGCCCAGCAGGGCCACGGTCTCCCCCGGGTTCAGCGCGAGTGTCAGCCCGTCGACGGCCCGTACGCTCCCGTAGCTCTTGCTCACCCGGTCGAATCCGACCACCGGAGTCGCCGTTTTCACGGCTGTCGTTGTCATGTGCTCCAGGGTGGCCGCCGGGGCCCTGCGCCCGGCAGTGTCGGCGGTCCTGACTGCCGGATGACAGATGTCATACGCCGGGTGCCCTACGACGAGAGGGGGCACCCGGCGCGTGCCGGGTGCCCCCTCTCGTCCGAGCGGTGTGCACTAGGGCCTGTCCGGCGGATCATGCCGGCGTCGCGGGGTCTGGCACGCGCTCCCCCAGAGGGGGGACCCCCAGCCGCGTTGTCGTCGGTTGCCGACGCTCCGCGTCGCCGCCCTCCTCCGCCTTGCAGCTGCACGCACCAGACCCCGCTCGGCTTGGCCGGTCCGCACTGCTTCCTGCAGCCGGCCTGATCCGCCGGACAGGCCCTAGCTCGGGTTGGTGTCGATGGTGACGACGCGCTCCGCCGCCGACTTGCCGCGCAGCGCCTTGCGCAGGGCGGAGGCGACGTCCTCGGGCAGGACGTCACGCTTGCCGCTGGCGCCGTTGACCTGCACACCGTCGAAGGTGGCGCCGTACGCCTCCTTGAGCGCCTTGAGGTCGTACGTGTCCACGAGCTTGCCGTCGACGGCCTTGACGCCGAGGATCTTCGGCAGGGACAGGGCGCCGAACGGGATGCTGTGCGCGGCGTCCGTCTGCACCGTGACCTTGTTGGCCATCGCCGGCTGGGCGAACTCCTTCATGAACCGGTCGACCTCGGCGTTCGTCACCGTCGGCTGCCGGGTGGTCGTCGCGACCTTCACCGGGGTGGACGTACCCGACTCGACCTGGGTGCGGTACGCCTCCTCGACCGCGGTGGTCGACCCGGCGACGTCGATGCCCTTGCCGGCCTTGCCGTACACGGCGACCGCCTTGCCGGACTTGAAGGAGACCGTGCCCTCGGTCACCGAGCCGGAGCCGCCGGAGGCCTCCTCCAGGGCGGCGTGCAGCTTCTCCTCGTCGGTGGGCATGACCGGGTCGACGACACGGTGGTTGCCGAAGAGCGAGCCGATGACGGAGACCGGGTTGTAGTCGCTGGTCGCGGCCTTGCTGACGGTCTGCTGCATGTCGAACTGGAGCCCGGCCTGGTCCGGTGCCAGCGTGACGGTCTTGCCGTCCACCGACAGCTTCAGCGGCTTGCTGACCTGCTTGTCGAAGGCGTCGTTGAGCTTCTTGACCGCTTCGTCCCGGGTGCCGCCGCCGATGTCGACGCCGAGCACGGTGGTGCCCTTGGGCACGTCGGAGTGGGCCATCAGCAGGCCGGCGCCGTAGACGCCACCGGCGAGGACGATCACTCCGCCGCCGACCAGCGCCAGCTTGTTGCGGCCCTTCTTCTTGGGCGCGCGGGCGGCCGGGGCGTCCGAGGTGTCCGGTTCGGGCAGCTTCGGGGGCGTGTGCGGCACCGGTCCGTCGGTGGCACCCGGGCCGAAGGGGCCGTTCTGGGCGCCGGGCGGGACGACGGGGATGCCGCTGGTGACGGTGTGGCCGGAGACGTTGTCGGCGACGCCGCCGTAGTGCGGGGTGCCCGGCTCGGGGGCCGGCTTCTGCGGGGTGAGGATGGCGGTGTCGTCGCTCATGCCTCCGCCGGGGCCGCGGCCCGCGGCGTGCGGGGAGGCGCCGGGGCCTGCCGGTCCTGCGGGGCCGCCGGGGCCCGCCGAGATGCCGGAGGCGCCCAGGCCACCCGGGCCTGCGGGTCCGGGAGGACCACCCGGGCCGACGGGACCTGCGGGGCCGCCGGGACCGCCCAGGCCGCTGCCCGGACCGCCGGGCCGGCTGCTCGGGCCCGCGGAGATACCGGAACCAGGACCGCTCGGCCCGCCCGGACCGGCGGAGATACCGGAACCGCCCGGACCGCCCGGACGACCGGGGGCACCGGAGCCGCCGGGGCCACCAGGCCCACCGAGTCCGCCCGGCCCGCCACCGGGGACCGGCGGCATCGACGGGCCGTCGCCGGTGACCGGACCGGCCGTCGGGCCCGCGGGGCCCTGCGGGCCGCCCTGGCCGCCGAAGTCGCCCGGGCCGCCGAAGTCACCGAAGTCACCGGAGCCGTCGAAGCCGTTCGGGGCGTTGAAGTCGGCGGAGGGGTCGAAGTCCGGGGCGCCGTAGCCGTTCGGGCCGCCCTGGCCGTTCGGGCCGCCGTTGCCGTTCTCCGAGAAGTACGGCAGGTCGTCGCGGCGTGCCTCGCCGCCGGGGCGGGAACCGTTGCCGTTGCCCATGCCGCTCGCGGCCAGTGCCTCGGTCACGTCGAAGGAACCGGTGCCGCCGCCGTGCCCGGGAGCCACGGGGCCGCCGGTCGCGCCGGGGAGTCCCGCGCCCTTCGTGCCGCCGGAGCGTGATCCGCCCGGCGCGCCCATGGAGCCGACGACACCGCCGGGCCGTCCCGCACCGGGACGCGCACCGCCGGGCGCACCGGCACCGGCACCCGGACCGGCGGGCGGGGCGCCCGCGCCCGGGCCGCCGGGACCGCTCGGACCGGGGCCCGAACCGCCGGGCATACCGGCCCCGTTGGTGGCCGCTCCGCCCTGACCGCCCTTGGGCCCCGATGACTTGCGGGGCGCGAACCAGTCGCTCGTCTTCTCCTCCGTCTGCGCCCCGGGCTCGGCCGGGGGCTCGGCGGTGCCCATGGACGTGGACGTGGGAGCGGACGGCGCCGGCGGCTCGGTGTCCGCGCTGCCGCCGGAGGACTCGGCCTCGGCGACGGGCTTGCGCACGACGACCGGCGGAATGGGCCGCGATCCGGGGATGTTGATCCGGATCCGGGTCGTCAGCGTGGTCTCGGTCTTGCGTTCCTCCGGCTGTGAGGCCGAACGGCCCGCGTCCGCACCACCGTCGGAAGCCATGGGGGTCCCGTACGGCGGCGTGCCCGAGGGGTATGCGGCTCCGCCGTGCCCGTTGGGCCCGGAGGACGGAGTGTCAGTTTCACGACTCAAGGCAGGTTCTCCCGGTTGGCTCCACCGCCCGATTCGACCTCATTGCTGCGGGCGGCTCGGCGGCGCGCACCACCATACTGGCCACGTCTGGCCCGCATCCCACGACCGCCTGGGAAACCCACACGGGACTCGCACGAGTACGTCGTGGAGAAGTGGTACGTCACTTGGCAAGTCGGACGCCGTCGCCGTTCGGTTGCCGCACCGGGGCGAGGGTGGCGCAGATCACAGCCACAGCCATGCCGCCGAGCAGGAAGAGATAGGAAGCGGCCCCTGTGCCGAAGACGAAGTCGCCCTCCGGACGGCTGGCGGTGAGCAGGATGACGGCGATCATCCAGCCGCCGGCGGGTGCGACGGCCCCGGCCCGGCTGCCCGTCGCCCGGGCGCCGCCGAGACAGACCCCGGCCTCGCCCGCGAGGGCGAGCAGCAGGCCGCCCGGGAACCACGCGGGCTGCACCAGCGCCCCGGCCATCCCGACGACGGCGCCGAGCACGAAGAGCCCGATGCAGGCGAGGACCCGTGGGCCGGAGGGCCGCTTCAGCGGCTGGGCGAGCATCGAGCTCATGACGCCCCCTCGATCCCGGCGAACAGATCGGCCTCTGTCCCCGCCCCGCGCTCCCCGCGCACCAACTCGTAGTACTCGGTGGTGAAGAGGGGTTGTGCGAGTTCGTTGGAGAGTGCGAAGTACCGTCCGCCGGGCGCGACCTCGATCTGCGTGGCGTGCGCGCGCATCGCGGCGGCCTTGGCGGCGGCATGGGCGGTGCCGTCGATCACGGTGGTGATGCGCTCGTCGGCGACCACGCCCGGTACGTCGTCGACGGAGGCGGGCTTGCCGAAGGGCAGTCCGGGCAGATCGGCCTGAAGCCGGGCGAAGGCCTCGTCGGCGACGGTGCGCGGGACACGGTTCCAGTAGATCCTGGGGATCCGCCAGCCGGCCTCGTCGGCCAGCTCGGCCGCGCGCGTGGCGATGCGGTGGGCCTGGATGTGGTCGGGGTGGCCGTATCCGCCGTCGGGGTCATAGGTGACGAGGACCTGGGGGCGTACCTCCAGGATCACCTCGACGAGCGCCCGGGCCGCGTCGTCGACGTCCGCCTGCCAGAGGCTGGCCGGGTCGTCGTTGTCGGCGAGGCCCATCATCCCCGAGTCCTCGTAGCGGCCCTGTGCGCCCAGGAGACGGAAGTCCTCGACGCCGAGCTCGCGCATCGCGGCGGTGAGCTCGGCCAGGCGGTGTTCGCCGAGGTCGGTGCCGGTCAGGTACTGAAGCTCGGGGGGAATGACCTCGCCGTGCTCACCGAGGGTGCAGGTGACCAGGGTCACATGGGCACCCTCGGCCGCGTACTTGGCCATGGTCGCGCCGTTGTTGATCGACTCGTCGTCCGGGTGCGCGTGCACCAGGAGCAGACGTCGGGCGGGCAGGTCCGTCATGGCCCCCACCCTACGAGGAGACGGCGCGGCTCAGAACTTGATGCTGCCGATCATGCCCGCGATGTTCGTCGTCAGCTCACTGATGGTGGGAGCGACGGTCGAGGACGCCAGGTAGAACCCGAGCAGCATGCAGACGACCGCATGAGCCGCCTTCAGTCCTGACTTCTTGATCAGCAGGAAGACGATGATCGCCAGCAGCACAACCGCCGAAATCGAGAGTGCCACGGCGGCTCACCTCCAAGAATCCCAAGCGCGGGGGGAACGGACTATGGGGGCAGATAAATCCATGCAACAGCCAGCAGGTTCATACCCACTATGCGGTTGTGATCATAACTATCCGTACGTGCGCATCGATCGGCGCACAGCCGCACAAGGGGGCGCACTGGCCAATATGGTCGGGGCATGACGACCGAGCCTGTCTCCTTCCCACGCCGGCACGCCCGCACCCAGAGGTTCACTCTCGGCGCGCCGCGCGCGTTCACGGTGGCGCCCGACGGCAGCCGTGTCGTGTTCCTGCGCTCGTCCTCCGGTACGGACCCGGCGAATTCGCTCTGGGTGCTCGACACGGCGGACGGCGGGGAGCGCGTGGCGGCCGACCCGCGCACCCTGCTGGGCGGCGCCTCGGAAGACCTCCCGCCCGAGGAGCGGGCCCGGCGCGAGCGCATCCGCGAGGCCGGGGCCGGCATCGTCGCCCACGCCACCGACAACGCCGTCGAGTTGGCGTCTTTTGCCTTGTCAGGGCGGCTCTTCACGGCGGAGCTACGGGCCGGGACGGCACGTGAACTCCCGGTCCCGGGGCCGGTGATCGACCCGCGTCCGTCCCCCGACGGGCGGCACATCGCGTACGTCGCACAGGGCGCCCTGCGGGTGGTGGGCGCCGAGGGCGAGGGGGACCGTGCGCTCGCCGGGCCGGAGTCGGACGGTGTCACCTATGGGTTGGCCGAGTTCGTGGCGGCCGAGGAGATGGGGCGCTATCGGGGCTTTTGGTGGGGCCCGGAGTCGGACCGGTTGCTCGTGGCGCGCGCGGACGACACGCCGGTGCGCCGGTGGTGGATCTCCGATCCGGCGCGTCCGGAGGCCGAGCCGCAGCGCGTGGCGTATCCGGCGGCGGGGACCGGGAACGCGGAGGTGCGGCTGTTCGTGATCGGCCTGGACGGGGTCCGCACCGAGGTCGCGTGGGACCGCTCCAGGTACCCCTATCTGGCACGAGTGCACTGGTCAGCGGCGGGTGCGCCACTGCTGCTCGTCCAGGCGCGGGATCAACGCAGCCAGTTGTTCCTGGCCGTGGACCCGGCGACGGGGGCGACGCGGATGGTGCACGCCGACGAAGATCCACAATGGCTGGAACTGTTCGTCGGTGTCCCCTGCTGGAGCCCCTCCGGGCAGCTGGTGCGCATCGCGGACGAGGGTGGGGCGCGGGTACTGGCGGTGGGTGAACGCCCGCTGACCGGACCGCAGTTGCATGTGCGCACGGTGCTGGACGTCTCCGACGACGACGTACTGGTCTCGGCGTCGGCGGGTGAGGCCGCGGCCGAGCCCGAGATCGGCGAAGTGCATGTGTACCGGGTGAACGAGCTCGGCGTGGAGCGCGTGTCGCAGAAGCCCGGTGTGCACTCGGCGGTCCGCGCCGGGGGTGTGACGGTGCTCGTGTCCTACGCACTCGACCGGCCCGGGGCCGAGGTCCAGGTCCTGCGCGACGGAAAGCTGATGGCGACCGTCCATTCCCATGCCGAAGATCCCGGTCCGGCCCCGCGCGTGACTCTCACCGAGGGGGGCGCACGCCGCATCCCGTGCGCTGTGCTTATGCCTCGGGACTACGCCGGTGACACCCCGCTGCCGGTTTTGCTGGATCCCTACGGGGGACCGCACGGCGCCCGGGTGGTCGCCGCGCACAACGCCCACCTCACCTCGCAGTGGTTCGCCGACCAGGGGTTCGCGGTGGTCGTCGCGGACGGGCGCGGTACGCCGGGCCGCTCCCCCGCCTGGGAGAAGGCCGTCCACGGGGACTTCACCGTCTCCCTCGACGACCAGATCGACGCGCTCCAGGACCTCGCGAAGTCCCACCCCCTGGATCTCTCCAGGGTGGCCATCCGCGGCTGGTCGTACGGGGGGTGGCTGGCCGGGCTCGCGGTGCTGCGCCGACCGGACGTCTTCCGCGCGGGCATCGCGGGCGCACCGGTGGCCGACTGGCGGCTGTACGACACGCACTACACGGAGCGGTACCTGGGCGACCCCGCCGAGCGGCCGGAGTCGTACGCGAAGAGCTCCCTCGTCACCGACGACGGGCTCTCCTCCCCCGCCGAGCCGCACCGGCCGCTGATGATCGTGCACGGCCTGGCCGACGACAACGTGGTGGTCGCCCACGCCCTGCGCCTGTCCTCCGCCCTGCTCGCCGCCGGCCGCCCGCACGAGGTGCTGCCGCTGTCCGGGGTGACCCATATGACCCCGCAGGAGCAGGTCGCGGAGAATCTGCTGCTGCTCCAGGTGGACTTCCTGAAGCGGTCACTGGGGCCGAACTGAACTGGCGGCACGGCCGACCGCGCCGTCGCCAGGGCATCCGGCGACGGCGCGGTGAAGGTGAATCCTTTTGCGGAGGAGGTCAGTTGCAGGTGCCGACCGAGGAGACGTTGTCGATGACGACCCGGCCGCCCTTCTTCATGTACGAGTACACCTCGCCGCAGTAGCCCTTCTTCTGGCGGACGGGGCCGGCGTAGGTGCTGAACGTGCCGAAGTCCTCGTCGTGCGGGGTGTCGGTGTAGTTGTCCTTCAGCCGGATGCCCATGTACTGGGCGGAGCCGGTCTCGTTGTGCAGGACGCCGCAGGTCGGCTTGTCGTAGATGCGGGGACCGGTGGTGGAGCCGTCGGTGTACACGTAGACGGTCGCGTACCGGGTGCTGTCGTTCGGCAGCCGCTTCGCCGTCAGGATCTGGGTGTAACCCGCGCCGCACACCGTCGCGGCACGGGCGGCGGCCTTCGGGTTGGCGGACACGATGGAGCGGGCGGTCTTGGACGCCTGCGAGGCGAAGGTGAGGTCGTGGGCCTGGACGACGGCCGCGGCGGGCGCGACGGCCGACGTCGTGTCGGCGGCGGCGACCGCCTGGCCCGGCACTGAGGTGCCGATCAGCGCCAGAGCGGAAACGGCCAGGACAGAGCGGAACGCGTTCTTTGCGCGCATGCGAAAAATCCCCCATGTAGGTAAATGCACAGGGGGTGACGTGGTCAACTATCAGGCCCCCCGCCAGTCACAGGAGAACCTAACAGCTCTCACATCGAACAGAAAGCGTGTTTGTGTTCACACACAGTGGGCGCGGTGACTTCACATGATGTCCACACGGCAACGAGCCGGGGTGACATGGCGCACCCCGGCTCGTTCACGGCACCCGCACGGCCGTACGTTGTTCAGCCTGACGCGTCCGTATATCGGTGTCGGGTCGACCGAGTTGCCTGCGTGTTAACGCAGTTGATGTCTGTTTGTGCGGCTATGCGGCCACCTCCGCGAAGTGGCAGGCCGACTGGTGTCCCGCTGCCGAGCCGACCGGGAGGTGCGCCGGCTCCTCCAGTTCGCAGCGCTCCTGGGCCTTCCAGCAGCGGGTGCGGAAGCGGCAGCCGGAGGGGATGCTCGTCGGGGACGGCACGTCGCCGCTGAGGATGAGGCGCTTGCGGTGCTCGCGGGCCTCGGGGTCCGGCACGGGGACCGCGGAGAGCAGAGCCTGGGTGTAGGGGTGCGTGGGACGGTCGTAGATCTCGGTGTCCCCGCCGATCTCCACGATCCGTCCGAGGTACATCACGCCGACCCGGTCGGAGATGTGCCGGACGATCGACAGGTCGTGGGCGATGAAGACGTAGGACAGGTCGAACTCGTTCTGCAGGCGCTCCATCAGGTTGATGACCTGTGCCTGGACCGACACGTCCAGCGCGGAGACCGGCTCGTCGGCGACGATGACCTCCGGGCGCAGGGCCAAGCCCCTGGCGATGCCGATGCGCTGGCGCTGGCCGCCGGAGAACTGGTGCGGGTAGCGGTTGATGTACTCCGGGTTGAGACCGACGACGTCCAGGAGCTCCTGCACCTTGCGGCGCCGGTCCCCCTTCGGAGCCACCTCGGGGTGGATCTCGTACGGCTCCCCGATGATGTCGCCCACCGTCATACGCGGGTTGAGCGAGGTGTACGGATCCTGGAACACCATCTGGATGTTCCGGCGGACCGCCTTCAGCGCACGCCCGGACAGCTTGGTGATGTCCTCGCCCTTGTACTTGATCGAACCGGCCGTCGGGCGCTCCAGGTTGACCAGCAGTTTGGCGACCGTCGACTTGCCGCAGCCGGACTCGCCGACGATGCCGAGGGTTTCGCCGCGGTGCAGGGTGAAGTCGACGCCGTCGACGGCCTTCACGGAGCCGACCTGTTTCCTGAACAGGATGCCCCGGGTGAGCGGGTAGTGCTTGACGAGCCCGCTGACCTGCAGAATCGCCTCAGCCATTCAGGCACTCCCTCCAGAAGTGGCAGGCGCTGCCCCGGACTTCGGAGACCTCGTACAGCGCAGGCGCATCGGTGCGGCACAGGTCCCGGGCCATCGGGCAGCGGGGGTGGAAGGCGCAGCCCCGCGGGATGTCCATGAGGTTGGGTGGCAGGCCCTTGATGGCGTAGAGCTCCCGGCCCTTGTGGTCCAGGCGCGGGATGGAGTCCAGCAGGCCCCGGGTGTACGGGTGGGCGGGCGCCTTGTAGATGTCGTGGACCGGGGCCGACTCGACGATCCGGCCCGCGTACATCACGGCGATCCGGTCGGCGACGTCCGCCACGACACCGAGGTCGTGGGTGATCAGGATGAGGCCCATGTTGTACTCGCGCTGCAACTCCGCGAGCAGATCCATGACCTGGGCCTGGACGGTGACGTCGAGGGCGGTGGTGGGCTCGTCGGCGATGATGAGGGCCGGTTCGAGGGCGAGGGCCATCGCGATCATGATGCGCTGGCGCATACCGCCGGAGAACTGGTGGGGGTACTGCCCGACGCGTTCCTTGGCGGCCGGGATGCGCACGCGGTCCATCAGCTCGACGGCCTTCGCGCGGGCGTCCTTCCGCGACATCCCCCGGTGCACGACGAACATCTCGCCGAGCTGGTCCCCGACGGTCAGTACGGGATTGAGCGACGACAGCGCGTCCTGAAAGATCATCGCCATCTCGGCGCCACGGACCCTGCGCCGCTCGTCCTCCTTCAGCTTCAGCAGGTCCCGCCCCTGGAAGAGGACCTCACCGCCGGTGACCCGCCCCGGCGGCATGTCCAGAATCCCCATCACCGCCTGCGCGGTGACCGACTTCCCGGACCCGGACTCCCCCAGCACGGCGAGCGTCTCCCCGGCCGCCACGCCGTAACTGACGCCGTTGACCGCCTTGGCGACCCCGTCCCGGGTCCGGAACTCCACCTGCAGATCCCGCACTTCGAGCAGCATGACGCCGGGTCACCTCAGCTTCGGGTCGAGGGCGTCCCGTACCGCGTCGCCCAGCATGATGAAGGCCAGCACCGTGACCGCCAGGGCGCCCGAGGGCCACAGAAGGGCGTGGGGGGCGTTGCGGATGTACGGGGAGGCCGCCGAGATGTCGATGCCCCAGGAGACGCTCGGGGGTTTCAGGCCCACGCCCAGGTAGGACAGGGTCGCCTCCAACGCGATGTACGTGCCCAGCGCGATGGTCGCGACCACGATCACCGGGGCCACCGCGTTGGGCGCGATGTGGCGGAGCAGGATGCGGGAGTTGGAGGCGCCCAGGGCGCGGGCGGCCTGCACGTAGTCGTTCTGTTTGGCCGTGATGACCGCGCCGCGGGCGATGCGGGAGAGCTGCGGCCAGCCGAGCAGCACGATGAAGCCGATCACCGGCCAGACCGAGTTGCTGGTCACCACCGAGAGGAGGACCAGGCCGCCGAGGACCACCGGGATCGCGAAGAAGACGTCGGTGACGCGGGACAGGAGCGAGTCCCACAGGCCGCCGAAGAAGCCGGCCAGCGCCCCCAGCACCGAGCCCAGGACCGCGACCCCGAGCGTCGCGCAGACTCCGACCGCGACGGACGTACGGGCGCCGTACACCGTGCGCGTGTAGACGTCGCAGCCCTGGCCGTCGTAGCCGAAGGGGTGGCCCGGCGCGGAGCCCTGTTGGGCTTTGGCGAGGTCGCACTTCAGGGGGCTGCCGGAGGCGATCGTCGCGGGGAAGACCGCGATGACCAGAAGGAAGAGGATGATCAGGGCCGAGACCAGGAAGACCGGGTTGCGGCGCAGGTCCCGCCAGGCGTCGGACCAGAGGCTGCGGGGGCGGTCGGTCGGTGCGGCGGCCGTGGGATCCGGTTCGGCGGGGGGCAGGACGTCCGAGGGGGCAGGCCCACGGCGTTCGGCTGTTTCCGCCTCGCCCGCCGTCAGGTGCGTCGCGGCGCCCGTGCCGCTGCCGGCCAGCGCCCCCTCGGAGTGGAACGGCTGCTCAGGCATAGCGGATCCTCGGGTCGAGTACGGCGTAGAGCAGGTCGACGACCAGGTTGCAGAGGAGGAAGACGAGGACCAGGACCGTCACGAAGCCGACGACCGTCTGGGTGTTCTGGCGCAGGATGCCCTGGTAGAGCTGGTAGCCGACGCCATGGATGTTGAAGATCCGCTCGGTGACGATGGCCCCGCCCATGAGGAAGCCGATGTCGGCGCCGATGAAGGTGACGACCGGGATGAGGGAGTTGCGCAGCAGGTGCCGCGTCACGACCCGGCTTCTGGGCAGGCCCTTCGCGATCGCGGTACGGACGTAGTCGGAGCGGCGGTTCTCCGCGATGGAGGTGCGGGTCAGCCGGGTGACGTACGCGAGGGAGACCGAGGCCAGGACCAGGCCCGGCAGGAGCAGTTCCGAGAAGGGGGCGGCCGTGGAGACCGACGGGCGGATCCAGCCCCATTCGACGCCGAGCAGCAGCTGGAGCAGCAGGCCGGTGACGAAGGTGGGGACGGAGATCACCACCAGGGTGGCGAGGAGTACGCCCGTGTCCACCGGGCGGCCGCGGCGCAGGCCGGTGATGACGCCCAGCGTGATGCCGATGGCGACCTCGAAGACGATCGCCACGATCGTGAGGCGGAGGGTGACCGGGAAGGCCGTCGACATCAGCTCGGTGACTTCCTGGCCGTTGAACGCCGTACCGAAGTCCCCGGTGAAGACGTTCCCCATGTAGGTCAGGTATTGCTGCCACACCGGCTTGTCGAGGCCGAACTCCCTGCGCAGCTGGGCGGCCGTCGCCGGGTCGCACTGCCGGTCGCCGCACAGGCCCGCGACGGGGTCGCCCATCACGTTCACCATGAGGAAGATCAGCAGGGTCGCCCCGATGAACACCGGGACCATCTGCAGCAGGCGCCGGACGACGTACTGCCCCATGGCGGGCTCAGCCGACCTTGATCTGGTCGTAGACCGGCACGCTGAACGGGTTGAGGGCCACGTTCGACAGCCGCTCCGACCAGCCGGCGCTGCCGTTCTGGTACCAGAGCGGGATGGCCGCCATGTTGTCCCGGACGACCTCCTCGGCCTTCTGGAACATCTCCACGGCCTTCGCGGGGTCGGTCTCGGCGTTCGCCTCGTCGACCAGCTTGTCGAACTCCGGGCTCGACCACTTGCCGTCGTTGGAGGAGGCGTCCGTGTAGTAGAGCGGCTGGAGGAAGTTCTGGGTGAGGGGGTAGTCCATCTGCCAGCCCGCCCGGAAGGGTCCGGAGAGCTTCTGGGTCGTGGACTTGCTGCGGAAGTCGGCGAAGGTGCCGATCGGGTTGCCGACGCAGGCCCGGTCGTTGTCCAGGGCGTTGTTGATGGAGTTGCAGACGGCGTCCACCCACAGCTTGTGGGAGCCGGTGTCCGCGTTGTACGTGATCTTCACCTGGCCGCCGGGCAGCCCGCCCCCCTCCTTGATCAGCTTCTTGGCCGCGGCGGCGTCGTACTGGCACCACTGGCCGCACAGCCCCGCCTTGTAGCCACCGTCCTTGCCCAGGACGGGAGAGGTCCAGTCGGTGGCCGGGGTGCGGGTCTTCTGAAAGATGGTCTCGGTGATCTGCTCGCGGTCGATCGCCCGGGACAGGCCCTGGCGGACCTTGACCGAGCCCGCCTTGTTCCAGTTCTTGTCGTAGTAGGGGAAGGCCAGGGTCTGGATGATGCCGGCCGGGGTGTTCAGATAGCGGTCGCCGAGATCGCCGCGGACGTTCTTCAGCTGCTGGGCCGGTACGTCGTCGACGAGGTCGAGGTTGCCGGCCAGCAGGTCGGTGTAGGCCGTGTTGTTGTCCGTGTAGACCTTGAGGGCGACGCCCGCGTTGCGGGCCGCGTCCTCACCCGGGTAGTCGGCCCATTTCGTCAGCCGCATCTCGGAGCCCTTGGTGTACGACTCCACGGCGTACGGCCCGTTGCCGACGGGCTTGGCGAGCCAGCCGGCGTGGTCGTCGAAGAACGCCCGGGGCAGCGGCACGAAGGCGTTGTAGCCGAGGGTGTCGGGGAAGCCGGAGAACTTCTGGCTGAGCCTGACGGTGAAGGTGCGGTCGTCGACGACCTTCAGGCCGCTCATCGTCTCGGCGCGCTGTGCGCCCTGCTCCGGGTGGACCTGGTCGTAGCCGTCGATGTAGCCGAAGAAGTAGGCGTTCTTCTGGTTGTTCTTCAGGCTCGCCCCGTAGTTCCAGGCGTCCACGAAGGACTTGGCGGTGACCTTCTCGCCGTCGCTGAAGGTCCAGCCGTCCTTGAGGGTGATGGTGTAGTTCCGTGAGTCGGTGGTCTCGATCCGCTCGGCGAGCATGTCCTCGGCCTCGCCGGTCTTCGGGTCGTACTGCTTGAGCCCCCGGAAGATCATGGAGAGCACCTTGCCGCCCTGCACCTCGTTGGTGTTGGCCGGCTCCAGTGGGTTCTGCGGGTCGGTCCAGGAGGAGCTGAGCACCGCGCCGGTGTCACCGCCGGTGTCGCCGCCGCCTCCGCAGGCCGTCGCGGCGAGCGCGACCGCCATCGCGCATGCGGCCCATCGGGCGTGCGTGGCTCCGCGCATGGCGTGCCTCCTCGTGAGTGCGCTGTCAGTGAGCGCTGTGGCGCCAGCGCCGAAGCACTGATCCATTACCGGCAAATATCGCCACAGAGGTCACTTGAAGCACTTTCAGGGCACCCGTTAGCGGGAGAGCTCACCCAAAGGAGGGGCGTCGATGCCCGGGCCCCCTCACGAGCCCGGCTCCGCCTCGGAGCCGAAGGCCACCCGGACGTCACCGTGCGGCGACAGGGAGATCAGCAGGTTCGCCGCCATGACGCGCGCCAGCCGCTCCAGCAACGGCAGCGTGGGAACCGCCTTCCCGTGCTCAAGCCGCGACAGTGCACCCTGACTCATGCCCGCCCGCGCCGCGAGACGTTGCTGCGTCAGCCCCAGCTGCACCCGCCTGGTACGCACCGCCACACCGAGGGGCTTGCCGAGCCGGTCCCAGGCATCCCCGCCGCGGGAAGCGCCCGAACCGCGTTCAGTCGACGCGACCATGCAATTCACTCTCCCCGTTCGACACCTCAGCGCCGGAAAGACAGGCGGAAGCGCGGAGAGGTTCCCTTCTTGAGCAAAATTTGAAAATTCACACAGCAATTATGCCGCGGAATACATATCCCCTATTTTTCGTGACCCACCTCACATTACTCAGCCCGAATATGGTGACCAATCACCTGACAACCGGCAATTCACGGAACCGAGTCCATCTCTTTGGGGGGTTTGTCCGCCAAAAAACGGCGCCGTCAAAGCATTTGCACACCTCGGCATGGCGCATCGCAGTTGCCAACTCACCGGATCGTGGTGGATCTTCTGCTCGACGCCTCCGCGGGTGGCTCAGCTGCCACCCGACAAGGGCCGCTTGAGACATCTGACGGGGGTCTGATGCGTGGTTTCTTCCCTTGCCACGGCGTCATGGCCAACGGACTGACCAACCGAAGGGGACTCTTCCCGTGCGGAAGCTCGTAAGCTCCACGATCATCTCCACCCTGCTCGCCGGCGGTGTGGTGGCAGGCGCGGCCGCGCCCGCCTCCGCCGGATGCGCTCCGAGCCCCGGAACGGGCTACCGGATCACCAACAAGTCCACGGTCAGCGAGCCGACCAGCCTGCACAGCCAGTGGGTGTACGACAACAGCGGCGGCACCGTCGGCTACAACGACACCTCGACGGCCTCCATCAGCGTCAGCGGCACCGCGGGTCTCGGGACCGAGGCCGGCGTCCTGCTCGCCAAGGCGAGCACGTCGTTCAGTGTGACGGTCGGCGGGTCCTGGACCTGGACCGACAGCTGGACGTACACGCTCCCGGTCAAGAACAAGGCAGGCAAGACCAAGGTCCGCCTGACCCTGTTCCACGAGTCCAAGAAGTTCAAGGGCACGAAGTACTCGTACTACTACGACGGCCACTGCAACTACCACGAGAAGACCCTGTGGTCCAGGTGGGTCACCGCTCCGGTGAAGAAGAACAACAGCGTCTGGGGCCTGGAGTGGGCCTAGCCCGATGAGGACGGCCCGCCGGAATTCCCGGCGGGCCGTTCGCATGCTCACCGGCACCTGTTCCGACCACCGTCAGGGCTCCACCAGCAGCGCTTCAGCGGTCTACGCCAATGAGGTGGGCAATTCCCGTCTTCATCTCGTTTTCGCAGGCCGCAAGGGTTTCAAGGGTCGTTGACGCGTGCAGACAGCCACTGGTAGACACACTCACCCAACTGGCCGTCCCGGTGCGAGCGATGACGCGAGGTCACGTTCTATGAACAGAGCACGTCCCCGAATCCCCCGGCTGGCCGCCGCCGGAGCCGCCGTCCTGACGCTGTCCGCCGGACTCGTGCCGCAGCAGGCGGCGGCCGCGGACGGCGACAAGGTGCTCACCGTCGCGGTCGCACAGAGCGTCGACTCGCTGAGCCCCTTCCTGGCGTCGCGGCTCCTCAGCACCAGCGTCCACCGGCTGATGTACGAGTACCTCACCAACTACGACCCGGGGGACGGCCACGCCGTCCCGGCCCTGGCGACCGAGTGGAAGTCGTCGCCGGACAAGCTGACCTGGACGTACACGATCCGCAAGGACTCGAAGTGGTCGGACGGGCAGCAGGCCACCGCCGAGGACGCGGCGTGGACGTTCAACAAGATGATGACCGACGAGGACGCGGCCACCGCCAACGGCAGCTTCGTCGCCAACTTCCGCAAGGTGACCGCCCCGAGCCCGACCGAGCTGGTCATCGAGCTGAAGAAGCCGCAGGCCACGATGACGGCGCTGGACGTGCCGATCGTGCCGAAGCACGTCTGGGAGAAGGTCGGCGACTTCTCGGAGTTCAACAACGACAAGAAGTTCCCCATCGTCGGGAACGGGCCGTTCGTCCTCACCGACTACAAGCCCGACAGCTATGTGCGGCTGAAGGCCAACAAGGACTTCTGGCGCGGGGCACCGAAGTTCGACGAGCTGGTCTTCCGCTACTACAAGGACCAGGACGCGGCGGTCGCCGCCCTGCGCAAGGGTGAGGTCTCCTTCGTCGCCGGGGCGCCCGCGCTGACGCCCGCTCAGGCGGCCTCCCTCAAGGGCGAGAAGAACATCCACGTCAACGACGCCCCCGGCCGCCGCTTCTACGCCCTCGCCGTCAACCCGGGGGCCAAGGCCAGGAACGGCCAGAAGATGGGCAACGGCGACCCCTCCCTGCTGGACCAGCGGGTACGGCACGCCCTGTTCATGGCGGTCGACCGCAAGACCATCATCGACAAGGTGTTCCAGGGGTACGCGCAGCAGGGCGCCGGGTACATCCCGCCCCGCTTCGCCCCGTACTTCTGGAAGCCGACGGACGGGCAGGAACTCGCCTACGACCCCGCCCAGGCCGGCCAACTCCTCGACCAGGCGGGCTACAAGAAGAACGGCGACGGCAAGCGCGTCGGCAAGGACGGCAAGCCGATCGACTACCGCGTCCTGTGCCACGCCACCGACTCCAACGACAAGGCCATAGGGCAGTACCTGAAGGAGTGGTGGGGCAAGCTGGGCATCGGCGTGACCCTGGACTGCCTGGACAACGTCAGCGATCCCTGGCTCGCGGGCAACTACGACCTCGCCTTCGACGGCTGGTCCGTCAACCCCGACCCGGACTTCGTGCTGTCGATCCACACCTGCGCAGCCCTGCCCGCGACCCCGAAGGACACCGGCGCGACCGACAACTTCATCTGCGACAAGAAGTACGACGACCTGTACGCGAAGCAGCTCGCCGAATACGACGCCGCCAAACGGGCGGACATCGTCAAGCAGATGGAGTCACGGCTCTACGACCTCGGGTACATGAACGTCATGGCGTACCCGAACGCGGTCGAGGCCTACCGCACGGACCAGATCAAGTCGATCACGACGATGCCCGCGAAGGCCGGCAACATCTACGGGCAGGACGGCTACTGGAGTTGGTGGTCGGCGACCCCGGCGGACTCCGACGGCTCCTCCGGCGGCTCCGGCTCGGCGGGCGTCGTCATCGGGGTCGTCGCGGGTGCCGTCGTCCTCGTCGGCGCGGGTGTGTTCTTCGCGCTGCGCCGCCGGGCCACCGCAGAGGACCGCGAGTAGCCGCCCATGACCGCCGAAGCACCATCCCCCGCGGCCGTCGAGGCCGCCGGGGGGGGGGGGGGGGGGGGGGGGGGGGGGGGGGGCCCCCCCCGCCCCCCCCCCCCCCCC
>NZ_JAQMYP010000064.1 GCF_028369295.1 Streptomyces sp. HD
ACAGCCGTCCGGGTACGGCCCCGGCGGCGGAGGCGGTACGACGCCCGGGGCCGCCCCCACCGCCGCAGCCGGTAGGCCGGTTCCCCAACCCCCGGCTCACCGGACTGGGCAGCGGCCTGTTCGGCGCCGCCGTGATGCTCGTGCTCGGCTACGTCGACGCGCTGCTGTTCGGGTCGTCGCTCACGGCGTACAGCGTGCTGTTCCTGCCGGTGTGCGTGCTGACCGCGGTCTGGGTGCGCAAGGGCGACCTGATGACCGCGCCGGTGGTCCTGCCGATCGCGTTCACGGTGGGGCTGATCCCGGCGGCCGACACCGGCGGGGGACTCGGCGATCACTTGATGGGACTGTTCACCGCCCTCGCCACGCAGGCCGGGTGGCTGTACGGAGGGACGCTGATCGCCGGCCTCATCGTGACCGTACGCAAGGCCGCCCTGCTGGCACGCAGAGCAGCAGCCCGCCGTCGGCCGCAGTGACCGTCGTCGGCCGACCGTCCCGCTAGTCGGCCTTCTCCGCCGCCCGCATCGCCGCCCCCACGATCCCCGCGTTGTTCTGCAGCTGGGCCGGGACGATCTCCGCCTTGATGCCCTCGATGTAGTGCAGGAACTTGTGGGACTTCCGGCTCACCCCGCCGCCGATGATGAACAGCTCCGGGGAGAACAGCATCTCGACATGGGCGAGGTACTTGCGGACGCGGTGGGCCCAGTGCTCCCAGGTCAGCTCCTCGTCCTCCTTGGCCTTGCTGGAGGCTCGCTTCTCGGCGTCGTGGCCGTGGAGTTCGAGGTGGCCCAGCTCGGTGTTGGGGACGAGGGTCCCGTCGACGAACAGCGCGCTGCCGATGCCCGTGCCGAAGGTGAGCAGGATCACCGTGCCCCGGCGGTCGCGGCCCGCGCCGAAGTGCATCTCGGCGACGCCGGCCGCGTCCGCGTCGTTGACCACCGTCACCGGGTGGCCGCCGAGGCGTTCGCTGAACAACGCGCGCGCGTCGGTGTCGATCCAGCTCTTGTCGACGTTCGCCGCCGTCCGGATCGTGGAGCCGTCGGTGACCACGCCGGGGAACGTGAGCCCGACCGGCCCCGTCCACCCGTAGTGCTCGACGACCTGCTTCACCCCGTCGGCCACGCCGTCGGGTGTGGCCGGGTGCGGAGTGAGCACCTTGAAGCGCTCCTCCGCGAGGTCGCCCCTGTCCAGGTCCACCGGAGCGCCCTTGATCCCGGATCCACCGATGTCCAAGCCGAAGATCTGCATGGCTCTACGTTACGACGCAGGACTGACGGTCACTCCCCGGAGTCACCGGCCCCCGTGCGCTCGGCGATCAGCGCCGCCGCCTCCTCACGCAGGTCACGGCGCAGTTCCTTGGGCAGCGAGAAAGTGATGGACTCCTCGGCGGCCTTGACGAGCTCCACGTCGCCGTAGCCGCGCTCGGCCAGCCACTCCAGAACCTCCTCGACCAGCACCTCGGGGACGGAGGCACCGGAGGTGACGCCCACCGTGGTCACGCCCTCCAGCCAGGCCTCGTCGATCTCGCTGGCGAAGTCCACGAGGTAGGCCTCGCGGGAGCCGGCCAGCTTGGCGACCTCGACCAGCCGCTTGGAGTTGGAGGAGTTGCGGGAGCCGACCACGATGACCAGCTCGGCCTCGGCGCCCATCTGCTTCACCGCGAGCTGACGGTTCTGCGTGGCGTAGCAGATGTCGTCACTGGGCGGGGAGATCAGCTGCGGGAACTTCTCCTTCAGCGCGTCGACGGTCTCCATGGTCTCGTCGACGGAGAGGGTGGTCTGGGAGAGCCAGACGATCTTCGAGGGGTCGCGGACCTCGACCTTGGCGACATCCTCGGGTCCGTCGACGAGCTGGATGTGGTCGGGGGCCTCGCCGGACGTGCCGATGACCTCTTCGTGGCCTTCGTGCCCGATCAGGAGGATGTCGTAGTCCTCATTGGCGAAGCGGACGGCTTCCTTGTGGACCTTGGTGACCAGCGGGCAGGTCGCGTCGATGGTGGCGAGCTTGCCGCGCGCGGCCTCTTCGTGGACGACGGGGGCCACGCCGTGCGCCGAGAACATCACGATGTTGCCCGGCGGCACCTCCTCCGTCCGCTCGACGAAGACGGCGCCCTTCTTCTCCAGGGTCTGCACGACGTACTTGTTGTGGACGATCTCGTGCCGGACGTACACCGGAGCGCCGTACTGCTCCAGGGCTTTCTCGACGGCGATCACGGCGCGGTCCACACCCGCGCAGTAGCCACGGGGGGCGGCGAGGAGGACACGGCGGCCAGGCGAAGCAGTCATGCACCCCATCGTAAGGGTGCGCCGGGTGCGCCGAAGATCGCGCAGGTGACGGCTTGGTGCCGGGATTGACGACGGGGTGTGAGGGGAGGGGGTACAGAGGACGGGCGAGGCGGAGGAAGGGCCGTGACGACCGGGCGGGGCGCCGCGGAAGTACGCCGGACGAAGGACCTGAGGCGGGCCGGAGCCGCGGCTTCCACTGCTCGGTCAACTCCTCGTTCAACTCCTCGTTCAACTCCTCGCCCTCCACTGCCCGTCACCCACGCGCCGCGACCTCCGCCACTCGCCCGCCCCTGTCGGTGCCGCCCGTTACGCTCGGCGCATGGCTGTGAACACGTCCCCCGAATCCCCCCTGCCCGTCGGCGAGGTGTCACGCCTCATCGGCGGCTGGATCGACCGCCTCGGAGCGGTGTGGGTCGAGGGCCAGATCACCCAGCTGTCGAGACGCCCCGGCGCCGGCGTCGTGTTCCTCACCCTGCGCGACCCGTCGTACGACATCTCCGTGAGCGTGACGGCCTACCGCCAGGTCTTCGACGCCGTCGCCGACGTGGTGAGCGAGGGCGCCCGCGTCGTCGTACTCGCCAAACCCGAGTGGTACGCCCCCCGCGGTCAGCTCTCCCTGCGGGCGACCGAGATAAGGCCGGTCGGCGTCGGCGAGCTCCTCGCCCGCCTGGAGATGCTGAAGAAGGCACTCACCGCCGAGGGGCTGTTCGCCCCGGAGCGCAAGAAGCCGCTGCCCTTCCTGCCCCAGCTCATCGGCCTCGTCTGCGGCCGGGCCTCCGCCGCCGAGCGGGACGTCCTGGAGAACGCCCGGCACCGCTGGCCCGCGGTCCGCTTCGAGGTACGCAACGTCCCCGTCCAGGGCGTGCACGCCGTACCGCAGGTCGTCCAGGCGGTGAAGGAGCTCGACGCGATCGACGCCGTGGACGTGATCATCGTCGCCCGCGGCGGCGGCAGCGTCGAGGACCTGCTGCCCTTCTCCGACGAGCAGCTGGTGCGAGCCGTGGCGTCCTGCCGCACCCCGGTGGTCTCCGCCATCGGGCACGAGCCCGACACCCCACTCCTGGACTACGTCGCCGACCTGCGCGCCTCCACCCCCACCGACGCCGCCAAGAAGGTCGTACCGGACGTGGGCGAGGAGTACGAACGCGTACGGCTGCTGCGCGACCGGGCCCGGCGCTGTGTCGAGGCGTTCATCGAGCGGGAGGAGCGCGGGCTCGCGCACGCCCTCGCGCGGCCCTCGATAGAGGACCCGCACCGCATGATCGACGAGCGTGCCGATCATGTGGCGTCCCTCCTCGACCGCGGCCGCCGCTGCCTCGGCCACCACCTCGACCGCGCCGACTCCGAGCTGACGCATACGCACGCACGCGTGGTGGCCCTCTCCCCCGCCGCGACCCTGAAGCGGGGGTACGCGGTGCTGCAGAAGGCCGACGGGCACGTGGTCCGTGACCCGGGCGAGGTGACCGCGGACGAGGCGCTGCGGGCGCGGGTCGCCGAGGGTGAGTTCTCCGTACGAGTCGACGCACGAGCCGATGCATAGGGTGGGCGAATGACCAGCAAGGTGGAAGAGGCACTGGGCTACGAGCAGGCCCGGGACGAGCTGATCGAGGTCGTACGGCGGCTGGAGGCGGGCGGTACGACGCTGGAGGAGTCCCTCGCGCTGTGGGAGCGGGGCGAGGAGCTGGCCAAGGTGTGCCGACGCTGGCTGGAGGGGGCACGGGCACGCCTGGACGCCGCACTCGCCGAGGAGGCCGAGGCCGAGGCAGGGGTCGAGCAGGAAGACGGCGCGGGCGAGCCATAGAACACCGCGTCGGGGTGCCGTTAAGTATGGCGTGGCTGTGAAGCGGATCACCACGTCCGGCTTTTTGTTGAACCTTGAACTTGTGTCGCGTACCGTCGAAGACGAAACCGGTCCCCGGTCCGCTTACCCGCACGCCGCACACCCCGAGAAGGTTCACGCATGTCTCTCGCCCTTGACCCCGCCGCCCAGGACCTGCTGTTCCGCGAGGCCCGCACCGCGAACGCCTTCACCGACGAGCCGGTGACCGAGGAGCAGGTCCAGGCGATCTACGACCTGGTCAAGTACGGCCCCACCGCCTTCAACCAGACCCCGCTGCGCATCACCCTGGTCCGCTCCGCCGAGGCCCGCGAGCGCCTGGTGCAGCACATGGCCGAGGGCAACCAGGCCAAGACCGCCGCCGCCCCGCTGGTCGCGATCCTCTCCGCGGACAACGAGTTCCACGAGGAGCTGCCGACCCTGTTCCCGGCGTTCCCGCAGGCCAAGGACCTCTTCTTCAGCGAGCGCGCGGCCCGTGAGAACGCCGCCGCCATGAACGCCGCCCTGCAGGCCGGGTACTTCATCGTCGGCGTCCGCGCCGCCGGCCTGGCCGCCGGCCCGATGACCGGCTTCGACTTCGAGGGTGTCCGCAAGGAGTTCCTGGACGACGACCACACCCCGCTGATGGTCGTCAACATCGGCAAGCCGGGCCCGGACGCCTGGTACCCGCGCTCCCCGCGCCTGGAGTTCGACCAGGTCGTCACCACGGTCTGAACCGACCGCCCATGACGAAGGCCCCCGGCACTGGTGCCGGGGGCCTTCGTCATACCTGTCGAGTCACAGCCGATCGGCTCACGACCGATCGCTCACGCCGTCTTCAGCGCCGCCGCCATCTGCTTCAGCTGCTCGAACGAGCCCGTGCCCGCCACCACGGTCGTCGCGCCGTTCTCCTGGTGGACGAGCGCGTCGTAGCGGCCGCCGGTGTACCGCGTCCACGTCCGGTCGCCGATCTTCTGGGTGCCCTTGGTCTCCTGGCCGCCCTGGCTGGCCTCTTCGATGAACTCCGACGGCTTCTGAGTGGACTGCTCGATCTGCACGTACTGCCCGTCGGGGGTGTGGAAACCGAGATGCCAGGCGTCGGCCTTGTCGCCCCGGAAGCGTACGGAGGTCGGCTTCCAGGTGTCGGGCAGGCCCTGGGGCGCGGCCACCGGGTAGGACGCCGCCCGGCGGGCCGTCAGCAGTTCGACGCGGTAGTCGACCCGCGGGAGGTCGGGGGTGCCGCCCTCACGGGGAACGAAGAGATAGATGACTCCCGCCGCGAGCACGGTCACTCCCAGGGAGAGCACCATGTTCCGGACCGACTTCTGCTTGCCGTTCGAACCTGCCACGCCCCCTATCGTCGCAGGTGCCCCGGTCTGCTCATCCGTGGGGCCCCCTGCTCATTCTGTCCGCCCGAGGATAGAGTCAGGGTCGAACCCTCATCCGGCCGTCGTCGTATCAGAAAGGTGCGCCTCGATGACCGAGAATCATCATCATCTGCCGTCCGAGCTCGAAGTACCCAGCGAAGCCCCCGACCGCAACCTGGCCCTGGAACTGGTCCGTGTGACCGAAGCCGCGGCGATGGCCGCGGGCCGCTGGGTCGGGCGCGGCGACAAGAACGGCGCCGACGGCGCCGCGGTGCGCGCCATGCGGACCCTCGTCTCCACCGTGTCGATGAACGGCGTCGTCGTCATCGGTGAGGGCGAGAAGGACGAGGCACCGATGCTCTTCAACGGGGAGCAGGTCGGCGACGGAACCGGACCGGAGTGCGACATCGCCGTCGACCCGATCGACGGAACCACGCTGACCGCGAAGGGCATGCCGAACGCGATCGCGGTCCTCGCCGCCGCGGACCGGGGGTCGATGTTCGACCCGTCCGCCGTCTTCTACATGGACAAGCTGGTCACCGGCCCCGAGGCCGCCGACTTCGTCGACATCAACGCGCCCGTGGCGGTGAACATCCGACGGGTCGCGAAGGCGAAGCGGTCGACGCCGGAGGACGTCACCGTCGTCATCCTCGACCGGCCCCGGCACGAGGGCATCATCGAGGAGATCCGGGACGCCGGCGCGCGGATCAAGCTGATCTCCGACGGTGACGTCGCGGGGTCGATCTACGCCCTGCGCGAGGGCACCGGCGTCGACATGCTGCTGGGTATCGGCGGTACGCCGGAGGGGATCATCTCGGCGTGTGCCGTGAAGTGCCTCGGCGGGACCATCCAGGGCAAGCTGTGGCCGAAGGACGACGAGGAGCGGCAGCGGGCGATCGACGCCGGGCACGACCTGGACCGCGTGCTGATGACCGATGACCTGGTCGCCGGGGACAACGTGTTCTTCGTCGCCACCGGCATCACGGACGGTGAGTTGCTGCGCGGTGTGCGGTATCGGTCGGAAACCGCGACCACCGACTCGATTGTGATGCGGTCGAAGTCGGGCACGGTGCGGCGGATTGATTCCGAGCACCGCCTCAGGAAGCTGCGGGCCTACAGCGCGATTGACTTCGACAGGGCGAAGTGAATTAGCGCCACGCTGCTGCGCGGCTCATAAGACGTTGGGCGCCCCCGGTGCGGAGGGGGCGCCCAATTTCTTTGCTTCTCAGCCCGCCTGCGCTATCCGGTTCGTCGCCCTCGCCGCCTTCTTCAGTTCCATCTCGCGGCGGCGGCGCCTGGCCAGGACCACCCGGCGCTCGGCGGCGGTGAGGCCGCCCCAGACGCCGTACGGCTCGGGCTGGAGGAGAGCGTGTTCGCGGCACTCGACCATGACCGGGCAGCGGGCGCAGACCCGCTTGGCGGCCTCCTCACGGGAGAGCCGGGCCGCGGTGGGCTCCTTCGAGGGGGCGAAGAACAGGCCGGCCTCGTCGCGGCGGCACACGGCCTCCGTATGCCATGGGGCGTCTTGATCCCTGTCTCGCACTGGCACCCGCTGGGCCGGAACGGCAGCTACCTGCAGGGACGAATGCGGCGGTTGCAGCACGGTCTACTCCTGACGACGGCTTCGCGAGCGAGAGACGATGCAGCAAGGTCTACCCGCTGTACGCGCGCCTATGCAGTCAGTTTCGAACCGCTGGATTTAGGGGGGTCCTGAGCGCCGCTGCGGGGTGCCCGGGGGGCCTCGGAGGGGCGTGGGAAACGGTTCGATTCACAACCGTCAACGGTCGAAATGCTTGCGCAAACTCCTGTCCAGCTTGCGTTCCACGCGATCGAGAATGTCGGCGACGAGTTTCCCCCGCTTCGGCCGGCCGTCGATGCTGCCGAGCACCGCCCAGCCGTCGACATGGACGACCGGCGCCTGCGGGTCCTCGGCGTCGAGCGTGTCCACCTCGAAGCTGCCGAGCACGCCGCCGCCCGCGGCGCGCAGCGAGACGTTCTCCGGGACGCGGACGTCGACGCTGCCGAAGACCGATATCGCGCGGATCACGACCTGCTGATACTCGAAGAGCGCCTCACTGAGGTCTATCTCCACGCTGCCGAAGATCGCGTACGCGTGGATACGGCGGCCCGCGCGCCAGCGGCCCTTGCGGACCGCACTGCTGAAGACCGCGACCACGTTGTCGTCGGGGTCGGCCGGGAGGGCGCCGGGGGCCGGACGGCCGTAGGCCGGGGAGCGGGGTGCGCGGGGCTGGTGGGCGGCGGGCAGGTCCCGTATGAACACGTCCAGTTCGCCGACCGTCTTGGCCGCCAGCACGCCCTCGACGCGCTCGGCGTGCTCGTCGGCGGTGAGGCGGCCCTCGGCCAGGGCGTCGCGCAGGATGTCGGTGATCCGGTCGCGATCGGCGTCGGAGGCGCGAAGCTCGGCGGCGGCAGCGGGTGCGGTCTGCTTCTGAAGGTCCACGGCAGCAGCGTACCCAAACACGATAGATCGCGATACCCCCGGAGATGACCTGTGGACGACGAACTGAGCCTTACCTCACAAGCTTCCGGCGTTGAACAGGTTCTACGCTGATGAGGCCGCCAATGGAGGCGGCTGCCGTCTGCCGAGTGAGGAATGGGCTGAGATGCCTGAGTTCGCGTACACCGATCTGCTCCCCATGGGAGAGGACACCACCCCGTACCGGCTGGTGACCGCCGAGGGTGTCTCCACCTTCGAGGCCGACGGGCGGACGTTCCTCAAGGTGGAGCCCGAGGCGCTGCGCAAGCTCGCCGAGGAGGCCATCCACGACATCCAGCACTACCTCCGCCCGGCCCACCTCGCCCAGCTGCGCCGCATCATCGACGACCCCGAGGCGTCGAGCAACGACAAGTTCGTGGCGCTGGACCTGCTGAAGAACGCGAACATCGCGGCGGCGGGTGTCCTGCCGATGTGCCAGGACACCGGTACGGCGATCGTGATGGGCAAGCGCGGGCAGAACGTGCTGACGGAGGGCGGCGACGAGGCAGCCCTGTCGCGCGGCATCTACGACGCGTACCTGAACCTCAACCTGCGCTACTCGCAGATGGCCCCGCTCACCATGTGGGACGAGAAGAACACCGGCTCCAACCTGCCGGCGCAGATCGAGCTGTACGCCACCGACGGCGGCGCCTACAAGTTCCTCTTCATGGCGAAGGGCGGCGGCTCGGCCAACAAGTCCTTCCTCTACCAGGAGACGAAGGCCGTCCTGAACGAGGCCTCCATGATGAAGTTCCTGGAGGAGAAGATCCGCTCGCTGGGTACGGCCGCCTGTCCGCCGTACCACCTGGCGATCGTGGTCGGCGGTACGAGCGCGGAGTACGCCCTGAAGACCGCGAAGTACGCCTCCGCCCACTACCTGGACGAGATCCCGGCCGAGGGCTCGCCGCTCGGGCACGGCTTCCGGGACAAGGAGCTTGAGGAGAAGGTCTTCGAGCTGACGCAGAAGATCGGGATCGGGGCGCAGTTCGGCGGCAAGTACTTCTGCCACGACGTGCGCGTGGTGCGGCTCCCGCGGCACGGGGCGTCCTGCCCGGTCGCCATCGCCGTGTCCTGCTCCGCCGACCGGCAGGCCGTCGCGAAGATCACCGCCGAGGGCGTCTTCCTGGAGCAGCTGGAGACGGACCCCGCGCGGTTCCTGCCGGAGACGACCGACGAGCATCTGGACGAGGCGTCCAACGTCGTCAAGATCGACCTCAACCAGCCGATGGACACCATCCTCGCCGAGCTGACCAAGTACCCGGTCAAGACCCGGCTTTCGCTCTCCGGCCCGCTGGTCGTGGCCCGTGACATCGCGCACGCCAAGATCAAGGAACGCCTTGACGCGGGTGAGGAGATGCCGCAGTACCTGAAGGACCACCCGGTGTACTACGCGGGCCCGGCGAAGACGCCCGAGGGCTACGCGTCCGGTTCCTTCGGTCCGACGACGGCCGGCCGTATGGACTCCTACGTCGAGCAGTTCCAGGCGGCCGGCGGCTCCAAGGTGATGCTGGCGAAGGGCAACCGCAGCAAGCAGGTCACGGACGCGTGCGACACCCACGGCGGGTTCTACCTGGGCTCCATCGGCGGGCCGGCCGCCCGTCTCGCCCAGGACTGCATCAAGAAGGTCGAGGTCGTCGAGTACGAGGAGCTCGGCATGGAGGCCGTCTGGAAGATCGAGGTCGAGGACTTCCCGGCCTTCATCGTGGTCGACGACAAGGGCAACGACTTCTTCCAGGACCCGGCGCCGGCGCCGACGTTCACGTCGATTCCGGTGCGGGGGCCCGGGCTGGCGTAGGGCCTTCGGTACTCAGGCCGTCTGCACTCGGAACTCCAGCTTCTGGTAGTCCCCGTCGTCGGTCGAGTGGATGGAACCGCGTGCCGCCTCGTAGTCGCCGGTGCCGCCGGTGATCGCGATGTCGAAGGTGGGCTGCTGCTCCGACTCCTGGAGCGGCAGCAACGCCTGACCGGAGATGTGGCCGCCCGGCAACACGAAGGTGCCCACGCACAGCAGGTCGCCGGGGTTGCCGAGGCGTACCACGGTGCAGGTCACGCCGTCCCTGCCGACCGTCTCGCCGCCCTTGGCGCGATACAGGTCGTCGGCGAAGGCGAAGCTGTCTCCGATGTCGGGTTCCTGCGGCTCGCTCTCGCTCTCGCCGTTCGGGTCCACGACTTCCCTGGCGTAGAGCGTGAACGTCTCGTCGTCCTGGGTGGGGGCGGCGGACGCGGGGAGCGGGGCGCCGAGGGCGACGGCCGCGGTCAGGCAGGCGCCGAGCACGCCGAAGGTCCTGAGGTGGGGAAGCATGTGCTGCCTCCTGTGGGGTAGTGGATCTCTCCCCTCTTCCCTCCCTCATTCATTCTCCGACGGTCACTGCAGGTCCGCCTCCTGGGGGCAGCGGTGAAAGAGGCGGCGGACGCCGGAACATCCGCCCCGCCCCGATCGCTATACGCGGTATGAGCGACTACCGCATCGAGCACGACTCCATGGGCGAGGTCCGAGTCCCCGCGGACGCCAAGTGGCGGGCCCAGACCCAGCGTGCCGTCGAGAACTTCCCGATCTCCGGCCAGCGCATCGAGCGCGCCCACATCGAGGCGCTCGCCCGGATCAAGGGCGCCGCGGCGAAGGTGAACGCGCGGCTCGGGGTGCTCGACAAGGACATCGCCGAGGCGGTCCAGGAAGCCTCCCAGGAGGTCGCCGAGGGCCGGTGGGACGAGCACTTCCCGATCGACGTGTTCCAGACCGGGTCCGGCACCTCGTCCAACATGAACACCAACGAGGTCATCGCGACCCTCGCGACCGAGCGGCTCGGGCGGGACGTCCATCCCAACGACCACGTGAACGCGTCCCAGTCGTCCAACGACGTCTTCCCCTCCTCCATCCACATCGCCGCCACCGCCGCCGTCACCCGTGACCTCGTCCCGGCGCTTGAGCACCTCGCCGCCTCCCTGGAGCGCAAGGCCGCCGAGTTCGCCGACGTCGTGAAGTCGGGGCGTACGCATCTCATGGACGCCACGCCGGTGACGCTGGGCCAGGAGTTCGGCGGGTACGCCGCCCAGATCCGGTACGGCGTCGAGCGGCTGCACGCCTCCCTCCCCCGTCTCGCCGAACTCCCCCTCGGCGGCACGGCGGTGGGCACCGGCATCAACACGCCTCCCGGGTTCTCCGCCGCCGTCATCGAGGAGGTGGCCCGCGCCACCGGGCTGCCGCTCACCGAGGCCCGCGACCACTTCGAGGCGCAGGGCGCCCGGGATGGCATCGTCGAGACCAGCGGGCAGCTCAGGACGATCGCCGTAGGGCTGACCAAGATCGCCAATGACCTGCGGTGGATGTCGTCCGGGCCGCGCACCGGGCTCGCCGAGATCAGCCTCCCCGACCTCCAGCCGGGGTCCTCGATCATGCCGGGGAAGGTCAACCCTGTCATCCCGGAGGCCGTCCTCATGGTCGCCGCGCAGGTCGTCGGCAACGACGCCACCGTGGCCACCGCCGGGGCGGCCGGCAACTTCGAGCTCAATGTGATGCTCCCGGTCATCGCCAAGAACGTCCTGGAGTCGGTCCGGCTGCTCGCCAACGCCTCCCGGCTGCTCGCCGACCGGACCGTCGACGGCATCGTCGCCCACCGCGAACGGGCCCTCGAATACGCCGAGTCGTCACCCTCCGTGGTCACGCCGCTCAACAAGTACATCGGGTACGAGGAGGCCGCCAAGGTCGCCAAGAAGGCGCTCGCGGAGCGCAGGACCATCCGCCAAGTCGTCCTGGAGAACGGGTACGTGGAGCGCGGCGACCTCACCCTGCAGCAACTGGACGAGGCCCTGGACGTCCTGCGGATGACGCGGCCGTAACCGATGATCACGGCTCCGTGAACCGTGACCGGCGCCGCAGCGTCGTATGCCTGTGGCACCTAATATCTGTCCATGGCAGACGGTGGAGCGGTGACGAGGGACGTGGAAGCGGGCGGATCGACGGGCTTCTGGGCGCCCGGGACGCAGATCCTGTGGCGGTACCGGGAGAACGCGGGCCCTCGCTTCCACATCGCGCGTCCCGTCACCGTGGTCCAGGACGACGACGAGATCCTCGCCGTATGGCTGGCGCCGGGGACGCAGTGCGTGAAGCCGGTGCTCGCCGACGGAACGTCCGTGCACCTGGAGCCCCTTGAGACGCGGTACACCAAGCCGCGCTCCGTCCAGCGCGACCACTGGTTCGGGACCGGGGTGCTGAAGCTCGCGCGGCCCGGTGAGCCGTGGTCGGTGTGGTTGTTCTGGGAGCCCGGATGGCAGTTCAAGAACTGGTACGTGAACCTGGAGGAGCCGCTGGCCCGTTGGGCTGGCGGGGTGGACTCCGAGGACCACTTCCTGGACATCTCCGTGCACCCGGACCGCAGTTGGCACTGGCGGGACGAGGACGAGTTCGCGCAGGCCCAGCGGGACGGGCTGATCGACGAACGGCTCGCCGCACGGGTACGGGAGGCGGGGCGTGACGCGGTGGACGTGATCCGCGCCTGGGGGCCGCCGTTCTCGGACGACTGGCCGCACTGGCGCCCGGATCCCTCCTGGGCTGTACCTTCTTTGCCGGAGGGCTGGGATCGCACACCCGCGCAGCTGTCGTCGTGAGACCCTTGATGCGCCCCAGGGCAACAAACGTAGGATCGTCCTCCGCAAGGGCGCGCATGAGCAACTACCGGAGTGTGCGCCGGGCTTGACCGATCGTCACCGAGGGGCGGCAGGACGTGAGCGAGGGTTACCAGGGCGATGCCGGTACGGCCAGACGGCCGGCCGGCGGCACAGGAACTGCCTCCGGCCACGCGGGAATTCCGTTCCTGGGGCACGTATTCCGGGTATCGGAGTTTCGGCGGGACGAACTGCACGCGTGGCGCGCAGCCCCGGACGGATGGATTCGAAAGGCGTGACGGAGCAGCCGACCTCCTTCGAACGCCCCGAGACGGGCGTCGACCCCGCGGAGCCCCGCGGGGCGCTTGTGCGTACCTCGACACCGTCGACGACGCACTCCACGCCGCCGCCCACCCCAGGCGGCGACACCCGCGGGGGCACCGCCTTACCCGCGCAGGCACGCGCCGGAGAGACCCCTTCCACGCCGGGCACCACCACGCCGTCCGGCCCGAGCAAGGAGCCCCCAGACATCGTCGGCAACGGCCCCGAGCACTCACAGCCCTCCGTCGCCGCCGAGCCCGACACACACCGGCCGCGGCCCGTTCCGGAGGGCATCCCGCCGCAGCCCGGCGCCGAGCAGCCGGCGGGCCCGGCCGAGCGGCGCACCGGACAGGGCGTGCAGCCCGGCAGGCCCACGCCCATGCGGCGGGACGGCGACCGGCTGCGCTTTGTGGGCGCCGCCACCCGGCGGATCGCCCGCGGCATAGACCTGGACGAGATCGTGATGGGGCTGTGCCGGGCGACCGTGCCGACCTTCTCCGACGCGATCCTCGTCTATCTGCGCGACCCGCTGCCGGTCGGCGACGAGCGGCCCACCGGTCCCGTCGTGCTGCGGCTGCGCCGCACCGACCGCATTCCGGAGGAGCGCGACACCGAGGGCGGCGGCTTCCTGCCCGCGCAGGCCCCATCGGAGCCGACCGAGCTGTCCGAGCTGTCCGCCCTCACCTCGGAGCTGTGCGAGGTACGGCCCGGCGGCGCGCTCGCCGAGGTGCTGCGCGGCGTACGTCCGGTCTTCGCCGACGCGCCGGCCGCCCGTGCGGCCCTGCCCGAACTCCTCGGCGACGACGGCGAGTTGATCATCCCGGACGGCCAGCGCGCGATCCTTGCCCCGCTGCGCGGCCGGCGCCGTGTCATCGGCGCCGCGGTCTTCCTGCGCCGCCCGGATCGCATCGCCTTCGAGCCCGACGACCTCCTCGTCGCCGCCCAGCTGGCCACGCACAGCGCGCTGGGCATCGACAAGGCCGTGCTGTACGGCCGTGAGGCGTACATCGCCGACGAGCTGCAGCGCACCATGCTGCCGGAGACCCTCCCCCGCCCGACCGGCGTGCGGCTGGCCTCCCGCTACCTCCCAGCGGCCGAGACGGCCCGGGTGGGCGGCGACTGGTACGACGCGATCCCGCTGCCCGGCAGCCGGGTCGCCCTGGTCGTCGGCGACGTCATGGGCCACTCCATGACCTCGGCCGCGATCATGGGCCAGCTGCGGACGACGGCCCAGACCCTCGCCGGGCTCGACCTGCCCCCGCAGGAGGTCCTGCACCACCTCGACGAACAGGCCCAGCGGCTCGGCACCGACCGCATGGCGACCTGCCTCTACGCCGTCTACGACCCGGTGTCGCACCGCATCACCATCGCCAACGCCGGTCATCCGCCGCCCGTCCTGCTCCACCTGGGCGGCCGCGCGGAAGTGCTACGGGTCCCCGCAGGCGCCCCGATCGGCGTCGGCGGCGTCGACTTCGAGGCCGTAGAGCTGGACGCGCCGGCCGGAGCCACCCTGCTCCTCTACACCGACGGCCTGGTCGAGTCCCGGCTGCGCGACGTGTGGACCGGCATAGAGCAGCTCCGCGAGAAGCTCGCCGCGACCGCGCAGCTCACGGGCCCGGACCACCCGCCGCCGCTGGAGGCCCTGTGCGACGAGGTGCTCGACATGCTCGGGCCGGGCGACCGGGACGACGACATCGCGCTCCTCGCCGCCCGCTTCGACGGGATCGCACCCAGCGACGTGGCGTACTGGTTCCTGGAGCCCGAGGACGCGGCACCCGGCCGTGCCCGCCGACTGGCCCGCCGCGCCCTGGCCCGCTGGGGCCTGGAGGAGCTCACCGACTCGGTCGAGCTGCTGGTCAGTGAGGTCGTCACGAACGCGGTGCGCTACGCCTCGCGGCCGGTGACCCTACGGCTGCTGCGCACCGACGTACTGCGCTGCGAGGTCGGCGACGACGTACCGCAACTGCCCCGCCTGCGCCAGGCCCGGGCCACGGACGAGGGCGGCCGCGGCCTGTACCTCGTGAACCGGCTGGCCCGGCGGTGGGGGGCGACGCGGTTGAGCACCGGCAAGGTCGTCTGGTTCGAGTTGAACCGGGGATGACCCGGCGGGCGCGCTGCGACGACAGGGTGCCTGGCGGTGTACGGAAAAAGGGCGCCCGGCGTGCTGCCGGGCGCCCTCGTCGCGTCTACTGGTCGTCGCCGGGTTTGGCCGGGTCCAGGGTGATGTCGTCCGTCGGTTTGTCCGTGGGTTCCACCGTCGGCACCTGAGTCGTCGGTTCCTCCGTCGGCTCCTGGGTCGTCGGTGTCTCCGTCGGCTCCTCGGTCGTCGGCGTCTCCGTCGGCTTCTGGGTCGTCGGTTCCTCCGTGGGCTCCTGGGTCGTCGGCTTCTGACTCGGAGTCGGCGTCCAGGTCGGCAGGACCGCCGCGCCCTGGTCGGTGTCGAGGTCGAACTCGGCGTCCGTCTTCGTCACGCCGAACATGTACGCCGCCCAGATCTCCGCCGGGAAGTCACCGCCGTTGACGCGGTCGTGGCCACCCGCTCCGTACATCTTGGTCTGCTCACCGGTCTTCGCGTCCTCACCGAACAGACCCACCGAGGTGACCAGGTCGGGCGTGTAACCGGTGAACCAGGCCGACTTGTTGTCGTCGGACGTACCCGTCTTGCCGGCGACCTCCTGGCCGTCGCGCTCAGGATTGTCGCGCACGGACCTGCGGGCCGTACCGTCGTCGACCACGCCCGTCAGCACCGAGGTCACCGTGTCCGCGGTCTTTTCGCTGATGACCTGCTCGCCGACCGCGTTCGGCATCTCGATCACACGGCTGTTGTGCTCGGCCTTCTTGATGATGCTCGGGGTGACCTTCTTGCCGTGGTTGTCGAGGGTGGCGTAGACCCCGGCCATCTGCAGCGGGCTCGCGCCCATGGAGCCCAGGGTCTGGGCGGGTACGGCCTGCTCCTTGGAGGTGTCCATGCCGAGCTTGGCCGCCATATCCATGACGTTCGGCATGCCGACGTCGATGCCCATCTGGGCGAAGACCGAGTTGACCGAGGCGTTCATCGCCCGCTGGACGGTGATGTCGCCGTAGTTCGTGTCGTCCTCGTTCTCGGGGGCGAACCCGACCTTGGTGCCTTTGTCCACGGCCGGCCGCTTGCTGGTGCCGTCGTAGAGCGTGTTCGCGGTGATCGGCTTGCCGTCCTGGGTCTCGGCGTTCTCGTCCAGGGCGGCGGCCAGGATCACGGGCTTGAACGTGGAGGCGGGCTGATAGTCCGCGCGGGTCGCGTTGCTGTAGTAGTGCTTGAAGTAGTCCACGCCGCCGTACAGGGCGACGATCTTCCCGGTCTTGGGGTCGACGGAGACGGCACCGGCCTGGACGTTTCGGTCGACCTTGCGCTTCTTCGGGTCCAGCTTGCTGGTCAGCTTTGCCTTGACGGCCTTCTCCAGTGCGGCCTGCTTCTTCTTGTCGATGTTCAGGGTGATGGTCCAGCCCTGCCCCTCGACCTGTCGCTCCGCCTGGGAACGCGTGATGCCGTCCTGCTTCATCAGCTGGTCCTCCAGCTGACGGTTGGCGAGGGCGATCAGGTAGCCCTTCTGGCCCTCCTGGCCGGCGGTGGGCTTGGGCTCCCTCGGCTCCGGGAACGTCATGCCCTGACGCTCGGACTTGTCCAGCCAGCCCTCCTCGACCATGTTGTCCAGGACGTAGTTCCAGCGGGCCGTGACCAGCTTCTTGCCGGTGTCGGACGCCGCCTGCCAGTCGTACTGGCTCGGCGCCTGCAGCAACGCGGCGAGATACGCGCCCTGTTCGACCTTGAGCTTGCTGGCGTCGACGCGGTAGTAGGCCTGGGCGGCGGCCTGGATGCCGTAGGCGTTGCGGCCGAAGTAGCTGGTGTTGATGTAGCCGGCGAGGATCTCGTCCTTGGACATCTCACGGTCGACCTTCAGGGAGATGACCATCTCCCTGAGCTTGCGGCTGACCGTCTGTTCCTGGCTGAGGTAGTAGTTCTTGACGTACTGCTGGGTGATCGTCGAACCGCCCTGCGCGCCCTTGCCCATCAGCGTGTTGAGCAGACCGCGGGTCGTGCCCTTCAGGTCGATGCCGTTGTCGTGGTAGAAGCTCTTGTTCTCCGCCGCGACAAAGGTGTCCTGGACCGGCTTCGGCACCTTGGACAGGTCCACGATCTCGCGGTTGACCTCGCCGTCTCGGGCCAGGACCGCGCCGTCGCTGAACTTGTAGATGTTGCTCTGCAGCTGGGCCGCCTGGGCGGCGGCGTTGTCCTTCGGGATGTCCACGTACAGATACAGCGCGATGAAGGAGCCGATGCCGAGCAGGCACACGCCGAGGAACGTGCCGAGGATCTTCTTCCAGGTGAAGAGCCGGCGTATTCGGCCCTTGCCGTCATCGCCCTTGCCGCGGCCCCTGCTCCCGGCCTTGGCCGCCCGGCGGGCCGCGGCCCGGCCGCCGACGGCCTCCGACGGCGTGCCGATGACGGTGGTCGACTCAGCTGCCCCGCTGTTCGACGGGTTCGACGGAGACCCGGAGGAACGCCGGGGCGCCGCGCGGCGGCCACCGCGCTGCCGCGCTCGTCTGTCTTCCGCTCGTCCCATGGGTCCGTTCCGCTCCGCTTCGCTCTCTGGTCAGCTCCGAAAGCTAACACCGGAAGTTGTGACAAAGACTGGTCGATCCGGTCTTTTACGGACGTGACAATCAGCACCCGTCCCAACGGAACCGACGGCTCAGGGATGCGTAGGGTTGCTCTCGGCGGGTAAAGTGATAGCAGTTAGTTAGCCAGAAGCTAGCCGAAGCCGACCAGCGGATCCGTAGGAGGCTTCGCAGGAAACGGGGGGAACCACCTATGCCGAACGACAAGAACGCCAAGAACGACGGCACATCCGCCACCGCCGACGTACCCGACATGCCCGCCCCGCGTGTGCGCGAGTTCACTGCGCACAGCATCGGCGGCGCGCTCGCGCTGCTGCTCGGACTGGGCGGGCTGCTGGCCGCGGCCGGGCTGATCGCGGGCGGGACCGCCGCGGCCGCCGCGGCCGGCGTCAAGGCCTCGCTGATCATTCCGGGCGCGCTCGTCGCCCTCAGCTCACTCCTCGCGATGTCCGGGCTGAACATGGTCGCGCCGGGCGAGGCGCGGGTCGTGCAGCTCTTCGGGCGGTACCGGGGGACGATCCGGCAGGACGGGCTGCGCTGGGTGAACCCCTTCACCTCCCGCACGAAGATCTCGACCCGGGTCCGCAACCACGAGACCGCCGTCCTCAAGGTCAACGACGCCTACGGCAACCCGATCGAGCTCGCCGCGGTCGTCGTGTGGAAGGTCGAGGACACCGCGCAGGCCAGCTTCGAGGTGGACGACTTCCTGGAGTTCGTCTCCACCCAGACCGAGGCGGCCGTGCGGCACATCGCCATCGAGTACCCCTACGACGCCCATGACGAGGGCGGCCTCTCGCTGCGCGGCAACGCCGAGGAGATCACCGAGAAGCTCGCCGTCGAACTGCACGCGCGCGTGGAGGCGGCCGGCGTACAGATCATCGAGTCGCGCTTCACGCATCTCGCGTACGCTCCCGAGATCGCCTCCGCGATGCTCCAGCGGCAGCAGGCCGGTGCGGTCGTCGCGGCCCGGCGGCAGATCGTCGACGGAGCGGTCGGCATGGTCGAGGCGGCGCTCGCGCGGATCTCCGAGCAGGACATCGTGGAGCTGGACGAGGAACGGAAGGCGGCGATGGTGTCGAACCTGATGGTGGTGCTGTGCGGCGACAGGTCCCCGCAGCCGGTCCTCAACACCGGGACGCTCTACCAGTGACGGTTCCGTCCGGGGGTTCGGCCCCGCAGGGTCGGCCGCAGCGCAAGCAGGTGCTGCTGCGGCTCGACCCGTCCGTGTACGAGGCGCTCGCGCGGTGGGCCGGGGACGAACTGCGGTCCGCCAACGCGCAGATCGAGTTCCTGCTGCGACGTGCCCTCGCGGAGGCGGGGCGGCTGCCGGGTGAGGCCAAGCCGATTCCGCGCCGCGGGCGCCCTCCGGTGGATCCGCCCGAGTCCCAGTAGCAGAACCGTGACAGTCGGCCCCCACCTGGGCCGATATCCGGCAATCGCACCCCCTGGCGCGGTCTACACACTCTGCGTATACAGGTGGCGTATACACCACATGTAGAGTCCTTGACATGTCCATCGGTCACACCCTTCTAGGGCTCCTGGAGTCGGGCCCCCGCCACGGTTACGACCTCAAGCGGGCCTTCGACGAGACGTTCGGTCACGACCGGCCGCTGCACTACGGCCAGGTCTACTCGACGATGTCCCGCCTGTTGAAGAACGGGCTCGTCGAGGTCGACGGGATCGAGCCCGGCGGCGGGCCCGAGCGCAAGCGGTACGCGATCACCGACGCCGGCATCACCGACGTACAGCGATGGCTCGCGACGCCCGAGAAGCCCGAGCCGTATCTCCAGTCGACCCTGTACACCAAGGTCGTCCTGGCCCTGCTCACCCGGCGCGACGCGGCCGACATCCTCGACACCCAGCGTGCCGAGCATCTGCGGATGATGCGGATCCTCACCGACCGCAAGCGCAAGGGGGACCTCGCCGATCAGCTGATCTGCGACCACGCCCTGTTCCATCTGGAGGCCGACCTGCGCTGGCTGGAACTCACCGCCGCGCGTCTCGACAAGCTGGCCGAGGTGGTGGCCAAGTGACACCCCCTCCGGGTTCCCTGCTCGCGGCCGAACAGCTGCGCAAGGTCTACGGTCCGACCATCGCCCTCGACGGCGCCGAGTTCTCCATCCACCCCGGCGAGGTCGTCGCCGTAATGGGTCCGTCCGGCTCCGGCAAGTCGACGCTGCTGCACTGCCTCGCCGGCATCGTGCCGCCCGACTCCGGGTCCATCACGTACAACGGGCATGAGCTTGCCACCATGGGCGACGCCCAGCGCAGTGCCCTCAGACGCTCCGAGTTCGGGTTCGTCTTCCAGTTCGGCCAGCTCGTACCGGAGCTCACCTGCGTCGAGAACGTCGCTCTTCCGCTGCGGCTCAACGGGACCTCCCGCAAGGACGCCGAGAAGGCCGCCCTGACCTGGATGGAGCGGCTGGAGGTCGACGACCTCCGGAAGAAGCGGCCCGGCGAGGTCTCCGGCGGTCAGGGTCAGCGCGTCGCCGTCGCCCGCGCGCTGGTCACCAACCCGCGCGTGCTGTTCGCCGACGAGCCGACCGGCGCGCTCGACTCCCTCAACGGCGAGCGCGTGATGGAGCTGCTGACGGACGCCGCGCGCTCCACCAACGCCGCCGTCGTCCTCGTCACGCACGAGGCCCGGGTGGCCGCCTACTCCGACCGCGAGATCGTCGTACGCGACGGCAAGTCCCGGGACATGGAGCGGGCCGTATGAGCGTGGGGCAGTGGGCCAAGGACCTGGGCATGGGGGTCCGGTTCGCCTTCGCCGGCGGACGTGAGGGATGGGTCCGGGCGCTGCTGACGGCCGTCGGAGTCGGACTCGGCGTGGCGCTGCTGCTGCTGACGACCGCGTTCCCGAGCATGCAGTCCGTCCGGCACGACCGGGAGGAGGCCCGCACCGACATCACCTACAGCGGCAAGGTCATCAAGCAGTCGGACGCCACCCTGCTCGTGGCCAACGTCGACACCGAGTTCCGCGACAAGGACATCCGGGGCCGGGCGTTGGAGCCCGAGGGCCCCCGGGCGCCGCTGCCGCCGGGGCTTGAGAAGTTCCCGGCGGAGGGCGAGATGGTCGCCTCCCCCGCGCTGAAGCGGCTGCTGGAGTCGGACGGCGCGAAGCTGCTGCGGGAGCGGCTGCCCGAGCGGATCGTCGGGACCATCGGCGAGAGCGGGCTGATCGGCTCGCAGGAACTCGCCTTCTTCCGGGGCGGCGACGGCCTCGCGCCGCACATCGACGGCGGCCGGGTGGCCCGCATCGACAGGTTCGGGGACCCGAATCCGAGCGAGCAGCAGACCGACCCCGTGCTGCTCCTGCTGGTCCTCGTCGTCTTCGTGGTGCTGCTGATGCCGGTCGCCGTCTTCATCGCCGCGGCCGTGCGGTTCGGCGGCGAGCGGCGCGACCGACGGCTCGCGGCACTGCGGCTGGTCGGCTCCGACGGCTGGATGACCCGGCGGATCGCGGCCGGCGAGGCCCTGGCCGGCGCGGTGCTCGGGCTGGGATTCGGCACCGGCTTCTTCCTGATCGGCCGTCAGATCGCGGGCACGGTCGAGGTGTTCGACATCAGCGTGTTCCCCAGCTACCTCAACCCCTCCCCCGTGCTGGCCCTGCTGGTCGGCCTCGCGGTCCCGGCGGCGGCCGTGCTGGTCACGCTGTTCGCGATGCGCGGCGTGGTGATCGAGCCGCTCGGCGTGGTGCGTACGGCGAAGCCCTCGCGGCGCAGGCTGTGGTGGCGGCTGCTGCTGCCGCTCGGCGGCCTGGCGATGCTCTGGCCGATGATCGGCCAGGGCCGTGACAACGGCTCCTTCAACGAGTACCTGGTCATCGGCGGTGTGCTCCTGCTGCTGATCGGTGTGACCACCCTGCTGCCCTGGGTCGTCGAGGCGGTCGTCGCCCGGCTCGGCTCGGGTGGTGTCGCCTGGCAACTCGCCGTTCGCAGGCTCCAGTTGAGCAGCGGCACGGCGGCCCGCATGGTCAACGGCGTCGCGGTGGCGGTCGCCGGGGCGATCGCGCTGCAGATGCTGTTCGCCGGGGTGGAGAGCCAGTACACCGAGGACAGCAAGTACGACACCGAGCGGGCACAGATGCAGGTGGCGATACCCAGCGATGTGGAGCTCGACCAGGCGGTGGCCAAGTTCCGGGAGACCAAGGGCGTGCAGAAGGTCTACGCGTACGGCGAGGGGTACCTGGGTGATCGGCCCATGGATCCCGAGCTGAGCACCGAGATGACCGTCGGTGACTGCGACTCGCTGCGCGAGGCCGCCCGGCTGCCCTCGTGCCGGGACGGCGACATCTTCTACGTGACGAAGCCCGGAGACGACGAGTACACCCAGAAGCTGGCGAAGCAGCCCGGCCGGGCCCTGTACTTCGACCCGTCGTACGACGGCGAGGTGAAGCGGCAGAAGATCACCTGGACCGTGCCGCGCGGCATGAAGGAGGCCAGGTCGCGCGAGGACATGAGCGGGCGGGAGCGGAGCGGCTTCCTGGTCACCCCGAAGGCGCTGGCCGTGGCGGATGCGTCGGCGCTGACCGGGCAGGCGTATCTCAAGCTCGACGCCTCCGTGCCGGACGTGCAGGACCGGATTCGGAACACGGCGGCGGCCGTGGACCCGCTGTCGTACCCCATGACCTGGTACTCCACCGAGACGTCCAACCGCTACGACACCATCCGCACCGGCCTGTTCGTCGGCGCCGTCTGTGTCATGGCGCTGATCGGCGCGAGCCTGCTGGTCTCCCAGCTGGAGCAGCTGCGCGACCGCAAGAAGCTGCTGTCGTCGCTGGTCGCCTTCGGCACCCGGCGCCGCACGCTGAGCCTGTCGGTGCTGTGGCAGACGGCGATCCCGATCGCCCTGGGCCTGCTGCTGGCCTCGGCGGTGGGCATGACGCTGGGCGCGGTCCTGCTGAAGATGACGAGCACGCCGATCCTCGTGGACTGGACGAGCGTGCTGTCGATGACCGGCGTCGCCGCCGGCATCGTCCTCACGGTGACGCTGCTCAGCCTGCCGCCGCTGCTGCGGCTGATGCGGCCCGACGGGCTGCGGACGGAGTAGTACAGAGCGGTACGGCAGGCGCAGTGATGCGGCGGTGGGGTTCCGACGGGGGAGGTCGGGGAACCCCACCGCCGTCGCGCTCAGAGGTTGTACTCCCTGATCACCCGCCGGACCTGGGCGAACAGCATGCCGACGTTGACCGACTTGCGGCAGACCACGACGGCCACGATGTCCTGCTGCTCGCTCAGTCGCACGAACAGGTGCGTGAGGTTCTCGCTGTTGACCAGGATCTCCTGGAAGAAGTGGGCGTCACTGGTGATCCCGCGGCGCTCCTTGAAGACGTCCTCGATCATCACGACCGTACGTCCCTGGAACAGGTCGAGCGTCGCACCCGCCAGCAGGTCCAGGACCTCCGGCGGATGGTTCTCCACGGTCTCGTACGACAGCAGCATTCCGGTGGCCATGTCGACCACACCGGAGGCCACGCAGTCGGGGGCGTCGGTACGAAGGTGCTTGACCAGGCCCATCACCTGGTCCGAGAAACCTGAGGTCATACGCTTCGTCGCCATCCCTTCAAACTCCTTCTGATGCTTTGTCGGTGAGGATCAGGTCGATGCGCCGCAGGGCCGACTGGGTCGCCCGGTGCAGGTGGTCCACGTCCATGCCCTCGTCGCCGAGCACGACCATGAGGGCGGTGTCGCCGACGGCGTAGAAGGCGGCACATCCGTGGCTGCCGTACGTCACCGTGCGCCGCAGGGTGCCGCGGGAGGTGGCCTCGGCGGTGCGCCGCGCGAGACCGAGGCCGGCCGCGGCGAGGGCGGCGAGGCCCTCCGGGTCGATCGAGTCGGCGGTGTCCGCGGCGATGAGCAGCCCGTCGGCGGCGGCGACCGCGGTGTCGGTGATGCCGGTGACCTGTTCGCGCAGACCGCGCATTTCCAGGGTCAGGGCTTTGTGATCCATGTACTCGGCTCTCCTGTTTCCTTTATTTCTCTTCACATCTGATCGGCCGGCTCAATGTGGCCGGCACAATGCGGCCGGCTCATTTGGGAATTCCGTTCCAGAGACGGAAGAAGCTGCCGGGTTTGCGTCGGGGCAGTGCGCTCTGCGGGGCGGGCGGGTGCGGTGGCCGGTCCGGGATTTCGGCGGGAGCGGCTCTCCGGGGCCGCAGTGCCCGGCCGTCCGGGAGGGGGCGGACCGGGATCGGCGTGGGCGACTCGACGCAGACCAGGAGTCCGTCGCCGAGCATCCGGGCGATCTCGACCGTCACGGTGTAGACACCGCGCCCGACCCGGAAGGCGAGGTCCCGGGCCGTACGCCGGCCGTCGGCGTGGGCGAGCAGTTCGCGCCGCAGGACGGTGAGTTCGGCGTCCGGTTCGGCGGGGGTCGGTGCGGGCACGGGCCGTTCCCGGTCGGGGTGCACGGGGTGGGGCAGCGCACCGAGGGCGGCGAGCCTGCGGGCCGAGCCCTGCATCAGGCTGAGCGGCGGTTCCCCCACGGGGACGTGCGCGAACGGCTGGGCGGTGGGGACGCGTTCACAGTCGTCCACCCGTCCGGCGGCGATCGCGAACGCGGCGTCGTGCAGCGCCATCGCGCAGACGACCCGGAGCTGGGCGGCCCCCGCGTACCCGCGCGCGATGAGCGCCGTCGCCGGCCAGCGCGCGCCCCCGGACTCCCGTACCAGCTCGGCCCACTGCTCGCCGCTGACCCGCCCGGAGCGCAGCAGCAGTGCCTCGGGGCCCGGAGCCCCGGGGGACTCGGCCGCGACCACCCGTCCCTGGCCGAGGTGGAAGGTGCCGCCCGGTGTCCCGCTGACCCTCAGCTCCCCGGTGAAGCCGTCACGCCCGCATGCGGACAGGGCCCGTGTCAGGTGTTCGTAGCCCGACATCACACCCCTCGCCGTTTCGCACACACGCCTGACGCATAGCGCTGTGGGGGGAATGTGTATCAGCCGTGGCGCATATTCCGGAGGGGGATGTCCCAGCTGTCGCTAGTTGACGGAAGTTGAGTTTCCGGGCGGCGCAAAGAACTGTGTTCGGCGCTCATTTGACCGATTGGCACACGGTTACGGGCAACGGACGCAGGGCCTCGCGCAGGGCTTCCGCCAGTTCCTCGTACTCTCCACCGCGTGCCGCGCCCGTGCGCATGGCGAGGGCGATGCGGCGGGTGGGCGCCGGGTCGGCGAAGTAGCCGGTCAGCAGCTGGTTGCTGCGGGTCGCCTCGACCTTCACGGCGGTGCGCGGCAGCAGGGTGACGCCGAGGCCCCCGGCGACGAGCTGCACCAGGGTGGACAGCCCGGCGGCCGTGGTGGTGACCGGGGCGTCCGCCCGGCCGGCCTCCCGGCAGATGTCGAGGGCCTGGTCGCGCAGGCAGTGCCCCTCGTCGAGAAGCAGCAGGTTGAGCTCCTTGAGGACCTCGCGCGGGATGCCCTCCCGGCCGCCGAGCCAGTGGTCCAGCGGGGTCACGAGCACGAAGTCCTCGTCGAAGAGCGGCAGTTCGGCGACGCCGGGCACGCCCAGCGGCACGGCGAGCAGCAGCAGGTCCAGGCGGCCGGAGGTGAGCCCCTCCACGAGGCTGGCGGTCTGCTCCTCGTGGACCTGGAGGTCGAGGTGCGGATACCGGCCGTGGACCAGCCGCAGCACCGTCGGCAGCAGATACGGCGCCACCGTCGGGATGACCCCGAGCCGCAGCGCCCCGGTGAACGGCGCCCGGACCGCCTCCGCCTCCTCCATCAGTGCCCCGACCTCCACGAGCACCGCCTTCGCCCGTACGGCCAGCCGCTCACCGGCCGGCGAGAGCAGCACCTTGCGGGTCGTACGCTCCAGCAGCGTGACCCCGAGGGTCTCCTCCAGCGCGGACACGGCGCCCGAGAGCGCGGGCTGGCTCATACCGATCGCCGCGGCGGCGTCCCGGAAGTGGAGGTGCTCGGCGACGGCCGCGAAGGCCCGCAGCTGGGCGAGGCTGGGCCGGCGCTTCTTGCCCGCGTTCATCTCTCACCCAAGGTCATCAATAGGTACCTCCGATCAACCTGACCGAGTGTAGCTATTTCCCGTATCAATGCAGGCTGTGCCAGGATCGGTAAGGTCCAACCCATTGGGAGACACCTGTACCGATCGGGTGTCTCTTCGCTGCAAGGAGAGCGTGTGCTCACTGTCGGTGACAAGTTCCCCGAGTTCGAACTGACCGCCTGCGTCTCGCTGGAGAAGGGCAAGGAGTTCGAGACGATCAACCACAAGACCTACGAGGGTCAGTGGAAGATCGTCTTCGCCTGGCCGAAGGACTTCACCTTCGTCTGCCCGACCGAGATCGCGGCCTTCGGCAAGCTGAACGAGGAGTTCGCCGACCGTGACGCGCAGGTGCTCGGCTTCTCCGGTGACTCGGAGTTCGTGCACCACGCCTGGCGCAAGGACCACGACGACCTGCGCGACCTGCCGTTCCCGATGATGGCCGACTCCAAGCACGAGCTGATGCGCGACCTCGGCATCGAGGGCGAGGACGGCTTCGCCAAGCGTGCCGTGTTCATCGTCGACCAGAACAATGAGATCCAGTTCTCCATGGTGACCGCCGGCTCCGTCGGCCGTAACCCCAAGGAGGTCCTGCGGGTCCTGGACGCCCTGCAGACGGACGAGCTGTGCCCGTGCAACTGGAGCAAGGGCGAGGACACCCTGGACCCGGTCAAGCTGCTCGCGGGAGAGTGACCCACATGTCCCTCGACTCCCTCAAGTCCCGCATACCGGACTACGCCAAGGACCTGAAGCTCAACCTGGGCTCGGTCATCGGCAACTCGGACCTCCCGGCGCAGCAGCTGTGGGGCACGGTGCTGGCCACCGCGATCGCCGCACGCTCCCCGATCGTGCTGCGCGAGCTGGCGCCGGAGGCGAAGGCGAACCTCTCGCCCGAGGCGTACACCGCGGCGAAGTCCGCGGCCGCCGTGATGGCGATGAACAACGTCTTCTACCGGACCCGGCATCTGCTGTCCGACCACGAGTACGGCAACCTGCGCGCCGGGCTCCGGATGAACGTCATCGGCAACCCCGGTGTCGACAAGGTCGACTTCGAGCTGTGGTCCTTCGCGGTGTCCGCCATCAACGGCTGCGGGCTGTGCCTCGACTCGCACGAGCAGGTGCTGCGCAAGGCGGGCGTGGACCGCGAGACGATCCAGGAGGCGTTCAAGATCGCGTCCGTGATCCAGGCGGTCGGCGTCACCCTCGACGCGGAGGCGGTGCTGGCCCAGCCGGCCGAGTAGCCCGCCACGACAGGACAACGGCCCCTGCCCACCCACCGGTGGACAGGGGCCGTTGTGCCGTTGTCCTGTTACATGACATTCACCACTCGCCCCAGCCCGGATCGGAACCAAGAGTGACCGGACGGTCGAAGATTGCCCGGTTCTTCCCGTTGTTGGAGGAAGGTCCGCCCACAAGGAGTCATGACGGAACGACATGTTCCGTTTGCGCGCAAAAATCCTCTTGGACAGTGGGAGAGGGGATTTGATTGGGTTCCGGTGACTACCGTTACATCCAGCCCCCCCCTGCCACTTGACCAAGGTTCCCGGGGGGGGCGGATGAATGCTTTCTCTGGGGGGATCTCATGTCCGTGCGCAGCCGCTTTTCCGCGAGAACCGCGCTTGCCGCAGCCGCGGCCACCGTGGCCATACTCGGTCTGACCACTCCGCAGGTCGCCGCAGCCGACCAGCCCGTTGCCAGCGTTTCGGCCAAGGCCGACAAGAACACGAAGGCGATCGCGGCGGCCAAGCCCCGCTCCGTCGCCCGTGCCGGGAACGTCTGCGGCACCGGATACAAGCTCTACAAGGCAGAGCAACTGCCCGACTCAAGGCGCTTCGCGACTCTCTTCGTCTACGTCAAGGGAGACAACCCCGCGAGCAACAACGCACCCACGTGCGCCATCCTCGACAACAATCTGGGCAGCGCGAAGTGGATGAAGATCACGCTCTGCTCGAACTGGAGCGAGGACGGCTGCGCGAGTGACTCGGGCGTCTTCAGCCAGTACGCGGGGCCCGTCTACCGCGCCCGCGGCGGTTGCGGCACGGTCACCGCGTTGATGAAGAACTCCACGAGCGACAGCGTGTACATCGTCAACCGCAAGACGGACTCGACGAACTGCAACTAGGCAGCGCCGAAAGAGCCGTAATCCCAGGACTCCATGTCATCTCACGGCGTGGAGTCCTGCCAATTCCGCGTGCTCGCACACTCCGGTTCTGCGTGCCCGCACACTCAACCGAACACGGGGAAGACTTCCTTGAGTCTCAAGAGACGAACGCGCGCGCCGCTTGTGGCCGTAGTGGCCTGCGCCGCCCTGACCGGCGGTCTGCTCCAGGCCGCGCCCGCCGTCGCCGCACCGAACCCGCACCCCTCCACCCGCCCCGCCACACCGCCGGCGCCTTCCGGCCAGGTGAAGGATCCGGGCAAGAAGCTCGGCAAGGGCTGGAAGACCAGTCCCGACCGTGCGGTCACCGCCGCCGCTGATGCGAACGGTCTGCGCATCCTCGTCGCCGACAGCGGCAAGGCGTACACGTGGAGGACCGCCGCCGTCCTGTCGGAGCCGGGCATGCCCGCGGATTCGTGGATCGGCAACCAGTGCCTGATGGACCACGATCACGCGGCCGTCGTCTACGCACCGCGCAGTTTCACGAACAAGCCCGACCTGATGCAGGGCGGCGCCTTCACCGCCATCGTCGATCTGACGACCGGCCATGTGAAGAAGCTGCCGTTCAACGGGTCGTTGGCCTACTTCGACCCGTCCTGCAACACCACCACGCACACAGCCGCGTTCACCGCCTTCCGGGACATGAACGATCCCACGGCGACGCGGACTCGCGTCATCACCGTGGGCGTGGACGGCAGGACCTCGGGTACGGCCGCCGCGAAGGGCGAGATCACCAGCGCGGTTCCGGTCAAGGACGGCACGGTGGCCGCGCTCGGCAGCCGCCTCGTCCACCTCGACCGCTCCGGCAAGGTGAAGAACCTCGCGGACGCGGACGGTGCCCCGTTCGACATCCGGCCCGCCGCCGACGGCACGATCGGCTTCGTCGTCCGCAAGGGCGACTCCGCGGCGCACGCCAAGCTGTTCACCGGCAGCGGCAAGCCGAAGACCCTCGCCTCGGCCAAGCTCGGCGACCTCGACCTCGTGCAGGGCGAGGCGGGCAGGGTCTTCCTCACCGGCCACCCCAAGGGCTCCCCCGCCACCGCGGGAACCGGCGTCACGCGCCTCAACGCCCCGGCCGGCACCGATGTGTCCTCGCACGGCCGTCTCGCGATCGAGCCGGTCCTCACGCCTGGTGTGCACGCCGGCCTGGCGCACATCAAGGGCGCGGGCAAGGGCTTCACGAAGTCCGGGGAACCCGCCTCGCAGACGGCGACGCCCGCCGACGACGGCGACAAGCCCGTGACGGTCACCAGCATCGCCACCACCACCGGGACCAAGCTGACGCAGAGCGTGCAGCAGGCGGCCGGCGACGGCTCGGGGAACAATCCCTCCCCGGTCCTCCCCAAGGCCGCCGGGACGCACCGGTCGAAGGGCTCCTCCTCGAAGGCGGGCCTGACCGTGAGCCCCCCGACCGACGACGACCGCTGGTGCGCCGTGTCCCGCAACGACGTCAAGGTGCAGGCGCTGCAGCCGACCTCGAATCAGGTCGAATGGGCCGTCGACATGGCCGTGCGGGGCAACCTGCGCTCCAACTACATCCGGCAGGGCGGATACCGCTCCCAGGCCGGCCTGGGCACCATCGACCCGCAGGGCCTGTTCCCGCCGCCGACACTGACAGGCGACGCCAAGGCCAGGATCCCCGCCAACGTGCTCCTCGGCATCATGGCCCAGGAGTCCAACCTGTGGCAGGCCGAGGGCGGTTCGGTCCCCGGCCAGATGGGCAACCCGCTGGCAGCCGTGGACGGCTACTACGGCCACAAGGCCGACCCCAACGACCCGGCCGCCTACTGGCAGATCAACTGGGACAAGTCCGACTGCGGCTACGGCGTCGGCCAGGTGACCGACGGCATGCGGCTGGCCGGTCACGAGAAGGTGGACGCCAACGGGAACAAGGAGAAGTTGCTCGACCCGGCCCTGCAGAAGCTGGTCGCGGTCGACTACGCGTCGAACATCGCCGCCTCCATGAAGATCCTCGCCGACAAGTGGAACGAGGTCCACAAGGCCGGCCAGAAGATCACCGTCAACAACGACGATCCGTCCAAGGTCGAGAACTGGTTCACCGCCGTGTGGAACTACAACCTCGGCTTCAACCCTCCGTCGGAGGCCTCGAAGCACGACGGGCACTGGGGTCTGGGCTGGTACAACAACCCGGCCAACCCCATCTACGCCAAGGGCTGGGGCCATCCGTTCATGAACACCGACGTCGACCCGTACGCCGTCAAGGACGCCGCGCATCCGCAGGACTGGCCGTACGAGTTGAAGGTGATGGGCTGGGCCGCCTGGTCCATCGACACCGGCTTCTCCTACGCCACCTCCGGCAGGCAGGACTGGCCCGGCGAGTCCGGCTTCTCCTCGGCCGGCTTCCGTCCCGCCTACTGGAACGGGACGGACCAGCCCTACCTGTACGAAGGCAGCGCGCGATACAACCGGGTGCACGTCGCGCCGCCGCTCGACGCGTTCTGCAACTCCAAGAACAACTGCAACCCGAACACGCCGCCGGACTGCCCGGACGCCGCGTGCTACGCCAAGTACTGGTGGAACCAGCCCAACGTGACCTGGAAGGACGACTGCGCCAGCACCTGCGGCTTCGAGAACATCAAGTACCAGACGCTGGTGTCGGAGCCGGGACGCGGCACCCGCCTGCAGAACGGTACGCCGGTGTGCTCCGGCGCTCCGGCCGGTTCCAAGGTCGTCGCCTCCCTCCCGAACGGAACGCCGACCTGGAGTGACCAGAGCGGCTGCGCGACGATCTCGTCCGCAGGAAGTTTCCAGTTCTCGTTCAACCCCGGCACGGAAGGCCGTTACCAAGCGAAGGCCGACCTGCACTCGGTGGGCGGCGGCTACGGCGGCCACTACTGGTGGACCCACACCCGCGACGCCGACCACTTCGGTGGCGACAACGGCTACATGACCATCAAGGGCACCTGGACCCTCGGCCAGAGCCTCAACTGGGCGCGCGTTCTGGTGCACCTTCCCGACACCGGCGCCCAGACCCGGCAGGCCAGGTACAACGTGCTGGGCTCGGACAGCCTCCACTCCCAGCGGGTCGTGCTCCAGCGCGCGGGCGGATGGGTCAGCCTGGGCGCGTTCCACTTCACCGGCACCCCGAAGGTCGAGCTGTCGAACACGACCAAGGTCGGAACCGCGGACGAGGACATCGCCTGGGACGCGGTCGCCTTCCAGCCTCTTTCGGGCAAGCCGGCCAACTCCGTCGTCGCGATGGGGGACTCCTACTCCTCGGGTGAAGGGGCGACCGGGGAGAACGGCAAGGACCTGTACGAGGAGACCGACCACAACGACAAGCAGAACAAGAACGCAATCGACAAGTGCCACCGCTCCAAGCTGGCCTGGTCGAGGCAGGCGACGCTTCCGGGGTACTCCAGCTCCATCGGGGCCATGGCCGACAGCCTTGACCCGCAGATGGACTACCACTTCGTGGCCTGCTCCGGAGCTCGCACCTTCGACATGCTCAAGGACGGCCAGTCCGGCGAGGTGGCACAGCTCGACACCGGGTACCTGGACCAGAACACCACCCTGGTGACGCTCAGCATCGGCGGCAACGACGCCCGCTTCAGCGACATCATGAAGAAGTGCGTCGACCTGGCCGACCCGCAGCTGTCCACGTGCCCGTCCACGGAGCTGGACAACCTCGATCCCGCAACCGGCGACACGAAGCCCGGCACGACCGGTGACCTGAAGGACTGGGCGCCGAAGTGGCTGCACGACGCCGTGCGCCCGCAGATCGTCAAGACGCTCAACGCCATTCACGGCCTGGCCCCGAAGGCGAAGGTGGTCCTCATGGGCTACCCGCGCCTGATCGAGAAGGACCACAGCTGTCTTCCCGGTGCGTACGAAACCGTCGAGAACGACTGGGTGCGCTCGCTGGCCGACAATCTCGCGACCGAGATGAAGGGTGCCACCCAGGACGCCGGATCGTGGGTGGTCTTCTCCGACCCGCGGGACCGGTTCGACGGCAAGGCGGCCTGCGGCAGTCCGGAGACCATCAACGCCATCGTGGAGAACGGGCGGGAGAAGGCGGACGAGGAGTTCCCGAATGCGTCCATGCAGTCCTTCCACCCCAAGATCGCGGGGGCTCGCCTCTACGCGGACAACCTGGAGCAGACGCTTCGGGGCATGTGACACATAGCTGATCCCGGGGGCCTGAGTATCCGTACTCAGGCCCCCGGCCATCGTTTAGGGAAGGCTGCAGGCATGAACACCCCCCGCACGGAACCACGGCCCGTGCTGCCCCGTGTGTCGGGCGCGGCCGCCACGGGCGCGGTTCTGGCCACCGGCGCCGGGACCTACCTGTCGTGGGTCAGGCAGTACGACGACCGGGTATGCGCGACCACCGCCAGCATCTGCATCACCTGGAGGGGTGTGTCAGCCATCCCCCTCACCATGACCATCGCCGTGATCGTCCTGACCGTCGTCTACAAGCGGCTGGGCATCAGGCCACGGCTCGCCGTCATCCCCCCGACCTTCCTGCTCGCGCCGCTCCCTCTGGCCGCCGCGCAGTCGGCGGCAGGCTGGTGGGCCGTCCCCCTCGCGGGCGCGGCCTGGGCCGGCTCCCTCGCGCTCGCCGCTTGGAGCCGCTACCGGATCCCGGGGGTCACGGCTTCAGGCGTTCTGCTGCTCGCCTCTCTCATCGTCCTCTACCGCTGAGGACGCGCCGGCCGCGGCGCTGTGCACGGTGGCTTCGGCCTGCGGCGCGGCCTGGTCCTCGGCCGTTTCCTGCGCCGCTTCCTGGGAGTACTGGCGCAGATACCCCACCACCGTGTTCGTCACCGCGACCAGTGGTACGGCCACCACCGCGCCGCCGATTCCGGCCACCATGGCGCCGGCCGCCACCGTGAGGACCACCGCGAGCGGGTGCACGCGCACCGCGCGGCCCAGGATGAACGGCTGCAGGACATGGCCCTCGATCTGCTGGACCGCGAGGACGACCACGAGGGTCATGACCGCCGTGAAGATGCCCTGCGTCACCAGCGCCACGACCACGGCGAGGGCGCCGGAGGCCACCGCTCCGACGAGCGGGATGAAGGAGAACAGGAAGATGAAGACGGCCAGCGGGACGGCCATCGGGACGTCGAGGAAGTAGATGCCGATGCCGATGAAGACGGCGTCGATCAGGGCGACGAGGACTGTGCCGCGCACATACGCCGTGAGGGTCGCCCACGCGCGCGGGCCGGCGCCGGCGACGCCCGGGCGGGCCGCGGCCGGCACGAGCTTCAGCGTCCACTCCCAGATGCGCTTGCCGTCGTAGAGCAGGAAGAGGGTCGAGAAGGCCGCCAGCAGGATGCCGGTGAGGGTCTCGACGACGACCGTGACGCCTTCGAGGCCCGCTGAGGTGATCTCGTCGGTGTTGGCGCCGATCGCCTCCCGGAGGTTCTCGGCGATGTCGTTGATCTGCTTGTCGGTGACGTGGAAGGGGCTGTTGAGCAGCCACTTGCGCAGCTCGTCGATGCCGTCCTGGACCTGGTCGGAGAGGTTGTCGATGTTCTCCATGACCTGCCAGGTCACGAACCAGCCCATCAGCCCGATGACGACGAACCCGAGGATCGCGGTCAGGGCGGTCGCGGGCCCGCGCGGCACCCGGCGCCGCATCAGCCAGGCCACCGAGGGCTGCATCAGCGCGGTGAGGAGGAGAGCGATGACGAACGCCAGCACCACAAGCTGTACGGCGCTGATGACCCGCATCAGCACCCAGAGCGTGCCGGCCAGCACCAGCAGCCGCCAGCCGGCCTCCGCCGCGACCCGTACGCCCCACGGGACGACCTGCGTGGGATCGGGGCGGGGCGGCGGCGCCGCGGGCGCGTAGGCGGGAGGCCGCGGGACGTGGTCGGCGGGCGGCGGGGGCGGGTCGGCGGGGGCGGACTTGACGGACTCGGCGGACTCGGCGGACTCAAGCGTGGCGGTGGCGGACCGCCGCACCGGTTGAAAGTCGGCGCTCTCCCGCTCCACCTCGGCTCGGCGCTCGTCCAGCCGTTCACTCATCTCGGTCAGTCCGGCTCCGAGCCGGCCGAGCCACCCTGGCACTCGCGCCATGATCCGTCCTCTTCCCCCGTCTCTCCTCACCACTCCCCCCGGAGTCGTCCGTCCGACCGTACATGCCCGGGGGCCCGGAAGCGCGATTGCCCCTCACCAAAGGACGGTGAGGGGCAACGCAGGGTTGAGAGCCGCGCCCCAAAGGGGCGCGGGGCTGTACTGAATATGCGGCTCCGCCGCGCGGGCGCGACCAGCCACGACGGCGCCGCAGACAACAAACGACGTATCGCGGCTGAACCCGCGGAGCGCCTAGTACCAGTGGTTGGCCTGCCAGAACGACCAGGCCCCGCAGGGGCTGTGGTACCGGTCGTTCATGTAGTTGAGGCCCCACTTGATCTGGGTGGCCGGGTTCGTCTGCCAGTCGGAGCCGGCGGACGAGTACTTGCCGGCGGGCAGGGCCTGGAAGAGACCGTAGGCACCCGACGAGGCGTTGACCGCCTGGTAGTTCCAGCTGGACTCGTGGTCCACGATGTTGCTGAAGCACTGGAACTGGTCGGCCGGCACCATCTGGCGTGCCATCGCCTGGATCTGCGCGACGGTGTACGAGCTCTGGATCGGGAAGTCGGCGGAGGAGGACCGGGAGGCCTTCGTCTCGGCCTCTTCGCGCTCCTTGGCTTCCTTTGCCGCCTTCTCGGCGGCCTTCTGCTTGTCGATCGCCATCTGGGCGGCTGCCTTACGGGCCGCTTCCTCGGCGTCCTTCTTGGCGCTCGCGTCCGCGGCGATGGCCTGGACATCAGCCTGAGCCGACATGGACTCGATCTGCACCTGGGCCTGCTGGCCCGCGGGTATGTCCGCGAGAAGCGTCGAATCGGCAGCCGTCGCCTCGGCGTCGTTGTTCTGCGCGGTGCTGCCCGAGGCAACGCCGACGACGCTTCCGACAGCGGTGACCGCGGTGGCAGAGGCCACTGCGAATCCCCTGACCGAAATCGGACTCACACGGTTTCCTTCCAGCATCGTCCGCTTCGGTGACCCTGGCGGACGCAATCGTGCCCCTGGCTCTGGCCTCCCAACTGCGGGGTCACGGGAGGCACGGACCCGGTGGGCAACTCCCGTGAAGGGAGCGCCGCGTGGTGACTCGGGCGGCATACGACGGCGCTATGCAGTTGATTGTGGTGCTGCTGTGGTTCCGTACCGCTGGGGGTACAGGTGTGTCGTATGCGGGGCCTGACAGGAGTGAGACTCTGCCGCACCCGGACGCCGCAAGGCAATTCCGTGTTGCGTGTGAAAGCTCACACCTCGTTTGTCCCTGGGGTTTTCCGGAAAGCCGCACACGCCGAGGCGCCGCCCGGATAGGCTCTCGGCCTTTCCGAACGGCGCCAACCAACGAGTAGCTATCCCAAGTTGGGCACTTGGGTCAGATTTGCCCGTCCTCCAGCATTTCGGTCACAAGGGCGGCGATCTGGGACCTCTCGGACCGCGTCAGCGTGACATGGGCGAAGAGCGGATGCCCCTTCAGCTTCTCCACGACGGCGACGACACCGTCATAGCGCCCGACCCGCAGATTGTCCCGCTGGGCCACGTCATGGGTGAGAACCACCCGTGAATTGGCGCCAATTCGGGACAGAACGGTAAGAAGCACATTCCGTTCCAGCGACTGCGCCTCGTCCACGATCACGAACGCGTCGTGCAGCGAGCGTCCGCGGATATGGGTGAGGGGCAGCACCTCCAGCATGCCGCGCGCGGTGACCTCTTCGATGACCTCGCGGCTGGTGACCGCGGACAGCGTGTCGAAGACGGCCTGCGCCCAGGGGCTCATCTTCTCGGCCTCGGAGCCGGGCAGATAGCCGAGCTCCTGCCCGCCCACCGCGTACAGCGGCCGGAAGACCATCACCTTCTGGTGCTGACGGCGCTCAAGCACGGCCTCCAGACCCGCGCACAGCGCCAGCGCCGACTTGCCGGTGCCGGCCCGGCCGCCCATGGACACGATCCCGACGTCCGGGTCGAGCAGCAGGTCGAGCGCGATCCGCTGCTCGGCACTGCGTCCCTTGATACCGAACGCCTCCCGATCGCCGCGCACCACCCGGACGTTGCCCTCGGGCGTGACCCGGCCCAGCGCCTTGCCGCGCTCGGAGTGGATCGTCAGTCCGGTGTGCACGGGCAGGTCGGCGACCTCGGGGACGTAGACATGGCCTTCCTCGAAGAGGATGTCCACCTGTTCGCCCGGCAGGGTCAGTTCGGACATTCCGGTCCAGCCGGAGGAGTCCGTGATGGCGAGCTCGGCGCGGTACTCCTCGGCGAGGAGGCCGACGGACGAGGCCTTGATCCTGAGCGGGAGGTCCTTCGACACGACGGTGACGTCGAGTCCCTCGGCCTGCAGATTGCGGGCGACCGCGAGGATGCGGGAGTCGTTGTCCCCCAGGCGGTAGCCGGTCGGCAGAACGCTGGGGTCCGAGTGGTTGAGCTCGACACGGACGGTCCCGCCGAGTTCCCCGATCGGAATGGGGGCATCGAGACGGCCATGCCGCACCCGGAACTCGTCGAGCAGGCGCAGCGCCTGCCGGGCGAAGTAGCCGAGTTCGGGATGGTGCCGCTTGGCCTCCAGTTCCGTCACCACGACGATGGGGAGCACGACCTCGTGCTCGTCGAAGCGGTTCAGGGCGTTCGGGTCGGCCAGCAGGACGCTGGTGTCGAGAACGTAGGTGCGCCGGTCTGGCTTGTGGCGCTTTGTGCTGGTCACCACGGAAGGACGTACCCCCTCGGATGAGGTCGGGGAGCGACGGAGTGGAGCTGGACCGGTCGTCGGCCGCCCTGCACGCCTGGCACGGGCCGAAAACCGGCCCTCCACTGCTTCTTCCGTGCCGTGACCGCACGGTCGAGCTGGTGCAAAGGGCCTCCCGGGCGGACGGCTCCGGCGCCGCCCACTGAGATACGACACCCGTGGTTCGGGTGTCGACCTGCTTGGCTTATGCCCTCGAACATGCGCCGCCATGCCAGCGCATATGACGGCGCCCCGGTGAACTCCTTGTTACTTGTGTCCCAATGAGGGTGACTTTTGTCTCGCCGAAATACGGCGATCAGCTGGCCGAAACAGGCTCAGCCGCCGTAACGCCGGTGCCGGGCCGCGTAGTCGCGCAGGGCCCGAAGGAAGTCGACCTTGCGGAAGGCCGGCCAGAAAACCTCGCAGAAGTAGTACTCGGAGTGGGCCGTCTGCCAGAGCATGAATCCGGACAGCCGCTGCTCGCCGCTGGTGCGGATCACGAGGTCGGGATCGGGCTGGTCACCGGTGTAGAGGTGGCTGCCGATCAGGTCGACGCTGACGGACTCGGCGAGGTCCTCCATCGAGGTGCCCTTGTCGTGGGCGTCGACGATCATCGAGCGCACGGCGTCGGCGATCTCCTGGCGGCCGCCGTAGCCGATGGCGACATTGACCAGTATTCCGTCGACCTGCGCGGTGGTCTCCTCGGCCTCCTTGAGGGTGGTCTGCATCCCGGCGGGCAGCAGGTCGGGCGTGCCGACGTGGTGCACCCGCCAGCGGCCGTCCGCGGCCAGGGAGCGGACGACGTCCTCGATGATCCCGAGGAGCGGGCCGAGTTCGTCCTGCGGCCGGTCGAAGTTGTCGGTCGACAGCAGCCAGAGGGTGACGACCTCGACGTCCGTCTCGGTGCACCAGCCGAGGAACTCCTCGATCTTCTCGGCACCGGCCCGGTGACCGTGCACCGTGGAGGAGCCCGCCGCCTTTGCCCAGCGCCGGTTGCCATCCATGATCACGCCGATGTGCTTGGGCACCTGAGCGTGGTCCAGGTGGCCCTCCACCCGGCGTGCGTACAGCCTGACCAGCAGGCCACGCAGCTTGTCGCGCAGGTTCACGTGATTGTCAGCCCCTCCGTACGGATCGGACAGGCGCGGCCCCGGCACGGTCGCGGTGGTCGCGATGAACGGTGCGCGGCGATGGTCGCGGCGCGGTCGAGGGCGGTCCCTGTCCGTATGGCGGTCCCCGGAGGCGAAGCCTACCCCTGTCGCGCCCTGGCCCCGCCAACGGGTGTCAGGCATACGGATGGTTCGGTACGGCTCCGGGGCGCGGCCGGCGGAACCACGCGGAGGCGGCGCCCTGGCTCAGCAGCACGACGAGGGCGATGGCCCCGGCGAGCGCGATGGCGCCGCCCAGCGCGACGGGGGCGCCCGCGACGCGGTTCGCCAGCGAGCCCAGCCCGAGGACGATCTGCACGCTCGCCAGCACGATGGAGGCGATGCGGACACCGTTGCCGGCCTTCGGATACCGGAAGGCCAGGACGAACAGCGGAACGGTCAGCAGGAACGAGGAGAAGAACTGCCCGGAGGCCCGGGCACCGGAGACGGCCGCCACGAGGAAGGTGAACAGCAGCCCCGCACCGGCCATCACCCAGATCACGATCTGAGCGGCGCGCACCGGGCCGGGCATGGTGTGGGGCGGCGCCGGGGCGTAGGGGTAGGGGTGGCCGTACGGCGGTGGCTGGCCGTACGGGGACGGTTGGCCGTAGGAGGGTGGGTGGCCGTAGGGGGTGGCGGGCTGTGGGTACGGGGGTTGTTGGGCGTACGGGGGTGGCGGGCCGTACGGAGGTGGTGGGCCGTACGAGTCACTTGGACCGTTGGGATCACTTGGACCGTTGGGATCGCTCGGGCTGTTGGGATCATGCGGACCCGGCGAAATCGGATGATCGTTCGACATGGGCCGGACTCTAGTGCGGCGCGGCTCCGTCGCGGCCGGACTTCGGCGCGGCTCCGTCGCGGCCGGACTTCGGCGCGGCGGGTTCCGGTGCGGCCGGGCTCCGATCCGTGGGTGAAGACCGGCCGCGGATCGGGGCGCCTATCGGGGCACAAAAAAACGGGCCGGTCCGTGGGGGGGAGACGGACCGGCCCGAGGGGGGGTTTCCACCATAACCCTTCGTAAGTGATGCTGCGCGCATCGGCGTGCCACAACTACTCTCCGAAATCGCTCGGCGACGGGCCGGTGGCCATGAGAGGGCCTCTTCGTGGCGGAATCACGGCCCCGCCGACGCGGATTCCCTGGGGAAACGGGTGGGATGCGGCCGGATCCGGAGGATTTGGCGCACCTTGGAGCCCTGCGCGACGACTTGTCCGCGCTTCCCTCCCCCGGGTGACCCCGACCGCGAACGCCCGCTTGACGGCGCACATGACTTCGCGGGGCGGACGGGGATTCGACGCGATGCGCGTCCAGCAGGGGCGCAAACAGGCGCACGGCACCGCGCAGCCCCCTCCACCGCGCGGTGCCGCCGCGCAGCTTTGCTTACGCGAATTACCTTGGTCTGAACTTACGTGAGGAGTGGAGGGAAAGCGAGTCGGCCGTCATAACAATGTGGAGAAGGTGAGGGTTCCTTTGATGCGCAGGAGCCGAAGGGCGTTCGCGCCTGGATGCACGGTTTGCACGAGGGGACACGGGGCGGCCCGCGGCGGCGCCTGACGGCCCAGGACGACACATGGCGGCGCGCCAAGCGGGGACAGCAAACGGACAGCTTCTGGCCTACATCCGGCCTAACGTCGCCCCATGGCTGTCACTGTCACATGGGACGAGGCGAGCGCACGGCGGCTGGAGCGGCAGTTCCTGGACCGTCCCGCCGAGCGGGGCACGCCGGTCGCCGAGGTGGTCGGGGCGATGCTGGGCGCGCAGGCGCAGGTGCTGTCCGCGGCCGAGGTGTCGGTGGGCGTGCGGGCGACCGGGGTGACACGGGCGGACGTCCGGGCGGCGCTCTGGGACGGGCACACGCTGGTGAAGACGTTCGGCCCACGCGGCACCGTGCATCTGCTGCCCGCCGCAGAACTGCCGCTGTGGTGCGGTGCGCTGAGCGCGATTCCCACGGGGCCGAGCCCGTTTCCGCCGGATGTCCGGGTGACGGAGGAGCAGGCGGAGCAGATCGTCGCGGCGATCGGGGACGCCCTCGACGGGGTCTGTCTGACCGTGGACGAACTGGGTGCGGAGGTGATCGCCCGCACCGGCCCCTGGGCCGGTGACCTGGTGATGCCCGCCTTCCAGGGCATGTGGCCGCGCTGGCGGCAGGTGATGCACCGGGCGGGTCAGTCGGGTGCGCTGTGCTTCGGACCGAATCGGGGGCGGAAGGTGACGTATACGCGCCCGCGGGCGGTCGTTCCGGGGTCGGGGGCTCCCTCGGGCGCCTCGGGCGAGGGGGCGCTCGGGGAGCTGGGATGGCTCGTACGGCGGTATCTGCGGGCATACGGTCCGGCGACGCCGCAGCACTTCGCCAAGTGGCTGGCGGCGCCGACGGGTTGGGCGGTGGGGCTGTTCGGAGAGCTGTCGGAGGCCGGGGAGGTCGAGGAGGTCGCGTTCGAGGGGGCGGCGGCCTGGGTGGCGGCGGGTGACACGCAGTTCCCGGACGGACGGGTGCGTGGCGTACGGCTGCTGCCGTACTTCGACGCGTACGCCATCGCCGCCCAGCCCCGGGAGTCACTGTTCCCCGGTCAGGCGTACCGGCGCGCCCTGGCGGGCGGCCAGGCCGGGAACTATCCGGTCCTCCTGGTCGACGGCGCGGTGACCGGGGTCTGGCACCAGCGCCGCCAGGGGCGTCGTACGACGGTCACGGTGGAGTTGATCGGACGAGGGCTGACGGGGCGGCTGGAGCGGGAGTTGGGCGAGCAGGTGGAGCGGGTGGGGGATGTGCTGGAGGCGAAGGCGGAATTGGTGGTGGGGGAGGTGACGGTGGGGCCGCATGCGTGAGGGGGGCGGGGCCGAGGAGGGGCCGGAGGGCCAGGGGTCCCGGAGGCCGGGGGTCCCGGAGGCCGGGGAGCTCGGAGGGCCGGGGAGCTCGGAGGGCCGGGGAGCTCGGAGGGCCGGTGATCCGGGGATACCAGGGTCGGGAGCCCAGGGGGACCGGGGTCCGAGGATCCCGGAGGCCGGGGGCCTCGGAGGCCGGGGGCCTCGGAGGGCCGGGGGCCTCGGAGGCCGGGGGCCTCGGAGGGCCGGTGATCCGGGGATACCAGGGTCGGGAGCCCAGGGGGGCCGGCGGTCAGAGGACTCCCGGGGGAACGCTCAGACGCTGGGCTTTCGCGCCTCGAAGAGGTGGCGGGTGCTGTGTGCGACGAAGGGGCCGTCGGACTGGATCTGCTCGTGCAGGGTGCGGAGCTGTGGGCGGTATGCCTCGGCGGTGAAGCCGGGGACCATCCACACCACCTTCCGCAGGAAGTGGACGACAGCCGCGATGTCGTAGAACTCGATGCGCAGCCGCTCCGCGCGCAGGTCGACGATGTCGAGCCCGGCGGCCTCGGCGGCGGCGCGCTCGCGGTCGGGATGACGGGCGTTGCTCTGCTCCTCCGGGAGGGGGCCGAGGAAGTACTCGACCAGCTCGAAGACGCTGCGCGGCCCGACGTGCTGGGCGAAGTAGGTGCCGCCGGGCTGGAGGACACGGGCGATCTCGGCCCAGTGCGGGCTGACCGGGTGCCGACTGCCGACCAGGTCGAAGGCGCCGTCGGCGAAGGGCAGCGGGGCGTCCTCGGGCGAGGCGACGACGGCGACGCCGCGCGGGCGGAGGAGAGCGGTGGCCTTGGCGACGTTCGGCGGCCAGCCCTCGGTGGCGACGGTGAGGGGCGGGACCTTCGGCTCGGCACGGCGCAAGGCGAAGTCGAGTACCTCTCCTCCCCCGGTCTGGATGTCGAGGGCGGCGGTGGCGCGGGAGAGCCGCTCGGCGAGGGACGCGGCGTATCCCCAGGAGGGCCGCGCCTCGGTGGCACGCCCCTCGAACCAGGAGAAGTCCCACCCCTCGGTGGGCACGGCGACGCCCTCGGCGACTAGGTCGTCGAAGTCGTCGAAGCTACGGGATTGCTCGTTCACAGTGCCGCCACAGTGCTGCTCAACCTTCAAGAACAAGGAGTACGTATCCGTCCCCGTCGCCGTCCCCGCCCTCGTCCGCGGCGTCACCGTGGTGGAGGGCCTCGGCGCGCCGGAAACCGTGGCGTTCGAGGAGTCGTACCGAGGCGGTGTTGGTGTGGAAGGGGTCGGCGTGGAGGGGGCGGGTCTTTTCGAGTTCGAGGAAGAGACCGAGGGCCTTGGTGCCGATGCCCCTCCCCCAGTACGGCCGCCCGAGCCAGTAGCCGAGGAACCGGCGGTCGTCGTCCCACCAGGACACGATGTTGCCGGCGATTTCCTCCCCGACCAGGACGGTCTGCACGAGGCCCGTCTCGTTCCCGAGCACGCGGGTCCGCCAGTGCTTCATGAAGGCGTCCCGCGGCCGGGGCGTGAACATCGACCGCCGGACGGCTTCCGGATCGTGCTCGAAGGCGAGAAAGGTTTCGAGGTCGGAGTCGAGGACGTCTCGGAGGCGTACGTCGGGGCCGTGGTCGTGGCCCGGCTCGTCAGTCGTGGCGTTCATGGCGCTCATATCGCTCCTGTCGCTCATGCTCAGGAGTCTGGCAGGAGCCACTGACAACGCCGCCGAGCCGACAGTCGCCGTACGGCCTACGGGACCAACGGCCGCACTTCCTCGGCCGCGAACCGCACGAACCCCTCCGGGTCGGGCTCGTCCCCCGTCGGCTGGAGCACCACCGTGTCGGCACCGGCGTCCGCGAGCCGCTGCACGGCCTTCGCGACGGTACCGGCGTCCCCGGCGACACCGAGATCGGGCACGGATCCGAGCCCTTCGGCGTCGAGCTCGGCCTTGAGACGGGCGGCCCCGTCGGGCCCGGTGGCGGTGAGGAGGTAGACGACGACCGGATGCGGCTCGGCACCCGGGCCCGAGCGTCCCGCCGACTCCCGCCCTTCCTCGATGAGCTGCCGTGCCCGCCGTACCCCGTCCGGTGGAGTCGAGGCGGTGAGCAGGGTCCCGTCGGCGGCCTCGCCGGCGAGTCGCAGCGAGCGCGGTCCGGTGGCCCCGGCGATGACGGGCACGGGCTGGGCGGGCGGCCAGTCGAGGGCGACGTCGTCGAGTCGGACGTAACGCCCCTCGGTGGTCACCCGCTCCCCGTTGAGCAGAGCGCGCAGGACGACGAGATGCTCCCGCAGCAGGGTCACCGGCGACTCGACCCGAGCCCCGACCTGCGCCATCCAGTCCTGCACACCGTGCCCGACGGCGAGGATCGGACGGCCCGGGAACATCCGGTGCAGGGTGGCGGCCTCCATGGCGGCGATGGCGACGTTCCGCAACGGGACGGGCAGCAGCCCGATCCCGATCCTGACCCGCTCGGTCCAGGCGAGGGCCGCCGCGGCGGTGGAGACCCCGCCCTCCCGGAAACAGTCCTCCCAGAGCCACAGCTCTTCGAGACCTGTCTCGTCGGCAAGTCGGGCAACGGACCGGAGTCGTTCGGGCGCGAGTTGGGGACGGAAGACTGCGCCGAGTGCGGTCATGGGATCTTTCCTACCCGGGTAGCACTCGGCGGACAACCGGATTTCGGGAGGTGCCCAGAGAGCCTCCCACCCGGGTCGGGCCCACGTCGTCCTTGGCGACGGACTCACCCGTGGATGTGCGCGTCATGCCGCCGCGAACGCCCCCAGCACCACCCCGGTGAACGCTCCCCCGATCATGAACGGCCCCAGCGGAATGGCGGACTTGCGGCCCGCTCGACGCAGGATGACCATCCCTAGGCCGTACATCGCACCGTAAAGGAGCCCGGCGAAGGCACCGACCAAGAGGATCGGCCAGCCGTACCAGCCGAGCGCGGTGCCGAGGGACAGGGCGAGCTTGACGTCGCCGAAGCCCATGCCGGCGGGGTTGATGAGGAACAGAACCAAGTACGTGGCGCCCAGGGCCAGTCCGCCCAGCAGGGCCGTGGGCCAGGAGCCCACGGCGGCGGGCAGTGCGGCCACGACACAGAGCAGCACGAGAGTCGCGGCAGCAAGCGGCAGGGTCAGCACGTCCGGCAGTCGGTGCACCCGGTAGTCGACGAGGGCCAGCAGCACCGCGACGGGCGCTGCCAGGAGCCAGACCGCGACCTCGGGGCGCGGGTCGGTCACCGCGGCGAGGACGGCACAGACGAGAGCGGTCACCGTGGACACGGCGAGCGTGGCCGGACCGTACGGTCCACAAGCCTCGGCGCAGCGTGCCCGGCCCACCCAGCCGCCGAAGGCCCCCGTGATCGGATGTCCGACGGGGCATTCCGCGCTCCAGGGCCGGGCCGAGTCGACCGAGAGGCGGTGGGCGGCACGCGGGAGCAGAAGACCCGCCCCCGCCCCCCATGAGGCAGCCACCAGGATCAGAAGTACCTGCACGCCAGGGACCTTATGACGGGGACGCCGAGCAGAGCATGGGCCCGTGGACCCATGTGGGGCCCATTCCCTTGTCGATAGGGTCGGTCGGCACCGTAGGGGCATGGGACAGCGAGGGGGCCGGACATGGGACGTTGGCGTGACGGGTGGGGCAGGCTGGTGGTGCACGGGGAGTCGGTGTCGGCCACCGTGCCGCTGGAGATCGCCGCCTCGTACCGTGCCCGTACCAAGGGGCTGCTCGGGCGTGACTCCGTCGAGGGGGCGATCCTGCTCTCTCCCGCCAGCAGCGTGCACACCTTCCGTATGCGCATCCCCATCGACGTCGCCTATCTCGACCGCAATTTCGACATCATCGCCGTGCACACCATGAAGCCGGGTCGTCTGGGACTTCCTCGCCTGCGCTCCCGGCATGTCCTGGAGGCCGAGGCGGGGGCCATGGCGGAGTGGGGGTTGCGGGCGGGGGTACGGGTGAGCATCGAGGCGGAGTAGTACGTTCCGGAGCCGGAACCGACCCGCGGGCGCAGGGCCCGGCCATTGGGCCTCTTCGCGCCCGACGCGCCCTTATCGTTCTCCCTCCTGCAGCCGCTCCACGGCGTAACCGGTGACCGCCCCGACGACCACGACGGCGCAGGACATCACGAAACCCTCCAGGGAAGCGCGGCCCCAGTGCACGCCGACGTTTACGGCCTGGGCGAAGAGCGGAACCCCGAAGACGGCGGCGAGGTGCCACGGCACCGAGTCACGGAACGGCTCGCGGTGCAGCCGCCCGGCGATCCAGGCGGCCAGCGCGACGCACACGGCGTTGGGCAGATGGACCAGCAGCAGCCGGCCGCCGAACGACTCCAGGCGTTCCACGCTCTCGAACGTCCCGTAGAAGTACGTCACCTGCACGTACTCGCTGATGAACAGCACGACGAGACCGGCCGCCCAGGCACGCATGAGCGCGAAGAACCCTCCCCGCCCAGCCGTCCCGTGAACCGCCCTGCTCCACGACGGCCCACCTGTGTCACGCATGCCCGATGCCCCTTAGGTCGCTGGCCTGATGTGCTGCGACACCTTAGGCATCGGGGCGTTCGGGCCTCATGGGCCCGCGGACCCAGCTGCGGACCCAAATCCGGAGGGCGGGATTCAGGCGAGGGCCTCCGGACTGCGGTTGCGGGGGAACCCTCGGGCGTGCCTGATCCGTCGTCAACCGAACCAGACGATCAGGCGTGCATTGTCGTCTCCGTGCTCGCCGACGAGACCCTGCATCGCCTGCCGGCCCTGGGCCTCTCAGTGACGCACGCCTGGTCCCCGTCCGCATCAGCGTGCTTACGAACTTGGGATGACGCTGCATCTCCTGCCACAGCCAACGGCCCTAGCCGATGAGGCCCTCGTCGGTCACCGACGCTCCAGGTCCGCAGGTCACAAGTGAGCCCGCTCCTGTTGATCTCCGGGAGCAGTGCAGAGGCATGTCTGGAGCGGCTGAACGGGTTCCGGTTGCCGCGTTGTTCAGGGCGCCCCGTCCAGCTCGACGATCGGGCGGTCGCTCGCGACGGCCACCATGACGAGTGGGGCGTCACCGTCACTGTGACCGACGGAGACGCCGACCCACCGGTCGGTGCCACCCTCGGCCCCAGACTGCACAGGGCCCCAGACCGTCAGATCACCGTAGGCGTCGTTGTCGCACAGTGCCTGGAACAGCGGTGGCATCGGCTCACCCGCCTGCTTCCGGAACAGAGGCACGTGCATGGCCACCCTCCGGTGGGGGCCCCAGCGTCGCTCCAACTCCCTCGCGAGATCGGCCAGATGCCCTTCGGCCGCCTGCGCCTCCTCGTTCCACTGGGGTTCGTAGAGCCCTGTGAGGCCACCGCTCTCCCAAAGGGGCACGATCACGAAGCCTTCGCCCCTCGTTATGGTCCATTCCTGGGTGCCCGGGTCCTCCTCGTCGATCGTCGGTCCGACTGCGGGTACGGACTCGGTCAGGAGGGCTTCGACGTTGGACACGGCCTGCCCGACGTCGAACGTCTCCCCTGCCCGGGCACTCACAATGCGGCCCGGTTCATCGGGCGGGGCAACGGATGCAGGGCCCCGGCGTCCTTCAACCGCACGTTCGCCTCCACCACGTCTTCGATGTCATCGCTCGCCGCGATGTCGAGGAGTACTCCGCCACCGCGCACCTCCTTGCGAGCGGCCGTCATGCTGTCGGAAAGCAGGGCCGCCCGTCCAGGGGAGAGATAGCCGATCCAGCCGACGGAGGGCTCGTCGGGTGCGAAGTCCGCGTCGTCCTCCAAGGCATCGAGCACATCGTCGCCGGTGACACCGCCGAAGTCCGGCTCCCACAGTTGCGCGACCATGGTGAGGAGTTCGGTGTCGGGGACCTCGGCGTCGTCCGGCGAGCCGACCTCGATCACCATCGACTGGAGCAGGAACTCCGAATAGCCGCCTGCCAGACCGCTGACGGAGATCTTCCAGCCCGGTTCGCCCGTGCAGACGAGTCGCAATCCAGTGCCAGCCCTGTCCGACCAACCGTCGGCCTCCTGGGCCGTACGTAGTGCGGCGGCCAGGGAGGCCTCGTCGGACCGTAGGTCGGTGACCTGTCCGGACGCGGCGATGATCCGCCACGTCCACGCCTGGCCTGCCCCGGCGCGGACATCGGATTCCGAACCGGAACCGGATGCGGACCCGGCCGACGGAAGAAGGCTCGCGAGCTGGTCCAGGGTTGCTTTCCAACGTCCGGCCAGCACCTCGACCGACTCCTGCCGGGGCCCCCAGAAGCCCCGCACCACGCGCCGCATCCCCTGCCTCCGTCGCCTCTCTTTCCTCAAGCCTGGCCGGGATCAGCCTATCCGGGCTAGTCGAACGCCTCGGGCTTCCTCGTGCTGTCCGACGGCTTCTGCTTGGTGTAGATCACCTTGATCGGCAGGCCTTCCGTCCGGAACGCCTTACGGGCGGCCTTGGCCACGTCCGGGTTGGAGAAGTTCCATTCGATCGCCCGACCGCCGGACGCGTCCACCTGGCCTCGCGCCTCCGCAAACCACTGACAACACGCGTGGGCCCCAGGACCCAACTCCGGTCCCAATAATGGCCTTTCGAGATGGCCTTACGAGTTGCAGTGGGCAGCGACGGATCCGGGGCGTCAATGCGAGGGCAGGGAACTCGGCGCGCCTGAGCTGTCGTTAACCGAACCAGACGACCAGGCGTACATTGTCGTCCCCGTACTCGGCGGCGAGATCCCGCATCGCATTCCAGACCCGGGACCAGGGTGTCTGGTCCGGAGGAGCGAGCATCCGCGCTGTGAGGATGACGGGGCGGTACACGACGCCGTCCAGGTGGACCTCGCCGCCCTGCGGCCATTCCAATGGGCTGTACACATCCTCGCCGAAAGCATCGGCCGCGGCCTCATCCAGGCCAGGCGTGGCTGAGGCCCACACGATGTCGTGCTGGACGAGCTCTCCGTCGTCACCAGGCCGCCACAAGCCCGCCCAGTAATAGGCAGGCTCGTCGGCGAGCGGGGCGTCCCAGTCGACGGCGCCGACTTCGGCCCAGGTGGCATACGTGTGGCTGTGCTGGTAGTCCTCGCCTCCGGTCTCCCGTACCGGATCCGAGGCGTCGCTCGGAAGCCCGCGGTCGGCGAAGAGCGGACGATCCACACCCCCCGTCCCGCCGAAGTTGAAGAGACACCCCCACGCCTCTCGGTCCCGCCCCAATTGCAGATCCAGAAAGTCGACTTCCATGTCCCACTGTCCGTCGGCCGAGCGAGTCTCGATCACACCGTCGATGTCTGCGCCCACGGGAGATGATGCTAAAACCCGGCGCGGGTATGCAGGTGGGAGCCGCACCAATTCACCTTTCGGCTCAAGGCTCAGCGGGTGGCGTCCTCGACCAGGCTCACCACGGAATACGCCTCGGACGCCGGCACCACCACCAGCGCTCCGCCTCGTCGCCCTTCACGGGTTCGGTGGACGTGCGGAAGATCCTGTCCAGTCGCGTCACGGCGGATCGCAGGCTGTCGGCGTACACGTCGTCGACCTCGGCCACTAGACACGCCAGAGCATCCCGGGCCTCCAGGTCACGCCGGAAGAGGTCCTCCCTGTACCGGCCCGAAGGGCTCCAGTCGGACTCCAACCGGCGGACCAATCTCTCCCATACGCGCAGGCTGTAGTGGACACGCCCTTCTACGCTCGCCGTCGTGCCCGTCGGATACGTGGCCAGGAAGGCATCGGAGAGAGGCGTCCCGATGGGCTCGTATTCGAGGGCTTCGGGGAGGAACTCCACCTTCGCGCTGGGAAGATCGGCCACCTCCGCCTCCACCGCGTCGACCCGGTATGTGGTGTCCTCGTCGGAGTCGATCGCCTCCAGCCGACATCTCACGACGCGTCCGTCCGGCACCGCGACCCAGTATGCGCTGTCCAAGTCGAGGTCCAGCGAGGGGTAGAGGACCGAGGTCGCCGTCCGGGCAGCGAGCCCCTGTGCCAGACCCGCCTCACTCAGGGCTCCGGCCGTCCCGTCCTCGACGTAGATGTCGAGCTCCAGCGCAAGGTCACCGGGCGGCAGCACGCGGTACGTGCACAGGACGGGTGAGTCCCAGCGTCGCGCTTCCTGGTCGCCGTCCGTGTCGGCGACATCGACCGCGTCGCTCGGGACCGCCAGCAATTGAGCCAATGCCCCGCGGAGGCTCGACGGCTCTGGTTCCGCGACGGTGAAAAGATTCGCGATCACTTGTACGTCCCGTCATACACCTGCTTGGCTTTCGCAATCTTGTCCGGATTGTTGATGAACTTGGGATCGCGCTGCAATTGCTGCGACTTACTGAGGTCGCCCTTGTTCCGCACGATCTCCTTCAGGGCAGCGTATTCAATGCGGTCCATGTCGACCAGGCCAGGGCCGGAGACCGGAAAGACGGTTCCGGTGTCCTCTACTCGATACATCCGTCCGTTGATCTCGTACGTGTTCTTGTCCGGCAGGAGCTTGGCACGCCCCTTCGCTATTGCCTCGATGTCTGCGCGGACCAGATCCTCGTTACCTCGGAGGATCACGGTGTTGCGTTCCTTGACCTGACCGCTGCCCGCTCCGCCGACGGTATGCCGCTTGTTGGGGAACCTCAGCGTCTTCCCGGCCGCCGGACCGGGAACGTCGCCTCCCGCCTGCCACTCGTTGGTCGGCTTGTTGCTGCCGTTCTTCTTCTCCGCCTCGTCCGCGGCCTTGTCTGCCTCCTCCGCCTGCTCACGGGCCTCCTTCGCCCGTTCCTTGGCCTCCTCGTCGCAGCCGCCCTCGGCGAGGATGACGTACGGAGAGTCGGACGGGCCCGCAGCGATGACCGTCGTACCCGTACCGGAGGAGCCAGTGAGACCGGCGCCGCTGTCGCCGTAAGGGATTCTGCGGGTCGGCGCCGAGATGGTGCAGCCGGACTCGCGGGCCTCCCGCTCCGCATCGTCGGCGGCCTTGTCCGCGTCGTCGGCCGCCTTGCGTGCGGCGTCGGCATCGCCCGCCTTGGCGGCCTTACGGGCCTTCTCCGCCGCCTCGGCGGCCTGTTCGGTGAGCTTCGTCGCCTTGTTCAGCTTGTTGAGCTTGTTCAGCTTGTTGAGCCACTTCACCTCACCGACACCCGGAATGAACATCGAGCCGATGTTCCAGGCGGTATTGCCGATGCCCGCGCCCCAGTCACCGTTCTTGAAGGACTCGACATCCACGAACGAGTCCACGAGGAAGTCCCCGGCGAACTCAAAGGGAGAGGCGACCCACTGCAGTGGTACGCCGAGGTAGTTCCAGCCGCCCTTGTCCCACTGCTTGCCCAACTCGTCGGCCTTGGCCGACCACCAGTCACCGGTGTACGTGGACAGGCCGTCCCAGATCTGCTTCGCCGAGTCGATGGGGTGCAGGATCATGTTGCCGGTGTCTTTGACGTCCTGCCACGCCGACTTGAACGGCGAGGTGAACAGGTCACCGAGCTGATCCAGGGTGCTCTTGTCGTCCCCGCCGTCGTCCCCGTCCTCGCCGCCCTCGCCACCGTCTTCCTGCGGGGCGTCCTGCGCCTCTACGTCGTCGGCGTCGTCGCCAGGACCGGCCTCGCTGTCACCACCGGTCCCGCCACCGGATGCGCCGCCGTTGCCGGTACCGTTGCCGCCCGACGCGGCGCCCTCCGTACCGCCGGTGCCGGAGGTACCGCCGTTCGCACCGCCCGAAGCGGATCCCCCGTTCGCACCACCGGAGTTGGCACCGCCGGCAGCCGATCCTCCCGACCCTGACGCCGCCCCGTCACCGCCCTGCGTCGCCCCGGCGCTGTCGCCCTGACCGTCGCCTGCCTCGACCGACGTGCCCCCGTCTCCGTCCGGCGGAGGACACCCGGCACCCGTCACCGAGCACACCGCAGACTGGATACCGCTCGATATCTGCCCACCCCAACCCGTCACCAGCAGCGCCACGATGATCGCGGCCACCACGGCCACCAGCCCGGCGTACTCGGCCGAGGTCTGCCCCTGGTCGCTGTGCCGCCACTTCAGCATCCGCGCCAGGCTGAAGCCGGGGTTCTCCTCCCGCTCCAGCTCCGCCAGCAGGAACCACTCCCGCGCCGAACGCCGCGACAGCAGCACGATCACCGCGACCGGAATCGCCAACTGCGCCAGCCCACGTGGATCCGCACGCCCGATCGAGCCCGTCGCCTGCAGAATCAGCAGCGCCTGGACACCGATCAGCGACCACCGCACATACCGGCCACCGGTCCATGCCCTACGGGCCAGAACCGCTCCGGCCACACCGGGCGCGGCCGCGTACACCAGCATCCCGAGGACCTCGCCGGTCACCGGCAGCACCGCGAGCACACCCAGGACACCGAGGACGGTGAACCCGAGAAGCACGAAGAGCAGAACCCGCGCCGCCACGAGAGCGCGCGGCATCCTCACTCGGCCTGTGCCATACAGGGGAGGGGAGTTGAAGGGCGCCCCGGAGCCGTAGTAAGCCGACATAGCCGGTGATCATATGAACGACCACTGACAACGCGCGTGGGCCCCAGGACCCAACTCCGGTCCCAAGTCCCAATGATGGCGGCCCCACGGCCAGGGCTTCAGGAGCCCCCCTCCGCCGCCTCGGACAGCAGGCGGGTCGCCTCGGTCACGGCGACGTTCCGGTCGATGTAGCGCATGGCGAGGTCCTGGGCCCATGGAGAGAACTGATCCTCTCGCCAGAGCCAGGAGAGCATGCCTTCCGCGGTCCAAGCACTGATGCGCGTGGCCCACCGGTCACCGAACTCCTCGGGCCCTTCACCTTGCAAGTCCAGCCCCAGCTGCCGGCACTCGTACCAGCCCTCGGTCATACGCTCGCGGGTGACCAGCCTGACATCCGGCATCAGTTCTCGCAGAACCATGCGGATCTCCAGCCAGTCGGGGCGCTCGTCCTCGTCTTCGTCCCAGTCCCCCTCCCATTCGGGAACGGGTTCCGAAAACGCCAGCCTGCTGCTGGGCAGAAGAGCTTCGAGAATGGCGCGGGCCTGAGCGAAGCGCTCCCCCGTCGGTTCCTCCTCGATCTCCCAGCCGCCCTGCCAGCCGGCTGTCAGGTCTCGCGCCACCTCTGGCAGCAGTGCCTCCTCGCCCTCGACAGGTCGGCTCGCCATTCCCCTGTACATCGGCTCCCGCAGGCGCCTCAGCCACCAGCGGCCCCAGCGTCGATCGCTGTCGACCACATTGCTGTCAGGCACCAGACGCGCCAGAGCCTGCTCGCCATACGGCACACCCAGGGCGTACAGGACGCCGACCGCTTCGAACGACGCAAGTCTGGCGCGCACACATGCCTCGGCAAGAACGGCGGCCTCGGCGCTGTCGGTCACCTGGCCGGCCTCGACGGCTTTCTCCAGCGAGCGCAACAAACCATGGACACGGGACGATGCCGCGCGACGAGCGCGTTGGGCTGTGAAGAGCCGTCGCTGCCCGTCAGTGAGCGTCAGGTCAGGTTCCTTCTCAAACCGCTCGTAGAGGTCGTGCAATTCTTCGGAGGTCCAGTAGCCGTCGGTGGTCGGCGGGGCGTCGGCCATCGCTGCAGCCAGTTCCCCGAGGATCACGGGCACCTGCTTCTCGGGCACCTGCTGATCGTCGGTCATGAGACCCCCAAGTACTCCATCGCGGTCTTCGGGTCCTTCATCTTGCCGGAGTGGATGGCCTCGTACTTCTCGGCGTCGCTCTTGGCGTTCCAGGCGTCGTCCATCGCCTTGAGCTGCGCGGGGGACACATCCTGGCCGGCGATGCGCGCTCCCACGCCGTGCTTGGACATCTCCGAAGCAGGTGTGCCCTCGGGACGGACCTTCGGCTCGTTCGCCGCCTTCTGCGCCTTGCTCTGCTTCTTGTACTGGAACTTGTCGAAGATCTTCTGCCAGTCCTTGGTGGTGGCGATCTCGTATCGGGCCACACGGCCGGGTGCTGCCTTCTGCCAGTCTCCCAACCGCTTTGCCTGGGCGGGCAGGGACGCCTGAGTTGTCGCGTTCCCCCGGTTCTTGACCTCCGCGACATGGACCTTGCCGTCCTTGCCGCGGTAGGCCACGTCGGCGTCCGGGATCCCCGAGACGTCGATCTCGCCGCCCAGGCCGTCCGGGAGCTTCGTCTGCTTGGTCTCCTCGCCGACCGACGAGTACACCGTGCTGCCGTCCGCTGCCTCGTTCTGCGCCACGTGCTTGGTGGTGTTCGCCTCGGCAAGGTTCTCGGCGAGCTTGTCCTTGTCCGGGGAGTTCAGCACCTTGGACCCCAGCTTCCCCCGGCTGAGGGGGTCGATGTTCTTCTGGGCCATCAGCTCCGAGACGTCGGCGATGGCGTCGGCCGCATCCTTCTTGCTGATGTCCTTGGAGTTCGGGTCGACGTCGTCCTTGGCCCGCTTGAGCAGGTTCTCAAGCTGGCTCTCCTGCAGGTTGTTGACCCGCTCGTTCTTCGGGAGCTGCTTCTGCGCCTTGATCTGCTCCCGCAGCAGACCGGCCCGCGCGTCCAGCGCCTCCTGCTGGGCCTGGCGTGCGTCGTCGGCGTCGTCGCCCGTGCACTCCTTGCCGCCTCCCTCGGCGACCACGATCCGGCCGCCCTGCGGCGCCGCCAGGACGCCGGTGCCACTGCCCGGGACTCCGCGCAGGCCGCCACCGCCATACGGGACGCGCCCGATGGCGATGGTGCAGCTGCCATTCTTCTCAGCCTTCTTCTTCGCCTCGTCGGCATGCCTCTGGGCCTCGTCCGCGGCCTTCCTCGCGCCGTCGAAGTCACCGGCCTGAGCTGCCTTGCGTGCCTTCTCGGCCGCGCCGGCCGCCTTGTCGAGGGATTCACCGACCTCGGCCAGCTTCTTGAACTTGGTGAACTTCGTGATGGTCTTCGGGCTGAAGATGCCGATGACGTTGACAAGGGTGTTGCCGATGGAGGCGCCGTAGTTGCCCTTCTCCCAGTTCTCCTTGTCGACGAAGGTGTCGATCGCCAGATCGGAGACGAAGTCCTCGGGCGAGTTGAGCCAACCCCACGCGGCGGAGAAGTAGTTCCCCTTGTCCCACTCCTTGCCCAGCTCGTCGGCCTTGTCGCCCCACCAGTTCGTGGTGTAGCTCTTCAGACCGTTCCAGGTGTCCTTGAGCGAGCCGACCGGGTCGTCGACGAAGTCCATGGTGCTGGCCAGGAAGCTCTTGGTCGGGGCCACGAAGAAGCCACGGACGTGATCCATGAACGTCCGGTCGTGGCGTTCCTGGTCATGTACGTCGTCCCAGAGCGACTTGTCCTCGAAGGGCCCCGGAGCGAGCGGAACCGTGTCGTCCGCCCCCGCGCCCTCATAGGAGATGATCTGGGTCGACGCAGGGTTACCACCGCCGGTGCTGCCACCCGAACCACCACCGGTGCCCGAGCCACCGCCCGTACCTGTGCCACCGCCAGTACCCGAGCCACCGCCCGTACCCGTGCCACCGCCACTGCCTGTACCGCCACCGGTGCCCGTGCTTTCCTGGCCGCCCGAACCACCCTGGGTCCCCGACCCGCCCTGGGTCCCCGAACCGCCTTGAGCACCCGCCCCGCCGTTCGTGCCCGAAGTGCCGGTCGCGCCGGAACCGCCGTCCGTCCCCGCACCGCCGTCCGTCCCCGCACCGCCGCCCGTGTTGGCGCCGCCGTCCGTGTTCGCGCCGCCGTCCGGGCCGGCACCGGTGCCGCCGTCAGCCCCCGCGCTGACACTAAAAAAAATAAGAACCATCAGACGAGCGCTAGACAGTTTATTT
>NZ_JAQMYP010000065.1 GCF_028369295.1 Streptomyces sp. HD
GTCGGGGACATGCGTCGAGCGTACCGCGAAAAGCTTGAAGCTCCCAACCTTTGACATCCACCAGCTCTTATTGTTTGATGTCCTCAAGCATCGAGTACCTCAATGGTCTCCCCCCTCGACCATCGATGCATCCATCCTTCGGGCACCCCCTTCCACCGGAAAGAAGACCGTGAAGTCCTCCCTTGCCACCGCTCCGGAGCGCCGCACCGGCAGCCTCAGCCTCGTCCTGGTACTGGGCCTCGCCGCCATGGTCGTGTCGATGATGCAGACCCTGGTCATCCCGATCCTCGGCATCATCCAGAACGACCTCGGCGCCACCACGGCTCAGGTCAGCTGGGTCACCACCGCCACGCTGCTGTCGGCCGCGGTCTTCACACCGCTCCTCGGGCGCCTCGGTGACCAGCACGGCACCAAGCCGACGCTGCTCGGAGTGCTGGTGGTGATGGTCGCCGGATCCGTGCTCGCCGCGACCACGAGTTCGATGCTGTGGCTCATCGTGGCCCGCGTGATGCAGGGCGCCGCCACCGCGATCTTCCCGCTCGCGCTGTCCGTACTGCGCGCAGAGGTCCAGCCCGCGCGGCTGCCCGGCGCCATGGCCCTGGTCAGCGGAACCCTCGGGTTCGGCAGCGGCCTCGCCCTGGTGAGCGCCGGACTCCTCTCCCAGGGTGCCAACCCCGACTACCACCAGGTCTTCTGGCTGGCCGCCGCACTGGCCACCGCCGCCCTCATCGCGGTCGCGGTCGCCGTGCCCGCGCCTCGCACCCGGACCGGCGGGCGCACCGACTGGCTCGGCGCCGCCGGCCTCGCCCTCGTGCTCGTCCTGCTCCTGCTGCCCATCTCGCAGGGCCACACCTGGGGCTGGACCTCGGCCCGCACACTCGGCCTCTTCGCCGGCGCTGCCGTCATGACAGTCATCTGGGTCGTGATCGAGCGCAAGGTCCGCGAGCCCCTGGTGGACATGAAGATGTTCGTCCACCGGCCGGTGCTGTTCACCAACGTCGCCGGGCTGCTCGTCGGGTTCGCCATGTTCGCGCAGTTCATCGGCGTCTCCTACCTGGTCCAGACACCCTCCGAGATAGCCGGTTACGGCTTCGGCGCCTCCGTCCTGCGCGCCTCCGTCGTCTACCTGCTGCCCTCCGCCCTCGTCTCGCTGGTCGCCGCCCAGTTCGGAGGCGTGCTGGTCCGCCGCATCGGCGCGCGTCTCACCCTCGCCGTCGGTGCCGCCTTCGGGGTCATCGGTTTCGCCTGGCTGACCCTCGCCCACGACACCACCGCGTCGGTGATCCTGGCCGGCATGGTCGTCGGTATCGCCATCAGCTTCGGCTACGCCGCGATGCCCGCCCTGATCGTGGCCGGCGTGCCGCACCACCAGACCGGCATCGCCAACGGCATCAACTCCATCTCCCGTTCAGCCGGCAGCGCGATCGGCAGCGCGGTCGTCACCTCGCTTCTCGCCTCCAAGACGCTCGACAACCTGCCCGCCGGAGTCCCCGCACTGCCCGCCGAGAGCCAGTACACCTTGACCTTCGCCCTCGCCGGTATGGCGTTCCTGCTGGTCATCGGCGTGGCCATGGTCGGCCTGGCGGTCCGCCGCAGGTCCCTCTCGCCGGCCATCGACACGCTCGCCGCGTCGAGCGATGACGAGACCACTCCCCCCGCGTCGAGCGACGCCGAGACCGCGCCGGCCCGCACGGCCGTCACTGCCTGACCGAGCCACCTGCACGGCGGCGATTCTCCTTCGCCCGGATACCGACCGGCTTTCCCCCTCACCGAACAGGACACGACTGTGACTGACACCAAGGCAGCCTTCACGCTCGACGACACTTTCACCGCCGTCGAAGCCACCGCGCTGGTGGACCGGCTGCGCGCCACCTTCCGCACCGGCCGGACCAAGCCCCTGACCTGGCGTCGGCAGCAGCTGACCCGCCTGCGCGACCTGCTCAACGACAACCGCGCGGCGATAGCCGACGCCCTCTACGCCGACCTGCGCAAGAACCGCGCCGAGGCCGACGCCATGGAGATCGATCTCACGATCGCCGAGATCGACGACTACCTGGAGCGCCTGGAGGAGTGGACCGCCCCTCAGCCCGCCCCCGTGACAATGCCCGGGTTCCCCGGCAGCACCGCCCGCACGGTCTTCGACCCCCTGGGTGTCGCCCTGGTGATCTCGGCGTGGAACTACCCGGTCAACCTGCTGCTCGTGCCCGTCGCGGGCGCGCTCGCCGCCGGCAACGCGGTCGTCATCAAGCCCGCCGACTACGCCGCCCGCACCTCGGCGCTGCTGGCCGAGCTGCTGCCCGCGTACCTCGACACCGACGCGATCGCGGTCGTCGAGGGCGGCGCCCCGGAGACAGGCGCACTGCTGGAGCAGCACTTCGACCACATCTTCTACACCGGCAACGGCACCGTCGGCCGCATCGTGATGACCGCCGCCGCGAAGAACCTCACCCCCGTCGTCCTCGAACTCGGCGGCAAATCACCGGTGTTCGTGGACCAGGACGCCGACATCACCACGGTCGCGCAGCGCCTGGCGCAGACGAAGTTCGCCAACGCCGGACAGACCTGCGTCGCCCCCGACTACGTCCTGACCGACCCGGACACCGCGACCGAACTCCAGGCCGCCCTCGCCGTCACGCTCAAGGGGCTGTTCGGCGAGGACCCGCAAACCTCCGACGCCTACGGACGGGTCATCAACGAGCGGCACTTCGACCGGCTGTCCGCGCTGCTGGGCTCCGGCCGTACCGTCACGGGCGGGCAGACCGACCGCGCGGACAGGTACATCGCCCCGACCGTGCTGGCCGATGTCCGGCCCGACGAGCCCGTGATGCAGGAGGAGATCTTCGGCCCCGTCCTGCCGATCCTGACCGTGGCGGACCTGGACGAGGCGATCGCGTTCATCAACGAGCGCGACAAGCCGCTCGCCCTGTACGCCTTCACCGAGAACAACACCACCAAGCGCCGCCTCGCCGCCGAGACCTCCTCCGGCGGCCTCAACTTCGGCCTGCCGATGCGCCACCTCGCCGTGCCGACCCTCCCCTTCGGCGGCGTCGGCCAGAGCGGCATGGGCAACTACCACGGCCGCTACTCCATCGAGACCTTCAGCCACCGCAAGGCCGTCCTCGACGTCCCGCTGAGCTGAACCGTCCCGGCCCCGGGCGGGCGGTACGCAATCCGGCCCCCCCAACCTCGAACGCAAGAGCAAGGAGCACGAACGCATCATGGACGACACGCTGGAGCAGCTCGGCGCCGGCAAGTACATGCTCGTCACCAGCTACCGCAAGAACGGCACCCCGGTCGCCAGCCCCGTGTGGGTGGTACGCGACGGCGACACGCTGGGCATACGGACCCCAGCCGACTCCTGGAAGGTCAAGAGGATCCGGGCACGCGACGACATCCTCGTCGGCCCGTGCGACCTGCGCGGCAATCCGACGGGTGACCAGGTCCCCGCCACCGCCGAGATCACCGACGAGGCGACCGGGGCCCGCTACCGCAAACTCATCGCCCGCAAGTACGGCATCCTCGGCCGACTCATGATCCTCCAGAGCCGGCTCCAGGGAAGGGACAGCACGCTGGGCATCCGTGTGCGGCTCACTCCCGTTGCGGGATGACGCACCGTCAACTTCCGTATCAGGGGCGTCTTGTCGGACGGCCTCGGTGACTGCCATCAGACCATCACGGCACACAAGAGCGAGCGATCAAGGGGGTCGGATCATGGAGTCAGCGGAGAGTCAGCAGCAGGCGGCACCCGGCACCTTCACCGCCTTCGCCCGCTTCGTACTCTTCGGCGGCGGAGTGGGGCTCGCCTCCAGCTTCGCCGTGGCGGCCCTCGCCTCCTGGATGTACTGGGGCCTGGCCAACGCCCTGATCACCGTGGTTTCCACGCTCCTCGCCACCGAGTTGCATGCCCGCTTCACCTTCGGCGCAGGCGGGCGCGCGACCCGGCGCCAGCATGCGCAGTCGGCCGGGTCCGCGGCGGCCGCGTATGCGGTCACCTCCGTGGCGATGCTCGTCCTTCAGCAACTGGCGGCGGCACCCGGTGTGATGCTTGAACAGGCCGTCTACCTGTCCGCCTCCGCACTCGCCGGAATCGCGCGGTTCGCGGTGCTGCGCCTCGTCGTCTTCACGCGAAGCCGCTCGCAGGTCGCGGCCACAGTCCGCACCGCCCGTCCCGTGCACGCGATCGTGGGCCGCACCGCGGTACCCGCCGGCCCTGTGATGCTGAGCCACGCCGCCTGACCCTTCCGCCGGCGGCCCGCCACACGGAACGGGCGGCCTCGCCGTGGACCGGCGTCCACATCACGCCCCAGCGCGGGACCAGTTCGCCTAGTAGTCGATGTTGAGAGCAGAGATGAGTCCGCTCGGGCCCACGGCACTTCCGGCGCCGGCGTTGCGGGAAGTGGGGTGGGTGAGGGCTGCCTTGTGCCCGGGGCTGTTGAACCAGGCCTCCATCATCTGCTCCGGTGTGGCGGGGGTACTAGGGGACCAGTAGAGGACTTCGTAACCGCAGTGCTCGCTGGGGCCGGGCTGCCGGGCGGCGTTCTTGTCCGCGCACGCCTGGGCGGCTTGCACCTGTTGGGCACTCTCCTTGACGTCGGGCAGTCCCAGCGCACGGCGACGTTCATTGAGCTAGGCGATCAGCTGGGAGGTCAGTGACGGAGCGGTCGGAGTCGTCTTGATGGTCGGTTTCGGGGCTGCGGCACGCGTGGGCGGCGTCGCCTGCCTCGTGGGTTTCACACCGGTCGGCGGCGGACTGGTAGCCGGCGGGGACGACGGCGAGGCCGTGGATTCGGCCGTGGCTGACCTCGTGGGGGATGCGGTCGGCGACGGCGTCGAGGATCGGGAGGCGGACTTGGGCTCCCCCTCGGGGGTGGTGATCGCCCACACCGGCTGGTGCCCGGTGTCCGGTGTCGGTGTCCGGCGACAGGATGGCCATGGCCGCGCCGGCGCCTCCGGCGGTGATCAGTGTGACAGCGGCGGCCACGGCGGCACGACGCCGCTTCGGTATGCGGCGTTGTATGCGCAGGCTCCGGCGCCCGGGCGGATTACCGCTCCCCGCCGCGCCAAGGACGATGGTGTCCGCCCCGACGGCGGGGTACCGGCCGTCGACACCCGGGGCGGCCTCCCCGCTGAGCTGCGCCACCTCGGTAGGGCTGCCCTGATCTGTGTGCACGGCCGGGTCCAAGGGACCGCCTGTACCCGTTCGCATGCCGGTCTCGAAGGCCGCGTTCTGGGTTGGCGAAACCGTCGTCCCCGACGGGCGCGAGCCCCGCGAGGCCGGACAGCGTCCCGGCCGATGCCACCAGCCCCAGACCCACCGGCAACTTCTCGGCGGGCAGCAGGTCGGCCTGCAGGCGCGAGCAAAGCGGACAGTCGCGGGCGTGCCGCGCGATCCGCTTGAGCCACAGCGCCGACGGGACGCCGTCCCAGAGCCCGGTGCCGTCCTCGAGCACCACACAGCGGGGCACCGCGGCCAGCGCCCGCACCACCAGGCGGGCCGTCTCCAACGGGGCCTTCATCCGCTGCACCCGCACCGCGGTGTGCTGCGGCGACAACTGAAGCGCCGTGGCCACCTCGCCCCGGGTCAGCTCGCCCGCGGCCTCCAGCCACCACAGCGCCAGAAGCTCCCGGTCGGCTTCATCCAACCAACGGGTGGCTTCGGCCACCTCCCGCCGCTGTCCCTGAAGCCCCAGCTGGACGATCGTCAGGTTCACGAAGTCCGCGCCGGGGTCGGCCACGTCGTGGAGGTCCTGCAGCCCGGCAACGGCCGGCGCCGCCTGGCTGGTCTGCCAGTGGCTGCGGATCCGGTTCATCGTGATGGCCACCAGCCAGGACCGGAACTGTTCTGGATCGCGCAACGAGCCGAGCCCGCCGAGCGCACGGAGCATGGTCTCCTGCACCACGTCGTCGACGTCGGCGTCCCCGTTCAGTGCCCGGCCCACGATGTTGTACACCAACGGCAGATACGCGGCGACCAGCTCATCCTGTGCCCACAGGGCCCCCTGTCGGGCCGCCTCGACCAACGCGGCGTCGCGTTCCCCACTCGCCACCACGGCTGACCACTTCCTTTCCCGATGCTCGAAGTGCCTTGCCCGTCATAGGGGAGACCTCGGCCCGAGGAGTGGGACAACAACAACGCGCCGCAATCCTGATCCCCGGGCTTGAAGCAGCGGACCGGCCGCTACCCGGGCCGTGCTGTGAACTGCTGGGCATGGCCACTCAGCCAACTTGTATCGAGCTATTGACACAAGATTCCGCCACGGGCATCTTGTACTTACTGCTCGATACAAGTTGGCCCTGCGGCAGGCGGCGTCCGCTGCCACCGATACAGGCCGCGCAGCCGCCACCACCCACTGGGGTCTTCACATGCTCGACACCCACCAGCCCGAATCCCGCCCCCGAGCCCACGCCGACCGCTACGCCCGCTGGGCCGGTCTGGCTGTCGGCGTCGTGGCCGCACCGCTATGGGCCACCGTAGACATCACCAAGTACCCGCTCAGCGCCTTCGATGCCGGCGTGCCCCTGGTGAGCTTCGCGACCGCTTTCGGCCTGTGCGCGGTGGGCGGCGTCCTGCTCGGCGACGCCCTCACCCCCCTCCCTCGGGAGGCGGTACGCACCGCCAGTCTGACCCCACGCCGGATCCGAGACCACGTGCCGCCCCGGATCACTCTCCTGCTTCTCCTCCAGGCGGTCATCCTTGTCGCGGTGGTGGGTGCGGGGGACGCCTTGGGCACCCAAGACGCCATGCACCGGGCGATCGGGGCCAGGGGCGACGGCTGTGACGGGACCGAACCACCCGTCATCCTCTGGCCCGGCATTCTCGACGGCCGCCAGATCCTCGGCTCTCTCGCCATCGGCACGGTCGCCTGCGCCTTGGCCCTGCGCCGTGTCGCCCGCCGTGCGGGCGACGACCAGCAGCGCCGCGACCGCTCCTCGGCCATCATCGCAGCCTGGGGGGTGCTGGTCTCGATCCAGCTGTCGCTCGTCGTTCTGACGATCCACACGGATCTGATGGGCAGTAACTGCGCCGACATGATGGGCATCTCATCCTTGGCGATCTATCCCCTGGGCCTGCTGTCCCTGATCACCCTGGCATGGTCCCTGTTCGCCGTGGTGGCGCCCCGGGCTGCCCGACGATGACCGCATTCACCGTCCGCGTCGACACCACCAGCCCGGTGCCGCCGTACGACCAGATCCGCGCCCAGCTCGCCGCCCTGATCGTCACCGGCCGACTGACCGAGGACGAGCGTCTGCCGACGGTACGTCAGCTCGCCACCGACCTCGGTCTGGCACCGAGCACCGTGGCCCGCGCCTACCGTGAGCTGGAAGCCGCGAAACTGATCCGTACCCGCCGTGGGGCAGGCACCCGGGTCGCGACACCCCCCTCCAAACCAACCCGCCCCGGTCCGGACCAACTCGCCACATTGGCCCGGGACTTCACCTCAGCCGCCCGCGCGCTCGGCGCCGACACCGAGGCCGTCCTGACCGCCGTCCGCGAGGCCCTGAACTGACGACGGCCGGCCCGCCACCCGCGGCGGCACCACCAGCCCGATCCTCTCCAGCCGGAGAAGCCGTCCGCCCACCGACAGCGCCCCCGGCCCGATGATGTGCTCACCGCACACCGTCATACCGGGGGCCGCCGAGGTCCGAGCACTCAGACGTTCACCAGTCCCTGCTCCTCACCCGGACCCGCACCCTTCACATCGCCCGAGCCGGGCGAGCCCGACGAGCGGGCCCAGTCAGCCTGCGTCCGCAGCGCCTCCCCCTCGACATCCACGTTCGGCAGCACCCGGTCCAGCCACTTCGGCAGCCACCACGCCTTCTTGCCGAGCAGAGCCAGCACGGCCGGGACGATCGCCATCCGCACGATGAACGCGTCGAAGAAGACCGCGATCGCCAGTCCGAAGCCGATCATCTTGACCATCGCCTCGCTGGAGCCGACGAATCCCGCGAACACCGCGATCATGATCACCGCCGCGGCCGTCACGACCCGTGCCCCGTGGTTGAAGCCGGTCACCACGGCCTGGCTCGGCTTCTCGCCATGGATGTACGCCTCTCGCATCCGGGTCACGAGGAACACCTCGTAATCCATCGCGAGGCCGAAGACCACACCGATCAGGAAGATCGGCATGATCGCCACGATGGGGCGGGTCTCGTCGACGCCCACGAGGTCGGCCATCCAGCCCCACTGGAAGACCGCGACCACGGCACCGAGGGCCGCCATCACGCTCAGCAGGAAGCCGAGGGCTGCCTTCAGCGGGACGAGGATCGAGCGGAAGACCACGATCAGCAGCAGGAACGCCAGGCCCACGACCAGGGCCAGGTACGGCATCAGCGCGTCGTTCAGCTTCTGCGCGACGTCGATGTTCATGGCTGTGGTACCGGTGACCAGTACCTCCGCGTCCGTGTCGGCCTTGATGTCCGTGCCCGCGTCCCGGATCGCGTACACCAGGTCCTCGGTGGTGATCGCCGACGGCTCGGAGTCCGGGATCACCGTGATCGTGGCCGTGTCGCCCGCCTTGTTGGGGGCGGCCGGCGTCACGGTCGCGACGTTCTCAAGGCCCTTGATGTCGTCGCCGACCTGCTTGAAGGCCGCGTCCGGGTCGTCGCTGGCCTTCGCGTCGACGACGACCACCAGGGGGCCGTTGAAGCCCGGGCCGAAGCCGTCGGACAGCAGGTCGTACGCCCGGCGCTGCGTCGTCGAGGTCGGCAGCGAGCTGTCGTCCCCGATGCCCAGATCCATGGAGGTGGTGGGGATGGCGGCGGCGCCGAGGCCGACGATGCCGAGGAGCAGTACGGCGATCGGACGGCGTACGACGAACCTCGCCCAGCGCGTGCCCATGTTGGGCTTGGGCTCGGCCTTGGACGAAGCGGCCTTGCGCGCGGCTCGGGCGCCGCCCAGGAACCTGCTCTTCTCGCCCGCCGGCCTGACCCTCCGACCCGCGTAACCGAGCAGCGCGGGGATCATCGTCAGTGCGATGAGGACGGCGATGGCGACCGTGCCCGCGGCCGCGACACCCATCTTCGTCAGCATCGGCATGTTGACGACGGACAGGCCCACCAGCGCGATCACGACCGTGAGACCGGCGAACACCACCGCCGAGCCCGCGGTGCCGACGGCCCGGCCGGCCGCCTCCTCGCGCTCGCGGCCCTCGGCCAGTTCGGTCCGATAGCGGGAGAGGACGAACAGGGCGTAGTCGACGCCGACCGCCAAGCCGATCATCGAGGCCAGCGTCGACGTCGTCGAACCCAGGTCGAGGGCGCTGGCGAGGGCGGTGATCGCCGAGACTCCGATGCCGACGCCGATGAGGGCCGTCAGCAGTGGCAGGCCGGCCGCGAGCAGTGAGCCGAAGGTGATGACCAGGACCACAGCGGCGACCGCGATACCGATGATCTCGCCGGCGCCGGTCTCCGGCTGCGCCTGGAGTGCGTCTCCGCCGACCTCCACGGTCAGCCCGGCGTCCCGCGCGTGCTGCGCGGCATCCTCCAGGGCTTCCCGGGTGCCGTCCTGCAGTTCCATGCCGGGGACCTTGTACTTGACCGACGCGTAGGCGATCATGCCGTCCTTGCTGACGGCGTCGGCCTTGTACGGGTCGGCGACGGAGGCGACCTCGGAGCCTTCGCCCAACTCGTCGACGGTCTTCTGCGCGGCGTCCCTGTTGGCGGCGTCCGTCATCTTCTCGCCGGCGGGTGCCTTGAAGACGACGCGGGCGTTGCCGCCGTCGGCGCTCATCCCGGGGAAGCGCTGTTCCAGCAGGTCGAAGGCCTTCTGGGCCTCGGTGCCGGGGACGGAGAAGGACGTGTTGCTCGCCGCGGGGGCGCTGGCCGCGGCGAAGCCCGCGAGCGTCAGCAGTGCCACCCATATGAGGGCGACGAAATGCCGTCGCCTGAAGGCGAGTCGGCCGAGTCTGTAGAGAAACGTGGCCACGAGGGCGTACTCCCGGTCATGTCGTGGGTCGTGGGTTCTTCGGGGCAGCGGTGATCAGCCCGGCGGGGAGGCAGGGTTGATCGGCCCTACGACGTGGGCGGTTCACGTCAGGGCTGAGTGCGGGCCTTGTCAGGCGGTGGTTGAGCCGAGGGTTCGGGGAGGACCACGGCGTCGATATGCGTAGGGAGGAAGTCCTGCGTCGGCGGCTGTTCGTCGATCAGCGTGCGGGCGGCGATCGCAGAGGGAGGCGCGCAGCCCACAAGACTCTGTCTGAGGTGATCAGGCTGATCCGGTCAGGCAGCCGGCTTCGACGGAGGCTCGTGTGAGACCTGCCACCACGACGACGGGTAAGTCTGCCCTGGAGCGGATTGGTGTCATGGAAGTTCTTCATCCCTGTTCGACGTGCACCGGCGCTTCGCGAGAGTCCTACAGCTGGAGGCGGACCCGCCCGGACAGCCCAGAGGGCCATCCCTGCAGAAAGACCGGTCGTTCTACTATGTGACCATAGCCTCCCTGGGATCCTCGCGCCACACACATCGACCCAATTGAGGCGTTCCTCACCCCCCACCACTGACACAGAGAGGTAGCCTCACCGCATGCTCCACGGGCGGCAAAAGGAACTCCACGCACTGAGCCGGCTTGTCGCGGAGGCCAGTGCTGGCCAGGGCGGAGCGCTGATCGTGGAGGGGGACGCCGGGGTCGGCAAGACCGCGTTGCTACGGCGCACTGTTGCCGCCGCCGGCAGCGGCACGCACGTACTGACCTGCTCGGGCGTCCAGGCCGAAGTCGCCCTGGCCTTCGGCGGATTACAGCGGCTGGTGACACCGCTGCTCGACCGGCTGCCGGAGCTGCCGGACGATCAAGTCGCCGCGCTGCGCAGCGCGTTGGGCCTGTCCACCGCGCCCGCCACGGATCTGATGGTCCGTACGGCCGTGCTGTCCCTGTTGGACCGGGCCGCGGCGCGCACCCCCCTGCTGCTTGTCGCGGACGATCTGCACTGGCTCGACCCGGCCACCGCCGGTGTGCTGCTCTACGCCGCCCGCCGCCTCGAAGGCCGCCCCATCGCCTTCCTCGCCGCCGTCCGCGAAGCCGGAGAGGCCATTCGGGACCTGCCGCGGCTCACGCTCCGCGGGCTCACCCCGGACGCCGCGTCCGCCCTCCTCGACGAGCACGGCTGGGGGACTCCGGGTCCGGCCAGGCGCGCCGTCGCCGACGCCGTGGGAGGCAACCCGCTGGCGTTGCAGGAACTGGTACGGCTCGGCAGTCCGGCGGAGGTCGCGGAGAAGGTCGTACTCACCGGAACTGCCCCGCTCAGCCTGCGTCTTCGCGAGGTCTTCGCCGAACGCACCCGCGAACTGCCCGAATCGGCCCGCACCCTCCTGCTGGTGGCGGCAGCGGAGGACAGCGGCCGCACCGGCATCGTGCTCGCCGCAGCCCGGCGGCTGGCGGTCGACGAGCAGGCACTGGACGTCGTGGAGGCCGCGGGGCACCTGGAGGAAGTGTCGGGCGGCCGACTGAGGTTCCCGCATCCGCTCGTACGGGCCGCGGTGTATGCCGACGCCTCTGCTCGCCGGCGTGCGCTCGCGCATCGCGCCCTCGCCGACGAGTTGGCGACGCGACACCCGGAGGGCGGGCAGCACGAACGGGCCGTGTGGCATCGCGCGCTGGCGGCCACCGGCCCCGACGAGCAACTGGCCGAAGCACTGGAAGCCGGCGCGGCCACCGTGCGCCGCAGGGGCGGACTCGCCGCGGCCGCGGCCGTACTGCACCGGGCCGCGCTGCTGAGCCCCACGGAACAACAGCACACCAGGCGACTCGCCGCCGCGGCCGAAGCAGCCTGGAAGTCGGGCAACCCTCAGCTGGCCCACCCGCTGCTGAGGGAGGCGCTGTCCCAGCCCGCCGATGCCGGAACTCAGCTGGAACTGGACCGGCTGCGGGGCATGATGGAGCTCTGGGGTGGCGATCAGCAGGCGGCGACGGCCCGGCTGCTGGACAGTGCGGCCGCGCTCATCAACCACTCCCCCGGGCAGGCGGTGACCCTGGCTTTCATGGCGGTGGACGGGGCGCTGCGCGCCGACCGGACGGACGAGGCCCTGCGGGCCGCGCGGCTCATCGAGGCCGCCGGCGGCGAGGACCCCGGGTATGCCCGGTACGGGAGTTGGCTGGCGGACGCGGTCGTCGGCCGTCCCCGGGACGGGCTGACTCCCTGGCAGATCCTCCAGGCCCCGCCGGAGGGCCTCAGCCGCAACGACGCCCACCGCCACGTGTGGCCTGCCGCGCTGAGCAACCTCGGGCCCTCCCCTCGGACGGCCAGGTCCTTCATCCTCGAAGCCTGCGACCGTTTCGCGACGTCCGGGATGCTCGCGGTCCGCGGCCTGCTTCTGTCGTGGCTTGCGGATCTGGAGTACCGGATCGGGCTGTGGCCCGAGTGCGAGGCGCACGCGCAGGAGGGGTTGCGGATGGCCCGGGACGTCGGGCAGCCCGTCCTGGAGGCGGATCTGCTCGCGGTGCTGGCCCTGCTGTCCGCCGGGCGCGGCGAGGCGGCGGATTGCCGCGCGTACGCCGAACGCGCCCAAGCTCTGGCGGTGCCGCAGGGCAACAGGTCGGCGGCGGGCACCGCGCAGTGGGCGCTGGGGCGGCTGTCCCTGGGCGCCGGCGACTACGCGGAAGCCTGTGAACAGCTCGCGGCGCTCGGCGAGTTGGGCTCACCGTTCGCCCACCGCCAGGTGGCCCGGCAGGCCGTCCTCGACGTGGTGGAGGCGCAGGTGCGCGCGGACCGCGGGGAAGCCGCCGAGCAGCCGGCGCGGGCGTTCGAGGAGTGGTCGGAGCGGACCACTCTGGCCTGGCCCGAGCTGTCCCGGCACGCTATCCGCGCCCTGCTCGCGGAGGGCGACGCGGCCGACAAGCACTTCCAGTCGGCCCTTTCGGCTCCGGGCGCGGCGGACGCTCCGCTCGCCCGGGGGCATACGGCACTGCTGTACGGGGAGTGGCTGCGTCGGAACCGGCGTGAGGGCGAGGCCAGAACACAGCTGCGCTCGGCACTGGAGACGCTGGCGGGCCTCGGGGCGCGGGACGAGGCGGACCGCGCCCGCGCCCAGCTGCGCGCTGCGGGAGGTGCGCCACGTCGGCGGGGCGGCGATCCGTCGGCTCGGCTGACGGTCCAGGAACTGCAGGTCGCCCGGCTGGCGGCGGAGGGGCTGAGCAACCGGGAGATCGGCGCGCGGCTCTCCTTGAGCCCGCGCACCGTCGGCTACCACCTGTACAAGGTGTTCCCCAAGCTGGGCATCAGCAGCCGCTCCCAACTGCGCGACGCGGACCTGGATGCCGTTGGCTGACCCGTACGGCGACGAGCTGGGCCGCGATCGCCGTGGCGACCTCGGCCGGGGAGCGGCCGCCGAGGGGCAGGCCGATCGGCGAGTGGATCGCCGCGAGTCCCGCCTCGTCGAGTCCGGCGTCGCGCAACCGTCCGCTCCGGTCCCGGACCGTCGCCGCCGAACCGGTCGCGCCCAGGTATCCGACGCCCGCCTCGGCGGCTTCCAGCAGCGCCGGCACGTCGACCCGCGCGTCGTGCGTGAGCACCACGACGGCGGAGCGGCCGTCGAGCCTGCCTTCGCCGCGCAGGGTGCGCAGTCCCGTCTGCGGCAGCCCGGGCAGCACCTCCACACCGGCGTGCCGTGCCTGCGCCGCGAACACCGGGCGGTGCTCCAGAACGACCGGCCGGTAGCCGAGCTCGGCGCCGATCCGGGCCAGGGGCCCGGCCACCGGCGTCCAGGTGACGATCGCCAGCAGCGGCGGCGCGGGGTGTGCGGCGACGAAGACGTCCGGATGTGGACCGGTGCTGAGAACCGCGGTACCGCCTTCCGGTAGCAGAAGCCGCGCCGTCGCCTCGGCATCGCGGTCCGCCTCGCCCGTGCCGAGGCTGCCCTCCCAGCCGCCGTCGGGCAGCACGACCAGGTGCGAGGAGCCGGTGTCGTACAGCCGTACGGCGTGCGCGACGGGGCGCCCGGCCCGGACGGCTTCGGCCAGGGCGGGCAGCCACCGAGCGCCGTCCGCCGGCACCGGCTCGGTCCAGACCGTGACCGTGCCCCCGCAGGTCAGGCCGACGTCGAACGGTCCGCTGTCGGGGCCGGCGGGACCGTAGCGGCGCAGCACCGGGCGGCCGTCGCCCAGCACTTCCTGCGCGGTCGCGGCGACATCGGAGTCGACGCAGCCGCCGCTGATCGCGCCGAGGACCGTGCCTTCGCCGTCGACGGCCATCGCCGTGCCGACCGGGAACGGTGTGCTGCCGGCCGCGTCGACGAGGGTGGCCAGGGCGAACGGCCGGGACTCGCGCCACCACCCCGCCAGCTGCGGCAGTATGTCGAGCACTACGTCACCCCACCAGCTTGTCGGGGGTGATGGGCAGGTCGGTGATCCGTTTGCCGGTGGCGTGGTGAACGGCGTTGGCGATGGCCGCGGCGACGCCCACCGAGACCACCTCGCCCATGCCCTTGCTACCGTGCGGGTGCGCGATGGTGTCGGGCTCGTCGATGAACAGCACCTCGATGTCGGGGACATCGGCGTTGACCGGGATGTGGTAGTCGGTGAGCGCGGAGTCGATGTACCGGCCGGAGACCGGATCGGGCGTCAGCTTCTCCATCAGCGCCCAGCCCATGCCGAACACGATGCCGCCCTGGGCCTGGTTCCTGGCCGCCTTGTGGTTGGTGATCCGGCCGACGTCGAAGACCGCCACGTGCCGGGTGACACGGACCCTCGGCAGGTCCGGCTCGATCCGCACCTCGGTGAAGTGCGCGCCGAAGGTGGCCACGGAGTGGGTGGTCCGGGGGGTGTAGCTGGCTTCGGCCACCACCGGCTTGCCGCCGTGGCGGGCCAGCAGGGCACGGTAAGTCTCCCCGCGCCTGGTGTCGTCCCGGTGGAACAGCCTCCCGTCGGCCGCCTCGACCTCGCCGTCCGCCAGCCCGTGCAGGGGCGAGTCCGGGTCGGTGACGGCCATCCGTACCGCGTCCTTGCGGGCCTTCCCGGCGGCGAGGTGGACGGCGGAGCCGGTGTAGCCCGTGGTGCGCGAGCCTGCGTTGCCCGCGGTCCTGGGCAGGTTGGTGTCGCCCGCGCGGACCGACACCCTGCCCAGGGGCACGCCGGTGCCCGCCGCCGTGATCTGGGCGACGAGGGTGAGGGCACCGGTGCCGATCTCCTGCGTGGCGGTGCGCACTTGAGCCGTTCCGTCGGCGCGGATCTCCACCTCGGCCCGCGCCTGGTCGGGGATTTCGCCGCGTACGGCGGTGGCCATGCCGTAGCCCACCAGTTCGCCGCCGTCGCGCATCGAGCGGGGTTCGGTCGTGCGCCGGGACCATCCGAAGCGCTCGGCTCCCAACTCGTAGGCCTGGAGGAGGTGTTTGGCGCTCCACGGCTTGCCGGTCAGCGGATCCGAGGTGAGGTGGTTGCGGCGGCGCAGCTCCAGTGGATCCATGCCGAGGCGGTAGGACAGTTCGTCCATGGCGCTCTCCAGGGCGAAGGAGCCGGGGGCGTCGCCCGGGGAGCGGAGGCTGATGGAGGGGCCGATGTTCACCTTGGCGATCTTCGCGTCCATGGCCAGGACCGGCGCGGCGTACGAGCCCGCGGTGGAGACGATGGCGGGCTCGGGCCGGTCGCCGCGCACCTCGGTAGCGTTCACCGTGTCGTGGAGGATCACGGCGAGTTTGCCCTCGCTGCTGGCTCCGAGCCGGATGCGCTGAACGATCGGCGGCTGGTGGCCCGACGAAGTGAACACCTGCTTGCGGCTGAGCACGAGTTTGACGGGGCGTCGGACCACGTTGGCCGCGTGCGCCGCGAGCAGGGAGTGCCCCCACACGTCGGTCTTGTTGCCGAACGCCCCGCCGACCAGCGGGGACAGCACCCGGACGCGTTCCGGCGGCAGCCCGAACACGGCGGCCACGACCTCCCGGTGGCCGTGCACGTCCTGGCTGCAGTCGTTCAGCGTGAGCGTGCCACCCGACCACTCGGCGACCACGGCGCCCGGCTCCAGCGGCACGTGGCTGAAGTGCGGCACCCGATAGGTGGCGTCGGTACGCACATCCGCACCGGCCAGTGCCGCCTGCGGGTCGGCGCCCGGCGGGAGCACCAGGTGCTGTGGCCACGGCGGGCGGACGAGGCGCCCGCTCGCGGTGTAGGCGTCGGGCAACGCCTCGTCGATCGTGGGCACGGGCTTGTGCTCTTCGTAGTCGATGTCCACGAGTGACGCCGCGTGCTGGGCCTGCTCCAGGCTCTTGGCGACGACGATCGCGAGGTGCTGCCCGTAGTAGGTGATCTTGTCGTCGGCGAGCGGGAAGCGATTTTCGAGATAGCCACTATCGGCGGGGGTGCCCCGCCAGGGCATCCGGTCGCGGTGGGTGATGACGGTGAGCACGCCGGGCGCGGACAGGGCCCGTCCGGTGTCGATACGGCGCACCCGGCCCGCGGAGATCGTGCTCGTGATGACGATGGCGTGCACCATGCCCCGCAGGCGCACGTCCGCGGTGTATCGGGCCGAGCCCGTGACCTTGTCGCGCGCCTCGACGCGGTTGACCGGCGCGCCGAGCCCGGATTCGGGAACCTCGGTCCTGAATGTCATCGCGCACCTCCGAGTTCGGTGAGGGCCCGCCGCACGACCGCTTGGGCCAGGTTCACCTTGTACTTGTTGTCGGGGCGCGGGGCCGCGCCACTGGTCGCCGCGCGGGCGGCCGCGTCGATGGCGTCCTTGCCGAAGGGCCGGCCGAGCAGGGCGTGCTCCGCCGCCCTCGCACGCCAGGGCTTGGGCGCGACGCCACCCAGCGCGATCCGGGCCGAGCGGACCGTGCCGCCGCGCACCTCCACAGCGACGGCGGCGGACGCCAACGCGAAGGCGTACGAGGCGCGTTCGCGGAACTTGACGTAGTGGGAGTGTGCCGAGGAGGCACGGCCCGGCAGCTCGACCGCGAGGATGATCTCGTCGTCGCGCAGCATGACTTCGCGCTCGGGTGTGCGGCCCGGCAACCGGTGGAAGTCGTCGATCGGGACACGCCGCTGTCCACGGGGGCCCCGGACGACGATCTCGGCGTCGAGTGCCTGGAGCGCCACGGCGCAGTCGGACGGATGGACGGCGATGCAGGAGCCGCTGGTGCCCAGGATGGCATGTCGGCTGCTGTCACCCTCCAGCGCCGCGCAGCCGGAGTCCGGCTCGCGGCGGTTGCAGGCGAACTCCGGCTGCCGGTAGTAGGGGCAGCGCACCCGCTGCAGGAGGTTGCCGCCGAAGGTGGCACGGTTGCGGATCTGCGGGGACGCGCCCGAGCGCAACGCCTCGACAAGGACGGGGAAACCCCGCACGATCCGCGGGTCGTCAATGGCATTGCGGCACAGTGCGCCGATGCGCAGTCCACCGTTCGCCAGGTCGGTGATCTCGTCGAGGGCGAGCCCGTTGAGGTCGATGAGGTGGCTCGGCCGCCGGATGCCGTCGCGCATCAGCGTGGTCAGATCGGTGGCGCCGGCGATCACCTCGGCCTCGGGGTGACGGGCGAGAAGACCGACCGCCTCGCCGACGCTGCGTGCGCGAACGTACTTGAAGGGCTCCACGGCTACCGCCCCTTCGCCATCGTTGCCGAGGCCGACGTGATCGCGTCCCTGATGTTGCAGTAGGCCGCGCACCGGCACAGGTTGCCGCTCATGGCTTCGGGGATACGGTCCTTGGTGATCCCCGGCTCCTCGCCCTCAAGCAGCGCGACAGCCGACATGATCTGCCCGGAGGTGCAGAAGCCGCACTGGAACGCGTCGTGGTCCATGAAGGCCTGCTGCACGGGGTGCAGGCGGTCGCCGTCGGCGATGCCTTCGACGGTGGTGACCTCCTGCCCGTCGTGCAGGACCGCGAAGGTGAGGCACGACAGGACGCGCTGTCCGTCGAGGTGCACGGTGCACGCCCCGCACGCCCCCTGGTTGCAGCCCTTCTTGGGGCCGGTGACGCCGACCTCGTCCCGCAGGGTGTCGAGGAGGCTGCTGCGCGGGTCGACGGCGAGCTTCAGGCGCTCGCCGTTGACGGTGAGGGAGACCTGTCGCATCGCTTCGGCGGCAGCGGGCGTGCCCTCCGCCGGTGCCGCAGACAGATACGAACCGGCCGCGACAGCGGCTCCGACGGCCAGCCCACCGCCGACCACGACGCGGCGACTGGGATGAGAGGACACCTCGTCCGGCATGGAGTGCCCTGCCTTTCTGTTCGGGTCTTCAGCCTCCGTCCCGGTGGTTCCGGTTACATCTGTCACTTCGACTGGTCTCGTGGCCCCGCCGCCCCTTGAGGTGGGCGAGGTCAAGAGAGGGTCCATTTCTGGCTGGCCTGGCCCTTGCACTGCCACCGGATCAGCTGGGTGCCGTTGGCGGTTGCCGCACCAGAGGCATCCAGGCACTTGCCGTTGAGGTCGGTGATGGTGCCGTCCGAGTGGACGGTCCACTTCTGGTTGGTGCCGCCGTGGCAGTCCCAGATGACCACCTTGTCGTCCTCGTTGTCGTCTACGGCGTCGAGGCACTTGTCGCCGTAGACGACGAGTTCGCCGCGCGAGGTCTGCTGGAAGGTCTGGTTGCGTCCGCCGGAGCAGTCCCACAACTGTGGCTTGGTGCCGTTGATGTGGGCGTTCCTATCGATGTCCACACAGCGGTCGGATACGGCGCCGACGAGGGCCGCGCCATCGGTGCCGGGGATGCCCTGGACGCGGAGGGCGTCGATGTCGGGGGTAGTGCTGCCGGAGACCGCCGCGAATCTGACTGTGTTCGCCCCCTTGGCCAGGTGCGCGAGCAGGGAGACGGTCCGATAGGTGGTGGCCGAGCCGGTGGGCGGGAAGGCCACGACGTACTTGTACTGGTTGTTGACCTGGATGGTGGCCTTGCGGGCGGTGCTGCCGCCGTTGGCATAGGTGATGTCGACGAGCTTGGTGCCCGCCGTGGAGGCGGTGACATTACTGAAGGTCGGAGTGGTGGCGGTGGTGGTGTCCTCGTAGGTGCTGCCTGAGGCCTCGGTGCCGGAAACGGTCAGCAGAACCGCGTCGTTCGCCGGGACCGAGGTGGTGTAGCTGGTCGCGAACGATCCGGCGTCGGTGCGGGTCCAGGCGTTGCGCACGGTGGCGGAGTCCGGGTTCAGGCCAAGGTCGGCCCAGCGGACGGTGATGTTCGCGGCGGAGCCGGTGCGGTTGAACAGCATGACCGCGCGCTTGCCGGTGCCGGAGAGCACCTTGCCGTAGGCCTGCAGGCCCCTGGTGTCCTCGGCGACCTTGACGCCCTGCAGGCCGCGCGGGTCCTGGTTGACGGCGAGAACCTCGGGGTTGGTGAGAATGTCGCGGGTCTCCGCGCTCATGGTGGCGACGTTGTTGCCGGCCAGCAGCGGGGCGCCGGCGATCGACCACAGGCTCATGTGCAGCCGGTTGCGGGCGGCGGTCATTCCGTTCAGGCCGACCATCAGCATGTCGGGGTCGTCGTAGTACCCGGTGTGCTGGGCCGCGGGCTGGAGGGCCTCGTCGAAGTTGTAGTACATCTTGGTCAGCTGCGGGGTCTCGTCCTTCTGCAGGATGTCGACGCTGGTGCGCCACAGGTCGCCGTATCCCGGCGCCCAGTTCCACGGCCGTCCGGAGCCCCACTCGCAGAACGACAGCACCAGCTTGCGACCGGTCACGGCCGAGGCGGCCTCGTTGGCGGCGGCGATCTGCTTGTACGTCGTCTCCTGGTCCAGGCCCTCCACACGGCCGCCGCAGAAGTCGATCTTCACGTAGTCGAAGCCCCAGCGCTGGAAGGTCTCCAGGTCCTGCTGGTAGTGGCCCTCCATACCGGTGTTGGGCGCCTTGGGCCGGGTGGTGGGGTAGTAGTAGCCGCAGCCGTTCTTGCCCGCATCGGTGTAGATGCCGGCCTTGAGGCCCTTGCTGTGGATGTAGTCGGCGATCGCCTTCATGCCGCCAGGCCACATGTTCTCGTCGACGACGATGTTGCCGTTCGCGTCACGCTGGCCCTGCCACCAGCCGTCGTCGAGGTTGACGTACTTGTAGCCGGCGGCGGCCATGCCGGAGGAGACCAGGGCATCGGCCTGCTGCTTGATCACGTTGTGGTCGATGCTGCTGAAGAAGCTGTTCCACGACGCCCAGCCCATCGGCGGCGGCGTGACACCTGTCTGATGGGTGCTCACGGCGGCTGGTTGGGCGGACAGAGGCGCCGAAGGCTCCGGCCGGTCGAGCGCGGCCAGGCCGGCGACGGCGACTACGGCGGCGAGGACCCGGACGGTGATGCGTCTGGTCCAACTTCGTGCGGGGGTGCGGGACATGCGGCTCTCCAGGGCAGGAAGGGGGAAGGAACGCTGACCTACGGCGTGAGCAGGGCGAGGTTCACGGCGTTGGCCATCGCCTGATAGCCGGCGTCGTTGGGGTGCAGTTTGTCGGGGCTGGCGTAGGCGGGATTGAGGGCCTGAGGGTTGCGGGGATCCTGCATGGCCTTGTCGAAGTCGATGACGCCGTCGAAGGCACCGCTGGTGCGGATCCATTGGTTGACGGCTTGGCGGACCTGCTCGCCCTCGGGCGTGTAGTACTGGGCCCCCGCGTAAGGCAGGATCGTGCCGCCGATGATCTTCACGCCGACGGCGTGGGCTTGGTCGATCACGGTCTTCATACCGTTCTGGAGATCCGCGGCGGTCACAGGGCTGGATCCGTTCGGGCCGGTGTTGCTGCCGATGTCGTTGATGCCCTCCAGCAGGATCACGCTTTTGACGTTGGGCTGGCCAAGCACGTCCCGGCCGAACCGGCTCTTGAGGCTTGGGTTGGTCGACCAGGCGTCGGTCAGTACCCGGTTGGAGCCGATGCCGGCGTTCACGACGCCGAGGGCGGGGCCGCCGGAAGCGGAGTTCATGCGCCGGGCGAGGTAGTCGGGCCAGCGGCGGTTGGCACCCCAAGTGGAACCGACGCCGTCGGTGATGGAGTCCCCGACGCACACCACGGTTCCGGTGGCGGTCGAGGAGATGACGTCCAGGCCTTCGAGGAAGTACCAGGACGACTTGTTCGTCGGGTAGTTGCCGAGGCCGTCGTCGGCGACGTGGTTGCCGGAGGCGACCCAGGCCTGCTGCTGTGCCTCATGGTGCCAAGTGGCGGCGGGGGACGTGCCCGACACGTGGAGGCTCACGAGCTGGTTCGTGTCCGCGGCCACGGCCATCGGGATCGGGTCGCTGGCGATGTCCTGCCCGGCGGGGATGGTGACGGAGGCCCTCTTGTCGAAGAGGACGGTGCGATGGGTGCCGGGGACGGCGGTGCCGGGGGCACTGCCTTCCTTGGCAAGGTCGACGGCGTCGATGGTCAGCGGTCCGGTGCCATAGCGGTTGCTGAGTCGGACGCGGAGCTGGGACCCTGCGACGGTGGTGTGTGCGACCATGCGGATGCTTTTGTCGGTGAACGATTCACCGTTTTTCATCAGGCCGGCGGTGTAATTGCCGACCCGTGTGAGCGGGGCGGAGACCGGGGTGAGGGTCCAGCGCTGGTTGTCGCCTCCATTGGACGTCCACTGGATGATCTCGTTTTCGTCTTTGTCCGACGACTGCTTGTTGTCGACGACCAGGCCATTGGCGGCGTTGACAAGGTTGTAGGCGTCGCCGGCGGGCTGGAGCTTCCATTGCTGGTCGCTGGCGCCGTCGCAGGTGTTCTGGACGAGCTGCGGAGTTTCGCTCTGCGGGGCAGGGGTGTCCAGACACAGGCCGCTGTTGGCGCTCCTGATGGTGTAGGCGCCGGAGCTGGTCCGGGTCAGCAACCATTGCTGGTTGGCCCCGTTGTTCGACGTGTATTGGATGACGGGTGCGCCGGGGGCGGTCGAGGCGAGTTTGACGTCCATCAGCTTTTTGCTCGCGCCGTTCGTCAGGGTGTAGACGGTGCCGGAGACGGGGGCTTGTGCCGAGACCGCGTGGGCCGTAGCGCCGGTCCCGGTCAGGGCGCATGCCGCGAGACCCAGGCCGACCGGGACCGCGAGACGTCTTGTTATTCGCATGAGAACCTCTTTCTTGGGTCTTTGCGTGGTGAGGGGCGCGGTGCGGGGCATCCGAAGGTCCGGCAGTCCACCTCGTGCACTGGGACCACGGAGCTCGAAAGAGCGGGGTTCAGTGGGCAGGGCGGGGCTGGCGAACCAAACGGACTTGCCCTCGGCGGGGATTGAGTGGAGGCGGGTGGGGTGGGGTGCGCCGGTCAGGTCCCCAACGGTCGTGTGCCGCTCGTCCATCCGGTCAGCAGGGTCGGCTGTGCGGGGCGGGTCGGTGACGGAGTCGGGGGCGCTGACCACCATGCCGCCTTCGGTGCGTGGCCGCGGACGACCGTCAGCCGCAGACCGAAGGTGTCGATGAGACGGGGGCGTTCCTCGGCCAGGTTCCGGGCAGCGGCAGGGGCGGATGCCGCTGTTGGAGGTGTCGAGGTGGGGCGGAGATCTCCTGGATGACATGGGATCTCCGCCAGCTTCCTAGACGGGGAGCTTCCATTTCTGGTTGTTACCGCCGTTGCAGGTGTAGATCTCAACCTCGACAGGGCTGGTGGCGAACGCCGGGACGTCCAAGCATCGGCCGGACTGTGTGGCGCGGAGGCTGCCGTCGGCCAGCTGCGTCCACTTCTGGTTGTATCCACCGTTGCAGGTGTAGATCTCGACCTTGGTGCCGTTCGTCGTGGCCTTCCTGGGGACATCCAGACAGAAGGTGCCGCCGATCCTGATCGTGTCGTCGGCCGGGTGGTAGGTCCAGGTCTGCGCGAAACTGTTGTTGCACCGGTAGGTCTTCACCCGAGTTGCGTCCTTGAGCTTGCCTTCGGGGAGATCCAGGCACATGTCGGCGATGCCCGAAGGGATGGCGCCGACACGCTTGGGGGTCGGATCGGTCCCGGGCGCGACCGAGAAGGCGTCGAACTGCTGTGTCTCGTATCCGCTCACCGCCGTCGCGTCGACGGAGTCGACCGTGCCCAGGCCGGCGCGGCCGTGAGCGTAGGTCGAGTCGGTGACGCTGCCCAGGACTGTGCCGTCGACCTTGGCGGTGATGGTTGATCCCTGCATGGTCAGGGCGACGGAGTGCCAGCGGTTGGTGCCGAGGGCCGCTGTGGTGCCGCTCTTCAGGGTGGTGAAGTTCGACTCCTTGTCGCTCTTGAGGATCGACCAGGCACCCGTGTCGCTCACCCGCAGACGGTACGCCTCCAGGCCGTTGTTGTTCCTGCCCTGCATGCCCACGCGGCCGAGGAGTTCCACTGCTCCGGGTTGTTCCAGCATGGCGTCCGCGCTGACGGTGTAGTTGCTCCACGCGTCGTCGCCCATGAAGGTGTACGGCGCGTAGTACTTCTCCCCGGTCCAGCGGATCGGCTTTGCCGTGGCCATCTGACGCAGACACGTGCCCCCGCGTCCGCCACCGCAGGTCACGGTCTCGAAGGCGCCGTTCATGTCCGTGAAGTACTTCGGAGACTCGGTGATGCCCGGCGTCTCGAAGTCGTTGTACTGCGGCAGGCTCAGCGAGCCGACCGCCGGCGCCGTCGTCGAGGCCTTGCCTCCCCCGGCCTTCGTGGTCAGCGTGTAGACGCGACCGGGCTGCAGTGTCACGGTGTACTTGCCGTCGGAGGGGGTGACATCGGTGGTGTGCGTGAAGTTGTCATCACCGTACGAACTGTCCGAGTTCGTGTCGACGTTCGTGGCCCACACGTGAACCTGACCCGTTGACAGCCCGCCGGTGACCTGGACATCCAGCGTCTGCGGGGCGGTGGCCTGCGTCGTCTCGATGATCGTGCTGTAGTTGCCACCCTCGGGTGCTCGCAGCGTCACATAGCTGCCGTTGGAACGGTCACCACCCAGATAGCCACTGGCGGAATCCTGGTACCTCCATCCGACCTCTGTGAACTGTGTCGTGTGGCCCATGACCCAGGCGGTCTTGCCGACCCGGTAGTGGCCCGACCAGGGCTGGTTGGCCGAGACGTGCCCATTGAAGGCGAAGTAGGTGTTCGGGTAGAGCGCACCCATCAGCGGCCAGTTGTAGTACGAGGTCATCCGACCGTCGATGTAGTCCCGGTTGAGGGCCCGCGCCACGTTCGCGGCGCCCGCCTCCGTGTCCTGTGATCCGTTCTCGCTGGCCCACAGTCGCTTTCCCATGTTCTGGGCCTTCTGGTTGCGGTTCCAGTCGGACAAGGGATCTGTTGTGTTGTACTCGGGGCAGGCGGTGGTCGCGTGGTTGTTGCCGATGGCTGCCCCGCCCGAGTAGCCGCACGGGTAGTGCACGCCGATGGCGTCCACCGCCTCCCGGAACGCCGCGTTTCTCTCCATCTCGTCGACGACATCCCAGTTGTGCTCAGCTGCCACGACCTTGGTCGCGTAGCCCTTCGACCTGAGGGCGTTCTTGAGGTCGACGAACCACCAGGCCTTCCACCCCCGCTCGTTCCAGCCGCCGAGATAGTCGATCTCCAGGTTGTTCTGCTTTGCGCAGTCCATCCAGCGCATCAGGTAGTCGATCGTGTCCTTGGTCCAGAAGTCCCCGCCGCCGACCCAGCCCGGTGCGCCCCAAGCCAGGGCGGAGAACGTGATGTTCGGGTTTCGGGCCTGGGCCTCGCGGGCCAGCCACCACTCATAGCCGGCGTCGCAGTCCGCCTTGCCCCTGGTGTGCTCGTGGCTGGGTTCGGCGCCGTCGGTGGAGTTGGTGTCCCCTCCGATCTCAAGCTTGAGTGATTGCAGCGAGGCGCCGACGCCGGGCTTGAACAAGTAGTCGAGGATTTCGTTGCGCTGCCGTTCGGGATAGTCGATCAGCAGTCGAGTGTTTCCTCCACCTCCGCTGATCGCGCCGGCTCCGTCGAACACCCGGCCTGGCTTGGTGCCGTCGACGGTGATCGATGTCGAGACTGCGGCGTACGCGCGGGGGGTAGCCACCCCGGATATCACGCTCAGTATCATCGCCATGACTGCGAACAGGGCATAACGGCCCCGGGATATTCGAAGCACGCTGGCTCCTTACGACTTCGAGGGGTTGGGATGCGCATCCGCCCCGATGCCCTGGCCCCCGGCAGCGACGCGGCGCCGTGATGGCAGTCGTCCACTGACGGCAAGGGGGATGAGCGAGGGTTCGGGCCGGGGCGGTGCAGCCATCTGTGGCAGGACTGGCACTCGTACGGCTCGCGGTGTTGGGTCCGGATTTACCTGGGCGTCTTGCATGGCCAGAGGCATGAGCAGGCCCACGGGCTCGACCATCGACAGACCGAAGCCGTACATGGACATTCGCAAGGCGCGATGCAGGCGGGGGCGGCCGACGCGGGGGCCGGTGCGGGGTCGGCCCGGCCCCCGCGTCGGGCGGTGTGCACAACCGCGTCGGTTCAGGCGGTCAAGCGGTGAGCCGCTTGAACTGCTGGTTGGTGCCGGTTCCGCACTTGTACTGGATGAGGCGGACATCCTCGGCGGAGCCCTCTGTGACGTCCAAGCAGAGTCCGCTGTGCCGGGCTACCAGGCGGTAGTAGCCGTTGCCCTGGTCCTCGAACTTCCATTGCTGGTTCTGGCCGCTGCCGCACTTGTACTGGTTGACGAAGGCCTTTGCAGTAGAACCACCTTCGACATCCAGGCACTTGCCGCTGTGCTGGGCGAGGATGCGGTAGTAGCCGCCGCCCGCGTCCTCCAGACGCCACTGCTGGTTGAGGCCGCCGTTGCAGGTGTATTGGACGACGTGGCCGTTGTCGGCGGCGGAGTTGTCCTGGACGTCGACGCACTTGTCGCTGTGCCGGGCCACGAGGTTGTAGTAGGGGCCGCCGCCCACGCCCTTGACCGTCCCCGCCGCCGCGTCGATCTCGACCTTGGGGTACCAGGGCAGGTTCATGGTGGTCCTGGTCGGGAAGGTCAACGGCAGCCAGACGTACGTGGAGTCGTTGACCGGGCCCTTCCCGTTCATATCGGCGCCGGCCCACCGGTCGCCCATGTACAGGAACGAGGTGTTGCCCGATGTGCCCTCGATGGGCAGGACGAACGTCGTCTGGGAGTTGTAGCCGATGCCGTCGCCGACCTCCTTCATCTCCGACCAGGGGCCGCCGATGCCGGCGGCGGTGGCGTACATCTGCTGGTTGGGATTCCAGCCGCTGAGGCCGGAGGTCAGCATGAAGTAGACACCGTCACGTTTGAACAGCGCCGGGGCCTCCCGCTTCTGGCCCGGCCAGGGGTTGGCGACCAACGGATGGTCGGCGTACCCGGTGAAGTCGGCGTTGAGCTTGTAGATGCGCAGGTCGGCGTTGTCCTTGGTGGCCGTCACGTGGTAGGCGGTCTCACTTCCGTCCGGGTTCTTGTCCACGTACAGCGTCATGTCCCGGGACTCAGTGGTCTGGGTGGTGTCGTTGCCACTCGGCGGCTGGAAGCTGCTCAGATAGTCATAGGGACCCTCGATCTTGTCGGCGACGGCGACGGCGGCCCTCGACTCGACGTAGTCCGTGGCGTTCTCCTTGTGCATCCACATGACGAACTTCTTGGTGGTGCTGTTGTAGATCACCTTGGGACGCTCGATCTTGGCGGACTTCAGCTCGGGATCGCTCGCCTGGTTGAGGGCATCGCCTACCCACTCCCACGTCTTCAGGTCGGACGACTTGTAGACGGAGACGGCCTTGAAGGTGTTGTTCGGGTGACGGTTCTCCCCGAACCAGTAGTAGTAGCCATCGGTGTGCTTGATCATCCCGCCGCCGTGTGCGTCGACGGGGTCGCCATTGGTCCCTATGAAGTCGTGCGGGTTGTCCAGGGTGACCGGGGCGGCCTGGGCGGGCGGCGCGACCACCAGTAGTGCGAGCACGCTGGCGCAGGCAGCCAGCAACGGCGTGAGAACACGTCTGAGCATCGTTGCTCCTTCGTGAACGGGAGGGCGGCTTCGGGAAGGAGAGTCGAACCCACCCTCTGGCGGCTCTTGGTCCCATTCGTCGATCTGTGCTGGGCTTGATCGGGAATGAGGGTTGACCCCACCCTGGTCAGGGGCTGACATGCCGTGCGGGGTGGGGCCAAGATCGAGGGATTGGAAGTGGGGTGCGTCCGCTGTCGGCCTTCGGCCGAGTCCCGTTCAGCGGACTTCCCCGAGGTGTTCGACGGCAGCCCGGCAGGAGTCTGGCGAGGCCGTCGTCACCGCAGTCGGCGACGCCGTCATCGGCGCCCAGTCCCCGGTGGCTGGTGCGGAGCGGATGGGGTCAGTGGGCTGTGAGAGGGGCTCAGATCAAACGAGGGACGCAGTCCGGGCACACGGAGAGCGTCCGGTCGGGGGCGCTCGACCGCTGGATGAGGCCCACGGAAATGGGGGCGTCCGTCCAGCGGCTGCACCTGCAGCAGAGGTCGGCATTCATCTGTCCGGAGTCTCCTGCTGTTGATCGGGATGGGTGTCGTGAGGCGTGGGCACTCGTGCTGGGGAGGGACGGCTGCCGCTGCGTGCTCAATGCCGACTCCAGGATGATGGGGGTGGGAAGGGCGGAACGGGGGCAGCGCGGGCCGACGATCAGCCCTTGTTGGCGCCGAGGGTGAGCCCGCTGACGAACTGGCGCTGGAGCACGAAGTACACGATCAGCGTGGGGATCGCAGTGAGCAGGGCGCCGGCGGCGATCAGGTTGGGGTCGGTGAAGTACTGGCCGGAGAGGTTGTTGAGCGCCGAGGTGATCGGCATGTTCTCGCCGGTCGAGATCAGGACGATGGCCCAGAAGAAGTCGTTGTAGATCCAGATGGACAGCAGCGTGGCCAGGGCCGCCATCGCCGGGCGGCACAGCGGCAGAGTGATCTGCCAGTACTGCCGCCACACCGAGGCGCCGTCCACCAGCGCGGCCTCGGTCAGTTCGTGCGGCAGGGAGCGCATGTAGTTGCTGAGCACGAAGGCGCAGAAGCCGGACTGGAACGCCACATGGATCAGCACCAGGCCGAGGGCGGAGTCGTACAGCTTGCCGCTCATGGTGATGCCGGGCAGGTCGATCAGGAGGTACAGCCGGTACAGCGGGGTGATGATGACCTGCTGCGGAAGCAGGTTGCCCGCCGTGAAGACCAGCAGCAGCGCGAGGTTGAGCCGGAAGTCGAAGCGGCTGACGTAGAACGCGACCATCGAGGACAGGAACAGCGTCAGCAGCACCGCCGGCACGGCGATCAGCAGTGTGGTGCCGAAGTAGTGCAGCATGTCCGACTGTTGGAAGGCGTTGGTGAAGTTGTCGAGGCTCAGTGTGTCGGGCCAGGACACGTAGCCCTCGGTGCTGGTCTCTGCGTACGGACGCAGGGCCGCGAGGATCGCCCAGAGCAGCGGGGCGAGCCAGGCCAGTGCGGTGCCGGCGAGGAAGACGTGCAGCAGGATCCGGGCCGGGCGCAGGGGGGTGCGCTGCTTGCTGAGCGCGGTGGTGAAGGCGCTCACGATCGCCGCTCCTTCCGAAAGGTGGCCACCAGGTACGGGATGATCACGGCGAGCGAGATCAGCAGCAGGACGACCGCGATCGCGGAGCCGTAGCCGATGCGGCTGGACTCGCCGATGATGTTGTTGGTCACGAGGATCGAGAGCAACTCGGTGCCTTCGGCGCCCTTGTTGAAGACGAAGACCAGGTCGAAGGCGCGCAGGGCCTCGATGACGGTGACGACGAGGACGATGGTGTTGGTGGACCGCAGGGTGGGGAAGATGACGTTCTTGAACGTCTGCCATTCGTTCGCGCCGTCGAGCGCGGAGGCTTCCCGCAGCGCGGGGTCGACGCCCTTCAGGCCGGCCAGGTAAAGGATCATGAGGTAGCCGGTGTGCCGCCAGGAGGCGGCAACCAGCACGGCCCAGAGGTTCAGGTCGGGGTCGCCGATCCAGTCGATGTAGTGGCCGGGCTTGTTGGCTCCGATGAGGCTGTTGATCAGGCCGGTGTCGGGGTTGTAGACGAGCTGCCAGACGAAGCCGATGACGGCGAACGACATGACGACGGGCAGGAAGAAGGCCGTCTGGTAGACCCTGCTGAACCGGATCTGCTTGTCCAGCTGTACCGCCAGGAACATCCCCAGCGGCATGGGTACGAGGATCAGAACGGCGAGCCAGATGACGTTGTGCTGGACGGCGGGCCAGAACTGCGGGTTGGTGGTGAACAGTTCCCTGAAGTTGTCCAGCCCGACCCACTGGATCGAGTCGAGGCCGATGCCGTCCCAGGTGGTGAAGGCCAGCGCGATCGAAGCCAGCGCGGTGACCCACACCAAGGCGATGTGCAAGGCGGTGGGCACGCCGGCCATGAGACAGAGAGTGAGCCGGTCGCGTCGGGTCAGCAGCCGTCGGTGGCCCTGTCGCACCCGCCCGCTCCTCCCCTTTGCCAACGGCGTGTCCGGGGGACCCGGGGGCGGGGTGTTCGTCTCCCCCGGGGTGTTCGTGATTTCGGTCCCGGTACCGGTGTTCCGTGTGAAAGTCATGAGGCGGCAAAGATCGTCTTCTTCTGGCGCTCGATCGACGAGAGCATGCTGTCGATCCCCTTGGGATCGCGGATGAACTTCTGCAGCGCGGGCTGCATCACCGTGGAGGTGAAGTCCGGGCGGCTGTCACGGTCCATGAACTGCGTCAGGTGCTTGGCGCCGGAGATCATCTCGTACGCCTTCTTCTGGAGCGGCGTGTAGGAAGAGGTGTCGGCCTTGGTGGAGGCGGCCACCACGCTCGAATCGGCTTTGAGGTAGATCGCCTCGGCCGCCGGGCTGCCCAGGTACTCCAGCAGCTTCACGGCGCCGGCCTTGTTCTTCGGCACCTTGGAGAGCATGAAGCCGTCCGTCGGCGCCTCGACGGTGTCCTGGCCGAACTCGGCAGTGATCTCGGGGAAGGCGAAGAAGTCCAGGTCGTCCAGGTCGGCCTTGTCGGTGAACTGCTGGCCGACGAAGGTGCCCAGCAGGTACAGGCCCGCCTTCTTCGACACCAGGGTCTGCGCCGCGTCCTGCCAGGTGCGGCCCACCGCGCCGTCCTGGTGGTACGGGAGGAGTTCGGCCCACAGGTCGAAGACCTTGCGCACCTTGGCGTCGGTCCAGGAGGCCTTGCCGGCCATCAGCTCGACGTGGAAGTCGTAGCCGTTGGTACGGAAGTTGATCTGGTCGAAGGTGCCCAGCGCGGGCCAGGCGTCCTTGTCGCCGAACGCGATCGGGACCAGCCCGTCCTGCTTCATCTGCTTGCACAGGGCGACCAGCTGGTCCCAGGTGGTGGGAACCTCGTACCCCTTCTCCTTGAAGACGCTCTTGCGGTAAAAGAGCGCCCACGGGTAGGTGTACAGCGGCACGAAGTAGTGGTTGCCGTCCTCGCCCTTGCTCAGCGCCTTCATCGCGTCGGGGAAGTTGCCCCCGATCTTCTGCCACACGTCGTCGATCGGCGTGGCCAGCCCCTTGGCCGCGAAGAACTGCATGCGATACCCGGCGAACCAGTTGAACACGTCGTCCGGCGTGCCCTGCAGATACGAGTTGATCTGCTCCTGGAAGGTGTTGTGGTCCTTGGTGTTCACGTCGACCGTGATCCCGGACTGCTTCCTGAAGGCCGCGTAGATCTCGGCGAACGCCTTCTTCGGCACCGCGTCCGACGCGTTGGACCCGAGCGAGACGGTCTTCGGGTCGCTCGCCGCGCTGCTGCCGCCGCAGGCGCTCAGCAGCGGGATCCCGGCGCCAAGCGCAACCGCCCCGCCCACCCCCCGCAGCAGCGTGCGGCGAGCGGGGCCGGGAGAGGAGAGACCAGAGGAAGAGAGTTGCATGACGACTCCTGGGGCAGAGCGGCGGTCATCGGAATCCAGACCGCACGGCACACGATCGACCAGAAACAAACGAGATCGAACAGTGAGCCCATGAGAGCGGTTCGATCCATCGAACGTCAAGAGGTGCGCAGCCTCTTTCTGTAACCCCTACGAAAAGCGATGACCTGGGGAAATCGCTTTCCCTGGGCGCCAGTTGGAGGATTCCCGCAGGCCGACGCGATGGGCGCGCTCCCATGGCAAAGAAGCCTGCATCGCACATCAAGCAAACAAAGTCGCAAGCGCGGCAGCGCCACTCCGGAAAGTATTCAGACACCGATGATCAACGGCGGCCGCGCTCGGTAGTCATCACGAAAGCGCGGCCGCAAGAGGACGGCGCCGGGCTTGGAACACGGCCGCACCCCGCTCAGCAACGAGAAGAGCCCTCAACCTCTGCCTGACGACTCGTCAGCAAAGTCGGCATCAGGTCAGCAAAAGCTCTGCCACAGCTGCCCAGAAACGGCCACACGGTCGAATCGCCCGTCGCTCGGGCTCAGGCCCGCAACCCACTCAGCCACCCTCTCGCCAGTGACCGAAGAGCGAGAGACGGCACCCGACCACCTCCCGCTCATTCCCCACCAGCCTTCAAGTATTTCCGCAGGTCAACGGAGCCTTCCACGCGGCTTCAGCGGAACCGGCGGCAGCTCGGAGGCAGAGAGCGGAGCTCCGTCGTAGCCCTTAACCTCCCCGAACCGGGAGCCTTCCGATCCTCTTGCAGCACGAAGGACGCTTCTGGGAGGACAGCGACGGAGCCCCCGCCTTCAAACTGAACTTGCCCACCACCACCCTGGCGGCAGCCGTCGCCGCCGCGGCCCTGACCGGAGCTGCCAGCTAAGACGAGGCCGCCCACGTCATCAGCACCATCCCCGACCTACCCGCCGACAAGGCCGTACGCACCGCGACCTGGCTGGCCAGGCTGTACCCGGCCGAACCCGACCGTTACTGGGGCTCCCTCCAACCCGACCGCATCGCCGAATACCACGCCTCCCGCACTCTCACCCACGGCAGCATCCTGCTGCCCGCCCTGCTCGCCACAGCGGCACCCGGACAACAAGCCCAGCTCATCACCATCCTGGCCCGAGCCGCCATCGCTCACTACAACGCCGGCCGCACCAACGACAGCGAATATCTCCTCCACACCATGGACACGGCCCTCGACACCGCCCCCCTCGCCCACCAAGCCATCCAGACCACAACAGCCGCACTCCCCTACCCATCCCGTGTCATCTGCCCCCTTGCCATTCGCCTCACCACCACCCTCGCCCACACCAACCAGCAACTCGCGGCCGCCAACCCCGCCGCGCACCAATCCGAACTCGCCCGCTCCCTATCCAACCTCGGCAACCGGCTATCGGAAGCGGGATGCAGAGACGAAGCCCTCACCGCCACCGAAATGGCGGTGAAGATCTATCGTCGGCTCGCGGACAGAAACCCAGCCGCGTACGAACCCGAACTCGCCCGCTCCCTGTCCAACCTCGGCAACCGGCTATCGGAAGCGGGATACAGGGACGAAGCCCTCACCGCCACCGAAGAGGCGGTGAAGATCCGACGTCAACTCGCGGCTGACAATCCAGCCGCATACGAACCCGAACTCGCCGCCTCACTGTCCAACCTCGGCGTCGATCTGTCGCAGGCGGGACGCAGGAGCGAAGCCCTCACTGCCGAACAACAGGCGGTGGAAATCTGGCGTCGGCTCGCGGCCGACAGCCCAGCTACGTACGAACCCGAACTCGCCCATTCGGGCATTTGACCATCTGTGAGAGCTCTGGGAGGGGCCGGGAAGCGGGCTATTCCCTCAGGCGGCCACTAACAAGAGGCTCCTCAAGACCTCCCGCTGCCGTCTCACTGCCACCACGGTTGGTTCCACACGCTTCGAGGAGCGAGGGACTGGAGCGGTCACTGGGTCGAGGAAATGCGACGTTCCTGAGACTGAACCACTGTGCCAACGGTCCGAGACAGCGGAAGAAGCACTGGTCAGCATCCCCTGCCTGTGTCACGAGCCGCGAGATCCTACAACAGCGAAGTTAGTCGCGCCGAAGTCGCTGACCTGCGCGAACTAACTTCGCTGTCAACGCAGTCGCGTGACGCTTCCTTCGGCCCGGACCCCCTGGCCGCCTGCGCCGACTGGGTTGGATGGCAAGGAAGTGCGCCACGAAGTACCGCGTAATCGAGTGGAGGTGAAAGGCCGACACCGCCGGGCCGTCGCAGCGGCCTGGTGAAGCTGGGGGCAGCCTGATCCGGGGAACGCCGGGGATGGTGGCAAGCGGCCCCGACAACGGCGGGACGTGCCGGGACTACCGGACGGTGCGGGTCCGTCTAGCAAGGTCAGAAGGTGTAGCGAGAGCGAACCAGTGGTTGAAGCTCCGTAAGCATCCAGCCGGCTCAAACCTGGTGGATATGGGCCGGTATGCAGCGCGTGATCCGCCCGTCTTCGGACGGACGGGTCAACTCCGAAGCCGGACTTTCCTTTTCCGGTGGGGAGGCCACGCTGAAAGCCTGCGGCGTAGGCGTGGCGATGCTGCCGGAGTAGAGCTGGGCACCTCCCTGACCGATCGATTGTGTGGTGAACGTGGGAACCATCCGCGGTCGCCCGAGCTGCCGGACAGCCAGTTCGGTGGTGGGCAGGTCCGTTGCCGACTGAGGGCCGTGGGTGGGGCGGAGGCTCCGTAGTAGTCGCGGGAGTAACGACCCGTCGTGGAGACCGGGAAAGCCGGTCGCAGGGCGAAGGGGGCCAGCAAGTCAGTGGCTGAAGTACTGGAATGTCGGGAGGGTCGCCGGTGAATACCGACGAGCTGGAGCGCGCCTTGCATGAGGCGGAGCGCCGGGTACTGAAGATCCAGACCAAGCTGCACCGTTGGGCTCGCGATGATCCTCATCGCAGGTTCGACGACCTGTTCAATCTCGTTGCCGATCCCGGCTTCCTGCTGGTGGCCTGGGATCGGGTGCGGGGCAACAAGGGTGCACGCACGGCCGGGGTGGACGGACGCACCGCGTCGTCCATCGCGCTGTGGGTCGGGGTCGAGGAGTTCCTCGACGCGCTGCGGTCGCAGATCAAGGACCGCAGCTTCCAGCCCATGCCGGTGCGGGAGCGGATGATCCCCAAGTCGGGTGGCAAGCTGCGCCGTCTGGGGATCGCGACGATCACCGACCGGGTGGTGCAGGCATCCTTGAAGCTGGTGCTGGAGCCGATTTTCGAGGCGGATTTCCTCCCGTGTTCTTACGGGTTCCGCCCGAATCGTCGGGCTCATGACGCGGTGGCCGAGGTGCGTCTACTCACGTCCATGAAGTACGAGTGGATCGTGGAAGGCGACATCAAAGCCTGCTTCGACGAGATCTCGCACACCGCCCTGATGGAGCGGGTGCGGGCACGCGTCGGGGACAGACGTGTCCTGGCTCTGGTGAAGGCGTTCCTCAAGGCGGGCATCCTCAGTGAGGACGGCCTGCTGCGGGACAACGACACTGGCACCCCTCAGGGTTCGATCCTCTCGCCGTTGCTCAGCAACGTCGCGCTCTCGGTCCTGGACGAGCACATCGCCCAGGCGTCGGGAGGCCCCGGCCCTGATGCCAACGAGCGCCGGAGGCGTCGACGCCGCAGTCTGCCCAACTATCGGCTGGTCCGGTACGCGGACGACTGGTGTCTGATGGTGCACGGCACCAAGGCAGACGTCGAAACGCTGCGCGAAGAGATCGCGGAAGTCCTCTCCACGATGGGCCTGCGTCTGTCCCCGGAGAAGACTCTGATCACCCACATCGAGCAGGGCCTGGACTTCCTCGGTTGGCGCATCCAGCTCCACCGGAAACCAGGCACCAACCGGTACTACGTCTACACCTACCCGGCCAAGAAGGCCCTGCGGGCCATCATGGCCAAGGTCAAGACACTGTGCCGACAGGTCGGCACGAACCAGCCGCTCGACGCCCTGCTCGCCCGGATCAACCCGGCAGTGCGGGGCTGGTGCGCCTACTTCCGGCCTGGAGTGTCTTACGCGACCTTCTCCTACCTGCGTAACTACATGTGGCACACGGTTTGGAGATGGGTGCAGCGCAAGCACCCCAAGACCGGGCGGAGGAAGATCTACCGGCAGTACTGCGGCCGTAGATCATGGTGGACCAGCGAGAACAGGGAGTTGTTCGACCCGATCACGGTAGGCACCACTCGCTACCGATACCGAGGTCTGACAATTCCCTCTCCCTGGGACGCCACGGGATGAGGACTACCGCCGCGGGTCCCTCGGGGCTTGTGGAGAGCCGGGTGCGGTGCCAAGTCGCATGCCCGGTTCGGGAAGCGGCTCCGGGGAAACGGGCCGGTCGAAAGACCGGAACCGCGCCCCGGGCCGACTTCACCGTCATGTGGAAGGCCAACCTCTTGCAGTGAACCTGCGTCGGCCGCCCGCGGGCCGGTGTGGGCCTTCCCCTTTTGTCGGGGCGACGTACCTCCCGGCAGCGGTAGTTCCGCGCGATAGCAGGCTCACGCGGCGCTACGAGGTTCACGGCGCCGGTACGACACCGATCTGCTGCATCACCCCGAGGAGATCGGGCTGACCCCGTTCGCCGACGATCCGGCCGTCGGCCAGGTAGTAGAAGTTCATGGCCTGCACCGAGATCTTGTTGCCGCTCGCCGGGATCCCGAAGAATTCACCGTCGTGGGTTCCCCGCATGGTGAACCGCGCGGCCACGGTGTCGCCTTCGGTGACCCTCTCCTCCAGCGTCCACTGGACGTCGGGGAAGGCGCTGCGCATCATCCCGATGACTTCCATGTACCCATCGGGCCCCCGCAGTGGTTCCGGGTGGCTTGGCGCGTGGAACACCGCGTCCGGAGAAATGACCTCGCGGGCGAGATCCTCGTTGCCCGTGTTGATGAACTCGACGAAACGGTTCATCACTGACTCGGTGGACTGCGATGGCATCTTGCTGTGCCCCTCCAGAGACGTTTGGGCGGGTACCTGCGAGCGTAACATCGAATCGATGTTCACATCGATTCGATGTTCGCGTGCGAAGATGGACTCATGCTGGAACTCGCGATACTCGGCTTCCTCGCCGAGGGACCCCTGCCTGGACACGAGCTGCGCCGCCGCGTCTCACAGCTGACCGGCTATACGCGGCCGGTCAGTGACGGCAGCCTGTATCCGGCGATCAATCGCCTGACCAGGGCGGGCTTGATCGAGCGGCGCGCCGACCCGGCCGCCGGGGCGGCCCGGTACGTAGTCAGCCTGACCGCGGCCGGGCGGGCCGACATGCTTCAGCGACTGCGCAAGCCCGCCGACCACGAGATCACCGACTTCACCCGGTTCTACGTCGTCCTGGCATTCCTCTCCCACCTGCCCGACGTGGCCGAACAGCACGCGGTGCTGCGCAGACGGCTGGAGTTCCTGGAGGAACCGGCGAGTTTCTTCTACGACAACGAGCGGCCCCTGCGTGCCGAGGAGATCGCCGACCCCTACCGGCGGGGCATGCTGCTCACCGCCCGCGCCACCAGCCGCGCCGAACGGACCTGGCTGCGCGAGACCCTCGGGGAGGAACCGCCCGTATTCGACACCGGATACACCGACGGCGATCCGCATGCGCCTGCTGCTCCCGCGAGCTGACTGTCCACGGAGGTACCCCCATGCTTGCATCCTGGTACGACGACCAGGGACCCGCCGCCGATGTCCTGCACGTCGGTGAACTCCCTGATCCCGTCCCCGGCCCCGGCGAGGTCCGCGTCCGCGTCACCGTCTCGGGCGTCAACCCCGGCGACACCAAGAAACGGCGCGGCTGGCTCGGCTCGTCCATGCCCTTCCCACGGGTGATCCCGCACAGCGACGCCGCCGGAGTCATCGACGCCGTGGGCGACGGGGGCGACGTCCACCGCGTCGGACAACGGGTCTGGGTACACGGCGCCCAGTCCTACCGCCCCTTCGGCACCGCCGCCCAGTACACCGTCGTACCCGACCACCAAGCCCCACCCCTGCCCGACCACCTCAGTGACGAGCTGGGCGCGAGCCTCGGCATCCCCGGCATCACCGCCCACCGCACCGTCTTCGCCGACGGCCCGGTCGACGGCCAACTGGTCCTGGTCCACGGAGTCCTTGGCGGCGTCGGCTCCCTGGCCGCCCAGCTCGCCCACTGGGCCGGCGCCACCGTGATCGCCACCGTCCGCCGCACCGCGGACCTCGACCACGTCGACCCGGCCGTCGCCCACGCCATCGCCCTGGACACTGGCGAGCCCGCCGCTGCCATCCGCTCGTACGCGCCGCGGGGCGTCGACCGGATCATCGAGGTCGCGCTGTCCGACAACGCCGATCTCGACAACGCCGTCGCCGCCAACAACGCCGTCATCGCCGCCTATGCCACCCGCTCAAACGTCACCCTGCGGCTGCTCGGCAGCGACGACTTCCCCGCCGAGGCCAAGCGCCAGGCCGCCCGCGACCTCACCTCCGCCGCGGCCGTCGGCGCCCTCACCGTCGACGTCCGCGACCGCTACCCGCTGGACCAAATCACCAAGGCCCACGACCACGTCGACACCGGCGGTGTCCACGGCCGCATCCTGCTCACCATCCCCCAATAGCCCAGACTCGGAACACCGGCCCGTCACCAGCAACCCCCGTCTCATTGACGGCCACTGGATCGCTCACCTCACACGACTAAGACCGTGTCCTACGTGGTGAGGGCACTGAGGGCCGGCCGTCCGGTGGCCTGCCCTCGGGTGCCACAACGGCCGCAGGAGTGCCCACGCTGCCGTTCCAGGCGTGGCGGAACAGCCCACAGCCGTGCACAGGCGCACCGGCTCGCCGCCGGTTACCGCCTCGTACGGGCGAACGCTCGCATGGGCAAGGACCGTGGCCGCACGGACCTCCGCTCCGGGCACCGGTTCCAGTTGCCACCGGTCGACGATCGTAGCCAACGCCAGCACCGCCTCGGTGAGTCCGAACTCCTCCCCGATGCACTTGCGCGCCCCGTCGCCGAACGGGATGAACGCGTGACGGTCCGGTTGCTCGCACACCTCGGGGTTCCACCGCTCTGGGTCGAATCGGTCCGGAGCGTCGAAGACGTCCCCGCGGCGGTGAAGCACATACGGGCTGCATGCGATCGCCGTACCCGCAGGCAGCACATGGCCGCCGAGCGTGACCTGGCGCGTCACCCCTCGCAACAGCGTCCACCCCGGCGGATACAGCCGCATGGCTTCCATCACCACCCGCGTTGTCATCACCAGCTGCGGCAGATGCTTCAGCTCCGCAGACGCTCCGTTCAGTACCGTGTCGACTTCCTCCCACAGTCGCGCCGAGACCGTCGGATGTCCGCCCAGCAGGTGCAATGACCACGCGAGCACACTGGCCGTGGTCTCTGCTCCCGCGCCGAGGAACTCCATCGCCAAAATGGCTACCTCACGATCCGTCAGGCCGCGGAGCGCCTCATGCTCCGTCAGGCCGTCGTCCGCCTCGCTGGAGGCCACCAGCGCTGACAGCAGGTCCGGCCGCCGCGCGCCCGATGCCCGCGTGTCCGCGACCGATGCGTCCACGGTCCGCTGCAGCCGGACCATCGCCTTGTCAAAGCGCCGCTTCCGGGGCCTGGGCACCCGAAACAGCAACGGCGGGAGAAGAATACGGCGGTAAGCGCCCTCCATGATCGTGCCGAAGTCCGCCTTGGCCTGCCGCTGGATGGCGTCGTCGGCAGAGCCGCTGAACAGTGTCTCCACGGCCACCGCGGTGGTCATCCCCAGCATCTCCGTCATCACGTCGAAGGTCTGGCCGTCCCGCCACCCGGCAGTCGTCACCGACGCTTGGGCGGTCATCGTCCGCGCGTACCCCGGCAGCCGGGAGCGATGGAATACCGGCTGCGTCAAGCGCCGTCGGTGCCGGTGCGTGGCGCGCGTCGCCGTGATCAGACCGCCCTCCCCCACCACCTGGGAAACCCGTTTCGCGAGGACGCCTTCCCTGTCGAACGTCCGGTTGTCCAGCAGCACCTGCCGTGTCAGCTCCGCCGAACACACCACCACCAGGTCCAACGGCCCCAGTTGCAGCCTCGCCAGATCACCGCACTCCGCCAGCGATCCCAAAACGGCCAACGGATCCTGCAGCCAACGCAGCCCATGCCCCACCACAGGCAAACGCCCAGGCGGCGTCCCGACCCTAGCCAGATCACTCACGACAGCTCCCAACTTTCGATCGTCCCACTCAGCCGCGCAACCATGAGCCACCTCGACAACGAACCCGCGCCCCACAGGTGTGGGCGCGCTCGTCGAGGGCTTCGCCGAGTGCGACGGTGACGCCGTAACCGCTCGGCCCGACCAGCTTCAATCCGGACACGAGTCGGATCGGTTCCTCCGTCTCCCTGTCCGGACGCGGCTCTCCCCGTCGCTCCTGTGTCTCGTCGAGCAGACCGGGCTGCCCTTGCCGTCCGGCTAGCGGCACGGGAAAGGCGTCGGTGGGTTCGCCGACCGTGGTCATGTGCTCGTCTCCGCCCCGGTCGGTTCCCCCTCAAGATCTTCGATGAGTGGGACAGCTTCTTCCAGCAAGGTGTCGACGATCGCGGCGCTGCCATGGCGTCGTTGGCGTCGGCTGTATTCGGTGATGGCCTGCCACAGGTCACGCCGGTCGACGTCGGGCCAGTAGCCGGGGGTGAAGTACAGCTCAGCGTAGATGGTGTGCCAGGGAAGGAAGTTGGAGGTGCGCTGTTCGTTGCCGGTGCGCCACAGCAGGTCGACGTCCGGCATGTCGGGGTGGGGCAGGTGGCGGGCGAAGTCGTCTTCACCGATGAGGTGGGGGTCGATGTCGCCTGCGTGGGCTGCCTGGGCGAGGGCTGCGGCTGTCCGTGTGATCTCGTCGCGGCCGCCGTAGTTGATGCAGACGGTGAGGGTCAGGCCGGTGCGGTTGCGGGTGCGGTGCTCCTCGCGCAGGAGAGCCTGGACGAGTTCCTCGGGCAGTTTGTCGGGGCGGCCCAACCAGCGCTGGCGTACGTCGAGGTCACGGATGGGTCCCTCGTCGAGGTCGCGTCGGATCGCTTCCAGGATAGTGGTGATCTCCTCGGTGTCGCGTTTCCAGTTCTCGGTGGAGAACGCGTAAAGGGTCAGGTGGCGCAGGCCGATCTCCAGGGCGCCGTAGACCATCTCGTGGGCGGCGGCGGTGCCGGCGCGGTGGCCTTCCGGGCGGGGCAGGCCGCGCTGCTCGGCCCAGCGGCCGTTGCCGTCCATGATGACCGCCACGTGGGCGGGCATCCGGTCGGCCGCGATCTGCGGGGGCCGGGCATCGTCGGGGTGCGGTGACGGGGGCCGAAGGGTGGTGCTTTCGGCTTCAGGGCTCGGACCGCTCACGGTCACCGCTGGTCGTCGGGGTCCGGGCACGGTCAGGGGCGTCAGGCTCCAGGCCAGTTTCGAGCGGATGCGGGCGGGGGCGAGGATGCGGGTGCGGGCCGCTAGAGACGGGCGCGGGGCGCGCTTGAGCAGGGTGTGGCCAGCCGCGTCGACGGCATCGAGCTGGGCGCGCATCAGGCAGGCGGCCGTGTTGAGCACGGTGGCAGTGCCTGGGTGCATGCCTGTGGTCATTGCGGGCCTGGTCACCCATTGACGGGCCAGAGCCGTCAGCTCCCGGATCAAAGCCGCTGTGGCCTGGCTCCAGCTTCCTTGCTGCAGGTCGTCCTCGGCGCCGGGGAAGGCGTCCAGGGCCTCCTGCGGCAGGAGCAGGTCGCCCTGGGCCAGGTCTGCGCTCAGGTCGGTGAGGATGTCGGTGAGCTGGGCGCCGTCGATGAACCGCTGGTAGTCCTGCTGCCCGCCCAGCCGAAGGGTCATCGGCGCTCCGGCCCGTTCGAACAGGTGCCGTACCTGGTCGACCCAGGGCACGAGTCCCTCGCTGCACCAGGACCGCCATGCGGCCCAGTCGGCGAAGTGCCGGCTGCGGGTGTCATCGCGTGTGCTGTTCATGGCGCCTCGCAGGCTGGACAGGTCCAGGCGCCATCGCAGGGCGGTGTCCACCAGAGCGTGCCGGACCGGATCCCTGCTCGTGCCGGCCGCCAGGTCGAATTGAAGGGCTTGGGTCCACGCTTCGACGCGGGCCGCACGTTCGGCTGGCTGCGCATCCCGCTGGTCGGCCAAGTCGTCCAGGACAGTCGCTGCCGCCCACAAGGCCCACCCGGCCGGGCGCAGCACGGTCGGCATCAGCTGGATGAGGGCGTAGATCCCGGGATCGTTCACTCGTGTGGTGCGCCGGCACAGCCGGTACGCCGCCCGCAGAGACGGGTCTTCGCCGGTGGGCGGCCGGTGAGTGGGTCGCCCTCGTTGTGTCGGCAGAGCGGCGTCGAGGTCTGCCGTAGTGGAGTGCGTGGTGGTGCGCATGTCGGGAGCCGGGACCTCAGTGTGCTTTCGTGTCGGACGCCGTGGCCGATGGACTGGCAGTGTGGCGCAGTGCGGGAAGGTCGGCCTTGCTGCTTCCCGGCCCAGGCGGCGGAGTGGGGGCGGTCGACAGGCAGTTGCGGGTGCTGCGGTGGAAGCCCAGCAGGGCTACAAGGGCGGCCAGCCCGAACCAGGTGAGCTGGATGGCCAGATGCCCGGGGACCGGGCTGGTGGAGAAGCCGGCCGCCGTGCTGGTCTGCATGCCCCCGTAGGAGGGCAGGTAGCGCATGACCGGGTGGTCGGCCCCGGAACTCGTGATGGGGTTCTGCAGGGCGAGGTCGATGATGCTGGTCATCACGATGGCGAACATCCCCTCGGCTTCCCAGCGCAGCAGGGAGCCAAAGCCGACACCGAGCGCGCCGTAGGTCAGTCCGGCGCAGAACAGGGAGGCGGCGAGCAAGAGAGGCTGGCGGGGGGTCCATGCCAGGCAGGTGATGGCGGTGGCGTAGGCGGCGACCGCGGCCGAGACCAGAGCCAGGGCGGTGACCTTGGCCAGGACCAGATGGGCGCGCGGGTAGCCGGCCATGGCCAGCCGGCGGTCGAAGCCGCTGCCGGAGAATGTAGCGGCGAACATCATGAAACCGGTGATCAGGGTGACGGCATTGAGCGCGCCGCTGATCGCGGTCAGCTCATTGCCGTGCGGGGTCAGCGCTTCCCCGGTGGCACGAAGCCGCATCCGGGCCGGGGTGTCGGGCATCGCCAGGTACGCCAGGATCGTCCACACCGGGACGAAAAGGATCACCAGGACCATCGCGAAGCGATTGCGACCGTGTTCGAGGAGCGTGAACCGGGTGGCGACAGCGAAGCGGGTCAAGTGAAACCTCACGCGGCGGCCCCCGCCTTGTCCGCGCGCAGCGTTCCGCTGTCCAGGCGCCACAGCTCGTCCAGGCGCTCGGTGTCGTACGCCAGGTGAGAGACGACCAGGACCGAGCGTCCCGCATCCCGCAGCCGCGCGGCTAGATCCCAGAACCGCTGGTAGGTGTCCCAGTCGAAGCCCTGATACGGCTCGTCCAGCAACAGGACCTGCGGATCGTGCATGAGCGCCAGCGTCACGTTTAACTTCTGCCGCGTGCCGCCGCTGAGAACCCCAGCCCGCTCATCGGCGTACCCGGTGAAGCCCAGCACGTCCATGATCTCTTCGGCGTAGCGCACATCAGTGAGGCGGTAGGCCGTCTGGAAGAACGTCAGGTGCTGCCGGACGGTCAGCGCGTCGTTGAGGACCACGTGCTGCGGGCAGTAGCCGAACCGGCCGCTATGACGGACCGATCCATGCGTGGGCGCCAGTTCGCCGGACAAAATTTTCAGCAGCGTGGACTTGCCGGCGCCGTTCTCCCCGACGATCCCGCACAGAGTTCCGGCCCGAAGCCGCAAGTCAACGCCCCGCAGGACCACACGCCGACGGTAGGCATGATGCACATCCCTGATCTCCACGCCCATTTCCTCCCCCCTCACAATCTGGACGGACCACGACCGGATGGCCTAACGCTCGCGACGCGTCGCAGACACGCCGCCCATGCCGCTGGGCCTCGGCGCTAGGAGTTGTCGTCAAATCTCACGCCCACATCAGCAGGGATGCGAGGGTGACGGCTGCCTGGTAGGACTCGGCCGTCTTGTCGTAGCGGGTGGCGATCCCGCGCCACTGTTTCAGCCGGTTGAAGCACCGTTCCACCACTTTGCGCCGCTTGTAGAGCTGCTTGTCGAAGGCCGGGGGCCGGCCGCCCGGGCTGCCTCGCTTCAGGCGGTTGCGGATCTGGTCTCGGGGATCGTGTGGGCGATGCCCTGCCGGCGGAGCCAGGTGCGGATCGCCCTGGAGCTGTAGCCCTTGTCGCCGATGACGTGGGCGGGCCGGACCCGCGGCCGACCGGGGCCGATGCGGGGCACCCGGATCGCCTCCATCACCGTGGTGAACTGGGTGCAGTCGTTGGTGTTGCCGCCGGTGACCACCAGCACGAGCGGGCAGCCGAACCCGTCGCAGGCCAGATGGATCTTGCTGGTCAGGCCGCCTCGCGGCCGCCCGAGTGCCCGGAGCCCCCTTTTTCGGGCTCCGGCGGCGTGGTGGTGGGCCCGCACGATCGTGGAGTCGACCGACACCAGCCAGTCGATGTCTCCGGCCGCGTCCGCCTGGGCCTGCGCCGCCTGGAGCATCCGCTCGGGCACGTCCCGCCAGGCCACCCGGGTACGGAACTTCCATACGATCCCGTTGAGGACCGTGCGATCGTCCAGCCGCTTCCTTCCCCGTAACGACTCGGGCAGCAGTGGCCGGACGAACTCCCACTCCACATCGGACAGTTCATGGCGACGTATCACCCGACCATGATCCACTACCGAAGATCATTTGACGACAGGCTCTAGGTGGTCAGCGCTGCCGGTGCGTCGTCCGTCTCCCTGAGGGAGGCCGACAGGGCGCGGGCCTCGTGTTCGGTCATCCGGGGAGTCTCGTACGGCACGGCGTTGACCCAACGCTGAGTCAGCCGGGCGATCCGCTCGCCGTACCGCTCGGCGGTGATCAGGTCGCCGCGCGATCCGGCGTGCTCCGGCCCCTGGTCGGCGTGGCTCTGGCTCATCAGACCCAGCCACGAGCCCAGCCGGTTCACATCGTCGCGGGAGCCACCGCTCCAGTTGTTGCCCGGCATGTCGCCCACACCGATCCACTGCATGCCCATCTGCGCGCCGAAGACCGCCAGCTGCTCCAGGACCGACAGCTTGTCGCCGCTCTGCGAAGCGGACATGGTGAACGCTCCGGCCAGCTTGTCCTTCCACGCCTGCGTCGTGAACGGCGTGAACGCCGCCTCCATGAACGCCTTGAACACCGCCGACACACTGCCCATCAGCGTCGGGCAGCCGAAGACGATCGCATCGGAGCGCTCGAGCAGCGCCAGCACCTCCGCATCGTGCCAACGGCCCGCAGTGACGTTCTCGGGCCGGATCTCGACGAGATGCACCCGGGCGCCCGGCACCAGCCGCGCCCCGTCGGCGAGGTGCTCGGCCAGGACCCGGGTGTGCCCGTGCACCGAGTGGTAGACCACCGTCACCGTGGCCATCGGCGCATCGTGCTCACGGACAAGGTCATTGACTGTCATCTGCTCTTCACTACTTCCGGTTGTGGGGAAATCCCTGCTCGCCCAGCCATCACAACCTGCGTACGGCACAGCATCAACGCCGAACTTCGGCACGCAGCGATCGGTCACACCGATCGATCGCGTTAGCCTGGTCCCGTGGACAGGATGGAACTGGAAGCATTCGTCGCGGTCGCGGAAGAGCTGCACTTCGGCCGCGCCGCCGCGCGCCTGCACCGGGGGCAGCCCACCGTCAGCGACGCCGTAAGGCGGCTGGAGAGCACCCTGGGCGGGCGGCTGTTCCACCGCACCAGCCGCCGGGTGTCACTGACCGATCTCGGCGAAGCGCTGCTGCCCGACGCTCACGCCGCCCTGGCCCAGCTGCGCCGCTTCCAGCAGCGCGGACGCTCCCTGGCCGCCGGCGACCGGACCCGCACCACCCTCGTCGTTGCCCACGCCGAATACACCGGCCACCAGCTGCTGTTGCGCTGCCTGCCGCAACTGCGCGACCGTTTCCCCGACGTGACGATCGTGCCGGAGGCCATGCCGACCACAGCCCAGCTCACCGCCCTGCGTGCGGAGACGATCGGGCTGGGCATCGGCTGGGCGACCGGCGACGTCACCGGCGTACGCGCGAGGGTGCTGTCCACCGAAAGGTTCATGGCGCTCGTACCCTCGGGCCACCCCCTCGCCGGGCACGCCGAGCTGAGCGCGTCCGAACTGTCCACCACCGGCCTGCTCACCTGGCCCCACCAGATCAACAGCGGTCTCTGCGACCGTCTCCTGTCCGCCTTCCACATCGGCGGAGCCGACCTGCGCATCATCAGAACCGCCGACAGCGTGCACGCCATCGCCGCTCATGTCGCCGCGGGAACGGGCATCGGCATCACCGTCGAATCCGCACTCGACCACCAGCCACCCGGCCTGCGCATCATCCCCCTCACCGGCCCTTCGACCACCGCCGACCAGGTCGTCCTCACCCCCACCAAGCCGTCGGACACCGCCACGGCACTGCGCGACCTGCTGCTGCACGCCTCGGCAGAGGCGCCCTCCACCGATCACTGAACGCTCATTGGAACGTGCGGTGTGGCTCAGCGGTGGGTGAGTTCCGCCGCGTAGGCGGCTCCATAGCCCTGGTTGTCTCGTTGCCACTGGTCCGCGGTGGTCTGGTGGACGAGCAGGCGGCTGATGACGTAGGCGGGTAGTTCCGAGGCGATCTCGATCAGGGCGGAGCGACGTGCCACTCGGCAGCGGATGCCGAGGTCTTTCAGGCGTGCGGCCAGGGAGTAGGGGGGCAGGGGCTGGCCTGGGTAGGCGCCGGGGAAGAGCCAGGGGACTCGTCGAGTGGGGCGGTGACCGCGCGGCCTTGGCGGCGGCGTACGAGTTGGCGGATGAAATCGTGCAGGGGCGGTGGCATGGTAACCGGCTCGCTGCCGAGTTGGAGGGTCACTGTGCTGTCCCGGTCGGTGACCTGGTGGGTGGTGAGCTGGGTGATGCGGCTGGTGGGCTGGGCGAGGAACAGCAGCAGCAGGCCAGCAGCCCGGTCGACGGTGTCCAGGGTGTCGTCGTGGATGAGGCGTCGGACCAGGCTCCAGCGGTGATCCTGTGCGATGACGTCCTGTCCGAAGTCGGTGGTGTAAGCAGGTGCTTCCAACGGGCGGGTGTGTCCGCGTCGGCTGGTCCAGAGTAGGAAGCTGCGGATGAGTGTCCCGTGGTGAGCGCCCTCGTCCAGCCAGGCATCGAGATGGTCCTGGGTGCACGCGGCCAGAGTGCTGCCCTGCTGGTGCAGCCAGTGCACAAAGCGCACCGCGGTCTTGATCTCGTGCCGGACGCCGACGATCTGTCCGTAGGTGACCGCCTTGGTGGCAGAGTGTTGGCGCAGGCGGCGGAGCGGGCCCCACGTGACGTAGGTCCGCAGGATCTGCCGCTCGTCGGGGGCTTCGACGCGGGCGAGGATCTTCGGCAGCCATGCCTCGAGTTGGGCGGGTTGTTCGTCCCGGCGCGGCACGGCGCCGCCAGCGACCAGGGCTGCGCGCAGATGCCGAAGGGTCACGGTGGGCTGGAAGGTGTCCAGGGTGTCGTGGGTAATCGGTCCGCTCCCCTCGGCCAGGGTCGTGAGGATCGCGTGGCGGGCAGAGTCGGGGCGAATCCACCGGAGCAGGGCGTGGGGCTGGGTTCGCAGCAGCGCGGCGAAGACCGGCTCGATCTCCGGCCGCATCCTGTGGCGAGGCCCGGTCAGGGCACTGCGCAGGCGCTCGCGGGCCACGCAGGCGATGCACCGGCCGCGCTCGTACGGCCGGTCCACGGTGCCGCACTCGGTGCAAGGTCTGCGGGCCGCGGGGTGTTTGCTCCAGCAGTGGCGGCACAGTGGCTCGCCGTCCGGGCTGCGGCCGTTGACGCGGCGGAGCTTGCCGCAGCCTGAGCACGGCACCGGCTCTTGTCCGCAGTGGCCGCACAGCGGACGGCCGTCTGCCGTGCGGGGTGGACAGGCACAGCCGGATCTCGGTCCGCACCAACTGCTACTCGGTGCCGGTCCGCTACATCGGCCGCCGGGTGCGGGCCGTGCTGCACGCAAACGAACTGGTCGTCTACGACGGAGCCACGGAGATCGCCCGGCACGAACGGCTGATCGCCAAAGGCGGGGAACGGCTGGTCCTGGACCACTACCTGGAAGCCCTCGTGCGCAAGCCCGGCGCCCTGCCCGGGGCGACCGCTCTCGAACAGGCCAAAGCCGCAGGGAAGTTCACCCCGGTTCACGAAGCGTGGTGGGCCGCGGCCTGCAAGGCACGCGGCGACCGGGACGGCACCCGGGCCCTGATCGACGTGCTCCTGCTCGGCCGACGCATCCCGCACGAGCACTTGGTGGCCGGGCTCGCCGCCACCCCGCGCGTGGGCGCGCTGACCGCGGACGCCGTCGCCTTGGAGGCCCGCAAGGCCCAGGAAGCCGACGACGCCGACATGGCACCGCCCGAGCTGGAACCGCCGCGGCGACGGGAGTCGACGGTGACCTTCCTGACCGCGCGGCGGCTTGCCCATCTGCCGCCGGACACCCGGCCGCTGCCCTCACCGGCCCCCTACGACCAGCTCCTTGGCCGCCGCACCCGCGGCACCACCACTGCCAGCAAGGGAGAGCAGATGCCATGAACGCCACCAGCGAGGCCCAGGCACCAATCATCCGGACCAGCGCAGAACCGCGCCACATCTGATTGCGATCAGTCACCGGATTCTCGTGTCACTCCGCGTCGCGGTGGGCCTGACCGCGGCGGCGGAGCAGCAGGAGGCCGCCGGCGACCGCGGTAACGCCGGTCGCGGCCGTCCACAGAGCGAGGTCCGAGGCGCCGGTGGCAGCCAGATCCTCGCCGTCCTTCCCGCCCTGGGCGCTGACGTCCCCGGAGGGCTGCCCGGCCGAGGACTTGGACGAACCGGACGACCCTGAGGCACTGGGCTTGGCGGCCGTCGACTTCGGCGGGGACGGCGAGGCCGCCGCCTCGGCCGCGGTGGCTTTGTCCCGGGTGAACGCCAGTGTGCCGAAGCCGAGTTCGTCGTAGCCGCCGCTGTTCGGGCCGTAGTCGCCGCCGCCTCCCTCGGGCCCGCTGCGGGCCATCATCTCGCGGGTGTTCGGCATGGCCATGCCGCGCCTGTTCACGTAGTGGTTGTAGACCCGGTCCCAGACCGGGCGCGCACCGCCACGGCCGCCTTCGCCGATGACGGTCTGCTTCGTTTCCACGCAGTGGGGGCCGTTTGTCCAGGTGTAGGTGGTGTAGGGCACGTCATGGCCGAGGTTGTACCGGGCGACGTACTCGCACGCCTTGCGGAACCTGGAGTCGTCCGCGCCGTAGAGGTCGACGCCCTGGTTCCAGGCCATCTCGCAGATGGTGCCCATCAGGCCGATGCCCATCATGCTGTGGGCCTGGTCGCGCCCGCTCTCCTGCCACTGGGCCAGGCCAACGTCGTTGTAGACGTAGGGGATCGCCTTGGCCAGCGAGCCGTTGCCTGCGCCGTTGTGGAAGTAGTCCACCGTCTCGTTGAACTTGGCCCGGTCGTCGCAGAGGATCCCGATGGCCATGATCGAGGCCATGGAGCACAGTTCCCAGTTCGCCCAGTAGTGGCCGATGCAATTGGTCTCGCGGTTGATGAACCAGTGGTTCATCGGATAGAAGTGCTTGACCAGCATGTCCTGGAAACGGGCCAGGTCGAAGCCGGGGTAGCCGCGTATGAGCTCGCCGGCGTTGGCGAACTGGTACCCGTAGATGCCCGCCAGGAGCACGACTTCGGAGCCTCCGGCGATCCCCTTCAGCGTCCCCGACCAGGCGTTGCAGATGTCCCGCGCGGCGTCGGCGTGTGCGGTGTCGCCGGTGATCTTCCAGCGCAGCGCGTTCTGGTAGGCGGCGTGGATGTCGTTGTAGAGGGCCCCGTAGTTCTGGGGGCCGCCCCCGCCCCGGGTCGGGGTCGCCAGCGGGTTGGGCCGCCATGTGCTCTGCGAGTGGCGGTTGGCGGTGAGCTTGGCGAAACCCTCCGTGTAGCGGGGTGCGCCCGCCTTCACCTTGGCGGCCATGCGCTCGAGATCGGCCCGGGTGTGGAGCATCCCGGGGTGTGCGAAGGACGTGCTCGCCGCCGTCGCGGGGGAGGCGGCCACGCCCGTGCCGATACCGATACCGACCGCGCCGGTCGCCGCTCCCGCGGCCTTGAGCATGCTGCGTCGGCTGATCCGAAGTGTCACTGTGTCGTTCCTCGGGCTCTCGTGGGGGGACGGTGCCTACGTAGAGGAGACGTGATACGGAGCGGGAGATAACACAAAAGTGGGTGCCACCGATGAAAGGCAAATGGTCCTGCGTCCCGGGCCGTACCCTCCCGCGCGGCGCGGGCCGTCTCCAGGCGACGGCCACGTTGAACGGCGTCAGCGCGATGAGCGAGCAGATCCACATCATGGTGGCGGGGTCGGCGGAGGTGCCGCCGGACACGGTGTCGGATGGGGAGGGCAGGCGGCTTCAGGATCTGTCCGCCGGTTCTCCGAGCGCTCGGGTACCACCCTACGAAGGCGTTTTCTCCTGATGTTTCGTCCCGATACGCGGTTTTGACGATGTATCAGAGTCCTCGCAAGGTTGGGGTGGATTCTCTGGTGAGGCGGCGTGCCATCAGGCCGATCATCGCGAGGTAGATCATGGCGGTGGAGCGGGCCGGGAGGGCCTCGTAGTCGCGGGCCAGGCGGCGGTGGTGCATCAGCCAGCCGAGCGTTCTTTCCACCGCCCACCTGCGCGGAAGCACCGTGAAGCCGCGGGCGCCCGGTTCACGGCGCACGATTTCGAGGTCGATGCCGAGGCGGGCGGCGTGGTCGACGAGGTACTCGCGATAGCCGCGGTCCGCCCAGCCCTTGCAGATGGTGGGGTGGGTCGCGGCGATCCGGTCGAGCAGGGCCTCGCCGGCCGTGGAGTCCTGAACGCTCGCGGCGGTGACCAGCACGGTCAGCAGCAGGCTGGTCGTGTCGATCACGACGCTGCGCTTGCGGCCCACGATTTTCTTGGCGGCATCGACGCCCTGGCCCACGGCGGGGACGTTGGCGGAGGTCTTGATGCTCTGCGCGTCGATCACCATCGCGGTCGGCTCCGGGGTGCGGCCCTCGTCCTCGCGCACCCGGCGCCGCAGCAGGGCGTTGAGCTGCTCGAAGATGCCGTCCCTCTCCCAGCGGCCGAAGTAGTGGTAGACCGTGTTCCAGTGCGGGTAGTCGTGCGGCAACCGGTTTGTTCTGGTTCTCCAGAACAAACACCACGGGTCGGGGGGGGGGGGGGGGGGGGGGGGGGGGGGGGGGGGGGGGGGCGGCCCCCCCCCCCCCCCCCCCCCCGCCCCCCCCCCCCCCCCCCCCCCCCCCCCC
>NZ_JAQMYP010000066.1 GCF_028369295.1 Streptomyces sp. HD
CGCCTGCGCCGCCAGATGCAACGCCACCAACGACGACGAACACGCCGTGTCCAGGGTGATCGCGGGGCCCTCCAGTCCGAGCGCGTACGACACCCGGCCGGACGCCAGGCTCGCCGCGCTGCCGGTGAGCAGATGGCCGCGTACGTCGTCCGGGACCTCGGTGGAGGTGGCGCCGTATCCCTGGTGGCCGCAGCCGACGAACAGGCCGGTGCGGCTGCCGCGCAGGGAGCGCGGGTCCAGGCCGGCCCGCTCGATGGTCTCCCAGGAGGCCTCCAGCAGCAGCCGCTGCTGCGGGTCGATGGCGACTGCCTCGCGCGGCGAGATGCCGAAGAACGCGGCGTCGAAGGCGTCGGCGTCGGACAGGAAGCCGCCCTCGTCCACGTAACTGGTGCCGGGGCGCAGCGCATCGGGGTCGTAGAGGGCGTCGAGGTCCCAGCCGCGGTCGGCAGGGAAGGAGGTGATGGCGTCGCCGCCGTGGGCCAGGAGGTCCCACAGCTCCTCGGGCGAGGTGATCCGGCCGGGGAGCCGGCAGGCCATGGCGACGATGGCGATCGGTTCGTCGTCGGCACCGCCGCTGCCGCCCGCCGGGACCAGGTCCGCACCGGTGGCGCGGTGCCCGCCCCGCAGGGTGCCGTCGCCGAGTTCGTGCACCAGGTGGCCGGCGAGGGCCAGGGGCGTCGGGTGGTCGAAGACGAGGGTCGTCGGCAGGGTGAGGCCGGTGGCGGTGGCCAGCAGGTTGCGCAGTTCCACGGCGGTGAGCGAGTCGAAGCCGCAGTCCTGGAAGGCGCGGGTCGGCTGGATGCTCTCCGGTGTCGGGTGGCCGAGTGCGGTGGCCGCGCTGTGGCGCACCAGCTTCAGCAGCAGCTGCCGGCGCTCGATGGCACCCAGCGGGGCGAGTTCGGCGCGCAGCCCGGCGCCGTGCCCGGCCGTGGCGTCGTCGGTCGCCGCCATGCCGGCGGCGGCCTCCGGTATACGGCTGAGCAGCGCGCCGCCCGGCAGGCCTCGCCGTCCGGCGGCGATCCTGGCCCAGTCGACGTCGGAGACCAGCGCCCAGGTGTCGTCGTGGGCGAGGAGGCCACCGAGGGCGGTGAGCGCCGGTTCGACCTCCATCGGGGTCAGGCCGCCGCGCCGCAGCCGGGTCAGTACGACGGGATCGTCGGCCATGCCGCCACCCGCCCACGGTCCCCAGGCGATGGACGTCGCCGGGAGTCCGGCGGCGCGCCGCTGCCGGGCGAGGGCGTCGAGGAAGGCGTTGCCGGCGGCGTAGCCGGCCTGGCCCGCCGAACCGAGCGCACCGGCGATGGACGAGAACAGGACGAACGCCGTGAGAGGTGTCTCCAGGTTCCGGGTGGCCTCGTCCAGGTTGGCGGCGGCGCGGAGCTTGGCGCGCAGGACGGTGGCGTAGCGCTCGGGGTCCATCGCGGTGAGCGGCGCGTCGTCGAGTGCGCCCGCTACGTGCAGCACCGTGGTCAGCGGCCGGTCGGCCGGGACGGTGGCGAGCAGGGCGTCGAGGGCGGTCCGGTCGGCGGGGTCGCAGGCGGCGACGGTGACGTGGGCGCCCGTCTCCTCCAGTTCGCGGCGCAGTTCGTCGGCGCCGGGGGCGTCCGGGCCGCGGCGGCTGACGAGCAGCAGGTGCTCGGCGCCCTCCCGGGCCAGGCGGCGCGCCACATGGGCGCCGATGATGCCGGAGCCGCCGGTGATCAACGTCGTTCCGGTGAGCCGCGGTTCGGGACGGTGCTCGTCGCGGTCGCGGGCGATACGGGTCAGCCTGCGACCGAAGACGGCGGAGTCCCGTACCGCCAGCTCGTTCTCGTCCCCGGGCTCGGCGACGAGCGCCACCAGCCGGGCGAGCGCCCGCTGGTCCGGGCGCTCCGGCAGGTCGACGAGGCCCGCCCACAGATCGGAGTGCTCGACGGCCACGGTCCGGCCGAAACCCCAGGTGGCGGCCTGCACCGGCCGGGTCAGCCGGTCGGCGGCACCGACGGACACCGCCGACTGCGTGACCGCCCACAGCCGTGCCGTGGTGCCGGTCTCGGCCAGGGCCTGCACCAGCAGCGTGCTGAGGTGCAGCCCCAGGGGTACGTCGGCGTGGGCGGGGTGGGGCGCCTCGGTGAGAGCGAGCAGCGACAGCAGCCGGACCGTCCCGCCGCGGTGTGCCGCGGCCTCGGTGAGCGCTGCCGCGACCTGGGCGCGGTCCGCGTCGGCGGCCACGGGGAGGGGGCTCGCGTCCGCCCCGGCGGCGGTGAACGCCTCCGCCACGGCTGCGGCCGTCGCGGCGGTATCCGGGTCGCCCGGGCAGAAGGGCACCAGCCAGACCCCTGCCGGTGCGGCCGTCGGGGATGGCAGGGGTGTCCAGGTCTCCCGGTACTGCCAGGACTCGGCTGTGGCACGCCGCATGCTGTCGTGGTGCCAGGCTGTCAGGGCGGGAAGCACGGGTGCCAGCACATCCGGGTCGAGCGCCAGCCGCTCGGCCAGATCGCGGACGTCGCCCTTACGGACGGCGGACCAGAACGCCGAGTCGACGGCCGGCGTCTGACCGCCCTCAGGGTCGGACGCCGCGTCGGCCAGCCAGTACCGGGCGCGCTGGAAGGCATAGGTGGGCAGTTCGACGTTCCGCGCGCCGGGGAACAGTGCGGACCAGTCCGGGCTGTGCCCGTGCACATGCAGGGCGCCCACGGCACCGAGCAGGCTGCCCGGCTCCGCACCGTCCTTGCGCAGCGCGGGCACCACCACGCGCTGCACGACATCCGCCTCGGGATCGTCCTGCGCCGCGGGCAGGACCGCCTGGGCCAGGGCGGAGAGGGTGCCGTCCGGGCCGAGTTCGAGGTAGCGGGTGACGTTCTGGTCCGCGAGGGTGTGGACGGCGTCGGCGTACCGGACGGTGCGGCGTACGTGCTGCACCCAGTAGTCCGGCGACATCACCTCGTCGGCGGTGGCCTCCTCGCCGGTCACCGTGGAGACCAGGGACAGCCTCGGCCGCTCGTACGACAACTCTTCCGCAACGGCGCGGAAGTCGGCCAGCATCGGCTCCATCAGCGGCGAGTGAAAGGCATGACTGACCCGCAGAGATGTGATCTTGCGGCCCTCAGCACGGAAGCGCGCGGCGACCTCCTCCACGGCGTCCGCGGTGCCCGCGATCACCACCGACTGCGGGCCGTTGACCGCCGCAAGACCCACCTGGTCATTCAGCAGCGGCACGATCTCGTCCTCCGTCGCCTGCACGGCGACCATCGCACCGCCGGCCGGCAGCGCCTGCATCAACCGGCCCCGCGCCACCACCAGACGACACGCGTCCGCCAGCGACCACACCCCCGCCACATGCGCCGCAGCGATCTCACCGATCGAATGACCGGCCAGCACATCCGGACGCACACCCCAGGACTCCAGCAGCCGGAACAACGCCACTTCCAGGGCGAACAGGGCCGGCTGCGCGAACTCGGTCCGGTTCAGGCGCTCCGCGTCCGCACCGAAGACGACCTCCCGCAGGCCGAACGGCAGTTCCGCATCCACCGCATCGAAGGCGGCCGCAAAGACCGGATACGTCTCATACAACTCCCGCCCCATACTCAGCCGTTGAGAACCCTGCCCGGCAAACAGGAACGCCGTCCGCCCCCGCACCACCGCACCCCGCACCACCCGCGCGTCCGCCTCACCGGACACCAACGCCGCAAGCCCCGACCGCAGATCCTCCACACCCGAACCCACGACCACCGCACGGTCCTCGAACACCGACCGCGTCACACCGAGCGACAACCCCACATCAGCAGCAGAACCGTCCCGATCGGCCACGGCCTCCCGCAGCCGAGCCGCCTGCGCCCGCAGCGCCCCCTCCCCCCGCGCCGACACCGGCCACACCACAACCCCGCCACCACCGGCACCCGACCCGGCAGGCACCTCCGGCGGCTCAGCCTCGTCGACCACCTCGGCCTCTTCGAGGATCACATGCGCATTCGTGCCGGAGATGCCGAAGGACGACACACCCGCCCGTCGCGGGCGGTCCTCGGCGCGTGCCCAGTCCTGCGGTTCGTGCAGCAGGTTCACCGCGCCCGCCGTCCAGTCGACGCGGGTGGACGGGGCGTCGATGTGCAGGGTGCGCGGCAGCAGGCCATGCCGCATCGCCATGACCATCTTCATGACTCCGGCGATCCCTGCGGCGGCCTGGGTGTGCCCGATGTTGGACTTCACCGACCCGAGCCACAAAGGCCGTTCACGATTCTGGCCGTAGGTCGCGAGCAGCGCCTGCGCCTCGATCGGGTCGCCCAGCGTCGTACCGGTCCCGTGCGCCTCCACCGCGTCCACGTCCGCCGCCGACAACCCGGCACTCGCCAGCGCCGCCCGGATCACCCGCTGCTGCGAGGGACCGTTCGGGGCGGTCAGACCGTTCGACGCGCCGTCCTGGTTGACCGCGCTTCCCCGCACCACCGCCAGCACCCGATGGCCGTTGCGGCGCGCGTCGGACAGCCGCTCCAGCAACAGCAGACCCGCACCCTCACCCCAGCCCGTACCGTCCGCGGCGTCCGCGAACGGCTTGCAGCGGCCGTCGGGGCCCATGCCGCCCTGGCGGCTGAACTCGACGAAGGCGCCCGGCGTGGACATCACCGCGACGCCGCCGGCCAGCGCCAGCGAGCACTCCCCGGCCCGCAGGGCGTGGGCCGCGAGGTGCAGGGCCACCAGGGAGGAGGAGCACGCGGTGTCGACCGTCACCGCGGGGCCTTCCAGGCCCAGGGTGTAGGCGACGCGTCCGGAGACCACGCTGCCGGTGTTGCCGGTGAGGATGTGTCCCTCGACTTCTTCGGGAATCGTGCGCAGCCCGGAGCCGTACTCCTGGTTGCTGCAGCCGACGAAGACACCGGTGCTGCTGCCGCGCAGGGCGGCGGGGGCGATGCCCGCGCGTTCCACCGTCTCCCAGGCGACCTCCAGCAGCAGCCGTTGCTGCGGGTCCATCGCCAGGGCCTCGCGCGGCGAGATGCCGAAGAAGTCGGCGTCGAAGCGGTCGGCGTCATGGACGAAGCCGCCCTGGGTGGCGGTGCTGCCGCCGGTGCCCTCGTGCCCGAACAGTGCGTCGAGGTCCCAGCCACGGTCGGTGGGGAAGTCCGTCATGGCGTCCGTGCCGTCGGCGAGGAGCCGCCAGAAGTCCTCGGGGGTGTCGGCTCCGCCAGGCCAGCGGCAGGCCATGGCGACGATGGCGACCGGTTCGGTCATCGCCTCCTGCAACCGCTGGTTGTGCTTGCGCAGTCGGTCGTTCTCCCGGAGCGAGGCACGCAGGGCTTCGACGACTTTTTCGGAGGACATGCTCAGCTCCACACTTCGCGCTTCGATGCAGACAAGACAGAAAAATGGTGGGAAAGAAGGCGGGCGCTCAGTCGTCGGCGCCCAGGGCCATCCGGACGAGGTCGTCCACGTCCATGCCGTCCACGTCCACGTCGTCGGCGTCCACATGGGCGCCGTTCTCCCTGACCGGCTCCTGGACGGCGGGGGCGGCGGCCGGCGCCAGGTCCATCAGCGCGTTCAGCAGTCCCGACTCGCGGAACCTGCTGATCGGGATGGACGTCAGCAGCTTGCGGATGGTCGCCTCGTCGGGTTCGCCCGCGCCCGGTGCCGCCGGGCCGGGTTCCGCCCCGCCGGCGAAGTGCTCCCGGCACAGGTGGTCGGCGAGCGCGGCGGGGGTCGGATAGTCGAAGACCAGGGTGGCGGGCAGCAGTACTCCGATGGCGGTGTTCATCCGGTTGCGCAGTTCGACGGCGGTGAGGGAGTCGAACCCGAGTTCCTTGAAGGACTGGTCCGGGTCGATCCGGGCCGCGGAGGCGTGTCCCAGGACGGCGGCGACCTGGCGGCACACCTCCTCGACCAGCCTGCGGTTCCGGTCCGCCGCACCGAGCCGGGCCAGTTCGACGGCGAGGTCCGCGCTGTCGCCCGGCTTGGCGGAGAGTGCGCGGTCCGCGACGGTGCGCCGGGTGCGGGCCAGGCCTTGCAGCAGCTCAGGCACCGGGGCCTCGGCACCGAGCCGGGAGGTGTCCACCGCCAGCGGCAGCCGCACGGCCGCCGGCTCGTCCAGGGCCTCGGTGAACAGGGCCAGGCCCTCCTTCGGGGCGAGCGGCGGCAGTCCGGCCCGTCCCATGCGGCGGACGTCGGCTTCGGTGAGGCCGCTGGTCATGCCGGTGGCCTGGGACCAGGGCCCCCAGGGCAGCGACAGTGCGGGCAGGCCCAGGGCGCGCCGGTGCTCGGCGAGCGCGTCGAGGAAGGCGTTGGCCGCGGCGTAGTTGCCTTGACCGGGGGCGCCGAGGGTGCCGGCGACGGAGGAGAACAGGACGAACGCGGCCAGGTCGAGGGGGCGGGTGAGGTCGTGCAGATGGGCGGCGGCGTCCAGCTTGGGGCGCAGTACGGCGTCCAGCCGGTCGGGGCTGAGGTGGTCCACCACTGTGTCGTCGAGGACGCCGGCGGCGTGTACGACGGCGGTCAGGGGGTGCCGGTCGGGTATGGAAGCGAGCAGTGCGGCGGCCTGGTCGCGGTCGGCGACGTCCGCCGCCCGGAGGTGCACCGTGGCACCCAACTCCTCCAGTTCCGACGCCAGTTGCTGGGCCTCGGGGGCGGCGGGTCCGCGGCGTGAAGCGAGCAGCAGATGGCGTACGCCGTGCTCGGTGACCAGGTGGCGGGCGAGCAGGGCGCCGAGGCCGCCCGTGCCGCCGGTGATCAGGACGGTGCCGTCCGGGTCGAGCGGTGCGGGGACGGTGAGGACGACCTTGCCGATGTGGCGGGCCTGCGACATGTACCGGAAGGCCTCCGGCGCGCGCCGCACGTCCCACGGGGTGACCGGCAGCGGGGTGAGCACTCCGGCTTCGAAGAGGTCGACGAGGGCGGTGAGCATCTCGCCGATGCGGTCGGGGCCTGCCTCGATGAGGTCGAACGCCCGGTAGTGGACGCCGGGGTGGCGGGCGGCGACCTCCTCGGCGTCGCGTACGTCGGTCTTGCCCATCTCCAGGAAGTGTCCGCCGCGCGGCAGCAGCCGCAGGGAGGCGTCGACGAACTCGCCCGCCAGGGAGTCCAGGACGAGGTCGACCCCGCGGTCGCCGGTCGCGGCACGGAAGGCGGCCTCGAAGGACAGGTCGCGGGAGGAGGCGATGTGCGTGTCGTCCAGTCCGGCGGCGCGCAGGGCGTCCCACTTTCCGGGGCCGGCGGTGGCGTACACCTCGGCGCCCAGGTGGCGGGCGAGCTGGGTGGCGGCCATGCCGACGCCGCCGGCCGCCGCGTGCACGAGGACGGTCTGGCCCGGGGTGACGCCGCCGAGGTCGACGAGGGCGTAGTAGGCGGTGAGGAAAACGATCGGCACGGTCGCCGCCTGGGCGAACGTCCAGCCGTCCGGGATGCGGCAGACGGTGCGTGCGTCGGCCACCGCGACGGGCCCGTAGGCGGCGGGGAACATGCCCATCACGCGGTCGCCGACGGCGAGACCGGTCACGCCGGGGCCGACCTCGGTGATCACTCCGGCGCCCTCCAGGCCGAAGTCGCGGGCCGGGCCCGGGTACATGCCGAGGGCGTTGAGCACGTCACGGAAGTTGACTCCGGCGGCGCGGACGGCGATGCGTATCTCGCCGTCGCCGAGGGCGCGTTCGGCTTCGGGGGCGGAGACGAGTTCCAGGCCGTCGAGGGTGCCCTTGCGGACCATGTCCAGCCGCCAGGCCGTCCCGGTGGGGGTGTGCGGGGGACGCAGCGTGGCGTCCGGGTCGGTACGGGCGATGCGCGGCAGGTGTACGGTGCCGTCGCGCAGGGCCAGTTGGGAGTCGGCGCGGCCGAGCGCGGCGGGCAGGGCGGCCAGTGAGGCGGCGGCCGTGTCAGTGTCGACGAGGACGAACCGGCCCGGGTGTTCGGACTGTGCCGAGCGCACCAGGCCCCAGGCCGCCGCCGCGGCGGGGTGGCGCACTCCGGGTCCGGCGGGCCCGTCCGGCATCAGCGCCTCGCGGGTCACCAGCACCAGCCGGGTCGCGGCCAGCCGCTGTTCGGCCAGCAACTGTCGTACGAGGGTGAGGGCGTGCTGTGCCGCCGCGTGCCCCGCCTCGTCCAGCGGACCGCTGTCGTGGGGTACGACGGCGAGTACGGTGCCGGGCGCGGTGTCGGCTCCGGCCGCCGCGAGGGCGGCGAGGTCGGCGGCCTCGGTGATGTCGGCGGGCACACCGGCTGCGGCGAGCCGGTCGGTGAACTCCCGTCCCGCGGCGTCGCCGAGGACGGTCAGCGTGCCCGGGTCCGGCCGTTCGCCGGAGTGGCCGTCGGTGGCCGGCTGCGGCTGCCAGTCGAGGCGGAACAGGTCGCCCGCGCCCCGGTCGGGCCGTTCGCGCAGCCGCTCGGGGTCGATCTCGCGCAGGGTGAGCGAGCCGATGGAGGCGACGGGCCGCCCGGTGGCATCGGCCACGTCGAGGGCGACGGCGTCGTCGCCGCGCAGGGTGAGCCGGACGCGTACGGCGGTGGCGCCGGTGGCGTGCAGGGTCACGTCCCGCCAGGAGAACGGCAGCCGGCCGGGCGCGGAGTCGTCCAGCGGCAGGAAGGCGGTGGCGTGCAAGGCGGCGTCCAGCAGGGCCGGGTGCAGGCCGTAGTGGGGGGCGTCGGCATGTGCTTGTTCCGGGAGGGCGATCTCTGCGTACACGTCGTCGTCGAGCCGCCAGGCGGCGCGCAGCCCCTGGAAGACGGGCCCGTAGCCGAAGCCGGCCGCGGCGAGGCGGTCGTAGGTGTCGTCGACGGGCAGTTCCTCGGCGCCCGAGGGCGGCCAGGCGGCGAGCTCGGCGTCGTCGGCCTCGGGCCGGGCTCCGGCGGCGATGATGCCGTCGGCGTGCAGGGTCCAGGGCCGGTCGGGGGCGGCGTCGGCGGGGCGGGAGCGCACCCCGACCTGGCGGTTGCCGTCGTTGTCGGGTGCGCCGACCCGCAGCTGGAGGGTGACGGCCTGTCCGGCGGCCAGCAACAGCGGTTCCACCAGGGTCAGTTCGGTCACCCGGTCGCAGTCCACTCGGTCCCCGGCCAGCAGCACCAGGTCGAGGTAGGCGGTGCCGGGCAGGACGGTGGTGCCGCCGACGGCGTGGTCGGCGAGCCACGGCTGGTCCGCGACGGAGAGCCGGCTGGTGAAGACGTGGCCGTCGCCGTCGGCGAGGTCGACGCGGGCGCCGAGCAGCGGGTGCCCGGCTTCGGCGAGGCCCGCGGCGGCGAGGTCGCCCGCGCCCCGGCCGCCCGTGGCGGGCCAGTAGCGCTGCCGTTGGAAGGCGTAGGTGGGGAGGTCGACGATCTCGCGGGAGCCCCCGGTGGCGGCGCTCCAGTCGACGTCGACGCCATGGGCGTGGGCGCGGGCCAGTCCGGCGAGCAGGCTGCCGGTCTCGTCCTGGCCGGGGCGCAGCAGCGCGATGGCGGCGGTGTCGGCGGGGGCGGCCTGGGCGTCGGCGGCCAGCGCGGTCAGCGTGCCGTCGGGGCCGATCTCCAGGTACCGGCGGACGCCCAGGTCGTCGAGGGTGCGCACGCCGTCGTGGAATCGGACGGCCCGGCGCACATGCCGGACCCAGTAGTCGGGGGAGGCGAGTTCGTCGCTGGTGGCGGTTCGGCCGGTGACGTCGGAGACCACGGGGATACGCGGCTCGTGGTACTCCAGCGCGGCGCATACCCCACGGAAGTCGTCGAGCATGGGCTCCATCAGCGGGGAGTGGAAGGCGTGGCTGACGCGCAGCCGCTTGGTGCGCCGGCCCAGGCTCTCGATGTGGGCGGCGACTTCCAGTACGGCGGCCTCCTCGCCGGAGACCACCACGGACCGGGGGCCGTTGACGGCGGCCACACCGACCTGGTGCTCCCGGCCGTCCAGCAGCGGCAGCACCTCCTCCTCGGCGGCCTGGAGCGCGACCATGGCGCCGCCGTCGGGGAGGGCGTCCATCAGCGTGCCGCGGGCGGCGACCAGGGTGCAGGCGTCGGCGAGGGAGAGCACTCCGGCGGCGTGCACGGCGGCGAGGGAGCCGATGGAGTGACCGAGCAGATGGTCGGGGCGCACGCCGAGGCTGCGGACGAGCCGGTACAGGGCGACTTCCAGCGCGAACAGGGCCGGCTGGGCATACCCGGTACGCTCCAGCAGCCGTCCGGCGTCGCCCAGGACGGTCTCGCGCACGGGGGTGCCGAGGACATCGGCGCCGAAGTGGGCGCACACCTCGTCGAAGGCGTCGGCGAACACCGGGAACGCGGCGTACAACTCACTTCCCATTCCGGGGCGTTGGGATCCCTGCCCGGTGAACAGGAAGGCTGTTCGCCCGGCCCGGGCGGCGGCGCCGGTCCCGTCGGCCGGCAGGTCGCCCGAGGCGAGCCGGGCCAGGTCGGCGAGCAGGTCGTCGCGTCCCGTGCCGAGCAGTACCGCACGGTGTTCGAAGGCGGGGCGGGTGGTCGCCAGTGAGTGGCCGAGGTCGGCGGCGGACAGCTCCGGGTGCCGGACGGCGTGGTCGAGCAGCCTCTCGGCCTGGGCGCGCAGCGCCTCGGGCGTACGGGCCGACAGCGGCCAGGCGGTCGTCCCGTGCGTGACCGGCCGCCCGGAGGCGGGCGGGACCTCCTCCGGCACCGGCCGCGGGGCCTCCTCCAGGATCACATGGGCGTTGGTGCCGCTGAAGCCGAAGGACGAGACACCCGCGCGCCGTTGGCGGTCCTCGTCCCGCTGCCACGGCCGGGCCTCGGTGAGCAGACGTACGGCGCCGGAGGCCCAGTCGACATGGGTGGAGGGCCGGTCGGCGTGCAGGGTGCGGGGCAGTTCGCCGTGGCGCAGCGCCAGCACCGTCTTGATGACACCGGCGACGCCGGCGGCGGCCTGTGTGTGCCCGAGGTTCGACTTCACCGACCCCAGCCACAGCGGCCGTTCACGGTCCTGCCCGTAGGTGGCCAGGAGTGCCTGTGCCTCGATGGGGTCGCCGAGGACGGTGCCGGTGCCGTGTCCCTCGATGGCGTCGACGTCGACCGGGGTGAGCCCGGCGTCGGCCAGCGCGGCCCGGATCACACGTTCCTGGGAGGGGCCGTTGGGCGCGGTCAGACCATTGCTGGCACCGTCGGAGTTGACGGCGCTGCCGCGCACCACGGCGAGCACCCGGTGCCCGTTGCGGCGGGCGTCAGACAGGCGCTCCACCAGCAGCATCCCGGCGCCCTCGCCCCAGCCGGTACCGTCCGCGTCGTCCGCGTACGCCTTGCAGTGCCCGTCCGGCGCGAGGCCGCGCTGGCGGCTGAACTCCAGGAACGCCGCCGGTGTCGACATCACGGTGACGCCGCCCGCGAGCGCCAGGTCGCACTCCCCCGCGCGCAGCGCCCGCACCGCCCAGTGCAGGGCGACCAGAGAGGAGGAGCAGGCGGTGTCGACGGTGACGGCGGGGCCCTCCAGGCCGAGGGTGTACGAGATGCGGCCGGAGACGACGCTGGCGGCGTTGCCGGTGCCGAGGTAGCCGTCGAAGTCCTCCGTGGACGTCCGCAGCAGGGCCGTGTAGTCCTGACCGTTGGTGCCGGCGAAGACGCCCGTACGGGAGCCGCGCAGGGTCCGCGGGTCGACACCGGCCCGCTCCACGGCTTCCCAGCACACCTCGAGCAGCAGCCGCTGCTGGGGGTCCATGGCCAGGGCCTCGCGCGGTGAGATGCCGAAGAACGCGGGGTCGAACCGGTCGGCTCCGGCCAGGAAGCCGCCGGTGCGGGTGTAGCTGGTGCCCTCGTGGTCGGGGTCCGGGTGGTACAGCGAAGTGAGGTCCCAGCCGCGGTCGTCGGGGAAGCCGGTCAGGCCGTCGCCGCCCGAGGCGAGCAGGTCCCACAGCCGCTCGGGGGTGTCGGCGCCGCCGGGGAGCCGGCAGGCCATGCCGACGATGGCGATGGGGTCGTCCGCGCCCGTGTGCGTGCGGCGGGCCGGGGTGGTGGCGGCCGGGGCGGGCCGGTCGCCGGTCGGCAGGGCGCGCAGCAGATGGGCGGCGAGCGCGGCCGGGGTGGGGTGGTCGAAGGCGACGGTGGGCGCGAGCCGCAGACCGGTGCGGCGTTCCAGCGCGTTGCGCAGGTCGACGGCGGTCAGCGAGTCGAAGCCCAGGTCACGGAAGGCGCGTTCGGGGTCGGCGGCCGGAGCGCCCGCGGTGTGGCCGAGGACGGTGGCGATCTCCGTCTGGAGCAGGCGCAGGACGGCGGCGGACCGCTCGGACTCCGGCAGCGCGGCGAGCGTACGGGCCAGCCGTCCACCCGATCGGCCCGCCCCCGCGGTACGGCGTACGGAGGCCGCGGGGGCGCGCAGCAGGGCCGGGGTGGGGGTGGCGGCGGCGCGAGCGGCGGCCAGGTCCAGCCGCACGGGCAGGAGCACCGCGCGGTCCTGCGCCAGGCCGAGGTCGAGCAGGCTGAGGGCGTCCTCGGTGGGCAGCGGCTCGATGCCCGCACGGGCCATCCGCGAGCGGTCGGCGTCCCCGAGCTCTGCCGTCATGCCGCTGTCCTCGGCCCACAGCCCCCAGCCGAGGGCGAGCGCGGGCCGGCCCTGCGCCCGCAGGATGGCGGCCAGCGCCTCCAAGAAGGCGTTGGCGGCGGCGTAGTTGCCCTGGCCCGGGCCGCCGAAGGTGGCGGCGGCGGACGAGAAGAGCACGAACGCCGACAGGTCCATGTCCCGGGTGAGCCGCTCCAGGTGGACGGCGGCGTCCGCCTTGGGCCGCAGCACGGCCGACAGGCGCCCAGGGGTCAGCGCGGGGATCACCCCGTCGTCGATCACCCCGGCGGCGTGGAAGACGGCACCGAGCGGATGCTCCTGCGGTACGGCGTCCAGGAGCGCCGCCAGCGCGGCGGGATCGGCCACGTCACACGCGGCGACCGCCACCTCGGCACCGGCCTGTTCGAGTGCGGCGCGCAACTCGGCGGCACCGGGGGCGTCCGGGCCGCGCCGGCTCGCGAGCAGCAGATGCCGTACTCCGTGCGCGGTGACCAGATGCCGGGCGACAGCCGCGGCGACGGTGCCGCTCGCCCCGGTGATCAGCACGGTGCGCTGCGGATCGAGGGCCGGCGCCGTGGAGCGGTCCGGGTGGTGCCGGGTGAGGCGGGCGGCGTAGGTACGACCGGCCCGCAGGGCGATCTCCGTCTCCCCGCTCCGCACCGCCTCACCGACAGCGGCGAGGAGGGCCTCCGGGCCGGTTTCGGGGTCGCCTTCGGGGTCGTTTTCGGGGTCGATGTCCACGAGCAGGAAGCGCCCCGGGTTCTCCGACTGCGCGGAGCGCACCAGACCGCGTACGGCGGCCGAGGCGAGGTCGGCGACCGGCTCGCCGGGCCGGACGGCCACCGCGTTCCGGGTGACCACGACCAACCGGGCGTCGGCGGTCCGCTCCGTGGCCTGCCAGCGCTGCAGTAGGTCCAGGGCATGGGCGGCCGCCTCGTGCGTGGCGGCGGGCAGGTCCGCATCGCCGGCCTGCCAGGACACGAGGACCAGTTCCGGCACGGCTGTGCCGGGGTCGTCGAGGGCGGACAGGAAGGCGTCCGGGTCCGGGTACCGGTGGGCGTCCGCCAGGGCCGGTCCGGCACCCACCACGGCCACCGCGGGCCGGTGCGCGGGCGCCGGCACGGCGGGCAGTTCGGTCCAGTCGACGACGAACAGGTCGTCCGCGGCCGGGGAGGCGGCGGGCAGGTTCAGTTCATCGGCAGGGGTGAGAGTGACAGCGCCGACGGCGGCGACCGGGGCGCCGGACTCGTCGGCGAGGTCCAGCCGCAGCCCGCCGTCGGGCAGCGACCGCAGCCGGACCCGCAGTACCTCCGCGGAAGCCGCGTACAGGGTGCAGTCCCGCCAGGTCACGGCGACGCCACCGGGGTGGCCGAGCGCGGGAGCCACGTGCAGCGCCGCCTCCAGCAGCGCTGGGTGCAGTGCGACGCGCAGGGCGTCCGCCCGGAATTCCTCCGGTACGGCGACCTCGGCGTACGCCTCGTCTCCCGCCCGCCAGACAGCGGTGAGCCCGCGGAAGGCGGGCCCGTGGTCCAGCCCCCGGCCCCGCAACGCCTCGTAGATCTCCTCGACTTCATCGACGTCGAGAGCCTCGGCACCGGGCGGCGGCCAGATGCCGCCGGGTGCGGCCTGATCGGGCCGCTCCGGCTCGGCACCGGCCGGCGCCAAAGCGCCTCGGGCGTTGCACGTCCAGGGCAGGCCGACCTCGGCGTCGTCGACGGAGCCGACGGTGGCCGGCCGCGAGTAGCAGGCGAAGGGCCTGATGCCGCCGTCCCCCGGGCCGTCGAGCACGACCTGGATTTCGACCGGTTCATGACCGTGGAGTACGAGCGGCTGCTCCTGGCCAAGTTCCACGATGCGGTGGCAGCCGACCCGGCCGCCGAGATGCAGGGCGAAGTCGAGGTAGGCGGCGGTGGGAAGCACGGTGCTGCCCGCCACCGTGTGGTCGGCCAGCCAGGGGTGCGTGCGGGTGGAGAGCACGGTGGTGGACAGCACGGCGGAGGAGTCCGCCAGGGTCACCGCGGAGCCGAGCAGCGGATGCCCGCCGCCACGCCGCCCGCCGCCGGGCATCGGATCGAGCCAGAGGCGGCGCTGCTGGAAGGCGTACGTGGGCAGTTCGACGTTCCGCGCGCCGGGGAACAGCGCGGACCAGTCCGGGCTGTGCCCGTGCACATGCAGGGCGCCCACGGCACGGAGCAGAGTTTCCGCCTCCGATCCCTCCTTGCGCAGCACGGGCACCAGAACACGGCGGTCGTCGTCGAACAGGGTGCGGGCGAGAGCGGTGAGGGTGCCGTCGGGCCCGAGTTCGAGGAAGCGGGTGACCTTGCTCTGTGCGAGGGTGTGGACGGCGTCGGCGTACCGGACGGTGCGGCGTACGTGCTGCACCCAGTAGTCCGGCGACATCACCTCGTCGGCGGTGGCCTCCTCGCCGGTCACCGTGGAGACCAGGGACAGCCTCGGCCGCTCGTACGACAACTCTTCCGCAACGGCGCGGAAGTCGGCCAGCATCGGCTCCATCAGCGGCGAGTGAAAGGCATGACTGACCCGCAGAGATGTGATCTTGCGGCCCTCGGTACGGAAGTGGTCCGCGACCTCCTCCACGGCGTCCGCGGTGCCCGCGATCACCACCGACTGCGGGCCGTTGACCGCGGCGATCCCCATCCCGTCGGTGAGCAGCGGCAGGACCTCGTCCTCCGTCGCCTGCACGGCGACCATCGCACCGCCGGCCGGCAGCGCCTGCATCAACCGGCCCCGCGCCACCACCAGACGGCACGCGTCCGCCAGCGACCACACCCCCGCCACATGCGCCGCCGCCATCTCACCGATCGAATGACCGGCCAGCACATCCGGCCGAACCCCCCACGACTCCAGCAGCCGGAACAACGCCACTTCCACGGCGAACAGGGCCGGCTGCGCGAACTCGGTCCGGTTCAGCCGCTCCGCGTCCGCACCGAAGACGACCTCCCGCAGGCCGAACGGCAGTTCCGCATCCACCGCATCGAAGGCGGCCGCAAAGACCGGATAGGCCTCATACAACTCCCGCCCCATACCCAGCCGTTGAGAACCCTGCCCGGCAAACAGGAACGCCGTCCGCCCCCGCACCACCGCACCCCGCACCACCCGCGCGTCCGCCTCACCGGACACCAACGCCGCAAGCCCCGACCGCAGATCCTCCACACCCGAACCCACGACCACCGCACGGTCCTCGAACACCGACCGCGTCACACCGAGCGACAACCCCACATCAGCAGCAGAACCGTCCCGATCGGCCACGGCCTCCCGCAGCCGAGCCGCCTGCGCCCGCAGCGCCCCCTCCCCCCGCGCCGACACCGGCCACACCACAACCCCGCCACCACCGGCACTCGACCCGGCAGGCACCTCCGGCGGCTCAGCCTCTTCGACCACCTCGGCCTCTTCGAGGATCACATGCGCATTCGTGCCGCTGACCCCGAAAGCGGAGACGCCGGCACGGCGCCGCTGGTCGTCTTCCCCGTGCGGCCATTCCTGGGCCTCCGTCAGAAGGCGTACCTCACCCGCCGTCCACTCGACGTGGGTCGACGGGGCATCGATGTGCAGGGTGCGCGGCAGCAGCCCGTTCCGCATCGCCATGACCATCTTGATGACACCACCGACCCCGGCGGCGGCCTGGGTGTGCCCGATGTTCGACTTCAACGAGCCCAGCCACAAGGGCCGTTCACGGTCGCGCCCGTACGTGGCGAGCAGGGCCTGCGCCTCGATCGGGTCGCCCAGTGTGGTCCCCGTACCGTGCGCCTCCACCGCGTCCACGTCCGCCGCCGACAACCCGGCACTCGCCAGCGCCGCCCGGATCACCCGCTGCTGCGACGGACCGTTCGGGGCCGTCAGGCCGCTGCTGGCGCCGTCCTGGTTGACCGCGCTGCCTCGGATCACGGCCAGGACCCGATGGCCGTTGCGGCGCGCGTCCGACAGCCGCTCCAGCAACAGCAGACCCGCACCCTCACCCCAGCCCGTACCGTCCGCGGCGTCCGCGAAGGACTTGCAGCGGCCGTCGGGGGAGAGTCCGCGCTGGCGGCTGAACTCGGTGAAGGTGACCGGGGTGGACATCACGGCGACCCCGCCCGCCAGCGCCAGCGAGCACTCCCCCGCCCGCAGGGCCCGGCAGGCCAGGTGCAGGGCGACCAGGGAGGAGGAGCACGCGGTGTCGACCGTCACCGCGGGGCCTTCCAGGCCCAGGGTGTAGGCGATGCGCCCGGAGGCGATGCTGCCCGCGCTGCCGTTGCCGATGAACCCCTCCAGACCGGGGGGCGGTACGTCGAACCGGGAGCCGTAGTCGTTGTACATGACACCGACGAAGACGCCGGTGGGGCTGGAGCGCAGGGTGCTCGGGTCGATCCCGGCCCGCTCCAGGGCCTCCCAGGAGATCTGCAGCAGGAGCCGTTGCTGAGGATCGGTGCCGAGGGCCTCGCGCGGCGACATGCCGAAGAAGTCGGGGTCGAAGTCGGCGGCGTCGTGCAGGAAGCCGCCCTCGCGGGTGTAGCAGGTGCCCGGGTGCTCGGGATCCGGGTGGTACAGGGAGTCGACGTCCCAGCCGCGGTCCTCCGGGAAGGGGGTGATGGCGTCGGTGCCGTCGGCGACGAGCCGCCACAGATCCTCGGGGGTGCGTACGTCGCCCGGGTAACGGCAAGCCATGGAGACGATCGCGATCGGCTCGCGGTCCTTGGCCTCCAGCTCGCGCAGGCGAGTCGTGGTGCGGTGCAGGTCGGTCGTGACCCGCTTCAGGTAATCCCGCAGGCGGTCTTCGCTCACAGCTCGGCCCCCTGGCTCGGGTCGCGCACCTCGGCGGACATGACCGGCGGCAGGCCCGCTGCGCTCGGAACGGTAGACGACACCGGATCTCCTCAGGCTCGGACGCCCACGCGCTCGGCATGGCTCCTCTAACACCTCGAACCCGGCCCAGTCTGGGGCGCCCGCCGCCGTCCACGGCCGCTTGACCTCCGACTCTGAAAAATCCCCTAGTTGCCCCAGGGGCCGGGCACACGGCGCCCGGCACCGGCAAATCCCTAGATTCGCGCGGGTTTTCTGGCCTTCCCTTCCGCGAGCGTGCTGCGCTGGGGCCGCTCCCGGCCCGCCTCCACGGCGGCCTGCCCTATGAGAGGGGTTTCCCGATGACTGCCGTGCCCCCTGCTGTCGGCCCTGAGGTGTCCGCGCCGCCCGAGGTGGGTCTCGACGGCGGCGCCACGCTGCTGGCCTGGCTGCGACGGATGCGCGACGAGCAGCCGGTGTGGCGCGATCCGGCGGGCCGCTACCACGTGTTCCGCCACGAGGACGTCCAGCGGATCACCGCCGACCCCGCGGGGTTCTCCTCGGACACGGTGAGCCGGTTGTCGGGCGGGGAACAGCAACCGCCGGGCGGCACACTGCTGTTGCTGGACCCGCCCCGGCACGGCAAGTTGCGGCGGCTGGTGAGCAAGGTCTTCACCGCGAAGATGATCAACGAGCTGACCCCGCGGATCACCGAGGTGGCCACCGACCTGCTCGACGGTCTCGACGGCAGCGACCGCTTCGACCTGGTCGAGGCGTTCGCCAATCCGCTGCCGGTCATCGTGATCTCGTCCATGCTCGGTGTGCCGCCCTCCGATCGCCCGCTGTTCCAGGTGTGGGCCGACAGCCTGCTGACCGTGGACTGGGAGACCCCTGAGGGCGCCGAGGTCCTGGGCAGGACCGTGCAGGAGCTGGACGCCTATCTGCGGCAGCACGTCGCCGAGCGGCGGGCGCGCGAGCACGACGACCTGATGAGCCTGCTGGTGCGGGCCGAGGTCGACGGGGAGAGCCTGAACGACGACGACGTGGTGAGCTTCGCCGCGCTGCTGCTGCTCGCCGGCCATGTGACCACCGCCGTGCTGCTCGGCAACATGCTGCTGACGCTGGATCAGGAAGAGGGTCTGCTGGCCGAGTTGCGTGCGGACCGCGAGAAGATCCCGGCGTTCACCGAAGAGGTGCTGCGCTGCCGGCCGCCGTTCCTGAAGATCGAGCGGGTGCCCACGGCCCCGGTCGAGATCGCCGGGGAGAAGGTGCCGGAGAATACCATGCTGTACCTCTGGCTGTTGTCCGCCAACCGCGACGAGCGGGTCTTCCCCGAGCCGGACCGCTTCCTGCCGGGCCGGCCCAACGCCAAGCAGCTCGCCTTCGGGCATGGCATCCACTACTGCCTGGGCGCCCCGCTGGCCCGTATGGAGGGGCAGATCGCGCTCAATCTGATGCTCGACCGCTACGCCGACATCAGGGTCGACCGCGACAGCCCGCTGTCGTACTTCGACAACCGCGTCAACGTCTTCGGTCTTCGGCAGCTGCCGCTCACCGTCCGGCGAGCCTGAGCGGCGCGCCCGGGCGGACGGAACCCACCCGACGGAGGATTCATGGCCTACGAGCCGAAACCACCAGTGATACCGACCAACCGCACCTGTCCTTTCGATCCCGACCCGGAGTACCGCCGGCTGCGCGAGGAAGATCCGATCAGCCCGGTCGCGTTCGACATCGCGCCGGGCCGCGAGGACGGCTGGCTGGTCACCCGGCACGAGCATGTGCGGGCCATCATGACCGACCCGCGGTTCAGCCACCGCGCGGAGCTGCTGGCACTGGTGGCATCGCCGCCGTTCGAGGTGGAGAAATACGAACCGCAGCCGTCGGGCCCGGGGTCCTTCGTACGGATGGACGCGCCGGACCACACGCGCTACCGGCGGCTGCTGACGGGCTTCTTCACGGTCCGCAAGATCCAGGAGTACGAGCCGACACTGGCCGGGATCATCGACGACGTGCTGGAGGAGATGGCAGGTCTGGAGCCGCCGGTGGACCTGTTGCCGGCGTTCGTCCAGAAGGTCGTGTACCGGTCGGTGCACTCGGTGATGGGCGTGCCGGAGGAGGACATCGCCGAACTGGACAAGCACTTCTCGGCGATCATGCGGATCGACTACACGCTTGAGGAGTTCATCGAGCACAACACGGCGCTCGACCAGACGCTGGCCCGGGTCGTCAAGGACCTGTTCGCCGAGCCCAACGACAAGCTGCTCGGCAAGCTGGTGAAGACCGGTGAGCTGACCGAGGAAGAGCTGTCGAACATCGCCTGGATCACCATCGGCGGTGCCCTGGACACCACCCCGAACATGCTGGGCCTCGGCACGTTCGCGCTGCTGGAGCATCCGGAGCAGCTGGAGAAGATCCGCAAGCAGCCGGAACTGATGGAGCGGGCGGTGGAGGAGCTGCTGCGCTATCTGACGATCTCTCACATGGGCGCGAGCCGGGTGGCGTTGGAGGACGTGGAGATCGGCGACAGGACCATCGAGGCCGGACAGACCGTGGTGCTGTCGTTGCCGGCCGCGAACCGGGATCCGGAGCAGTTCGAGGACCCGGAGGTCTTCGACGTCACCCGTCCCTCCCGACGGCACCTGGCGTTCGGTTTCGGCATTCACCAGTGCCTGGGCCAGCATCTGGCCAGGGCGACCCTGCGCATCGGCTTCCAGAAGCTGTTCGACCGCTTCCCGGACCTGCGCCTGGCGGCCGATCCGCAGGACATCCCACTGCGTGACAAGGCGATGCACTACGGCGTGTACGCGCTACCCGTGACCTGGGGCTGACCGCAACGGCCCGAGGGCGACGGCGCGCGTTCGCGTACCCGTCGCCCTCGGGCCGTTCACGCACGTACCCGTCGCTTCGGACCCACCGCACGCGTACGCGTCGTTTCAAGCCGATCGCACGCATGCAAAGGCTGCGGGCCGCCCCGGACAGGGGCGGCCCGCAGCCGTCTTTCTTGGGGCGGGGCGGCCGGTCTACTTCTTGGCCGAGTCGGCGTCCAGGTGTGACAAGCGGGGCCACGTGGTGTGCCAAGGGTGGCGCAGGCCCTCGCAGATCCAGACGGGGGTGCCCCAGTTGAGGTTGTGCACCTGGTCCTTGTTGGTCACCGTGCCACGCCGGTGGACGCTGGTGAAGAACTGCCGCAGATAGCGGGCGTCGGCGCCGACGAAGACGACGGTCGCCCGGTCGTCGGCCGGGCGGCGCAGGTACCAGTAGCCGCGGTGGCCGCTGTAGGGCCGCGGCAGGCCGAGTGCCGGGCCGAACCGGTCGAGCGCGCCCGCCTGGTCGTAACGGTCGGTGATGAGCAGCGCCCGGCTGCGCCGGTCGGCGGGCAGTTCGCGGTAGACACGGGCCACCGATGTGGCGAGGTCGGGCCAGCCCACGCTCTCTCGCGCCAGCCGGTCCGAGGAGGGCTCGGTCAGCCGGTGGACGGGGTAGATCGGCAGGACCTGGACCGCCAACGCCGCCGACAGCAGATACGCCACGGCCGTCGCCCAGGCGCGCGGGCGGGTGGAGCGCAGCCGCTGAAGTCCCGTGGCGCCCGCCCCCCACAGGACGGCGAAGAGCCCGGAGACGTAGTAGGGCCGTCCATGGACGACGAGGTAGCAGGCGCACAGTCCGGCGAAGGTCAGTCCCAGGAACCGGTAGGGGCGGGCCTCGCGGGCGACGAGCAGCCGCCACAGCCCGTAACAGAGGAGTACGGCGCCCACCAGCCCGGCGGCGGAGAGCACCGTGGGCAGGAACATGGCCCGGCCGCCCTCCTCGTCGGCGACCTCCTGCGCGATGACCTTGGTCATGGCCAGTTGGGGCCAGCCGTTGCGGGCCTGCCACAGCAGTCCCGGGACCGCGGTGAGCAGGGCTCCCGCCGCAGACGCCCACAGCAGCGGACGGCGCAGCAGGTCCCTGGGTCCCACCAGGAACAGGGCCACGAGGAGCACGGCCCAGAAGCCGACGCTGAGGAACTTGACCTGCAGGGAGACCGCGACGGTCAGGCCGAGGAGGAGCAGTAGCCGGTCGCGTCGGGTGCGCACCCAGCGCACCAGCAGCCAGGCGCTCACCGTCGTGAGGAAGATGTCCAGGGTGGCGGTGATGAGCAGATGGCCCATCTGCACCATGACCGGCGAGACAGCGTACGCGCCGCCGGTGGCGACCTGGGCGGTCCTTCTGCCGCCCATCTCACGGGCCGTCAGGGCGGCGGTCAGCACGCCGAGTGCGGTGACGACGGCGGCCGGTGCGCGCAGCCAGACCAGCGAGCCGTGGGAGACGGCGTCGATGGCGTGGGCCAGCAGAGGCAGCAGCGGCGGCTGGTCGGCGTATCCCCAGGCGGGATGGCGGCCCGCGGCGAGGAAGTACAGCTCGTCGCTGAAGTAGCCGAAGCGACCGGCGGTGAGCAGCAGCAGGGCGGCGGTGGCGCAGGCGATCGCGGCCACCGGCAGCAGGGCCAGGGGCGGGGGTGGGTCCGCCCACGGGGCGGTGGAGGTGTGGAGGCGGGGGAAGGTTCCCGGTCGGTCGTGTCCGCCGTCGCGGCGCACGGACTCGTCCCGGGCTGTGGGGGGCATCGTGACGTCCTCGATCCTGTGGGTCCGCGCCCGAAGAACGGACGCGGATCAGTGAGGGTGAACGTACGGTCGGCGACCGTACTGGACCGGCTCCTTCCCTTTTTCGCGGACCGGAGTACGGGCGATTCCCTAGTCTTCGGCGTCATTGTTGGCCGTCGCCCGGGCGCCTGTGCTGGGCTGGGGTTCCGTACCGCACCGCCGCAGAGCGCCCGCGCTCCCGTCACTGTTTCGGCCGTTGCCGGCCGTCGGCGGTCGGACGCGAGGCCTGGCCGACTCCCCTGGCCGGACCTCGATCCCCCAACCGATCACGGAGAGACGGCAGTCGAGTGATGGACCTTCAGTTCATGTGCGGCGGGGCCGGGACACGGCCCCGCACGGTCAGGGCGGGCACGGTATGACGGCGGCGATCGTCGCGGACGGCGTCCGCAAGCGGTACGGGGACATCCAGGCCGTCGACGGGGTCTCGCTGCACATCGAGGCGGGCGAGTTCTACGGCATCCTGGGTCCCAACGGCGCGGGCAAGACGACCACTCTGGAGATTCTGGAGGGCGTCCGGGAGCCCGACGAGGGCCGGATCGAGCTGTTCGGCAAGAGCCCCTGGCCGCGCAACCACGAGCTGCTGACCCGGATCGGCGTGCAGTTCCAGGCGTCGTCGTTCTTCGACAAGCTGACCACGCGGGAGACGATCCGTCTGTTCGCGTCCTTCCATCGGCTCGGCGCCCGGCAGGCCGACTCGATGCTGGAGCGTGTCGGGCTCACCGAGTTCGGCGGCGTGCCGGCCGACAAGCTCTCCGGCGGGCAGGCGCAGCGGCTGTCCATCGCCTGCGGCCTGGTGCACGATCCGGAGATCGTCTTCCTGGACGAGCCGACCGCGGGTCTGGACCCGCAGGCCCGCCGGAATCTGTGGGACCTGCTGCGGGACGTCAACCAGGAGGGCCGCACCGTGGTCCTCACCACGCATTACCTGGACGAGGCGGAGATCCTCTGCGACCGGGTGTCGGTCATGGAGCACGGCAAGGTGCTCAGGACCGGCGCTCCGGCGGCCCTGATCCGTGAGCTGGACGAGATGGTGCGGGTCAGCGTGGAGTCGGGGCTCGTCGCAGCGGACGTGCTGCGCGGCCTGCTGGAGTCCGCGGGGGTGGAGAACACCATCGTGGAGGACGACGGGGTCTCGCTGTCGATGGCCACCCACACGCCGGGACCGGTGCTCTCGATCCTGGCCGACCAGGGGGCCCTGCGCGGCCTGGAGGTACGCGGAGCCACTCTGGAGGACGTCTTCCTCCAGCTGACCGGACGGGAGTACCGCGCGTGAGCATCGAGGAAACCACCGCGCCCACCACACGAACGGGCCCGTCCGACCGGAAGGAGCCCGCGGGGAAGGGCGGTCCGGGCGGCAGGCGCACGGCCGGGGACGAGCGGCTCAGCCCGGTCCGTGAGCTGTCCCGGACGATGATCCTCAGCGTGCTGCGGGACAAGGGCACGATCTTCTTCCTGCTGATCTTCCCGATCCTGTTCCTGCTGTTGTTCGGCACACTCTTCAAGAGCGACGGCACCCCGCACATCAAGGTGGCCCAGATCGGCGAGGTGCAGGTGCTGGACTCGCTCACCAAGGACCAGCGGGAGCAGCTGTCCAAAGCCGCCACGATCACCAAGGTGAGCAGCGAGTCGACCGCACTGGAGAAGGTGCGCAAGGGCGACTACGACGCGTTGGTCGAACAGGACGGCGGCACCGTGGTGCTGCGCTACAGCGCCGCCGACGCCGTCAAGGGCGCCTCTGCCCGTGCGACGCTCAACGCGATACTGGAGCAGGCGAACCTGGCCGCGACCGGCAAGCCCGCCACGTACACGCTGAAGGCCAGTCAGGTCGAGGACCGGTCGGTCAAACCCATCCAGTACCTGACACCGGGTCTGATGGGCTGGGCCATCGCCTCCAGCGCGGTGTTCAGCACCGCGCTGACACTGGTGACGCTGCGCCGCAAGAAGATCCTCCAGAGGATGCGGCTGTCGCCCATCCGGGCCTGGGAGGTGGTGGCCGCCCGCATCGCGATGACCATGGTCATGGCGCTCACGCAGACGGCACTGTTCCTGCTGGTGGCGACGTTGCCGTACTTCGGCCTGCAGCTCACGGGCAACTGGTGGCTGGTGGTTCCGATGGTGATGTGCGGCACGCTGTCGCTGATGTCGCTCGGTCTGCTGATCGGCTCGGTCACGAAGACCGAGGAGTCCGCCGGCGGTCTCGCCCAGCTTCTGGTGCTTCCGATGTCCTTCCTGTCCGGGTCGTTCTTCTCCCTCGACGGCGCCCCGGACTGGGTCCAGGTGATCTCGTATCTGATGCCGTTGCGCTACCTCGTGACGGGCAGTGAGGACGTGCTCAGCCGTGGTGGCGGCTTGGTGGACGTGCTGCCGACGATGGGCGGCATGCTCGCCTTCACCGCCGTGGTGACCGCGCTGACGCTGCGCTTCTTCAAGTGGAACGACACCTGAGTCACCCTCAGGTCCGGTCGCTGTCCTGCCAGCCGTCGTGGTGCAGGACCTCCGCCAGCGGCAGCCGTGGCCCCGGCCGGAAGGTGGTGCGCAGCGGATACGCGGTCGGCAGCAGCGCGCCCTGGCGAACGGTGGGTGGCAGGCCCAGCAGGTCTGCCACCTCCCGTTCGCGGTCCAGATGGACCGCCGTCCAGGCGGTGACCAGGCCACGGCTGCGGGCGGCCAGCGCGTAGCTCCAGGCGGCGGGCAGCAGCGACCCCCACACGCCGGCCTGGTTTCCCTGCGGCAGCCGGCCGTCGGGCAGTTCGAGGCAGGGGATGACGAGGACGGGCACGCGGTGCAGCCGGTCGGCCAGCAGCCGAGCGCCGGTGATCGCGGAACGGGTCCCCTCGGGAAGTTCGTCCAGCCGCTTCAGCGCGGCGGCGTTGCGGGCGTGGAACGCGGCCCGGTACACCTCGGCGACGTCCGCGCGGATCCGCGGGTCGGTGAGCAGGAGCCAGCGCCAGTTCTGCCGGTTGTTGCCGTTGGGTGCCTGCAGGGCGATGCGCAGGCACTCCTTGACGAGTTCCGGGTCCACCGCCCGCTCCAGGTCCAGGCCACGCCGCACGCAGCGCGTCGTGGTCAGCAACTCGTCGCAGGAAAGGTTTTGTTGAGAGGTCACGGCAGCAGCACCGCCCGTACCACCAGGGCGAGATACGTCACCACGACGAAGCCCATCGCGGTGATCAGTGGCCAGCCGCCGTGACGCCGGGTCAGGAACCGCCGGGTTCCCCACAGGGGCAGGGCCACCGCCAGGCAGGGCAGCAGCCCCGGCGGGCCGGTCGGCGCGAACAGGACGACCTGGCAGCCGACCGCCCCGGCCGCGAGACCCGCGGTGACCGCCGCGCTGCGCCGGGGGCCGAGATCCGCGGAGTACAGGCGGGCGCCGGACGCCGCCTCCCAGGCCGTCTTCCGGGCGAACTCGAAGTGCAGGAACACACAGGCGCACAGGGCGAGCAACAGCGCCCCGCGCCAGTCGGCGGTGACGGTCCCGGCGGCGGTGAGCGACCCGTACACATAGACGCCCAGCAGCACCTGCACCGGGTAGGTGACCGCGAGGTTGAGCAACTGCCGGTCGCGTACCGCCGGCGAGAGGCGTTCCAGGGCGGCGAGGAACAGTCCGTAACCGAGGGCCGCCAGGATCAGCAGGACCGCTGTCACCGACAGGGCCGCGTTCAGGCCGGCCACCAGCACGGTCAGCGCGGCCATGGCGCCGCGCAGTTCGGCCACGGTGATCGCGCCGGTGACCAACGGCCGGTCCGGGTGGTGCACTCGGTCGTACTCGAGGTCCTTCTGTTCGTCCAGCATCCGCAGGAACAGCAGCGCCAGTACGACGCTGACGACCCGCACCCAGGTGGCTGCGGACGGCCGCCAGGCCGTGCCGGTCAGCGCCACCGCGGAGCCCTCCAGGGCGAGGACCCACAGCAGTCCGTAGGTGGCGTAGATGTGGGGCCGGAACATCCGCAGCACGAAACGGCCCAGCCGGGCGGGCACTTGGGGCAGGACGACGGTGCTCACCGGGCCGCCCCCCGGCCGGCGAGTACGCCTGTCAGGCCGGCCGCGGTCCGCTCGGCGAGCCTGACGCGGGCCTCGGCGACCAGGGCGCCGGGCTGGTGCAGGGTGCACTCGATGTCGGCGCCGGGCAGCACCGGAGCGGCCCGGCACTCCAGGGGCAGGTCCATCTCGGCGAAGCGGCGGAACCGGACGGAGAGACCGACCGGCAGCGCCGTCGGGGTGCGGACCGTGCCCGCGGCCACGGCGGCGGTCAACGCCAGCTGCCGAAAGGCCTCCAGCTCCACCATGCCGGGCACATGGTCGACCCAGTGGTCGTACAGGGTCGGGTGGCTGGTCTCGGCGACCAGGCGTGCGGTGGTCACGCCTTCTTGCGAGGTGTACGGCGCTGAGACGACCACGTTGGCCTGGTTCCGCCGGCCCACCAGGGCGGGGTCGACGCGCGGGCCGGGCAGCGCGACCGGGGGCTCGGACAGGCCGAGTGCGTCGCGCTGCCCGGCCCGCAGACGCGTCCAGTCCTGCGCCGGCATCCACGAGTATTCGATGCGGGCGAGCAGAGCCTGGCGTGTGCCGATGGCCACGGTGAAGCGCAGCCGGAGCCCCGTCACCCCTGACCGGCTCCGGATCCGGTGCTCGACACGGACGCCGATGACGGCTTCGGTGGGGCTGTCACCGGGCACCAGGGCGGCCGGGTCCGGCACCTCGAACTCCACCGTGCGGAGCAGGAACCTGTGGCCGAGGGGCACGTCGAGGTGGCGGTGGGCGACCACGTAGATGCCCTGCCGGCATGCCTCCAGCAACAGCAGGGGGTCGTGGTGGGTGCGGGGGCCGAGGACGTCGTCGTAGAAGGGGTGGAGGCGTGGCAGCTGCGCGGCGAGCAGTGTCTCGTCCTCGCTGAGGCGCTCCGCGTCGGTCAGGAAGACCTCGGCGATCGCTGCCCGGTGCACCAACTCCTTCGGGAGTGTCCGGGCGAACTGCATGGGCTGCTCCTCGTTCAGGTCAAGTCGGCGCGGACGGCTTTGAGATGGCGGCGCCAGGCGTCGGTGCCGGCCCCGTCGAGGACCGGGGCGCGGCCGGGCTGCCGCATGGGCAGCACCTTGGAGCCGACGATGACGGTGTCCCACGGGTCGAGGTCGATCCCGAGGTCCCAGGCCGACTCCAGGAGCTGACGCGGGGTGGCGGCCGGGTCGAGGCCGGGGTGGCGGGAGATGGCGGCGCGCAGCCGTTCGGCAGCGGGTTCGAAGTCGAGGTCACGGGGCTTGGTGGCGGCGTAGAGCTGGTCGGCCAGCTCCAGGGCGTGCCCGGTGCGGTCCTCGTCCGCAAGCGCGGAGCGGAAGAGGCGGTCGCGTTCGGCGTCGTCGAAGTGGACGGCCAACTCGCGTAGTACGTCGGCGGGTTCGTCGGGGGTGTGCACCAGGTTGAGCAGGTAGCTGTAGCGGCCGAGGAGGTGGCGCAGCTGGCCGGGCCGGCGGGCCTCGGGGTCGGTGGGCCCCTTGAGCCGGGTGAGTTCGACCGAGGCGGGGACGTCGGGTTCGTGGGCGGGGCGGACGAGCAGGACGAGGGCGTCGGCGTCCTCCAGGAAGAGGGCGGCGAGCCTCCTGCGGTAGGGGGTGGCGAGGTTCCACTGGAAGTACCACAGGGAGCGGATCATGGTGCGGGTCAGCCGGGTGACCGCCGCGCCGACGATCCGGTAGCCCTGTCCGGTCAGCCAGTCCACGGCCGCGTCCAGCCTGCGGGCGACCACGGCGTCCGGCTTCAGCAGCAGGGCGGCGTGGCGGTGGGCGAATCCGGTGACGTCGTCGGTGAGGGCGGCGAGCTGTTCGTAGCTCTCCTGGTAGTAGGTGTCCGCGCCGTACAGCCGCAGTTTTTCGGTACTGCAGCTCAGCAGCGGCGATATCGCGATGCCGTGGTTCGGTTCGGCGGTCATGGCCGGTGGCTCCCCTCCGGTCGGGCGGACGCGGCGGCGGTCTCCCTGCGCGCTGCGGCGCCCAGGTAGCCGGACCGCAGGCAGTGGTCCAGGAGTTTGCGCAGGTACGGGCTGCCCCCCGTGGGGGCGGGTCGGTGGCTGAAGGCCACAGTGTCGGTGTTGTCGAAGTGGATCCGGCGGCGCATGTAGGTGGCGTAGAGCGAGATGACCCGCTCGTGGTAGAGGCGTTCGCTGTCCGGGAGGGCGTCTGCGGAGAAGACGGCGGGTGGTATCCACCGCGGTACCTGGAAGGAGGGGTACTCGGCGAGCACGTCGGAGAGGTCACGCAGGGTCACGGCCCGGCCGCCGGTGGCGTGCAGGGTCCGGCCCCGGGCGTCCTCGAAGCGTGTCGCGGCCTCGACGATCAGATCCGCGACGTAGTCGACGGGCACCAGGTCGAGGAGGGCGTCGTGGTTCCCGGGGACGGTCCTGACCCGTCCGCTGGTCATCAGCCGGACGACCGGGTACATGGTCTTGTAGTCGCGGACGCGGCCGGTACGCCGGTCGCCGGTGACGATGCTCGGCCGGAGCACGGCGACGGGCAGGCCGTCCGCTGCCGCCCCGCGCACCAGGACCTCCGCGCGCAGCTTGCTCTTCTCGTAGTCGTTGCCGAACAGCTGGCCGACGTCGAGTTCGTCCTCACGGGCGGTGCCGTCCCGCTCCCCGCACACATAGGCGGTGCTCACGTGCACCAGCGGCACTCCATGGGCCTGTGCCAGGGCCAGGACGTTCTCGGTTCCGGTGACGTTGATGTCCTGGTAGATCTGTGCGGGGCGGCCGAAGTCGGTGATTCCGGCGCAGTGGACGATCCGGTCCGCGCCGGCCGCCAGGCGAAGCTGCTCGGCGTCCAGGCCCAGTGCGGGGCGGGTGATGTCTCCGGCGAGCCGGGTCAGGGTGCCCGGTCGCGGCTTCAGTGATCTGCCGTTGTTGCGGACGATGTCGCCGTTGCTGTGCAGCAGGGCCAGCACCGAGTGCCCTGCCGTGATGAGCCTGGCGGTGACTTCGGCGCCCAGGAACCCGCTGGCGCCGGTGACCAGAACGGTCATCCCTGCGGTCATCGGCTCTGCCTGCCGGGGGCGTGGGATGTCGAGTGCACGTGTTTCTCCAGTCGTCGGACGGTGGTCGGAGGGTCGGGCAGTCGGGGCGGGAGACCGCGGACCGCGGTCATGCCGTCATGCCGCCTGGTGGGGCTGGGCTCCGCTGCTGGCGACCAGGTCGCGGACCTCCTGGAGCGGCAGCTCCGCGTCGAAGTGGGCCGCGACACGCACCCAGTCGTGGCCGAGCTCCAAGGTGGCCCGCCAGGTGTCGGCGGAGTCGAAGGAGGCGGGGAAGGCGTCGGCCCCGGCGGCCTGCCGCACCAAGCCGATGAACTGCTCCAGTTCACGCAGTACGGCCTCGGCACGCTCGGGCGAGTCGATGCTGACCCGGGTCAGGGTGTTCGCGAGCGTACGGATCGACTGGATGCCGGAGGGCAGCAGGGAGAGCCTGCGGACCAGGTCGCAGTCGGCGGGCAGCGGACTGACCCCGTAGGCGCAGAGCAGTCCCCGCAGTGCGCTCTGGGCCGCGCGGCGCGCACTGACCTCGGCGACCTTCCACTGCCCTTGGCGGAGGGCGCCCGCCAGGTCCTCCCGGGCGTTCTCGACCACCATGTTGGAGAAGGCCAGTGCCAAGGCGGCCGCGGCGAACCGGTCGGCGGGCAACGGGACCAGGTCGACGGCGTCGGGGCCGCTGACCGCTGCTCCGCGCAGCGACAGCAGCGGCCGGGCGGTGCTGGGGGGCGGGGTGAGGGGGCCGGGGGGCGAGGCCAGCGGCAGGGCCGGGGCGACCGTGCCGCCGCCCTTCCAGGCCAGCCGCACCAGTCCCAGCCGCAGGAAGTGCGCCAGAAGGGGGCCGGCTTCCGCCGCTCCGGTGGCACGGGCGTTCGCCAGCACCCGGGGCAGCGGTGTGCCCAGCACCAGCGAGCGCCAGACCTGGCCGGCCCGCTCGCCGAGCACGAACACATCGCGCCGGCCGCGGACCACATGGACGCGTTCCGACGTCTGCCAGGTGGTCACGCCCTTCTGGCGTTCCACGGTCAGCCGCGCGGGATCCCGCTGTACGCCAGTGACGCCGAGTTCCGCGGCGAACTCCACACAGGCGCCGAGATAGTCGTCCACGGCCACGTCGGGTCCGGCGGACTCCAGTTCCCAGTAGCGGTCACGGACGTCGGGCCGGTCCGCCCGGTCCAGCTGCAGGGACAGCCACTTGGGCTCCAGATAGGTCTCGCCCCGCCCGGCGGCCCAGGCCTTGACCGCCTGCACCAGTCCGGCGCGGGCCCAGTCCATCGCCTCCTCGGGCTCGTCGAGGCACATCATCGCCGTCGCGTGGCGCAGGGACTGTCTGGCGGAGTGCGCCCACCAGTCCGCGGCGATGCTGCGCAGCCGTTCGGCCGGGAGCAGGCTCTTGACCTCGTCGACCAGGGCGTGACCGCGCAACGGGACGCTGTTGAGCAGTCGCTGACAGCGGTTCAGCAGGTCCTCGGGGATCCTGCCGACGCGCTTGGCGCCGGTCTCCAGGGCGGCGAACTGGTCGGTGAGCTGGCGCAGCGAACGGGTGCGGATCTCGACCCGCCTGCCGTCGACGAAGAACAGCGACGGCATGGTCGGCAGGTCGTCCTCGTCGCGGCCGATGAGCAGGAAGTCGATGTCCGAACCGGGGTTGCCGAAGCCTTCGGCGATGGATCCTTCGAGCACCACGGCCCAGTCGCCGGTGCGCACCTGTGTCAGTGTCTTGTCGAGCAGGTCCTGCAGATAGTCCTCGGTGAGGATCAAGGGGAGTGCCTTTCGTCCTGGGAGTGCGGATTCAGGGCCGGCTGTCGGACGGGGGCTCCGGCTCGGCCAGCACGGTGACGGTGCCGGCGGCGCCGTCGACCCGCACCCGGGTGCCGGAGCGGATCTCGGTGGTGACGTTCCTGACCTGGACCACGGTGGGGATGCCCAGTTCCCGGGCCACCACGGCGACATGGGTGAGCGGGCTGCCGCGTTCGATGACCAGCGCGGCGGCCGAGGGCAGGGCGGCAACCCAGCCGGGGTCGGTGCGGTAGGTGAGCAGGATTCCGCCTCCGATGTCGCGCGGGGTGTCGGTGACGACCGCGGGTCCTTCGGCGACACCGGGGCAGCAGGGGGTGCCGCGCAGTTCGCGGGCGCCGCTGCGGGCGGCGGGCCCGCCGGTCCAGCCGGCCCGCTCCAGGTTGCCCGACCAGTACGGGGCGCCGTGGGTGGTGAAGCGGGCCGGGGCGTGCAGCTCGGCGTCGGCGGCGAGTTGCCTGCGGCGCAGTGCGGCCAGCTCCTTCAGCTCCGTGTGGGCGATCATGCCCTCGTAGGCGCCCCGGACCTCCTCCAGGCGCAGCATGAACACGTCGTCCCAGGTGTCGATGGCCCCGGTGCGTGCGAGGTCGCGGCCGATGGCGCGCAGCATGCGCTTGGCCGAGCCGAATGCCCGGGTGCGGCAGAACCTGAGCCGTTCGCGGTCGGTGAGCGCGGCCCGGGCCTTGTTCCGCACGCGTTCGTACAGCCAGCGTCGGGGACCGCGCAGATGCTGGTCGAGATACGTGTCCGCCTCGCCGCCGCGGTCACCCGCGCCGCGGCCGGCGGCCCCGGGCTGTGCGTCACGCAGCAGGGTGAACAGCCCGGCGGGTTTCTCGTGCAGGTCGGGGACTTCGAGCTTGAGTTCGTCCGGACTGCGGTAACCGTAGTCGGCGACGTACGCGTCCACGGCGGCCAGGAACTCGCCGTGCCCCGCCTCGCGCAGCGCCCGGTAGGCGTCTGCGTCGGGGGTGCGGTCCAGTAGCTGTCGCACCTCGGCGTCGGCGCTCGCCTTCGCGGCCAACTCGGCCAGCGCCCAGGCGGGTTCGGCGGACTCGACATCCTGGCCCGGGGCCGCCGCGGCCCAGGTGAACCACTCGGGGGCGTCGGGCAGCCAGCGGCGGGTGAGCAGGGCCAGCAGGCCGACGGAGAGCAGGATGGTGGCGTCGAGGGCCTGCATCGGCCCCCACTTCTCGATCAGTTCCCGCTGCATCCGGCGGAAGCGGCGGTAGGTTTCGTCACCGGGCAGCGCGTCGTAATCGACGTTGTTGAACACCTCGTACGCCCGGTAGAAGTCCCGGTGGAAGGTGTCCATCGCTTTCCGGATCGTCAGGAACCGTCCGGTGAAGATCGCCGTGCGGACCAGTCGCACCATTCGGCCGCGCAGCCCGGGCCCGGGTGTGAAGGGGTGGAGCGTGTCCGCGGTCTCGTCGGAAATGCTCTCCGCGACACCCAGCGATTTCTCCAGGACCCGGCGGTTGAGGGGGTACAGCGGTGCCAGGCGCACCATGCGGTACCAGTGGTGGAGGTTGTAGTAGACCCGTCCGTGGACATAGCCGAGCAGATGCGGGGTCCACTCCTGGACCTCGCGCAGCTTCTCGCCCCTGACGCCCAGGGCGCGGGCGTAGCTGTCGTACACCTTGGCGTAGGTGTCGGCGGCGAAGCTGTAGGTGAGCGGGGAGACGACGCCGCTGAAGCTCTCGATGATGTTGGAGTTGTCCCAGAGCCGCAGTTCGCCCTGGGGTTCCGGCGCGGGGCCGAGGGTGGTGACGGGGCGGCTCTGCAGTACCCACAGAGTGCCGTCGGCGATGGCCCACTCGATGTCCTGCGGGGCGCCGTAGTGTGCCGTGGCGCGCACTCCGACCGCGTGCAGCCGGGCCAGGTCGTCGGTGGTCAGGGACAGCGCCTTGCGGTCCTCGTCGGCGACCGGCGACACCTCGCAGCCGGGTCCGGTGCCGGCGTCGTAGCGCTCCTGCTTGTCGCCGATCACGGTGCTCAGCAGGTCACCGGTGGCGGCGTCGAGTACGACGGTGTCGGCGTCGACCGCCCCGGAGACCAGCCCCTCCCCCAACCCGTGGACGGCGCTGACCACATGGCGGTCCGTGCGGCCGGCCGTCGGATCGGCGGTGAACAGCACGCCGCTGCGCTCCGCGGGCACCATGCGCTGGACGATGACGGCGACTCCGCCGGTACCGGGTGGCAGTCCCCGCTGCGCGCGGTAGCGCAGGGACCGTTCGGAGAATCCGGAGGCCCAGCACCGGCGGACGTGGGCGGTGACCTGGTCGAGGCCCGAGATGTTGAGGAAGCTGTCGAACTGCCCGGCGAAGGAGTGCTCGGTGCCGTCCTCCTCCGCTCCGGACGAGCGGACGGCCACCAGGCCGCCGCCGGCCTGTGTGTAGGCCAGCGCGATGGCCGCGGCGATGTGCTCGTCGAGGGGCGCGGCCTCGATCAGTAGGGCGATCTCGGCGGCGATCTGTCCGGCCCTGCTCTCCCAGTCTTCGTCGAGCAGGCTTTCCAGACGCTCGTCCAGCCCGCTGCCGCGGGAGAATGCGGCGAAGGCATCGAGGCCGATCACCGACCAGCTCGGCACCTGGAATCCGGCGGCGGTGAGGGTGTGGAGGTTTCTTCCTTTGCCTCCGGACAGTTCGGCGATCACATCCTCCTCACTGGACGGAGTGAGAACGTGCGGGGGCGGGCGGTCCGATTCCGCGTGGAACGACAACTGACTTCCCTCCGAAGGGACTTGTCGAATTCTGAATTCCGTCGGCCGTTCACCCTCAGGACAGGACGATCGGCAGGGTCTTGTGGCCGCGCAGGAAGAGCCGGTCTCGGCGGGTCGGTGCGGCTCCGGGAGCGGGGCCGAGAGCGGGGAAGCGGCACAGCAGCCTGCCGAAGGCGGTGGTGGCCTCCAGCCGGGCCAGCAGGGCACCGAGGCAGTAGTGCGCGCCGCCGCCGAAGCTGAGCGGCTGGATGTCCTGACGGTGGGGATCGAAGCGATCGGGGTCGTCGTAGCGGGCCGGATCGCGGTTGGCGGCGCCCAGCAGCACCACCACATGGCTCCCCGCCGGAACCGGCAGGCCCCCGATCGAGACGCCGTCCGCCAGCACGACCCGGTGGCTGAGCTGCACCGGTGAGTCGTAGCGCAGCACCTCGTCGACGAAGCCCTGCAGCGGGACGGTCCCGGCCCGCAGACCGGCCATCACGTCGGGGTGCTCGCAGAGCAGGTGCAGGCCGTTGCCGAGGAGGTAGGTGGTGGTCTCGAAGCCGGCCAGCAGCACGGTGGTGAGGTTGGCGACGAGTTCGTCGTCGTCCAGCCGCGTCTCCTGGTCCGGTTCCCGTACGAGGGCGGTCACCAGGTCGTCGCGCGGATCGGTCCGGCGTGCCTCGGCGAGCGCGGTGAAGTAGTGACCGACCTCCACCGCCGCCCGGTCGGCGGCGTCGAGACCGGAGGGGTCGGCCAACAGTTCCAGAATGGCCGACAGATCGGCGGCGAAACCGCGGAAGCGGTGACGGTCCGCGGTCGGCACCCCGAACAGTTCGCAGATGATCTGGACCGGCAGGGAGAAGGCGAAGGCGTCCATGAACTCCACCGGGGCGGAGCCGCCCTCCGCGAGGCCGTCGAGCAGGGCGTCGGTGGTGCGCACGATCTCCGCTTCCAGGGCGGCCACCCGGCGGGCGGTGAACACTTGGGACATCGACGACCGCAGCCGCCCGTGGTGCGGCGGGTTGGCCACCAAGAGGGACCGGCTCAGCAGGGCCAGCGAGGGATGCTCATCGATGTCGGCACCCCAGGTCATCATGGCGAGGTCGGCGCCCAGACCCGGGTGGCGCAGGGCCTGTCGACAGGCTTCGTAGCCGCAGACCAGCACCATGCCGTCGCCGGCCGGCATCACGGGCCCCAGTTCATGGGCGCGGGCGTACAGCGGATAGGGATCGGCCCGTCCCTCGGGTGTCAGTAGGTGCGCGATGATCGACTCCGCGTCCACGGGGCCTCCTTGACGTGGTGGGGGGTTCGGGGCGTTGATCAGTTCCGGTGCGGTCCGAGACGGGGCCACACCAGGGCCAGCGACCCCCAGGTGAGGCCGCCGCCGAAGCCGGCCAGCACCACCTTGTGTCCGGGCCGCAGCTCGCCGGAGGCGACACCGTCGGCCAGGGCGAGGGGGATCGAGGCGGCGACGGTGTTGCCCCGCGTACCGATGTTGGAGAGGAACCGCTGCGGCGGCAGCGCGAGCCGGCGGGCGACCGCGGTCAGGATCCGGGCGTTGGCCTGGTGCAGCACGAAGGAGTCGATCTCCTCCAGGCACCATCCGGTGCGCGCCGCGGTCTCCCGTACCGACTCCGTCATCCGCCGCACGGCCTGCGCGTAGACGGCCTGCCCCTGCATCGTGAAGTAGGTGTCCTCGGTCTTGGCGGGCAGTCCCGTGGACCGCTGCCGGGACCCGCCCGCCGGCACCTCGATCAGATCGCTGAGGCTCCCGTCACTGCCGAGGTTCAGCCCCATGAGCGCTCCGGGCTCGGCCGGCGACCCGGCGCGCAACACCACCGCACCGCCGCCGTCGCCGAAGATCACCCGGGTCGTGCGGTCGTCCGGGGCGAGGATGGTGGAGAACGCGTCCGCGCCGATGACGAGCACGCGGTCGGCGGCCCCGAGCGCGACCATGCCGGCGCCGGTCGCGAGGCCGTACACGAAGCCCGTGCACACCGCGGCCACGTCGAACGCGGCGACAGGTCCGAGTCCCAGTCGGCCGGCCACCTCGGGCGCGGTCGCGGGGCAGTGCCGGTCCGGGGAGCTGGTGGCGAGGACCACCGCGTCCACGGCCTCCGTACCGGCTGACGACAGCGCCCGCCGCCCGGCCTCGACGGCCAGATCGCCCGTGGACCGGCCCGGAGAGACCCAGCGTCGCTCGCGGATGCCGGTACGGCTGCGGATCCACTCGTCGCTGGTGTCGAGGGCTTTCGCGAGTTGGTCGTTGGTGACGACCGTGGGGGGCACCCAGCCCCCGAGTCCCGTGACGACTGCCGCTCGTTCCATGGCCTCCGACTCCTTCCCAACCCGACAGCCACCCAGGACCGCAGGACGGGCCCGGATCAACGAATTCACCGAGGTGGACCGCGCGTTGGCGGGGTCCGGCGGCGCCTGGATGCCCTCTGTCTCGGGTCGCCCCGCTCGATGGCCGCGCTCGCCTCGCGCTCGCCACGTCCGGCGCCGCGCGGGCGAAAACGCCGCGGCCGGTGAGGCGAAGAGCCCTCTTCCTCGCGCGCCGGTTCTCCGGCCGCGGCAGTCGGCTCACATCGCATTGTCGAGTGCGGAGCCGCCGGGCGAATCCGTCACGTGACTGCACTGCGCCGGATGCAGTCGCTGCGGTCACCGTCCGCCTTGCTCGCCGTGTCGTCGGAAGGGCGGTGGCGGGCGACGCGGCGGACTTTCCAGGGAATTCCTTAGAGCCCCGTGACGAGGGACGAAGGCGCGCGGCAGGGCCGGGATATCGTCCGTCGATGTCACACGCCGCGCACGGAGCCAGAACCAAGGAGGCGTTGTTGACCATGGGGACGTCATGGGGCGGCACACTCGTGGGCCGGAGCTCCGAGGCCGCCCGGGTGCGAGGGTTCGTCAGCTCTCCGGGCGACAGCGGGCAGGTCCTGGTCGTGACCGGTGAGCCGGGCATCGGCAAGAGCGCCCTCATCGACAGCGAGGTCGACGGGCTCCGCGACACCGGGGTACGGGTCCTGCGGGCGGAAGGCAGCGAGAGCGAACGCGGGCTGGCCTTCGCGGGACTCCACCAGCTGCTGAGGCCCGTACTGGCGCAGGCGGAGAGCCTCCCGGACCGGCAGCGGGACGCGCTTCTGGGCGCGTTCGGCATCGCTGCCGGATCGGCCGAGTCCGACCAGTTGATCCTGCGCATCGCGGTGTTGACCCTGCTGTCGCACACCGCGCGGCGGCACCCGGTGCTCATCGTCATGGACGACGCCCAGTGGCTGGACCAGGACTCCCTGGACGTGCTCGCCTTCGTCAGCAGAAGGCTGGACGGCGAGCAGATCAGGCTGCTCGGCGCGGTCCGCAGCGGCGCACCGCTCCCCGCGTTCGCACGGAGCCATCCGGTCCTGGAACTGGGCCCGTTGGAAGCGTCCGCCGCGGGCCGGCTCCTCGACGCACAACCGGGCCCTCCCGTCGGACCGCTGCGTGCGCGCGTCCTGGACGAGGCGGCGGGAAACCCACTGGCACTGATCGAATTCGCCAAGCTGGAATCCGGCCCCGGGCTCTGGCCGGTGGAGCCGCTGCCGCTGACCGACCGGCTGGAGCAGGGCTTCACCAGCCGGCTCGATGCCCTGCCCGGAGCGACGAAACGCGCCCTGCTGCTGGCCGCGACCGGCACGGGCACCGTGGAAGGCATCGCGCCGGAGGTCTGGCGGCCGGCCGAGCAGGCGGAACTCATCCGTCTGCGCGGCGGTGACGTCCGGTTCCGCCACCCTCTGATCCGCTCCGCCGTCTATCACGCCGCGCCTCCCGCGGAGCGCCACGAAGCACACCGCCGATGGGCCGCCGCCCTGCGGGACGTCCCGGGCCGGCGGGCCTGGCATCTGGCAGCGGCCGGCACCGGGCCCGACGAGGCCGTGGCGCGGGAGATGGAACGCGCCGCCGAACAGACCGGGAAGCGGAGCGGTTTCGCGGCCGCGGCTGTGGCGTTCCAGCGAGCAGCCGAACTCAGCCCGGACGAGCCGGACCGCGTCCGCAGATTCACCCGCGCCGCGGCGATGGCCGCACTGACCGGCCAGGCGACCTGGGCGGAGGACCTGACCGCCCAGGTCGAGGCGCTCACCGACGACCCCGTCCAACTCGCTCTCGTCAGGCTGCACAAGGGCCAGGCCCTCGCCCTCACCCCCCGCCGCAACGCCGCGTACACCCTGCTGCTGCGCGTCGCGGAGACCCTCGCACCGCACCACCCCGCACAGGCCCTGGAGGCTCTCGCCGCGGCGGCGCTGGTCTGCTACTACAGCGGGGACGCCGGGAGACGGGACGAGATACGGCGCGTCTTCTCGCTGATCGCCGCGAGCCCCGGTCGGCGTCAGGAACAAGAACTCGCATGCCTGTGGATCCGCGCCGCGACGGATCCGTCCGCGGACCGGGCCGGACTGCTCGCGGTGCTCCGCCGGCTGGCGGCCTTCGAACCGGCCGGCCCGGGGCTGCTGGCGGCTGCGGCCACCATCGCCTGGTTGCTCGACGAGACCACGGTGGCCGTCCATCTCTTCGAGAGGATGAGCGGGCCCGCTCTCACCCCGGCTCCGCTGCCCGACGGGCTGCGCTGCGTCGAGGGATGGGTCTGTCTGGAGCACGGCCGCTGGTCGACGGCCCTAGCGGTGGCCGCCGCCTCGACCCGCGCGGCGGCCCTGAGCGATCCGCCCTTCACAGCGGCGGCGCCCCGGGCCCTCCACGCCTGTGTGCTCGCGCTGCAGGGCGACCCGGCCGCGGCCCGCGCGTCGGCCAGGGAGGCACTGGATCTCGCCGCCGCGCAGGAGAACCGGTTCGTGGCCGTCCGGGCCCGCTGGGCCATGGGCACGGCGGCCGCCGCGGAAGGCGACCACGAGGCCGCTTTCGACCAGTTCCGCCTGATGTTCACCACCGACGGCGACGAAGTCCACTACCACGTCTCCCGGTACGGCCTCGCCGACCTCGCGGCCGCCGCCGCCCGCACCGGACGGCAGGACGCCGCTCGTGCCGTCGTGGACCGGCTCGCCGACCGCCTGACGAACTCCTCGTCACGGCACCGGGCGCTGCTGTTCCGCGCCAAGGCGCTCCTGGCGGACGCCGATGAGGCAGAACAGTACTTCCGTGCCGCACTTGACGAGCCGTATGCCGAGGACCGGCCGTTCGCCCACGCCCACACGCAACTCGACTACGGCGAGTGGCTGCGCCGACGGCTGCGGTCCAGTCAGGCACGGCCGTTGCTGGCCGCCGCCCTGGAGACCTTCGGTCGCCTCGGCGCCGAGCCGTGGAGCAGCCGTGCGCTGGCCGAACTGCGGGCGGCCGGGATCCGGCAGAGCCCCGGCGCATCCGACAGCCTGCCCGCGCTCACTCCCCAGCAGCAGGAGATCGTCCGCCTCGCGGCCCGGGGACTGACCAACCGTGAGATCGGCGAGCGGCTCCAGCTCTCCCCCCGTACGGTCGGCTCGCACCTGTACCGGAGCTTCCCCAAACTGGGCGTCACGGCCCGCTCCCAGCTCCGTGACCTCGTCGACGGCCGGATGCCCCAGGCCGCCGAGTTGACCCTGGTCGAGGCCGGCGCCGGGAGGGAAGGCAGAGACGGCCCGTACGAGCACACCGGCTGAAACCCGTACGCACCGCCCCCCCCGTTCCCCCGTTACTCCCCCGGGGAGTACCCGCCCCCGGCCGCGTCGCGCACCGCGTCGACCAGCTCCGCCTGCCGCAGGATGTCCTTCCCCGGCCCCTTCAGATCGCCGCCGTCCAAGGCCGTGCGGGCGAACAGGGAGACCAGTGAGGCGAATTGGTGCCCTGCGGGCAGCGTCCGTTCCTCGAAGTGGTCCTGGCGCTGCAGGCGCAGCACGGGCCGCATGGTCGGCGGGGCGGTGAACGCCCGGTCGAGGGCGATGCTGCCCTCGCTGCCCCAGATGGTGCACGCACAGCGGTAGGACCGGTCGAAGCCGAAGGTCAGCTGCCCGGTCCGCCCGGCCGGATCGGCCACCAGCGCCGCCCCCGCGACGTCGACGCCCGTGCCGGGATCGGCACGCAGCACCGCCCCCCGCACGCTCACCTGCGGCCCCAGGTACAGGGAGGCGGCGCGCAGGGTGTACACCCCGGCGTCGAGCAGGGCGCCGCCGCCCAGCGCCGGGTCATGGCGGATGTCGCCCGGGGGCAGTGGCGGAAATCCGAACTCCGCGGTGAGGTGCCGCACTTCGCCGATCGCGCCCTGCTCGATCAGGGCGCGTACGGCGTCGTGCTGGCCGTGGTGGAGGAACGCGAAGTTCTCCATCAGCAGCAGGCCGGCGGCGCGGGCCGCGGCGACCAGCTCGGCCGCCTCGGCCCGGTCGACGGCGAACGGCTTCTCGGCCAGGACGTGCTTGCCCTCCGTCAGTGCCCGCGCGACCCACTCGGCGTGCAGGGCGGGCGGCAGCGGCACGTACACGGCGTCGATGTCGTCCCTCGCGAGCAGGGCGGCGTAGCCGGTGACCGCCTCGCAGCCGAAGCGCCGCGCGACGGCCTCGGCCTTGTCGCCGCTGCGGCTGGCCACCGCGACCAGCCGCACCGACGGGTCGGCGACCAGCGCCGGAATGGTGGTGCGCTGGGCGATGGCGGCACAGCCGACCACCCCGACGTTCAACACCCGATCTGTCACGGTCTCGCTCTCTTCCGGCTCTTGCCAAGGATGCGCCGACGTGCCGTCACGCCGACCCGAACTGCTGGTCGATGAAGTCGAAGAGGTCGTCGTCGTCGGCTGCGTCGATCCGCTCCTCGACCGCCACCGACGTGGCGCCGTCATGGTCACCGCTGCCGCCGTCGGCCGAGGTGAGTCCGACCCCGGCGGGTCCGGCCACCTCCAGCGTGGACAGCAGCCCGCGCAGCCGGTCGGCCAGTGCGGTGCGGACCGCCTCGTCCCCGGCGATCTCTGCCAACGCGCCCTCCAGCCGTTCGAGTTCGGCCAGCATCGGCTGTACGGTCGCCGCGGCCCCCGGGGAGGTCTCCTCCCGCAGATGGCGGGCCAGCCCGATGGGGGTCGGGTAGTCGAACAGCAGGGTGGCGGGCAGCCTGAGTCCGGTGGCCGTACCCAGCCGGTTGCGCAGTTCGACGGCGGTCAGCGAGTCGAATCCCATCTCCAGGAAGCCCCGTTCGGCATCCACGGCGTCGGAGTCCGCGTAGCCGAGTACGGCCGCCGCCTGGTCGCGGACGACGTCCACCAGCACCGCGAGCCGTGCCTCGGCGTCCAGCTCCGCGAGCCGGCGGCGCAGCCGCTCGGCGGGTGCGGTGCCCTCGGCCTTGGCGGTGGCCGTACGGCGGCCGGGGGCGGGCTTGACGAGGGACCGCAGCAGGGCCGGGACCTCCCCGTCGGGCGTCCGCAGCCCGGCGGTGTCGAAGCGGGCCGGGACCAGCACCGCCCGGTCGGCGGCGACGGCGGCGTCGAACAGGTCGAGGGCCTGCTCGGACGGCATCGGGACGACTCCGCCGCGCGCCATCCGCAGCAGGTCGGCCTCATCCAGCTTGCCGGTCATCGCCGACCGCTGCTCCCACAGGCCCCACGCCAGCGACTGGGCGGGCAGCCCCTCGGCCCGCCGCCGTCGGGCGAAGGCGTCGAGGAAGGCGTTGGCCGCCGCGTAGTTGCCCTGCCCCGAGCCGCCGAAGATGCCGGCCAGCGAGGAGTACAGCACGAAGGCGCGCAGTTCGCTGTCCCGGGTCAGTTCGTGCAGATGCAGCGCGGTGTCGACCTTGGCGGCGAGCACCGTGTCGAGGCGTTCCTGGGTCAGGGAGCCGATGACGCCGTCGTCGAGGACGCCCGCGGTGTGCACCACCGCGGTCAGCGGGTGCTCGGCGGGGACCCTGGCGAGCAGGGCGGCCAGCGCCTCCCGGTCGGAGGTGTCGCAGGCGACCAGTTCCGCGCGGGCACCGAGCGCGGTCAGGTCGTCGACGAGTTCCCGGGCGCCGGGCGCGTCCGGGCCACGACGGCCGACGAGCAGCAGGTGCCGGGCACCGTGCCGGTCCGCCAGGTGCCGGGCGATCAGGCCGCCGAGCGCGCCGGTGGCGCCGGTGACCAGGACGGTGCCGTCCGGGTCGAGCAGCGTACCGGTGTCGCCGTCCGCCGTCTGCGTCACCGGCACACGGACCAGCCTCGGCATCCGCGAATCGCCCTTGCGCAGGGCGACTTGCGGCTCTTCCTGAACGGCCGCCGCGGGCAGCGCGCGGTACGACTCCTGGGCGCCGTCCCAGTCGAGGAGTACGAACCGCCCCGGGTTCTCGCTCTGTGCCGTGCGCACCAGGCCCCAGACGGCCGCGGCCACCGGGTCGGGCGCCCGGTCGCCGTCGTGCACGGTCACGGCATGCCGGGTGACCAGGACCAGCCGGGTGGCGTTGAAGGTGTCGTCGGCGAGCCAGCCCTGCAGCAGCCGCAGGACCCGCCCGGTCGCGCGGCACACGGCGGCGGCCAGGTCGGTGCTCACCGGCTGTCCGGCATCGTCGCCGAGGCCGGGTACAGCGGCGAGCACCGTGCCGGGCACCGGTATGTCCCCCGCGGTGACGGCGCGGGCGAGGTCGTCCAGGCCGGGGTGGTGGACGGCCGCGAGCCCGGCGGCCGTGAGGGCGTTCGCGAGGGCGGGGTCGCCGTCGCCGTCCAGGACGGCCCAGCCCGCGGAGGCGGGCCGGGCGGGTGCCGCGGCCGGGGTCACCCACTCCAGTTCGTGCAGATGGCGGGCGGCGGTCCGGGCGTCCGCGAGCTGTCCGGCGGGCAGCGGGCGCAGGGTCAGCCCGGTCACCGTCGCGACGGGGGTTCCCGCCGGATCGGTGACGCTGAGCGCGACCGTGTCGGGTCCGGCCGGGGCGAGACGCACCCGCAGCTCGTCGGCTCCGGGGGCGTGCAGCCGTACGCCGGCCCAGCTGAACGGCATCACCGCGGTGCCGGCCGCGGCCGTCAGCCCGACGGTCTGCAGGGCGGCGTCCAGCAGGGCCGGGTGCAGCCCGTAGCGGGCGGCGTCGCCGGCCTCGGCGGGCAGTCGGACCTCCGCGTACACGTCCTCGCCCAGCTTCCAGGCGGCGGTCAGGCCCTGGAAGGCGGGGCCGTAGGCGAAGCCGCCCGTGGCGAAGCGGTCGTAGAGCCCGTCAATGGCGACCTCCTCGGCGCCCTGCGGCGGCCACACGTCGAGCGGGGCGCCGCCGTCCGGATCGGGCGTGCGGGTGAGCTGCCCGACGGCGTGGCGGGTCCAGGGCTCGTCGTCGGCCGCGTCGTCCGGGCGGGAGTGCACGGTCACCCCGCGCGCTCCCTGCTCGTCGGGCTCGCCGACGGTGACCTGGAGGTGGACGGCACCCTGTTCGGGCAGCACGAGCGGCGCCTCCAGGGTGAGTTCGTCGACGGCGGCGCAGCCGACCCGGTCGGCGGCCAGCAGGGCCAGTTCCAGGAAGGCGGTGCCGGGCAGGATCGCGGTGCCGGAGACCGCGTGGTCGGCGAGCCAGGGGTGGCTGTCGAGCGACAGCCGTCCGGTGAGCAGATAGCCGTCGCCGCCCGCGAGCGCCGTGCCGGCGGCGAGCAGCGGATGCTCCCCGGCGGCGAGCCCGGCCGCGGCGAGGTCCGGCGCGCCCGGGTCGGCGTCGAGCCAGTAGCGGGCGCGCTGGAAGGCGTACGTCGGCAGTTCGGCCCGGCGCACCGGACGACCGGCGAAGTACCCGGCCCAGTCGGGGCTCGTGCCGTGGACGTGCAGGGTGGCAAGGGCGGTGGTGACCGCGGTCTGTTCGGGCCGGTCACGGCGCAGCAGCGGGGTGACCACGGCGGCCTGCGGGTCGGCGAGGCAGTCGCGGGTCATGGCGGCGAGCACACCGTCCGGGCCCAGTTCGAGGTACGCGGTCACGCCCTGCCGCTCCAGCGTGGCGACGGCGTCGGCGTACCGGACCGTGCCGCGCACGTGGCGCACCCAGTAGTCGGCGTCCTCCAGCTGTCCGGAGTCGGCGAGTTCGCCGGTGAGGTCGCAGACGACGGGCACGGTCGGCGCGGCGTACGTCATCTCGCGGGCGACGGCCGCGAAGCCGGCCTGCATCGGCTCCATCCGCGGTGAGTGGAAGGCGTGCGACACCGTCAGCCGCTTGGTGCGCAGCCCGGCCTCCCGCCAGGCCTCGGCCAGTTCCGCCACGGCCTCCTCGTCACCGGAGACGACCACGGACGCCGGGCCGTTGACGGCGGCGACGGACACCCGGTCCTCGTAGGTGCGCAGCGCCTCGGTGACCTGCGCCTCGTCGGCCTGTACGGCCAGCATGGCGCCGCCGTCCGGCAGTTGCTGCATCAGCCGGCCACGGGCGGCGACGAGACGGCAGGCGTCGGTGAGGTCGAGCACTCCGGCCACATGCGCGGCGGCCAGCTCGCCGATGGAGTGGCCGACGACGACGTCGGGGCGCAGCCCCCAGTGTTCCAGCAGCCGGAACTGGGCCACTTCCAGAGCGAACAGCCCGGCCTGTGTGTAGGCGGTGCGGTCCAGCAGCTCGGCGTCCGGGGTGCCGGCCGGGGCGAACAGCACCTCCTTCAGCGGCCGTTCGAGTTCGCGGTCCAGTTCGGCGCAGACGGCGTCGAGGGCGTCGGCGAACACGGGGTACGCGGCGTACAGATCACGGCCCATACCCGGCCGCTGGCTGCCCTGGCCGCTGAAGAGGAACGCGGTGCGCCCGCTGCGGCGCCGCACCCCGCGTACCAGTCCGGGCGCCTCCCGTTCCTCGGCCAACGCCCTTACGGCGGTGAGGAGTTCGTCCCGGTCCTGGCCGACGAAGGCAGCCCGGTGGTCGAACGCGGCGCGGCCGAGGGCGAGTGAGTGCGCGATGTCGACGGGCGCGGCACCGCCCTGGCCCTCCGGGTCCGCCAGATGGGCCAGCAGACGGGCGGCCTGCGCGCGCAGGGCGTCGGCACTCCGCCCGGAGAGCACCCAGGGGACCACGTCGCCGGAGGGAACAGGGACGGGCGCCCCCTCCGGCGACGCGGCGTTCTCGGCGGGCGGCTGTTCAAGGATCACGTGGGCGTTGGTGCCGCTGATGCCGAACGCCGACACCCCGGCCCGGCGCGGGCGGCCGCTGTCCGGCCACTCGACGGCCTCCGTGAGCAGCGACACCGCACCCTCGGTCCAGTCGATCTGTGTCGACAGCCGCTCCGCGTGCAGGGTGCGCGGCAGCATCCCGTGCCGCATCGCCAGCACCATCTTGATCACACCGCCGACACCGGCGGCGGCCTGGGTGTGCCCGATGTTGGACTTCAGGGCGCCCAGCAGCAGCGGCCGGTCCTCCGGCCGGTCCTGCCCGTAGGTCGCCATCAGTGCCTGCGCCTCGATGGGGTCGCCCAGCTTGGTACCGGTGCCGTGCGCCTCGACGGCGTCCACATCGGCCGGGGAGAGCCCGGCGGAGGCCAGCGCCTGCCGGATGACCCGCTGCTGCGCGGGTCCGCTCGGCGCGGTGAGGCCGTTGCTGGCGCCGTCCTGGTTGACCGCGGAACCGGCGAGCACCGCCAGGACGGGATGGCCGGCTCGGCGGGCGTCGGACAGCCGCTCCAGGAGCACCACGCCGACGCCTTCGGCCCAGCCGGCGCCGTCGGCGTCGTCGGAGAAGGCCTTGCAGCGGCCGTCCGGGGACAGTGCCCGCTGCCTGCTGAACTCGATGAAGGTGTCCAGCGCGGAGATCACCGTGACCCCGCCCGCCAGCGCCATGGTGCACTCGCCGGTGCGCAGCGCCTGGGCGGCCATGTGCAGCGCCACCAGGGACGAGGAGCAGGCGGTGTCGACCGTGACGGCCGGACCCTCCAGTCCGAAGGTGTACGAGATCCGCCCGGAGGCCACGCTGCCGGCGCTGCCGGTGGCCAGGTAGCCCTCGAAGTCCTTCGGTGCGTGCTGCACGCGGGAGCCGTAGTCGTGGTAGTTGGAGCCGACGAACACGCCGGTGCGGCTGCCGCGCAGCACGGCCGGGTCGATGCCGGCCCGCTCGATCGCCTCCCACGACGTCTCAAGGAGCAACCGCTGCTGCGGGTCGACGGCCAGCGCCTCGCGCGGGCTCATACCGAAGAACTCGGGGTCGAAGTGGTGCGCGTCGTAGAGGAATCCGCCGCCGCGGGCGTAGAAGGTGCCCGGACGGTCCGGGTCGGGGTCGTAGGTGCCCTTGAGGTCCCAGCCACGGTCGTCCGGGAAGACCGACACCGCGTCGCCGCCCTGCGCGAGCAGCCGCCACAGTTCGTCCGGGCCGTCCGCTCCGCCCGGGTAGCGGCAGGCCATCGACACGATCACCACCGGGTCGTCGTCCACCGCGACCGGCCGGGAGGAGGCCACCGGCACCGGGTCGGCGGCCGTGCCGAACAGGTCCTCGTGCAGCTTGGCCGCGAGAGCGGTGGCGGTGGGGTGGTCGAAGACCAGGGTGACCGGCAGCCGCAGCCCGGTGGCCTCGGCGATGGTGTTGCGCAGGGCCACCGCGGTGAGCGAGTCGAAGCCGAGGTCGCGGAACGCCCGCTCCTCGTCGACGTCCTCGGCACCGGAGTACCCGAGCGCCCCGGCGGCCAACTTCCTCACCAGAGCGAGGAGTTCACGCCGCTGCTCGTCGTACGGCAGGGACGCGAGCCGTGCCGTGAGCGGGTTGCCGTCGCCGCCGGCGCCGTCTGACGCGGGCGTGGTGCGCGCCGCCAGGGCGGCCCGCACCTCGGGCAAGTCGGCGAGCACCCGGGCGGCCCCGTCGGAGTGGGCGAACGCATACGTCTCCCACCGTACGTCGGCCACGGCCAGCACCGGCTCCTCGCCGGACACGGCCTGCTGAAGCGCCGTCAGAGCTGACTCCGGGTCCATGGCGGGCATACCGGAACGGGCCAGCCGCTCGCCCGTCTCCCCGGACGCGAGGCCACCGCCACCCCACGCGCCCCAGCCGACCGACGTGGCGGGCAGCCCGTCGGCGTGCCGCTGCCGGGCGAGTGCGTCGAGGAAGGCGTTGGCGGCGGCGTAGCTGCCCTGGCCGGGGCCGCCGAGCGTGCCGGCGAGCGAGGAGAACAGGACGAACGCGTCCAGTTCCAGGTCCCGGGTCAGCTCGTGCAGGTGCAGGGCGGCGGCCACCTTGGGCCGCAGCACGGTCTCGGCGCGCTCGGGGGTGAGGGCGTCCAGCACACCGTCGTCCAGCACCCCGGCCGCGTGCACGACCGCGGTGAGCGGCTGGTCCTCCGGTACGGCGGCCAGCAGCGCCGCCAGCTGGTCACGATCGGCGGCATCGCACGCGGCCAGTGTGACGCGGGCCCCCAACTCGGTCAGCTCCGCCTCCAGTTCGGCCGCGCCGGGCGTGTCCGGGCCCCGGCGTCCGGCCAGCAGCAGATGGGCCGCGCCGTTGCGGGCCAGCCAGCGGGCCACCTGGGCACCCACGCCCCCGGTTCCGCCGGTCACCAGCACCGTGCCGCTCGGCTTCCAGTCGGCGGGCGCGGGCTCCGCCAGCGCGGCCCGCACCAGCCGCCGCGCGAACAGCCCGGAACCGCGTACGGCCACCTGGTCCTCTTCGACGGCTCCGGACAGGGCGGCCACCAGTCGGGCGACGGCACGGTCGTCCAGCTCCTGCGGCAGGTCCACCAGTCCGCCGAAGCGCTGCGGGTACTCCAGAGCGGCGATCCGGCCGAGCCCCCAGGCCTGCGCCTGGCCGGGTGCGGCCAGCCGGTCGGCACGCCCCGTGGACACGGCGCCCCGGGTGGCGATCCACAGCGGAGCGGCCACGCCGGCATCGCCGAGCGCCTGCACCAGGGCCGCGCTGAGGGCGAGTCCGTTGTCGAGCGGACTGCCGGGAGCGTACGGCGACTCGTCCAGCGCCAGCAGGGACAGGACACCGGCCGGCGTGCGGGGACCGTCGGCACCGTTCACGGCGGTGCCGACCAGAGCGGTGAGCTGCTCCCGGTCGACGCCGGGGGCCACCTCGATGGTGGTCACCTCGGCTCCGTGACCGGCCAGACCGTTGGTGAGGGAGGTGGTGAGGTCGGTGTCGGGGTGTCCCTGCGGGACGACGAGCAGCCAGCGGCCGGTCAGCGCCGCGGCGGCGGCCCGGG
>NZ_JAQMYP010000067.1 GCF_028369295.1 Streptomyces sp. HD
CGTTGGGCCGTTCCGACGTCTCAAACCTTAGCGGATCCGCTCGGCGATTCCTAATCGGGCCGCCGAGTCCCAATTCGAATTGAATTCGGGCATGCCGAAATCGACCCGGTCGGGAGATCGTGCTGGTGGTTTGGTTGCCGCTCTCGCGGCGGGAGGTGCTGTCGCAGAACCGTTACGGCTCCGCGGCAACCCGGAGAACTTTACGGATCGAGCAGGGGGGTGTCAAGCGTCCCCTGTCAACATCTTTTGGGGCGAGGGCCGGGCTCGTGTCAGTCCAGGTCGGTGAGTCGTCCACCGGCGTCCGGCTGGGCGTGCTCCACCCTGCGGAGCAGGCGGGTGAGCACCTCGCCGAGGGTCGTGCGCTCCGCTGCCGAGAGGTCCTGGAGCAGGTCCTCCTCGAAGACCGACGCGAGGCGCATCGCCTCCAGCCACTTCCCTCGGCCATCCGCGGTCAGCTCGACGATGACACGGACGCGGTTGGACTCATCGCGCTCTCGGGTGACCAGACCCTCGGCGACCATGCGGTCGATCCGGTGGGTCATCGCGGCCGGGGTGAGGCCGAGGCGCTTGGCGAGGTCGCTGGGGCCCATGCGGTACGGGGCGCCGGAGAGGACCAGGGCCTTGAGGACCTCCCACTCGGCGTTGCTGATGCCGAGGGCGGCGGTTTGGCGGCCGTAGGCGACGTTCATCCGGCGGTTCAGGCGGGAGAGCGCCGAGACGATCTTCTCGACCTGAGGGTCGAGGCCCTGGAACTCGCGCTGGTAAGCGGCGATCTGTTCTTCGAGTGTCGGCTCGCTGATGTCCGGGGTGTCGCCCATGGGCCGAGTATGGCACGGGCTCGCTTGGCGTTGAAGTCCTTGAGTGTGTACTGTTTAGCTTCGAAGTTTAGCTTTGAAGTCTTCAGGTCTGCATAAGAGGAGAGGTGAACGTGACCAGGGCGATGGGCGCAGCGATGCGCCGGATCCACGTGGGCAATGCACTCAGCGCGTTCGGGCTCGGTTTCACGGTCCCCTACCTGTACGTCTATGTGGCGCAGGTGCGAGGGCTGGGTTCGATGACGGCAGGGCTCGTCCTTGCCGTCTTCGCCGTGGCCGCGTTGGTCGTGCTGCCGTTCGCCGGGCGAGCGATCGTCCGGCGGGGCCCGCTGCCGGTGCTGCTCGCCGCTCTGGTCACTGCCGCGGTCGGGGCGCTGAGCCTGGGGCTCTCGGGGAGTGCGGCGGCCGTACTGCTGTCCTCGGCCGCGCTCGGGGCCGGGCAGGCCGTGATGCAGCCGGCGCTCGCGACGATGATCGTCGACTGTTCCGCCACGGAGACCCGGTCTCGGGCGTTCGCGATGCAGTTCTTCCTGCAGAACCTGGGGCTGGGTGTCGGTGGGCTGATCGGTGGGCATCTCGTCGACACGTCGAGCGTCTCGTCGTTCACTCTGCTGTTCGCGATCGAGGCGGCGATGTTCCTGCTGCTCGTCGTGGTGATGGCGACGGTGCGGATGCCGCGTGCGCCTCGGATCGAGGGGGCGCCGGGGGCCGGGGGTGCCAAGGGGAGCTGGAAGCAGTTGCTCGGGAACCGGGCGATGGTGCAGCTGTGTGTGCTGGGCTTTGTGCTGTTCTTCGCCTGTTACGGGCAGTTCGAATCCGGGCTGAGTGCGTACGGGGTCGAGGCGGCCGGGGTTTCCACGTCCGCGCTCGGGACGGCGTTGGCTGCGAACACCGCGATGATCGTGGTGGCGCAGTTCGTCGTGTTGAGGTTCGTCGAGCGGCGGAGGCGGTCGCGGGTGATCGCGGCTGTGGGGTTGATCTGGGCCGTGGCGTGGGTTGCGGCGGGGTATGCGGGGCTGGGGCACGGGAGTCAGGAGATGGCTACGGCTGCCTTCATCTCCACGTATGCGCTGTTCGGGCTGGGGGAGGCGATGTTGTCGCCGACTGTTGCTCCGTTGGTGGCGGATTTGGCGCCTGAGGGGATGGCGGGGCAGTACAACTCTGCGTTTGCCCTGGTGAAGCAGCTTGCGTTGGCGGTTGGGCCGGCTGTGGGCGGGCCTATGGGGGCGTCGCTGCATGGGCCGTATGTCGTGACGTTCTTGGTGTTCTCGTTGGGGATCACGTATCTGGCGTTGCGGTTGGGGCGTCGGCTCACTGCGGTGCAGGATCAGCCGTGGTTGGGGAGGAGTCGGGTGGTGGCCCAGGGGGTTGCTTCGGCTTCGGGGCAGTCTCGGGCTCACGCCTGAGTTTTCTCGCCCCCGCCGCCCCTACCCGTCCCATCCTCCAGGGGCGCCGCCCCTTCGACCCCGGCCCTCCTGGGGGCTGCCGCCCCCAGACCCCCGCTCCGGCCCCTGAAGGGCCTTGTCCTCAAACGCCGGACGGGCTGAAAGAGAGACCGGACGGGCTGAAAGACCCGACCGGACGGGCTGAGAGACAAGACCGGACGGGCTGAGAGGGGGCCTGCAGCGGGTTGGGGGGGCAGTTCGGTCCACGTACGCCGCTCTCCGAGTCCCGACCATCCCCGACCCGGTTCTTCTGGCTGAGCAGGGGGCTAGCGGGGGGTTGGTAGGGCGAATTCGCACCAGACTGCTTTGCCGCCGCCCGGCGTTCGGCGGGAGCCCCACGATGAGGCGATCGTGGCGACGATGGCGATGCCTCGGCCTGATTCGTCGGCCGGTTCGGCTCGGCGGCGGCGGGGGAGGTGGTCGTCGCCGTCGGTGACCTCGATGATCAGGCGGCGGTCGGTGCGGCGCAGGCGTAGGCGCATGGGTGGGGTGCCGTGTTGGAGGGAGTTGGCGACCAGTTCGCTGGTCGCCAGGACGCCCAGGTCGTGGAGGTCCGTCGGGAAGCGCCAGCTTGTCAGGACTCCGGAGGCGAAGGCTCGGGCCCGGGGTGCTGCTTCCACGCCGCCCAGGAGTTCCAGGGCGGCGTTGCGGAAGAGGTCGCTGTCGGGGCCCGTGCGGGCCGGGTGCTGGAGGACCAGGACCGCTACGTCGTCGTCGTGGTCGGCGGTGACGCCTGCCGTGCGGACCAGGCGGTCGCAGATGACCTGGGGGGTGCCGGTCGCGCCGGCGAGGGCGCGTTCCAGGGAGGCGATTCCCTCGTCGAGGTCCTCGTCGCGGCGTTCGACCAGGCCGTCGGTGTAGAGGACCGCGGTGGAGCCGGGGCTGAGGCCGATCGAGCCGGAGGCGTGCATCCAGCCGCCCGTGCCCAGGGGCGGGCCGGTGGGTTCGTCGGCGCGCTGGACCGTGCCGTTCTCGTCGCGGACGAGGATCGGGAGGTGGCCGGCGGAGGCGTAGACCAGGCGGCCCTCGTTCGGGTCGTGGATGGCGTAGACGCAGGTGGCGATCTGGTTGGCGTCGATTTCCATCGCCAGGCCGTCCAGCAGCTGCAGCACCTCGTGCGGGGGGAGGTCCAGGCGGGCGTAGGCCCTCACCGCCGTACGAAGTTGGCCCATTACCGCTGCCGCACGCACTCCTCGGCCCATCACGTCGCCGATCACCAGGGCCGTGCGGCCGCCGCCCAGGGTGATCACGTCGTACCAGTCGCCGCCGACCGCGGCCTCGGTGCCGCCGGGGTGGTAGGTGGCGGCGATGCGCAGGTCGTCGGGTTCTTCGAGCTCCTGGGGGAGGAGGGAGCGTTGGAGGGTGACGGCCGTTTCGCGTTGGCGGCGTTCGCTGGCTCGGAGGCGTTCGGCGGCCTCCGCGTGGTCGGTGACGTCCGTGGCGAAGACGAGGACGCCGCCGTCGCCCTCGGTCACGGGGGTGCAGGTGAAGGTGTAGGAGCGGCCGTCCGGGGCCTTGCGGGACTTGAGGGTGCGGGGCTTGCCGCTGCGCAGGACCTGGTCGAGGAGCGGGAGCAGACCCAGTTCGGCCAGTTCGGGGAGGGCCTCGCGCGCGGGTTCACCCGGGGGGCGTACGCCGAAGGCCGTCACATAGGCGTCGTTGACGTAGGCGAGGCGGTGGTCGGAGCCGTGGACCAGGGCGACCAGGGACGGGACGCGGTCCAGGACCTCGCGGGCCGGCAGTTCGTCCAGGGCCGGGATCGGCTTGGCCTCGTCGGTGAGTTGTTCGGCGCGGGCCGCGGGGACGGCGCCAGGGCTCTCTCCCCGGTGGTCCTGGGAGACCGCCGCCGCGGTTTCGGTCCGCGCTGCCGCGCGGCGCTGCGTTCCGGGGAGCCGGGCGCTCCAGCGCGTGAAGTTCACGAATCCTTGCCTCGTGTCGTCGTCTTCGGCCAGCTCCGGACCCGGCCGGGGGGCTGAGGGGTGGCACCCCGGGGTTGCAGCACTGTGGGGAGAGCCTCGTGGGGTCGGGATCGGTTCGGGATCAGTCTGGCAGTGCGGCCGACCTGGCCGACACCCGTCAGACGCCTGCCTCGTCGGTGGAGTTCCTGGGTCCGGTCAGGACGACCCCTTCGGGTCGCCTTCCGGGTTGAGGGGAGGCTTTCCACCGGCCGCGAGTTCGAACTCCGCTCGGGGATGTTCGAGTGAACCGAGCGAGACGATCTCCCTCTTGAAGAGTCCCGAAAGCGTCCATTCGGCCAGGACACGGGCCTTGCGGTTGAAGGTCGGCACCCTGCTGAGGTGGTAGACGCGGTGCATGAACCAGGCAGGGTAGCCCTTCAGCTTGCGTCCGTAGACGTGTGCGACGCCCTTGTGGAAGCCGAGGGAGGCGACCGAGCCCGCGTACTTGTGGGCGTACGGCTCCAGGGGTTCGCCGCGCAGGGCGTGGGCGATGTTGTCGCCGAGCACCTTCGCCTGGCGCAGGGCGTGCTGGGCGTTGGGGGCGCATTCCCTGCCGGGTTCGCCGGCGGTGACGTCGGGGACGGATGCGGCGTCTCCCGCTGCCCACGCGTGCGTGGCGCCGTCGACCGTCAGCTCCGGGGTGCACTTCAGCCTGCCGCGCGCATTAAGTGGCAGGTCGGTCGCGGCGAGGATCGGGTGGGGTTTGACGCCGGCCGTCCAGACGACCGTACGGGTCGGGAAGCGGGCGCCGTCGCTGAGCACGGCGACGCGGTCCACGCAGGACTCCAGGCGGGTGTGCAGGCGTACGTCGATGTTGCGGCGGCGTAGTTCGGTGACGGTGTAGCGGCCCATGTCCTCGCCGACCTCGGGGAGGATGCGGTCGGAAGCCTCGACCAGGATCCACTTCATGTCCTCGGGGCGGACGTTGTGGTAGTAGCGCGCGGCGTAGCGGGCCATGTCCTCCAGTTCGCCGAGCGCCTCCACGCCCGCGTAACCGCCCCCCACGAAGACGAAGGTGAGGGCCGCGTCGCGGATCGCGGGGTCGCGGGTGGAGGAGGCGATGTCCATCTGCTCGATGACGTGGTTGCGCAGGCCGATGGCCTCCTCGACGGTCTTGAAACCGATGGCGTGCTCGGCGAGACCGGGGACGGGGAGGGTGCGCGAGACGGAGCCCGGGGCGAGGACCAGTTCGTCGTACGACAGCTGTTCGGTGCCCGTGCCCTCCTCCTCGGTGGCGAGGGTGGTGAGGGTCGCGGTGCGTTTGGCGTGATCGATGGTGGTGGCCTCGCCGATGATGACCCGGCACTGGGGCAGGACGCGGCGCAGTGGGACGACCACATGGCGTGGCGAGATGGAGCCGGCGGCCGCTTCGGGGAGGAACGGCTGATACGTCATGTACGGGTCGGGGGTGACAACCGTGATCTCGGCTTCGCCCCGCCCCAGTTCTTGTTTCAGCCTCCGCTGAAGGCGCAGGGCCGTGTACATCCCGACGTAGCCGCCGCCGACAACGAGAATGCGCGCACGTTCCTTCACCATCCCATGACGCACCCGGCGCTTGCGTTTGTCCACAGGCTCGACAATTTGTGTGACCGGAAGTCGTCGGCGCCGCGATTTGGCCGAATTGCCGGAGTGCGCGGAAAATTCGCAGGTCAGTGGGTGTGCGCCGGGGGTGCGTAGGTGGCGCAATCGGGACGTAAACGACCCGTACTCCGATCGAGGGGCGCTCTGTGCGGAACGTGCCCCTTCTGAATTGACCCTCGCTCAACTATGTTCGTGTGTCGACGGGGTGTAGGGGGATGCGCTCTTCGAGTCCGTGAGTCACACACGGCGGACTCGTTGTCCGGGCCAGTTCCGCGGCGCTCCGGCTTTGCAATGACGGGGAGTGTCTCCGGGGGGAGACGTCATTACCGGGGGATCGCTTATGCATGTTCAGGATTCTCGATGGTCTTCCGCGTCCGCTCTCGCACCGAGTGGCGGCGTGGTGGGCGGCACGATGAGCGCGGCCGCGAGCAACGGACGCGGTGACGGACCGCGTACGACGCCGCTGCGCGTGGACGCACAGCGCAATCTGGAGCACGTACTGCGTGCGGCGCGTGAGGTCTTCGGCGAGCTGGGATACGGCGCGCCGATGGAGGACGTGGCGCGGCGCGCGCGGGTGGGTGTCGGGACGGTGTACCGGCGCTTCCCGAGCAAGGACGTCCTGGTACGGCGGATAGCCGAGGAGGAGACCTCCCGGCTGACCGACCAGGCGCGTGCGGCGCTCGGGCAGGAGGACGAGCCGTGGTCGGCGTTGTCGCGCTTCCTGCGCACGTCGGTGGCCTCGGGCGCGGGCCGGCTGCTGCCGCCGCAGGTGCTGCGGGTCGGTGTCGCCGAGGACGGCACCGCGCTCGACGAGGCCCGGGTGCCGCAGCAGCGGATCCAGCCGGGCACCGGCGAGCTGCGACTGGTCCCCGAGCAGGCTCCGGTGGCTTCGGTCGACCCCGTGGACGACGCGGGGGCGGCGGCGCTGCTCGACGTGGTGGGCCAGCTCGTGGACCGGGCGCGTGCGGCGGGTGAGCTGCGGCCCGACGTGTCGGTGTCGGACGTTCTGCTGGTGATCGCGACGGCGGCGCCCTCGCTGCCGGACGCGGCGCAGCAGGCGGCGGCCTCGGCGCGACTGCTCGACATCCTGCTGGAGGGGCTGCGGTCACGGCCTCAGGCGTGAGTCGGCGCCTCACTCGTGGTCGACGCCTCGGGTGTGAGCCGACGCCTCAGGTATGAGTCGGTCGATTCAGGTATGAGTCGGTCGATACGACGGCCGTGGCCTGTGTCGGGGTGACCGAGAGGCGGGGTGCTGCGCCGCCCTCGCCTCGAACGCCGCCATGGAACATGCCCGGCATTTCGGGCGGGACGCTCAATTCTCGCCCGGCGAGGCCTGGTTGAGCCTTCCCCGTACGGGCGAAGGCCAGTACTGCGTTGCGGGAAGTCCCCACGGACGAGTGGATGTCCGGACGCGAGGGTCATGACCAAAAGCCAATGTGGCACCCTGACCCGGTGTCCGGGACTGGTCGAGCTGGCGGCGGGGGCTTTCCGCGATGAGCGTTGACGGGTGGGACGAGTCGCGCGGTGACGGCGACTCGGCGACTCCTCAGGTACCGAGTCAGGGCGGACGGGCGGATCTGCCGCCGGGCGGCCCCATGGACGACCGCACGCAGGGGCGTGTGGACAGCCGCGGTGAGGGCAGTGTCCCGGCTCAGCGCGACCGGCGTGAGGACGGTGCACTGCCGCCGCCGCGCGAGCTGCCACCGTCGGACGCCGATCTCATCGGTCGAATGCGCTCGGGCGACGACAGCGCCTACGAGGAGCTGTACCGGCGCCACGCGGGCGCGGTACGCCGGTACGCGCGCAGTTGCTGCCGTGACGGCCACACCGCGGACGACCTGACCGCCGAGGTCTTCGCCCGCATGCTCCAGGCGGTACGCGGCGGCTCCGGTCCCGAGCACGCCGTACGCGCGTATCTGCTCACCTCGATCCGGCGGGCCGCGGCGGACTGGACGAAGTCGGCGCGACGCGAGCAACTCGTCGACGACTTCGCGGTGTTCGCCGCGCACTCCTCGCGGGTGGCCGAGGTGTCCGACGACACCGGATCCTTTGGCTCCTTCGGAGCGGGCACGGACCTGGGCGCGGACGTGCGGGCGATGCACGAGGCCGAGCAGTCCATGGCCATGCAGGCCTTCCGGTCACTGCCGGAGCGCTGGCAGGCGGTGCTGTGGCACACCGAGGTCGAGGACGAGTCGCCGAGCGAGGTCGCCACGCTCTTCGGGCTCGACGCCAACGGCACGCGCGTGCTCGCCAGCCGCGCCCGCGAGGGCCTCAAGCAGGCCTATCTCCAGGCCCATGTCAGCGCCAGCCTCGCCAGTGACGAGGCGTGCTCCCGCTACGCCGACCGGCTCGGCGCCTACGCGCGCGGCGGGCTGCGCACCCGGGCCGAGCGGGGGCTGCGCAAGCATCTGGAGGAATGCGCCAAGTGCCGGCTGGCCGCGGGCCAGATCAAGGAGGTCGCCAGCGGGATCCCCGCCGTCGTGCCGGTCGCGGTCATCGGCTGGTTCGGTGCCGCCGGGTACGCCAAGGCGGCCGGGCTCATCGCCGGCGGTGCCGGGGCGGGTGCGGCCGGGGCTGCGGGAGCGGCCGCCGCGGCGGGCGGTGGTTCGTCGAGCGGTGCCGGCGCGGGTGCCGCGGGTGGGGCCGGGGCTGCCGGTGGCGGTTCGTCCGGTGGCGGGGGTGCCGGGGGTGGTGCGGCGGCCTCCGAGGGGCTGGGTGCGCCCTTGAAGGCCGGTATCGCGGCCGGTGTGGTCGCCGTGGGCGTGGCGGCGGCGATCGTGCTCGCGCTGGCCGGCAACGACCAGCCGCCTCACAAGGACGACGCCAAGCAGCCGCCCGCCCCCTCCCCCATCGTCGAGGAGACGCCGACGCCCACCCCGCCGGAGAAGGAGCCCACGCCGCGGCCCCCGGCGATCGTCCCGGCCGAGAACCCTAAGCCGACCCCGACACCCACCCCGACGCCGTCCCCCACCCGGACGCCCAGCCCGGCGCCCACACCCACGCCGCCGCCGACCCCCACTCCGACACCGACCCCGACTCCCACCCCGACGCCGCCTCCCCCGCCCGCTCCGGCCGACTACCAGTGGAGCGAGCTGTCGTACAACGTCGTCGGCGACGGCACCGAGCCGGAGATGCGGCTCGGCGCGAGCAGCTGGGTGTGGCAGCGGCACGGCGTCTCGATCGCCGACCAGCGGTACGCACACGGCGTCACCGTGCACGGCCGGTCCTCCGTCACCATCGACCTCAACCGGGAGTGCTCCGCCTACAAGGCGATGGTCGGCGTCGACGACACCAACCTGGGGCTCGGCAAGTTCTCCTTCGCCGTCTACGCCGACGGCGTCCGGCTGTGGCGGTCCGGCTTGCTGGAGGGCGGGGACCCGGCGGTGCCCGTCCAGGTGAACATCGCCGGGCGCGAGACCGTACGGCTGGTGGTCGAGCCGCACGGCACCTTCGACAACGTGCTGCTGGCGGACTGGGCGGAGTCGAAGTTCAGCTGCGCGTAGGGCGTCCAGGCCGGTTCAGGGCGTTCACGGTTCAGGAAGTTCAGGCCGGTTCAGGGCGTTCACGGCTCAGGAAGTTCAGGCCGGCTCAGGGCGTCCAGAACCGGATTCGTTCAGGGCCGTTCCGCTGAGGTCGGGGCCGGTGGCGTCTGTTCCGCCGGGTGGTGGAGGGCGCGTACGGCCTCGGCCAGGTCGCGCAGGACGTCCTCCTGGGTGAGGGCGGCGCCCCGGCTGTGCTCGGCGGCGAACCAGTCGGTGCCCAGGGCGGTGCGGGCGGCGGCCTCGGTCCGCTCGGCGCGGGTGCGCTCCGGTAGCGGACGGGGATTGCCGCGGCGCCAGTGCTCCGAGGCGGCGAGCAGACGGACCGCGCGTGGATGGTCGCCGAGGCGGCCCAGCAGATCGGCCGCGGAGTCGGCGAGGGCCGCAGTGATCACATCGGCACACCCCTCCTCCACCGCCAGGTGCAGCGCGTCGGCCAGCCGGGGCAGACCCCGCGCCGGGCCCGACTCGGCCGTCACGACCATGGCGTCGAGGGCGTTCAGCATCGCGATGAACTGCGGCGGTGGCGTGCCGCGGGCGATCTCCGACCGGGCCGCCTCGCACATCTCACGCGCGCGTGCCGAGTCCTCGTCGTCCAGCGCGATGTGGGCCCGCAACAGCAGTACGAACGCCCGTGAGTCGGCCACGCCGTACCGGTCGGCCCCGGCGCTCGCCTCGTCCAGCGCGGCCAGTGCGGCCGTACGGTCGCCCGAGCGGTAGGCGATCTCGGCGAGCCGGGCGACGAGGAACGGGGTCTCGGCGTACGCGCCCACCTCGTGCGCGAGGCGCAGCGCCTCCTCGTACTCGCTCTTGGCCTCCTCGAAGCGGCTGCGCGACATGGCCGTCTCGCCGACGGCGCTGCACACCTGGGCCCGCATCCAGCGGTCGCCGACTCGGCGGCTGAGGACCCGCAGCTCGGCAAGGTCGTCGTCGATGCCCGCCAGGTCGCCGGGTGAGTCGACGGCCATGTGCGTACGGAACATCAGCAGGACGCCGACCTCCCAGTCACCGCCGTGGGCACGGCAGTTGGCGACGGCGACGTCCATGTCCGCCTTGATGACCCGCGAGCTGCTCAGGAAGAAGGCGATCAACGGCCAGAGGAGCCCCGGGAGCCGTGCCGCCAGCGGGCCTCCGCGCTGGAAGAAGTCCCGCACCCGGATCAGGTAACGCCTCATCCGCTCGTCGAGCAGTGCGTCGATCGGCTCGGTCTCCGACTTCAGGAAGACATGCAGGAGTCGGAGGTTCATGCGTTGGATGTGCAAGGGGTCCTGGGGGCTGTCTTCCGGGGTGGCGAGGAAGGCGTCGATCGGGTCGGAGGAGGCAGGGGGCGCTGTGGGGGTGGTGGCGCTGTCCGTGGTGTCCGAGGCCGTCCCCAGGCGCAGGATGCGGTCGATCCAGGTCGCGCCCTCGTGGCGGTAGTTGCGAAGCCACCAGAACCAGCCCATGGCGAGGCCGATGACGGTGGCTTCCTGCTCGTCGCCTGCCATAAGGGTGCGGTCGAGGGCCGCCCGGATGTTGTCGAGCTCGGTCTCCAGGCGGGAGATCCACGGGAGTTGGCCGGCGGAACGCAGCCGTGGGTCGGCCTCCTCGACCAGTCCGCGCACCCACGCGCGGTGCCGGTGCTCGGCCGCGAGGCGCAGCTCGGGGGCCTCGGCGGCGCGCTCGACGGCGTACTCGTGGATGGTCTCCAGCATGCGGTACCGCATGCCGTCGGAGCCGTCCCGCTCGTACGGGGTGGCCACGATGAGGGACTTGTCGACCAGGGCGCCGATGAGGTCCGCGGTCGTCGGTCCCGTGCACACCGCCTCCGCCGCCGCGAGGTCCCAGCCGCCCGCGAAGACGGACACCTCGCGCAGTACCGTCCGCTCCCGCTCGTCGAGCAGTTCCCAGGACCAGTCGACCACGGCGCGCAGGGTCTGCTGGCGGGGCAGGACCGTGCGGCTTCCGGAGGTGAGAAGGCGGAAGCGGTCGTCGAGGCGGTCGGCGATCTGACGGGGGGTGAGCAGCCGTAGCCGGGCCGCCGCCAGTTCGATGGCGAGCGGCAGTCCGTCGAGGCGGCGGCAGATCTCCGCGACGGCCTCCTCGTCGCGCTGGTCGCGCAGCACCGCGTCGGCGGCGGTGCGGACGGCCGCCGCGCGCTCCGCGAAGAGTCGGTGCGCCTGGTCGGGGAGCAGGGGCTCGACCGGGCGGACCAACTCGCCGGGGACACCAAGGGGCTCGCGGCTGGTGGCGAGAACGGTGAGCCCTGGGCAGCGGGTGAGGAGGGTCTCGGCGAGGGTGGCGGCCGCGTCGATGACATGTTCGCAGTTGTCAAGGATCAGGAGTTGGCTGCGTGGGGCGCAGTACTCGATCAGCAGGGCGATCGGGTCGTCCTGTGGGGCTGTCAGGTCGTTGGTCATGAGCACGGTCTCGCGCAGACCGAGCGCGTTGACCACCGCGCCTGGTACCGCCTCCGGCCGGTCGAGCGGGGCGAGCTCGACCAGCCATGCCTGGGGGAGGCCGGCGGCGGCTTCCTCGGCGAGGCGGGTCTTTCCAGAGCCGCCCGGTCCGGTGAGTGTGACCAGTCGTGCCCTGTGCAATTCGGAACGGATGGCGTCGAGTTCGAGTTCCCTGCCCACGAAAGAGGTAAGGCGGGGGCGGAGGTTGCCGGTGCGTTCGGGGTGGTGAGAGTGATGGGGGTGGTGAGGGGTGGGTTGCTGCGGGTGGGGCTGCTGCTGCGCGGCGGGGCTCGCCTCGCCGGTCACCGCGTGGGGCGTCCCGCCCGTCGTCTCGCCGGTCGCGTTCGTGGTCGCGGCGCGAGTCGCCTCAGCTCGTGCCGGTGTCAGCAGTTCGGTGTGCAGGGCGCGGAGTTCCGGGCCGGGATCCGTGCCGAGGCCGTCGGCCAGGGTGTGGCGGGCGGTTTCGTAGGCGGCGAGGGCGTCCGCGGGGCGGGCCGTGTCGCGGAGGGCGCGGATGAGGAGGGCGTGCAGCGGTTCGTCGTACGGGTGCGCCTTGGTCAGTTGCCTCAGTTCGGGTACGGCGTTGTGGGCACGGCCAAGTCGCAGGTCCGCCTCGATGCGGGCTCGGGTCGCCTCCAGGCGTAGGGCCTCCGGGTGGGTGGCCGCGGTGGTGCGCTCGGGGAGGTCTGCCAGGGCCGGGCCGCGCCACAGGGCGAGGGCGGTGGTCAGGGTCTCGGCGGCCGTCGACGGGTCGTCTCTGTCGAGAGCCGTGGTTCCCTCGTGGACGAGGTGTTCGAAGACGAACAGGTCTACGTCGTCTCTCGTCGCCGTGAGGCGGTAGCCGCCGGGGGCGGAGGTGACGGTGTCCTTGCCGAGGGCGCGGCGTAGGCGGGCGATCAGGGCCTGGAGGGCGGCAGGGGCGTCCTGGGGTGGTGCGCCGGACCAGATCTCGTCGATCAGGGTGTCGGGGGTGGTGATGTGGCCGGGACGTAGGGCCAGGGCAGTCAGGAGGGCGCGCAGGCGAGGACCGCCGATGGGGACGACGGTGCCATGGCTGTCCTCTGCTTGGGTGACGCCCAGGATTCTGTACCGCACCGGGTCATTGTCCCGGGGGGCGGTTTCGGAGGCACGGGTTTTGTTGGGCGGCGGGTTGCCCGGGGAGTTGGGGGGTGGGTCCGTGGTTGCTGTGACCGTCCGGGCGCATGCCTGAGTTTTTTTCTCGCCCACGCCGCCCCTACCCGTCCCATCCCCAGGGGCGCTGCCCCTTCAGCCCCGGCCCTGCGGCCCTCCTGGGGGCCGCGCCCCCAGACCCCCGCATCGGCCCCTGAAGGGCCTCGTCCTCAAACGCCGGACAGGCTGAGAGATGCCGACCGGCGCTGACATGCGACCGAGCCCCGTTACCCCCGCCGCACCCCGGCCCCCGCCCCCAACGCCCCCCGCTGTGGCTTGATCCCCTCCGGAACCGCTCGCTGTCTCGCCGGGGTTCCGGTCCAGCAGGTGCCTCGGCGGGAGAGCAGGCGGCGGAGCCAGAGTTCCAGGGAGACGAGGTCTGCCAGGCCGTCCAGGGGCAGGGGCTCGCCCTCGGCCGCCGCGCGGAGTGCCTTGCGGACCACTCGGGCCTCCACCAGGCCCGCCTGGGCCAGGAGCGGCGTGCCGAACAGGGCCATCAGAGAGTCCGCGGCCACTCTCAGGCCGGTTCGGGCCGCGACCGCCGTCGAGGCGTGGGACGGGGCGCCCCAGCCGAGCGGGAGGTCGGCCACTCCGGCGCCCTCCAGGACCGTACGGAGAATGGCGGCGCGTGCGCCGGGCTGGACGCGCAGGGCCTCGGGGAGGGCTCGGCAGGCGCGGACGACCTGGTTGTCGAGGAAGGGGGTGTGCAGGCGTTGGGAGCGGATCTCGGCGGCCTGTTCCAGGACGCGGATGTCGGCGGCATGGCGGGCCAGGGCCGCACGCGCGCGGTGGTCGCCGGGGCGCTGGCCGGGGCCCATGCCGTTGCGGTTCGTCGCCGCTTGCAGGCGAACCGATACTTCAGCCAGCGCCTCGCCGGTCAGCCAGCGTGCCGCCGGGCCCGGTCTGGCCCAGGTGAGCGCGGCGAGCGACGCCCCTACGGCACCTCCGGGTTCGTCGAAGCGGCGGTCCATCAGGCGGTCGGCCAGGGACTCCAGGCCCGTCCGGTACGGGGTGCGGGCCAGCTTGCGTGCCGCGCCGTACACGCGCGCGGGGACCAGGACCGAGCCGTCCGCCTTCGCCAGGGCCGCGACCGGGCGGACCAGGTGACGGCGTTTGCGGTCCATCAGGAGGTCCGCAAGGCGGGCCGGGTGTGCGTCCAGGACCTGGCGGGCGCCGTAGCCGGTGAAGTGGTCCGCGCTGCCCGACGCCAGGCGTGCGCGGTGCCTCGCCGCCGTCACCAGGCTCGGGCCCGGCTCGTCCGTCAGCGGGCCTTCCAGGTCGGCGTACGGCAGCGTCTCCTCGCCGCCGGTGACCACCACGTGGTGCAGACGGGGGTTGGCCGCCAAGGTGCCCGCGCGTTCCAGCTCCGCCTCGCGGCCGCCCACCGCCAGGTCGTTGAACGTGACCGCCAGCAGCCGCTCCCCCGCGCCCGTACCGTGTCCCAGCACCGTGCCCGGCATTCCCGGGAGGCCGGCGGCCAGGAGGGCGAGGGTGCCCGACGCGGGGCCCCCGGACAGGTCCGCGCCGATGCCCGGTACCGGCATCCCGCGCGCGGCACGTCGTTCGGCGGGGCCCATCCCGGGCACCGGGCCGGGATCTATGTCGGCGCCGGGGACATGGCGGGGCGCGGACAGACGCGCGCGCACCGCCTCCACCAGGGCGTCGCGTACGGCGTCCACCGCGCTGTCCGGGTCGGCCGTGGGTGCCGCCACCGCCAGCGAGGCGACCGGCTCGTACCCGGCGATCTCGCGTGCTCCGGCGCGCAGGATCAGCGCATGCCCCGGCGGAATGCGCCGCACGCCGTCGTACGGGGTGGAGTCGTGCAGGGCCGCCGGTACGTCGGGGGCGGCGAGCAGGGCGGCGAGGTGCCCGAAGTCGAGGTTGGCCTCGATGAGGTCGGCCAGGGGGAGTGCGGCGGTCGCGTAGGCCGTGCCGCCGGCCCAAGGGGTGTAGAACACCGGCCGGGCGCCCGCCAGGTCGCCGCACACCGTGAGCCTGCGGCCGACCTGGACGACGGCCGTGTAGCTGCCGGACCACGCCGTCAGATGCCGAAGTGCCCCTCCGCGCGCGGCGAACAGTCCGACCCGCAGCTGTTCGTCGCTCGCCCCGCACGTGCCGAGCACCGCGATCCGGGTCTGTGCGTCGGCCTTCACCACGCGCACCTCGTCGGGGCGCCAGTCGCCGACCGCCCACAGCGGATCGGGGTCACCCCACAGGAGTTGGGACCCCACCGGGTGCACGGTCTCGCCGTCGCCGCCGGTGGCCCCCGCGGAATCGATCCCGGCGGCCACCGCGGCGGTGCTGCTCCATCCCACCAACCACCGCATCGCCGCCTCCACAGGCTGTGGACAACCAGTGCACCGTACGAACCGGTTCACCATGCTGCCATGAAGGACGCGCGCCGGAGCGGCGACGTAGCCGCTTGTGATCCGGGAATGCGCCCTTGCCCGCGCCTCCGTGGCGAACGGAGCGCCACCCGAACCCCCGGGCGCGGCAGGCGGATCCACGCGGGCGGGACGGAGGAATCCAGCGGACGGGACGACAGGATCGGTGGAGGCGGGACAAGGTGATCGCTTGGCGACTGCGACGCGAATGCGCCCCCGATGCGCTCCCCTAAAACGCCCTTCGCGCCCTCAAGTGCCGTGGTGGGAGCGGAAATTACCCGAGAGAAGCAGGGTCGATTTTCAGCCAAATCGGCGCCGTGGCGACAGGCTCACACACGCTCCGTACAAGCCCTGCGCACTACTCGCCGTACTCGACGTCGTGCTCGACTCGCGCGCAGTCCGGGGAACGGAGTGCGCCCCCCGGACCGTTCCGCCGCCCGCGGGGATGGAGGCGGCGGAATCCCCCAGCCCACTGGATCCAGTACAGCGGGCCGACCCACGCAAGAACCATGGAACCGCTCCCCCGGTGGCCGGAGAAGAGCGCACGGACGGGCGCACAGCCACACAGCGGGAGCACGCCACAACTGTGTGTAGGGGGTGCGTACTTGAGTGCGGACCACAATCCCGCCATCCGGAACAATGCCCCTTAACGCTTGGGATGCGGCGAACTACGCTGGGTTTACGAATGCCGCGTGGTTATGCCAGCGCGGCAGCCGTCTGTGTCGAGGGGTGGCGCATGTCCAGGGAGCAACGCGGGCCGAACGAAAAGCTCGGCGCCGTTCTCGCCCTCGCGGGAATCAGCAACGCAGGACTCGCTCGACGCGTCAACGACCTTGGCGCTCAGCGGGGACTGACTCTTCGCTACGACAAGACGTCGGTGGCGCGCTGGGTGTCGAAAGGCATGGTGCCGCAGGGTGCCGCGCCGCACCTCATCGCCGCCGCGATCGGCCAGAAGCTGGGCCGCCCGGTGCCGCTCCACGAGATCGGCCTGGCGGACGCGGACCCCGCACCCGAAGTGGGCCTCGCCTTCCCCAGGGACGTCGGACAGGCGGTGAAGTCGGCGACGGAGCTCTACCGTCTCGACCTCGCCGGGCGCCGCGCCGGCTCCGGCGGCATTTGGCAGTCGCTGGCCGGATCATTCGCAGTAAGCGCATACGCAACGCCTGCCTCACGGTGGCTGATAACCCCGGCCGACAGTTCGGTCGCGCGCGACGCAAACCCGTCCGAGGGCTCCGGCGCACCGCTCAAAGTCGGCCACAGCGATGTGCAGAAGCTGCGGGAGGCCGCCGAGGACGCCAGGCGCTGGGACTCCAAGTACGGAGGCGGCGACTGGCGTTCGTCCATGGTGCCGGAGTGTTTACGGGTGGAGGCGGCGCCGCTGCTGCTCGGCTCGTACTCCGACGAGGTGGGGCGCGCCTTGTTCGGGGCGAGTGCCGAACTCACCCGTCTCGCCGGGTGGATGGCCTTCGACACCGGGCAACAGGAGGCCGCACAGCGGTACTACATCCAGGCGCTGCGGCTCGCCCGCGCGGCGGCCGACGTACCCCTCGGCGGGTACGTGCTGGCGTCGATGTCGCTCCAGGCGACCTACCGGGGCTTCGGCGACGAGGGCGTCGACCTCGCCCAGGCCGCGCTGGAACGCAACCGGGGCCTCGCCACGGCCCGCACCATGAGCTTCTTCCGTCTCGTCGAGGCACGCGCGCACGCACGCGCGAGTGACGCGCAGGCGGCCGGCGCCGCACTGAAGGCGGCGGAGGGCTGGCTGGAGCGGTCCAGGGAGGGCGACAACGACCCGTCCTGGCTCGGCTTCTACTCCTACGACCGCTTCGCCGCGGACGCCGCGGAGTGCTACCGGGACCTCAAGGCACCGCGTCAGGTACGGCGGTTCACCGAGCAGGCGCTGTCGAAGCCGACGGAGGAGTTCGTGCGCTCGCACGGGCTGCGGCTCGTCGTCTCGGCGGTCGCCGAGCTGGAGTCGGGCAATCTCGATGCGGCGTGCGAGCAGGGCGTGCGGGCGGTGGAGGTCGCGGGGCGCATATCGTCCGCGCGCACCACGGAGTACGTGAAGGATCTGCTGCACCGCCTGGAGCCGTACGGCGACGAACCACGGGTCGTGGAACTGCGGGAGCGGGCTCGGCCGCTGCTCGTGGCACCGGCCTGAGCGTGCCCCCACGCGCGCGTGGAGAGTGTGGAGAGCGCGGCGGCTCGGCCGGACCGATCCGCCGCCATCTCCGTCCCGGCCGTCCTGGCCGTCCTGGCCGGGACCGAGGCCGGGACACGAGCCGCGTCATGGGCCGTGGCACGGGTCCGTCAGGACGCACGGTCCGTGCGCCCGAAGCAGCGCTCCAGCTCGTCGAGGTCGTAGTAGGAGCTGTTCTCGGCGATCGGGCGGCAGCCGGCCCTGAAGGCGGTCTCCTTCTCGTTGTAGAGCATCCGCACCAGGTAGGTGTCGCCCTTGCGGAAGACGTCCCACTGGATGTTCGAGCCGAGCGGCGCGACCGACGCACCCCGCCACGGGTTGTCGGCGTAGGTGTACGGCCGCTCGGCCGTGGCGCCCTTCGTGCTGCCGGGCAGGCCCATCAGCGCGGCCGGCGGGATGATCTCCTCGGCGTGCGTGAAGCGCAGCTCGGCGCCCAGGTCGCCGGTGTCGGCGCGCTTGGCCTCGACCTGCTCGAAGAAGTCGTCGAGCAGCACGTCCGCCATCCTGTACGTGATGTCGCCGCCGGCGAAGCCCGCACCCTTCTCGTAGAAGTCCTCGGCGTCGCTGAGATACCCGAACCAGGCCGCGTCCCGCGCGGAGATGAACCGCTCCATGCCCCAGCCCTTGCCGCCGGGGCTCTCGTCGCTCATGGCGTCCCGGAGCGCCCGCACCCTGGGCCCGAACTCCCTGCCCCTCGCGGTGAGTCGACCGGCGCCCTCGGCCTACTTCCACAGGGCCAGGACCAGGTCCCCGTCCTCGCTGTCGGTGGCGGCGCGGGAGCCGTGGCGGGAGACGTTCTCGGTGAAGACGGGGGTGAAGCCGACGGGAGGCCGCTGGTAGGTGCGTGGGTGCTGGCCCGGGGTGTACGTCGCCTTGGTGCCGTAGCTGTTCCGGGTGCCGGTGTCGGTGCCCGCGGAGGCCGGCGTGCCGGCCCGGAGGGCGGCGAGACCGAGTGCCAGGGCCGGGGTGAGGCGTCTCATGGATGTGCCGTTTCGTTCGGTGCCGCTGCGCCGCACCTGTGCGGCGGCCAAGGGACCTGCCGCATCGTCGGAGCGGTACGTGAGCAGGTCGTGGCCGGATCACTGCTGGTGAATGGCCGGAAGTCCCGCCCTTGCCAAAGGTTCCCCCTGGGAATCACCTCGTCGGCCCGCCGTCGTGGCGCGGGAGCACTGCGCGGGGTTTGAGGGCGTTGTCAGTGGCGCAGTGCATTATCGAAACCGGGAGGTGGGGCAGGTGCGGACGCTCGCTCACGACTGTGACGTGCTCATCATCGGCGGTGGCATCGTCGGGCTGTCCACGGCGTTCGCGATCACGCGCGCGGCGCCGGGGACGCGGGTGACCGTGCTGGAGAAGGAGCCCGGGCCCGCCCGGCATCAGACGGGGCGCAACAGCGGGGTGATCCACAGCGGGGTCTACTACCGGCCGGGGTCTCTGAAGGCGCGGTACGCGGTGCGGGGCGCCGCCGAGATGGTCAAGTTCTGCGCGGAGTACGGCATCGCGCACGCCGTCACCGGCAAGCTGATCGTCGCGACCGAGCGGGAGGAGCTGCCGCGGCTGCACGCGCTGGTGCAGCGCGGGCGGGAGAACGGCATTCCGGTACGGGAGCTGGGCGCCTCGCAGATCGCGGAGTACGAACCGGAGGTGCGGGGCCTCGCCGCCATACACGTCGGGACGACGGGCGTGTGCGACTTCGTCGGGGTCGCACGGCAGCTCGCCGAGGCGTCCGGGGCGGAGATCCGGTACGGAGCGCAGGTCGAGCGGGTGGATCGGCGGGCGGACCTGGGGGTCGCCGTGCGGACCACGCGCGGGGACGTCGTGCGGGGGCGGGTGCTGGTGAACTGTGCCGGGCTGTACTGCGACGAGGTGGCCCGGATGACGGGTGACGAGCCGGGGGTGCGGATCGTGCCGTTCCGGGGCGAGTACTACTCGCTGGCGCGGCCCGGGCTGGTGCGGGGGCTGGTGTATCCGGTACCGGATCCGGCGTTTCCGTTCCTCGGGGTGCATCTCACGCGCGGGATCGACGGGGATGTGCACATCGGGCCCAACGCGGTGCCGGCGCTGGCCCGGGAGGGGTACGGGTGGGGGGTCGTACGGCCGCGGGAGGTCGGGGCGACGGTGGCGTGGCCCGGGGTGTGGCGGATGGCCCGGCAGCACTGGCGCTACGGCGTCGGGGAGCTGCGGCGGTCGGTGTCCAAGGGGGCGTTCACGGAGGCGGTGCGGCGGTTGTTGCCTGCGGTGACGGCCGATGACCTGGTGCCTGCCGCGGCGGGGGTGCGGGCACAGGCGGTGTTGCGGGACGGATCGCTGGTGGATGACTTTCTGATACAGGAGGGGGATCGGGCCGTGCATGTCCTGAACGCACCGAGCCCTGCGGCGACGGCCTCGCTGCCGATCGGGCGGGAGGTCGCCCGGAGGGCGTTGGGGGTGCTGGGGGCGGCTTGAGGGGCGTGCGGCGTGTGGGAGGCGCGGAGCGTGAGGTGCCGGCTTCGCCCGATTCGCCCCCGCCGCCCCTACCCGACCCGTCCTCCAGGGGCGCCGCCCCTTCGGCCCCGGCCCCTGGGGCCTGCGGCCCCTCAGACCCCCGCTTCGGCCCTCAAGGGGCCTCGTCCTCAAACGCCGGACGGGCTCGACGAGCGGGCCGGCCGGGTCCGAGGTGTCGTCGCCCCCGTAAAATCGGTCTCACTGTGTCTGACTCCCTCAACGCCCCCGAAGCCGGTTCGCCCGGCGCCTCCGAGCAGCCCGGCAGCTCCGGCAGCTCCGGCAGCTCCGGTGAGCATCCTCCTCATTTCCCCGGTGTCTCCGTTCGGCACACGCGGACCAAAGGCGAGCCCCGGTTCCCGGACGGGCCCAAGGCCGATCCGGCCGGATCTCACTTCGAGCGGCGGATCCGGAGTTTTCAGCCGCGGCGGAGTCGGGTGACCGCGGGGCAGGCGGACGCGTTGCAGCGGCTGTGGCCCAAGTGGGGACTGGACATCGACGGGCAGACTGTCGTCGATCTCGGTGAGCTGTTCGGCAACGGCAATCCGGTCGTCCTGGAGATCGGCTTCGGGATGGGGGAGGCGACCGCGCAGATGGCCGCCGGCGACCCCGGCACCAACATCCTCGCCGTCGACGTCCACACCCCGGGGCAGGGCAATCTGCTCAACCTCGCCGACCAGAACGGGCTCAGCAACGTCCGGGTGGCCAACGGCGACGCCATCATCCTGCTGCGCGAGATGCTCACCGCCGACTCCCTCGACGGGCTGCGCGTCTACTTCCCCGACCCCTGGCCCAAGAAGCGGCACCACAAGCGGCGCCTGATCCAGCCCGAGTTCCTCAGCCTCGCCGCGACCCGGCTGAAGCCCGGTGGGCTCGTGCACTGCGCCACCGACTGGGAGCCGTATGCCGAACAGATGCTCGAAGTTCTGACCGCGCACCCCGACTTCGAGAACACCCGGGCCGACGGCGGTTTCGCGCCCCGTCCGGAGTTCCGGCCGCTGACCCGTTTCGAGGGGCAGGGACTGGACAAGGGTCATGTGGTGAACGACCTGCTCTTCCGCCGCGTACAGCCATAGGAGCTGTGGGAAGAACAGCGGTAACAACAGCAAGGAACGCCAGCAGCCCCCACCGGCGCCAGAGCCCCTCGCGCTGCTGCGGGCGGCGCCCCTGTCTCGTTAGGGTCAATGCCGTGGCCACCTGTCCCCCGTACCCGACGTACCCCACCGGTCCCGCCGGCGGCGCACTGCGGCACGCGCACTGGTGGCAGAAGCGGTGGGTCCGTTACGGCGCGCTCAGCACCCTGCTCGCGCTCTCCGGGCTGGTCATCCTCGCCCTGGTGCGGGAGCAGACCGGCACCGAAGGGTTCCTGGTCGGGCTCGGGCTCGCCGTCCTGCCCGTGCCGCTGCTGGTCGCGTCCTTCCGCTGGCTGGACCGGGTCGAGCCGGGCCCCTGGCGCAATCTGCTGTTCTCCTTCGCCTGGGGCGCCTGCGCGGCGGCGCTGATAGCGATCATCGCCAACAGTTTCGCGACCAGGTGGATAGCGATAGCGACCGCCGATCCGTCGCACGCGGACGCCCTCGGCGCGACCGTCATAGCGCCCATAGTGGAGGAGACGGCCAAGGCGGTCGCCGTCCTGCTCGTCTTCCTCTTCCGCAGACAGGACTTCACCGGAATCGTCGACGGCGTGGTGATAGCCGGGGTCACCGCCACCGGCTTCGCCTTCACCGAGAACATCCTCTACCTGGGTACCGCCTTCGGTACCGACCAGCTCTCCGGCGACCGCGGCATCGCCTCCGTCACGGCGGCGACCTTCTTCGTCCGCGTCATCATGTCGCCCTTCGCGCACCCGCTCTTCACCGTCCTCACCGGCATCGGCTTCGGTATCGCGGCGCTCTCGGGGCCGCGACAGCATGTGCGCCGCGTTCTCCTCCCGCTCTCCGGGCTTCTGCTCGCCATGGGCATGCACGCCATGTGGAACGGCTCGTCGGCCTTCGGCGAGTACGGGTTCTTCGCCGTGTACGCCGCCTTCATGGTGCCCGCGTTCGGGCTGCTGACCTGGCTGGTGATCTGGACCCGGCAGCGCGAGCTGCGGACCGTGCGCGAGGAGCTGCCGGCCTACGTCGCAGCCGGTTGGCTGACCCCGGGCGAACCGTTCGCGCTGGGCTCGATGCGGGCACGGCGGGTGGCCCGGCAGTACGCCCGCGACCGCGGAGGGCGAGCCGCGGCCCGGGCGGTCGCGCAGTACGAGGCGTACGCCACGTCCCTGGCGTTCCTACGGCACCGAGGGCGCCGCGGGCGGGCCGGCGCCGACTTCGTCGTACGGGAAGGGGAGTTGCTGCACGAGCTGTGGGGGCGGCGGGAGTTCGCGCGACCGGCGTTGGAGCACGCGGGGGCTGCGCAGGCTTGGGCGGCGTACGGGTATGGGGCGCCGGTGCCGGTCTATTGGCAGCCGCAGCCGCAGCAGTACGGGCCGGTGAACGGGCCGACGGCGTCGTATCCGGTGTACAACCCGTATCGGACGTGACCGGGGCGGGTTGTGGGTGGGGCGGCGCGGCGCGGGTGGGTCGGCGTCGTTTTCTCGCCCCCGCCGCCCCTACCCGTCCCATCCTCCAGGGGCGCCGCCCCTTCGACCCCGGCCCCTCCTGGGGGCTGCCGCCCCCAGACCCCCGCTCCGGCCCCTAAAGGGCCTTGTCCTCAAACGCCGGACGGGCTGAAAAAAGAGACCGGACGGGCTGAAAGACCCGACCGGACGGGCTGAGAGACAAGACCGGACGGGCTGAGAGGAAGACCGGACGGGGCTGAAAGAGGAGACCGGACGAGCTGAGAGAAAGAACGGACGGGTGGCTGAGAGGAAGAACGGACGGGCTGGAGAAAAGAGCAGCCGTCGGCCGGAAGTGAGTTTCAGGCCGATGCCTCCGTCAGCCTCCCCAGCTCTTCCTCCGTCAGCGTCAGCTCCCCCACCCCCAGCAGCGCCGGCAGCTGGTCGAGCGTGCGGGCCGAGGCGATCGGGGCGGCGACCGTCGGCCGGGAGGCGAGCCAGGACAGGGCCACCGTGGCCACCGGCACCTCGTGGGCCTGCGCGATCTCGTCCAGGGCGGCCAGCACCCCGCGGCCCCGCTCGGTCTCCAGATGCTTGCCGGCGCCCTGGGCACGCGGGCTGCCCACCGTCGTACCGGCGCGGTACTTTCCGGTGAGGAAGCCGGACGCGAGGGCGTAGTACGGGACCGCCGAGAGGCCTTCGCGCTCGGCGAGGTCCTGGAGTTCGCCCTCGTAGGTGTCGCGGGAGACCAGGTTGTAGTGCGGCTGCAGGGCGACGTACCGGGCGAGGCCCTCGCGGTCGGAGAAGGCGAGGGAGGCCTCCAGGCGCTTCGCCGAGATGTTGGACGCGGCGATGTGCCGCACCTTGCCCGCCTTCACCAGCTCGTCCAGCGCGCCGATGATCTCCTCGACCGGCACGTCCGGCTTGTCGAAGTGGGTGTAGTAGAGGTCGATGCGGTCGGTGCCGAGGCGGGTCAGGGAGGCGTCCGCGGCGGCCTTGATGTTGGCCGCGGTCAGGCCCGGGAAGTCGGGGTGCTGGCTGACCTTCGTGGCGATCACGACGTCGTCCCGGTTGCCGCGTGCCTTCAGCCAGTTGCCGATGATGGTCTCGGACTCGCCGCCCGTATTGCCCTCGGCCCACGCCGAGTAGGAGTCGGCGGTGTCGATGAAGTTGCCGCCCGCCGCCGTGTAGGCGTCGAGCACGGCGAAGGACTGGGCCTCGTCCGCGGTCCAGCCGAAGACGTTGCCGCCGAGCGAGAGCGGGGAGACCTCAAGGGCGGAGGAGCCGAGCTTGCGAAGGGAAGTCATGTCCTTCCCCAACACCCGCGCCGGAAGCCTGTATTCCACATGCACCCGTGTTCCCCATGCAGCTGTATTCCGCATGCCCCTGTGTTCCGCAGGCACCTGTGTTCCGCAGGCACCTGTGTTCCGCAGGCCTCGGAATGCATCGGAATGCAACGGAAACCGGCAGCCCTGACGTCGGGGGGTTGTCGTCAGGACTGCCGGGGATCAGCCGTGGGGGGACCTCAGGGCGTGAGGCCCTTGCCGCGCAGCCACGCCATCGGGTCGATGCCGCTGGTGCTGCCGTCGGGGTGCACCTCAAGGTGCAGGTGGGCGCCGGTCACATTGCCGGTGGCGCCCACACGGCCGATGACGTCGCCCGTGTTGACCTTCTGGCCCACGCTGACGCTGATCGAGGACTGGTGCGCGAACCAGAGCTCGGTGCCGTCGTCGAGGGTGATCTCGGTCTTGTAGCCGTAGGAGCCGTCCCAGCCGGCGAAGGTGACCGTGCCGGAGTGGATCGCCTTGATCAGCGTCCCGGTGGGCGCGGCGAAGTCGAGGCCGGTGTGGTAGCCGGAGGACCAGTAGGCACCGGCCTGACCGAAGGTCGAGGTGATGGTGTACGAGGAGGTCGGCAGCGTGTACTGCTTGGCCAGCTCGGCGAGGCGCTCGGCCTCGGCCTTCTTGCGGGCTTCCTCCTCGGCCTTGGCCTTGGCGGCGGCGGCCTTCTCCTCGGCCTCCTTCTCCGCCTTGGCGGCCGCGGCGGCGGCCTCCTTCTCGGCGGCGGCGACGGCTTCGGCGGCGGCCTTGCTGTCGATCTGGTCCTGCTGCTGCTCGACCTGGGCGATGATCCGGGCCCGCAGGGCCTCGCCGGCGTCACCGGAGCCCTGGGAGGTCTCCTCGGTCGCCTCGCCCATGGTGCTCAGCGCGGTCGTGGTGGCCTCGGCGGCGGAGTCGTCGTCGGAGATCAGGGGCAGGTCGGGCATGGTGATGGCGACGGGCGGCTTGCCGCTCTGCGCGCTGGCCATGCCGCCCGCGCCGACGGCGGCTATGACACCGACGCCGAGAACCGTGGAGCTGCGGGCGAGTCCCCCGCCCCGCTGCTTGGAGACGCGGTGCCTGCCACGAACGGGACGAATGGACTCCGCGGTGGGGTTCCACTCCTCGAACGGGCCCTCGTCGGTGCGGTAGCGGTCGTAGCCGAAGGTGTCGTTACTGCGTTGACCCGGCACGAACGGGGCTTGCGTAGCAGGCCTGTTGGACGCCACGTGGGCGTGCTCCTTTCCTTCCTTCTCGCCTACCGGGTTAGCTGACGGGTTCGGAGCAGGAAGGTCTCCTACGCGCGTATACCAACCGTGATTTAACGGCGGTATTCACGCGATTCACCCCAGGGTGGTGGTTCCCCGGCTCCCTTGCGGGACTCGGCGCGTGCGCACGGAGCCGTCTCTTGTGACGGCTGGGACGACCGCGCTGCGTTATCGAACGTTAATAGACCCGGGGTGCGGATTCCAAGCTGTTCTGCTTGATCATTAACGATTTTCGCCTGGACTTACGGGTCAGGAGCGGGCCAAAACGGGCGAGTTGGCCAGGGCTCAGGGACCACACAGGTATTGACGGTATGTCAGTTGTTATGCGGAGGGGGGTCGCCCGAACACGTCCGGTGACAACGATCAAGGCACTGTCACGACGGTCAAGGGCGGCGTACGGCGATGAGGGCCATGTCGTCCGCCATCCCGCCCCCGGAGTGCCGGCGCACCTCGGCCGAGAGCACGTCGAGCAGTGCGGCCGGCTCGCGCTCGGCGTTGGCCCGGCCCGCGAGGCCGACCTCGGGATCGTAGAACCGCCCGTTCTCGTCCCGTGCCTCGGAGAGGCCGTCGGTGTGCAGGAGCAGCGTGGCCCCGCTCGGGAAGTCGGCCTCCTCGGCCCGGTCGGGCCAGGCGCCGAGCTCCGCCATGCCGAGCGGCAGTGCGGGCTCGGTGGCGTGCAGCGAGCGCACGGTGCCGTCGGCGTAGAGGAGGAGCGGTGGGGGGTGCCCCCGGTTGACGGTGCGGACGACGCTGTCGCCGTGCGGCAGTTCGGTGAGGACGACGGTGGTGAAGCCCTCGCGGGCGTCGACGCCGTCGTGCCGGGTGCGCTCGCGCGCCAGGGCCCGCTCCAGGCGCTGGGCGACCGCCTCCAGCGTGACCTCCTGCTCGGCGGCCTCCCGGAAGGCCCCGATGACGACGGCGACGGCGCCGACCGCCCCCATCCCCTTGCCCCGCACGTCTCCGACAATGACCCGCACACCGTGCGGACTGTCCTGCACGGCGTACAGATCACCGCCGATGGAGGCGCCCTCCTGCGCCGCCTCGTAGCGTGCCGCGATCTGGAAACCGCCGATCCGCTCGGCGGGTTCGGGCAGTACGGCGCGCTGGGCGGCCTCGGCGATCTCGCGCACGGAGGCGAGGCGCTCGTCGCTGCGGCGGACGAGGAGGTTGATGAGGACGGCGAGGACGGAGACGACCACCACGGTGACCAGCTCGGTGATCGTCTCGGCCCGGGGGAGGTCCCCCCGCCTGACGCGGAGGGCGAGCAGGACGGCGACGGCCACGACCCCCGTGGCCACCGTGCCGCGCCGGGAGTAGAGGGGGGCGGCGACCAGGGGTGCGGCGGTGTAGAAGGGGGCGCCGGTGAAGGCGGTGGGCGTGGCGAAGTCGTAGACGGCTCCGGCCGCGATCAGCAGGGCGGGGAGCAGCCGGACGAACCGGCGTGCGTATGAGATCCGCCGTTCCTCCACGTCACCAGGGTTGCGGAAGCGGGGGCGGGGAGCGAGTGCTGGGGGCCGACCGGACGACTGATCGTCAAGGCCGGAGCGGAACGTGCAGAGCAATGGAAACGCTCAGCACCTGGAAACACTCAGGGCCGTGGAAACACTCAGGGCCGGAACTGAATCAGTTCCGGCCCTGAGCCTTCAGTAGCGGGGACAGGATTTGAACCTGCGACCTCTGGGTTATGAGCCCAGCGAGCTACCGAGCTGCTCCACCCCGCGTCGATGAGTCCATAGTACGCCATCCGCGGAGTGCGAAGCACATCGGTTTCCCCGGCCCGCCTCTGGCCAGCGTATTTCGGGCAGCCTGCGGGCCCGGTCGCGTCAGGACAGCAGGTGTCCGTTGGGCGCCATGGCCCGCTCCTCGTACTCCGTCAGAACCAGCACCTGCACGCCCTCCCCCGCCAGTACCCCGCTCCCGTCGGCCCCCGCCACGAACGTGTCCGGCTCCCGCCAGGCCGTGACCACCCGGCGCACCCCCGCCTCCAGGATCAGCCGGGCACACGGCGCGGGCCGCGACGCGCGGCGCGTGCACGGCTCCAGGCTGCTGTACACCGTCGCGGAGGCCAGCCTCGGATCGCCCGGCGCGATCTTGGCGAGCGCGGCCTCCTCCGCGTGGACCACGGGGTCGCCGCCCTCCCGGGAGTGCCCGCGCGCCAGCTCGGTCCCGTCAGCGGCGACCACCACCGCCCCGACGCTGAATGCCGTCTGCGACGGCGGGCACTGTGCGGCCAGCTCGCACGCCAGCCCCAGCCAGTGCCGGTCCGCCGCGGAGGAGAGGCCACCGACACCGGGTGCCGTCGGCTCGTAGCGCATCAGCACCACGTCCTCGATCCGCCGCGTCTCGACCAGCCGCAGTCGCCCGCCCTGGTATCCGCCGGGCCCGAACAGCTTCGGCGCCTGCGCGTCCCCCACGAACAGCGGCGCCAGCACCAGCTGCAGCTCGTCCGCCAGCCCCTGCTGGAGCAGCTGCGTGTGGATGGTGCCGCCGCCCTCGACCATCAGCCGGTCCACCCCGCGCACCTCGCGCAGGTGCCGCAGCAGGGCCCGCCAGTCCAGCTCCGCGCCCAGCGCGACCACGTCGGCCGCGACCGGCGTCCGCCGCAGCCGCTCCGCGCCCTTCTCCGTCGTATAGACGATCTTCTCGCCGCCCGTGTGCCAGAAGTTGGCCGCCGGATCCAGTTCGCCGGACGCGCTGACCGTGACCTTCAGCGGGTACTCCGGCCTGCCGGCGGCCACCCGCGCCGCCCGCCGCTCGGCCGAGTTCACCAGCAGCCGCGGGTTGTCGGCCCGGATGGTGCCGGCGCCGATGAGGATCGCGTCCACGGAGGCCCGTACCTCGTCGACCCGGTCGAAGTCGGCCGGGCTGGACAGGAGCAGCCGCTCGGAGGTGGTGTCGTCGAGGTAGCCGTCCAGGGAGACGGCGGCGGACAGCAGGACGTAGGGGTACGACGGCATCGGCGCGCTCTCCGGCTCGGCATTCTCGGTGGTCAGGGCGGTCGGAACGGTCAGGGAACTCGCGGGCTTGGTTCAAGTTTGAAACAAACTTACACTGGTGGCATGACGACTCGCTGGCTCACCCCCGAGGAGCAGCGCGCCTGGCGCGCGTACATCGCCGCCGCCGCACTCGTGGAGGACGCGCTGGACCGGCAGCTCCAGCAGGAGGCCGGCATGCCCCACCTGTATTACTCCATCCTCGCCACCCTGTCCGAGTCTCCGGAGCGCCGACTGCGGATGACCGACCTCGCGGAAGGGCTGAAGATCACCCGTAGCCGGCTGACATACGCCGTGACGCGACTGGAGAAGGACGGGCTGGTGCGGCGCGAGGACTGCCGCTGGGACAAGCGGGGCAGCATCGCGACGATCACCGAGGAAGGGATGCGGGTCCTGGAGCGCGCGGCCCCGGGGCACGTGGAGACCGTACGGTCACTGCTCTTCGACCGGCTGTCCCCGGAGCAGGTCGGGCAACTGGAGGAGATCTTCACGGCGGTCGGCGAGGGGTTCCAGGGGGGCAGCGCGCATCCCACCGCGGATGACGTGCCCTGGCGGCGACGGTCCGGCAAGTCCTGTTCGTGACGCGGGAGTCCGGCCTGTGACGTGCACGACAAAATTGTTGCTTCAAATTTAAAGCATGGGGTAGGGTCCTGATCCGAGGAGCTGCTTCAAATCTGAAGCAGGTCGCCACGTACGGAACCCGGAGATGCCGCATGCCCGACTTCACCGCCGCCGCCACCCAGCGCGCCCGTGTCCGGGTCCCGCTGCGCTTCCAGGACGGTTACCGCGTCGACGCCGAACTGGTCACCTTCCACGGCCTCGCCGACGGCCTGGAGCATGTGGCCGTCGTCCTCGGCGACCCGGCCCCCGGCACCACCCCGCTGGTCCGTCTGCACTCCGAGTGCCTGACCGGCGACGTCTTCGGCTCGGCCCGCTGCGACTGCGGCCCCCAGCTGCGCGAGGCCGTCGAGCGCATCGCCGAGCGCGGCGGCGTCCTGCTGTACCTGCGCCAGGAAGGCCGCGGCATCGGCCTCTACAACAAGCTCGACGCGTACGCCCTCCAGGACCAGGGCCTCGACACCTACGCCGCGAACGCCGCCCTGGGCCTGCCCGAGGACGACCGCGACTACACGGCCGCCGCCCAGATGCTCACCGCCCTCGGCATCGGTGAACTGGACCTGCTGTCCAACAACCCCGACAAGGCCGACCAGTTGCGCGGCCTCGGCATCGAGGTCCGCGACCGGGTGCCGACCGGCGTCTTCGCCACCCCCGACAACGTCCGCTACCTGCGCGCCAAGGTCCTCCAGACCCAGCACACCCTGCCGCTGGGCGACCTCGCGGAGCTCGGCGTGGGATGAGCCGGCAACGGCACGGCAGAACGAAGGGGCGGGCGTCCGGATCGGACACCCGCCCCTCGGCCGTGCGTCATACGGCTACGGCGTGACCTTCTGGATCGTCACCCCGCCCACACCCGCGGTCGTCCCGCGCGTGTTGACCAGCCGTACCTCACCGAAGAGCTGCCGGCCCTCGGGCACGGACCGTGCCACGGTGACGTCCGCCGCGACCTTCGCCGAGTCGCCCGTGCCGAGCTTCACCGGCGCCGACTCGTCGACCTTGACCGAGCCGAGCGCGGAGGAGAAGAAGGCGTCCCGGTAGTCGTACGCGGTCTTGCCGGACGGCGCCTCGAAGCCGACGACCTCCACGGTGTACGTACCGGCGGCCGGGTCGGCGACGGAGACGGACTCCTCGGCGTCGCCGTCCGCGGACTGGCCGACGAGCTTGCCCGCGGCGTCGTACACGTTCAGGTCGAGGTCGGAGCCCAGGTCGGAGACGTTGCCGATGGCGACGTCCAGCGAGGTCGTGCCCTCGGGCACCTCGATCTTGCTGGTCTGCGTCTCACCGGCGGCGATGGTCGGCCGCGCGGTCTTGGAGGAGCCGAGCGCGCCGCCCTTGATGTTGCCCTCGACGGCCTCCAGCTTGTTGGTCACCGTCCAGGAGGCGGCGACCGGCGTGCCCACCTTGGCCTCCGGCACGGTCACGGCCTCCGGGTCGAAGGACGCGCCGTAGACGGTGGCGTTCAGCTTGTACGGGTTGTCCAGCAGGGGCGACGTACGGCGCGAGTCGACCTCGATCTCCCAGACGCCGGGCAGCGGGTCCGTGTAGGAGGCGATGTCCGTCGTCTTCGGGTCGTTGTCGGCGGCCGTGACGCCGTACGGGCTGATGGCGCTGAACTTCGTCTGGCTGCCCTCCTTCAGGCCGCCGAGCGTGACCTGGAGGGACTTGGCGCCCTCGGGGACGGTGACGAAGTACGACTTGAAGGCGTTGCGCTCCACCGAGCCGGACGCGGTGAAGGTGTGCTTGACCGGCGTGGAGACCACGACCGTCGTCAGGATCTGCTGGTCGACGCCCACCGTCCGCGGGTCGTCGGCCTGCAGGATCGCGCTCTTGATGCCCGCGTTCCTGGGAGCCGCCTGGACCTTGACCGTCACCGGCTTGTTCAGCGGCAGGTCGACCACCTTCGAGCCGGTGATCGAGAAGGTGCGGGCCTTGTTGTTCGCCAGGCGCAGGGTGTGCGGGAGCGAGCCGGCCGGACCGGACGTACGGGTGATCGTGACGTCGTACGACTTCTTCTGTCCGGCCTTCAGGCCGCCCTCGCGGTCGTAGAGACCCGTGCCGAAGCCCGGCGTCTTCAGCGCCTGGTCGAGCGCGGTGTCGACCGGTGCCTTGACGGCGTAGGTGTGGGCGGTGGCGCCCGCCTTGACGGCCTTCCAGGCGTCGACGACGTCGATGCGGCCCGGGCCCTCCTCGTACGCCTGAAGTCCCTCGATGTGCTTGGCCGTCGAGGTCAGCGCGGTGCGCAGCTTCTCGGGCGTCAGCTTGATGTTCTGCTGCTTCGCGGCGCTCAGCAGCAGCGCGGACGCGCCCGCGGCCTGCGGGGACGCCATCGAGGTGCCGTTGTACATGGCGTACCCGGCGGGCAGCTTCCAGCCCGCCTCGGCGATCGGCGCGCCGGGCATCCAGGCCGGGATGGTGCTGACCGCGGAGCCGGGGGCGACGATGGTCGGGGTGAAGCCGCCGTCCTCACGCGGGCCGCGCGAGGAGAAGTTGAACAGCTGGTACTCGCCCCGCACACCGGTGCCGTAGTTGGCGGCGAAGGTCTCCTTGGAGACGCCCGCGCCGACCGAGACGACCTTGTCGGCGAGGCCGGGGTCACCGATGGTGTTGGCGCCCGGGCCGGAGTTGCCGGCGGAGATGACGAGCTGGACGCCGTAGGTGTCGATGAGCCGGGTGTAGAGCTCGGCGCGGGCGTTGTTGCCGTCGTTCAGCGGGGGCAGACCGCCGATGGACATGTTGACGACGTCGACACCGCGGTTGGCGACCAGGTCGATCATGCCCTCGGTGAGCGCGACGTTGGAGCAGCCGGGACCGAAGATGCAGGCGCGGGACGACACGATCTTCGCGCCGGGGGCGGCGCCGTTCATGTGCTTGCTGCCGAGCATGCCGTTGGCGGCGGTGATGCCGGCCACGTGGCTGCCGTGCGAGCCCGCGGTGAGGCCGATGTTGACGAAGTCGGACTTCTTGCCGACCCAGTCGCCGCCCAGCGGGTCCATCGGGACGTCCTTGCGGATCTCCACGACGAAGTCCTGGCTCTCCGGGATGTCGGTTGCCGGGTCGTCCGTGCCGAAGTGCCCGACCTGGTAGCCGTTCTTGTACGGCTTCATCGGGGCGTCGTCGGTGAAGTCGCCGTTGTCGTTGACGTCGACGGTGACCGTGCCGGCGGCCGGGTCGTACAGGACGCCCCAGTCGTCGGTCTTGTCGCCGTCGCGGTTCACATCGCCGTCGGCGTCGCCGTCCTTGGCCTCGCCCTGGTTGGTGACGGCCTCACGGAAGGTGCTGATCCGGTACGAACCCTCCGCCGCCTTCCAGCTCTTGTCGCCGTAGGTGAAGGACGGCCCGGAGACGGAGGTGGTCATCGGCTGCCAGGTGCCGTCGCCGTCCGCGATCGGGTCGGTGGCGGTCACCCAGTCGACGATCTTGCGCTCACCGGTCGTCGTCTTCTGGAGGGCGGGGCTCGCGAGGTCGACGCCGGTGTCGAGAACACCGATGGTCACTCCACGCCCGTCCGCCTTCGGGTTCTTCTTCACGAAGTCGACGGCGCCCGTCTCGAAGGACGGGTTGTACGGGTTCTTCGCGGGGGTGTTCTTGTCCGGGCCGGGGTAAGTGGCCGCGGAGGCGCTCGACTTGCCGCCGCTGTCGAGGCGCGGCTCTTCGAGGGGTATCTCGTCCCGCAGGTCGATGGCCTGCACGGAGGACAGCTTCGCGGCGGCGGCGATGGCCGAGTCCGCCTTGCCGGTCGGCACGGTGGCCCGTACGTAGCCGAGCCTGTCGTAGGTACGGCCGACGGAGCCGCCCTTGACCGCGTCCAGCTCCGCGGCGACCTTCTCGGTCTGGCCGGGAGCCGTGGCGATCATCATCGTGACGGTCTTGTCGCGCTGCGCCTTGGCCTCCGCGAGGAGGTCGGCGTCATCGGAACCGAGCTTGTCGTGGGCGGACTTGACGCCCCGGTCGGCCGTGGCGCCGGTCGGGCCGTCCGCGGCGAGGGCGAGGGGTATGGGGCCGGCCGCGGAGAGCGCGGCGACGAGGCCTGCGGCCACGGCGATACGGGCGGCGCGTTTCGCGCCGGGTATCTGGGCCGGGTGGGGGGTGGGGGGCATGGTGATCCCTGGTGCTGAAGGAACGTAGGCGAACTTGGGCATCGGCGGCCGGGTCGAGCACCTTCGACCGCCGCGGTCCGGAATGTGATCCCGGATGATCGCCAAGCTTTCCTCAAGGGACCGATTTCAGTTGATAGTTCGGGGTGGGGAGATTGGGGAGTGGCGCATAGTCGCCATGCGTCAGCGGGGACTTAGTGGGGCAGGCTGTGACATTGCTGTGAGGGGAGGGTGACCCCGCGGCGACCCCGCAGCGACCCCAGGGCGACCCCGCAGCGACCTCAGGACGACCCCACGGGCGACCCCCGGGGTGATCCTGGGCGACCCTCCCCCAGGCCCGTCAGCCCAGCTGAACCCGGTCGATCAGCCCCGCCGTGGTGAACGCGGCCGTCAGCTCCTCCCGCCCCTCGGTGAAGTGGGCCCAGCTGTCGAAGTGGACGGGAACGATCTGCCGGGCCCCGAGTATCCGGGCGGCCTCCGCGGCACGCGCGCTGTCGAGGGTGAGCAGCTGCCGGTCGAGGACGGCGGTACGGGCGGCCCCGGCGAAGAGCACGGCCGTGTCGACCGGCCCGAACCGCCCGGCGATCTCCTGGACCGGGCCGAGCTGGGCGTTGTCGCCGCTGACGTACACCGTGGGCAGACCGTCGCCGGTCAGCACGAACCCGACGACCTGTCCCACCACCGCTTCGAGCCCCTCCCGCTCCCCCGGCCCGTGCAGCGCGGGCACCCCGGTCACGGTGATCACACCCCCGCCGGGCCGCTCCACCTCCACGGACTCCCAGTCCCGCAGCCCCCGGGCCGTACCGCCCAGACGCCCCGCACCACTCGGCGTCGTGAGGGTGAGCGGCACGTCGGCCAGCAGGGCCCGGCCGGAGACGTCGAGGTTGTCGGGGTGCTCGTCGTGCGAGAGCAACACCACGTCGATACGGCCGAGTTCGGCGGGCGAGGCGGAGGCGGCCGCGGTCTTGGTCAGACCTCGGCCGCCGCCCAGCGGGTACTCGCCGGGGGCGTCGAAGGTGGGGTCGGTGAGCAGCCGCAGCCCGCCGTACTCGATGAGAGCGGTGGGACCGCCGAAGACACGGACGGGGACGGGCACGGGGACCTGCTCGGTGGTGGTGCTGGTGGTGGCGACCATCGTCAGACCTCACGGTTGATAGGGCTTCTATCCGTGAGGTGAAGGCTAGCCGCTTCTCACGGATAGACGCAATCAATACCGTGAGAATGAGCCCGTGCCTCCCGCTCGGCATGTGCGCCGACTGTGAGCACGTCGTCGGCGTGGCAGGCGCGCGCCTCCACGAGCGTGCGGTTCTCGCAAACATCCCGTTCCAGCCGTGACACCCCCGAACCTCCCTGCGCTGTAGAGGGTGGACCAGGAACCAGGGCCCCCGTGGTGCCCGCTCGCCCCCTGTGCCTGCCGGACCTGCCGGCGAGTCAGGGATTTCAGGTGGTCAGGCATTCAGGTGGTCGGGCGGTCAGGGCATGTCTCGCTGACGGCCTGGGCCGAGGAAGTACGAACGTCGTCGTGATCGAGGTGGGCGTGCAAGGGCTGCTGGCGGACCGTTATCAGTTGCTTGAGTGCCTGGGCCGCGGTGCGATGGGCGAGGTGTGGCGGGCGGCCGACCAGTTCCTCGGGCGCCCCGTGGCGGTCAAGCTGCTGCACGCCGAGGGGCCCGCGGACGCGGACCGTTTCCGGCTGGAGGCAGAGACCGCGGGTCGGCTCAACCACCCCAACGTCGTGGGCATGTACGACTTCGGCTCCGACGGCGACCGGCTGTACCTGGTCATGGAACTCGTCGACGGCTGGACCCTCGCCCAGGAACGGTCCCGTTACGGCGCCCTGCTCCCGCGAGACGCCGCGGCCATCGCCGCCCAGGCGGCCGCCGGTCTGGCCGCGGCGCACCAGCAGGGAGTGGTCCATCGGGACGTGAAGCCGGCGAACGTGATCCTGACGGCCGACCGCACGGCGAAGATCGCCGACTTCGGGATCGCGCGCTTCGCCGACATCGCCAGCGGGCTGACGGTCACCGGCAAGATCGTCGGCACCGCCGACTACCTGGCCCCCGAACGCGCCCTCGGCCGTCCGGCGCAACCCGCCTCCGACGTCTACTCCCTCGGCTGCGTCCTGCACGAACTGCTCACCGGCCGGCCCCCGTTCAACGGTGCCACCTCACTGGCCGTGGTGCGGCAGCACGTCGACGACACCCCGCTCCCACCCGTCCGGCTCCGCCCCGGGATACCGCAGCCTCTCTCCGACTACGTGCTGCGCCTCCTGTCCAAGGACCCGTCCCACCGCCCCACCGCGGAAGAGACGGCCGCCTGGCTCACCGAGTACCACCGGACGCCGCACCCGCCCACGGCCCCGGCCCCGACCGCGCGCTCGACTCCGACCTCGCCCTCGCCCTCGCCCGGGCAGGACGGCACCAGCTCCGCACCCGCCCCGCTCACCCCTCGGCCCGCCGACCCGCGCCCCCGCAAGTCCCGCCGCGCGGCCCACTCCCGCCCGCGAGGCCACCGCAGCCTGGCCTCCAAGGCCATCTCCTCCGGCACCGGCCTGGCCCTGTTCGCCGCAGTGGCAGCCCTCGGCACGTCCCTGGCCTCCGGCTCCGACGAGGACACCCCGACGCCCTCTTCGTCCCCCGCCTCCACAACGGACACCCCGGCGCCCGAAGCCGGGACCCCGAGCCCGCTGTCCGTTCAGCGGGAACACGGCAAGGGCAACGGACACCAAGCCCACGAATGATCACCAACCCGGCGCGGCACGCCAGTTGGGGGTGCCTCCGGTATTCCCGGAAACACCCCCACTACGCGCATCCTCCGCCGAGAATTCAGCGCGAATCCTTGCGTGCGCGAATGTAGTGCCATCCGGAGTAGAGCATTCCCAGCACTCCCCCAACTACACCAACCCAGCACAGGACGATTGCCCACAGGTCCGTGTTTTGCGTGAGCCATAGCAGGCTCACTACGACCAGCGCTACGGCGACCGCGAATCGCTCCCCGTAGCTCCAGCCGCGGCGACCGGTCAGTCCCCGGTTGCTGTGCATGTGTAGGTTACGCCCTTCATTTTGATATCCGTCCAGCCGATCCTCGTGTTACGGGGGGCGACATCAGTGCCACCACCACCGCCACCACTGTCCTTCTTCCGGCAGTAATAACCGAGTGCGTCGAGCTTCTTGATATCGCTCATCGCCTGGTACTTCTTGTACGAAGCGATCATGGCGGCCCGCTTTTGCGCAGGCGTGGCTTCCTGCGCCTTCGAGTACAGGTAGCACCCGACGCTGGCGCCGATGCCCACCCAGGACGCTCCCTTGGCCAGCGCCTTGGTAAGGCCGGCCGCGCCACTGCCGATCCCCAGGACTGTGCAGATCTCATTGGCGCCGATGCGGGCCTGCCCCGCAGTTGCCGCCTGCTCGACCGCGACGGTCTTCTCGCCTTCCGGCGAAGCCGCATAGGCGGCGTTCACGCCAATTCCGCACATCGTGCCGGTTATGGCGGTGGCGGTCACGGCAGAAATTACCTTGCTTCGCATACTCACGAAGTCATTCCCCCTACATTCAGCAATCACTGGTCAGGCAATTGCTTGATCATTACAAGGGTGACGCTACCAGCGAGGACACACGTACGCAATAGCGAATTACACCGACGAAGGTAAGTCATTGACGATTTCTTACTTAGGTCAAGCCTATGAAATCGGGTGAATCTCACGTAATTCACAGACCGGGCATCTCGCCGAGGCTACGAGAGCGGCCCCAGGACCTCCTGGGACTCGATGAGCCCCTGCTCGCTGGGCGCCTCGCCGTCGTCGAAGACGCGGGCGGCCTGCCGGGCCCGGAATTCGAGGTGGGCCTCGGCGGGCTTGGCGTAGCCGTGGCGGGCGCGGGCTTCCGCGGGCGTCAGCACTTCCTCCGTGCGGGGAGGGATGCCGAGCTTCATCGGCGCGATCACCGGAACCGTGGAGGGCGAGAGCCGTCCTATCAGGCGCAGTTCGGCCTTGGGGCTGAGGTGGGCGAGCGCGAAGGCCGTCTTCATCACGGGCACGATGAGCAGGTCGAGGAGACGGGACTGCCGGATGCCGGCCAGCTCACGCATCCAGCGCGGCATGGTGGCGACTGTGGCGATCCGCTGCGCCTTCGCGACGGCCAGGCTCGCCGGCTTCGCCCAACGCGGCGTCGGCGGCAGTACGAGCTCGCTCCTGAGCAGGTGGTTCATGGCCTGCCGGGCGATGGGGCTGGCGGACAGCCGCGGGCGCATCTGTTCGAAGTAGGCCCGGACGCCTTCGCGGCTGCGGGGGACGTCGTCGGGGGAGCACGTCTGCAGTTCCGCGGCGAGAGCGCACGCCTCCCAGTACTCCTTCTCCTCCTGCGCGGTGAGCTTCCCGGGTCCGTACTTCTCGTACGCGTAGAGGATCGAGTGCCAGCCGGTCAGCTGGATCCACAGCTGCGAGGCGGGGTCGTTGGCGTCGTAGGTCCCGCCGCCGTAGGGCAGGTGGCCGATCGCCTTGGAATGGACCTTGACCAGGACGTCCGCGGCCTTGCACACCTCCCGCGAACCGGCGAAGGCCACCATCGCGAAGTACCGCAGGGTCCGGTCGTAGCGGGTGCGGGAGCGCCGGTAGATGCCCTGGGTCGCGTGGACGGCGGCCACCAGCGGCGGGTCGAGTTCCTCCACCACCACGGCCCGCTGGAAACCCACCGTCGGCGCGGTCGGATAGCTCCAGACCTTCCACACCACCGAACCCGGGCCGAAGAAGCCGTAGTCCTCGTGCGGTTCGACCTCGCTCCACTTCGACTTCGCCATGGAACCGCTCCTCATCCGTCCGCGGCGTAGACCGCCTCGGTCTTCGATCTTGGACTCTCGATTACGACACTGCTGTCTTAAATTAAGACACGGGTGTCGTAAACTGCCAAGGTGTCTGCGCCCACATCTTCGGAAGACAAGCCCCGCAAGCGCCGCCCCTACGCCCCGCGCGTCCCGATCGAGCAGCGCCGCGAACAGCTGCTCGACGCGGCCCTCGCCGTGATCGTGAGCGACGGCTACGACCGGGTCTCCATCGATGCCGTCGCGAAGAAGGCCGGTGTCGCCCGGTCGGTGGTCTACGGCGCCTACGAGAACCTCGACGCCCTGCTGACCGCACTGCTCGACCGGGAGCAGGCACGCGCCTTCGGACGGCTGCTGGAGACAATCCCCGGCGCGCAGGACCCGCGCGACCCCGCCGCGTTCGCCTCCGAGGCGGTGCGCCGGATGTCCGCGATGCTCCGCGAGGACCCCGACACATGGCGGCTGATCCTTCTACCCCCGGGCAACATGCCCACGGTCGTCCACGACCGCATCGAGGCGGACCGAGAACGGTTCCGGCGCCGGGTCGAGCAATGGCTCTCCCACACCCTGGCCGACCGAGCCGGCCCGGCACTCGACCCCCAGGTCCTCGCCCACGCCCTCGTCGCCTGCGCCGAACACTTCGGCCGCACCGCACTCACCGATCCCGCCCGATTCGACCCGCCCCACCTGATCGACCAGGTACAGCTGATCCTCAGCACCATCTGGCCACCGTCGCGCTGACGGCAAGCCAGCCCTGCCCGTTACCTGATGCGCCGTCAATTCTCGTCGCCCGACCAGGCATCCCAATGTTCCGAATACGAAGAATAAATGGGGGTATTCAACTCAAAGCATGTAAAGCACTACCGCCCACCGGCAGTTACCTCAAATAATGCTCAAGCCGTACAACCATTCATTGACTTCAAATGTCGACGCCGTCTAACTTTGCGCCAGCAACCACCCGACCGACCGCCGGGTGAAGACGAGACGGGGAAACATGAACCGCATATCAAAGATTGCCGTGCTCGCAAGTGCCGCGATCCTGCCCATGACCGGGGCCGGGACTGCTGCTGCCGCACAGGTTTCGACGCAGGAAACCACGAGCGTTTCGACTTCCGTTCCTGACGGGTTCGTCAAGCCGGGCCCGAACACCATCGTGAAGCGAACCACTTCCGCTGCGTCGGCCCCCGCCCCCTCCGACGCCTCCGCCTCGACACGTGCAGGCATCACACTCAAGAACATCAACGGCCCGAGCGAGGTCTGCGGCACCACCAAGCTCCAGAAGACAAGCGGTGCGGGCAAGACGACCCTTGTGATGACCGTTTCGAAGTCCGTCTCCGCCGAAATGAGCACCGAAGTCTCGGTAGACGCCCAAGTCGTCTCCGGAAAGCTCGGGTTCAAGGTGACTGGCACATTCGGTGTCGAGGACCAGACTCGCTATGAAGTACCCAAGGGGAAGTTCGGGTACATCGAGGCATACCCCCTCTACGACATGTACAACTTCAACGTTTACAGTGGTAGCAAGAACCTGGGTTCCAGCTGGGCGATGAAGCCGGTCGGCGTGTGCTTCAACCAGTGGGCCGAGTAGACAGAGACCCTGACTGTAGGGGAGAGCGCCGATGGCGCGGATGATTCGATGCCTCATCGCCGGCGTCACGTTGGGACTCGTCTGTTCTGCTTGCACCACACCGGACACCGCGGCCGAAAGCCCGTCCAGTCCGCCGGAAAAAGCCGAACTGCTAAAGCTCCCCACGGTTGACGTGACCGGTGACCCTTTCTCCGAACTGGATGTCACTCCTCACGAACCCAGGCGAAGAGTGATCGGTGAGGTCGACGCGGGCAGCGAGAGGGTCATCTTGTACACGGAGGGGAGAAAGTGCGGGCTTGTCGCCTTCCCTGCGGACGCGAGACAGAAGCCCTCATTGCAGCTCCTCACCGCTTGGCCGAAGAATGACGGCGAAGGAAGTTCGCGCCTACCATTCGGACCCTATATGACGGCATCCGGACACGGCTCAGGTGACACCCCTGCATGGGTAGAACTCTCGTGCAGCCGACAAGCTCTCGTCGTCAACTACTCGCCGTCCAAGGCCGACCAGGAGATAAAGCACAAAGGCTCACTCTCCGTATCCCGCGCCAACGACGACAAGTCACTCTCAATCGTCGTGAGCGAGGAAGCGAACAGAAAGAAGATCCTCTCTGCGGTCGCCTCCTCCTGACGGGACGAACGGGCTCCGTCTCCGACATGGTGACGGGGCCCGTTCCCATAGAGCCAGGGGAACGGAATACGCACTCGCGAAGTGAGCAGTCAGCACCTCGTCCGGCGTGGGTACCCAGCGCGACCAGCGCGACCAGCGCAACAACGCTGGTCAACTCCGGCCGCCCGTCCACGAGTAGCGCATCATCGCCCCAAAATGGACTCACCCCCAGCTCGAAGTGCCTCTGAGCCGGGGGCGATTCTGTAGGCCCTGTCGGACTGGGGCAGGTTGGGCAGGACCTTCGATCCGATCCGGTCCCTCACGGTCGCTGCCACATCGTCCGCTCACGCATCGCTCACGCAGGAAGGTCGACTGAACAGCCCTGTCGACGTCGTCGTTCAGAGGCGGAGCAGGCGTTGGGTGATCTCTCGGTACTGCCTCAGGGCCAGGTGGAGTTCGGCGGCCCGCGTTTCGGAGTCCTGGTCCTGCCAGCCCGCGTGGAGGGTACGCCGCCGTTCGGCGAGGACGTCCATGAGTTGGGCGGTGACGTCGTCGAAGGCGCCTTCGGCTTCCTCCAGCGACTCACGCGGAGCGTCGGGGAACGTGTTGACAGCCCGCCCGAGGCGCCTGGCGATCTTGTCTCGTGCCTCCGACGGAATCAGCGGTGCCGAGCCGGGGGCATGGCGTCCCGTGTCGTCGCGGGGCTGGTCCGCGGGCTGTTGAGCGCGTGTCTGGTCGTACATCATCGAGTGCCGCTTTCCTGTGCGTCGTGCCGGATGTCCGCGGCGGCACATCCCTGAGCCGTGCCACCGTCACCATCCGGCGCCGGCCTGTGTCAGCGCGATGCCGCCTGCGACGGGCCGCGGTTTGTTACAAAGGCGGGAGTGCGGTGGAGCAGACGAGAAACTTTTCGTATGCCGGAACTCAGGCCGGCTCAGGAGCGCCCTCTCGTGTTCCGGTCCTCGTGCTCCGGTGGGTCCACCAGACCACATTCCTTCAACCGCACGCCACCCGTCGTCAGGGGCAGCCCGTGACCCCGGCCGCGCCATCCGCATCCAGGCCGAGGAGCCACGTACCGCTCAGTCCGAACCCCTCTCATCCCCTCCTGCGCCTGCGCCTGGCGCCCCGCGGTGACCTGCCGAGACCCATCGACGGAGCGTGGTGGCCCCGTTCGTACGACCTGCTCGCCGAACTTCCCCGGCTGCTTGCCGGGTTGCCGCGCGCGTGGGGCCACATCACCAGCGTCACGGTCAACGGGGCGACTTGGTCCGCCGGCCCCGGCCGGATGCTCATCGCCAACCAGGTCGTACGACTGCGCAGGAACCTCACGGCATCCGCCCCGCAGACCGTCGTCCTGCTCACCCCCGGCCAGGGGCGCTGGGATCTCGTGGTCGTGCCCCCGGACACGACCGAGGAGGCCGCGGAACCGCTCATGGCGACCGCGGCCGACGGTCACGTGTGACGCGATCAGGATCAGCAGGGCGGTGGCCACAGCGATCACATCCCCACGGCGCGCCGCTGGTTCGGGCCGTGTGACGAGAGGGCACCCCCCGCTCGCGTCCTTTCCGCTCTTCGGGCCTGCGCACGCCGACGAGGCGTGCGGTCGGGCCCTGCGGAGGATGGCCCGCGGCGGAGCATGAGAGATGGTCGCGGACATCATGCAAGACCCGTCTCCGGACCCCGGCTCACTCCCGCCGCCGGGCGTTCTCCCCGGAGCGGCTGGTCTCCAGCCACGACCGGGCCGGTTCTGCCGGGCGGGCGGTGTCCACGGTGAGGTCGAGGCGCGTTCCCCCGTCGGCGCCCGCGGGGTAGCTGCGCTGCTCGCTGGCGGCGAAGCAGCGTCGGAGAGCCTCCGCGACCCGCCGGGCGGCCTCCGGCGAGGCGGCGACGATACGGACCTCGGCGTAGCCGTCCGAGGGTGCTTCCATGGGCTGCATGGCGACCTCGGAGTTCGATGTCCTGCTGGAAGACGGGCCGGTTCTCTCACTCTACGCCGGTGCGTCCCACAGCCCTCGCGGACGATCCGCGGCCCGACACCGCGCGCGCGGCCATGGCCGAAGCGGTCCGCGCCGACAACGTCACGCAGGCCGCGCAAATCCTCGTCGACACCCGTAGCGGGACGTGACAGGGGTCAGTCGCGGCGGTCGTCGGGCAGGCCCGGCGCCGGTGCGGAGATGTCCGTGGTGTCGAAGCCGCCCGAGATGATCCGGGTGGCGAGGTCCGCCAGGCGCAGGTGACGGGTGCGGGCGTACGCCCGGAACGCGGCGAAGGCGTCGTCGACGGAGGTGTTCCAGCGCTCCGCCAGCACGCCCTTGACCTGCTCGATCAGGACACGGCTGGTCAGCGCGGTCTCCAGCTGGCTGTTCTCGACATGCGACTGCTCCAAGGTGCGCTGCTGGAGGATCGTGATGGTCGCCACGTCGGCGAGCGCCTGGGCGAGCGCGATGTCGTCGTCGCCGAGACGCAGGGGTGTGGTCTGGAAGAGGTTGAGCGCGCCGACGACGCGACTGCGCAGGCGCAGCGGGATGGCGTGCGTGCTCACGTACCCCGTCTCACGCGCCCGTACGGCGAAGTGCGGCCAGCCCACGGTCGTCTCCGGGCGCGTCAGGTCGATGTTGGTCCGCGCGGCACCGGTGCGGTAGCACTCCACGCACGGGCCCTGGTCGTGCTGGAGCGCGAACAGCTCCAGCAGCCGGGTGTGTTCGTCCGAGGCGGCGATGATCTGCAGTTCCCCGTGCGCGTCCGCGAGCAGGATCCCGGCCGCCGACACGTCGAGCAGTTCGACGCAGCGCGCGGACAGCCGCTGCAGCAGATCGATGACGTCGAAGTCCTCGACGAGGGAGTCGGCGACCTCCACGAAGATCTCCGCCAGACGTCGTTCGCGGGCCATGCCGATCATCCCTTTCCACCATCGGGCGAATACGGCCCGCTCACATCGTCGTCGAATCGGATCCTGCGGGCCACCACGTCCTGCGCCACCTCGCCGAGACGGCGACCGCTGGCGTAGGCGTGGGCCCGCAGACGCAGGAGGGCGACCTCCATGGACACGCCCAGTTGGACACTGACCATCCCCGTGGCCTGATGCACGGCCGCGCGATGCAGCCCCGACGGCCACTCCGGGAACACGCCGAACCCGGGCACTTCCCCGTTGCGGCTCTCGCGGGGCGCCGCCCCGTTCAGGAAGGCGCCGGTCAATGCGGCCGTCAGGGCGGTGGCGTCCGCGTACTGCTGCTCGCTCAGCCGTCGGTTTCCGTCGCTCAGCACGGTCAGGACGCCGACCCGGATGGCGCCGATACCCGGCGGGAAGCAGCACACACCGTGGACACCCAGCTCGCGCGCGGCCGGCAGCAGCGCGGGCCACCGCTCGGGGCGCACCCGGTCCAGGGCCGGCTCCACGACAGGTGTTCCGGTGCGGACGGCGTCCGGTCCCGGCCCCTCACCGAGCGTGAGCTGGAGTTCCTCGAACCGAGCACTCAGCTCCGGATGGCACCACAGCGGTTCGGTCATCCGGCCGCCGTCCAGCAGCAGCAGCGACACCGTGGGCGCCCAGCACCCGCGTGCACGCCCGCGCCGGGTCGCCGATCTCGCCGCGACGCAGTGTCCGCAGGAGGTCGGCCATGCCGTCGCTGATCACCGTTACCCGTTCCTCGACAGCCGGGGCGCTCCGGGGCGCGGCGCAGCCTGGCCTGCGCCGGACATTACGTGCCCCGGTGCGTCACCACACGGTCCGCGGTTATGCCCTGCCAGGCGTCCTGGGCACTCGCGTACCGGGGGAACCGCTCCAGCAGACCGCCGGCCCGGAACACGAGCATCGCTCCCGGCCGGGTATGGATCACTCGGACCCATCCACCCCGCCCCCGGCAGTCGCGCCAGGCCGAGCACAGCGGCTCCAGGACGCTGCCGTCCATGAACGTCACGCCTCTCAGGTCGACGATCAGGAACCGCCGGCCGCTGCCGTGGCGAGCGTCCTCCAGATCACGCGCGAAGGCCGGCGCCGTGGTCACGTCCAGCTCACCGCCCGCCCGGACCACGCGGCACTCGTCGAACACGTCGGGATGCGGACTCATGCGTCCCATCTCCTCAGTCGGTTGGCTTCCGCCGTGCGCAGTGCCTCTGTTGCGCGGAACGGGACTTCACGGAGAGGGCCGGGGTCACGGGCGACCGTATGACCAGCCTACTGCTGTGGCGGCACGGCCGGACGTCCTTCCCTGACGCCCCTGGAGATGACCGGAAGCGACAGTTTCCAGGCACTTCCGGACGGGTTCCGAGGCGATGAGTTCAGCAACAAGGGGCATGAGCGGAGACGGTTCCGACGCAGTGCCATGGAGACGAAAGCACCCCCGTCCACCTCCCTGCTGCACATCGGTGAGGCGATGGGTGTCGTGCTGCCGTACGGCTGTCTGGTCTGGTGAAGTTGCCGATGGTGACGGCCGGATGGCTGCCCGGTCCTGCCCGGCCTGTGGTGAGCGGCTGCAGTTGGACGTCGGCCCGGCGGGCTCGGTTCTGTTCGGCGGGGAGGCGGTGGACGCCCGGCGTTGACCCCCTGGCGGGCACTTCCACCACTCAGCTGAGCCGCGGCATGTGTCCCTTCGTCAGCCGAAGGGCGGAGTCTTGGGCCAGCCGCGCACGCACAGGCCCCGAAAACGAAGCGGCGCCCGAGCCGACCGAAGCCGACCCGGACGCCGCGTAGCAGGTCAGAGGGCATATCCCCCGCCTACCACCCGTAGGCCCTGTGGGACTCGAACCCACAACCAATGGATTAAAAGTCCACTGCTCTGCCAATTGAGCTAAGGGCCCAGGCGATGTTGCCACCCCGAGCATAGCCGGACGTGGCCGCGTCTCCGATCGGGTATCCGGGTCACGGCCACGTCGGCGGTGGCGGAGAGGGGCGAACCGGGGCGGAATGAGCCCCCGCGCGCCGAACCGCTACGGATCCACCGCCTCGACCGCCCCCGCCTTCCCGGCGGCCCTGTCGGCCCTGCCCGCCTGCCGGGCGATCGTGCGCTCATGCTCCGCGTTGAGGAACCAGTGCCGAGCCGAAGCCACCCACCAGACCGCCGCGAACCCCAGGACGACCAGGACCGCGACCGGCGCGTAGTTGAACGTCTCCCAGGTCACCGGCGACACCTGAGGCAGCATGAACAGCACCGTGATCGCACCGACCCACACCACGGCCACCACCCCCACCAGCCCCGACCAGCGCCCCAGATGCCACGGGCCCCGATGGAACGCGTCGCCCTTGCGCAGCCGCAGCAGCGTCGGGATGACGTACGCGATGTAGAGGCCGATCACGGCGATCGAGGTCACCGCCGCGTACGCCGCGACGTTGATCAGGTACGGCAGGCCGAGCAACAGCGCCCCGCCGGCCGCCAGCCACACCGCCGCGACCGGTGTGCGGGTGCGCGGACTGACCGTGTGCCAGATGTGGGAGAAGGGCAGGGCGCCGTCGCGCGAAAAGGCGTAGATCATACGGCTGTTGGCCGTCACCGACGCCATCCCGCAGAACAGCTGCGCCCCGATGACGACCAGCAGCAGCAGCTTGCCCGCCGTCGCGCCCAGCGCGTCGAGCAGGATCTGGGCCGGCGGCGCGCCCGTCGGGGAGGTGCGGGCACCCTCGTACGACTGGATCGCGAAGGTGAAGCCGAGGAGGAGCACGAATCCGGCGATCCATGACGTCCAGATCGACCGCACGATGCCCTTCGGGCCCGCTGTCGACGCGTCGTGCGTCTCCTCCGTCATGTGCGCCGAGGCGTCGTAGCCGGTGAAGGTGTACTGGGCCATCAGCAGCCCCAGCAGGACGACGTAGACCCCGCTGCCCCAGCCCGTGTTGTTCACGAACTCGCCGAACACGAAGGACGCGGACTGGTGCCGGTCCGGCACGAAGGCCAGCGCGCCGACGATCAGCGCGACGCCCAGCACGTGCCACCACACGCTGATGCTGTTGAGCAGGGCCACGATCCGTACGCCGAAGGTGTTGAGGAGGCCGTGGAGCAGCAGGATGCCCGCGAAGAGCAGGATCGTCCGACCCGGCGTCACCTCGAAGCCGAACTGCAGGTTCAGATACGCGCCCAGGAACGACGCGGCCCCGAAGTCGATGCCCGCCGTCACCGCCACCTGGCCCAGCACGTTGAACCAGCCCGTGAACCACGCCCACGCGGCGGCCGTACGCGGTGGCGCGAGCCGGTGCGCCCAGAAGTACAGGCCGGCGGACGTCGGGTACGCCGAGCAGATCTCGGCCATCGACAGACCCACGAACAGGGTCATCAGACCTACGGCCACCCAGCCCCAGGTGATCACCGCCGGGCCGCCCGTGTTCATGCCGAACAGATAGAGGGTCAGGCAGCCCGACAGGACCGAGATGATCGTGAAGGAGACCGCGTAGTTGGAGAACGCCGACATACGGCGGGCGAGAACCTGCGTGTAGCCGAGCTGGGCCAGCCGCTCCTCGTCCGAGAGATTTCCGTCCGGGAGCGTTCCGTTCGACAGCCCACTCGCTATGGCGTCATCTGTCATGTCCCCAGCGATTCCCCTACCAGGGACGTGACATGCGTCACAGCTTGGCCAAAAAATGCCCTTGCAGCCCTGCCGCCCGCGCCCGATCTTCACCCGCGCCCCGGGTACGAAAAAGCGCCGTGACCCCGACAGGGCCACGGCGCTCTCCGCTCACTCAGTGTCAGCCGTTGCGCTTCCAGCGCGGCTTGTCCTCACGGCGCCCGAAGGAGCCGCCACCACGGTGGTCGTCCCGACGGCCGTAGGGCCGCTCGTGCCCACCGGTGCGGAAACCGGGACGGTCGTCACGACGGTCGCGGTTGAAGGGACGGTCGCTGCCACGGTGACCGCCGCGCTCGTCACGACGCTCGAAGGAACGGCCGGCCGGACGGTCGTCACGGCGGAAGCCGCCACGGTCGTTGTCCCGGCGCTCGAAGGTACGGCCGCCACGGTCACGGTCGAAGGAACGCCCACCGCGGTC
>NZ_JAQMYP010000068.1 GCF_028369295.1 Streptomyces sp. HD
TTAATTTTATTATAAGACGGGCGTCTCGGCCGACGCGGCGGCCACCCGCGAGCGGCGCCGCCGCTGCGGCAGACCACCGGCTTCGCGCGCAGCGTGATGCCCGGACGCAGTGCCTGAGGCGTCGTGATCGTGTTCGGCCCCGTACCCGTGCGAGGTGCCGGACGCCTCGCCCCGGGAGCCGACGGATGACTCACCCCGGCGGCCGACGGCCGCCGTGTCCTGCGGGCCGGCGGCTGTCTCGTCCCCGGCCTGCACGGGCGCCTCGCCCCGGGACCCGACGGGAGCCTCGCCCCTGGCGTCGACGTGTGCCTCGCCCCGGAACTCGACGCGTGTCTCGTCCCTGGCTTCGACGGCTGCCTCGTCCCCGGTCCCGGCGAGTGATTCGCTCCCGGTCCCGGCGGGTGGTGCGTCGTCCCGGGAGGCCCTGCGCGTGGAGCGCGGCGCGCTGGCGGCGGGTGGGCGTTCGGCGGAGTCGATGTGGCTGAGCAGGTGGCTCTCGACCCGCAGGACCGCCCGCACCCCGCCGTACGGCGACGGCGACGACACGTCCACGCTCAGGTCGAACTGCCGGGTCAGCTGCCCGATCGCGGCGAACCCCATGCGCGGCGGATCGCCCAGCTCGGTGAGCAGGATCGGCTCGGAACCCGCCACCAGCCGCTGCGCGCGGGCGCGTTCGTCCTGGGTCATGCCCAGACCGGCGTCGTCGACCGTGACGCAGACGCCGTGATGGACCTGCTCCAGGTTGACCACGACGTCGGTGTCCGGCGCGGAGTGCCGAAGGGCGTTGTCGAGGAGCTCGGCGACGATGATCGCGACCGGCTCGACGGCATGCGACACCAGCCCGGTGCCCGCCGCGAGATGGTTGTGCACCCGGATCCGGTGATAGCCCGCGAGCCGAGCCTGGCCGCCGGTCACCGCGTCCACCAGATGCGACTCCTCGCGGGCCAGCCCGACCCACGCCCCGCACACCACGGCGGCGACCTGGGCACGCCGCAGCGACTGCTCGTTCTCGTGGTCGAGCCGGAACAGGGTCTGTGCCAACTCGGGGTCGTCGTACTTCTGTTGAAGTCCGCGCAAAGCGTCCTGCAGCCGGTACAGGGCCGCCTGGATCTCGCGTGTCACCCCGCGCATGCCGGCCTGTGCGGCCGCGTCGATCCGCGTGCGCTGGGTGGCCAGCTCGGTGCGCAGCCCGACCAGGACATGCTCCAGTGCCACGGCCGACGGTGACCCCGCGGTCCGCGGGTCCAGCGGACCGGGCACGGTGACATGCGGGTGCGCCAATTGCCGGGCCGCGGCCGGGACACGCCGTGCCGCCAGATGCTCCACCTCGGCCGTGAACGCCTTGACCGCGCCGTCGAGTTGGTGGCGCAACGCGGCGATCTCGGCGCGCTGCCGCGCTTGTTGCCGCTGAGCGCGCAGCAGCCCGCCGCCCAGGGCGAGCGCGGACAGCATGCCGACGGCGAGCCCGCCGGTCGCCAGGTCCGGTAGTTCGATCATCGAGTCGGTTTCCCAGGTCGGTTCGGGGGCGTTCGGGCAGGGCTGTGCCAGAGCCATGGGACGAGGCGCTCGGAGCACAGTACACACCGTCATCGATCGATCTCGCACGGTCGGCGGACACTTCGATTCGAAACTGCCGGACTCTGCTCGCTTCTGCGTCAACTGTCGGAAATGGCGTACAGCAAGCGGGAGTTGGGGTGATTGCGTGACTCCGGGAACGCGTGGCCCGGTATCGGGAGTTATGGCGTCCCGGTGTACGGCACTTGCTTCGTCAACCACCTTTTGGACACGTAGGGTTTACTTTTGTTCGGCCCGTCGGACCGTACGGAGTTGCTATGGTGTTACTCGCCGGTAGCAAACTGGACGAGGGCGCGGAGTGTCGGCCGACCAGCGCCACGACTCGACCGGTGCCGCAACTTCTCGGCGGGTCGTCGAGAGGGCAGGTCCGGCAAGGGGGCCGGATCGACCGAGGCGTCCGCGCGTCCGCCTGACGCGCCCCTCGAACTCCACTTCCTCGCCCACCGATCCAGACAGGTGAGACTCGCAACATGGTTCGTTCCCTGGTCGATCTGCTGACCGAGCACGCCTCGCACCACCCCGACCGAACCGCCTACCGCTACCTCGTCTCCGGCGACACCGACGGTGAGATCCAGGAAATCTCGTACGGCCGTCTCGCCGACCGCGCCCGGGCCATCGCGGCCTGGCTGCAGGAACGCGGCCTGGCCGGTGCCCGCGCCGTGCTGCTCTACCCGCCCGGCCCCGAGTTCATCAGCGGCTACCTGGGCTGCCTGGCGGCCGGTGTGGTCGCCGTACCGGGCGTCCCTCCGCAGGGCCGCGCGCAGAACCACCGTGCCCTGATACGGATGAAGCGCCTCGTCGCCGACGCCGAGGCCAAGGTGATCCTGGGCGGCCGCGAGGTGATCACGGCCCTGTCCGGCATGGCCGAGCACCTGCCCGAGCTCGCCGACATCACCCGCGTCGCCACCGAGGACATCCCCGACGAGGCCGCCGCCTCCTGGCGAGAGCCCGACCTCACCGCCGACTCGGTCGCCTTCCTCCAGTACACCTCCGGCTCCACCTCCGCCCCGCGCGGCGTGATGGTCACCCACGGAAACCTGCTGGACAACGAACGGGTCATCACCGAGCGCATGGGCCACACGCCGGACGCCATCGCGGAGCACGGCCACGAGATGTTCGTCAGCTGGCTGCCCGTCTACCACGACATGGGCCTCATAGGTCCCGTTCTCAACACCGTCTACCTCGGCGTGACCGCCACCCTCTTCTCCCCCCTGCACTTCCTGCAGCAACCCCAGCGCTGGCTGACCGCGATCAGCCGCTACCGCCCGCACACCAGCGGCGGCCCCAACTTCGCCTACGAACTCTGCCTCAAGCACGCCGGGCCCCGGCTGCTCGACGAACTCGACCTCTCCAGCTGGAAGGTCGCCTTCAACGGCGCCGAACCGGTACGCGCCGCCACCCTGCGACGCTTCGCCGACACCTTCGCCCCGGCCGGCTTCCGCCACCAGGCCCTCTACCCCTGCTACGGCCTGGCCGAGGCCACCCTCATGGTCACCGGCAGCACCGTCCACACCCCGCCGACCCTGCTCCAGGCCGCCGAAACCGGCCCGCACGCCGGCCAGTCCGACGCCGCCGCCGTCAGCTCCGGCCGCCCGGGCCCCGATGTCACCGTCGCCATCGCCGACCCGGAGCGGTGCGAGGAACTCCCCGAGGGCGAGACCGGCGAGATCTGGGTGCGCGGCGCGAGCGTCGCCAAGGGCTACTGGCGCAACGCCCTCGCCACCCGCGACACCTTCCGCGCCACCCTGACCGGCCACGACGGCCGCTTCCTGCGCACCGGTGACCTCGGATTCCTGCGCGACGGCGAGCTGTTCGTCACCGGTCGCCTCAAGGACCTCATCGTCATCGACGGACGCAACCACTACCCACAGGACCTGGAGCTGACCGCCGAGATGGCCCACCCGGCCCTGCGCCCCGGCTGCACCGCCGCGTTCTCCGTGGACGGCGAGGCGACGGACGACGGGGAGCCCAGGGGTGACGGGGCGGCCGACGGTGAACAGGCCGTCGTCGTCGCCGAGATCGCCATGGACGCGGTGTCCGAGGCGGAGAAGATCATCGATGTCATCCGCAGCGGGACCGGCGAGGCCCACGGCCTGTCGCTGCGCGACGTGGTCCTGGTCCGGCCCGGCACCATCCCCAAGACGTCCAGCGGCAAGATCCAGCGCCACGCCACGCGGGCGGCCTACCTGAACGGCACCCTCGACGTCGTCGACGCGCCCGCCCCGAGCTGACCCCGCCCGGACCGCTGTCGTACCCGGCGCGCCGGCGCCGCGGCGGCCGCAGCAGCCGTACCGACACCCGCGCCCCGCGGGCCGTACGGCCCCAGCCCATGCCCGAATCCACGAGGACACCTGTCTAGATGCCTGCGCACGAGTCCCCGAAGCAGTCCCTCAACCCGTCTCTGACCACCCCGCAGAGCGTGCGGACCTGGCTGGAGTCGGCCGTCGCCGAGGCGACCGGGCTCGACCGGCCGGCCGTCGAGCCGGACCGGCCACTCGCCGAACTCGGGCTGGGATCAAGGCAGTTGGTGACGCTGGCCGCCGAGCTGTCCGCGCTGACCGGCCGGACCCTGGACCCGTCCCTCGTCTTCAACCACCCCTCCATCGCCGAGCTCGCCGAAGCGGTCTTCGAGGACGGGCCGACGGCGGCGACGCGCAGGGGCACCGGGAGCCCCGCTCCGGCCGTCGACCCCGTTCGGCAGCACGACGACATCGCGATCATCTCCATGGCCTGCCGCTTCCCCGGCGGCGCCGACGACCCCGAGGCGCTGTGGCGGCTGCTGGCCGCGGGCGAGGACGCCATCACCGAGGCGCCGGCGGGCCGTTGGGACACGCGAGGGCTGCACGACCCCGACCCGGAGGCCACCGGCAAGGCGTACTCGCTGCACGGCGGCTACCTCACCGGCATCGACCGCTTCGACGCGGCCTTCTTCGGGATCTCACCGCGTGAGGCCGCGGCCATGGACCCCCAGCAACGGCTGCTCCTGCAGACCGGCTGGGAGGCAGTAGAACGCGCCGGGATCGTCCCGGAGACACTGGGCGGCAGCTCCACGGGCGTCTACATCGGCCTGTACGACAGCGGCTACCTGGCCTCGGCCGCCCTGGACCAGCTCGACGGGCACGTCGGCACCGGCTCGGCGTCCAGCGTGGCGTCCGGCCGCATCGCCTACACGCTCGGCCTCCAGGGGCCGGCGGTCACCGTCGACACCGCCTGCTCGTCCTCCCTGGTCGCGCTGCATCTGGCGGCGCGGGCGCTGGCGGGCGGCGAGTGCGACCTGGCGCTCGCGGGCGGTGCGACGCTGCTGGTGACACCGCGTGGGCACGTCGAGTTCAGCAGGCTGGGCGGGCTGTCGCCGTCCGGGCGGTGCAGCCCGTTCTCGGCCGACGCGGACGGTGTGGTGTGGGCCGAGGGCTGCGGTGTGGTGCTGCTGAAGCGGCTCGCAGACGCACGCCGCGACGGTGACCGGATCCTCGCCGTCGTCAAGGGCTCGGCGATCAACCAGGACGGCCGCAGCCAGGGCCTGAGCGCCCCCAACGGCCCCGCCCAGGAACGCGTCCTGCGCGCCGCCCTCGACGCCGCCGGGCTCCGGCCGCACGACCTGGACCACATCGAGGCGCACGGCACCGGCACCCGGCTGGGCGACCCCATCGAGGGCCGCGCCCTGGCCGCCGTCTTCGGCCCCGACCGCCCCGCCGACCGCCCCCTCGGCGTCGGCTCCCTGAAGTCCAACATCGGCCACACCCAGGCCGCCGCCGGCATCGGCGGCGTCATCAAGACCGTACTGGCCCTTCACCACGAACGCATACCGGCGTCCCTGCACGCCGAGGCCCCGACCGAGCACATCGACTGGGCGCACAGCGGGCTGCGGATCCTCAGCGAGGCCCGAGCCTGGCCACGGGACCCCGAGCGGATACGGCGGGCCGGGGTGAGCGCCTTCGGCATCAGCGGCACCAACGCCCATGTGGTGCTGGAGGAAGCGCCGGAGGAGCAGCCCCAGTCGTCCGGCGACCTCACCGGTACGACCCTCTTCCCGCTGTCCGCCCGCACCCTCCCCGCACTCCGGGGGCAGGCGGACCGCCTCCTCGAAACCCTCGACCGGCAGCCCGAGCCGCCGCTCCCGGCCGTGGCCGCGACGCTCGCCCACCACCGTACGCACTTCGAGCACCGGGCCGTCGTCCGGGCGAGCGACCGGGCCGAACTGCTCACCGCCCTGCGCGCACTCGCCGAGGACCGGACCGACACGGACCTGACCGTCGGCCCCCAACAGGGCCTCCCCGCAGGCAAGTTGGCGTTCGTCTTCCCCGGGCAGGGATCCCAGTGGCCCGGCATGGCACGCGATCTGCTCGACCGCGACCCCGTGTTCGCCGACGAACTCGACCGCTGCGACGCCGCCCTGCGCCCGTTCACCGACTGGTCGGTGACATCCGTGCTGCGCGGCGACGCGGGCGCCCCGGACCTGGACCGCGTCGACGTCGTCCAGCCGGTGCTCTTCGCCGTGATGGTGTCGCTGGCCGCGGTGTGGCGGGCTCGCGGCGTCCGGCCGGACGCGGTCGTCGGACACAGCCAGGGCGAGGTCGCCGCCGCCTGCGTCGCCGGGGCGCTCAGCCTCAACGACGCCGCGGCCGTGGTCGCCCTGCGCAGCCAGGCCCTGACCGAGCTGTCCGGCACCGGCACCATGGCCGTCGTCGCCCTGCCGCACACCGAGGTCGAGGCCCGACTCGCCGACCACGACGGCCGGATCGGTGTCGCCGCCGTCAACAGCGGTCGCTCGACCGTCGTCGCCGGCGCCGTGGACGCCGTGGAAGCCCTGCTCACCGAACTCGACCGGCAGCAGATCTTCGTCCGCCGCCTCGACGTCGACTACGCCTCCCACACCGACCGGGTGGAGCCCCTGCGCACGACGATCCTCGACGAGCTCGACGGAGTCGCCACCTGCCCCACGTCCGTGGCCTGGTACTCCACGGTCACGGGCGAGCCGGTCACCGAGGAACTGGAAGCCGACTACTGGTACACCAACCTGCGCGAACCCGTCCGCTTCGCGCCGACCGTCGAACGCATGGCCGCCGACGGCTACCGCTACTTCGTCGAACTCGCCCCGCACCCCTCCCTGCTCACCGCCCTGCGCACCGTCGACGAGGACCTGGTCGCGGTCGGATCGCTGCGCCGCGACGAGGACGGCCCCGCCTGTCTGGACCGCGCCGCAGCCGAACTCCACGTCCACGGACGGCGGATCGACTGGCGCCGCCTGGTCCCGCACACCACCCCCGCGGACCTGCCGACGTACGCCTGGGACACCCAGCGGCACTGGACCGAGCCCGCCGCCTGCGCCACCGCCCCCTCTCTCTTCGACCGCGCGGCGCACCCGTTGCTGGGCATCCAGCTCCAGTCGGCCGACGAGACCCGCTGGACGTTCCGCAACGAGTGGTCCCCGGCGACCGCCGACTGGCTGCCCGACCACACCGTCTTCGGCCGGACCGTGGTCTCGGGCACCACCCTGCTGGAACTCTGCCGAGCCGCCCTCGACGTGGCCCGCCCGGACGCTCCCGCCGACGTCACCGACCTGCTCCTCCTGGCGCCCCTCGTCCTGCCGGGCACCGGCACGGTCGAGGTGTCCGTCGAGGTGGTGACCTCCGGTCCCGCACCGGAGATCACGGTCCACAGCCGACCACGCGACCCGGAGGCGATGGACTGGACCCTGCACGCCACCGCGTCCGCCGCCGAGCCGACCGCCCCGCCGTCCGACGAGCCACCGGCATGGCCCGAGACGGCCGAACCGGCCTGGTCCGAGGACACCTACGAGCGGCTCACCGCACTCGGCCTCGGCTACGGCCCCGCCTTCCAGGGCGTACGACAGGCAGCCGCGACCGGCGACGGCACCCTCCTGGCCCGCCTCTCACTGCCGCCCGTGGCCCGCGACACGGCCGACCCCTACCCGGTGCACCCGGCCCTCCTGGACGCCGCCCTCCAGGTGACCGCCGCCCTCGACACCGCCGACCAGCAGGTCCTGTTGCCGGTCGCGGTGGGCCGCTGTGTCCTGCCGCCCGGCGGCCCGACCGACCTCACGGCGTCCGTACACCGGACCGGCGGCTCCGGCACGGACCTCACCCTGGACGTGAGTCTGTGGGACGCCGACGGCTTTCCGGCGGGCCGCCTGGAGGGGGTACGTCTGCGTGCCGCGAGCCCGGCCGACCTGAGCAGCGGCTCGGCGAACGGCCGCCATCTGTACGAGGTGGCGTGGACGGCCGTACCGGAGACCCCCGGCGAGGCCGCCGAGAAGGGCGCTGACACCGTCGTACGAGTCTGGCCCGCCCCGACGCCCGGCACCGAACCGGTCGCCGCGGCACACGAGTTCGCGGCCACGGCCCTGGCCGAACTCCGGACGCTGATCGCCCTCCCCTCCGAAGAGGCGCCGACCCGCACCGTCTGGGTGACCCGCGGAGCGATCGCGGCCGCCGACGGGGACCCGGTGCCCCGGCTCGCCCAGTCGGTTCTGTGGGGGCTGGCCCGCGGCTTCCGTGCGGAACACCCCGACCTCGGATTGACCCTGCTCGACCTCGACGATGACGTCGACGTGTCGTCGCGCGCCGACCTGCTCCGCGCGGCCGAGCACGCCGACGAGCCCGAACTCGCCCTGCGTGACGGTGAGCTGCTCGCCCCGCGCCTGGTCCGTGCCCGTCCCGCGCCGTCCGACGGGTCTGCCCGGATCCCCGCCGACGGCACCGTGCTGATCACCGGAGGTCTTGGCGCGGTGGGCCGCCACATCGCCCGCCTGCTCGCCGAGAACGGCGCCCCGAGCCTGCTGCTGACCTCCCGTCAGGGCACCGCCGACCCCCGAGCGGCCGAAGTCACCGCCGAACTGACCGCGCTCGGCGCCGAGGTCGAGGTCGCCGCATGCGATGTCGCCGACGCGGCGGCGGTGGCGGCCCTGCTGGCCGGTATCGGCGACGGGGCGCCCCTGCGCGGTGTCGTCCACTGTGCCGGTGTCCTCGCCGACGGCGTGGTGGCGGAACTGACACCCGAACGGCTCGCACAGGTGCTGCGCCCCAAGGTCGACGGCGCCGCCCACCTGCACCGGCTCACCGCCGGACACCCGCTGGACCTCTTCCTGCTGGTCTCCTCGGCCGCAGGCGTCGTCGGCAACGCCGGCCAGGCCAACTACGCCGCCGCCAACGCCTTCCTCGACCAACTCGCCCACCACCGACGTGCCTCGGGCCTGCCCGCTGTCTCTGTGTCCTTCGGCGCCTGGGCAGGGGAGGGGCTCGCCGCCGAGCACGCCGACCTGGAGCGGATGGCCCGCCTCGGCCACCGTGCCCTCACGCCCGAACAGGGCCGTGAGCTGACCGAGCTGTCCCTGCGCCGCGACGCCGCGCACCTCGTCGCCTGGGCACTGGACCTGCCCCGGCTGCGCACCGCCGCACCGGCCGGAGCACTGTGGCGCTCCCTGCTTCCCGAACTCCGCCCCGACCGCCACGGCGGCACCGGCGTCCACACCCTGGCGGACCGGCTGGCCCGGCTTCCGGAGGCCGAGCGTGCCGCACGCGTCCTCTCCCTGGTCCGCGAGGAGGCCGCGCACGCGCTCGGGCTGCGCTCGGCGGAGTCCGTCCGCCCCGACCAGCCGCTGCGCGACCTCGGCATGGACTCCGTGACGGCGGTCGACCTGCGCAACCGCATCAGCGCGCGCATCGGCACCAAGCTCCCCGCCACCCTCCTCTTCGACCACCCGACGCCCACCCGCCTCGCCGACCACCTGCTGACCGGCGCCCTCGCGACAACCGCCCGTGCCGATCGTGCGGCGGCGCCCGCGCCCAAGGCCTCCCCGGACGAGCCCGTGGCCCTCGTCGCCATGGCCTGCCGGCTGCCCGGCGGCGTCAGCGACCCGGACGGCCTGTGGCGCCTCGTCGCGGAGGGACGTGACGCGGTCGGCCCCTTCCCGGCGGGACGCTGGGACGTCGAGTCGCTCTACGACCCCGACCCGGACGCCCCCGGCAAGTCCTACGCCCGCGAGGGCGGCTTCCTCGACGGCATCGACTCCTTCGACGCGGGGTTCTTCGGCATCACCCCGAAGGAGGCGGCGGCCATGGACCCGCAACAGCGCCTGCTGCTGGAGACGGCCTGGGAGTCGCTGGAGCGCGCCGGAATCGTGCCCGCCGACCTGGCGGGCAGCACCACGGGCGTGTACGTCGGCATGTTCGGCAGCGACTACCTCTCCGGCACCCGGCTCGACCAACTCGACGGCTACGTCGGTACGGGCTCCGCCCTGAGCGTCGCCTCGGGACGGCTCGCGTACACGCTGGGGCTGAACGGCCCCGCCCTCACGGTGGACACCGCGTGCTCGTCCTCGCTGGTGGCCGTGCATCTGGCGGCGCAGGCGCTGCGTGCGGGCGAGTGCGATCTGGCGCTCGCCGGTGGCGTCACCCTGATGGTCACGCCGCAGACCTTCGTCGAGTTCAGCCGGCTGCGCGGCCTGTCGCCGACCGGCCGCTGCCGCTCCTTCTCCGACGGCGCCGACGGTGCCATCTGGGCCGAGGGCGCCGGCATGGTCGTACTGAAACGACTGAGCGACGCCCGGCGCGACGGTGACCATGTCCTCGCCGTGCTGCGCGGCACCGCCGTCAACCAGGACGGCCGCAGCCAGGGCCTGTCCGCACCGAACGGACCGGCCCAGGAGCAGGTGATCCGGCGTGCGCTGGAGCAGTCCGGACTCCGGCCCGCCGACATCGACCACGTCGAGGCCCACGGCACGGGCACGACCCTGGGCGACCCGATCGAGGCGAACGCCCTCGCGGAGGTCTTCGGCGGCACGCGGCCCGAGGGGCGTCCGCTGTACCTGGGGTCGCTGAAGTCCAACGTCGGGCACACACAGGCGGCTTCGGGCGTGGTCGGCCTGATCAAGGTCGTGCAGTCGCTGCACCACGAGACCCTGCCGCCCACGCTGCACGCCGGCACACCCAGCCGCCACGTCGAGTGGGCGGACAGCGGACTGCATCTGCTGCGCGAGGAGGTGGCCTGGCCCGCGTCGGCGGAGCGGGTGCGGCGTGCGGGGGTGAGCGCGTTCGGGATCAGCGGCACCAACGCGCATGTGATCGTGGAGGAGGCTGAGCCCCTCGGGCTCGGGTCCACGGACGCACCTCCCGCGGGCAAGCGCCTGTTCGTCCTGGCCGGCCGCGGCGAGGCGGGTCTGCGCGGCCAGGCCGCCGCTCTGGCGCGTCATCTCGCCGACGACTCCGCCGCGCTGCCGGACGTGGCCCACACCCTGGCCCGCCACCGCAGCCACCTTGAGCAGCGAGCGGCGTTCGTCGCCGAGGACCGGAACGAACTGCGGTCCGCACTCGGCGAGTTGGCCACCGGACGGGTCCCGCTTCCCCCGCCGCGTGAGGAACAGACCGGCAAGGTCGCCTTCGTCTACGCCGGGCACGGTGGCCAGTGGCCCGGCATGGGGCTCGACCTGATGCGGGAGTCGGAGGCGTTCCACGAGGAGCTGACGCGGATCGACGAGGCCGTACAGCGGCACGCCGGCTGGTCCGTGCTCAACGCGCTGCGGGCGCCCGAGGAGTTCTCCCCCCTGGAGCGGACCGAGTATCTGCAGCCCACGCTGTTCGCGGTGAACGCGGCGCTCACGGCCGCCTGGCGCTCGCTCGGCGTCACCCCCGACGCCGTGACCGGCCACAGCCTGGGCGAGATCGCCGCCGCGTACAGCGCGGGCGCCCTCACCCTGGACGACGCCGTCGCCGTGGTGACCGGGCGTGCCGCGGCGGTCGTACCGGCCGCGGGCCAGGGAGGCATGCTCTCCCTGGACGTGCCTCGCCCCCGGGTCGAGGAACTGCTCGCCCCGTACGCAGGCCGGCTGTTCGTCGCCGCCGTCAACAGCCCGCACGCCACGGCCGTCTCCGGCGACGGCGACGCACTGGCCGAGCTGCGCCGGAGCCTGGACGAACAGGGGATCGAGGCCCGGCCGCTGTCGACACCGTTCGCCTCGCACACCCCGCTGATGGCCCCGCTGCGTGACGAACTGCTCGACCGCGTCCGCGGCATCCGGCCCGCCGCGCACCCCGCGACCGCGCTGTACTCGACGGTCCTCGCGGAGCCCGTGCCCGGCGACCGCCTGGACCCGGAGTACTGGTACGCCAACCTCAGCGAGCCGGTCCGCTTCGCGGACACGGTCCGTCGCATGCTGGACGACGGATACCGCTACTTCGTGGAGCTCAGCCCGCACCCCTCGCTCGGCTCGTCCATCGAGGCGGTGGCGGCCGACGCCGGGATCGACGCGGTGAGCGTCGGCTCACTGCGCCGGCAGCGGGGCGGGCGGGACGTACTCCTGGGCAGGCTGGGCGAGTTGTACACGGCCGGTCACACGCCCGACTGGGCGGCGCTGTTCCCGGCGGGCCACCGTGTCGACCTGCCGACCTACGCCTTCGCCCGCGAACGCCACTGGCTCGCACCCGCCCCGGCCGCCGCGACCGGCGCCTCACCGCTGCTCGGCACCCATGTGGAGGCCAGCGACGAAGCCGACCGGCATCTCTTCCAGAGCGAGGTGGACCTGCGGGACAGCCGCTTCGCCTATCTGACCGACCACAAGGTCACCGGCGAGGTGTGGCTGCCCGGCGCCGCCTTCCTCGGCATGGCGCTGGAGGCCGCGGCAGCCGTTCAGGACAGTGCCGAGGTACGGCTCGCCGACGTCAGGTTCGTCAGCCCGCTGCGCCTGGACGAGTCCCGGCCGACCAGGCTGCAACTGATCCTGCGCCCCGCAGCCGACGGCTTCCGGGACTTCACGGTCGCCTCGGCGCCTGCCGGGCCCGGAGGGCGCGCACACTGGGAACGCCATGTGAGCGGCCGCATCGCCGTCACCGAGGCCGAGCCCGACGCCGATGCGGGCGAGTCGCTCACCGCCCTGCGCGCACGGTGCACGGAACAGGTCGACCTCCCCGCCGTCTACGGCGCACTCGCCGCCCTCGGCATCGACTACGGCCCCGCCTTCCGAGGCCTGGAGTCGGGGCACCGCACCCACTCCGCGGGCCTCGCCCGACTGGCCGACCGGCCCGCCGCCGGTCATCTGCTGCACCCGGCCGTCCTGGACGCCGCCTTCCACACGGCCGCACTGCCCGCCGACGCACCCCAGGGCCGGGCGTTCGTGCCGGCCGGCGTCGGCCGGCTCCGCCACACCGGACGGCACACCGCGCCCGTCTGGGTGACCTGTGAACTGCGCTCCACGTCCGGCGACACCGCCACCCTGGACCTTCGGCTCTACGACGAGGACGAGCAACTCGTCCTGGCGGCCGAGGAGTTCGAGCTCGCCGCGCTGTCGCCTCTGGACGGCGCACTGTTCGAGACACGCTGGCAGACTCGTCCGGCCGCCAACGAGCCGCCCACGCCGGGGAGTTGGCTGATCCTGGCCGACGAGTCGGGTGTGGCCGACGAACTCGCCGACCGGCTGGGCGCCTCGGTGCCGTATGTGATCGCCCGCAGGGGCGCGGAGTTCGCCGCCGAGGGTTCCGGCCGCTATGTCCTCGACCCGGCCGACCCGCAGCACCTGGGCCGTCTCCTCGACGAGGCCTTCGCGAACGAACCGCCCGAGCGAGTCGTCCAGCTGTCGGCCCTCGACGCGCCCGCGATCGAGGACGCCGCCACGGCCGAGGAGGCCGCCCGGCTGTGCTGCCTGAGCACCCTGCATCTGGTGCGGACGCTCGCCGGCCGGGCACAGGGCCGGGCACCCCGCCTGTTCGTCGTCGTCCGGGGCAGCCAGGCCGCGGGTGACAGCACGCAGGTGACCCATCCTCAGCAGGCCCTCGCCTGGGGCTTCGGCCTCGCCGTGGCGCAGGAGCACCCGGAACTGCGGGTCACCCTTGTCGACCTCCCGCCGACGGGCGGCGCCGACGCCCTGTGGACCCAGCTGCGGGGCGCCGACGACGAACGGCTCGTCGCGCTGCGCGGGACCGGACGGCTGGTACCCCGCCTGACCCGCACCCGCCCGGACGACGGCGGCCACGGTGCCGTCACCGCCGACGGCGTGTATCTGATCACCGGTGGCCTCGGCGGCCTGGGGCGCGTCGTCGCCGAGCGACTGGTCCGCCGAGGCGCGCGCCGGCTGGCCCTGATGAGCCGCGGCGCACCCAGCGGGGACGCCGTGGACTGGATCCGGGATCTCGAAGGGCGGGGCGTGAGCGTGCACCTGGCCCGCGCGGACGTCGCCGACCGCGAGGGCCTCACCACCGCCCTGGACGCCGTACGGCACGCACTCGGCCCGATCACCGGCGTCGTCCACGCGGCCGGTGTCCTGGACGACGCCACGATCGCCAACCTGACCGACGAGCGCGTCCTGCGCGTCCTCGCCCCCAAGGTCCTCGGCACCGCCCTGCTCACCGAACTCACCCCGCACGCGGCGGACTTCGTGCTCTTCGCGTCGGCGGCGGGCCTGCTCGGCTCGGCCGGACAGAGCCCGTACTCGGCGGCGAACGCCTTCCTCGACGCCTGGGCCCACCACCTCTCCCGCACCGACCGCCGGGCACTGAGCCTGGACTGGGGCGCCTGGTCGGGCGTGGGCATGGTGGCCGGGTCCGGTGCCCGCGAGACCGAGACGGCCCGCTCCGGCCTGGTCGCCTTCTCCGCGCAGGACGGCGGCGAGCTCTTCGAACGCGTCCTGACCACCGCCCGCCGCCAACTCGCCCCCCTGGCCCTGGACTGGGAGCTGCTGGCCCTCGACCCCGACTCGGCCCGCACCCGTCCGATCCTGGCCGACCTGATCACCGTGCCCACGGGCAGCCCCGGCACGGACGACCTCGTCAAGAAGGTGTTCGCGGCGACGACCGAGACCGAACGGGCCGTACGACTGGAGGCATACGTACGCGCCCGGGTCGGTGAGGTCTCCGGCGGCGCGGTCCAGGCCTCCGCGACCACGGCCCTGAAGGAACTGGGCCTCGACTCCCTGATGCTCGTGCGGCTGCGCAACGCCTTCGCCCGTGAACTCGGCGTCGAACTCCCCGCCGCCACGGTCTTCTCGGCCGCCGACATCCGCGGCCTCGCCCAGGCCCTCGGCACGGCCCTCCCCGAACGGGCGACCACCGCGGAGGAACAGCCGCAGCGCACGGCGGACACCCCGGTGACCGAACTGCACCCGGCGACCCGCGATGTCGTACGCCTGCTGCGCAGTGCCGGGCCCGGCATGCCGGACGCCGCTCACGCCGTGGGCCTCGCGGTACGCCTCACCACGCCGACCACCCGCGAGACCCTCACCGGCATCATCGCCCGCCTCACCGCACGCCACGCGGCCCTGCGCACCTCGATCGTCACCGCGGACGGGGGCGGACGGCAGCTGAGCGTGCACCGCGAACTGCCGGAACCACTGCTGCGATGGACGGTCGTTCCACAAGGCAGGGCCCTAGGGCGTGTTGCGAAAGTCCCGCCTGCCGAGCGACGCCCGGCAGGCACTCTCGCCGCACCGGACGAAAGCCCACGTACAACCAGTACGAGGGCTTCCGCCCGGCACGCCGAGAGCACGCACCGGACGCCACTCGGCCCGCCCTGCGGGCGGACGACGGGACTTTCGCAACACGCCCTGGACGCGGCCGACCGGCTGCGCGAGCTCCTGGAGCCGCCGTTCGACCTGACCGCCGCACCCCTGTGGCGTTTCGAGCTGCTGGACGGCGGCGAGCACGGTCAGATCCTGGTCTACGGCGCCCACCACGCCGTCAGCGATCTGCAGTCACTGCTGCTGGTGGCGGGCGAGATCGACGCCGAGCTGTCCGGCGACGCGCTCGGCGACGGCGTCACCAACCGCGACGTCCATCTGCTGATCGAGGCACAGCAGACCGACGAGCAGCCGGGCGGGAGCACCGACGCGAGCGAGTGGCGCGAGGCCTTTCAAGGCAGCGGACGCCTCGACCTGGCCCTCAGCCGACCGCGTCCGCAGACCCGTTCGTACCGGGCCGGCAGTGTCACCGTGCCGATCCCCGACGGGCTCATGGACCGGATCTCGGCCGCCGCGAGCCGTCTCGCCGTGACCCCGGCCGCCTTCTGCCTCGGTGCCGTGACCGTCCTGCTGGCCAGGCGGCGCGAGCGCGAGCGTTTCGTCCTCGCCGTGCCCGTGGACACCCGCATCCACGCCGACGCCTACGACGCGGTGGGCTTCTTCGGCGTGCCGGTGCCCTTCCCCGCCGAGGCGAACGCGGGGGAGCGTGTCGAGGAGGTGCTGCGCCGCACCGACGGGCGTCTGCAGCGGGTGCTGACCAAGGGCGCCATGTTCTCCGACGTGCTGCCGGTGCTGGCCGGACAAGGCCTGTACCGGGCCAACGCGCCGCTGGTGGAGGTGTACTTCAACTACGTGCGCGCCGCGCGTGGGCTGACCGGCCTGGAGGTGCTGCCGGCGGGGACGGGCTACTCCGACCTCGACCTGATGATCACCATGACCCCGGACGCGGGCCGTGTCCGCCTCGACCACAACCTCGACATCCTGGACGCGGCGGCGGCCACCGGGCTGGGGGAGGAGCTGCTGCGTCTGCTCGCGGAGACGGCCGAGGATCCGTCGGGGCCGGTTCGTGCGACGCCGACCGGACGGGGCGCAGAGGTGAGTGCGGGGTCGCCCGCCGAGGAGCCCGAGTCGCGGCAGCCGCGCACCGACACCCTCGCCCTGGCCGCCACTTTCGCCCTCGGCAACCTGCCCCTGATGTGCGAGACGGCGGTCAGCGAGTCGGTACGGGACGGCAGCGTGACGACCGTCGCGGAGGCCCCGTACCACCACGTCCTGGCGAGCCTGCGCGACCCGTCCGGCGTGTTCGCCGACCAGGCCACCACGGCGGGCGTCGTCCTGCTGCGCGCCGCGGACCTGCAACGCTTCGGCCCGGTGGACGACGCGATGCTCGCCGAACTGCGCACCGCCTACCCCGCCGCCCTGCGCGCGGTGGCCGAGCGCACCCGCAAACCGCTGATCGTCGGCTTCCCGCCCACCGCACAGCACGAGGACCGCTTGAGCCGGTGGGAGCAGGAGATCGCCGCCGAGCTGGCCGACGTGCCCGGCATCGCCGTGCTCGGCCCCGACGACTGGACCCGCCACCACCCCGTCGAGCAGCCCTTCGACGAGCGCACCGAACGCCTGGCCCACCTCCCGTTCACCCCGCACTTCCAGGCGGCCGTGGCCCTGCGCCTCGCCGAGGTCGTCCGTGCGGCACGGCGTCCCGCGCCGAAGGTGATCGCGGTCGACGGCGACGAGACCCTGTGGGGCGGCGTGGCCGGGGAGATCGGCCCCGAGGCCGTCGACCTGACCGGCCCACGGGCCCTGCTCGCCCACCGGTTGGTGCGGTGGCGGGCGGCGGGCGCGCTGCTCGTGCTGGTCAGCAACAACGACGAGGACACGGTGCGTGCCGTACTGGACCGCGCGGACAGTCCCCTGGACGCGGAGCACTTCAGCGTGCTGTCGGCGCAATGGGGCCCGAAGCCCACCCGCCTGGCCGAGGCGGCGCGCACGCTCGGCCTCGGTCTGGACAGCTTCCTGTTCCTCGACGACAACCCTGCGGAAATTGCCAAGATGCGGGCCGCGCTGCCGCAGGTGCTGTCGGTGACCTGCCCGCCGGAGGCCGAACTGCCGGAGTTCCTGGACCGGTTGTGGCCGCTTGTTCCGGCGGCCGCGACCGCCGAGGACGCGCTGCGGGCCCGGTTCTACGAGCAGGAGCGGGAGCGGGACGCCGCACGGGAACAGGCCGGGTTCGAGGAGTTCCTGGACCAGCTGGAACTGGAGGTCGACATCCGGGCCCTGTCCGATGCCGATGTGACCCGGGCCGAGCAACTCGTCCGCCGCACCAACCAGTTCACGCTGCGCGCCCGCTCCGCCGACGGCGGCGACGTCGCCCGGTGGCGCGAACGCGGCGAGGTCTGGACGGCGTCCGCCCGGGACCGCTTCGGCGACTACGGCCAGATCGGCCTGCTCGCCGTGCGCCGCGAGGGCGACCGACTCGACGTCCTGGCCTGGCTGATGAGCTGCCGCGCGCTCGGCCGGGGCGTCGAGGAACGCCTGCTGCAATGGCTGGCCGATCGCGCCGAGGAACTGGACTGCGCCAAGGTCCGCCTGACCGCGGAACGCACCCCGCGCAACACCCCGGCCCGCCGTCTGCTGTCGGCACTGGGCGGCGGCGACCGGGACGACGAGCGGCTGGAGACCGTGGTCACGCCGGAGCACCTGAAGACGTTCCGGTCCTGGCGGCGGCCATGACGGCGCCGGGGCGGTGCCGAGCACGTGCGGACAAGCAGCGATGAGCGGACAAGCAGCGACGAAAGGACAGGGCAACACCGTGAAGGGCTCTCATGCGTGACGTGAACGACAACGGGTCGGCAGCCGCCGACCAGCGGGAGACCGCGGAGGCGATCGAGCGCGGCGGCATCGGCCTGACCGTGACCGACCTGCTGGCCAGGGTCACGGGGCCGGCCGAGCCGGCCGAGCGGCCGCGTGACCTCGGCGGACTCGCCGCGGCCATCGCGGCCTTGGCGGGCCGTTACGTCCCCGCGGGACAACTGGCGCCCGACGCCGACTTCTTCGACGCCGGGGGCACCTCCGTGAGCGCCGTGGAACTCGTCTCGGCGCTGGAGCAGGAGCTGGGCATGTCGGTCGACCTGGACGAGGTGTTCGCCGACGCCCGGCCGGTCGCCCTGGCCAGGCGCGGGCTGAACAGCGCGCAAGCCGCGACGGTCGTACCGGAAACGGCTGCTCCTACGGCACTTGAGGCTCCGCCGACGGCCGCCCCGCGCCGCGTCGCCACGCCGCCGGACTCCACGGCCCGCCCCGAGGACCTCACCCAGATCCTCGCCGACCTCGCCCTCGCCGACCGCCTCCCCTTCACCGCCGCGCCCGACCCCCTCCCACCCCGCCGCATCCTGCTGACCGGGGCCACCGGCTTCCTCGGCAGTCACATGCTCCTGGACCTGCTGCGCCACAGCGACGCCCACGTCACCTGCCTGGTCCGGGCCACCGACGAGGAAGCGGCCACCGCCCGGCTCGGCGAGGCACTCAAGGGGTATGCGCTGCCCTGGTCGTCGGAGGTCCGCCGCCGCATCACCGTGCTCCCCGGCGACATCCGCGACCCCCACCTGGGCCTGTCCGACGATCTCTGGAACACCCTCGCCCACGAACTGGACAGCGTCGTCTCGGTCGCGGCCGCCGTGGACTTCCTGCGCGGCTACCAGTCACTGCGCGCCGGCAACGTCCTCGGCGCCCTCACCCTCGCCGAACTCGCCGCGACGGGCCGCCCCAAGCCGCTGCACCACATCTCCTCCATCGCCGTCTTCAACGAGGTCGGCATCCCCTCCATGGGCGAGGACGACCCCCTCGCCCACATCGACCGCCTCGTCGCCGGCTACGACCAGACCAAGTGGGCCGCGGAAGTCGCCCTGCGCCGCGCCCGCGACCACGGACTGGTCGTCACGGCCCTGCGTCCCGGCGGCATCGGCGGCCACACGAAGACCGGCGCCTACAACGCCCAGGACCTCAGCAGCGGCCTCATCTCGGCCTTCGGCCGCTTCCGCACCGTCCCCGCCTTCCGCCATCTCAACGCCGCCCCCGTCGACTGGGTCAGCCGCGTCGCCGTCGCCGCCATCTGCGAACCCGACGCCTGGGGCTTCGACTACAACCTCACCGGGGTGTCCAACACCCTCGACGACGTCGTACGCGACATGGCCCTGGGCGGCATGCACGTCCGCGTCCAGGACTGGGACGAGTGGCGCACCGACGCCCTGGCCCGACTGGAGGCCGACCCGGTCCCCGAACTGGGCTTCCTCACCCGCGTGTTGCAGAGCCCGACGGCCCTGAAGCTGTGCGAGGCCACCCTGAAGGGCCCGGCCGCCACGGCCGACCGCACCACGGCACTCGTAGCGGCCCTCGGTCTCACACCCGCGGCTCGCTATGACGCCCGCGCCCAGCTGAAGACGTTCGAACGCCTCGCGCACGACGGCCTGGCCCGGCTGCCGCACAAGGACGACCAGCCCTACCTGTGGTTCACCGAGACCACCGAAGGCAGCGTCGGCCCCGTCGGAGCCACCCCCGACACCCCGTGCTCCATGTCCCTCACCCTCTCCGTCGCGGGCATGCACCAGCTGGTCACGGACCGCCGCATCGACGTCCGAGGCGAGGTCACCTGCCCGGCCCTGCACCCCGAGCCCCTGACCGTGGAACGCGGCGACATCTGGATCCGCCCCGAGGAAGGCATCCCGCACCGGCACGGCCTGCGTCACCAGCTCCTGCGCTATCGGCTTGAGTTGACCGGCCCCGACGGTGGCCGCTGGTGGCTGGAGGGCCACAAGTACGCCCGCGCCCGCCGCGACCTCTGGCGCCAGACCCGCGCCCTGACCGTGGAACTCGGCCGCGAGGGCGAACCCGCGAGCCTGGCGGGCGAGGTCGTCGTCCCCGCCGACTCCTACGTACGCGACCAGATCGACGGCATCAAGGTCGACCCGCGCCTCACCAGCCAGGAGAAGCGCGCCGCCAAGCTCGCCTGGCTCGCCTGGTTCGGCCTGGAGATGGGCCGCGGCCTGCTCGGCCCCTTCGCCCGGGCCACCGCGGACCTGCTCGACCTGCGCCGCACCCAGACCCCCACGGAGCACCACCGATGATCTTCCGCGCCACGAACCCCAGGACCACCGCCCGGCCCGCCCTGCGCAGGGTCAGGACCACCACCACCCTGCGCCCCCTCCACCACCGCCTCGACCCGGCGAAGGTCGAGGAGATCCCGTTCACGGCCGGTGACGGCGTACGCCTCGGCCTGACCCGCATCGATCCCGGCACCCGCGACCGCGACCGCCCCGCCGTCCTGCTCCTGCACGGACACACCGCGTCCGCCGACATGTTCCTGCTGCCCGAGACCCGCAACCTGGTCGACGTCCTCCTCGACGACGGCTACGAGCCCTGGCTGCTCGACTGGCGGGGCAGCTGCCGACTGCCCTACAACGAGACGGGCCGCCGCTACACCTACGACGACGTCGCCCTGTACGACATCCCCGAGGCCGTCCGCCACATCCGCACCCGCATCGGCGACCGCCCCCTGTTCGTCGTCGCCCACTGCATCGGCTCCCTCACCCTCTCCCTGAGCATGACGGCGGGCCTGGTCCCCGGCCTGGCGGGTGTCGTCTCCCAGGGCGTCTTCCTCACCCCCAAGCTCGCGGGCCGCACCTCGCTGCGCATGACGCTGGCCGGGGAACTCCTCAAGTCCCGTATCGACCACATCCCCGTCGACTTCCGCAAGGTCGGCCTGCGGTCGAAGTACACCCCCCTGTTCGCCCTGGCCTCCCGCAAGGCGCACTGTCCGGACCCCACCTGCCAGATCCTGCACAACTCGGCCTGGGGGACCGGCGCCTCGCTCTTCGTCCACGAGCATCTGACCGACACCACCCACCAGCGCCTCGCCGAACTCCTCGGCCCCGCCCCGCTGTGGATCCTGCCGCACCTGCGCCGCATCGAACTGGCCCGCACCGTGGTCCGCTGGCACGACGGCGACCACCGCTACCGGGCCCTCCCGCAGAACGCCCTCGACGCAGCCGCCGCCATCGACACCCCGGTCCTGCTCCTGTCCGGCAGCGAGAACGGTCTCTGGCTCGACTCCCAGCAGCTGTGCCGCGACGTCCTCGCCCACCGCCAGCCCCAACTGGACGTCAGGTACACCGAGATACCGGGCTACGGCCACCTCGACACGTTCCTCGGCCGGGGCGCCGCCCTCGACGTCTTCGGGCACATCCTCGACTTCCTGGGCGAACGCCGGTGACGGCAGCCGGTGCGGCCGGATACCGTACCGGTCAGTAACCACGGAATGCACTCCAGGAGGCCACCCATGCCGCAGCTCGAAGTCGACGGCGCAGCGCTGACGTACGACGACGCGGGCCCGCGCGACGGCGACGGTGTGCCCCTGGTGTTCGTCCACGGCTGGACGGCCGACCGGCACCGCTGGGACCACCAGATGGCCCACTTCTCCGAGCAGCGGCGGGTCGTCCGGCTCGACCTGCGCGGGCACGGGGAGAGCACCGGGGCGGGAGTACGGACGGTCGACGCCCTGGCGGCGGACGTCCTCGCCCTCCTCGACCACCTCAAGATCGAGCGGTTCGTGATCGTCGGCCACTCCATGGGCGGCATGATCGCCCAGACCATCGCCCTCTCCCACCCGGAGCGGGTCGAGCGCATGGTGCTGGTGAACTCCATCGCCAAGATGGCCTTCAGTCGCGGCCGGGCCCTGCTGATGTCCGCCTCGACCCTCGCACCGTTCAAGCTGTTCGTCGCCGCGAACATCCAGCGCGCCTTCGCCCCCGGACACCCGCGCGAGGAGATCCGCGAGTACATCCGTGCCTCCGCCGACACACCCCGAGACGTCGTCATGACGCTGTACGGCGCCATGCGGGCCTTCGACGTGCTGGACAGGGTCGCCGAGATACGGACGCCGACCCTGATGGTGCACGGCTACCACGACATCCAGCTCCCGGTCTCCCAGATGCTGCGGATGGCCAGGGCCTACCCGGACGCGGTGATCCGCATCGTGGACGCCGGCCATGAGCTGCCGGTGGAGAAGCCCGCCGAACTGACGACGGCGCTCGACCGCTTCCTCACCGACCATGGGTGAGCAGTCGTAGAGCCGGGCGAAACTCTCGAACCACCGACAAGTACTCGTGGCGCCCTGACAGAACGCCCCTGCTGTTCGACGGCAACTACAACAAGAAGCCCGCGTGCAACGCGGTGCCGACCATGCTCGGCGGCTCCTCCGGCGGCGGCACGCCGGGGCCCCGCCTGCACGGCCACCTACAGCAAGGCCGGGGAATGGAGTGACCGCTGCAACGGCAAGGTCACCGTCACCGCGGGAAGTTCGGCCGACCCACCGGCTCCTGCCGCTCAGCCGACCCGCAGGGTCCGCTTGGCGAGTTCGTAGGCCGGCAGCATCTGCCGGTGTTCCTCGGTGTCCATCCCGCCGAGGTGGATGACGACCGGGCCCTTCTTCGTGGTGACGGCCAGGGCGGACTCCTCCTTCGTCTCCTCCAGCAGCTTGCTGGTGAAGAGGTACTTCACCTCGACTCCGGAGAGACCATTCGCCTTGAACGAGCTGTACTTGGCCTTGCTGGTGTTCTTCTCCGCCGTCACGAAGGCCTCCAGCACGGCGCGTGCGTCGTCGTCACCCGGCTTGCCCGTCCAGATGCGGAGGAAGCCGATGTTGCCCGCCGGCTTGGCGTCCACCTCGCAAGCGGCCGTGACCGGGCCCTGGTGCAGCAGTGCGTCGGCGATCTCCTGGGCCAGCTCGGCCTTCTCGGGATCGGCGGAACCGCTGCCGCCGTCGGCCGCCTTCTCCTCGTCCGCCCCGGTTTCGACGGCCTCCGCCTCCCAGTACTGGGCGATGTCGAACGTGACCGGCAGCTCGCAGGCCGACCCGGCGCCGCCGATGGTGCCGCCGCTCTTCACCGCCGTACCGCTGTCACCCGCCGCCTCGGCCGACGCCGAAGCACCGGCCGAGGCCTTCGAGTCGTCCTCCGCCGCGTCCGAACAGCCCGTCAGCACCCCGGCCAGCAAGGCCACCTGGGCCAGCCCGCACCGGACTCGTCTCGCCCCCACCAGCATCGTGATCTCTCCCCACCCCTGATTTCTGATCTTGCTCAGCTGCATACGGTATCCGAGGCCACCGACAAGGCGGTGCTCCGCCCTGCGGCATCATGAGGCGATGACCTCGCTGACCTTCGACCGCCACTGCGAAGAGATCGTCACCCAGACCGAACGGCTCACCGCCCATGTGCGGGGCGCGGACATGACCGCGCCGGTGCGCTCCTGCCCGGGCTGGAACCTCGGCCAACTGCTGCGGCATGTGGGCGGCGACCATCGCTGGGCCGAGGAGATCGTACGGACCCGGGCGACTGCCCCGATCCCGGACGACCAGGTGAACGACCTGTCGGCCTACACCAGTGAGGACGAGTCGTTCCTGATCCCCTGGCTCCTCGAAGGCGCCGAACGCCTCGGCGCCGCCCTCCGCACCGCCGGACCCGATGCCCATGCCTGGAATCCCTCGGAGGACGGGTGCGCGCCGGTGGCGTTCTGGGCCCGGCGCATGACCTACGAGACCGTCGTGCACCGCGCCGACGCGGCACAGGCGGCCGGAGCGGAGTTCGCGCTGGAGAGCGACCTCGCCGTCGAGGCGGTCGAGGAGTGGCTGGAGTACTCGACGTTCCCCGAGGCGTTCGAGCCCCGGCCGGACCTGCCCGACCTGCTGGCCCCCGACCGCACACTCCACTTCGACGCGACCGACGCCGGAGCATGGCTCGTCGACCTCACCGGCGAACGCCCCGCCTGGCGCCGCGGTGCCGACCACGCGACCGCGACGGCCCGCGGGCCTGTCAAGGACCTGCTCCTGTACTTCTACCGGCGCCCCGCACCCACCATCGAGACCCAGGGCGACCCGGCGCTGCTCGACCTCTGGCGCACCCGCGCGGGCTTCTGGCTGGAGGCGCCGGGCGAGTGAACCGGACCGGTCACTGCTGCATCCTCGGGTCCTGGGTGGGGTCGGCATACATACGCGGGCAACCACGAGCGATCGCATCGGTGCGCAGTTCGTAGTGCCAGGGTTCGTTCCGGTAGATCTGGCACAGCCCGTACTCGGCGCCATGTTCGGACAGCCATTCCGTGGCATTGGAGCCCCCGATGTCGATCGCGTCCCCCGACACATGAGGAGACGTGTCCGCGGTGGCCACCCATCGGGCGGCTTCGTCCTCCGAGCCGTACTTCGAGACCGCCTCACGAAGAAGCTGGTTCTGGCGCTCCGGGGAACGCCAGCCGCTGTTGACGTAGAACTTGACGCCGTCCTCGGCGGCATCCGTCGCCGCCGCGCGCAGGGCGCGCAGCAGATCGGGGCGGAGTTTGGCCACGGCGGGATAGCCGTCGTCGAACACCGTCACACCGTCGGGGACGGCACCGCCGGCCTCGCCGAGCGCAAAGGGCTGCTCACTGCGCGGAGGGTTCAAGGAGGGGGCGGCCGAAGAGGATGAGGCATTCTGCGACCGGAAGCCGAGGGCCGCGGCGATCGCCGCTACGACGAATAACAGGCCGACGACATGGAGCCGGCGAATCCGGCGGGGCGTTTTCCGTGCGGATGGTTGGGTTCGAGGCATGCTTCCAGGCAAGGCAGCATGGTGTTGTCAGCACGTATGGGGATTTCGATATGCCGACGATATGCGCCGGCTCGTAGCATCGAGACCATGCGTGTGCTGGTCGTCGAGGACGAGCCCTATCTGGCGGAAGCCATCCGCGACGGCCTACGCCTGGAAGCGATCGCGGCCGACCTCGCAGGTGACGGCGACACCGCTCTGGAACTGCTGAGCATCAACGCCTACGACATCGCCGTCCTCGACCGCGACGTGCCCGGACCGTCGGGTGACGAGATCGCCAAACACATCGTCGCCTCCGGCAGCGGCCTGCCGATCCTGATGCTCACCGCTGCCGACCGCCTCGACGACAAGGCCTCCGGGTTCGGACTCGGCGCCGACGACTACCTGACGAAGCCGTTCGATCTGCAAGAACTCGCGCTCAGACTCAGAGCACTCGACCGCAGGCGCGCGCACAACAGGCCGCCCGTGCGGGAGATCGCAGGTCTGCGGCTGGATCCGTTCCGCCGCGAGGTCCACCGCGACGGCCGCTACGTCGCGCTCACCCGGAAACAGTTCGCCGTGCTCGAAGTCCTCGTCGCCGCCGAAGGCGGTGTCGTCAGCGCCGAAGAGCTGCTGGAGCGGGCGTGGGACGAGAATGCCGACCCGTTCACCAACGCCGTGCGCATCACCGTCTCAGCACTGCGCAAACGCCTCGGCGAACCCTGGATCATCGCCACCGTGCCGGGCGTCGGCTACCGCATCGACACACGACCGGAGGCCGGACATGAGGGAGGCGACGGTGGATAGAGCGCCCGGGCTGAGCGTTCGCTTCAAGCTCACCCTCAGCTACGCCGGATTCCTCATCGTCGCAGGCGCCCTGCTGCTCGCGGCGGTGTGGCTGTTCCTCCTGCGTTACGTCCCCAACAGGGCGATGCTGATCAACCCCGACGACAAGCCCACCAGCGGTGTTTTTCCCGTCCGGTCCGCCCTCCTGAACGTCTTCGCTCCGAGGGCAGTAGCAGTGATGGCGTTCCTGCTGGTGTTCGGCCTCGTGGGAGGGTGGATCCTCGCCGGCCGGATGCTCGCCCCGCTGACCCGGATCACCAACGCCACACGCACCGCCGGGGACGGATCACTCTCCCACCGGATCCGGCTGCCGGGCCGCAGGGACGAGTTCCGCGAACTCGCCGACGCCTTCGACGCGATGCTTGCACGGCTCGAAGAACACGTCGCCGAGCAGCGGAGATTCGCCGCCAACGCCTCGCATGAGCTGCGCACCCCGCTGGCGGTCTCGAAGGCGCTTCTCGATGTGGCCCGGGCGGATCCGACACGCGACGCCGGCGAAGTCATCGACCGCCTCCACGCCGTCAATACCCGGGCGATCGGCCTCACCGAGGCGTTGCTCCTGCTGAGCCGTGCCGACCAGCGGTCCTTCACCCGAGAACGCGTCGATCTGTCCCTCCTGGCGGAGGAAGCCACCGAAGCGCTCGTCCCCCTCGCCGAGAAGCGTGGCGTCACCCTCGAAACCTCCGGCGACATCACCCCCACCATCGGCTCGCACGCGCTCCTGCTGCAGCTGACGACGAACCTCGTGCACAACGCGATCGTCCACAACCTGCCTTCACAGGGCACCGTGTGGGTGAAGACGAGCGTCCGCGCCGAGACGGTGGCGCTCACGGTCGAAAACACCGGCGAGAACCTCACTCCACAGCTGGTCTCGACGCTCACCGAACCGTTCCAGCGCGGCACCGAGCGCATTCACACCGACCACGCGGGCGTCGGCCTCGGCCTGGCCATCGTCAAGTCCATCACCCAGGCGCACGACGGAACGCTCACCCTCACCCCGCGTCCTGCCGGCGGGATCCGCGTCACCGTGGAACTACCGGGACCGATCGAGGTCGGTCCGACGACCCTCCGGCCGTAACGCGCCACCAGGGGAGGGAGGCCAGGGCGGCCAGCCCGGCTCCGGCGGTGTTGAGCAGTACGTCGTCCACGGACGACACCCGGTCCAGCCGCAGGACGTACTGCACGGTCTCGACCAGGACCGAGCAGCCCCCCGCGAGCGCCAGGATCCGCGGTACCGACGCCAGCGCCGCGAACCGCAGCGGGGCGAGGAACCCCAGCGCCGCGAACACCAGCAGGTTGCCGATGATCTGGCTCGTCTCCATCATGAGCAGGTCCCGCAGTGGTACCAGGCTCACGACGGCGCCGTCCTCGTCGCCCGGCAGCAGGATGATCCAGACCCACGGCACTGTCCCGTAGACGATGCCGACCTCGGCCAGCGACAACCGCCACGCCGAAGTGACGCCGGTGGCACTGCGACGGCGCGCCAGGGCCCACACCGCCAGTGCGGCCAACGGCAGTGCGGCCACCGTGATGAGTGCCACGCCGTTGAACGTGCCGAACAGGACGTGCCATGTCGGCCTGCGCAGCGGCATGAACAGCATCCTCAGTACCGTGTCGACGGGCCCGAACGCTGCGATCGCCGCACCGAGGACCGCCAGTGCGGCGATCACGATCCTGCGCGTACGACGGGCCGGGGCTGACAGTGATGTGCTGTGGTCCATGCCTGCATTGAAGGCGGGAGGCGATATCGCGGGCGTATGCGTTTCCGTACTCCTCCGGTCCACGGTCGCCCGGTCCGTGGCCGTCGGCCGCCCGGGCGTTTTTGCCGAACCGGCAAGACCCTTCGCCCGAGTTCGTGGAGTCGCGCAGGCTGGCTGAACGTGGATCCGGTCCCGGACGGGTCCCGCCCCGACATCCGTGCACCCAGGAGGCGACATGACCGAGACCCCCGACGTGACCCAGCCCCCCGCCCTCAAGGCCGCCGAGTTCTGGGAGGCCCGCTACCGCGACGGCGGCCCTCTGTGGAGCGGGCGTCCCAACACGCTGCTCGTCCGCGAGGCCGGTGACCTCGGGCCGGGCACCGCGCTCGACCTGGGCTGTGGGGAGGGGGCCGACGCGGTGTGGCTCGCCTCGCGCGGCTGGCGGGTCACCGGCGTCGACATCTCGCACACGGCTCTGGAACGTGCCGCCCTGCACGCCGCCGAGGCAGGGGTGGGCGACCGTACCGTCTGGGAACGCCATGTGCTGGGAGAGACGTTCCCCGAGGGCTCCTTCGACCTGGTGAACGCGCAGTTCCTGCAGTCCCCGGTCGCACTCGACCAGCAGCGCGTCCTGCGTCAGGCCGCGGCGGCGGTGGCGACGGGCGGCACCCTGCTGATCGTCATGCACGCCGGCTGGCCTTCGTGGCAGACCGAGCCGCCCTTCGAGGCGGAGTTCCCGACACTGGAAAGCGTCCTCGACGAACTCGTCCTGTCGAAGACCGACTGGACCGTGCAGACCCGGGAAACGGTGCGCAAGGCGAGCGTCTCACCCGAGGGCGCCGAGGGCTTCCGGGACGATCACGTGTGGCGGATCCGTCGGCGCTCGGACGCCTGACGCACTCGCCGCCCGCCCCTACGGCTCACCCACCCGAGTACGGCTCACCCACCCCAGTCGATACCTCGCCCAGCACCTCGCGCACCGCGTCCAGCGCCGCCGCCCGGTCCGCGGGCACCAGCCCGATCCGGGTACGCCGGTCCAGCAGATCGGCCTCGTCCAGGGCACCTTCATGGCGTACGGCCCACAGCAGTTCGGCTCCGGTGACGGGATGCCCCGGCAGCACGGGTTCGTCGAGCCGGGGATCGTGCGCACCGAGCGCCCGCACGGCCGCTGCCTCGGTGCCGTAGCGCTGGACCAGGCGACGTGGTGCCCGCACGGAGCCGAGGGTGTCGGGCGATGCGGCGCCGACGAGGGGGAGGGATGCGGTCGGGGAGGGGCCGGCGGTGAGGCGGCGGGTGGCGACGGCCGCGTCCACGGCGTCCTCGGCCATGCGCCGGTAGGTGGTGAGCTTGCCGCCGACCACCGTGATCACCCCCTCCGACGAGGTGAGGACCGCGTGCCGACGCGAGATGTCGGAGGTCCTGGGCGCGGCGCCGGAGCGCTCGCCCGGTGTCGTGTCGAGCAGCGGTCGCAGCCCCGCGAACGCCCCTACGACGTCGTCGCGTCGGACCGGTACGTCCAGGACGGAACCGAGGACGTCGAGGAGGAAACCGATGTCCGACTCGGGCACCTCGGGGACGTCGGGGATGTCACCGTCGACGGGCTCGTCGGTGAGGCCGACGTAGACCCGGCCGTCGCCCTGGGGCAGCACGAGGACGAAGCGGTTGGTCTCCCCGGGGACCGGGACGTGCAGTCCCGCGGGCAGCGGGCCGAGGTGCTCGGAGCGCAGGACGAGATGGGTGCCGCGGGACGGGCGGATCCGGATGCCGTCCACCAGGCCGCCCGCCCAGACGCCGGAGGCGTTGATGACTACGCGGGCCCTGATCTCGCCCTCCTCGCCGGTGAGTTCGTCGCGTACGCGGGCGCCGGACGCGGTGAGCTCCAGGGCCCTGACGCGGGTCAGGACGCGGGCGCCCCGGGCCGCGGCGGTGCGGGCGATCGCCGTCACCAGACGGGCGTCGTCGGTGAGCCGGCCGTCCCAGGACAGCAGGCCGCCGCGCAGGCCCTGGGTGCGCAGGGCGGGGGCGAGGTGCCGGGTCTCGACCGTGGAGAGGCGGCGTGGGGCGGGCAGGGTGGCGCGGGCCGTGCGGGCGGCCAGGCGCAGCGTGTCACCGGCCCGGAAGCCGGCCCAGGCCAGGGCGGACTGGGCGCGGGACACCAGGGGCGTCAGGGGCAGCACGAACGGCTGGGCCCGCACCAGGTGCGGTGCCGTGCGCTCCATCAGCACCCCCCGCTCGACCGCGCTCTCGTGCGCCACGTCCAGCTGCGCCGAGGCGAGATAGCGCAGTCCGCCGTGGATCAGCTTGCTGCTGAAGCGGGAGGTGCCGAACGCCAGGTCATGGGCGTCGACGGCGGCCACCGTCAGACCCCGCGCCGCGGCATCCAGGGCGGCGCCGGCGCCGGTCGCGCCCAGCCCGACGACCAGGACGTCCACGACCGGACCGCCGACGGTCTCGGCCAGCTCGCGCGCGCGCCGGGCCGCGGACAGCGACGAACCGGGGACCGGGGGAGTGGCAGTGCTCATGGGGTGAGGGTCCTCTCCAGGATGCTGCGCAGCTCCGCCAGGAAGGCCTCGCTGCTCAGGTCGGTGTCGTCCTCGTCGGTCATCGTCCGCAGCGAGAGCGTGAAGGACTGGACGATCAACAGCAGGGCCCGCGCCTGCCGTTCGACATGGCCGTCACGGACGGACCCGTCGGCGTGCCCCTCCCGCAGCGCGTCCGCGACCAGGGCGAGCAGGGCCTCCTGGCTCGCGCCGCGGCGGTCGAGGACGTACGGCAGGAGCAGTTCCGGATCGACGTCCACGATCTTCTGGAAGAGCGGGTGGGCGCGGAAGTCCTTCGCCCCGGCCACGAGCCCCTCGACGATCAGACCGCGCGTGTCCGTCCCGGGCCGGCGCTCGGGCATGGCCCCGGTGGCCACCGCGACCCACTCCCGGGTCATCAGGTCCCCCACCAGCGAGCGCACATCGGGCCACCGCCGGTACAGCGTCATCCGGGAGACACCCGCGCGGCGGGCCACGTCGGTCAGCGTCGTACGGCGGACTCCGACGGCCAGGACACAGTCGCGCACCGCGTCGAGCACCGCGTCGCCGTCCGAGTGGTTGTGACGAATAGGCGTCATGTGTCACAGTGTAACGCCTGCGAGGCCGTGCGGGACACGGCATCGCTCGAATCGACCGGTGAGGACGACCGCCATGGACATGTTGTGGAGCGGCTGGGGCGACCCGGCCAAGGCGGCGCCGCTGCCCGAGACGGCGACCGGGCTGCTGCGCGACTGGCTCGGCGTCAAGCCGCGCACCGCCGGGCCGATCGCCCTGGAGGACATCGCCGTACCCGAGCCGGGACTCGAACCCGCCGCACGCCGGGCACTGGCCGACGCGGTCGGCGGCGAGGAGCACGTCCGCCACGACGCGGAGACCCGCATCCGGCACACCCGCGGCAAGTCCACTCCCGACCTGCTGCGCATCCGCGTCGGCGAGGTCGACGACATCCCCGCGGCCGTCGCGCTCCCCGCCACCCACGACGACGTGCTCGCCGTCCTGCGTGCCTGCGCCGAACACGGCCTGCCCGTCGTCCCGTTCGGCGGCGGCACCTCCGTCGTCGGCGGCCTCGCCCCCACCCGGCGCGGCCCCTTCGTGGCCCTGGACCTGCGCCGCATGGACCAGCTCCTCGCCCTCGACCCGGTCTCCCGCACCGCCACCCTGCAACCGGGACTGCGCGCCCCGCAGGCCGAGGCGCTGCTGGCCGAACAGGGCTTCACGCTCGGCCACTTCCCCCAGTCCTACGAGTGGGCCACCATCGGCGGTTTCGCCGCCACCCGCTCCAGCGGCCAGGCGTCGGCCGGCTACGGCCGCTTCGACGAGATGGTGCTGGGCCTGACCCTCGCCACCCCCGACGGCACCCTCGACACGGGCCGCGCACCGCGCTCGGCGGCCGGCCCCGACCTGCGCCAGCTCCTGCTCGGCTCGGAGGGCGCGTTCGGCGTCATCACGTCCGTCACCGTGCGGATCCGGCCCGTCCCCGAGACCCGTGTGTACGAGGGCTGGCGCTTCGCCTCCTTCGAGGAGGGCGCCGCCGCGCTGCGCCGCCTCGCCCAGGACGGCCCGCGACCGACGGTGCTGCGGCTGTCCGACGAGACCGAGACCCTGATCGGCCTCGCCCAGCCCGACGCGATCGGCGCCGCCGTCGCCGGACAGCAGCCCGCCGGCTGCATGGCGATCGCCGGCTACGAAGGCACCGACGAGGACACCACGTACCGCAGGGAGCGTGCCCGGGACGTCCTGCGGGAGTGCGGCGGCACCCCGCTGGGCGAGGAACCCGGACAGCGCTGGGCCCACGGCCGCTACTCGGCGCCCTACCTGCGGGACTCCCTGCTGGACGCCGGGGCGTTCGCCGAGACCCTGGAGACGGCGACCTTCTGGTCACGCGTCCCCGAGCTGTACGCGTCCGTCCGCGACGCCCTCACCACCACGCTCACCGAGTCCGGCACCCCGCCCCTGGTCATGTGTCACATCTCCCACGTCTACGAGAACGGTGCCTCGCTGTACTTCACCGTCGTCTCCGCGCAGGGCGACGACGCGGTCGCACACTGGGAGAGGGCCAAGCACGCCGCCAACGAGGCGATCCTGGCCGCGGGCGGCACGATCACCCACCACCACGGCGTGGGCACCGACCACCGGGACTGGTACGTCCGTGAGGCGGGCCCCCTCGGCATCGAGGCGCTGCGGGCGGTCAAGCGCCGGCTGGACCCGGCGGGCCTGCTCAACCCCGGCGTCCTCCTGCCGCTCGACTGACCCGGGCACCAGGACCGCCACCCCCCACACCTGCCCCGAATACGCCACCCCCCACACCCACCCCCCACACCCACCACCCGCCCGCCTCCGGCAGCTCCCTCCCGTCGGCCCGAAAGGCACCCCGATGAGACAGTTCACCGCCATCGTCAACCCCACGGCGGGCGGATCCGCCTCAGCCGCCGCGCTGCTGGACGTGGCCCGGCCGCTGCGGGAGGCCGGGGCCGACCTGGAGACCCAGTACAGCCGCAGCCTCGCCCATGCCCAGGAACTGGCGCGGGACGCCGCAGAGCGGGGCCGGGTGGTGCTCGCCGTCGGCGGCGACGGAATGGCCGGCGGCATCGGCGGAGCCCTCAGCGGCACCGACGCCCTGCTCGGCCTCGTCCCGGCCGGGCGCGGCAACGACTTCGCCCGGGCGCTCGGCCTGCCGACCGAGCCGTCGGCGCTCGCCCGGGTGCTGCTCCACAACGAACCCCGCAGGGTCGACACCATCGAGGTGGAGTCGGCCGTCCACGACCGGGCGGTGGTCCTCGGCAGCGTGTACGCGGGTGTGGACGCACTCGCCAACCGGCACGCCAACAACGCCACCCTGCTGCGCGGCGCCGCGTCCTACTACGCGGGCGGCCTGCGTGCCGTCACCGGCTGGCGCCCCGCCCGCTACCGGGTCACCGTCGACGGCCAGGAACACCTGCACACCGGCTACACGGTCGTCGCCGCCAACTCCGGCTACTACGGCTCCGGCCGTCTCATCGCCCCCGACGCCCGCGTGGACGACGGCCTGCTCGAAGTGGTGATGATCCGCGAGGCGCCGCGGCTGCTGTTCTTCACCCTGATGAACGAGCTCAAGACCGGCGCCCATGTCCACCGCCCCCAGGTGACGATCCTGCGCGGCAAGGAGATCCGCATCGCGGCCGACCGAGAGGTGCCCTACGGCGCCGACGGCGAGGTCGAGGCCACCCTCCCCGTCACGGTCAGGGTCCTGCCGGGAGCGCTGCGCGTGCTGTGCTGAGCCGCTGCCACGGGGGCTTGCGCGCCCTGGCCGGGGCGACGGATCACCCGCCGTCCAGCGGCCTGCGCGGGCGCGCCGCTCTCAGCTGCTCGGACGCCGTGCCGCGATCGACCTCGTCCTGGAGGAGCAGCGAGAGCAGCGCGGCCACCGGCAGCCCCGCTTCGGCGGGGTGCCGCAGCAGCTTGCCGGGCTCGATCCGGTAGGTGTTGGTGCGTCCCTTGCGCATGTGGGACAGATAGCCGTCCTGCTCCAGATCGGAAATGATCTTCTGGACGGCCCGTTCGGTGAGGCGGCAGTGCGCCGCGATATGCCGGATGCGGACGTTCGAGTTGTCGGCGATGACCGCCAGCACACGGGCATGGTTCGTCAGGAAGGTCCATCCGGTGTGCGGCTCAGGGGCTGCGTCCATGGTTCAACACTACGACTAGGCATTCACGTATACAAAAACACGTACTGCATTTCATGTATCTGTTGACGTGTTCGGTGGTTCGGGTTCAGTCTGGTACGGACGGATAGGAGACGAACACCCGAGGGGGAGGCGGTCATGCCTGAACTCGCGTCCCGCACACCGGTGGCGAGCCTGCTCGTGACACGCCTGCGCCCCGACGGCGACCGGGTCGTGGTCACGGTCCGCGGAGAACTCGACCTCGACACCAGCGAGCAGTTCCGAGAGGTCCTGCGGGAGGCCCTGAACCGTTCGGTCCACGGCATCCGTCTGGATCTTGAGGCCGTCTCCTTCTGCGACTGCTCCGCCCTCAACATCCTGCTCACCGTGCGCGACCTGGCCCTGGCGCAGGCCAAGAGCGTCTCCCTGCACTCCACCAGCACCGCGGTCGAGCGTCTTCTCAACCTGACCGGCGCGCGGACACTGTTCGCCAATGAATCCGAAGGCACCGACTCCGAAGGCACCGGCTCCGAAGCCACCGGTTCCGAAGTCACCGACGGCGATCTGCGGATCGAACTCGCCCAGCTGCGCCGGGCCATGCAGACCCGGCCGACCATCGATCTGGCCCGGGGCATCCTGATGGCGTCCTTCGGCCTGAGTACCGAGGAAGCGTGGAAGGTCCTCGTCGCGGCCTCCCAGAACACCAACACCAAACTGCACTCGCTGGCCGGCGAGGTGGTCACCGCCATCAAGGGCGACCCGCTGCCCGAATCGGTGCAGGAGCAACTCTCGTCCGCGGTCTCCAGGGTCACCTCCTCCTGAGCGCCCGTCAGCCGCCAAAGCGCCCCGGTTGCGCCGATCGGCAGCGCGACGGCAGGGTTCGGGTGTGCCTACCTTGCTGATCGTCCATCACACCCCCTCGCCCAACTGCCAGGCCATGCTCGAAGCCGTCGTCTCCGGGGCCACGGACCCGGACATCGAGAACGTCGAGGTCGTACGGCGCCCGGCGCTGTCGGCCACCGCGACCGACGTACTGGAGGCCGACGGCTACCTCCTGGGCACCCCGGCGAACCTGGGCTACATCTCGGGGGCCCTCAAGCACTTCTTCGACCAGGTCTACTACCCGTGCCTGGACGCCACACGGGGGCGGCCCTTCGGCTACTACGTGCACGGCGGCAGCGATGTCACCGGGGCCGTGCGGGCGATCGACTCCATCACCACCGGCCTCGCCTGGCGACCCTCCGCGCAGCCGGTCACCGTGACGGGCGAACCCGGCAGGAACGACATCGAGGCGTGCTGGGAACTGGGCGCGACACTCGCCGCCGGCCTCATGAACTGACCGTTGCGATAAGAAATTTCTGTGAATTCGTGAGGCGTTTGAACACGATGCGGCCCGCCTCCGTATAGGACCGGGGGATTTTCATGCCCTGACCGACCACGAGGCGTAGGAGTACTTCCTTGGGACGCAGCACGCGAAGACGCCCCACGGGCGCACGGCGAGCGACCTTTGCAGCGGTCGCGCTGATGTTGGGGGGCGGCGGCCTGGTCGCGGCCAACGTCTACGCCTCCGCCACCGAGGACGGGGGGACGGACCAGGCCCGGACCCTGTCCTCCCCGGCCGGCACCATCGACTGCCCGGACGTGGGCACAAAGCTCACGGCCGTACCGGAGGGGGCGAAGGAGGACGTCGCCAAGGAACTCGCCCTCCTGGACCAGCAGATCGCCGACGCCTACCAGCGACTGCAGGAGTCGGCACAGGCCATCCAGCAGGACGCGGGCTTCGCCGACAACGCGATCATGAATCCGCTGAAGGAGAAGCGCGGCGCGACGATCGAACGCATCGCCATCGCCGTCGACCGAGAGGGGGACCGGCCGCAGGGCCTGGAGTCCCTCGCCTCCTGCACGCTGCGCGCCCCCGACGGCGGCCAGGGCAACGGCGGCCAGGCCGACGGCGGCGACCAGGCGGGTGCCGAGCAGGGCGCCCAGCAGCCGGGCGACGGCGGACAGCAGCCCGGCAACGGCGGTCAGGCGGGCAACGGTGGCCAGGCCGGAAACGGCCCCGTCGCCGCGGACTACGTGGACATCAAGGCCGTACAGCCGAACGTGCCGAGCCCGGCCCTGCAGTCGGATGCCTCCCGCGGCACCTTCGCCACCAGCTGCGGAGTGAACGAGAACGGCCTGTTCAACTCCGACAACGTGATCGTGGCCCCCGGCGTCTCCAACGGCGCCCACCACTTCCACGACTACATCGGCAACCAGTCCAACACCGCCTTCGCGAGCGACGAGGACCTGGCGAACGCCGAGACGAGCTGTGTCGACCAGGGCGACAAGTCCACGTACTACTGGCCCGTGATCCGTCTGCAGAACGGAGCGCAGGAACAGGACGCCAACTCGCCCGGCGGCGGCATCGAGGGCAACGCCGGCGAGATCGTCACTCCCAAGGAAGTGACGCTGAACTTCGTGGGCAACCCGCGCAGCAAGGTCACCGCGATGCCGCGTCTGCTGCGCATCATCACCGGTGACGCCAAGGCGTTCGTCAACGGCACCGCCAACGCCAACGCCTCCTGGAGCTGCACCGGCCTTGAGGACCGGCAGCTGAAGGACAAGTACCCGCTGTGCCCGCAGGGCAGCGACGTGGTGCGGACCTTCAAGTTCCAGAGCTGCTGGGACGGCCAGAACATCGACAGTGCCAACCACCGCACCCACGTGGCGTTCGCCGCGGCCGACGGCAGCTGCGCGAACGGCTTCAAGGCCATCCCGCAGCTGGTGCAGCGGATCGTCTACGACGTCGACACGCCCAGCCTGCAGGACGGCGGCAAGACGACCCCGCTGTTCGCGGTGGACTCCTTCCCCGAGCAGCTGCACAAGCCGGTCACCGACCACGGCGACTTCATCAACGTCTTCAGCGAGGACCTGATGGGCGAGATGGTCGACTGCATCAACGCGGGCCGCAAGTGCGGCGCCGGCGCGGACGAGGGCGGCGACCCGGGCCAGGAGGAGCCGACCGAGCAGCCGACCGAGGCCCCCACCACTCCGCCGGCCGGTGACGACAAGCCGGAGCAGCCCGGCAATGGAGGCGACGAGCAGACGAAGCCGCCGGTGACCGACGAACCGGCCACCGAGGCCCCCGAGACCGAGGCCCCCGAGACCGAGGCCCCCGAGACGGAGGCCCCGGCGAACGAGGACCCCGCCACCGAGGCCCCCTCGAACGGCGACGCGGGTGACGACCCCGGTGCCGACGACCCGGCGAACGACGACAAGCCGACCGTGTCCAGCACGGTCGCGCCCAAGTCGTACGGCACTCCGTCGGCCGCCGCGGGCGACGACCAGGCGCAGGGTGGCTCGGGCGACGACGAGAACGCGGGAGGCGCCGCAGCGCAGACGCAGCCCCCCGGCGACGACACCGAGGACAGCCTGGGGACGAAGCCGCAGGCGGTCGGGGGCAACCTCGCCGAGACGGGCACCACGCTGTGGCCGGCCGCGGCCGGTGCCGTCCTCCTCATGGGCGGTCTCCTGGTGCTGGTCCGCGCCAGGCGCAGCGCCCGGTAGAGGTGACGACGCGAGGAAACGGCGCGTGAGGCGCTGACGCTCCGCAAGGGCCCGGACCGGTCGACCCGGTCCGGGCCCTTGCGCGTTCTCCGCCACGGCACGACGTCGGCAGCCACGCCCCCGACGTCCGCGAGGGTCGCCGCCGCCCGGCCGGGATTCCGGCACCCCGTCGGACCTCAGGGTCGCGATCCGGATGCCGTCCGGCCCGGCTCGGCCGCCAACTGGCAGCGCCAGCCTCATCCGCTACGTCGGCGCCGGGCCCCGGACTTCGACGGCCGGGCGGATCACGGAGTGGGAATGCCCGCCGGGCGCGCGGGCCGGCCCAGACGGACCGGCACGCCGGGGGAGTACAGGACGCTCACCGGGGCGGCGTCCGGAGCGGGCAGCCCGGCCGCGGCGACCAGGTTCTCCTCGCAGGCGATCAGCTCGGCGCGGTACAGGGGCCAACGCGGGTGGTCGTTGGGCAGGTACGCCAGCGGCTCGGGCCCGCCGAAGAAGGCGTTGTGCATGCCCCAGCGTGCAGTGAGGAAGTGCTCCAATTCGGTCGGCTCGTCGATGCGTTCGCCGGTGCGCACGCTGATCCGGCTGGACGCGCCGCGCGGGCCGGGCCAGCGCCGGGAACTCGTGTAGGTGACGGTGTCGCCGTCCGCGTGCACGGTCATCCGCGACCACAGGTACGGCAGCCGGAAGCCGACGCGCCCCATCACGACCGGGATCAGCCGCGACGCGTCCATCGACCGGAACACCACGCCGCGCCGCCCCTGCGCGTCCACGGAGTACAGGCGCACATTGGTCTCGGGAAAGGTCCCGAGATACGGCATCCCGGGCAGCCGCAGCCAGCCGACCCGATGCATCCGGAAGGCGACGAGCCCGATGTACGTGACCCCGTCGTGCGTGTCCGGAACGGTCCCCCTCGGCAACAGCCCCGCCACCGCGTCCGGTTCGACGGCCCAGTGGACGAAGGCGAGGTCGAGCCACTGCTGGGTGAGGAGCGGGGCACGTATCAGGGCGGGCGCGTCCGGGGTGACCGGCGTGGTATTCGGCACGACCCCCAGGATGGCAGAGCCCGGATCCGCCCCGCTGCGGGCCCCGAGTCATCGGTAGCGCGCGGCGACACCGGTGAGATAACCGCGCAGCATCAGCCCGGCTTCGTCGAGGAGTCCCGGATCGCCCTCGGGGTCGCGGCGGAACGCCTCCTGGGCGAGGGCGTCGGCCGCGAGGACCGCGGCGTGGCAGGCACGGGCGAGTGCCTCGTCGTCGTGGGCGAGGCCCAGGACCAGCAGAATACGCCGGACTCCATCCGCCATACGGCGCTTGTGCTCGCGGTCCGCCGCGCGGGTCTGCTCGGTCAGGCTGCTGCCGAACCACAGCGCCCGGAACCCGTGTCCGGTGCGGTAGATCGCGGCGTACGCGTCGATGAGGACGCCGACCGGGTCGTCCCACCGCTCCGCCTCGGCCGCGGCGACGAGATCGTCCATCGCGGCTTCGAGACGGGCGAGATAGCCGGCCGCGAGGGCGTCGATGATGGCGTCGCGGTCGGGCAGGTACTGGTACAGCGAACCGACCGAGACGCCGGCCTCCGCCGCGACCCGGGTCGTGGTCAGCGCCTGCACCCCCTCGCCGACCAGGACACGCTCGGCGGCTTCAAGCACCCGGGCCAACCGCGCTCTGCTGCGCGCCTGCTGAGGAGTACGGCGCAGCGGAACGGGCCAGCTTCCGCCGTCTGCCGCGGCCGGATCACCCATGCTCGGCCTCCAAAGCTGAACGTGACTTTGTTTCAGGTTTACGTTACCGTCGCGCACATGACAGGCTCAAGCTCGGTGCTGGGTCAGGAACGCGCCGCCGTGGCCGAGGCGTGCCGCCGGCTGGGGGCGGAGCGGCTGCTCATCGGCACCGCCGGCAACGTCAGCGCACGGGCGGACGACCGGGTCGCGATCACGGCGACCGGCGCCGTACTCGCCGAACTCACGGCCGACGAGGTGACCGTGGTCGACCTCGACGGAAACATCGTGGCCGGGACACTGGAGCCCACCTCCGAACTCGACCTGCACCTCGGCGTCTACCGCCGCTACGGCGCGGGCGCGGTCGTCCACACCCACGCCCCGCTGGCCACCGCACTGTCCTGCGTGCTCGACGAACTGCCCTGCATCCACTACCAGTTGCTCACACTGGGCGGCTCGGTGCGGGTGGCACCGTACGCCACGTTCGGCACACCGGAGCTCGCCGAGTCGGTCCTCACGGCGCTTGAGGGCCGCAGCGCCGCGCTGATGGCCAGCCACGGCGCCCTCACCCACGCCCCGACACTGGACAAGGCCGTCGAGCACGCGCTGCTGCTGGAGTGGGCGTGCGGCGTCTACCAGCACGCGGCCGCCCTCGGCACGCCCCGCGTCCTCGACGAGCGGCAGCAACTCGCGGTGATCGAGGCCGCGATCGCCCGGAACTACGGCACCACCCACCCCGTACCACCCGTGCAGGAGGGAAATCGATGAAGGTCGTCACGATGGGCGTGCACATCCTGGACGTGCTGGTGCGGCCGGTGGAGGCGATACCCGAGGGCCAGGGCGCGACGCTGGTGGAGGACATCAGGATGACCGCCGCCGGTACGGCCGGCGGGACCGCGCTCACCCTCGCCAAGCTCGGCGCGCTCGTCCGCAGCGCCGGGGCGATCGGCTCCGACCCCACCGGCGACATGCTGGTCCAGCTCCTCGACACGGCCGGCATCGACACCCGCTTCCTGGTCCGCCGCACGGACACCCCCACCTCCGCCAGCGTTCTGCCCATCCGCCCGGACGGCGACCGCCCCTCACTCCACCTCCTCGGCGCCAACATCACCTACGGCCCCGACGACGTGCCCTGGGACGCGCTCGCCGAAGCCGACCACCTCCACCTCGGCGGCCCCGAGCTGATCGGCGTCGACACCGCCGCGCGCATCCTCGCGTACGCAAAGGAGCACGGCGTGGTCACCTCGGTGGACCTGCTCGCCCCCGGCGCGCTGGGCAGTTTCGAGCAGATCGAGGCAGCGCTGCCGTACGTCGACCACATGCTGCCGAACGAGGATCAGGTCCTCGGCTTCACCGGCGAGGCGGACCTGGTCGCGGGCGCGCACAAGCTCCTCGCCGCCGGAGCCGGACTGGTCGCGGTCACCCGGGGCGGCGACGGCGCGCTCCTGGTGACCCCCGACGGCACCGAGAAGGTGCCCGCCTTCGCTGTCGACGTGGTCGACACCACCGGCTGCGGCGACGCGTTCTCGGCCGGGTTCGTGCGCGGCATCGGCCTGGGCCGCACCCCGTACGACTCGGCCGTCCTCGGCTGCGCGGCAGAGGCCCTGGTGGCCCAGGGCCTCGGCAGCGATCACGGAGCCTTCGACCTCGCGGCCGCCGACGCGTTCGCCGCCGCACACGAGCCCCGCTCGTAGGAAGCGTCCCTTCGTGGCAGAGCCTGCCGACGGCTAACCGTGCAGCTCGCGGTACGCGAGGACCGCCCCGGGATGCAGCGGCACGGCGCCCGTGGAGATCAGGCTGCGGACGTCGAGGAACTGGGTGCCGAGGGCCGTGGCGGGGACGAGGTGGGTGGCCCGGCGTACCAGGACGTCGGTGAGGGCGGCGGCGACGGATGCGGGCAGGTCGGGGCGGCACAGGAGGAGGTTGGCCACACCGATGGTGGTCACCTCGGGAGTGCCGCGGTACGCCCCGGCCGGGACCGTCACCGCTTCGAGACCCGGCCCGGGGCTGCTCGTACCGGAACGCAGGCGGGGGAGCAGGTCGGCCAGGGGCAGCAGGCGGATGCCGCTTCGGGCGTCGAGGCCGGAGAGCGTCGGCAGCGGTAGGCCGCCCGACACGAGCAGGGCGTCGATCGCACCGTCCCGCATCGCCCGCGCGGCCTGCGGCAGCAGCAGGTGGCGTACGCGGACATCGGCGCCCGGGGTGAGGCCCGCCGCGCGCAGGAGTCGGTCGCCGAGTACGGCACCGCCGGATGCCGGGGCGCCCAGCGAGACGGTGCGCCCCGCCAGTTCGGCGACCGTGCGGATCGGCGCCTCGGCACGCACGGCCAGCTGAAGGTAGTTCTCGTAGACCCGGCCGATCGCACACAGCGGGACCCGGCGGCCGAACGGTGCCGAGCCCCCGTGGGCGGCCCACGCGATGTCGGCCAACGCCAGCGCGACCTCGGCCCGGCCCGACTGGAGGAGCCGGATGTTGGCCACACTGGCCTCGCTGTTGATCACCTCGCAGGACAGCCGGGGATAGACGGCCCTCACCTGGTCGGCGAGCAGCTGACCGAATGCCGCGTAGAAGTTGCCGGACTCGCCGGTCGCGATCCGCAGCCTGCCCTGCGGGCCACGGTCCGCGTGCCGGGCGTCGGCCGCCGCGGCGGCTGCCACCAGCCCGGTGCACGCCGTACCGAGTGCGGCGCGCAAGGCGGTGCGGCGGGTGGGACCGGTCATGCCGAACGCCCCTTCGGACCGGGTGCTCCGTGATCGGCGCGGGGGAGTACGACCCGGACGCGCAGGCCGTGCGGGTCGGCCGTGGCGAACTCGACGCGTCCGCCGTGGCCGGCCACCAACTGCTCGGCGATCGCCAGGCCGAGTCCGCTGCCGCGTACGTCGCGATGGCGTTCCGAGCGCCAGAAGCGGATGCCCGCCTGGCCGAGTTCGCCGGTGGCGAGTCCCGGGCCGTCGTCCCGTACCTCGAACACCGCGTCCGCGCCGTCGGCGAAGCAGCGGGTCTCGACCCGGGCGCCGTGCCCGGCGTACTTGATCGCGTTGTCGAGCAGGATGTCGGCCACCTGGGCCAGGTCGCCTTCCGTGCAGGTCGTCAGCACGGCCGGGGCGGCGGTGACGTCGAGCCGGACTCCGGCCTGTTCGGCCACCGGCTGCCACAACTGTGCCTGCGCGGCGGCGACCGTCGTCGCGTCGCACCACGCCTCCGGCGCGTTGGTCACGGCCAGTTCGCCCGCGCGGTGCTCGGCGTTGGCGAGGGCCAGCAGGTCGTCCAGGAGGTGCTCCATGCGTTCCAGCTCGGCGGTCACGCCCGTGTACGTACGGGTGGCGGAGTCGGGCAGCCGCAGCTGGAGCGAATCGATGCGCAGCCGCAGCGCGGCGAGCGGGTTGCGCAGCTGGTGCGAGGTGTCCGCGACCAGCCGGCGCTGCTGCTCCAGCGCGGTGGTCACCGCGTCGGCCATGCGGTTGAAACCCGTGGCCAGCTGGCGCAGCTCGGGCGGACCACCGGCCCGGGCGTGCTCGGCCGGCAGTCCGGCGGCCAGCGCACCGACCGCCCGGTCCAGGTGATGCAGGGGACGTACGACCCACCGCGTGGCGGCACGGGCGAGCAGCACGCACGCCACCGCGATCAGCCCGGCACCGGCCAGGACCAGCGCCCAGCGCAGCGCGATGTCGTCGGCGGCGTCCCGCACCGCCGCCCGCAGCACGACCGCACCGGACACCCGGGTGCCGGTGCCCACCGGGCGGGCCAGCAGTTTGGTGCCGCGGGACCAGGGGCGCAGGGTGCCGCCGGGCGACACGGGCTGATTGCGCAGCGCCGCGTCCACAAGGCGGGTGACGGCCGGGTCGGCGGCGCGGATGCCGCCGGTCTGCACCACCGGGGCGCGGCGTGCGTCGACGACCACGACCGCCTCGTCGTACAGCTCGGTGTACCGGGTGACCTCGGCGGTGAGCGCGCCGGTGTCGCCGCTCTCGGCGGCCTGGTCGGCCAGCGCCGCGAAACGGTCGAGATCCGCGGTGCGGGCGGCCACGAGCTGCTCGGTGCGCTGTGTGGCGGTGACACCCAGCAGGGGTACGGCGAAGCCCGCCACCGCGAGCACCGCGAAGGCCAGGACGACGGTCAGGACCCGGGTACGCATGGGCCCGGCTCAGTCGCCGAACCGGTAGCCGAAGCCACGGATCGTGATCAGGACGTCGGGGCGGCCGAGCTTGGCCCGCAGCTGCGTGAGATGGACGTCGAGGGAGCGGGACACCGCCAGATAGGCGTCGCCCCACACCTCGTCCATCAGCTGCTGGCGGCTGACGGCCGTGCCCGCCCGGGCCGCCAGCGCGGCCAGGACCGCGAACTCCTTGGTGGTCAGCCGCACTTCGGCCCCGCCGACCGTCACCCGGCGCGCGTCGAGATCGACCTCCACGTCACCGGCGCGGACCGTCCGCGGCGCCGGAGCGGCCGGTGTCGTGGAGCGGCGGGTCACGGCCTCGATACGGGCCAGCAACTCGGCCAGCCGGACCGGCTTGACCAGATAGTCGTCGGCGCCGAGGCGCAAGCCCCGCACCACCGACCGTTCGTCGCCCCGCGCGGTGAGCACCACCACCGGCATTCCGCTCACCGCCCGCAGCTTGCGCAGCACCTCCAGGCCGTCGAGGTCGGGCAGCCCGAGATCGAGCAGCAGCAGATCGGCCTGGCGGTGGGGGGGGGGGGGGGGGGGGGGGGGGGGGGGGCGGGGGGGGGGGGGGCGGGG
>NZ_JAQMYP010000069.1 GCF_028369295.1 Streptomyces sp. HD
CTGCGGGCGGACACCCCCCGGCACGTCCCCTTCCCGCCGTACGCGACTGCAGGCCCGTGGGCGCCATCGGACGCTCCGCCGTACGCGACTGCAAGCCCGCGGGTGCCATCGGACACGCCTCCATGCTTGCCGTCACGCCTTGGCGTCCTCCCATGGGAAGTCCCTGAGCGCCCTCAGATTGCGCATCGCCAGTGCTGCCGGGCCCTCCGGGCTCTGTGCGGGGGCGTTTCCGGCGGCCCACGTTTCCACGGCCACGCGTATGGAGGCGGCGGCCACCGCGGCGGCGAAGTGGAGGCCCGGGGACGGTGTCGAGGCGGGGGCGGCAACGTTGTCGGGGTCGGCGACATCGTCGGTGGCGGCAACGTTGGCGGGGGCTGCAGCATTGGCGGGGGCTGCAACATTGGCGGGAGCTGCAGCATTGGCGGGAGCTGCAGCATTGGCGGGGGCTGCAGCGCTGTCGGAGGCTGCAGCGTTGTCGGCGCCGCCGTGGGTGCTGGCGGTGGCCCTTGCCCGCAGCACCTCTGCCAGCTGTCTCTCGGTCTCGTGGCACACCTCGGCCCACACCTTGCGCAGCGCGGGGCTCGACGTGGCCAGGCGGACCAGGGTGCGTGCCCATTCCCAGGACGCCGCCGAGACGCCTGCGCCCGGTGTCAGGGTGTGCCGGGCCGCGTGTTCGAGGGCCTCGGGGACGCTCAGGCCGGCGGGGGCCTCGTGGACGGCCCGGGTCCAGCGGTCGGCGCCGACCGAGTAGAGCGGGGCCACCGCCTCCTCCTTGGTGGCGAAGTAGCGGTAGAACGTGCGTGGCGCGATTCCGGCGGCCTGGGCGATGTCCTCGGCCCGGGTGGCCCGCAGCCCCTGCCTCACGAAGAGGCCGGCCGCGGCACGGGCGATCTCCATGCGGGTCGCCGCCTTGCGTCGCTCCGTCAGTGAGGGGGACGGGGATTGGGAGGGCCTGCTCACGCTCGGCAGGGTATGCCCATGTGGCACAATCTGCCATTCGGGTGGGCCACCCCGTGGTTCAGGTACGGGGTGGCCCACCCGCCTGTTTCGGCGGGGCTTTCGTGTGGCCTTCCGCCAAGCCTTCTACAGGGTTTTTCGTGGGTCTGCTGCCATGTCTTCTGCAGGGCCTTTCGCGGGGACTCCCCCAACTCTTCTGCAGGCCCTTGCGTGTGGCCATAAAGGAGCCGGGCCCCGGCGCCCAGGGGGGATAGGCGCCGAAGCCCGGCTCGGGGTAAGTCCCGGCGCCGGGGGGAGTGCGTCGGGACTTGGTCTGGTGGTCGTCGGTGTGCGGGTTCGCCGGGAGTTGATCCGCCGGGCCGGGTCAGGGCCGGAGGGGCGGGGACGGAGGTTCGTGGCCCCCGTGCAACCCCCGTGTCCCCCATGCCCTCAGGGCCCGAACTCCCCTGCTCTGAGGTCTTGTTCCCGGGCCCCGGTCAGTTGAAGCGGCGTTACATCGCCATGTTTGCGCGGTCTTCCGCCACCGGCGTACGCGGGCGGCACCGCGCGGCCGGTGGCCGGGAGGGTGGGGGCCTGCCCTATGCCGCGGCGTCGAAGCCGGTGCTGCGGGCCAGCTTCTTCAGTTCCAGCAGGGCGTGCTTCTCGATCTGGCGGATGCGTTCACGGGTCAGGCCGTGCTCCTTGCCGACCTCGGTGAGCGTGCGTTCGCGGCCGTCCACGATGCCGTACCGCATCTTGATGATGGACGCCGTGCGCTGGTCGAGGCGGCCGATCAGGTCGTCCAGTTCCTCGCTGCGGAGGAGGGTGAGGACCGATTGCTCCGGGGAGACCGCGGACGTGTCCTCCAGGAGGTCGCCGAACTGGGTCTCGCCCTCGTCGTCCACCGACATGTTGAGGGAGACCGGGTCGCGGGCCCAGTCCAGGACGTCCGTCACACGGTCCGGGTTCGAGCCGAGCTCGGCGGCGATCTCGGCGGGCTCGGGGTCGCGGCCGTGCTCGCGGTTGAACTCGCGCTGGACGCGGCGGATACGGCCCAGCTCCTCGACCAGGTGGACGGGGAGGCGGATGGTGCGGGACTGGTCGGCTATCGAGCGGGTGATGGCCTGACGGATCCACCACGTCGCGTACGTCGAGAACTTGAAGCCCTTGCGGTAGTCGAACTTCTCCACCGCGCGCACCAGACCGGCGTTGCCCTCCTGGACCAGGTCGAGCAGGGGCAGGCCGCTGCGCGGGTAGCGGCGGGCGACCGCGACGACCAGGCGGAGGTTGGAGCGGATGAAGATGTCCTTGGCGCGCTCTCCGTCGGCGACCAGGGCCTCCAGCTCGTCACGGGTGGCGTCCGCCTTGGACTCCTCGTAACCGTCGAGGACCTGCCTTGCGAACACACCCGCTTCGATGATCTGCGACAGCTCGACCTCCTTGGCGGCGTCGAGAAGCGGCGTACGCGCGATTTCGTCGAGGTACATGCCGACCAGGTCGCGGTCCGCGATCTCGCCGCCATGGGCGCGAACACTGCCTGCCGCGTCGGCCTCGCCGGTGGCGGACTGACGACGGGCGACGGCACGGGTTGCCATGCGTGCTCCCTTGCGTTGAGGGCTGGCGGGTGGTCCGTGAACGTCTGGGACTCTTGTCGAGTGCCCGGCGTTCGATGGAAACAACGACTGGAATCAGGACAGAATTCCCAACCCGCCCTCCTATTTTTCTGATCTTGCAGTACCCTGTCCGGCCACACAAGGAGGCCTGATGCCGTCGGAACGTACAGAGGTGCAGGTCAGGCCGGGAGCCGAAGGTGACCTCGAAGCCCTCACCGACATCTACAACTACTACGTACGTGAGACGCCCATCACATTCGATACCGCGGTCTTCACGCCGGAAGAGCGCCGCCCTTGGCTGCTCTCCCACCCTGAAGACGGCCCGCACCGGCTGATGGTTGCCGAGGAGACGGGTTCCCCAGGGAACTCTCAGCGGATCCTCGGGTACGCCACATCCAGCGTCTTTCGGCCCAAGGCCGCCTACGCGACCTCCGTCGAGGTGACGGTCTACCTCGCGCCGGACGCCGGGCGGCGCGGCGTCGGGACCCTTCTCTACAAGGCGCTGTTCGAGGCGCTCGCCGGGGAGGATCTACATCGGGCCTATGCGGGGATCGTCCCGCCCAACGAGGCCTCCGTCCGGCTGCACGAGCGCTTCGGATTCCGGTACGTCGGAACGTATCGCGAAGTGGGCCGCAAGTTCAGCCGGTACTGGGACGTCGCCTGGTACGAGAAGGAGCTGTGAGGCCGGCAGCCCCTCAGCCGAACTGCACCGAGCGCTTCGCCAGCCCCATCCAGAAGCCGTCGATCACCGAATTCTGGCCGTCCAGCTCCCCGGTCGCCTCGGCGGCGCCCATCGTCACGAACAGCGGGGCGAAATGCTCGGTGCGCGGGTGGGCGTAGCGGCCGGCCGGGGCCTTGTGGAGGAAGTCCAGCAGGGCGTCCCAGTCGCGGCCCTCCAGGGCCCGGCGGCCCCAGTCGTCGAACTCCACGGACCAGGCGGGGATGCCGCCCTGCCGCAGCGCGGCGAGGTTGTGGGTGAAGAAACCGGAGCCGACGATCAGTACGCCCTCGTCGCGCAGCGGTGCCAGCTTGCGGCCGATCTCCATCAGCCGGAGCGGGTCGAGGGTCGGCATGGAAATCTGCAGGACGGGAATGTCGGCCTCGGGGTACATCTCGACGAGCGGGACGTAGGCGCCGTGGTCGAGGCCGCGGTCCGGGATGTCCTGCACGGGGATGCCGGGGGCGCGCAGCAGCTTTCGTACGGACTCGGCGAGCCCGGGAGCACCGGGAGCCGGATAGGTCACTCGGTAGTAGTGCTCGGGGAAACCCCAGAAGTCGTAGACGAGAGGAACGGGCTCGGTGGCACCGATGGCGAGCGGGGCCTCCTCCCAGTGGGCGGAGACCATGAGGATCGCCTTGGGGCGCGGCAGGTCGGCGGACCAGGCGGCGAGCTCACCGGGCCAGATCGGGTCGTCCGCGAGCGGCGGGGCGCCATGGCTGAGATAGAGGGCAGGCATGCGCTCCTGCGTGGCGGCGGACATGATGGCGACTCCCTCCGGAGAGCTGAAGCCTTATTTGCTTCAAATCTAAAGCTTCCCTCTCCCAAGAAGGTACGCCCCGGTAGTTAAAATTTCAAGGAGAGCTCTCGTACAGTGGAGTACATGAATACGGCATCGACCTCCGTGCCGCCCGCGGCCGAACCCGAACCCGCGTCAGCGGCCGCCTCCGCGGCCGAACCGCGCTGGCTCACCGACGAGGAGCAGCACGTCTGGCGCTCGTACATGGAAGCGTCCACGCTGCTCTGGGACCATCTGGACCGCCAGCTCCAGCGCGACGCGGGCATGCCGCACGTCTACTACGGACTCCTGGTCAAGCTCGCCGACTCACCGCGCCGCCGGCTGCGGATGACCGAGCTGGCGATGCTCGCGAAGATCACCCGCTCCCGGCTCTCGCACGCCATCGCCCGGCTGGAGAAGAACGGCTGGGTGCGCCGCGAGGACTGCCCCGACGACAAGCGGGGCCAGTTCGCGGTGCTGACCGAGCAGGGCCTCCAGGTGCTGCGGCAGACCGCGCCGGGCCATGTGGAGGCCGTACGCCAGGCCATGTTCGACCGGCTCAGTGCCGAACAGCAGCAGGCCCTCGGCGAGATCATGCAGATCGTCGCCGAGGGCCTGCAGCCGAGCGAAGCGGGTGCGGACCTGCCCTGGCTCCGCTGAACCGCTCATTCAGCGGAGCCGGGGCAGGTCCTTCGAGGCCGTACGTACGGAGCGTCCCCATCCCCGTACGTACGCCTGGTCCCAAGTGGTTACAGCCGTACGGTCGTCGTCGGACTCAGTGCGCGACGACCGGTACCGCCAGCTCCTCCGACGCGTCCTCCTCGGAGGAGGCCACCGTCGTGCCGCCCGGGCGGCCGGCGTTGACGAAGGTGAGGGCGATGGCCGCGGCGGCCACGAGGATGCCGACGGCGAACCAGATGGCGCTGGTGTAGCCCTGCACCATGCCCTCCAGCTGGACCAGCTGCTGCTGGCTCCGGCTGGTCGCGCCGGCGATGTGGTCGGCGATGTAGGACGTGGTCGCCGAGGCGGCGATCGTGTTCAGCAGGGCCGTACCGATGGCGCCGCCCACCTGCTGCGAGGTGTTGACCATCGCGGAGGCGACACCGGCGTCCTGCGGCTTGACGCCCTGGGTGGCCAGGGACATGGCCGGCATGAACGCGGTACCCATACCGAGGCCGAGCAGCAGCATCGCCGGCAGCAGGAGCGCGGCGTACGAGGAGCCGATCTCCAGCTGGGTCAGCAGCAGCATGCCGAGCGCGGCGACCAGGAAGCCGGGGCCCATCAGCAGACGCGGCGCGACCCGGGTCATCAGCCGGGTGCCGATCTGGGTGGAGCCCGTGATCATGCCCGCGATCATCGGCAGGAAGGCGAAGCCGGTCTTCACCGGCGAGTAGCCCTTCACGATCTGCAGGTAGTAGGTCAGGAACAGGAACAGGCCGAACATCGCGATGATCGCGAGGCCGAGCGAGAGGTAGATACCGCCCCGGTTGCGCTCGGTGACCACGCGCAGCGGCAGCAGCGGGGCCTTGACCTTGGACTCGACGAGGACGAAGGCCAGCAGCAGCACGCCGGAGGCGACGAACATGCCGATCGTCATCGAGTCGCCCCAGCCCTCGGACTCGGCGCGGGTGAAGCCGTAGACCAGCGAGACCAGACCGAGGGTGGAGAGGATCACGCCGGGGATGTCGAGCGCGGAGCGGTTGCGGCCGCCCTCGGGCTCACGGATGACGTACCAGGCACCGGCCGCGGCGACGATGGCGAACGGGATGTTGACGAAGAACGTCCAGCGCCAGTCCAGGTACTCGGTGAGGAATCCGCCGAGGATCAGACCGACCGCACCGCCACCACCGGCGATGGCGCCGTAGATGCCGAAGGCCTTCGCGCGCTCCTTGGCGTCCGTGAACATCACGGCGAGCAGGGAGAGCGCGGCCGGGGCGAGCAGCGCGCCGAACGCACCCTGCAGGGCGCGGGCGCCGAACATCATGGCCTCGTTGGTGGCCGCGCCACCCAGCGCGGAGGCCGCGGCGAAGCCGCCGAGACCGATGACGAAGGCGCGCTTGCGGCCCCAGAGGTCGGCGATACGGCCGCCGAAGAGGAGGAGACCGCCGAAGGCGAGGGCGTAGGCCGTGACGACCCACTGCCGGTTGCCGTCGGAGATGCCCAGGTCCTGCTGGGCGGAGGGCAGGGCGATGTTCACGATGGTCGCGTCGAGCACGACCATCAGCTGGGCTATCGCGATGAACGCGAGGGCTTTCCAGCGGTTGGGATCGACGGCGGCGCCGAGGCCGCTGCCGGGAGCCTTCGCGGCTGTTTCAGACATGGATCTACCCACTTCGGGACTTCGTGACGGAAAAGAACGAAAGGAAAGGGGACGGCTCGTCCACTGCGACGGCCGGTGAGCTGGTGACTGCTGGGGTGCCCCGAACTAATCGGTTCGGGCTACGCATCGGTCAGGCCTGGCGCAGGTCCCCCATCGTGATCGCCGTGCCCGGCAGGACCGAGCGGGCCGGGGCCCGCAGTCCGTCCAGGAACAGCTGGAGATGACGGTGGACATAGCGGTCGGCTATGGCACACCCGGTCCCGGCCGGAGGCCGGCTGAGCTGGGAGACGCCGATCATGAGGTCACCGACGTCCACGTCGGAGCGGAGCTGGCCGGCCGCCTTGGCGCGGTCCATGATCGCCCCGATGAGCTGCTCGGCCCGCTCGCGCGAGGCCTCCAGGTCCGGATGGTGCTGGTCGAAGGTGCTCTGGACCATCGGGCACAGTGCGCTGATCCGCTCGTCGGCGGCGGTGTGCACGAAGCGCTCCAGTGCCCCGAAGGCGTCCCCGGTCTCCGCGAGCGCGAGCTCGGCCGCCTCCGTCGTCCGGTCCATGACGGAGCAGACGACCTCGCGGACGAGCGCGTCGCGGTCGGGGAAGTTGCGGTACACCGTGGCGTTGCCGACGCCGGCCCGGCGGGCGATCTCGTCGAGCGGCACATCGGGGCCGAACTCGACGAACATCTCCCGGGCGGCGGTGACGATCCGCTCCCGGTTGCGCAGGGCGTCGGCGCGCGGCCGGGTCGCCTTGCGCGGTACGGGGGTCACGGTCTGCACGGCGTACTCCTGATGCTGCTGGGTGGCGATCCGGGGAGGCTGTCCCCGTTTCGCTCGGACACATGGCTAAACGGGGAAGGGGTCCCCGGTTATTTCCCGTCGCCGAAAAGATTTCATGTGACCTGAATCACAAGTTCGCCGTGACAAGAACCCACGTTCGGTCTCCTCCAGCGCGCGCCCGCGAATCACTCGACACAGGGTGATCGGGAGGGCGCAGCACGCGGTCGGGCGGCTGCCATGGACGGAAGGGCCCATGCATGCAGCCGACCCGCCGGATACGCCCCCGCCGTGTGCTGGTCCTCGCCTCCGTGACCGTCCTGACCATGGCGGTCAGCACCTCGGCAGGCACCGGGCGCCACACGGCGGGCACCCTGACGGCGACCGGAGCGGGCCCGACAGCGCCGGCCCGCTCCTCCCTCCTCGGCCCCTGCATGATCAGCGGCCGGCCCACGGTGCAGATGTCGGAGGGCGTTCCGACGACACGCGGCTACTCCCGCTCCACCGGCGCGGTCAACGCCCTCACCGTGATGGTCGACTTCCCCGACGCGCCCGGCAAGGGCAGCGCGCTCGACCGCTTCGCGGAGTTCTTCCCGCAGACCCAGGACTGGTTCCGCACCAGCTCCTACGGCCGCCTCGACTACCGCCCCAAGACCCCGATCCCGGGCTGGCTGCGGATGCCGAAGTCGTTCCACGCCTACGGCATAGAGCGCGGCGCGCCCTTCGACCCCGGGTACCGGCAGCTGGTCCAGGACATCGTGGCCGCCGCCGATCCCAAGGTGGACTTCCAGTCGTACGACTTCCTGAACGTGCTGGTGACGCCGAACGCCGGGCCGTCGGCCCTGGACACCGTGCTGTCGGTGTCGTTCGCGGGCAACACCGAGGCCCCGGTGGCCGACGGCGTCTCCGTCGCGAACGCCTCCTTCGTCTACTCCCGCCAGGACGACGGCTCCGGCTCCTACCACCGCACCGGCTACCGGGTCCTCCCCCACGAGAACGGCCATGTCTTCGGCCTGCCCGACCTGTACACCGCCGAGGGCGGGAGCGCGGTCGGGCACTGGGACATCATGAGCGAGGACTGGGGGGCCAACAACGACCTGCTCGGCTGGCACAAGTGGAAGCTGGGCTGGCTGGACGAGGCCCAGGTACGGTGCGCGTCCGAGCCCGGGAGCCACGAGTACGCCCTGACGCCGCTGGCCCGCGAGGGCGGCCCGAAGCTGGTGTTCGTACCGCTGGACCGCCGCTCCGGGTACGCCGTCGAACTGCGCACCCGTGAGGGCAACGACGAGTCCGTGTGCCGCCCCGGCGTGCTGGTCTACAAGGTCGACGCGGACGTGGACACCGGGATGGGACCGATGAAGGTCCACGACGCCAAGCAGGACAGCGGCGGCTGCACCCGCAGCCCGAACGTCCACGCCGAACTGTCCGACGCGGCGTTCATGCCGGGTGAGGAGTTCCGGGACGAGAAGCGGGGGGTGCGGGTCGCGGTGCTGGAGGCGGACATGACGGGGAGTTATCGGGTGCGGGTGACCCGGGAGTAGGGGCGGGGAGGGGCGCGGGGCGGACGTCGGGATCAGGGATGGCGAGGGCCGGGCAGGCGTCGGGATCAGGGGTGGTGAGGTCTGGGGGCAGGCGGAGGATCGCTGTGCGGGCGCGTGGCGCGGATTACGGTTAGGGCCGGACAGGCCCTCGGCCTGCTGCGAACGCCGTACCGGAGAGCCGATGCCCGCGAAGACGACCCTGGACGCCCCTGCCGTACCGGCGGAGGCGGTGACGCCGTTGATCCGTGGTGTCGTGGTGCTGTGGCGGCTCACGGAGGCCGGCGGGACGCTGAGCGCGAGCGCGCTGGAGCGGGCCACCGGGCTGGCCCGCTCCACGGTGGACCGGATCGCGTCCACGCTGGCGCGCATGGGGTACGTCCGCCTCGACGGCCGTGACGTCGTGCTGGCACCCCGTGTGATGGAACTCGGCAACGCCTGTCTGGCCGCCCTGGGCCTGCCCTCCCTCCTCGCCGCCCACGCCGACGCGCTCGCCGACGAGCTGGACGAGTCGGTGTCGCTGGCGGTCGGCGACCGCGACGGCATCCGCTTCATCCACCAGGCCACCCGCCGCCGCGCGATGTCCCTCAGCTTCCGCATCGGCGACCTGCTTCCGGCCGAACGCACCGCGCCGGGCCCGCTGTTCGCGACGGAGTGGACGGACGCCCAGTGGCAGACCTGGCGCGAACGCCGGGCGGCGGACCCGGAGGACCGGGACTTCCCGGCCGTACCGCCGCGACAGCACACGTCGTCCGACGAGGACTTCGTACGCCGGGCGGCGCGGGCGCGGGCAGACGGCTGGGCGCTCGACGACCAGTTGATCGAGCCGGGGCTGGTCGCGTTGTCCGTACCGGTACGGGATCCACGGGCGGGCGGCCGTATCGCCTGCGTCGCGAACGTGGTCAGCCACACCAGCCGCCACACGGCCGCGCATCTGCGCGACACGCTCCTCCCCCGGCTGCGGACGGCCGTGGCGGACATGGAACGCGAGCTGCGCGAGGCCCCGCAGCCGCGCCCCGGCCGGGCCCCGGCGGGCCTCGCGACCTGGACGGGCGCCTCCAAGCAGGAACTGGGCAGGGAGTTCGTCGAGTCGCTGGCGCGCGGGCTCACCGTACTGACCGCGTTCGGCGAGGGACGGGCCGAACTGACACTGACGGACGTCGCCCAGGCGACGGGACTCTCGCGCGCCACGGCACGCCGGGCGCTCATCACGTACGAGTATCTGGGCCTGGTACGCCCGTCGGGGAACCGGGGTTTCGCGCTGACCCCGCGCGTCCTGTCGCTGGGCTTCCCGCCCCTGTCCCGCACCTCCCTGGACCGCATCGCGACCCCGCACCTCGCCGAACTGGCCGACCGGGTCCACGAGTCGGCGTCGCTGGCGGTGCTGACGCCGGCGGGCGACGAGATCCAGTACACCGCCCGGGCCGCCACCAGCCGTGTGATGAGCGTCAACATCACCATCGGCACGCGGCTGCCGGCGTACGCCACCTCGCTGGGCCGGGTGCTGCTGGCCGACCTCCCCGCCGGGGAACGGCAGTTGGGCCCGCACGGAGAGCTGCGCCCGCTGACCCCTCGTACGATCACGGATCCCTCGGCCCTGACTGCCGTGCTGGAGGAGGTCCGGGAGCGTGGATACGCGCTGGTCGACGAGGAGTTGGAGGCGGGGCTGCGGTCGGTGGCGGTACCGGTGCGGGACCGTACGGGACGGGTGGTCGCCGCGGTGAACGTGGCGATGCACGCGGCACGGCGGTCGGTGCAGGAATGTGTACGGGACGTGCTGCCGGAGCTGGTGGAGACGGCCGGGCGGGTGGAGGAGGACCTGGCGGTGGCGGGGCGGTTCGCCCGGGTGGGGGTCTCCTGAGGGGCTCGGGGGAAACCGGTCACGGCGCCCGCTGGACGGGGGCGGGCTGGACAGGGCTGGTGCGGAATCTGGCCCGGTACTCGCTCGGTGTCGTGGCGAGGCGGCGGTGGAAGGCTCGGATGAGGGTGTCGACGGTGCCGAAACCGCAGACGGAGGCGATCCGTTCCAGCGTGTCGTCGGTGGTCGCCAGCAGGTTGCCGGCCCGTTCGACCCGGGCCGACTCGACGTAGGCGTGCGGCGTCGTGCCGAGTTCGGTCTTGAAGATGCGGGTGAGCTGACGGTCGCTGACGTGCGCGTACGCGGCCAGCTCCGGGACGGTCAGGCGGCTGCCGAGGTTGTTCAGGATGTGGTGCCGCAGGTCCTCGATACGCCGGGTCGTGGACACCGTCTCCAGGGGCACGCTGAACTGGGACTGCCCGCCGGGCCGCTTCAGGTACATCACGAGCTGACGGGCGACGCGCAGCGCGACCTGCTCGCCGAAGTCCTCCGCGACCAGGGCGAGGGACAGGTCCAGGCAGGCGCTGATCCCCGCGCCGGTCCAGATCTCGCCCTCCTCGCGGATGAAGATCGGGTCCGGGTCGACCCGCACCGCCGGGTGGTCGGCGGCGAGTTGCCGCGCGGTCGACCAGTGCGTGGTGGCGCGCTTGCCGTCGAGGAGGCCGGCGGCGGCGAGGATGTGCGCGCCGACGCACACCGAGGTCACGCGTCGGGTGCGAGTGGCCAGCGCCTTCACCCAGGCCACGGTGCCGGGCTCGACGATCGGGCGGATACGGCCCTCACCGTCGGCCCCGCTCCCACTCTCGCCCTCGCCCGCGCCCCCACCCTCGACCTCGACCGAGCCGGGCACCAGCAGCGTGTCGATGGGCCGTTCGCCGACCTCGCGGAACGTGGCGTCGGGCAGAATCCGCACCCCGGCCGCCGTGGTCACCGGCTCCAGGGTCTCGGCGGCGAGCACGACCTCGTAGCCGACCCGCCCCGTCGTCTCGCGCGGGACGAGGGAGAACACCTCCGGCGGGCCGGTGACGTCGAGCAGGTCGACGCCCTCGAACAGCACGATCACGATCAGCCGGTTGACGACGCCCATCCGGTACCCCCCTGTTTCCCTCACGGACACGGGTGTCGGTTTCTGCAAATAGCACGTCATTGCCGACCCCCCGGTTCGCGCCATAGCGTCGCACACGAGTTCAACAGACTGTTGAGCAACTCGCTCAAGCACCTCACGTACCTCAAGTCCCCCGACCCTTGGAGAAGCCCCGTGGCAAGCAAGACGTTGCGCGAACTCGGCGGTGCCGACACCACCCCCGCGGCCCTCGCGTCCTCGACGCTCGTCCTCGTCGACTACCAGAACACCTACACCCGCGGTGCGATGGAACTCGACGGCTGGCAGCCCGCCCTGGAGGCGGCGTCGGATCTGCTGAGCCGGGCCCGCGAGGCCGGCGCCAAGGTCATCCACGTCCAGCACGACGGCGGCGAGGGCTCGCCCTACGACATCCGCGCCGAGATCGGCCGGATCCACCCCGACGTGGCACCGGCCGACGGCGAGCCCGTGGTCGTCAAGCAGGCGCCGGACGCCTTCCACGGGACCGACCTCGGCAGGCTCGTCGACGAGGCCGGGAACGAGAGCGTGATCGTCGCCGGGTTCATGACCCACATGTGCATCGCGTACACGACGGCGTCCGCGGCCCTGCGTGGCAACCGGCCCACAGTCCCGGCGGACGCCTGCGCCACCCGGTCGATCGTGGACGTCTCCGCCGACGAACTGCACCGCAGCGCCCTGGCGGCCATCGCCGACGCGTACGGCGTCGTGGTCGCCTCCGTGAAGGAGCTGGCCTGAGATGTCGGGGCAGGAGCAGCACGGCGGCTCCCGGCGCGGGTTCCTGAAGACCGGCCGTGCGGCCGTCGTCGGCGGTGCGGCCGTACTCGGCGGCGCCGCGGTGTTCGGCGCGACCCGCCTGGGCAGCTCCCCGGCACAGGCGGCGGACGAGACCGACGAGACGTACACCGACACGTCGGCCACGACGACGCTGCGCAAGCTCAACGGCCTGCCCGACCAGCCCGCTTCACTCGCCTCCGCCACCCTGATCATGGTCGACTACCAGAACACCTACACCCAGGGCGTGATGGAACTGACCGGCTGGCGGCAGGCCCTGGACGCCGCGGCGGAGCTGCTCGGCGCGGCCCGTGAGGCGGGCGGGAAGGTCATCCACGTCGTCAACGACGGTGGGAAGGGCACCCCGTACGACATCCGCCGCCCGATCGGCCGCATCCACGACCGGGTCGGGCCCGTGAACGGCGAGCGGACCGTGGTGAAGAAGGCCCCCAACGCCTTCGTGAACACCGAGCTCGGCAGGCTGGTCGACCAGGCGGGCAACGAGAACCTGGTCATCGCCGGGTTCATGACCCACATGTGCGTGACGTTCACCGCCGAGGGCGCGTTCCTGCGCGGGAACCGGCCCACCGTGGTCGCGGACGCCTGCGCCACCCGGCCGCTGCCGTCGGTCGCCGGCGGCCTGTCCGCCACGCAGATCCACGAGAGCGCGCTGGCGACGATCGCCGACCTGTACGGCGTCGTGGTCCGCTCGCACAGTGCGCTGAGGTAACGCCCAACAGCGCCGCCGACGACATAGCCGCGGGCGAACGTGCCCTCCGGAGCACCGCGCCGCCGACGCTCAAACAGCGCTTCCCGGGGATCGCCATCGACGCCAGGGTCAGCCGCCAACTGGCCGCCTCCCCCACCGAGGTGCAATCGCTCGCCCAGGAGAAGCGCCTGAATCCGGTCCTGCTCGTCGGCCTCGGCACGAACGGCGTCGGCGGCAGGGCGGAACTCGAACAGGTCATCGGGGAAGCCGGCGCCCGTCGCACCGTCGTCCTGGTCACCGTGCACGGCACCGTCGGCTGGAAGGACAGGATCAACACCGCCATCCGTCAGGCGGCCGAAGCACCCCCGAACGTCGTGCTGGCGGACTGGGACCGCGCCGTCCAGGGCAAGGACGACCTGCTGGCGAGCGACGGCATCCATCCCGGCCCCGCGGGCGCGCGGCTGTATGCGAAGACGGTGGCTCAAGCACTGGAACGAAAGTGAAAGGTCACTGTTTGTTCAATCGGATTTAACCAACCTTCGAGAAATCCTCCGCGCGAGTCGGAATTTGCCGTATCACTTTCTTGAATGGCGCAACCGAGCACATAGATCGCCCATCTACGGAAGCGAATCGACAAACGACACCATGTGTTCTTAATTCGCTGGAGGCCTGCCGAAAATGGATGGCTCGGCTCTGCTCACGGCCGTTTCCACGCGCCGGGACAGGGTGAAATCGACGGCCCCGGCGGAGCAGAGAACCCGTGCCGCCCTGCTCGCGGCTCTCCTCACCGTCACCGCCTTCTGCACCGCCGACACCGTCGCCCGCAGTTATCCCTTCGGCCCGCACACCCGGAACTTCAACGACCTGGGCAACCAGTACGTGCCGTTCCACGCCCACCTGTGGGACCTGCTGCACGGAAGGGCCGACGGCGGTCTCCTGGTCAACTGGCAGTCCGGGTTCGGCGCGAGCTTCCTGCCCGACCTCGGTACGTACCTCAGCAGCCCGTTCGCCCTGCTCGTGGCAGTGTTCCCGCGGGACGAGATCGACCTCGCGGTGTATGTGATCACCCTGCTGAAGACGGCGTCCGCGGGCGCCGCCATGGCCTGGCTGCTGCTCGTCCTGCGCCCCGGCCACTGGTGGGCGGCGGGGCTGCTGGGCTCGTCGTACGCCCTGTGCGGCTGGACGGTGGCGGACGCCGCGTACAACCCGATGTGGCTGGACGGCCTGGTCGCTCTGCCGCTGCTGTGCCTGGTCGGCGAATGGACGCTGAGCGGGCGGCGGCGCGTGCTCGGCGTGCTGGTCGTCGCGCTCGCCTGGATCGCCAACTTCTACACCGCGTACATGGCCACCCTCGCCGCCGGTCTGGTGCTGCTGCTCCGGCTGTGGCTCTCCGGGCTGCCGCGCCGGCAGCGGCTCGCGGCGGCGGGCCGGGCCGGCCTGACCGTCGCCCTCGGCATGGGCCTGGCCGCCCCGCTGGTGGCGGTGGTGTACTTCGGCACCACGCACGCCTTCCCCGGCCGGGTCAGGCAGTTCGTGCCGGCGGCGCCGGAGGACCTGCTGGCCCGCCTGCTGCCCACGACGTACAGCTTCGGCTCCCCGGCCGTCTACGTGGGCACGACGGCACTACTGCTCGCCCTCGCCCTGCCCTTCCACCGCTCGGCGCCCCGGCGGGTGCGCACGGGATGGACGCTGCTGGCCGCCGGGGTCGCGCTGTCGATGCAATGGGGTCCGACGCACCTGCTGTGGCACGCCTTCGCCACGCCGCAGGGCAGTCCCTACCGCCAGGCCTTCGTGCTGTGCGCGCTGCTCGTGATCGCCGCGTGGCATGCCCTGTCGTACGGGCCGCCCGACCGGCGCGCGCTGGGTGCAGCGGGCGCGCTGCTCGCGCTGATCGTCGCCGTCGCCGGCCGGAGCGAGATGGTGCGCTTCTTCACCTGGCCGGTGCTGCTGCCGGCGGCGGTGGGCGCGCTGGGCGGGCTGGTCCTGCTGCACCGCGTGGGCGGCGGGCGGCGCTCGATGCCGGCCGTGTTCGCCGTCGTACTGCTCTTCGGCGCACAGTTCGGCGAGACGACCGCCACCGCCGCCGTGGCCAACCGGATGCGGCTGTCGCACATGGACGACTACGCGCCCTGGGGAGCGCGGCAGCAGCGGCAGGCCGAGGCGATCGCGCGGGCCGACGGCTGGCCCCGCTACCGCACCGACCCAGGCCGCGAACAGACCGTCGGCAACGACCCGTTGGAGGTGGGCGGGCAGGGCGCCCAGTACTACAGCAGCGTCACCTCCGACGTGCTCAGCCGCATGCTCACCGCCCTCGGGGACGGCTGGACCTCCCGCGGCCGAAACCTGCAGAGCCTGGACAACGCCGTCACGGACGTGCTCTTCTCCGTCGGCGCGCGGGTGCACTCGCCGCCGGACCCGCACCAGAACTGGTACCCGCAGGACGGCAGCCGGGTGACCGTGTCCCGGCAGGACGTACCGTCTCTGGTCACCGTGCGCCCGGCCGCCGCCAACGCACGGACAAACGTTTCTGCATTCGGGTCGTCGCCCTACCGAAACCAGGAACTGCTGCTGGGCACCCGGGTCTACACCGTGCCGCGCCTCACGGTGCGCACCAGCGCCGGGAAGCCGCCGGGCCCCGGCGACGACGAGCGGCCGGGCCTGCGCATCGGCGCCCCTGGCCCCGGGTCCGCCGGACGGCAGCCGACCATCACGGCCCGGTGCCCGGCCGGCAGCGAGGTGTACCTGTGGGCGCCGTACTTCTCGGGCACCGCGCGGCTCGCCGGCGCCTCGGCCCACGGCCTGACCGGACGGTTCCGGTCCGACCACCCGGTCACCAAGATCGCCGCCATGCAGCGGCTCGGCACCGTCGCGGCCTCCGGACACCTGCGCATCGACCTGGCACCCAACAGGACGAGCCTCATACCGGACGGCGCGGTCGGCTGCCTCGACACCGCCCGACTGCACTCCGCCGTCGCACGGCTCAAGGCCACCGACGCCACCGAGGTGACCGTCTCCGACGGCAGCCTGCGGGCCGAACTCCCCGCCGGCAGCGTGGGCACCGCCGTCGTCGCGGCGCCCCGGATCGCCGGCTGGCGCTGCGCCACGGGCGACGACCCCGCCGTACCCGCCCGGGACTACTACGGGCTGATCGCCGTACCCCTCGACGGCTCCTCGACCACCCTCACCTGCACCTTCCACCCACCCGGCCTGCGGCTGGGCAGCGTGGTCGGGGGCGTCTCGCTCCCGGCCCTGATCCTGTACGGCGTCCTCACCGCCGTCCGCCGACGGCGCGCCATCGCACCGCCGAACCACCCACGACCCCGCGAGCGCACGGCCGGCGCTCCTTGACCGCGCGCCAGGGAGAAACCATGCTCATCTCGATCGTCGCCCCCTGCTACAACGAGGAAGACGTCATAGGCAGCTTCCACGACCAGGTCCAGAAGGTCGCGGAGGAACTCCTGCCGCTCGGCCACGACATGGAGTTCGTGTACGTCGACGACGGCAGCCGCGACCGCACACTCGACGTCCTCCAGCGCCTGTCCGGCCTCGACCCGCGCGTGCGCTACATCTCCTTCAGCCGCAACTTCGGCAAGGAGGCGGCGCTGATCGCAGGCCTGCGCCACGCCAGGGGAGACGCCGTGATCGTCATGGACGCGGACCTCCAGCACCCGCCCGAGCTGATCAGGCGCATGGTGGACCTGCACGAACAGGGCTACGACCAGGTCATCGCCCGGCGCACCCGCACCGGCGACCGGCTCACGCGCACCCTCACCGCCCGCCTGTACTACCGGATCGTCAACCGCCTCGTGGACGTCGAACTCGTCGACGGCGTCGGCGACTTCCGGCTGCTGTCCCGGCGCGTGACCGACGCGGTCCTGGAACTGACCGAGTACAACCGCTTCTCCAAGGGCCTGTTCGCCTGGGTGGGCTTCCCGAGCACCACCCTCGACTACGAGAACGCCGCCCGCGAGGCCGGCCACAGCTCCTGGAGCCTGCGCAGCCTGCTCAACTACGGCATCGACGGACTGCTCTCCTTCAACAACCGCCCGCTGCGTGCCGCGCTCCACCTCGGCATGGCCCTGCTGGTGTGCGCGATGTCGTACACGGCGTGGATCGTGGGCGCGGCGCTCATCAACGGCGTACAGACACCCGGCTACGTCACGATCATCACCGCCGTCACCGGCCTGGCCGGAGTGCAGATGATCATGCTCGGGGTGATCGGCGAGTACACCGGCCGTATCTACTACGAGGTCAAGCGGCGCCCGCACTTCCTGGTGAAGGCGACCAACGTGGACCGGGCGAAGGACCTAGTTCCCTGATGCGCGGGCAGATCCTCCCCTTCGCCCTGATCGGCGTCGTCAACACAGCCACGTACTACGGTCTCTACCTATTGTTCCTTCTGTGTCTGCCCTATCTCATCGCCCATGTTCTCGCGTTCTTCCTCAGCATGACCGGTTCCTTTTTCCTCAATGCGCGCTTCACGTACCGGACGCGGCCGACCTGGCGTAAATTCCTGCTGTTTCCGCTGTCGAACGCCACCAATTTCCTGATCACCACAGCAGGCGTGTACGTGATCGTCGACGTCCTGCACGCCGGGAACAGGTTCGCTCCGCTGCTGGCCTCCGCCGCGGCGATTCCGGCGACCTTCCTCGTTTCCCGGGCGATCATGCTGCCGAGGGAGGCCTGACCGGGGGAGGCCTGATTCGGGGGGCCTGATTCGGGGGGCCTGATTCGGGGGGGGGGAATCGCGGGTGCGGAGAATTCTTCCGTCAGCCTCGCTTCAGCCTCTCGGCGAACGCCCGCGCGGCCGCGAGGTCCCTGCCGTCCGGTCGTCCCCTGCGGATCCCTCCGATGAGCCTGAACGGCGCCCATGTGTCATGGCCCCGGCAGGAGAAGGTGTCCGCGACGTCGTAGCCCTTGCCTTCCAGCAGCCTGGTCATGGGGCCGAAGGGGGCGTGGATGCCGCAGGTGGCGAAGACGAAGGCTCGCCCCCGCTGTGGGGGGAGCGCGGAGACGAAATCACGCAGGCGGGGGTGAAGCCGCCGGGAGAAGATTCCCGAGCCGAAGCCGACCAGGTCGTAGTCGGTGAGATCGTGGCCCGTGAGGTCGGCCTCCTCCGGCGCCACCACGGAGGCCCCGAGTACCTCCCCGATCACCTCGGCGACCTTGCGTGTGTTGCCATGGGACACCGACGTACAGACGATCAGGCTCTTCACAGTGCGGTCCTTCCGGTACGGTCACGCGTTCACCGGAAGGACCGGACAGGCACCGGAGAATGTGACACCGCCACCCCCGGGATCCTCAGAAGGAGCTGGTCCGGTAACGGCCGCGGAACTCGGCCAGCAGTTCATCGGTCGCTTCGGCACCGGCGCTCACGGCGGCGTGGACGTCGCGGAAGTAGTTCTCGTAACCGGCAGGGGTGTAGAAACACAGGGCGCGTGCGACGGCCGGGCCCGCATTACGGAAGCCGTGCGGGGTACCGCGCGTCGCGGCGAGCAGATCCCCGGGGCCGGCCGTCACCTCGCCGTCCCCGGTGTGGAGCGTCAACTCGCCCTCAAGGACGTAGAAGTACTCGTCGTGCCCCTCGTGCACGTGCGGCCTGGCGCCAATGGAGTTCGGGGCGAGGCTGAACTCCTCGAAGGCGAAGTGCCCGCCCGTGTGCTCGCCGGTGAGCCGGAAGAAGTGCGCGACGCCGGCGACGTCTATGAGTTCACCCTCCCGGCGGCGACGCAGTAACGGACGGGCCGGAATGCCGGACTGATCATCTGTCATGGAAGCATTGTGACCGTCGCCGCCAGGAAAGCCGCCGTAATCCGGATGACGCGCAGACCACCCGCCACCGGCACGACAGCCGGCATACGGATGATCAAATGTCACCGAACAGCCACAGTTGACGCCATACGCACCACATTCATCGTCAGGACGCACCGCATTCACTCGACGCGACCACGGTGCTCCTGACCTGTGACGACCAGCCTGACGGAAGGAGCGGGGATGCGGATTGGGCGATCGCTGCCGTGCGCCATGCTGGCCGCCGCCCTGACCGGATGCGGCGGGCCGGACGGCGGAGTCCGGGTCGAGGGTCCTGCGGCCAGCACGATCCCCTGGTCGGGGCCGGCGTACATGACGGACTGGTACGGCAGGGCCTGGCAGCGCCAGCGCCGGGCCCGCCCCCCGAGGAAGTCGCCCAGACCGGGCGGGTGGACCTGGACGGACTGAAGTGGCATGGCTGGGGCTCGGCCCGGCCGTGGGCCACGGGCACGGCATCGGACACGACCTCTCTGTCCGGCTGCCCTGACGGCGTCGACAAGCCGCCGAGCTACCGGGTCAAGGTCGTCCTGAGTCGTCTGGTCAGGCGCGGGGACGTGGCCTACTACAGCCAGATGTCACTCACGCCCGTGCAATCCCCCCCCCCCGCCGTTCTGGGCGGAGGGATACGAGAGCACGGAGCCGGACGTACCGGATGCCTGAGAACGACACCGCAGAGAACCGTCGGAGAGGGAGCACAGCGCACGACGTTCTGCTGGTCGAGGACGACGAACTGATCCGCGAGGCCACGCAGCTCACCCTCGAACAGCGCGGCTACCGGGTGCGCACCGCGGCCGACGGGGTGACCGGCCTCGCCCTGTTCCGGGAACGCCATCCGGACGTGGCCGTGCCGGACATCATGCTGCCCGGTCTGAACGGGGTGAGCCTGGCCGGCCGTATCCGCGAGGAGTCGGGGGTGCCGGTGCTGCTGATCTCGGCCCGCAACGACCCGGTGGACGTGGTGATGGGCCTGGAGGCCGGCGCCGACGACTACGTCACCAAGCCCTTCGACGGCCCGGTCCTGGTGGCCCGCATCCGCTCCCTGCTGCGCCGCGCGGCGCCCCCCGAGCGGCCGGCGCGGAGCTCCCGCCTGCGCTTCGGGGACCTGGTCTTCCACCCGGACTCCCTGTTCGTGGAACGGGACGGAAAGCCGCTCGCGCTCACCACGACCGAGCTGAGACTGCTGAGCGAGTTCGCCGCCGCGCCGGGGATGGTGCTGTCCCGGGACTGCTGGAGCGGGTCTGGGACTACGCGTGGTCCGGTGACACCCGGGTGGTGGACGGCCACGTGCAGCGGCTGCGTTCCAAGATCGGCCGGGACCGGGTCGAGACGGTCCGCGGCTTCGGCTACAAGCTGCGCCCATGAGGCCGCCCGCCTTGAACGTGGGAACGAAGGTCGCCCTGGCCGTCGCGGCCGCGGCCGTGTGCGTGGCGGGTTCGACCGGCGTGCTGGTGCACCGGATCACCGCCGCCGACCAGCTGGCCACCGCCCGCTCCGGCCTGGACCAGCGGCTGCTCAACGCGGCGGACGACCACGCCGCAGGACGAAAGTCGCAGGCCAGGATCGACCCGCCCGACCTGCCCGCCCAGTGGCACGCGCCGTGCGCAACGACGTCCGGGTGACCTATCTGCAGGACACCGGCGAGCGCCCGGTGCTGTGGGCGGCGACCCGGGTCTCGGACCGCAGGGTGCTCGCGCTCTCCCGCCCCTACACCCCCGAGGAACAGTCCCTGGCCTCACTCGACCGGACACTGCTCGCCACGAGCGCGGCCGCCACGGTGGTGGTGTCCCTGACGGGACTGCTGCTGGGGCTGCGAATGGGCCGCCGGGCGGTGGCCGGCCTCGAAGGAGTCGAACTACAGGTCATCGCGGACGCGGTGGTACGGACCGACCCCCGCCGCGTCGAACGCATCCTGACCAACCTGGCCACCAACGCCCTGCGGCACGGCGCCCCGCCGGTGGAGATGCAGGTCGACGGCCCGGTCGTCCGGATCCGCGACCACGGCCCCGGCTACCCGGCCGATCTCCTCGCCGTACTGCACACCTCCGGCCCCAACGATTCCGCACGGGCTCCCTGACCGGCGGCACCGGCCTGGGCCTGACCATCGCAACCGGCCAGGCCCGCCTACTGGGCGCCCGCCTGACTTTCCACAACCATGCGCAGGGCGGAGCAGAAACGGAGCTACGCCTGGCGCTCGGGCCGGGGCCGTCGCCGGGGCTGGGGCTGGGGCCCGGGCCGTTGCCGGGGCTGGGGCTGGGGCCCGGGCCGTCGCCGGGGCTGGGGCCCGGGCCGTCGCCGGAGCCGGAGCCGGAGTCGGAGTCGGAGTCGGAGTCGGAGCCGGAGCCGGAGCCGGAGCCGGAGTCGGAGCCGGAGCCGGAGCCGGAGCCGGAGCCGGAGCCGGAGCCGGAGCCGGAGCCGGAGTCGGAGTCGGAGTCGGAGTCGGAGTCGCCGACAGGGTAGACCGGCGGTCACCGCCCGCAGAGCGCCTTCTCACCGAGACCGGCTTCCAGCGGCGCGCCCGGGGCCAACGCCCACCCTGCCCCACCCGCCCCAAGGCCACCGAACCGATCTGACCTGCCACCCAACAGCCAACATGACCAACCCACCAGCCGCCGCACCACCAGCCGCTACACTGTGGGCGGTGGCACAGCTGCACGTCAGCCATGTCACCACAACCCTGCCGGCAGCACGTCTGACACCCGCCCCTCACCCGGGCGCCGGTTTCAGCCACGTCTTCCGACAGATCCCAGCCTTCGTAGCTCAGGGGATAGAGCACCGCTCTCCTAAAGCGGGTGTCGCAGGTTCGAATCCTGCCGGGGGCACAACGCGTTACCGCTCTGACCTGGGGTTTCTTCCCCAGGGAGGCGATTATTCGGCCTCGGACTCCTCGTCCGGGGCCGTTTGCGTGAGCGGTGCGTGAGCGGACGGAGAGTTGATCTCCAGAATTCCTCCCACCGGATCAGCATCATCCGGCACAGACTCCGAGCCGGGATGCTCCGCGTCGTCGGGCTCGGCCTCCGCCTCGGGGGCGGTGTTTTCGGAGGTGGCACGGGCGCGCGGGACGAGCCGGGCTGCAGCCTCGGCGATCGCAAGGTCCGCCTCGGGGAGCAGGCTCGTGTACGTGTCTGCCGTGATGGTGATCGAGGAGTGGCCGAGCATCTCCTGGATGTCCTTCAGGTCGGCCCCGGCCGCGTGGGCGAGGGTCGCGGCACCGTGGCGGAGGTCATGGAGTCGGACCGGCGGGAGGTCTATCTCCTCGTACAGCTCGATGAACCGGCGCGTGACGTTGGCAGGGTGGAGCAACTCGCCGTTCTCCTTGGTGAAGACGCGTCCGGTCTCCACCCAGGCGTTCTCCCACTCCTTACGGTCCTTGTCCTGCTGGGCGCGATGCCGCTTGAGGGCCCGGACCGTATCGGAGTCGAGCGCGATGGTGCGCGCGCCGGCGTCGGTCTTGGGGTCGTCCTCGTACACCTCCCAGCCGTCCACGACGAGTTGCTTGGCGACGGTGATGAGACCGGCGTCCAGGTTGGTGTCGGTCCACTTCTGGCCGCACGCCTCGCCCCGCCGCAGCCCGCGGAACGCGATCAGATGGAACAGGGCATACAGGCGGTCCTCCGCAACGTGGTCGAGGAAGAGGCCGGTGTGCTCCGGCGTCCAGACCATCACTGACGAGGGCTTCTCGCCGGTGCGCTTCCAGTGGAGGATGCGCTCCTCGGTCCACACCAGCGCCTTGGGCCGCTTGCCCGCCTCCAACTCGACGTGGGCCGCCGGGTTGAAGGTGATGAGTTGCTGGGCGATCGCCGCGTTCAACGCGGCCCGCAGCGTGGAGCGGACGCGCTGGCGGGTAGCCGGGCCCACGATGCGGCGGTAGGGCTCCATCTCCTCGATGGCGGCCTTCATCACCTTGCGGCGGGCGCGATGCTCCCGCCCCTTCCAGGGGATCTGGGCCAGGTCCTCGAACGCCTTGCGTCGCGCGGCGTTGCCTTCGGCGATCTCGACGTTGGCCTCGGCGATGGCCTCGAACATCTCCGACAGGTGGGTGACCCGGAGGCGGTCGAGGCGCAGGTGCCCGATCCGCGGTTTGAGGTGCACCCGAATGTTGCTCTCGTCGCGGCTGATGGCGCTCTGCCGTCCCTTCTTGCCCGCGAGCCATATGTCCAGCCACTCGCCAACCGTGAGTCGACTCGTCAAATCCAGGCCGTGGCTGAGGCGCCTACGCGTCGCCTCGATGTCTGGGAGCGGGGCCTTCTCGTCGGCCACCTTCTCCAGCAACTCGGCTATCTGCGCCAGGCCCTCGGCATCGTCGGCGTCAGCGAGGCCGACGAGCGCGCGCACATGATCGAGGTCCGCCTGGGCGGCCTTGAGGGACTCGTAGCCGGCGCGGCTGAAGGAGCGGCGGGTGCCATCCTCGCGAGGCGGGAGCTCCTGACGTATGGAGTAGGAGCCGTGCTTGCGGCCGACGAGCTTCGGGCACTTCTTGCCGAGCGGCTTGCCGGTGTGAGGGTCGCGGCAGTAGCAACGGCGGTGGGTGGAACCCTTCAAAGATCGTTCTCCTCGGTGGTACTGGGGTCGGTCTCGGGTGGGTCGACGTCGGCGAGTTCCGGTGGCAGGTGCGGTGGGGTGCCGCCGTCTTCGCGGATGAAGGCGCGGGCGCTGCGGAGCCGGTACTTGGCTTCCAACGCCCTTTCTGCGTAGTCGGCTTGGGCGAGTACGGCTTCCTCGCGTTCTGCCCGGTTGGGTGCCGTCTCGGCCTTCCAGCGCTCGTGCTTCTCGCCCTTCAGGGCGGCCAGGGCGGCGCGCTGGTGGCGGACGTGGGCACGGAAGGAACGGAGCATGTCGTCTTCCAAGCCGAAGTCCTCGCTGTCACCGGTGAACCAGCGCATGGCATCCCAGGTCGGTTCGGAGTGCTGAAGGGGAAGGCGCTGGACTCGGTCGACGTAGCCGACGGGGTAGAGCAGGCAGATCGGGTATGTCCGCAGGGCTTCGGCGAGGACGATGACGTCGACCAGGGGCAGGTTGGCTCGGCGGCCGGATTCCATGTTGGCGATCACGTTGCGCGGGATCGGGTGCCCGATCTCCTCACAGCGGTCCGCCAGGTCCTGGGCGCTCATCCCTAGCTCCTTCCTTCGTCTGCGGACTTCGGCGGCCACGGTGGCCATCACCTGGTCCACCCACTCCGGGACGTCGTCCTCGTCCCCTCCAGCATCCCAACCGTTTTGTGTCATGAGGACACATTAACTTCCCTAGCGTTGATTCCATGGCTTGGAGACGAGCGCGATTGCCGTGTTCGCCGAGGGCTCAGTCATGGATGGAGCGCGTATGCGCGAGAACGAACTCGCCGGCCGAGTGAAGGGCATGAGTCGAGAGGAGCTGCTGGAGCTTCCCGCCGCCGTTGACCTGGAGACGGGTAATCGGGCGCTGGGGCTCGGGCGGAGCAAGGGGTACGAGCTGGCGAAGCGCGGCCAGTACCCGTGCAAGGTGCTGCGGCTGGGCAACGCCTACCGGGTGGTGACCGCCGACCTGCTGGCTCTGCTGGGCCTGGCCGCGTGAGAGCGGGGAGTTATAGCAGCCCGTTCTGCGCTGAGCTGACACAGAAACGCTGGACTGTTGCCGGGTGTGGACGTACGGTCCGTGTTCCCTCGCGATGGCCTGGCGCCCGCGAGAAAGGGGTGGGCCCCCGGCGGTGCAACGCCGGAGGCCCGAGCAACCCCGAACGGCCCTGGAAGAACCAACCCGGCGGCAAGGGCGTGCGAGCCCGCCACCGCCAGACGAGGAGCTGCCGAGTGCAACCCGAGAACCCCGAGTCCTATTCCGCCCCAGCGCAGGCTGTCTGGCCTGCAGCGGCCATACCCGGCCGACCCGGCGCCCACTTGCGCGCCGCGCAGGCTGACGGCGCCGACGAGGCGGAGACGCCGAGCGGCCTGGAGGCGATACCCGATGCGGAACCGACCCACGGCTCCAAGCTGCTGGATGAACTGCGGTCGCAGATCGCCCAGTTCGTGATCCCCCCCTCGCCGGAGGCCCTGGACGCGATCACACTGTGGGTGGCGGCGACGCACCTACAGCCCGCGTGGCAGCACGCACCGCGCCTGGCGGTGGTGGGGCCGGCGAAGCGGTGCGGCAAGTCGCGTCTCCTCGACGTGCTGACCGAGACGGTCCACGAACCGATGCTCACCATCAACACCACACCGGCGGCCATCTTCCGGTCGATCACCGAGGAGAACCCGCCCACGCTCCTGGTGGACGAGGCGGACACCATCTTCGGCACACCGAAGATGGCGGAGAAGAACGAGGAGATGCGCGGTCTGCTCAACGCAGGCCACCAGCGCAACCGGTACGTCACCCGGGTCGTCGGCAACGACCACACACCGCACCGCTTCGCTACGTTCGCCATGGCGGCCATCGCGGGGATCGGCGACCTGCCCGACACGGTCATGGACCGGGCAGTGGTGATCCGTATGCGGCGCCGGGCCGAGGGCGAGAAGGTCAAGCCGTTCCGGTCGCGGCGTGACATCCCGGCCCTGAATGAGCTGCGCGACCGTCTGCACGCGTGGGCCAGGCCGCTGCTGGACGAGGCCGCGGACCTGGAGCCGGACATGCCGGTCGAGGACCGCGCCGCGGACACCTGGGAACCTCTGGTCATCGTCGCCGACCTGGCCGGTGGCTGCTGGCCCCGGCTGGCGCGGGTCGCGTGTGCGCGGATGGTCGCCGCCGAAGAGGCGGCCGAGGAGGACCACCCCAGCGGTGCGCGGATCCTCGCCGACATCCGCCGGGTCTTCGTCGCCCAGCGCGAGGTGGACAGCCTGTCCACCGAGGAACTCCTCCACCACCTGCGCCAGGACCCCGAGGCGCCGTGGGCGGAATGGGGACGCGGCGGGCTGGACGCCCGCGAACTGGGCAGGATGCTGCGCGCGTACGAGATCAAGTCCGGCAACGTGCGCATGGCCGACCGGACCCAGCGCAAGGGCTACATGCGCAACAAGTTCCTCGACGCCTGGCGCCGGTACTGCCCCGCCGTCCACCCCGTCGACGCCGACATCACTCGCGGCGAGGACTGAGGCCCTCTCCCGGTTGCCGTACCTGCCGTCCCTGCCGTGATCTCGCAGGTCAAAGGGCATGCAGCCAAGACGGGAACCAGGGCCAAGACGGCACCGCGATCGACCATCGCAGCCCGCCGCCAAGACGCCGCCCTCATCCGTCTTGCGCCGTCCCCCGCCGTCCTGCCGTATCACTGCAGGTCACAGCCCCGCCCGCTGGGACGGACGATGCAACGCCTCTGTCCCGACTCGGGACACGGTCCATCCGCAACCAAGCCCTGCAGGACGCCCCTGCGTCGTGTTCCGACTCGGAACACGACGCAGGCGGCACCCGCCAGGACGGAGGGCCAAGGCGGTTGCCGTACCTGCTCTGACCTGGGCTTGCAACGGCCAAGACGGCAAAGACGCACCCCACCAATACCCCAGGAGTACCTCGCTTGAGGATCCCTCTCATGTCTCGTAGCCCAGACCGTCCGCCGAGGGATGATCAGCCCGGTCTGGAGCAGCCGGAGAAGGCGAAGCTGCCTGCGGAGCAGTACGTGCTCCGTGCGGCCGGCATCGTCATCGTGGCCCTGACCGCAGGTGCGTTCTGGCTCTCCTACGCACACCTGGCCGAGGTTGCCGCCCAGCATGGACTCCGCGACTCACCGACCCGCCGATGGGCGTGGCCCGCGACGCTGGACGCGTTCATCGTCGCGGGCGAGCTGCTCATGCTCCGTGCGGGCCTGCGCCGCGTCACCGACAAATGGGCCATCAGCGTCACCGTCATCGGATCGGTCGGCTCCATCGGGCTCAACGTGGCCGGGGTGACCGGCACGCGCGAAGTCGGCAGCGTGCCGCTGCTCGACTACGTGGTCGCCGCGGTTCCCCCGGCCGCCGCGATGGTGGCCTTCGGCGTGCTGATGCGGCAGATCCACGAACTCGTCGCACAGCCTGCTGTCGACCGTTCGGCCCCCGATTCAGCGCAGGTGCCGCAACCACCGTCCACCCCATCCGTCCACCCCGCCGAGGCGCCGGCCACCGCAGTCGGCCCGTCTGCCGAGGTTCCGGCCGAGGGCGTCCGGCCTGCCGACCTACTGGTTCCGCGCGGTCGGACCACTGAGCCGCCGACCGCCGCATCCGTCCAGCCGCCGGAATCGCCCGCTGATGCCGCAGCAGGCAAGCCGCGCGGTGGCCGTCCGCCCGGCGCCCCGCTTGAGGTACTCGTGGAGATCGGCCGGGCTGCAGCCGCTGAGCAGGGCAAGCTCACCCGGACGGTGGTCCGAACGGCGGTTGAGGACAAAGGGCTGACGATCGGCAGCAAGCGGCTGACGGACGTGATGGACATCCTCCGGGCCGAACCCGAAGCCCCAGCCGAGACCGACCGGCCCGACGACTGACCGGAACCGCCACCGGATGACCGGACCCTTCCGGTCATCCGGCCCGCCGGTCACCGCCCCGCGCAACGCGCGAGCGTCCACACCTGTGGACGAGGCGGCAGCCGCCCGAACTCCACCTGATCTCTGCGGTTACCCGCACGCCCTCCCACCTCTTCTCCGGAGAACCGTCCATGACGCACGACCCGCTCCACTCCGAGGACACGCCCGACGAGCTGCCGACGCTGACGAAGTCCCCTACGCTGATGGGCCGTTGGCGCCGCGCGTTCGGACGGGCTGCCCCGGGCGGAGCCAGTAGTACCCCGAGTCCGACTCACGGCCGGTCTTCGGGCGTCTCCGCCCCGGGGGTGGCGGAGGAGGCCCAGCGCCAGGGGGCGCCAGGCCAGGACGTCGGGACCGAGGGCAGCCCCGACGAGGACACGCTCCGCACCGTCCAGCGCGAGACCCTGCGCCCCGTACGTGCCACCGACACCGTCGAAAGCGTCGGCGGTGAGCCCGTCGTGAAGAGCGTCCAACCCGCGATCCGCCGCTTCACCGGAGACAAACGCAAGGAACGTGTCGGCCCCCTGCGCTTCACGACCGATCAGCTCGCCCTCCTCCAGGAGGCCACTGCCGAGCACGGCTACAAGGGCGAGGGCGGCTTCGCCGCCGACGTCGTCGTCGCCTTCATCACCGGCCGGTTCACCGCCAACCTGCCCCTGTCCGAGGACCGCCGCCGCACCCACCACTTCCGCGCCCAGGTCCTGCGCCAGCTCAACCGGATCGGCGTCAACGTCAACCAGATCGCCCGCGCCCTCAACAGCGACCACACCCCAACCGACATCCGCCAGCATCTGACCGAACTCCGCCAACTCCTGGAGCTGATCGCCGAGGCCCTGCGCCAGCCCATCGACCCGGACACGGAGGCAGCCGCGTGATCGCCGCCATCAAACCGGCCGGATCCAACACCCGCGGCCTGCTCGCCTACCTCTACGGCCCCGGCGACCACGACGAGCACCTCGACCCGCACATCGTCGCCGGATTCGCGATGCTTGGCATGCCCGACCCCGGCCGCGACGAGAACGCCACCCTCACCGAACTCGCCCGCTACCTCGACGAGCCCGTGCGGCTGCGCAACAGCGAGTTCGGCAGGAAGGTCACCGATCATGTCTGGCACTGCCCGGTGCGCGCCGCCCCCGAGGACCGCTACCTCTCCGACACCGAGTGGGGCGAGATCGCCCAGCGCATCGTCCAGGCCGCCGGCATCGCCCCCGCCGGGGACGACCTCGCCTGCCGTTGGATCGCCGTGCGCCACGCCGATGACCACATCCACATCCTGGCCACCACCGTTCGCGAAGACGGCCGCCGCCCCAAACTCCACGACAGCGGCATCCGCGTCGGCGATGCCTGCCGCGAGATCGAAAAGGACTACGGGCTCAGGCAGTTGAAGAAGGGCGACCGCACCGGCGCCCGCCGCCCCACCCAGGCCGAGATGCACAAGGCCGAACGCCTCGGCTGGGAACAGCCCAGCCCTGCATGGCTCCAGGACCGTATCCGCGCCGCCATCCCGCACGCGACCAACGCCGAGGAATTCATCGCCTACCTCGAAGCCAGCGGCGTCGAGGTCCAGGTCCGGCGCGGCCCGTCAGGCGACCTCCTCGGCTACGCAGCCGGCCGCCCCGGCGACCTCAACGAGGCCGGCGAGCAGATCTACCACCCCGGAAGCAAGATCTCCCCTGACCTCTCCCTGCCCAAGATCACGACCCGCCTCGAATCCAGCCGGCCCGAGGAACACCCCACCGCCCGCCGCAACCACCCCAGCACCCCCTGGCAGCAGGCGACCGACGCCCTCGACACCCTCCACAGCGACCTCGCCGACGACACCCACGCCCAGGCCCACATCACCGCCCTCGGTGAACTGCTCGAAGCCACCGCCCAGAAGGCACCCGCCAACCTGCGCACCGAACTTCAGGCCGCCGCCAAGGCGCTCGCCCGCGCCCAGCGCTCCCAGATCCGGGCCGAAGACCGAGCCGCCCACGCCCTGCGCAGCGCGGCCCGAGACATCGTCCACACCGCCACCGGCCCCGACGGCAGCGCACTGGCAGCCTTGGTCGCAGCCCTCGTCTGGGCCACCATTGTCGCCAGGCGCTGGCACGAAGCGATGAACCACGCCCACCAAGCTGACGCCGCCCGCCAGGCCGTCCAGCACCTCCAGATGGCCGCTGACCGTGCCCTTGCTCCGACTCTCGCCGAACTCACAGCTCGACCCCCCAGGGAGCAAACCCGCCGCGTTCTCGCGAACGATGTACGAGCAGCCGTCCCCGACGACGCCGAGCGCATCCTCGCCGACCCGGCCTGGCCGGCACTTGCCACCGTCCTCGCCGACGCCGAAGCCCGCGGCCACCAGCCCCACCAGCTCCTCAAGGAGGCTGCTGCCCAGCGCGAGTTGACCAGCGCCCGCCAACCTGCCCGGGTGCTGATCACCCGTATTCAGCACACCGGCCGGAACCCTGCCCCGAACCGCCGCGCTGAAGCTGCCCGCCGACGCTCGACCATCACACCCTCGGTCCGCGTCCAGCAGATCCAAAACGGTCAGACTCCATCGACGACTACGACACCTGCCGAACAGCAGCACCGACGGCGCCGTTAGGCACCGTCAGAGCCGCGCGGGTTGCGTTCTTCCCGGATCGGAGGAACGTGCGAGGCTTTCCCGGATCACGCGGTCGCTGGCGCGCAGAGCCGCCGTCAGTTCTCCTCGCAGCTCGTTCGGGAGGGTTCCTGAGCCAAGGGCGCAGGCGCGTACCAGCGCGCGACAGTCCTGCACTTGCCGGTCCGTGGCGGTCTCGGTGAACAGAGGATGAGCCAAGCTCTCGCGAGCCGCATAGCCGTCTTCGGCGTCTGTCGTCCTGCGGTGGAGGTCCTCGACGATGCGGTGCGCGGCGAGCGCCTCGGCGGAACCGATCGCGTCGAGGACCGTAAGTCCGAGCCGGGTGTCGAAGACGATCATCCCGGGTTCGGTCTTCCGCTCGAAGTAGACCGTCACCAGGTCCGCCAGGTGCCCGTCGATCGGCTGCCCGGCGTCGCGGCGGCACAGGACGGTCAGGCATGTCGTGACGGCTTGTTCCCATGGGTCGCCGGGCATCGTGTCGGCAAGGAGGGCAGCGGCCCACGCGGTGTCACCCGCAACGAGAGCGGCGAGGACGGCGACCTGCCGACCGTCGAGCATCCGCTTTCCGATGCCATGGTGGGCTTCGATGTGCGCCAGCGCTTCGGCCCATCGCCCCTCGGTGGTGAGGGTGCGCGTGCCGTCTGCGAGGAGGACGCGCCACAGCCACGCGCGAACCTCTTGGCGGTCTTCGCCGGTCGCAGTGAGGTTCGCGGGTACGGTGACGTGCTCGAACCGGGCGGCTGCGCCCGCCTCGACGGCCTTGTACAGGTTGAGGAGTCGCTGCCGACCCTCATCGGCGTGACCGGCGCGGATCTGGAGGCGAGCGAGGTTGACGACCGGTTCCAGTCCTCGGATCGCGCTCATGCCGGTCAAGGGGCAGGCGTGGAGGTAGGCGGCGGCGTGCTGGTGGCACATCTCGCGGGCTAGGTCGGGGAGGCCGAGGTCGGAGGCGATGAGCGCGGCCTGGTTGTAGACGGCCGATGCGAGCCCCTGGTCAGTCTCTTTCACCGCGGTGTCGGCCAGGTCGACGAGTGCGCGTACGCGTTCAGGCAGGGGCAGGCAGGCGGGTCGGAATCGGGCGACGAGCGGGAAGCGCTGGGCTGTGGAGCCGTGTGGGTCCATGGATCCCCCTTGTCGAGAGTGAGGAATGCTGAGGCGGCGGTGCCCGCCAGCCATGTGTCGACGGGCACCGTCCGCTACGCGTGGGGCGTCACTGCCAGTCGACGACGATGCGGTTCAGCGGGGTGTCGAGAGCGAAGAGGCCGGGGCGCCGCTCGATGCTGGGGGCGTCGAGGGGCTGGATTTCGAACGTGGCTTCGTGGCTGCGGTATACGCGGTCCCAGGTGCGGATGGCGTCGGCGACCTTCGCGGCCAGTTCGTCGCTGCCGGGACCGTGGCCGATGACGCCGAACTCCCAGAGCTTGCCGCCCTCGGGGGTCCTCTTCTCCGACAGCCGCCGCGCCAGGTAAGTGACGGCGCCCTTGTCGACGACGGCGGTCGACGAGGGGTAGGGATCCTCGGTGAGCAGAGCACCCTTGGTGCTCTGAGGGAACAGCATCCGGATCAGGCCGGAGGGCAGGGAGCAGGTGAGGAACAGTTCCATCCACTCCGGCGATTCCATGGCGCGGACCGTCATGCCGGTCCACTCCTCGGTGCGCGGCTGGTCGAGTACACCTGCGAGGGCGTCGGCGTCGATGTTGAGTCCGGCGGGGGCCTGGAGTCGTACGGTGCCGTCCGTGCTGAGCGGGATCACTCGGCGGTCGTCGTCGGCGATGCCCCGCCGAAGCGGCATGAAGGTGTTCATCTCGCTGCCGAGGGACACCCACCGCCCGTCACGCTGCTCGTAGGCAATGGAGCGGGACACCGTGCCCTTGAGGCGCTGGGGGACGAGAAGCCGACCGCCGGGGGCAAGCTGCTGCAGCCAGGCGTGCGGCACACCGTGCGCGCCCACGGTGGCGATGATCCGGTCGTACGGCGCTGCTTCGGCGTAGCCGAGCGCCCCGTCGCGGGTCACGGCCTGGACGTTGGTGATCCCGGCGGCGGCGAGGTGCGTGCGGGCGCCTTCCACGAGGTCGTCGTCGACGTCGAGGGTGGTCACGTGTCCGTTCTCGCCGACCAGGTGGGCGAGTAGACCGGCGTTGTAGCCGGTGCCGGCGCCGAGTTCGAGGATGCGCTCGCCGGGCTGCGCTTCGAGCTGGTCCAGCATGAGGGCGACGACGCCCGGCTGGGAGGCGCAGGAGATGGACGTGCCGTCGGTGTCGTACTTGATGTGCACGGGTGCGTTGGCGTAGGCGTCTTCGAGTGACGCGTCGGGCACGAACACGTGGCGGGGTACGGTCCGCAACGCGGTCTCGACGGCGGGCGTGCGGGCGTGTCCGTCCGCGCGGAGCTGGTCGACAAGGGCGTTGCGGAGGCGCTCGGCGTCCGCCGTGGGAGTGGTGATCGTGTCGGTGTTCACCGCGCCGACGCTATCGGCGTCGGCCGTTGCCTCGGTGGACGGTTCGGTGTGGTCACTCGTTCCCATGACTACCTCTCGTGCGATGTGGGACAGGGCGCTCTGGTCGTCCCGTAGGAGACCGGCGCGGTTGGCGTGGAAGATCACGTGGTGGGCGATGACGGCTCGCAAGCCGCGGGTGAGGGCGCCGCGGGCTGCGAGGTCGGCCAGCGTGGCGCCAGCCCGTTCGAAGGCGGGCACCCATTCCTCGTGAGCGTGGAGTGGGCCATCCGGGCGGCAGAGGCTGTGGGCGTCGGCGGTCATGAGCTTGCGCATGGCCGGAGCCAGTTCGGCGGCTCGTTCGGGCGGTTGTGGAGCGGTGGCTGGTCGAAGGGCCGCGACCTTCGCCCATACGTCGCCCTGTTCGAACCAGTCGAGTCCAGCACCACGCATCATGGCGCTCGTCAGCAGGACGGCGGTCTCCCGGCGTCCCAGGCGCATCGGGTTCGTCTGGTAGGTGAGCAGGTGGCGGGAGTCGCTGTGGAAGAGTTCGTGGGCTGCGTCCATGGCCTCCGGGCCGCCGAATGCGTCAGTCTCGGGCTCGTAGACGCAGGGCAGGCACGACACGGCCACGCCGTCGCCGATGAGATCGCTCAGAAGCGACTCGATGGCTGGTGAGGGCTTGTCCGCGAGGTAACGCAGCGGCCAGGGCTGCTTGTTCATGAACCACCAGTCGGTGAGCTGCCCGTCGGCCTCCGCCTCGATCAGGGTGGGGCCGAGGCGTTCGGCGATGGTGCGCTGGGCAATCTCGCGGTCGACGAAGGTGATGTTGTGCTGCTGCCAGCGGTTGGGAGGCATTGAGGTCCTTCGGTCGGTGGATCAGGCGATGAGGAGGCATGTGTCCCAGGCGGACCGGGGTGGTGCGGCGGTGCTGGGCGCGAGGAGGGCCAGGGCTATGCCGACGGCGCCGTCGAGGAAGCCGGGGCCGCCTTCCTCGTCCTGGATGAGCGCCGTGGCCGTGAGTTCGGGGTCGGTGCCCGGTGGGATGACCGCAGCCAGGAGGGCCGGGATCGCGGCGCGGAGTTTCTCCGCGGTCGAGGGGCGGGCGTCGTCGGCCGTACGCGCGGCGACGTGGGCGAGGCCGGCGAACCCGTGGCAGAGGCCGTTGTCCGTCGTGGCCTTCAGCTGCTCGGGGTCGGTAAGGGCGGCCACGAGTGCGTTCTCCGCGGCAATCTGGCGGCGGGTGTCGCCGAGGGCAAGCGCGGCAAGTTGCTCGGCGCGGGCGAGGCCGGCGGTGCCGTAGCACCAGGATGGCCGCCGGGGCGCGGACGGGGCGAGACGCCCGCTTCGCAGCTCTGCCTGAGTGACCCAGTACGGCCAGACCGGTCCGCCGTCAGCCTCCCCCTTCCAGCGGTCCAGCCAGGCCAGGATGGTGCGTAGTGCTGCGTGGTGCCCATCGGTGACGGAGCCGTTTCGAGCGGCAAGGGCCAGGAGCGCGAGCACACCGCCGATGCCGTGAGCCATACCGGTGTTGGCGTGTCCGCCGGGGAATCGGTCGTCCGGGCTGCCCGAGGGCCCGGTCTCCGCCCACCAGCCCGGCAGGGTCTCGCCGTGGTGGGTGATCGGTTCGGTGAGGCGTACGCAGTAGTCGAGAACGGCGCGCATCGTGGAGCTGCCGGGGTTTCGGCGTAGTAGGTAGACGCCGTATCCGGTGAGGCCCCGGATGGTGTCGAACTCGGCGAGTTGCGGCAGGCGTCCGGCGTCGATGCGGCGGTGTGCGGCGTCGAGACGGCGCTCGACGTCGACCGCGATCTGGGCGTCCATCGCGTCGAGGGCGCGCTGGTAGGAGCCGGGAAGGTGATCGGCTGCACAGGTCAGGGCGTGGGCGAAGGCGGGCACTCCGTAGAAGGGGTGACTGTCTGGGCCGCTGGTGAGCGGCTGTCGGGAGGCGGCGGCGAGCCAGTTGTGGGCGCGGTGCCACGGTGCGAGGCCGTTCACGGCCAGCTCGATGTGCAGAAGCGCGATGCCGGGTGGCCCGTAAGCAAGATGCTGCCGGTCCGAGCACAGCGTCCTGGAGCCGTGAGGCATGGTCTCGGGGTCGGCGAGCCGGGCGGCGATGGCGTCGACCAGGCCGAGCGTGGGGTGCGCGTTCACGAGGCCCTCCCCTTGGTGCGGGCGGTCCAGGCCAGGGCGGCGGCGCGCGCCAGGTAGAGGCACACCTCTTCCTCCGGGAAGTTCACGGCGACGTGGCGCACGAAGTGGACGTGCAGCAGGGATGTCAGGACGTCGTCGACGGCGATGCCCTGGGTGTCCGGGCCGGGCAGGTGCGGCCGGTACGTGGCGAGTGCCGCTTCCCGGTCAGTCCATCCGGACACGATGGCGCCCCCTCCCGGGACCATGCGCAAGGCCGACCAGTCGTCGCTCGGGTCGGCGAGCCGTACGGCCTCGGTGAACTGCGGGCGTGGAACGGGCACCGGTGCGGTCGGCGAGACATGGTCGATCAGCCACTGCATCCCACCCTCGGTGCTGCCGAGGAAGGCGGAGGTGATGGCGACCGTGTGGGCCGCCACCAGCGTGCGCTGGCCCGGACGCTGTGGCTGCGCGAGTTGGGCCAGGACGGCGCGCGAATCCGCCCGGAACACCTCCTCGGCCGCCTCCCATGCGGTGCCGGAGCCCCAGCGGCCCATCTCGCGGTAGGAGGTGGGATAGCGCAGGTCGGCCAGCAGGCCGACGCTTCGTAGCTCGTCGGCCCAGGCGCTCACCGTTCGGGCCGTGTCGGCGAAGGCTTCCGGCGCGGGGAGGGCGATGCGTACGCGGAGGTGTTGGTCCGGGTCGCGGAAGCGGATGAACCACCATGGCGGGTTGCCGAGTTGTTGGAGTAGGCCGGGCAAGTGCCGGGAGAGCAAGACATCTTGGCGGCGGGGGTCGCCGTACAGGGCGGCCAGAAGAACCGGGGAAGCGGCAGGTGTCTGCATCTGGGTCGCCGACAGGGCACGAGCCCGGGTGGGGGCTGGCAGTGGCGGCCATGCCGACGGCCCGGTTGCTTTGAGGGGCACCACGACCTCGTGGGCTCGCCCGCCGCACCAGCCGTACGCCTCTGGTTCCGGGGCCTCGACGAGTACGGCCAGGCGCGAATGGTCGAGGTGTCTGCGCAGGAGTGCACGGTGGCCGGCCCCGCCGAGGTCGAGGAAGAGGTGCTGGTCATCCTCTACGAGGTAGACGCGGTGCGGCAGCCTTCGCCGGGCACGCCAGTCGCTGAGTGCGGCGTCCCACTCGGCCCGAGGGTGGGCATGGCCGGGAAGTTCGGACGCTTCCAGCCGCCAGCGTGCCGGGGCCAGCACGGTCCGGCCGTACCGCAGACGTGGAAGGAACGGCATCGCCGTTGCTGCGCCCCAGTCGAAGACGGTGACCTGCGCGCACTGGGCGCGGGACAGTTCGGTGAGGAACCGCACCAGCGGCGGGGTGTGGGTGCGCAGGTTCAGCGCGTGCATCCCTACGGCTTCCACGCGGTGTCCGCGCTCGGGGACGGCGAGGTACATGCGGCGGCCGTCGCACCCCACAGCCAAGTCCTCCGGGGTGAGGACGGTGTCTTGCGGGACGCGGTGCTCCTGAAGGCTGATCACGGCGGGTAGAACCTGTGGGGAGCGGGTGATGTGGGCGCTCTCGGAGAGCAGGGGCGGGAAAGACAGCTGCGCGGGGACGGTGTTGCCGACTGCGGCCGGGAGGTCGGCAAGCTCTGTGACCAGGGCCTCCCGGCCGGCGGGGGCCAGCACGCTGAGGAACCGGCCCATGGAGACTCCGGCACCACGGGACACACTCACGACCTCCAGCCGGAACCGCCCACGCTGCAACTCCTCCAGGCTGGCCGCATACACCCGCACCCCGATCTCCAAGTGCGGCGGCAGCCGAGGCTCGTCAGGACCCACGTCCAGGGCCTCAATCTGTTCGTCCGTGAGGATCACTTCGTCACGGCCGTCGAGCGCGGTGGCCTGGGCCAGCCGTACGAGGACGTCATCCCGAGCGGAGACGCGGGGCCTGCGTGGGCTGGCCGGAGCGCCTGGGTAGCCGTCGGGATAGCCGGTGCCGCTGTCCGCGACGACCTCCACGAGCGGCACCATCGTGCCGATGCCGTACCGCTCGTAGAACCGCTGGTGGTACTTGTTCCAGGCGGCGGTCCCGTACGGACGGCTGCTCAAGCGGGTAAGGATGAGAGCGGCGCGCTCGATCTCTCGGGCGACCGCTTCCGGCAGAACGATCTGTGCGTCCAGGCGGAGGTCGAGCGCGACGGGGTGGCGGCGCAGGCCAGGGACGAGGTCTCGCATCCGCGCCGCGACGCTGTCCCGGCCGCCGCGCGTGGCATATTCCTTCAGGCCGGCCCGGACCGCATGGAGTTCGCGTACGGTCTCCGCGACCGGGGCGAGGCTTCCAGCGTCGACAGCGTCGAGTTGGCCCACCAGATACCCGAGGGCATCGGTCTCGGTGCTCGGCGCGTGCAGGCCCGTGATCAGCACCCGCCGCCGGATCAACTCCGCCAGCAGGTGGCGCGCCTTCTCGGGACCGGCCTCGGGGAACTCCGCCTGGAGCTTGTCCACGAGGGTGCCGAACCGGATCGGTAGTCGGCCCGCGGCAAGGACCGCGAGCACCGGTCCGGTCAGCGCCAGAGACGCCTCGACCGCGCGAGTCCGGTCGTCCTGGACGTCGGGCTGGAACGGCACGATGAGCCGGTCTCCCCTGTACGTCACGGTGTTGTTGCTGACGACGGGCAGCCGTTCGAGGAGGTCCGGGCATAACTCCAGCCGTGCGACCAGGGCCGCCAGCCACTCTGCCCCTGCGCGGCCGACGGGCACGTGCTCCTCGCCCCAGTCGGCCCGCGCCTGCGGGCCGAACTCCGCGGTGGCCACGCCGGCGAACAGGCCGAAGGGTGTGGCCCGGTGCTGCGCCCGGAGCAGGTAGCGGGCCACGGACAGCGCGGCGCGCTGCACATCCCGGAGGGCGGGTTCCTCGGCTGTGCACAGGGCCCCTACTTGCGCGGCCAGGATCGGGCTGGAGTGCTGGAGTGCCTCGGTGACGTCCTTGTTCGCCCAGACCGCACGTAGCCACGCCACGCGGGCAGACGAACCACTGGGTGAGCGGTCATCGAGGTCAGGGCATGGAGGAATCGGCAGCGAGGGCCAAGCCACGGCGCGCACGAGAGCAGTGGAGCCGGTGCGGAACGCTGCGGGCGGAACAACCACCAAGTACCTCCGTAGGTGAGAGGGCGGGCGGCTGGTGCCGCCGCGCGGAGACGCGGCGGCACCAGACCGGATTGACCTGAGGGCCGGATCAGGCGACGTTGGTGGTGCAGGCGCCGCAGGTGGACCCGCAGTTGTCGTCGGTCAGGTTGACCAAGCCCGCCGGGTCGGCGATCTCGACGAGGGAGACGTCCAGGTCGAAGCCGTCTGATGCCCCAGGGATCTGCGGGCGTACTTCGGTGCGGCTGGGAACTACGGTGCTGCGCGTCATGCTGCAACTCCTCGCAATCGTTGTGGTGTTACTGGGCTGGAGCGCCCACCAGGTGCCGCCACGGGAGCGTCGCCAGACGGCTGCTTCCCGGACGACTCCTGGCCACCCGGCACGAGGGGACGTGCTCCGCGTAGGAAAGTCCTCGCGGGCTGCCTGCCTCACGCCGGGAAGTCGTGTGCTGTGAGTCTGATCAAGCGGATGCCGGCCGCCGCTCCATGAAGTAGGCGAGTGCCTGGGCCTTGAGACGATCGAGGCACGGCTCGCACGCGTAGAAGGGTGCGTGCTGCCCGTCCCACTGCACCGGGCCGAGCCAGATCACCAGGACTCCGGTACGCCCGCAGCCGAGCCAGCAGTCACCGGTGATCCACGGCCACTCCATGGAAGGACGTCCCCTTTCTCAGCTGGTCGGGATGGTCGATCTGGCGGCCTGGCAGTTGGGAGCGCAGGCCCAGAGCTGGAACGGCACGCCCCTGTGGCGTATCTCGCCTAGCCGTCGTCGCTCGCTCCCAACGGCCAGGCGCAGAGGGCGCAGTCCATGGCCCTGCTGGCGGGGCCGGAGCCGTGCCAGGTCCGGAAGGGGCGAGGATGCCGTGGCCGGGATGCTCACTCGTCACCCCCGGTGCGGAGTTCCGCCCAGACCTCTTTGCCCCAGGGGCGTCTGCCCGAGCCGTGCAGGTCATAGCCCCAGCGGTCAGCGACCGCATCGACGAGGAGCAGTCCGCGGCCCGACTCGTCGTCGTCAGCCGCCTGGCTGAGTATGGGCAGACGCGTTGGTTCCCGGTCCATGACCCCGATACGCAGTCGTGTCGCGCTCGGCCGCCCAACCGTGAGGCGGATCTCGGGACACGGAGTGTGCCTGGAGGCGTTCGCGATCAGCTCCGTGACGATCAGCGCGGCACGGTCGGCGAAGCCGTCGAGGTGCCACACACCGAGGACGTCTCGGACAAGTTCGCGGCCGAGCTCGGCCGTGGACGGCTCGGACGGGAAGGTCTGGCTGTACGTGGGGTGACCGACGGAGTGGGCCTCAACTGTTGTTCTCAGACTCGTCATTGGGGTGGAGCCTTCGTGTCGTCTCGGCGCCCGGCCCGCCCCCGCGGGGGAACCTCGGGGGCGGGCCAGGCCGTCAACAGCCGCCCGCACGGTGGGGCGCGGCGGGCGACCAGCACCCAGACAACTCCCTTTCCCAGCAGGTTGGTTAGGACGTTCAGGCACCCAGTCGACGGACCCACCTAGGGCGTTTTGACTTCCCCTTTACCTGGCGGGCGCGGATCGCGCGGACTACCGTGCCCGCATGGACACCACCCGCAACACCGTTCTTGAGGCGTGGATGACCGAACACGGCTATAGCTCCAACAGCCTCGCCGAGGCCGTGAACAGGGCCATTGAACGGTTGACCGCGCGCCCTGGTGGACTCGACGGCTCGTCGGTCCGGGCATGGAAAGCGGGCCGGGTGACCTGGCCAAAATCAGCTGCCCGCAGGGCACTTGAGGATGTCACCGGGCTACCCGCCGTCGCTTTAGGGTTCGTGCCACGTGGCCGGCCTTCGTCCATCCCGGCACCACCGCAGCAGGAGGACCCCGACATGAAGCGCCGCACCCTTGTCGGCAGCATCGCTGCGGCTGCCGCCGCAGCAGCCGCACCCGGCACCGCATCGCCGCGCCGTATCGGCATGAGCGACGTCAATCGCCTCAACAAGCGCTTCGCCGAGATCATCGCCAGCGATCACCGCCACGGCGGACAACTCGGCATCGAGCAGCGGGCCGCCGCCCTCGCCGACGAGGCGCTCAACCTCCAGAATGCAGGCAGCGCCACCCAGCGCGTACGAAGCAACCTCTACGCCTCAGCAGCCGCCTTCCGCTCCTCCGCCATGTGGGCCGCCATCGACGGCCGGCGCTACGACGTCGCCAAGGCGCACATGCGCGAAGCCCAGGCCCTCGCCGAGATGTCCGGCGATCAGGCGATCAAGTTCCGCATCTGGAGCCACGCCGGCACCATGTACCGCCATATGGGCCGACCGGCGGACGCGTTCGCGGCCAACGATGTCGCCCGCAACCTGCACCTCACCCGCCGTGACCCCCTGTTCGCGTCCCTCGGCCTGGCCCGCCAGGGGGCCATCCACGGCACGGCGCAGGACCGCACCGGCACCCGCCGGGCGTTCGAGCAGGCGCAGGACGCCATGCTGCGGGCCGACCCTGCCGACTACCGGCCGGTGTGGATGCTCGCCTTCTACGACCAGGCCGAGCTGGACTCCCTGGCCCTCTCCGCGCACTTGGCGCTCGGCGACTACTCGACCGCCGAGTACCACGCCCACCGCTGCCTGTCCGCCCTCCGACCGCACATGATCCGGTCCCGGGCCATCACCACGACCCGGCTCGCCCACGCCCAGCTCGCCCAGGGCGCCCCCGACGCCGCCACGGCCACCGCGATGAAGGTCCCCGCCGAAGCCGCCACCCAGCACGCCCGGGTCACGCGCATGCTGCAGGAGTTCGGGGCCGCACTGCGCGCCACCGCGCCGGGCAGCTCCACGGTGCGGACCTGGACCGAGCACACCGCCGCCTGGAGGATGGCCGCATGACCACGGCGCCCGCCATCGAACTGCGCACCTTCTCCACCCTCGACGCCGCCCGCGGCGACCTCCTCGACGTGTACGCCGACGTGCGTGCCCCGCTCCTCCACCTGCCGAACTATGCGGTCACCGCGTTCGGCGAACGCCTGGACCGACACGGCACCGAGCCGGGGTTCACGGCCGTCCTCGCGTACGCGGACGGGCACCCGATCGGCTACGCCTACGGCAACACCATCGAGCACGGCGACCGCTACTGGCAGCGCACCAGCCCGGCGCCGGCGAAGACGTACACCGAGCGCCCGGCTGTGGCCCTGAAGGAGATCGGCGTCCGGCCGACCTGGCGGAAGACCGGCACCGCCCGCCGCATCCACGACGCTCTCCTCGACACACGCGACGAACGATTCGTCACCCTCATGGTCAACCCGGCGGCCGGGGACGGAAAGGTCCACGCGCTCTACAGGTCGTGGGGGTATGAGGACATCGGCCAGAGCCAGCCGTCACCGGCCTCGCCGGTTCTCACCGTGATGATCCGCGCCAACCGCTGACCGGTTCCACGACCGAATCCCCGTGGTTCGGGGGAGGCCGTGAATCACCTGAACAAGCACGAGTGGCTAGACACCTTCCCCTGAGGGCCTCAGCCTCGTTTCAACACTGCTCCCAGCTGCAGGAGGCAGCGGACGGCACGTCGTCGAGATCATCGCCCAGGAGCAGCTGAGTGCGGCCCCTCACTCGACGAGGCCGCCAGAGAGTGGCCGGTAGCAGACAAGCCGCTGCTGGGCGCCCTCGCCACCCACGCCATCTGCCTGACTCGCCATCCCGATTCAATGAAGTTGGCATGGCCCGCAACGTTGCGGTCGCGCCACTGCGGTTGAACTGGCGGTGCCGGGTGGGGACCTGACGGTTCATGACCGTTGCGGTATGCCGGAAGCATGCGGTATGCGCAGGGAGGCGGGCTGACACCGAAGGAACAGGCGGCTCGTGAGCGGCTGAGGCTGGAGGCCGCGGAGCGGTTCGCGCGCGGGGATAGAACTACGGACGTTGCGCGTGAGCTTCGGGTCGGGGAGCGTCAGGTGGAGAAGTGGCGCAGGACGTGGCGGGAGGGCGGGGCCAAGGCGCTGGGCTCGAAGGGGCCGATGTGCGTGGAGCTTCTGAGCCCTGCGCAGTGGGAGCGTCTCGTGCGGGAGTTGGAGCGTGGCACCCTGGCGCATGGCTGGGATGAGGAGCAGGGCTGGACGCTGGTGCGGATCCGTGCGCTGATCATCCGGTTGTTCCTGGTGGAGTACACGGTGCAGGGGGTCTGGAAGCTGATGCGGCGGCACGGCTGGTCGCCGCAGGTGCCGGCCCGGCGGGCGTTGGAGCGGGACGACGCGAGTGTCGGGCGGTGGCGGAGTGAGGTGTGGGAGACGGTAAAGCCACCGCGGCGGCCCGGGACGCCTACATCTGCTTCGAGGACGAGGCAGGACAGGGGCTGAGGCCGCCGAAGGGGCACACGTGGGCACCGAGGGGCCGGACACCGGTGGTACGGGTGCGGGGC
>NZ_JAQMYP010000007.1 GCF_028369295.1 Streptomyces sp. HD
TTTTTTTTTTTTTTTTTATTTTATTTTTTTTTTTTTTTTTTTTTTTTTTTTTTTTTTTTTTTTTTATTAAAACACCCCCCCCCCCCCCCCCCCCCCCCCCGCGACAGCATGCCGATCAGCGCCACCGTCACCGCCGCGACCGCCAGCGCCTCGGACGTGCTCAGCACCTCCTCGGGCGCGGGCCCGGACGCGGTGACGAGGATCGCCCCCAGGCCGGCCAGCGTCAGCGCCGTACCGCGCCACTCGACCCCGCTGACCCGCCGCCCCGCGAGCCGCGCGCCCAGCGGCACCGCGGCCACGAGGGTGAGCGCGCCGAGCGGCTGGACGACGGTCAGCGGGCCGTACTTCAGGGCCACCACGTGCAGCAGCGCGCCGGAGCCGTTCAGCAGGACCGACCCCCACCAGGCGCCGGAGCCCAGCAGCCGCAGCAGGCCCGAGCCGGGGGCGCGGGAGGCCAGCCGTTCCTGGGCGACGGCCGCCGCGGCGTAGGCGACGGCGGAGAACAGGGACAGGACGATGGCGAGGACGGTGGCGTTCATCGGGCCGCTCCCACGAGTACGGAATCCTCGTCGACCGCTTCCTTGCCCCGGGCCGTCGGCACGGGTTTCCGGGCGCCGTGCCCGGCCGGCGCCGCGGTGCGCCTCGGCAGCCGGATCACCGCGAGGGCGACACCGAGCATGGCCGCCGCCACGAGTGCGTCGAGCCAGTAGTGGTTGGCCGTGCCGACGATGACCAGCAGGGTTAGCAGCGGGTGCAGCAGCCACAGCGGGCGCCAGCGGGAGCGGGTCGCCGCGATCAGGCCGATCGCCACCATCAGGGCCCAGCCGAAGTGCAGCGAGGGCATCGCCGCGAACTGGTTCGACAGGTGGTCGGCCTCGGGGGAGCCGTACACGGAGGGGCCGTACAGCTGCCCGGTGTCGATCAGACCGGCCGCGGCGAGCATGCGCGGCGGGGCCAGCGGGAACGTCAGATGCACCACCAGCGCGGCGGCGGTGACCGCGGCGAGGACACGGCGGGCCCAGACGTAGTGCGCGGGGCGCCTCAGGTACAGCCAGACCAGGAAGGCCGCGGTGGCCGGGAAGTGGACGGTCGCGTAGTAGGTGTTCGCGATGTGTATGAGCGCGTCGCTGTGCAGCAGAAGGTCCTGCACCGAGCCCTCGCCGGGCAGGCGGACGGCACGTTCGAGGTCCCACACGCGGTCGGCGTTGCCGAAGGCCTCGCCGGTGTGGCCGGTGGCCAGCTGGCGGCCCAGCTTGTAGACGAGGAAGAGCCCTGCGACGAGCAGGAGCTCACGGACCAGCGGAGGCCGCGCTATCGCGTCGGTCTCCGCTTCTGCAGGCTCGGTGCGGGCATTCATTCCCCCGGCCCTTTCGCTGAACGGTGGGTGGTGCTGGGCGGGCTTGTCGAGCCGCTGACTGCGCGGGCTCGCCCCATTCATCGACACGTCGGCGTACCGAAACGCCTCTGTACCGATACGACACTGTACCGATACGCTGGCGTTCCGGTACAGTGGCGTTTCGGTAGACGTACGACACACTGGAAGCACGGCACCGTTCGCCGAGTGAGGAGAAGAGTCATGACGTCGCAGGCCGCGGACGGACCGGAGACGGTCGCCGCCTCGCGCCGCTCCAAGATCACGCCCGAGCGTGAGCAGGAGTTCTTCGACGCCGTGCTCGAACAGATCCGCGCGTGCGGCTACGACTCCGTCACCATGGAGGGCGTCGCCGCCAGCGCACGCTGCAGCAAGTCCACGCTCTACCGGCAGTGGAAGACCAAGCCGCAGTTCGTGGCGGCCGCCCTGCGCGCCAGCCGGCAGACCCGTTTCGACGGCATCGACACCGGCACGCTCGCGGGGGACCTGCGCGAGGCCGCCCGGGCCGCCGGGGCGTGGTCGGGCAAGGACACCCGGCTGTTCCAGGCCCTAGGCCATGCCGTCATGCAGGACCCGGAACTCCAGCGGGCGCTGCGCGAGGCGCTCATCGACCCCGAGCTCGACGCGCTGAAGGAGATCCTCCGGCGCGGGGTCGAGCGGGGCGAGGTCGCCGGGGACCATCCGGCGCTGGAGTACATCCCGGCGCAGATCTTCGGCGTGCTGCGGGCCCGGCCCGTCCTGGAGGGGCAGGACGCCGACCCCGAATACATCGTCCGGTTCGTGGAGGCCGCCGTGCTGCCGGCACTGGGCCTGACCTGAGACTCAGGCCGCCGTCCATGGGATGACTGGACGGTGACCTGTTCCGCGCCGCACCGTGGGGACGGGGGCGGCGCGCACCACCGGCCGGGTGGGGTTCCCCCTTGAGCGGAGGGGCGCCCCACCCGGCCGCATCACGTTCCGGGCCGGATCAGACGTCCTGGCCGTTGCCGCCGCCCGTGGACACCTTGATTCCCTCGGTGATCTTGTCGATGACCGACTGCTCCCCGGCGTCGACGCCGATGCGGACCACGACCATCTGCTTCTCACTGACGGGGGAGGGGAAGGCGAGCGACTCGACATAACCGTCGGCGCCCTTGCTCGTGACCGCCTTCCAGCGGACCAGATAGCCCTTCTGCCCGGCCACCGTCACCGCCTTGGAGGCCAGCACCTCGTGCGAGGTGATCTCGCCGTACCCCTTGCCGTAGGACTCGTCGGCGTTCGCCGAGATGTCCGCCTTGGCGATCTCCTCGGCCGTCTCGCCCTTGGTGCCGAGCGCGAGCGCGGGCGTCGAGTAGGCGCCGCCCTTCATACAGGTCTGGGAGGTGTCCGAGGGGCACTTGTACGTCTTGTCCGACCCCACGTGCGCGCCCCAGCTGATCTGCTGGCCGTACCAGCCGTCCGGGATGGGGATGCTGATCCCGCTCACCGGGTCGGTCACCGCACCGCTGTCGATCTTCGGTGCCTCGGAGCCCTCGGGGGAGGGCGACTGCCCGCCGGAACCGCCGTTGCCGCCCCCGGAACCGCCGTTGCCGCCGCCGGAGTCACCAAAAGGCCCGCCCTGACCACCGCCGGGCCCGCCCTGTCCGCCCTGTCCACCCGGGACCTGCTGGGAGCCGGCGCCGCCGCCCGAGCCGCCGTCGGCGGTCAGCGCGTACACGCCGACGCCTATGCTCGCGAGGACGACCGCCGCCACTCCCACGGCTATGCCCGTGCGCAGACCACGCCGCCCGCCCGACTGCACCTGCCCGGGGTAGCCCGGATGCACCGGATACGCCGGGTGAGCCCCGTCGGCCGGCGGCTGCACGGGGTACGCCGGGTGAGCCCCGTCGGCCGGCGGCTGCACGGGGTACGCCGGGTGAGCCCCGTCGGCCGGCGGCTGCACGGGGTACGCCGGGTGAGTCCCGTCGGCCGGTGGCTGCACGGGGTACGCCGGGTGAGTCCCGTCGGCCGGTGGCTGTACCGGATACGCGGGCACGGCCCCTTCCGTCGGCGGCTCCGGCGGAGGAGTCCCCTCGGCGGCCGACCCCGTGGGCCGGACCTGGTCCGTCCATGCCTTGCCGTCCCACCAGCGCTCGGTGGGCGGACCGTCATTTTTCCGGCCGGGGTCGGGGTACCAGCCGGGAGGAGTCACCTGCGTCATGTACCCACCGTATGAGGTGTCGGTGAAAGCCGGATGAGAGGATCCGGCCCGACCGCCGCGGAATGCCCGACGGCTGCACAAAACCCGACGGCTGCGCAATGCCCGAAGCCCGAGAAATGCCGACGGCCGAGGGGCGCCCGCCCACCCCGGACGCGGGCCCACCCCGGACGCCCGTCCCCGCCGGGATCCTGCCCCGGATGCCCCACCACCCCGGGGACTCGGCTGCCCCGGGAACCGCCCGCCCCAGGAACCCGCCCGCCCCGGGAACCGCCCGCCCTGGGAACCCGCCCGCCCCGGGAAACCCGCCCGGCGTCACTCCAGCACCAGCCGCACCGGTCGCTCTCGCGCGGGCGGCGGCAGGCGTAGGCCGTCCCGGCCCGGGGTGAGGGAACCGAGCACGCGGGGGTGCCGGGCGCCGGTGGACGTCGGGTCGGTGCCCGGCAGGCCGTGCACGGTCAGGAATCCCAGCACGGCGAAGGCGTACGCCTCCTTCGCGGCGGCCGGCAGCCCCAGCGCGTCGGACGTACGCAGCGCCACCCCCGCCAGCTGCTGCCCGAGCATCCGCATCAGCACGGGGTTGCGCGTCCCGCCCCCCGAGGCGATCACCTCCGTGGCGCCCACCGCGCGCACGGCGTCGGCGACCGTCCGTGCCGTGAGCATGGTCAAGGTGGCGACGACGTCCTCGGCGGGCAGCGTCCCGAACCCGGCCAGCGCGTCCCGCAGATGCCCGAGATGGAAGAGCTCCTTGCCGGTCGTCTTCGGCGCGGGCAGCGCGTAGTACGGCTCCTCCAGCAGCCGTTCCAGCAGCGGTTCACGGACGCTGCCGTGACCGGCCAGCGCCCCGTCCACGTCGTAGGCGAACCGTCCCCCGCTGAACCCTCCCCCGGACTCCGTCCGGGGGGACCCCCATCTCGCTTCGCTCGCCGCCGCGTCGATCAGCGCACAGCCCGGCCCGGTGTCGAAGGCGGTGCCGTCGGGTGCGGTGAGGTTGGCGATGCCGCCCAGGTTGAGCGCGACCGGCGTGCCCGGCCGCCCACGCAGCCACAGCAGGTCGACCAGGCTGACCAGCGGCGCGCCCTGCCCTCCGGCGGCGATGTCGCGCGGCCGGAAGTCGGCGACCACGGGCAGCCCGGTCGCCTCCGCGATCCAGGCGGGCTGCCCGAGCTGGAGGGTGCCGTGAACCTGCCCGTGCTCGGCCCAGTGGTACACGGTCTGCCCGTGCGAGGCGGCCAACTCGGCCCGTCCGTCGCACAGTTCACGGTCCGCCCGGACGGCCGCCGCCGCGAAGGCCTGCCCGATCCGTGTGTCGAGCCGGCACACCTCGGCCATCGAGGTCCTGCCCGGCGGCAGCGCCGCCGCGAGCGCCTCGCGCAGCCCGTCGTCGTACGCCTCGCTGACCAGCCCCAGCGGCTTCAGGACGAGGCTGTCGCCGACGAGGCTCAGGTCGGCGGCGGCCGCGTCGATGGCGTCGTACGACGTGCCCGACATCAGGCCGATCACCCGCATCCGCTCAACTCGCCCTTCTCCTAGGGGATCTGGCCAGCGCAAGGATGCTCACCGCGCAGGTCGCCGCCGCGTAGTACGCGGGGATGTCCACGTTCCCGGTCCGTTCGATCGTCTCCGTGATGATGAGCCCGGCGCACCCCGAGAACACCGCATTGGACAACGCGTAGGCGAGTCCCAGGCCCGTATAGCGCACGTTCGTCGGGAACAGCTCCGTGAGCATCGCCGGTCCCGGCCCCGCCATCAGTCCCACCACGGCGCCCGCGCCGCACACGGCTGCCCCCTTCACAGTGAGGGAAACGCCGGGGTCCTGGAGAAGGTTGAGCAGCGGCACCGCGAGGGCCGCCACCAGCACCGCCCCCGTCAGCATCACCGGCCGCCGGCCGAACCGGTCGCTGAGCAGTCCCGCCGGCAGGATCGTCACCGCGAAACCCAGGTTGGCCAGCACCGTTGCGACCAGCGCCTGCTGGAAGGTCGCGTCCAGCGTGGACTGCAGATAGGACGGCAGCACCACGAGGAAGGTGTATCCGGCCGCCGCCCACCCCATGATCCGCCCCGCGCCCAGCGCGATCGCCCCCACGACCTCACGCGCGGGAGGCCGTTCGGCCGCCCGCTCCTCCCGGAACGCCGGTGTCTCGTCCAGCCTCAGCCGCAGCCACAGGGCGCCCAGCCCCAGCGGCAGCGTCAGCAGGAACGGCAACCGCCAGCCCCAGGCGTTCAGTTGATGTTCCGTCAGCACCGTGGCCAGCAGCGCCGCCGCCCCCGCACCGCCCAGCAGCCCCAGCGCCACGGTGAACGACTGCCAGGACCCGTACAGCCCGCGCCGCCCGGGCGGCGCGAACTCCGTCATCACCGCCACCGCGCCCCCGAACTCCCCGCCCGCCGACAGCCCTTGCAGCACCCGCAGGAACGTCAGCAGCCAGGGCGCGAGGGCGCCGACCGTGGCGTACGTGGGCAGCGCGCCGATCAGTGTCGTAGCCCCTGTCATCAGCAGGATCACCACGATCAGCACGGGCCTGCGGCCGATCCGGTCGCCGAGCCGGCCGAACAGGGCCGCCCCGACGGGCCGGAAGAAGAACGCCAGCGCGAACGACGCGTATGTCCTCACCAGCGCCTCGACCTCGCTGCCACCCTCCGGCGTGAAGAAGCGCGCCGCGATGATCGTCGCGAAGTAGCCGTAGACCCCGAACTCGTACCACTCGATGAAGTTGCCCACCGAGCCCGCGAGCAGGGCCCTGCGGGGCCGGACCGTGCCCCGGTCATGGATCGTCAGCGTCATTCCCGCGCCTCTTCACTGTCGGTTCGGCCGTCGGTTCTTGACTCTCCGTCGGGATTTCCGGGGCAGGTCACGGGCCCTGCGCGTCGCCCGCCCGCACCCGGATTCACCCATCACGGCAACAGCTGCCCGGACCGGCCTCCACTTAGGCAACCGGACGGCTACGCTCAAGCTCTGTACGTCGTTCGGGCGACTTGGGGAGGTTCGGGATGACGGAGGTACGGCCCACACAGGCCGCCTCGGCTTCCCTGTGGGAGCGCGACGAGGAACTCGCAGCCGTCGAGCGGGCCCTCGACACCTTGTGCGCCGACGAGTCCTCATCGGGCGGCCTGTTGGTGCTGCGGGGCGAGGCGGGTCTCGGCAAGACCGCGCTGTTGGCCGAGACACGCCGCATCGCCGAGGCCCGCAACTGCACGGTGTGGTCCGCGCGCGGCAGCGAGACCCTGAGTTCCGTCCCGTTCAACGTGGTACGGCAGTTGCTACAGCCAGCGCTGCTGTCACTGATGCCGGAAGAGGCGCGCGAATACCTCGGCGACTGGTACGACATCGCCGGACCCGCCCTCGGCATAGCGGACCCCGGTGAGCGTCAGGCCGACCCGCAGGGCGTGTGCGACGGCCTGGTCGCCGCCGTACGCCGACTGGCCCGGCGCGACTGGCCGCTGGTCCTGCTGGTCGACGACGCCCACTGGGCCGACCAGGAGACCCTGCGCTGGCTGGCCGCGTTCGCCGAGCGCCTCGCCGAACAGAGCGTCCTGGTCGTCGTGGCCCGCCGCCCCGGCGGTGTCAGCGGCGACGCCGCCCGCCATCTCGACACGGTCGCCGCCGCGGGCTCCTCGGTCGCCAACCTCAGCGCCCTCACCCCCGATGCCACCGCCGGACTCACCCGCGCCACCCTGGGCGCGCACGCCGACGCCCCGTTCTGCCGCGAGGTCTGGGCCGTCACCGGCGGCAACCCGTACGAGACCGTCGAACTCCTCGCCAAGGTGCAGGACAGCGAGTTCGAGCCGACCGAGGCCTCGGCCGGTGAACTGCGCGCCCTGAACCGTGCGGCACGCGGCGGCGGTCTCGTCGCCCGCCTGGAGACACTCGGCATCGAGGCCACCCGGTTCGCCTGGGCGGCCGCCATCCTCGGCGCCGGCATCTCCGTCGACCTGGTGGCCGAACTCGCCACCATGAGCCCCGACGACGCCGTGGGCTGCGCCGACCTGCTGCGCACCGCCCGTATCCTCACCGAGCCCGACCCGGCCGGCGCCCAGCCCGACGACGGCGATCTGCAGTTCGTCCACCCGCTGATCGCCACCGCCGTCTACAACTCCATCCCGGACGCCCTGCGCACCGCCATGCACGGCATCGCCGCCCGCGTCGTCACCGACAACGGACGCGGGGCCGCGGTCGCCGCCCGCCACCTCATGGAGGTCCACCCGGACAACGACGAGGAACTCGTCGAGCAGCTGCGCGAGGCCGCCCGCGAACACCTCGCCGTCGGCGCCCCCGACGCGGCCCGCCGCTGCCTGGAGCGTGCCCTGCTGGAACCACCGCTGCCCGAGGTGCACGCGCGCGTGCTGCATGAACTCGGCTGCGTCACCCTGCTCACCGCGCCCGCGACCACCATCGACCACCTGCAGACCGCCCTCGCCATGCCCGGCCTCGACGGCGACGAACGCGTCGACGCCGTCTACCGCCTCTCCCAGGCCCTGCTCCACAACGACCAGCTGGAGGAGGCCGTCCGCACGGTCGAGGCGGAGGCGGCCAAGCACGGAGCCGGGCCCACGAAACTCCGGCTGCAGGCCGTGCAGTTCATGTGGGAGGGCCTGCACGCGGGCGAGGCGACCTCCGAGGGACGCTCGGCCCGCCTCGCCGAACTCGCCAGGACCTGCACCGGCCGCGACAACTCCGAGCGCGCCCTGCTCATACTGCGCGGCTTCGACGCCATGGCCCGCGGAGAGAACGCCGAGGAGGTCGTCGAACTGTGCGATCGCGCCCTCGTCAACGGCCGGCTCGCCCCCGGACTCGGCTGGACCGACCCGGAGTGGGGCATCGAGCTGCCGATGATGCTGGCCAGCGCCTACGCCTACACCGACCGGCTCGACCGGGCCGAGGCCCTCTACAACGAGGCGCTGCGCGCCTACGAGTCGGCCGGCTGGAGCGGCGGCCACCTCGCTCTGGCGCACGCCTACGTCGGACTCGGTCTGCGCAGGCGGGGACGGCTCCGTGAGGCGGAGACCTCCCTGCGCAAGTCGCTGGCGCTCGCCGAGCGCGTCGGCCGTCGGCTGCCCCTGCACTGGTCCGCCACCTGCAACCTCGTCGACACCCTGATCGCCCGCGGCCATGTCGATCAGGCCTGGGAGATCGCCGAGCAGTACGGCTTCGCCCCGCCCTACCCGTCCACCATCGTCCTGCCGGACCCGCGCTCGGTCCGCGGCCGTCTGCTCCTCGCCGTCGGCCGCACCAAGGAGGGCATCAACGAACTGGAGGCGGCGGAGAAGGCGGCGGACGTCCGCGGCCACCACAACCCGGTGCTCGTCCCCTGGGCCGTCGACCTCGCCAGAGCCCTCGCCAGTGAGGACCCGGCGCGTGCCGCCCGGCTCGCCACCGACGTCCGCCGGCACGCCGAGCGCTTCGGCACCGACACCGCGATCGGCGAGGCCCTGCGGTGCGCTGCCGCGCTGGAGACCGGTCAGCGCGCGGTGCGTCTGGCCGAGCAGGCGGTCACCTATCTGGAGGCCTCGCCCTGCCAGTACGAACACGCTGCGGCCCGCGTCGAGTACGGCATCGCCGCCCGCTCGTCCACGGAGCTGCGACGGGGCATCACGCTCGCCGAGTCGTGCGGCGCGGACGGGCTCGTGCTCCAGGCTGAAGCGGCGCTGACGTTCCGCTAGGGGGGCCGGGAGGCGTGGTTTTCGGCTGCGGCGCCGTCGGGGCTGGTCGCGCCCAGGCGGCGGAGCCGCACATCGATACAGCCCCGTGCCCCTTCAGGGCGTTCAGAGCTTGAGGAGTTGATCTGTGACGGCGGTCAGCCTTCGCCGCATGTTCGGGTCGTACGTCCCCTCGTGTGCGCGTGCCCGCGACGTTCCGTCGTAGTAGCCGCCCGTTCCCATGTCCCCTGTCGCCAGGGCCAGTACCCCCGGCGCGCCGTCGGCGACCGTGTTCCAGGGCGTGATGCCGCCCTCCCGGACCATTCCCGTGTCCATGTACGTCGCCGGGTGCAGCACGTTGACCGCGACCCCGGTGCCCGCCAGTTCCTCGGCGAGAGCGAACGTATGGGCGGCGAGGGCGAACTTGCTGCGGCGGTACGCCGAGACACCGTCGTAGCCGCGGGACAGCTCGGGGTCGTCGGGATCGAGCGGCTCCTGCCCGGCCGAGCCGACGTTCACGATCCGCGCGGGCGCGTTCGCGCGCAGCACGGGAAGCAAGGCACGAGTGAGCGCGACCGGTGCCAAGTAGTTCACCGCCAGCCGCAGTTCATGCCCGTCGACGCTGAGCTCACGGCCCGTGCCGGGCGAACCGAAACCCACTCCCGCGTTGTTGATCAGTACGTCTAGCTCGGGATGCTCCCCGGCGACATGGGCGGCCAGCTCCCGCACCTGCCCCAGCGAGGCCAGATCCGCGACGAACCCCTCGGCCTCGCCCTCGCCGAGCAGCTCCTCCACCAGCTGCTCCGTACGGCCCGCGTCCCGCCCGTGCGCGAGCACCCGGTGCCCGGAACGGACCAGCTCGAAGGCGACGTAGCGGCCGAGGCCCGAGGTGGCGCCGGTGATCAGAATGGTGGACATGCCTCCACCGTAGGCACGGGGCGCGGACATGTGCGAGGTGCTGCTGAAACCACGACCAGCAGGGTCACCCTTTCTCCGCTGCTTCCTTCGCCTCCTCCGCGAGGACGCGCTGCGCCGCCGCGAACGCCGAGTTCGCCGCCGGAACCCCGCAGTACACGGCCGTCTGCAGCAGTACGGCGCCGATCTCCTCCGGCGTCAGCCCGTTGCGCCGGGCCGCCCGGACGTGCATGGCCAGCTCGTCGTAGTGACCGTGCGCGACCAGGGCCGTCAGAGTGATCATGCTGCGCTCGCGGCGGGTGAGCGTGGGGTCGGTCCAGATCTCGCCCCAGGCGTAGCGCGAGATGAAGTCCTGGAAGCGTGCGGTGAAGGAGGTCTGCCGGGCCTGCGCGCGGTCGACATGGGTGTCGCCGAGCACCTCGCGCCGCACCTCCATGCCCCGCTTGGCGCCGCCGTCGAGGTGGGCCCGCAGCGCTGTCAGCACCGCCTCCGGGCACTGCGCGGGCGCCAGGTGCGAGGCCCCCGGGATCTCGACCAGCGCGGCTGCGGGCACGGCGTCCGCGATCTCCCGCAGGTGGGCCGGCGGGGTCGCGGGGTCCGCGCGTCCGGCGATCAGCAGCGTCGGAGAGGAGATCTCGGCGAGCCGGTCACTGAGGTCGAACGCGGCGAGCGCGTCACAGCAGGCGGCGTAGGCGGCCGGGTCGGCGTCCCGGTGGTCCTGGACCAGCCGCGGCACGGTGAAGCCGGGCGTGAACCAGCGGGCGTTCGCGTTCTCCGCCAGTGAGGCGAGTCCCTCGCTGCGCACCAGCGCGGCCCGCTCCTCCCACGGCTTGGCACCGTTGAAGTGCGCGGACGAGCAGATCACGGCCAGGGAGGTGACCCGCTGCGGGTGGTGCACCGCGAGATGCAGCCCCACCGCGCCACCGAGCGAGACCCCCGCGTACGCGAACCGCTCGATGCCGAGGGAGTCGGCGAGCGCGAGCACCAGTCCGGCGAGGTCCCCGACCGTCGCGCCGGCCCCGATGAGGCCGGCCGCCGAGCCGCCGTGACCCGGCAGATCCCAGCGGACCACCCGATGGGTGATCGACAGCTCGGGCGCGACCTTGTCCCACAGGGCGTACGACGTGCCGAGCGAGGGTCCGAGCAGCAGCGGGGGTGCGGAAGTGGGCCCTTCGGCGTGGTGGTTGAGGAGTTCGTGCGTCAACGTCGCTCCAGGGCATGGTCGGTGAGGGCTCCGGCGGAGCCGGTGTAGTGGGTGGGATCGAGGTCGACGTCCGCCAGCTCCGGCGCCTCGGCGAGCGGGCGGCCCTCGGCGGCCAGCCGGGTGAGCAGCTCCTTGGCGCGGGCTCGGCCCAGCACCGGGGCCAGCTCGGCGGACAGCCGCTCGGAGACGATCAACCCGCGGGTGAGATCGAGGTGTTCACGCATCACATCGGGCCTGACACGCAGCCCCTCGGCCAGTTCCACGGCATCCCGGGCGGCTCCGCCGACCAGCCGCAGCAGCTCCCGCAGCGGCTCCCACTCGGCATGCCAGGCCCCCGCCGGACGCTCGTCCTCCGCCGCCAGCGACCCGTACAGCGTGGCCGCGAGCTGAGGCGCCCGCCGCGCCGCGGAGGCGATCAGCGTGGACCGTACCGGATTGGACTTGTGCGGCATCGCGGACGAGCCCCCGCCACTGCCCTCCGCGATCTCGGCGATCTCGGTGCGCGAGAGGGTGAGGACGTCCACGGCGACCTTGCCGAGCGCGCCCGCCGTGAAGGCCAGGCAGCCGGCGAGATCGGCGACCGGTGTGCGCAGGGTGTGCCAGGGCAGGCCGGGGGCGCGGAGGCCGAGTTCGCGGGCGTACGTCGCCGCAAGCGCCGTCGGATCGCTCGCGCCGTACGCCCTGAAGGCCGCCAACGTCCCTGCCGCACCTCCGAGTTGGGCGGGCAGCGAGTCCCGTACGGCCGACACCCGGTCCCGTGCGTCCAGGACCAGCGCCCGCCAGCCGGCCGCCTTCAGCCCGAACGTCGTCGGTACGGCGTGCTGGGTGAGCGTCCGTCCCGGCATCGCGGTGTCGCGGTGCTCCGCGGCCAGCCGGGCGAGCGCCCGTTCGGTGCGGCCGAGGTCGCCGAGGACCAGGTCCAGGGTGCGGACGGCGACCAGCATCGTCGCCGTGTCCATGATGTCCTGGCTGGTCGCGCCCCGGTGGACGTAGGGGCCGTACTCCTTGCCGACGGCCTTCGTCAGCTCGCCGACCAGGGGGATGACCGGGTTGCCGCCGGCCCGGGCGCGCCCGGCGAGGGCGCGCAGGTCGAAGCGGCCGGCGTCGGCCGCCTCCGACACCGCGGACGCGGCCTCGGCCGGGGCGAGGCCGAGGGCCGTCTGGGCCCGGGTGAGGGCGGCCTCCGCGTCGAGCAGGGCTTGGAGGTAGGCCGTGTCGCCGGTCGCGGAGGCGGCGGGGGAGCCTGTCCACCCCGGGGCGAGCAGGCCGGGGTCGGTGTCGTCGTCGGTCTCGGCTTCGGCGCGTTCGGCAGGTGGTGTCACTGGAACTCCAGGAAGACCGTCTCGCCTTCGCTCTGAAGGCGGATGTCGAAACGGTACGTTCCGTTGCCCTGCTGCACCGCGATCAGCGTGTCGCGGCGCTGCGCGTCCACCCGGGAGAGCAGCGGGTCCGCGGCGAGCGCCGCCTCGTCGCCCGGCAGATAGATCCGGGTGAACAGGTGCACCAGCAGCCCGCGCGCGAACACACACACGCTGAGGTACGGCGCGCTCTGCCCGCGCGCCCCGGGCCGTAGCGTCCGCGCCGTCCAGTGGCCGTTCGCGTCCGTCTGGATCCGTCCCCAGCCGGTGAACTCCACCCCGTTGCGGCCCAGGAAGCCACCGCTCGCCGGGTCGCGCCGCATCGAGCCGTCGACCTGCGGGACATTGCCGTCCGGGTCGGCGCCCCACAGTTCCACGAAGGCGTCCGGGAGCGGATTGCCCTCGCCGTCCAGGACGTATCCCTGGAGCGCGATCGTGTCCGGGTGGCCGACGGGAGCGATGTCGCCGCCGGCGGGGAAGGGCAGGGCATGGCCGTAGAAGGGGCCGACCGTGTGCGACGGGGTGGGGAGCACGGTCTCCGGACGGCTCGGGTCGATCTTCGTCATGGCAGGTCAGCGCCCTTCTTCGATCCAGGTGGCGTTCGGCCCGTCCAGCACGATGTCCCAGTGGTAGCCCATCGAGAACTCCGGCACCGACAGGCTGTGGTCGTACGTCGCGACCAGCCGCTGCCGGGCCGCGTCGTCCGTGACGGACTGGATGATCGGGTCGTACGGGAACAGCGGGTCGCTCGGGAAGTACATCTGCGTCACGAGCCGCTGGGTGAACGCCGTGCCGAACAGCGAGAAGTGGATGTGGGCCGGCCGCCACGCGTTGACGTGCTGGCGCCACGGGTACGGGCCCGGCTGGACGGTGGTGAAGCGGTAGACGCCGCTGTCGTCGGTCAGCGTGCGGCCGACGCCCGTGAAGTTCGGGTCCAGCGGCGCGTCGTGCTGCTCCCGCTGATGCGCGTAGCGGCCCGCCGAGTTCGCCTGCCAGATCTCGATCAGCTGGCCGCGGATCGGGCGGCCCTTCGCGTCGAGGAGACGTCCCTCGACGGTGATGCGCTCGCCGATCGGCTCCCCGTTGTGCTGCCGGGTGAGGTCGTTGTCGATCTCGGTGATGTCGCGCTCACCGAAGGCGGGGGAGTGCAGCTCCACCAGCTCCGGGTCCTTGCTGACGTCGATGGAGACCGGCGGCTGCTTGGGGTGGCGCAGGACCGAGGAGCGGTACGGCGCGTAGTTGCGGCGCGGTTGGTGCTCCACGGGGGCACCGTCGGCGATCCGCTTCTCGTACGCGGCGTGCTCGGCCGCGATCTCCTGGTCGATGTCGTGCTGGGTGAGAGTCATGGGGTTTCCTCGGGGGTCTTCAGCGTTCGAGGACGAGGGCGAGGCCCTGGCCGACGCCGATGCACAGGGTGGCGACGCCGACGCCGCGGCCCTTGCGGGCGAGTTGATGGGCGACCGTGCCGGCGAGCCGGGCTCCGGACGCGCCGAGCGGGTGGCCGAGGGCGATGGCGCCGCCCTGCGGGTTGAGGATCGCCGGGTCGAACTCGGGCCACTCGGCGACACAGCCCAGCACCTGGGCCGCGAAGGCCTCGTTCAGCTCCAGCACGTCCAGGTCGGCGAAGGTCCTGCCCGCCTTGGCCAGGGCGCGGTTGACGGCTTCGACGGGGGCGAGTCCGAAGTAGTGCGGGTCGAGGGCGTGGACGCCGGTGGCGGAGATCCGGGCGAGGGGTTCGCGGCCGGTGGCCTTCAGGCCCTCCTCGTCGGTCAGCAGCAGGGCGGCGGCGCCGTCGTTGAGCGGGGAGGCGTTGCCCGCGGTGACGCTGCCGTTCTCCTTGCGGAACGACGGCTTCAGCCTGGCCATCGCGGCCAGGGAGGCATCGGGGCGCACACACTCGTCGGCGGCGAAGACGACCGGGTCGCCCTTGCGCCGCGGGATCGACACGGGCGCGAGCTCGGCGTCGAACAGGCCCTGCTGCTGGGCCTGCGCGGCCTTCTGATGGGAGGCCAGTGCGTACTCGTCCTGCTGCTCCCGGCTGATCTTGTGCTTGTCGGCGATGAGTTCGGCCGACTCACCGAGCGGGATGGTCCACTGCGGCTCCATCCGCGGGTTGACCATGCGCCAGCCCAGGGTGGTCGAGTACAGCTCGGTGTGCGCGGCCGGGAAGGGCTTGTCGGACTTGGGCAGGACGTACGGCGCCCTCGTCATCGACTCGACACCACCGGCCACGGCGACGGAGGCGTCCCCGACGGCGATGGCACGGGCCGCCTGGATCACCGCTTCGAGGCCGGAGGCGCACAGCCGGTTGACCGTCACGCCGGGCACGGAGGTGGGCAGGCCGGCGAGGAGGGCGGCCATGCGGGCGACGTTGCGGTTCTCCTCGCCGGCGCCGTTGGCGTTGCCGAGGTAGACGTCCTCGATCCGGGACGGGTCCAAGTCGGGCGTACGGGCGAGGAGTTCACGGACGGCGTGGGCGGCCAGGTCGTCCGGGCGCACGCTCGCCAGGCCGCCGTTGTAGCGGCCGACCGGGGTGCGGACCGCGTCCACGAGATAGACGGTCTTCACAACAGGCCCTCCGCGACGGTGAGTTTGGCGTCGGTCTTCGCGATGATCTCGTCCGCGCTCACACCGGGTGCGGTCTCGGTGAGAACCAGACCGTCGTCGGTGACGTCGAGGACAGCGAGGTCGGTGATGATCCGGTTCACGCACGCCTTGCCGGTGAGTGGCAGCGCGCACTCGGTGAGGATCTTCGGCGAGCCGTCCTTGGCGGTGTGGGTCATCACGACGATGACCGTGCGGGCTCCGTGCACCAGGTCCATCGCCCCGCCGATCCCGGTGATCATCTTGCCGGGGATGGCCCAGTTCGCCAGGTCGCCCTTCTCGGAGACCTGCATCGCGCCGAGCACAGCGACATCGATGTGCCCGCCGCGGATCATCGAGAAGGACAGCGCCGAGTCGAAGAAGGACGCCCCCGGCAGGACCGTCACGGTCTCCTTGCCGGCGTTGATCAGGTCCGGGTCGACCTGGTCCGCGGTGGGGTAGGGGCCGGTGCCGAGAATGCCGTTCTCCGACTCCAGGACCACCTCCACGCCCGCCGGGAGATGGTTCGGGATCAGCGTCGGCAGGCCGATGCCGAGATTGACGTACTGACCGTCTTCGAGCTCACGCGCCGCGCGCGCCGCCATCTCCTCGCGTGTCCAGGCCATCAGCTGCTCACCGTCCGCTGCTCGATCTGCTTGTCGGCGGCCTGCTCCGGGGTCAGCGCCACCACCCGTTGCACGAAGATCCCCGGCAGATGCACGGCGTCAGGATCGATCCCGCCCGGCTCCACGAGTTCTTCCACCTCGGCGATGGTCACCCGCCCGGCCATCGCCGCCAGAGGGTTGAAGTTCCGGGACGACTTGTTGAAGACGAGGTTGCCGTGCCGGTCGCCCTTGGCCGCCCGCACCAGTGCGAAGTCGGTGCGGATGCCGCGCTCCAGCACGTACTCGGTGCCGTCGAACTCCCGCACCTCCTTGGGCGGCGAGGCCAGCGCCACCCCGCCGGAGCCGTCGTAGCGCCACGGCAGCCCGCCCTCGGCGACCTGCGTGCCCACCCCGGCCGGGGTGTAGAACGCGGGGATCCCGGCCCCGCCGGCCCGCAACCGCTCGGCCAGCGTGCCCTGCGGGATCATCTCCACCTCCAGTTCCCCGCCCAGGTACTGCCGCGCGAACTCCTTGTTCGCCCCGATGTAGGAACCGGTGACCCGCGCGATCCGCCCCGCCGACAACAGCACCGCCAGGCCGGATTCCATCGCGCCGCAGTTGTTCGAGACCACCCGCAGCCCGTCGACCCCACGCTCGAACAGCGCCTGGATCAATACGTTCGGCACACCGCTCAGCCCGAAACCACCCACCGCGAGCGACGCACCGTCACCCACATCGGCCACCGCCTCCGACGCCGTGGCGACCACCTTGTCCATCCGAGAAGCCCCATCTCTTCCGAGCCTTCAGCACCTGGATTAGTCAGGGCACTGATTATTTCAGCGAGGTTGCTCCTCACGCTGCCATTGGAGTCGTGAGCCGTCAAGACCTCGGAAAATACGAAGACAAGGGGCCGTTCATCCAGAAGTCAGTCCCACGAGGGTCCGCTATTGTTCAGTGCACCAACGAATGCCACCGACGAATCCGACCAGGGGAGCGCGCATGGCCGCCGTGGATCTCACCACCCACCCCGGGCATCTGGCCCGGCGGCTCCAGCAGGCGCACTACCTGCTGTGGAACACGATGGTGTCCGAGGAGATCACCTCGCCCCAGTTCGCCGTCCTCAACGCGCTCGTCGCCGAGCCGGGCCTGGACCAGCGGACGGTGGGGGAGCGGGTCGGGCTCGACCGGTCCACCATCGCCGAGGTGATCAGCCGGCTCGGCCGCCGCGGGCTGCTCGACAAGGTCCGCGACCCCCAGGACGGCCGCCGCTTCCTGCTGCGCCTCACGGATGAGGGGCTGCGGACGCACAAGAAGCTGACCGTGCGCACCGCCCGGATGAACCAGGTCTTCCTGGCCCCGCTCTCCGCCGAGGAGCAGACGCTGTTCTTCGACCTGATCCGGCGTGTGTCGGACGCGGCCGAGGGGCTGCGCAATCCGGCGGAACCCCTCGTCGCGCAGCCCTGACCGCTCGCACGCTCAGTGCGCCGTGGCGAACACCACCCACACCTGGCCGTGCTGGAACTTCATCGGCCTGCCGTTGCGGGTCGTGAACGTCGTGCCGCCCGAGGCCTTCGGGCGCTTCCACTTCACCCCGTCGTAGGCGAGTCCGTCGCGCAGCACCGTCGCCTTCCCGGCGCCGACCGTCTCGGAGTACGGCGTGTTGTTGCCGAGGAAGTCATGGAACCTGGACTCGCGCACCTTCACGTACTGCACGATGACCGTTCCGGCCGTCACCCGCCGTCCGTCCGTCGTCCTGGCAGCCTTGCCGTCCATGGCGACCAGCCAGCAGTTCCGGCTCCTGGACCAGGTGAAGGTGTACCGGGCCGCTTCGAAGCGCACCGTCCGCGAGTGCACGGCCTTGCCGCCCGCGGGGGCGGCCCCGAAGCGGAAACCGGTCGTCAGGACGTCCGTGCCCGGGGCGGGGGACATCAGTCGGCGGGGTCGCAGATAGAGGTTGTGCGGTGAGGGCCTGGCCTTGTAGCGGAAGTACGCGTTGGTCGCCTTCTCGGGCGACTCCGCCCGCACCGACGTCTTGTCGATCAGTGGCAGGAGCTTGCTCTGGGCCCCGGAGAAGGCGAGTGTCGGGCGGTCGAACTGGCGCAGCAGCTCCAGGTCGCTCTCGCGGGCACTGCGTACCGGCCCGACGACCTTCGGCAGCTTCTGCGCGTACATCGCCATCAGCCGGCTGAGCCCGCCCTCGACCTGCTCGACGTACACGATGTCGGCCTCGTTGAGACCCGTGTGGGGCCGTGCGGCGCGCACGTTGTCGATCTTCACGGCGAGGATCGACTTGTACTTAGCCCTGCTCTTGGTCTCACTCGGCGCCGAGGGCTGCTGCTGCCGGCCGCGGCTGTCGTCGCGTGAGTCGTCGGAGGTCGTGCAGCCGGCCGCCAAGGAGGCGGTCATCAGAGCGGCCAGCGCAGCCGCCGTCGTCGTGGTGCGTCTCGTGCGCACCCCTCGCTGTCTGCCCACCGTTGTCACCCGCCACCACCCACCCAGTCCATTTCACTAATTGTGCGCTTATCTGTTCATAGGTGCCCATACCCGATCGGTTCGTTCCGCGAGCGGGAATCCATCGATCGGCCCATGGCCCGTGGCGACGGTTCGGCAAGGGAGCGCGGGGGTACCCGGCGGCCACCGCAGGAGCGGACGCACACGTGGCGGAGGGAGCACGGGGCGATGAGGGCTGTGACCTGGCAGGGCAAGCGCGAAGTGCGCGTGGAGAACGTGCCGGATCCGCGGATCGAGGCGCCGACGGACGCGGTCGTCCGGATCACGTCCACCGGGCTGTGCGGCTCCGACCTGCATCTGTACGAGGTGCTCACGCCGTTCATGACGCCGGGGGACATCCTCGGCCATGAGCCGATCGGCATCGTCGAGGAGGTCGGTGCCGGGGTGCCCGATCTGCAGGCGGGGGACCGGGTCGTGGTGCCGTTCCAGATCGCCTGCGGCAACTGCTGGATGTGCCTGACCGGGCTGCCGACCCAGTGCGAGACCACCCAGGTCACCGGCGAGGGCATGGGTGCCGCCCTGTTCGGCTACACCCGTCTGTACGGTGCCGTGCCGGGCGCCCAGGCGGAGTATCTGCGGGTCCCGCAGGCGCAGTACGGCCCGATCAAGATCCCTCACGGCCCGCCCGACGACCGGTTCGTCTACCTCTCCGACGTCCTGCCCACCGCCTGGCAGGCGGTCCGCTACGCCGAGGTCCCGGAGGGCGGCAGCATCGCCGTGCTCGGCCTCGGCCCCATCGGCGACATGGCCTGCCGGGTCGCCCAGGTGACGGGCGCCGGGCGCGTGTTCGGTGTGGACCTGGTGTCCGACCGGCTTCAGCGGGCCCGGGCGCGGGGCGTGGAGACGTACGACCTGAGGAGCTTCCACGACGAGAAGGAGCTCGTCGCCGCCATCCGTGACGAGACCGACGGCCGTGGCCCCGACGCCGTGATCGACGCGGTCGGCACCGAGGCGCACGGCAGCGCCGCCGCCCGGCTGGCCCAGCAGGCCTCCGCGATGCTGCCGCGCAAGCTGGGCGGACCGCTCGCCGAACGGTTCAGCGTCGACCGGCTCGCCGCCCTCCACACCGCCATCGACCTGGTGCGGCGCGGCGGCACGATCTCCCTGTCCGGGGTGTATGGCGGCACCGCGGACCCGCTGCCGATGCTCACCCTGTTCGACAAGCAGCTCCAGATCCGGATGGGGCAGGCCAATGTGCGCCGCTGGAGCGACGACATCATGCCGTACCTGACCGACGACGACCCGCTCGGCGTGGACGACTTCGCCACCCACCGGCTGCCGCTGACGGACGCGCCGCACGCGTACGAGATGTTCCAGCACAAGCAGGACGGCGCGGTGAAGGTGCTGATGCAGCCGTGACCGTGGCCGCGGCCGTGCGCCTCGTGGCGTGACCCGGGCTGGGCGTCCGGCCCGCGGTCCGGTCATGCTCTGGGGGAGCAGCAGGTCCGCGGTGCGGTCAGGCTTGCGGGGCCGTCAGCCCTAGCCCTGCGTGGCCGTCAGGCTTGCGGGGCCGTCTGGCCCGCGGTGCCGTCAGGCCTGTGGTGCGAAGATCTCCGCGAGGTCGTAGCGCACCGGCTCCTCCAGCTGTGCGTAGGTGCAGCCGGCCGGGGTGCGGTCCGGGCGCCAGCGGCGGAAGCGGGCCGTGTGCCGGAAGCGCACGCCGTTCTCCATGTGGTCGTACGCCACCTCGGCCACCCGTTCCGGCCGGAGCGGCACCCAGGACAGGTCCTTCTTGCCCGACCAGCGGCTCGGCGCGCCCGGCAGCCGCGCCGACTCATGCGCCGCTTCGTCGGACCAGGCCGCCCACGGATGCCCCGCGGCGTCCGCCATGCGCAGCGGCTCCAGCTCCTCGATCAGCTCGGCCCGCCGCTTCATGGAGAACGCGGCCGACACGCCCACATGCTGGAGAGTGCCCTGATCGTCGTACAGACCGAGCAGCAGGGAACCCACGATCGGTCCGCTCTTGTGCAGGCGGTAGCCCGCGACGACGACATCCGCCGTCCGCTCGTGCTTGATCTTGAACATGGCGCGCTCGTCCTGGAGATAGCGCAGGGTGAGCGGCTTGGCGATGACGCCGTCCAGACCCGCCCCCTCGTACTGCTCGAACCACCCCTTCGCCGTCTCGATGTCGGTCGTCGCCGGCGCCACATGCACCGGTGACGTCACCCCGGACAACGCCATCGTGAGCAGCGCCCGCCGGTCCGCCAGCGGCGTCTGAAGCAGTGACTGGTCGGCCAGCGCCAGCAGGTCGAAGGCCACGAACGACGCCGGGGTCCGCTCTGCCAGCATCCGCACCCGGGAGTCCGCCGGGTGGATGCGCTCGGTGAGCGCGTCGAAGTCCAGCCGCCCCTCCCGTGCGATGACGATCTCCCCGTCCAGCACGCACCGCTCCGGCAACCGTTCCTTCAGCCCCGCCGCCAGCTCGGGAAAGTACCTGGTCAGCGGCTTGGTGGTACGGCTGCCCAGCTCGACCTCGTCCCGGTCGCGGAACACGATCGCCCGGAACCCGTCCCACTTCGCCTCGTACTGCATACCCGGCGGGATCTTCGCCACCGACTTGGCGAGCATCGGCTTCACGGGCGGCATCACCGGCAGGTCCATGGTCCGATTCTGCGCGCACACGACCATGAACGCCCGGTGTGCGAGGTACCCGTGGTGCGCCTACCGTGGCTCGCATGGGCGAAGCGGTGGAGCTGGCGGCGGGCGGCAGAACCGTGCGCCTCTCCAACCCGGGAAAGGTCTTCTTCCCGGAACCCGGCTTCACCAAGCTGGACCTCGCCCAGTACTACATCGCCGTCGGCCCCGGCATCCTGCGCGCCCTGCGCGACCGCCCCACCACCCTGGAGCGCTACCCGGACGGCGTGAGCGGCGAGTCCTTCTTCCAGAAACGGGCGCCCAAGAACATGCCCGACTGGATCCCCACCGCCCACATCACCTTCCCCAGCGGTCGCAGCGCCGACGAGATGTGCCCCACCGAGGAGGCCGCCGTCCTGTGGGCCGCCCAGTACGGCACTCTCACCTTCCACCCCTGGCCCGTCCGCCGCGGCGACGTCGACCGCCCCGACGAACTGCGCCTCGATCTCGACCCGCAGCCCGGCACCGACTTCGACGACGCCGTCCGCGCCGCCCACGAGCTGCGCGCCGTCCTCGACGAGTTCGGCGGCCTGCGCGGCTGGCCCAAGACCTCCGGCGGCCGCGGACTGCACGTCTTCGTACCGATCGAACCGCGCTGGACCTTCACCCAGGTCCGGCGCGCCGCCATCGCGGTCGGCCGGGAGCTGGAACGCCGGATGCCGGAGCAGGTGACCATCAAGTGGTGGAAGGAGGAGCGGGGCGAGCGCATCTTCGTCGACTACAACCAGACGGCCCGCGACCGCACGATCGCCTCCGCCTACTCGGTACGGCCGCGCCCGCACGCCCCGGTCTCCGCGCCCCTGACCTGGGACGAGGTCGGAACCGCGCACCCCCGTGACTTCGACATCGCCACCATGCCGGCCCGTTTCGCCGAACTCGGCGACGTACACGCCGACATGGACGACCACCGCTTCTCCCTGGACGCCCTGCTGGAGCTGGCCAACAAGGACGAACGCGACCACGGTCTCGGCGATCTGCCCTACCCGCCCGAATACCCGAAGATGCCGGGGGAGCCCAAGCGGGTGCAGCCGAGCCGTGCGAAGAAGGAACCGGGCGGGACGGACTAGGGCAGTCCCGTCGGCGTCACCAGGCGACGGCAGTCAGCCAGCAGCCTCTCGTCCGCGGCGACGTCGTAGCGCATGCTCATCGTCGAACTGTCGTCGTTGCGACGGTCGTTGTTGTGGCGGCGCTGGGAGGACAGCTCCTCCTGTATGAGCGGAAGGGCCGATGCGGCCGCAGGTCCCATCTCGGTCAGACAGGCGGCGACGGCCGGACGTGTTCTCGGGAGTGCCGCCCACTTGTCGAGCAGCGTCGGCAGCATGCCGTCCACGTCCCCGGTGATCTGCCACAGCGCCATGATCATGTCCGGCTGGGCGTCGCGCCCCGGGAGCAGCTCCCGCAGCCGCGGAGCCAGTGGCGCACCGGCCGGGCCCAGCGAACCGGCGGCCTTCAGGGCACTGTTCTGCTCGGACCAGCGCTGCGATTCCATGCCCGCGTGGACCAGGGGCAGGATCCGGGGCAGGAGGGGCTCGGCCTGGCCCGTCACCGTGCGCAGGGCCCTTGCCGCGTCCAGCCGGAGGGTGAGCGGCTCCGCCGCCGCGGCCATCAACTCCCTTAGCCGAGCGGCCACTTCAGCAGCGTCCGGCCCGTACCGGGCGAGGGCGCGCACGGCCTGACTCCTGCACCAGCTGTCGGACTCGGCCATCTCGACGAAGAACGGCAGGGACTCGGGGCGGGCGAGCACACCGAGTGCCGAGACCAGCCGCTGCGCGGAGCACGTGTGCCGGTCGGAGGGCGCTGCCCCGAGCCGCCGATGCAGCACCGGCACCAGCGGAGCCGCGGCCTCGGGGCCGATCCTCTCCACCCATGTGCCCAGGTTCTCCGGGACGGTGCCCTCCCGCGCCAGTACCTCGGCCAGCGCGGGTACGGCCCGCTGGTCGCCCTGCAGCGCGAGCGCCTCCAGGGCCTTGCCGAAGAGGCTCCCCTCCCAGTCGCCCGGCTCCCAGGTGTCGTCCCATTCACGCACGCACACCGCGAGGATGTCGGCGACGACCCGGGCGATCGGAGCGACGTGGCACAGCTCGGTCAGGGCCCGGCGGGAGAGCTCGGGTTCGTCCTCGACCAGTTGGCGGGCGAGCAGCGCGACCGGCAGATCGTCAGGGGCCCGCCAGCCCGTGAGCAGCGTGCCCGCCATGTCGACCGCTGCCATGCGCTGCCCCCAGTCCGGGGTCTGCAACTGCTCGACGAGGAGCTCGAAACGCGGATCCGTGCGATCGCCGAGTGCCCGGTGCAGCTCCTCCAGGAGATCGTCGGCCGTCGAGGCGTCGACGCTCTGTCGCCGTGCGGCCTCCAGCTCACGCAGGTACGACACCATCGTGTCCGTGCGGGGCCCCTCCCATGCGGTGTGCGGCTCCTCGGCGGGCGCCTCCTGCTCGTGGGCGAGCCGCATGACGTCGAGGACGGTCTCCACCAGGTCCTCGGGCAGTGATTCCGGCCCGCAGCGGGCCAGTTGGACCAGCCCTGCCAGCCGCTGCTCGGGGTGGGACGCGACGGACACCACGTCCTTCAGTAGCGTGCCGGCCTCGGCCCCGAGCGCTTCCCGGTGCTCGGTGCCGAGCCTGCCGACCGCCTGGACGAGCGCACCCACGGCCTGCGGATCCCGCTCGGCGGTCAGCCGGTCCCGCAGCGCGCCGAGAACACGGGACGGGTCCGGATGCACATGGGCCAGCGCGGCGGCGGCTGCCGCCCGAACCTCGGCGTCCGGATCGGCGAGCAGCCCGAGGAAGACGTCCGCGCGCCCCCGGACCGTCGACCAGGCGTCCAGGAACGGCTGGACGAACGCTGCGTCCTCCGCCTCGTCCTCGAAGAGGCCCCCGATCTCCTGCGGATCGGGCTCCCGCTCACCCGCGATGCTGCACAGCAGATGCACGACCGCACCCCGGTCGGCGACCGCCTCGACGGTGACGAGTTCGAAGAGGAACGGTATGCAGGCGACCGTGCTGTCGTACACATCGCCCTGGTGGTGCACCGCCCCGTACATCCCGTCGAGCGCGACCTCCCGACGGGCCGGGTCGTCCGAGGCCAGATCCCGCAGCAGGTCCGGCACATCGGTCGCCGAGTCGGTGTACGCATGCCCCATCGACGCCCAGTCGACGTCGTCGATCCCCGTGAACACGTGCCCGCCTTCCCGTAGCGCAGTGGCGCACGGCGGCTGCCACTGATCGACAGCATGCCGTACGCCACTGACAACGGGCCAAGTGGAAGCCCCGACCGGAGTTCTCCCGGAGCTCCTCGGTCCGTCGGCTAGAGCTCCTTGACCCGGATGTCCCGGTACGACACCACATCCGTCGTGCCGTGCACCTGGAGCCCGATGTACCCGGAGGCGAACCGTCGCCCGTCCGTGCCCGGGTCGTCCGAGCGGGGCGGGGTGAAGTCCTGGCCGCCGCTGTTGTCGAACTCGTTGATCAGTACGCCGTTGCGGTAGACCGCGTAGTGCTGGTCGACGACGCGGATCTCGTAGTCGTTCCAGGTCCCCTTCTGCGTGACGCCGGCACCGGCGAGGCCCACCCGGTCGAAGCCGTAGACCGAGCCCGTCTTGTACATGTCGCCGTCGGGCCGGTCGAGCACCTGCACCTCGTGCCCGTACTTGATGGCGACCCATTCCGGCCGCGACTCCTCGGGGTGGTCATGGACCCACGGGAAGCGCACGAACACACCCGAGTTGGCGTTGCCCGTGCCCGGGGCGTCGTCCCGCCACTGGAGGCGGAGCGAGAAGTCGCCGTACTTGCGCTGCGGGAACCACAGCATGCCCAGGCCCGGCTTCGTCGTCCCGCTCGTGATCGTCCCGTCGGCGTTCTGCGCGAACGAACCGCCGCCCACCTGCTGCCACTTGGCGAACGACTCCGCGCTGCCGTCGAGGATCGTGCGGTAGCCCTCGGTCTGCCCGGGCTTGCCGATCCCCGACTCACGGGCGGCCTCGCGGACGGCGTTGTACTCGCGCTGGTCGACGACCCCGTCCTTGAGCAGCTTGTCCAGGACCGTCTTCACATGCTTGAGGAACAGCGCCTGGGACGTCCACTCCTTCTCGTCCTCGATCAACTCGTTGATCCGGCAGCGGCTGTTGGTGAGCCGGTTCGGCACACCGGAGTCGACCGTGCCGACGATCACCGTCAACCGTTCGTCGAACTCGGGGCAGTTGGGCGCCGGGACCTGGCCGGTCACCACGGTGAAGGTCACCGTACGGGCGGCGGAGGTGTTGCCCGCCTTGTCGGTGGCCCGGTAGGCGAGGGTATGGGTGCCGGCGCGGTCGACGACCACGGGGTTGGTGTACGCGAGGTACGGTCCGCCGTCGATCGAGTACTCGATCCGGTCGACACCCGAGCCGTGCGCGTCGGTCGCCGAGACGGTCACCTTCGCGTTGCCGATGTAGGCACCGTCGGAGTTCTTCGTGCCCTCGACGGTCACGCCGGTCACCGGTGGGGTCGTGTCCGGCTGGGGTGCCGCCACGACCGTGAACTGCACGTTCTTCTCCGCCGCGACGTTGCCCGCCTTGTCGGTGGCCCGGTAGCGCACCGTGTGCGTACCGACCTGATGCACCATCACCGGCGCGGTGTACGCCTGCCAGGCGCCCGAGCCGATCGCGTACTCGATGGTGTTGACGCCGGAACCGGTGTCGGAGGCGGACACGGTGACCGTCGCCATGTCGATGTACGAGCCGTCGGGATTGCGCTCGCCGCTGACCGTCGCCGACGTCTCCGGCGGCGCCTTGTCGTCGGTCGGCGGCGCGACGACCGTGAACGCGGCGCTCTTCTCCGCCGAGACGTTCCCCGCCTTGTCGAAGGCGCGGTAGCGGATCTTGTGATCGCCGACCTGGTCGACGACGACCGGGGTGGTGTACGGCGTCCAGGCGCCCGCGTCACCGACCGCGTACTCGACGCGGTCGACTCCGGAGCCGCCCTCGTTGTCGGTGGCGTGGACGGCCACGCTCGCCGAACCGACGTACTGCCCCTGCGCGTTCTGCGTCCCGCTGACGTGGGCCGACGCCTCGGGCGGTGTGGTGTCCTGGCCGCTGCCCTCTGTCACCACCAGGATGCCCTGCATCTGCCCGTGGCCGGGGATCGTGCAGTAGTAGCGGTAGCGGCCCGGGGTGAGGGTGACCTCGGCGGTGTGGCGGCCGCCCTGGTCGTCGTTCGGGTTGGCGAGGATGTTCAGCTGGACGTCGCTGTTGAACTCCGGGTCGGAGGTGTCGAACGTCAACGTGTGCGGCATTCCGGTGGTGTTGCCGGTCGCCGTGCTGTTCTCGAAGACGATCGTCGTCGTGCCCGCCACGGCCGTCGTGGGCGCCGACCCGTACTTGGTGATGTCGTCGCCCGCCGTCCAGGTGAGCACCTGTGCGGCGGACGCGGTCGGGGCGTCGGGCTGTCCGACCGCGACGGGCGCGGACTGCAGCCCCAGCATCACGAGCAGCACGGCCAACAGGGCCGTCCAGACTCTTCGCTGACGTCGTCGGCGTATCACCGGGCTCCTCCTCTCGCCAGCCGATCGGCGGCCGGGGTCGGCCCGCCGCCCGTGTAAGTGACCCGCCACAGCGCCGACTTGGGGTCCGAGGTGAAGAAGCCGCGGCCGTAGTCGAGCACGTACAGGGCGCCGTCCGGACCGAACTTCCAGTCCATGAGGTTCTTGATGCCGTCGTTGCCGATCGGCACGATCTTCTTCAGCGACTCAGAGTGGACCGGCAGACCGCCGTCGCCGTGCGTCTTCGGGTCGGTGATCACGGCGTTGCGCGGCTGGTCGGCGTCGTAGAAGTCGCCGACGAACCACTTGCCGTCCCAGTAGGCCGGCCACTTGACGTCACTGGTGGCCGACACGGCGTCGTACCGGTAGACCGGCCCGTTCATCGCGGCCTGTCCGCCGCCCTTGAGCCACGGCAGCAGGTAGGTGGACTCCTCCTGCTTGTACGACGGCACGCCGTTCGCGTCGCGCGGGAAGTCCGGGGCGCCGCCCTGCGGGGAGTACCAGATGTTGTTGCCGGTGACCGGCGGCAGGTTGACGAGGCCGTCGTTATTCGGCGACTCGTTCTTCGGGTGATTGCAGTCGTACCAGCCCAGCGGCTTGCTGGGATCGGGCAGATTGCGGTCTCGGTAGGGCTGCTTGTTGCCCATGCAGTACGGCCAGCCCCGGTTGCTCGCCTTGGTGATGACGGCGAAGGTGTCGTACTTGGCCGGGCCCCAGGTCGTGGAGGGCGCCGAGGCGTCCGGGCCGACCCAGCCCGCGTACAGGATGTCCGTCTGCTTGTCGACGAAGATGCGGGCGGGGTTCCTGACACCCATCACGTAGATCTCGCCGCGTGTCTTGCCGCCGCCCTCGTCGGTCTCCCGGCCCGTGAAGAGGTTGCCCTCCGGCAGCGTGTACGTGCCGTCCGGCTCGGGGTGGATGCGCAGGATCTTGCCGTTGAGGTTGTTGGTGTTGCCGGCGGTGCGGCGCGCGTCGGCGAAGGAGACGCCCTTGTAGTCGGGCTCGGGGTTGTTGCCCGAGTAACCGTCGCTGAAGCGGCTGGAGTTGTTGTCTCCGGTCGCGATGTACAGGTTGCCCTTGGAGTCCCAGGACATCCCGCCGCCCGCGTGGCAGCAACTGTGGATCTGCACCGGCCACTTGAGCAGCACCTTCTCACTGCCCAGGTCCAGTTTGTCGGTACCCGGGTCGAGGGTGAAGCGGGAGACGCGCCGCTCGGCCATCCGTGTGTCGCGGTTGATCTGCGAGTGGGGGGTGTAGTGCAGATACACCCATCCGTTCTGCTCGAAGCGCGGATCGAGCTCGATACCGAGGAGCCCCTCCTCGACCTTGATCAGCTCGTCGCCGCCGCCCTTGTTGCCGAAGACCGTCAACGCACCGGCCAGGGTGACCTTCTTGGTCTTCGGGTCGTAGACGTGGATCTCGCCCTTGCCCTTGCCGACGTCCGGGTTGTTCCAGTCGGTGACCACGGGCTGTGAGGAGTCGGCGCCGCCCCGGCCGATGTAGAGGACACGGCCGTCGGGGGCCGTGACCAGTCCGTGCGGCTCGCCTATCTGGTCGTTCTGGCCCGGCTGGTTGGGCTGGGTGAGGCGCTCGGCCTTGTAGTTGCCGGTGATGGTGGCCTTGCAGTCGGCCTGGACCAGGCGGGTCGTCCAGAGCAGGGCGCCGCGCAGATGGGTGCGGAAGTCGGTTTCGTCGTACGACGACACCGTGCCGCCCATCCCGGTGTAGAAGGAGCGGCCGCCGTCGTAGTCACGGCACCAACTCACCGGGTGGTCCCAGCCGCCTGCGCCCGTGCCCGGCTGGTAGGACGACTCCCGCACCCGGGCCACGGTGTGCACCGCACCCGAGGGGTTCTTCGTCCAGTTCAGCCACTTGTCCGGCCGTTTCCACTGCACCGGAAGCTCCTTGGTGGCCGGATGCCGCCGGTCACCGACCTCGACGACGGCCCGCTGTACGTTCGTCGGGCCGCCGGCCGCCGGGCGGGCACCGACCAGTCCGGTGTACCAGTCCGAGTAGGGCTCGGCGCGGGCCGCGTCATGGATGCCGACGAAACCGCCGCCCGCCTCCATGTACGCCTCCAGGCCCGCCTCCTGCTCGGGGTCGAGGACGTCGCCGCCACCGGTGAGGAACACAATGGAGTTGAAACGGCCCAGTTCGGCCTCGTCGGTGAACACCGAGGCGTCGTTCGTGGCCTCGACCTTGAAACGCTGGTCGGCGGGGCCCGACAGGCCGATCTTCTCGATCGCCTCGATACCGGCGTTCACCAGCGGCGACTCGTCGCCCGCGGCCGCGGACCCGTAGAAGATGAGCACCCGTACATTCGCGCCGCCCGGCGGCGACTTGACGGACATCGTTGTCAGAGGTGGATCCGGGGCCGGGCGTGCGTCGGCTGCCGGGGCCGACATCAGTCCGGTGGCGACGATCCCGGCGGTCACAGTGGCCACCCAGGTCCGTCTTCTCGTGCTCAACCCTCGTAAGCGCATGGGCACCTCCACGGTCACAGCAACAGCGACAAGGAAGCTAGACCCCTTTGAACGACTCGCCAATACCTATGACCGCACCGGGGGGAACTTTGTCCTGAGTGTGGATAAACGAGGGAGTGGCCGGTACCGTCTCACGGGTTCATCCCCGTAAATTCCGTACCGCCGTGGGGAGTTCGGCATGCCCAGACGTGGCTTTGACAGGCGTATCTTCGACCGGCGCAGCTTCAACAGGCGTGTGCTGCTGGGCGGCGCGGCCGTCGCGACATCGTTGTCGCTGGCATCGGTACCCGAGGCCGTCAGCGCCGACACGCCGCCGAGGACCGCCCCGGCAGGCGGTGAGGTGAGGCACCTCAAGCTGTACGCCGAGAAGCTCGCCGACGGGCAGATGGGCTACGGGCTGGAGAAGGGCAAGGCGACGATTCCCGGCCCGCTGATCGAGCTCGACGAGGGCGACACGCTGCACGTCGAGTTCGAGAACACGATGGACGTTCCGGTGAGCCTGCACGTCCACGGCCTCGACTACGAGATCACCAGCGACGGCACCAAGTTGAACAAGAGCGACGTCGAGCCCGGCGGCACCCGCACCTACACCTGGCGCACCCACGCGCCCGGCCGCCGCAAGGACGGCACCTGGCGGGCGGGCAGCGCCGGTTACTGGCACTACCACGACCACGTCGTCGGCACCGAGCACGGCACGGGCGGCATCCGCAAGGGCCTCTACGGGCCGGTGATCGTCCGCCGCAAGGGCGACATCCTCCCCGACGCGACCCACACGATCGTCTTCAACGACATGCTCATCAACAACAAGCCCGCGCACAGCGGCCCCGACTTCGAGGCCACGGTGGGCGATCGTGTCGAGTTCGTCGTGATCACGCACGGCGAGTATTACCACACCTTCCACATGCACGGTCACCGCTGGGCCGACAACCGCACGGGCATGCTCACCGGCCCCGACGACCCCAGTCAGGTCATCGACAACAAGATCGTCGGCCCGGCGGACTCCTTCGGCTTCCAGGTGATCGCGGGGGAGGGCGTCGGCGCCGGGGCCTGGATGTACCACTGCCACGTCCAGAGCCATTCCGACATGGGCATGGTGGGGCTGTTCCTGGTGAAGAAGGCGGACGGGACGATTCCCGGGTACGAACCGCATGAGCACGGCCAGGCGTCGGGGACGGAGTCGGGGGCGCGGTCGGGGTCCGCGCACGAGCACTGACGGATCATGGGCGGGTGACGCTTGTTCTGACGCGCAGTGATCTGGAAGCGGTGCTGGCACCCGGAACCTGTCTGGAGGTGCTGCGGGACGGCTTCCTGCGAGCGCGCGACGCCACGATCGCCGGGCAACGGGTGCGAACCGACCTGCCGTTCCCCGGTACGGCCACGGCACTGATCCCCGGTGTCCTGCCGGGCATCGAGGCGTACACCGTGAAGGTCAACGCCAAGTTCCCCGGCGGGCGGCCCGCGCTGCGCGGCGTGATCTGTCTGCACAGCGGGCGGGACGGTGAACTGCTGGCCCTGCTGGACTCGGCCACGCTCACGGCATGGCGCACCGGGCTGGCGGCGGCGTTGGGGACGTATGCGCTGGCCGGCCCGGGCGACACGCTCGGGGTGATCGGTGCCGGAGCCCAGGCCGAGCTGATGCTGCGCGGGCTGGCGGAGCTGCGGCCGCATCGTGCACTCGTCGTCCATGACACGGACACCGACCGGGCCGCAGCGTTTGCCGCACGGCACGGGGGGCGCGTGCTGGGCTCGGCGAAGGAGGTCGCGGCGACAGCGGACAGCGTCCTGCTGGCGACTTGGGCTCGACAGCCCCTCCTGCGCCTGTCGGACACCCGGGCGGGCCAGCATTTCACCAGCCTCGGCGCCGACGAGCCCGGCAAGCAGGAGCTCTCCGCCGATCTGCTGTCTGCCGCACTGCTCGTCGTGGACGACCGCGAACTCGCCGCAAGCATGGGGGCGGTGGCAGCGGCGGGCCTTCCCGCGACGGCCGTCGACGCCGTGCTCGGGGATGTGCTGCGGGGCGAACATCCGGGGCGGGTGGATGGCGAGGGCCGTACCGTTTACTCCCCTGTCGGCCTGCCCTGGCAGGATCTGGCGCTGAGCTGGGTGGCTCACCGGGTGGCGGAGCGGGAGGGGATCGGGCGGCGGCTGGATCTGCTGGCGTGACGCCGGTCGTGTCGGAGGGTGGGCTCAGTGGGTGCGAGAGCGCTCTCACGGGCTTGTGCGCGCCGGGGCTATCCTGATCGGCAACCGCCCATGAGGAGCCGTGCAGTGACCGAAACCGCCCCGCGTCCCACTCTGGAGGCCGTGGCCGCACGGGCCGGCGTCTCGCGGGCCACCGTGTCCCGGGTGGTCAACGGCGGGGACGGGGTCCGGGAGCCGCTCGTCGAGCGGGTGCGCAAGGCGGTGGAGGAGCTCGGGTACGTGCCCAATCAGGCCGCCCGCAGCCTGGTGACGCGGCGGCACGACGCCGTCGCCGTCGTGGTGGCCGAACCGGAGACCCGCGTCTTCGCCGACCCGTTCTTCGCGCTCCAACTCCGGGGTATCAGCAAGGAGTTGACGGCCCACGACAACCAGCTCGTACTGCTGCTCACGGAGGGCCGCGACGACCACGCCCGCGTCGCCCGCTACCTGGCCGGCGGCCATGTCGACGGGGCGCTCGTCTTCTCGCTGCACCTCGACGACCCGCTGCCCGGACTGATCCAGCGCGCCGGAGTCCCCACCGTCTTCGGCGGACGGCCCGGCTGGAGCGGCGACCAGCGGGGTGTGGTGTACGTCGACAGCGACAACCGGGGTGGCGCCCGCGACGCCGTACGGCATCTCGTCGGCCTCGGCCGCACCCGCATCGCGCACATCACCGGCGCCCTCGACCAGACGTCGGCGGTGGACCGGCTCGACGGCTACCGGGACGTCATGGTCGACGCCGATCCACGGCTCATCGTCGAGGGCGACTTCACACCGTCCGGCGGCGAACGGGCTATGCGCGAGCTGCTCGCCCGCTGTCCGGACCTGGACGCCGTGTTCGCCGCCAACGATCTCACCGCGGCGGGGGCGCTGCGGGTGCTGCGCGAGTCGGGGCGGCGGGTGCCGGAGGACGTCGCGGTCGTGGGGTTCGACGACATGCTGCCGGTGGCGGAGCAGAGCGACCCGCCGCTGACGACGGTCCGTCAGGACATAGTGGAGATGGGCCGGTTGATGGCCCGGCTGCTGTTGCGCGGACTCGACCGGCAAGCCGCCGCGCAGGGCATCGGTGTCGCGCCGTCCAGCGTGGTGCTGCCGACCACGCTGGTACGGCGGACGTCCGCGTAAGCCCCCCTCCGGACGGGCTCACGGCGCGCACGCGCCCAGGGTGTCCGAATCCCTTCGCCCGTCGCGCAGTTCCAGCCGCTCGCCGGGGAACCGTGCGCGAAAGCCGCGGTCGTGCGAGACCGTGACCACCGCTCCGGGATACGCCGCGAGCGCCGCCTCCAGGTCCTCGACCAGGTCGAGCGCGACATGGTTGGTCGGCTCGTCCAGTACGAGCAGATCGGCGGGCCGGGTCACGAGGTGGGCGATCTGCAGCCGCCGCTGCTGACCGGCGGACAGCGCCGGGACCGGGACATGCAGGTCCGCCTCGCGGAACAGGCCCAGTGCCAGCAGCTGTTCGGCGTGCTCCTCCGGCAGCCCCGGACGTCCGGCCGCGAAGGCGGCCAGCAGCGGGAGCCGGGTGGAGCGCGCGGGCAGCTCCTGGGGCAGGTACCCGATGCGGGCGGGGCGGCGGACCGTGCCCGCGTCCGGCTCCAGGTCGCCGGCCAGGACACGCAGCAGCGTGGACTTGCCCGCTCCGTTCTCGCCCGTGACCAGCAGCCGCTGCCCGGGCGCGACGGCCAGCGGTCCGTCCAGCCTCAGTCGCTCGCCGACCGTGACGCCGTCGAGTTCGGCGAGTGGCCGGTCGCCGGGATGCCCGCCCCGTGCCGTCGGCAGCGGCGCCGTGAACCGCAGCGGCTGTGGCGGTGCCGCGACCGGGTTGCGCCGCAGCTGGGCCAGGCGTTCACGGACCGCGCGCACCTGCCCGCCGAGCTTCGCCTCGTGCGAGCGGCGGTGCTTGCCGAAGCCCTGCCGGGGATCCCCGCCGGTCGTGGCCAGCCGCTTCCCGGCGGCGTCGAGCAGCTCCTCGGTACGGGCGACCTCCTGCAGCCAGTCCGCGTGTTCCTGCTCCGCGCGGCGCCGGGCGGCGGCCTTCGCGGCGCGGTAGCCGGCCCAGCCGTCGCCGTACCGGTGCACGGTGTGCGCATCGCGGTCGACTTCGAGGATCGTGGTGGCGATGCGCTCCAGGAAGCCGCGGTCGTGGGTGACCGCGACGACGGTGCCGCGGTGCGCGCGCAGACGCTCTTCCAGCCAGCGCACGGCCGCCGCGTCGAGATGGTTCGTCGGCTCGTCGAGGAGCAGCAGCTCGGGGGCGGCGGCCAGCACACAGGCGAGCGCGAGCCGCGACTGCTCGCCGCCGGAGAGCGTCCCGAGCGGACGGTCGCGGGTGATCCCGGCGAGCCCGAGCCCGTGCATCGCGGCGGCCACACGGGCGTCCGCCTCGTATCCGCCGCGTTCCTCGTACGCCAGCAGCAGCTCGCCGTACGCGGCGAGTTCCTCCTCGGACGCCTCGCCGAGTCTCTCCTCGGCCGTGCGCAGCCGCCGCTCCATGGCGCGCAGTTCGGCGAGGGCGAGATCGACGGTGTCCTGCACGGTGCGGTCCGGGTCGAGGTCGAGGGTCTGGGCGAGGTGGCCGGTGCCGCCGGGGAAGCCGACGATGAGCTGTCCGGCGTCCGGCACCTCGGCCGCCGCGAGCAGGCGCAGCAGGGTGGACTTGCCCGAGCCGTTCTCGCCGATGACGGCGGCCTTCTCGCCGGGGCGGACGGTGAAGGAGACCTGGTCGAGGACGAGCCGGGTGCCGTAGGACTTGGTGACGCCCTTGACGGACAGCTGCGCCACGGAAGCGGGCACGGAGGTATGGGCGCGTTCGCGCATGTGACTTTCCCTGGGGAGACGAAGGGTCTACGGGCAGCGCAAGCAGCGGCGTCGGCCGCGCCCGGACTCAGAGAAAGAAGTAGAAAGTCACATGCCTACGGTAGCAGAACGGTACGTCTCGTCTCTACTCGTTCGATGCGCTCCTGATCACCGCGAACCGTGCCCCGTAGGGGTCGCTGAGCTTGGCGATCCGGCCGACGTCCGGCAGATCCGTGGCCTGCGTCCGGACCGTGCCGCCCAGCTCCCGCGCCTTCGCGACCGTGGCGTCGGTGTCGGTCACCTCGAAGTACGGCAGCCAGTACGCGGGGCCCTCCGCCTCCGCCGGGTCGTCGGCCTTGTCGACGACACCGCCGAACATGGCGTCCTCGCCCTGCCCGCCGGGACTGAGCGTCGTGTAGGTGCCGCCGTAGAAGTCGAGGGCGAAGGTCTCCAGGCCGAGCGTCGCGTTGTAGAACCCCGCGGCGGCCGGTACGTCCGTCGTGTACAGCTCCAGCCAGCACAGCGAGCCGGCCTCCTGGACGACGTCGAGGCCCTTGTTGGCGCCGGGCTGCCACAGGCCGAACGGCACGCTCGCCTTGTCGGCGAGGATGGCCATGCGGCCCAGGTCCATCACATCCATGGGCTGCACCAGCACCGAGCCGTGCGCCTGTTCGGCCGCCTTCGCGGTGGCGTCCGCGTCGGGGGTCTGGAAGTACACCGTCCAGGACGGCGGCCCCTGCTCCTCGGTGGTCTGCATGGCGCCGGCCACGGTCCTGCCGTCGAGCTGGAAGAGGCCGTAACCGCCGGTCTCGGGCCCGCCGGGCTGGAACCGCCAGCCGAACAGGCCGCCGTAGAAGGCACGGGCACCCTCGATGTCGGGTGCGCCGAGGTCGATCCAGTTCGGCGCGCCGGTGACGTAACGGGTGGTGAGCATCATCGCCCTCCTCGGAAGGGTCTCCTTGTCCGCTCTGTCGATGTCTGCTCTGCCGAGTCTTGCACCGCCCACTGACAATCGCTGCCGGAACGCCACCGACGGCCGACCCGCCCCCGCGGTCACCATGTGTGACAGCCATGGCCCTTCTTGTTTTCAACCGTTTCCGCGCGCCGCCGTGCGTGGCGGCTTGCGGAGGGGGACCATCAAGTCGGCCGGAGGCCTTGTGTCGCGGCGTTGATCGCGCGTTGATCGAACGTTTTTCGCCGCCCGGCACGATCCTGACCATGCACTTCGACACGATCACAACGATCACCTCGCCCGACCTGACCTGGCAGCAGGAGGCGTTGTGCGCACAGACCGGGGCGGACTTCTTCTTCCCCGAACCAGGAAGTTCCGTCCGGGAGGCGAAGCGGATCTGCGGTCTGTGCCCGATCCGCTCCGCCTGTCTGGACTACGCCCTCGACAACGACGAACGTTTCGGCGTCTGGGGCGGCCTGTCGGAGAAGGAACGCCTGGAGCTCAGGCGTATGTCACGCTGAACCGCCCGGTCCCGGCCGGCACCCGCACGTCCTGGCCCGTGACCGCGAGCTCCCGCCCGTCCGCCGACACCGACCGCACCTCACCGAACCGGCACGGATAAATGAACCGCACCCCCTCCGGCGCCTGCGTGATGTCGACGGTCACCGTCCGCTCCGCCGGGTCGTGCGCGAGCCGGTAGCCGAACGGCGACCCGAAGAGGGTCGGGGCGTCGTCCACCATCAGCCGTTCCCTGTCCGGCACCCAGTGCGGCCGTACCCCGGGCGCGATGTACAGGTGCGGGTCGCGGTCCTCGTCCGCCTCGAAGAACAGGATGTCGCGGAGCAGCAGCAGATACTCGGCGGCCGCCCAGCCGTGCGGGATGTCGCCCATGTACCAACGGCCGTACGGCACTTCACGGAAGTCCGACGCCACCGGGAAGGCGTGTTGCTCGTTCCAGGCGCCCAGCGCCACCGCCCGCCCGGCCACCCTCGGGAAGCCCGCGGCGACCGTCCAGCCGAGCAGCGCGTCCATCCGCTCCGGATCACCGGCCAGCAGATATGCGTGCGCCAACTGCATGGTCAGATAGGGCCCGTACGCGTTCCAGGCCGCCTCGTGCCGGAAGCCTCCGGTGACGAAGTGGGCGTACATCGTGTCGAGCGTGAAGCGTGCCGCGAGGTCGATGTCGTCGCCCAGTTTGCTGCCCATGTGCAGGCGCAGCGGATGGAAGTAGGCCGCCGCGCCGATCATCGTGGAGTCGAGGCGTCCGACGTCGGCGGGCCCGGTCGGGATGTACGTCTCCCACGCCCCGCGCCGCCGCTGCTCGCCCAGCACCCAGCGGATCGAGTCGCCGGTCGCCCGCTTCACGTCGTCGAAGGCGCCCCACAGCTCACCGGCCTCCGGCGCCCCGATCCGCTCGGCCAGCCGCGCGGCCTCGTACAGCCCGGCGAGCGCCCAGAGGTCGTCCCAGTAGTGCGGCTTGTCGCGCTCGCCCAGGTGCTCGGCGCTCCAGCCGCTGTGCAGCAGGCCGTACTGGTCGCGGTTGTCCCGGATCCAGCGGGCCGCGTCGCGCACGTACGGGACGTACAGCCGGGCGCCGAAGGCCGAACGCGGGCCGCTCGTACGGTCGTAGCGGCCGATCGCCCACAGCGCCTGGCCGTTGCTGTCCCACTCCCGGTCGTCCTTCTCGTGCGGACCGCCGTAGAAGCCGTACTCGGCACACGGCCCGATCCGTCCCGGGCCGTGGTTGAACCGCAGCGGGTAGTGCGTGCCCAACTGCCTTTCGGCCAGGGCGGAATCGCCGACGAGCGAGCAGGCGGTCGCCTCCACGGACGAGTCGCGGATCCAGAAGGAGTCGTAGACCGTGGGGCCCGGGTGGATCTCGCCGTGGTCGGAGAGGATCAGCAACTGCGACCGCGCCTGCCGGAACAGGTCGGTGAGGTGCGCCACCGGGCGTGGCAGCGACGGCTGGAGTCCCTGCCCGAGCAGCTTCGCGGTCCAGAAGTCCCGGTTGGCCTGCTCCAGTTCGGCGCTCGGCGTGCCCCTGAGCTCCGCCAGGTCGCCCGGTCCGCTGAACAGATCGACGGGCAGCCGTACGTCGATCTCGAAGACCTCGTCGTCCACCACCCGGAACGGCCAGGCGAACACCGCGCTGCACAGCCCCGCAACCTGGTCCTGCGCCTCCAGGGCGCCGTTCAGCTTGCCGCCGACGACCAGGTCGTGGAACGCGCTGTGGGTGAGATAGGAGTCCGGGTCGAAGGAGTGGTCGGTGTTGCCGTAGACGCCGTACTGCTCGGGCGGGGTGTCGAAGACGGGACCCCAGCCCGCGTTCGTCTCCACCCGCCGCTCGTCCGGCAGATGCCGCAGGAACGTCAGCCGCCGGTCGGTGACCTGCCGCCCGTTGCGGTCGTGCCGCTGGAACCCGCTCGGCCCGGCCGGCAGCACGGCCGCGCACAGCAGCCCCTCGCGCGGCTGCCCGGTCGGGCTGCCCACGGTGACGCGGCTGACGACCAGGTCGCGCTGGTCGGGACCGACGGTCGAGGCGAACGTCCGCTGCACGAACTCGACGCCCTCGGGCGTACGGAAGGTCGTGAGCACGACCGGCAGATGCGGGGCCGCCATCCGCTGCTGCACCAGTCCGCCGTCCGGGAGCTGGGGCAGGCGTAAGGAGCCCGTCGCCGGGTCGTGCAGGAAGAAGGCGAGGCAGTACTTGTCGTAGACGGGCTCGATCTCGCCCGCCTGCCCGATCAGGGACTCCTGACGGTGGTCCTTCACCCCGACCATGTGCCAGTAGCGGTACAGGGCGTTCGAGGCGAGAGCCGCCTCCTTGGATTCGTAGGTGCCGGAGTCGAAGTCGTCGCTCCAGCGCCGGAAGGCCTGCTGCGCCCACCAGGGCACGGGATACGGGAGCCGGTCCCGTCCTGCCCAGGCGCGCCACATGACCTCGTAGAACATCCACTCATGGGTCTGGGCCATGGTGTTCACCCCCTTCGAGCACCGTGGCACCGCAGGGGGTGGTCGTAAATCGCTACGACAGGACGGAGGGCCGGCCTCCGGCGGAGGGTCAGCCTCCGGCGCGAGCCGCCATCCGCGCCTTGCGCGCCGCCAGCTTCTCGTCGAACTTCAGGGCCTCCGCGTCCAGGCCGCCCATGAACAGACCCAGCTCCTCCTGAGCCTTCTGGCCCTCCGGGCCGAGGCCGTCGATCTCCATGATCTTCAGGAAGCGCAGGACGGGCTGGAGGACGTCGTCGTGGTGGATGCGCATGTTGTAGACCTCGCCGATGGCCATCTGGGCGGCGGCGCGCTCGAAGCCGGGGATGCCGTGGCCGGGCATACGGAAGTTCACGACGACGTCCCGCACCGCCTGCATCGTCAGGTCCGGCGCGAGCTCGAAGGCGGCCTTGAGCAGGTTCCGGTAGAAGATCATGTGCAGGTTCTCGTCGGTCGCGATGCGCGCCAGCATGCGGTCACAGATCGGGTCGCCCGACTGGTGACCCGTGTTGCGGTGCGAGATGCGGGTCGCGAGCTCCTGGAAGGCGACGTAGGCGACCGAGTGGAGCATCGAGTGGCGGTTGTCCGACTCGAAGCCCTCGCTCATGTGGGACATGCGGAACTGCTCCAGCTTGTCCGGGTCCACCGCGCGCGAGGTGAGCAGGTAGTCGCGCATCACGATGCCGTGCCGCCCCTCCTCGGCGGTCCAGCGGTGCACCCACGTACCCCAGGCGCCGTCACGGCCGAAGAGCGAGGCGATCTCGTGGTGGTAGCTGGGCAGGTTGTCCTCGGTCAGGAGGTTCACGATGAGCGCGATGCGGCCGATCTCGGTGACCTTGGACTGCTCCTTGTCCCAGGCCTCCCCGTCCTCGAAGAGACCGGGGAAGTTGCGGCCGTCCGTCCACGGCACGTACTCGTGCGGCATCCAGTCCTTCGCGACCTTCAGGTGCCGGTTGAGTTCCGTCTCGACCACTTCCTCCAGCGCGTGCAGCAGCCGGGCGTCGGTCCAGACGGCAGGGCTTCCGAGGTGAGGGGAAGTAATGGTCACAGGAACTCCAGGGGGACGCACGACACGAGGAAGGTGACCGGCGAGCGGTTGCCGGAACCTACGGGATCGTAGGCTACGAACCCGTAGGTTACGAAGCCGTAGGTTAAGGATGGTGTAAAGACCGCTGATCAGTGGCCGTTCGGTGAGGAGTTCACGGGCATGCACAAAGCCCCAGGACCCGCAGGTCCCGGGGCTGAAGCAGCGATCCACTCAGTCGTCAGGCGTACAGCTCCCGCATCCGCACCGAGAGACATGTCACACACCCTTCGAGCTTCTCGAACTCGCTGATGTCGACCAGCACGGGCTCGTGGCCGAGGTCGGCGAGCAGCTCCGCCGTCTTCGGGGCGCTCGCGGCCATGAGCAGCTTCTCGCCGCCGAGCAGCACCACATGCGCCCCGGACTCCTCCGGCACCGGCAGGAAGCGCGGGAACAGTGACGGGGCGTCCAGCTGCGGTATCCGGCCCAGAATCGTTCCGTCGGGCAGCGCCGTGATCGCCGACTTCAGGTGCAGCACCTTGCTCACCGGTACGGCGACGACCCGCGCCCCGAGCGGCTCGAAGGCGGCCCGAAGCTGCTGGACGCCGGCCGCGTTGGTCCGGCCGCCCCGGCCGACGTAGATCGTGTCGCCGACCTTCAGGACGTCGCCGCCGTCCAGCGTGCCCGGCTCCCAGATCCAGTTCACCGAGCAGCCGAGCGAGGCGACGGCCTCCTCGACGCCCTCGGTCTCGTCGCGCCGGGACTCGGCGCCGGAGCGGGCGATCAGCGCGACGTTGCGGTACATGACGACCGTGTCCTCGACGAACACCGAGTCGGGGCAGTCGTCGGCCGGGTCCACCTCGATCGTCTCCCAGCCGTGCGTGTGCAGGGCCTCGACGTACGCCTCCCACTGCTCGACCGCGAGATCGGCATCGACCTTCTCCCGCTCGATGTGCGTCACCAGCCCTTCGGCGAGGCGCGGGCTCGGGCGGCGGACGAGGGCCTTCTTGCTGGGCACGACGGGATCTCCGGATCGATGGCGGTTTCGGCGGCCCCGTGATGTGTCGGGCACCGGTCTGCCATCATGCAGGGCCGGTCCGCCCGCACAAAACCCTCGTTGTCAGGCTGTGGCCCTCCTGAGATGCTCCGCGGTGAAGGAGTCGCGGGCCTTGAGGAGCTCTCGTGGGGTTCCTTCGAAGATCACCCGGCCGCCGTCCCGGCCGCCGCCCGGCCCCAGGTCGATGATCCGGTCCGCGTGCGCCACCACGTCCAGGTTGTGCTCGACGACCACCACCGTGTTGCCCGCGTCGACCAGCCGGTCCAGCAGCGCGAGCAGGCCGTCGACGTCCGACATGTGCAGCCCGGTCGTCGGCTCGTCCAGGACGTACACCGCTCCGGTGCGGTGCAGCCGCGTCGCCAGCTTGATCCGCTGCCGCTCACCACCGGAGAGCGTGGACAGCGGCTGCCCGAGCGTGAGGTACGTCAGCCCGACGTCCCGCAGGGCGCGCAGCCGTCGCCGTACGCCCGAGTCCTGGAGGAACTCCAGCGCCTGGTCGGCCGTCATCGCCAGTACGTCCGCGATGGAGTTCCCGCCGACCGTCAGCCGCAGCACCTCGTCCCTGAAGCGCCGCCCCTCGCAGTCGTGGCAGGTGGTGGTCACCGGGTCCATGAAGGCCAGGTCGGTGTGGATGATCCCGCGCCCCTCGCACGTGCCGCACGCGCCGGAGGAGTTGAAGCTGAAGAGCCCCGGCTCGGCGCCCGTCCCGCGCGCGAAGATCTTCCGGACGGTGTCCATGATTCCCAGATACGTCGCCGGGGTCGACCGTGCCGAGATCCCGATGGACGACTGGTCCACCACCACGGCGTCGGCGTGTGCGGCCGTGAACTGTGCGACCAGCGTGCTCTTTCCGGACCCGGCGACCCCGGTCACCACCGTGAGCACCCCGGTCGGGAACTCGACCGTCACGTCCCGCAGATTGTGCAGGTCGGCCCCCTTCACCCAGAGACCACCGCCCGCCGTTCGTACCTCCGCCTTGACCGCGGTACGACGGCCCAGGCACCGCCCGGTCACCGTGTCCGACCCGGCCAGCTCACCCGGCGTCCCCTCGAACACGACCCGCCCGCCGCCCGCGCCGGCCCCCGGCCCCATGTCGACCACGTGATCGGCGAGCGCGATGACGTCCGGATCGTGCTCGACCACCAGCACGGTGTTGCCCTTGTCCCGCAGCCGCAGCAGCAGATCGCCGAGGCGGCCGACGTCGCGCGGGTGCAGTCCGACGCTGGGTTCGTCGAAGATGTACGTCATGCCGGTGAGGCTGGAGCCCAGGTGCCGTACGGTCTTCAGGCGCTGCCCCTCGCCGCCGGAGAGGGTGGCCGTCTCGCGGTCGAGGCTGAGGTAGCCGAGGCCGATGGTGTCGATGCGTTCGAGGGCGGAGACGGCGGCCCGGGCGATGGGGCCGGCGACCGGGTCGTCGATGTCCTTCAGTGCCGCGATCAGGTCGGTGACCTGCATACGGGTGCAGTCGGCGATGCCCAGGCCGTTGATGCGGGTGGCGAGCGCCGCCGCGTTCAGGCGGGCGCCGTCGCAGGCCGGGCAGGCGCCCTCCACCAGGAACTCGCGCACCAGGTCGCGGGTCTTCTGGCTCATCGCCGACAGGTCCCGCTTCAGATACAGCCGCTCGAAGCGGGTGGCGAGGCCCTCGTAGTCGGTGGTCCAGGTGCCGCCCGACCCGTTGACGGTGACCTTGCTGCCGGGGCGGCCGCGCATCAGGAACTCCCGCTCGGCGGCGGTGAAGTCGCCGACGGGCTTGTGCGGGTCCAGGTCGGCGCTGTTGGTGTACGCCTGCCCCTGCCAGGTGCCGGCGGCGAACGGCGGGAAGCGGACCGCGCCGTCGGCGAGGGTGCGGCCCGGGTCGAGGATGCGGTCCCAGTCGGGCCGTACCGTCCGGCCCAGGCCGTCGCACTCCGGGCACATGCCGGAGGGGTCGTTGAACGAGTACGCGGTCGCCGGTCCGGCGCTCGGGGTGCCGTGCCGGGAGAACAGCACCCGGATCACCGAGTAGATGTCGGTCATCGTGCCGACCGTGGACCGGGAGTGGCCCCCGATCGGCCGCTGGTCGACGACGATCGCGGGGGAGAGGTCCTGAAGTGCCTCCGCGTGCGGGCGCTCGTACTTGGGCAGCCGGTTGCGGACGAACCAGGTGAAGGTCTCGTTCAGCTGGCGCTGCGACTCCACCGCGATCGTGTCGAAGACGATGGACGACTTCCCCGATCCCGAAACGCCGGTGAACACGGTCAGCCGGCCTTTCGGGATACGGAGGGTGACGTCCTTGAGGTTGTTCTCGCTCGCTCCGGTGATGGTGATGAACTGGGGCGTGAAATCGGGCATGCTTCCGAAGCTAGGCGGAATACCCGACAGCTTCTGGCGTGATTTCTTTCAGTTCTCCCTCCTCCACCATCAGCCAGCGCGTGATGCCGATCGACTCCAGGAACGGCAGATCGTGACTGGCCACGATCAGCGCCCCCTCGTACGACTCCAGGGCCGAGGTGAGCTGCCGCACGCTCGCCATGTCCAGGTTGTTCGTCGGCTCGTCCAGCATCAGCAGCTGCGGCGCGGGCTCCGCCAGCATCAGCGCGGCCAGAGCCGCACGGAAGCGTTCGCCGCCGGAGAGCGTCGCCGCCTTCTGGTCGGCGCGGGCGCCCCGGAACAGGAAGCGGGCCAGGCGTGCCCGGATCCGGTTGTTGGTGGCACCCGGCGCGAACCGGGCCACGTTCTCGGCGACCGACAGCTCGTCGTCGAGGACGTCCAGCCGCTGCGGCAGGAAACGCAGCGGGACGTGCGCCGTCGCCTCGCCCGCCACCGGCGCCAGTTCGCCGGCGATCGTCCGCAGCAGCGTCGTCTTGCCCGAGCCGTTGCGCCCGATCAGCGCGATCCGCTCCGGACCGTGCAGATCGAGACCGGCCACCCGCGCGCCGTACACCAGCTCCAGGTCGCGCAGCGTGAGCACGCCACGGCCCGGCGGTACGGCCGTGTACGGCAGGTCGACGCGGATCTCGTCGTCGTCCCGCACGGCCTCCACCGCCTCGTCGAGCCGGTCCTTGGCATCGGCGAGCTTCTCCTCGTGCATGATCCGGTGCTTGCCCGCGGACTCCTGCGCCGCGCGCTTGCGCGCACCCATGACGATCTTCGGCTCGCGCTTCTGGTCCCACATCTTCTGGCCGTACCGCTTGCGGCGGGCCAACTTGACCTGGGCGTCCACCAGTTCGCGCTTCTGCTTCTTCAGGTCTGCCTCGGCGACCCGCACCATGCGCTCGGCCGCCTCCTGCTCGGTGGCGAGGGCTTCCTCGTACGCCGAGTAGTTGCCGCCGTACCGGGTGATCTCCCCGGAGCGCAGATCGGCGATCTGGTCGACCAGGTCCAGGAGTTCACGGTCATGGCTGACCACCACCATCACCCCGGGCCAGGACTCGACGGCCGAGTACAGCCGCCTGCGTGCGTACAGGTCGAGGTTGTTGGTGGGCTCGTCGAGGAGCAGGACGTCGGGTCGGCGCAGCAGCAGTGCGGCCAGCCGCAGCAGTACCGACTCACCGCCCGACACCTCGCCGATCGTGCGGTCCAACTCGACGTGGCCGAGCCCGAGTTCACCGAGGGTGGCGAGGGCGCGCTCCTCCACGTCCCAGTCGTCGCCGACGGTCTCGAAGTGCTCCTCGGCCACGTCGCCCGCCTCGATGGCGTGCAGCGCGGCCCGCTGCGCGGCGATGCCGAGGGCCACGTCGACCTTCAGTGCGGTGTCGAGCGTGACGTTCTGCGGGAGATAGCCGACCTCGCCCGCGACGCGCACGTCGCCGTCGGCCGGGGTCAGCTCACCGGCGATGAGCTTCAACAGGGTTGATTTTCCCGACCCGTTGACGCCGACGAGCCCGGTCCTGCCGGGACCGAACGCGGCGTCCAGGTCCTCGAAGACGGGGGTGCCGTCGGACCAGGTGAAGGAAAGGGAGGTACAGGTGATGGAACTAGGCATAAGGCGCCTCCGCGGTTGCTCGAAATCGATCAGGGGCAAACGCGTATCGAGACACCGGCGACCAACGGGAGAGGCCTCGGAGAGGAGGGGTATGAGAAAAGCCCTGCTCCGGAGGACGGCTCGAACGCCGAGGTCGCACGCGGCGCACACCTCAGGTGTGACGCGGTGTCTCAGGACCTCAGACGAGCAACGTCCTTCTCCAATCGACGGCAACAGGACCGCTGTACACCGTAGGAGAGGGCGGGGAGGGTGTCAACGCAATTAATCGGAGGCAGGTAGTTCGCAGGCGCGCAGCCGGAGGCGTGTGATCGGAGTCCGTGATCGCAGGCCCGCTCACGCCTCACGTTCATGTCGGATTCCTGCCAGCTCCCGCCCGTGCGCGGGTGGTTGGCTGAAACGCATGACCAAGGACACCGACCAGCATGCCGGGACCCTGCGCGACCGCGCTCGCGCCTTCCGTTCCCTGCACGTCCCGGGCACCCCACTCGTTCTGCCGAACGTCTGGGACGCCGCCGGCGCCCGCATCGTCGAGGACGCCGGGGCCGCCGCCGTGGCCACCACCAGCGCGGGGCTGGCCTGGACCCTCGGTGCCGCCGACGGCGACCGACTGGACCGCGACCGGGCCCTGGAGGCGGTCGCGCGCATCGTGGCCGCCGTGGACGTGCCCGTCACCGCGGACATCGAGAGCGGCTACGCGCAGGATCCGGCGGGCGTCGCCGAGACGATCCGGGCGGTGCTGGGGCTGGGCGCGGTGGGGGTGAACATCGAGGACGCCCTGTACGAGGGCGGCGCAGGCCCGCTTCGTTCCGTGTCCGAACAGGCCGAGCGGATCAACGCGGCCCGCGAGGCAGCAGACGATCAGGGGGTGCCGCTGTTCGTGAACGCCCGCATCGACACCTTCCTGCGGGGCGTCGGGGGAGTGGACGCCACGGTGGAGCGGGCGGCCGCCTTTTTGGCCGCGGGCGCCGACGGGATCTTCGTCCCCGGGGCCGTCGACCCGGGAACCGTGAAGCTGCTCGTCGACGGGATCGACGCGCCGCTGAATGTGCTGGCCGGACCCGGCGCACCGCCCGTCGCCGAACTGGCCGCGCTCGGGGTGGCCCGCGTCAGCGCCGGCTCGGCGATCGCCGAGGCCGCCCACGCTCTCGTCCGGCGCGCCGCGCGGGAGCTCCTCGACGCCGGGACGTACGAGACGTTGGCGGGCGGGCTCGACTACGGCGAGCTCAATTCCCTGCTGGGACAGGAGCGTTAGCCGGGCCGTGCCCGGCCGGCGGGACGTCTCAGCAGGCGTCCCGCATCAGCTCCGCGAGGTCGCGGTCCAGGTCGAGCTGGAGGTGCTCCAGGCCGAGCGGGACCAGGTCGCTCGTGGACTGCAGGAAGCGCCGGACCTCGTTGCTGCGGATGTGGATGACCGCGGTGCCCTCGGGGGCGTGGAACTCCAGGACGGTGCGGTCGAAGCCGTACGGCCGCACCCGGACGTCGCCATGACCCTCGGGACCCTCCAGGCCGGCAAGCAGCAGCTCGCGGCTGAAGGTCCAGCAGACCTCCACGCCCTCCAGCGTGGCCGGGGCCGGGAAGGTCATGCGGACGGCGAACGGGTCGCGCCGGTCGTAGTGAAGGGTCGCGGGAATGCTCGGCATCCGCGGCGCGGCGGCGACGAGACGGGCCTCGACAGGCTGCTCGATGACGGTGGACAACGCCTTGCTCCCTTGTGACGGCTGGACGAACATCCGGGCGGACGAGACCGGGCACTGGTAGAGACGACAGAATCAGCCAATCCGTGCACACGAATGTCGAGTGACCTGCGTCACCGCCTTCATGCACGGGAGTGAGGGATTCGCCCTCCTGTGCCGGGAAAGGCCTGTGTCATCGCCTGTTGTCCCGGTGGTCATCCGTGCATGCCCGTGCTCTTCCCGTGGCCTTCCCGCGATGGGCGTGGCCATCTGGACGCCACCGTGGCAGTCGGCTAGCTTCGCCCGCCATGAGGCGTTCGGGGAGCACGCGACGGTTGGGGCGTACGTTTCGGACAGTGGCCGCGGGGGTGGCGTGCGGGGCGGCGATGGCCGCGCTGACGGCCGTACCCGCGCAGGCGCACGAGGCGGAGCGCCGGGGGCCGCACTGGGAACTCAAGGACAGCGGCACGCCCGAGGTGCGGTTCCGGGGGCTGGCGGCGGTCAGCCGGAACACCGCGTGGCTGGCCGGAACCCAGGGCACCGTGCTGCGCACCACCGACGGCGGCGCGAGCTGGCGGAACGTCTCACCGCCGGGCGCCGGTGAGCTGCAGTTCCGGGACGTCGAGGCGTTCGACGCGCGGCGGGCCGTGGTGCTGGCGATCGGCGAGGGCGAGGCGTCTCGTGTGTACCGCACGGACGACGGCGGGGCGACCTGGACCGAGTCCTTCCGCAACACCGACGCGAAGGCCTTCTACGACTGCATGACCTTCCTCGACCGCCGCCACGGCCTGGCGATGAGCGACCCGGTCGACGGCCGGTTCCGCATCCTGTCGACCAGTGACGGCGGCCGTTCCTGGAAGGTGCTGCCCAGCGAGGGGATGCCCGCCGCGCTGGAGGGCGAGGCCGGCTTCGCGGCGAGCGGGCAGTGCCTGGTCGGTTCCGGCCCGAAGGACGTCTGGCTGGCCACCGGCGGGGCGGCACGCGCGCGTGTGCTGCACTCCGGCGACCGAGGGTTGACCTGGACGGCCGCCGACAGCCCGATCCCGGCGGGCGACCCGGCCCGCGGTGTCTTCGCCCTCGCCTTCCGGGACCGCGCGCATGGCCTCGCGGTCGGCGGGGACTACCGCCCGGACCAGGCCTCGCCGCAGGCCGCGGCACGCACGGCCGACGCCGGGCGGGACTGGCGGCCCGCCGCCACGCCGCCGCCCGCCTACCGCTCCGGTCTCGCCTGGCTCCCGTACAGCCGCACCGCCGCCCTCGCGGTCGGCCCCACCGGGACCGACCTGACGACCGATGGCGGGCGCACTTGGCGGACGGTCGACAGCGGTTCGTACGACACGGTGGACTGCACGCCCGACCTGGGGTGCTGGGCGGCGGGGGAGAAGGGCCGGGTCGCGCGGCTGGAGGGCTGAGGGCGGAGTGCTCGACGGCGGAACGCGGCGCGGAGCTCGACGCCGGAGTGCGTCGGGGTGAGGGGCCCGACGCCGGAATGCGGGTACTCGGACGCGGACTGCGAGAGGAGTGACCCGACATGCCACGCGGTTCGAGCGCCAAGCGTGAACGTCAGTACGAGCACATCAAGCAGAGCGCCCAGGACCGGGGTGAGAGCGCCTCGCGCGCCGAGGAGATCGCGGCGCGGACGGTGAACAAGGAGCGCGCCCGCTCGGGCGAGTCGAAGACCGCCAGCCGTACGTCCACCCAGGACATGTCCTCCGGCAGGCGGGGCGGCCAACGGTCGGGCAAGGGCTCCCAGGGCCCCACCTACGACCAGCTCTACGAGGAGGCCAAACGCCGCAACATCCATGGCCGTTCGGACATGAACAAGAGCCAGCTGAAGCAGGCGCTGGGCGGCAAGTGACGAGGCCCCTCAGCCGAGCGTCTCGCGATACCGCTCCAGCGCCGGCGCCGTCTTCGTGGCGACGAACTCGGTGATGCGGTACGCGCATACCCCGGCGCCGACGAACGGATCGGTGGCGGCGATCTCCTCGATCCGGGCCCGATCCTCCGCGACGGCCAGAATCACCCCACCGTCGCGGGGGTTCTTGCGCCCGGACGCGAGAAAGACCCCCTTCTCGTACAGCTCGTCGAGCCACGCCACATGGGCCTCCAGCACGGCGTCGACGTCCTCGATGGGGGCGGTGTAGGTCAGCTCCAGCACGAACATGATCGCGAGCCTACCCCTGGGCCGTCGGCGCCCGTCCGCGCCCCCGTACGCTCATGCCCACCATGACGACCGTACGCATTCCCGCGGGCTGGCCCGCGACCGAGGAAGAGGCCCGCGCCGTGCAGGACGAGCTGCGCGAGCGAGTGGTGCTCGACGAGCCGGGTCCGCCGCCCGGCACCGGGCACGTGACGGGCGTGGACGTGGCCTACGACGACGAACGCGACGTGGTGGCGGCCGCGGCGGTCGTCCTCGACGGGGCGACCCTGGACGTCGTCGCCGAGGCCACGGCCGTCGGGCAGGTCTCCTTCCCGTACGTGCCCGGGCTGCTGGCCTTCCGCGAGATTCCCACGGTGCTGGCCGCCCTCGACGCCCTGCCCTGTCCGCCCGGCCTGGTCGTCTGCGACGGCTACGGACTCGCCCACCCCCGCCGCTTCGGCCTCGCCGGCCACCTGGGCGTCCTCACCGGCCTGCCCACGATCGGCGTCGCCAAGAACCCGTTCACCTTCACCTACGCCGACCCCGCCACCACACGCGGATCCTCCGCCCCGCTCATGGCGGACGACGAGGAGGTCGGCCGCGCCCTGCGCACCCGGGACGCCGTCAAACCGGTCTTCGTCTCGGTCGGCCACCGGGTGAGCCTCGACAACGCCTGCGCGCACGTGCTTGCGCTGACCCCCCAATATCGGCTTCCGGAGACGACGCGCACTGCGGACGCGCTCTGCCGGAAGGCGTTGCGGGAGGCGACCTAGCCGTCTCGGCCTCCAGCGGGGTCCTCGACGGACCAGCGGCCCACCTCGCGATACTCCGAGTCGTAGATGACCGAGCCGTCGCCGGGCCGGAGCTCGTAGTGGCCCAGGTTGCCGACCCAGTACCTGAGGATCCGGCCCAGCTCGCCCGCCGGATCCTTCGCCAACGCTGCGTCGTCCATGCCGACTTCGAGAAGGAACTTCATACCTTCAAGTGTTTCATTCAATTGCCAATCGGCACTTGCCTCGGCAGGGGCACTGCTGAACGGCCCTTGCGACGGGAAAAGTCTCAAACCGCCGAGGACGGCGACCCGGCCGGTCCGGCCCTCCCGCACGTGATCTGAGTACGGGCCCTGAGTACCAGTACGGATGTGGCGGCGTGGCCCGGTCGGCAGGCTGAGCCGCATGACGACGCACCGCTCCCCGAAGCCCCTCGCCGACCCCGACCGCCCCGTCGAGCGGGCCGTGACGGCCGCGCTGGTTCTCGCCACGCTGGCCGGGCTCGGCTGGATCGTGGGGATGATCTACACCATCGCGGGGTGGCCGCTCTAGGGCTGCCGGGCCAAGCGGCGAGGCCGCTCCACGATCGCAATGATCACGCGGAACGGCCGTCGCAGAATCGGTTCAGCGGCTTGTGGCAAGCCGGAAGGTGATCCCCGCCGTACGCAGTCGCTCGATCAACGCGTCGCCCATCGCGACCGCCGTCGTGACCTGCCCGGCCGTCGGCGGCAGGTCGTCGAAGGCCAGGGAGAGTGCCGACTCGGCGAACATCTTCGCCGTCTCGCCGTAGCCGGGGTCCCCGCCCGCGACCTCGGTGAAGACTCGGCGGCCACCGCCCTCACCGACGAAGCGGACCGAGAACCAGCTCTTGGCGCGCTTTTCGGCACTCGGCCCCTCGCCGGGCTTGAGCCGGTCGGACAACCACCGCCGGGCGGGCGGCAGTTGGGCGGCCGTGAAGAGCGCGCCCACCGCAGCGACCCCGCCGACCGCGACGGGCAGATGCCGTACGGCGGCGAAGTGGCGGTAGCGGAAGTCGGGGCCGTAGCGGTCGAGGGCCCGCGCGGAGCGCTTGACGATCTGCGGGTCGATCGTGGGCAGCGGCACCGCCCACGCGCCGACCTCGTTGGCGAACCGGGGCATGCCCTTCGGTGCCAGTGCCCGGCGCCCCATCAGCCGCGGCTCGTGGCGGGCCCGGTCACGCGCGGCGGCCAGCATCTGGCGCCCGCGCGAGAACTGGTTGAGCGCCGACGCGAACGTACCGCCCGAGAAGGTGGCATCGGCCGTCACGTACCCGTCCACCGCCAGCGGCACCCCCTCCGGCAGCTGCTGGACCGTGAAGTACGCGCCCAGGTCGTGCGGGATCGAGTCGAACCCACAGGCGTGCACCAGCCGAGCGCCCGTCTCACGCGCGCGTGCGTCGTGCAGGACGTACGTCCGGTCCACGAACTCCGGCTCGCCGGACAGATCGAGATAGTCGGCCCCGGTGTCCGCGCAGGCGGCGACGAGATCCTCGCCGTACATCACATAGGGCCCCACCGTCGTGGCCACCACGCGCGCGTGCTCGGCGAGACGGCGCATCGAGGCCGGATCGGCGACGTCCGCCTCCAGCAGCCCGATCCCTTCGCCGCCCGGCAGCGACTCGCGCAGCCGCTCCAGCTTCTCCTTGCCGCGGCCGGCGATCGCCCAGCGCAGCCCCTCGGGCGCGTGCGCGGCCAGGTACTCCGCGGTGAGCGTCCCGACGAAGCCGGTCGCCCCGAAGAGCACGATGTCGTACGGGCGATTCGCCCTGTTCAGGCTGGTCATGACACCCCTCGGTCTCGGAGCACGCGCCGTTGTCGGTGGCCGAGGCTAGCGTGACGCGTGCGGAGCCCGACGGCGAGCCCGGAGGTAGCCGGAGGTACGCGGTGGCCGTGCCCGGGAATGCCCCGATACAGCCCTTGGGGTGAGCAGTCGCGAAGGTCGACGGGAAGGTGTTCGTCTTCCTTGGCGTCGACGACGGCAGCCATCCGCTGGGCGTCACCGTGAAGCTCAGGGGCGAGTCGGCCCACCGCACGATCGCGCCCAAGCGGCTGACAGCGGAGCTGGACGCGCCCTGATTCCGTCGGCGCCGGTTCGCAGACCGCCTCCCGGCGGGTAACTTCCTAAGCGCTTGCTCTTGTATCCGCTGCAGCACATTCTTAGCATCACTGGTGTTACATCAGTTGTGTCACACCGATGGGGGCTGGATGACAACGGCAACGACGCCGCCCGGGCACGGCCCGCTCACCGGCGTGCGCGTGGTCGAGCTGGCCGGTATCGGGCCCGGTCCGTTCGCCGCCATGCTCCTCGCCGACCTGGGCGCCGACGTCGTCCGCGTGGACCGGCCCGGCGGCACTGGACTCGCCATCAACACCGAGTACGACATCACCAACCGCAACAAGCGCTCGGTGATCATCGACCTCAAGGCTCCCGAGGGCCCCGCGCGCGTGCTCGACCTGGCCGCCCGAGCCGACATCCTCATCGAGGGCAACCGCCCCGGCGTCGCCGAGCGCCTCGGCGTCGGCCCCGAGGACTGCCACGCCCGCAACCCCGAGCTGGTCTACGGCCGGATGACCGGCTGGGGCCAGGAGGGGCCGCTCGCCCACCGCGCCGGCCACGACATCGCGTACATCGCGCTCACCGGCACCCTCGGCATGATCGGCGACCCCGACGCACCGCCGGCCGTCCCGGCCAACCTCGTCGGCGACTACGCGGGCGGCTCCCTCTACCTCGTCGTCGGCGTCCTCGCCGCCCTCCACCACGCGCGCGCGACCGGCACCGGCCAGGTCGTGGACGCCGCCATCGTCGACGGCACCTCCCACCTCGCCGCGATGATCCACGGCATGCTCGCCGCCGGCGGCTGGCAGGACCGGCGCGGCGCCAACCTGCTGGACGGCGGCTGCCCGTACTACGGGACGTACGAGACCGCCGACGGCAAGCACATGGCGGTCGGCGCCCTGGAGCCCCAGTTCTACGACGAGTTCCTGGAGCTGCTCGGCATCACGCAGTTCGCGTCCGCCCGCAAGGACTGGGCCCGCTGGGGCGAACTGCGCGAGGCGGTCACGGCCCGCTTCAAGTCCCGTACGAGGGACGAGTGGACGGCCGTCTTCGAGGGCTCCGACGCCTGTGTCGCCCCCGTCCTGTCCCTGCGCGAAGCCCCGCACCACCCGCACCTCGCCGCCCGCGGCACCTTCACCGACCACGGCGGCATCACCCAGCCCGCCCCCGCGCCCCGCTTCTCCGCCACCCCCACCGCCGTACGCACCGGCCCCGCGCAGCCCGGCGCCGACACCGCGCAGGTGGCCCGCGACTGGGACGTACCCGACCTCATGACGGGCCCCGAAACGGACGGCCCCGCACCGAAGGGCCTCGCATGAAGCGGCAGATCTTCGCCCCCGAACACGACGCGTTCCGCGCGACCGTGCGCAGCTTCCTGGCCAGGGAGGTGCTGCCGTACTACGAGCAGTGGGAGAAGGACGGCATCGTCTCCCGCGACGCCTGGCGCGCGGCCGGCAAGCAGGGCCTGCTCGGCTTCGCCGTGCCCGAGGAGTACGGAGGCGGCGGCACCGACGACTTCCGCTACAGCGCCGTCCTGGCGGAGGAGTTCACGTGCGCGGGTGCCCCGGGCCTCGCGCTCGGGCTGCACAACGACATCATCGGCCCGTACCTCACCTCGCTCGCCACCGACGAGCAGAAGCGCCGCTGGCTGCCCGGCTTCTGCGACGGCACGCTGATCACGGCCATCGCCATGACCGAGCCCGGTGCCGGCTCCGATCTCCAGGGCATCCGCACCCACGCCGAGGACCACGGCGACCACTGGCTGCTGAACGGCGCCAAGACGTTCATCTCCAACGGCATCCTCGCCGACCTGGTGATCGTCGTCGCGAGGACCACCCCCGAGGGCGGCGCGCGCGGACTGTCGCTGCTCGTCGTCGAGCGCGGCATGGACGGCTTCGAGCGCGGTCGCAACCTTGACAAGATCGGCCAGAAGGCGCAGGACACGGCCGAGCTGTTCTTCCACGACGTGCGGGTGCCCAAGGAGAACCTCCTCGGCGAGCGCGACGGCGCCTTCGTCCACCTGATGACGAACCTCGCGCAGGAACGTCTGAGCATCGCCGTCTCCGCGATCGCCGCCGCCGAACACCTGCTGGAGATCACCACCGCGTACGTCAAGGAGCGCGAGGCCTTCGGCCGGCCGCTGGCCACCAAGCAGCACATCCGCTTCGAGGTGGCCGAGATGGCCACCGAGTGCGCCGTCACCCGCGCCTTCCTCGACCGCTGCATCGAGGATCACTCGAACGGGGAGCTCGACGCCGTCCACGCCTCGATGGCCAAGTGGTGGGCGACCGAGCTCCAGAAGCGGGTCGCCGACCGCTGTCTGCAACTGCACGGCGGCTACGGCTACATGAGCGAATACCCGGTCGCGCGTGCGTTCACCGACGGCCGTATCCAGACCATCTACGGCGGAACGACCGAGATCATGAAGGAGATCATCGGCCGTTCCCTGCTCGGCTAGAAGCTCTTCTGCTCGGCTGACCCTCACCCCTGAAAGGCTTGCTTGTGAGCACCGAAGCGTACGTGTACGACGCGATCCGCACCCCGCGCGGCCGCGGCAAGGCGAACGGCGCCCTGCACGGCACCAAGCCCATCGACCTGGTCGTGGGCCTCATCCACGAGCTCCGCGACCGCTTCCCCGGCCTGGACCCGGCGGCCATCGACGACATCGTGCTCGGAGTCGTCGGCCCCGTCGGCGACCAGGGCTCCGACATCGCGCGCATCGCCGCCGTCGCCGCCGGGCTGCCGGACACGGTCGCCGGCGTGCAGGAGAACCGCTTCTGTGCCTCGGGCCTGGAGGCCGTCAACATGGCCGCCGCCAAGGTGCGCTCCGGCTGGGAGGACCTCGTCCTCGCGGGCGGCGTCGAGTCCATGTCCCGGGTGCCGATGGCCTCGGACGGCGGCGCCTGGTTCAACGACCCGATGACCAACCTCGCCGTCAACTTCGTGCCGCAGGGCATCGGCGCCGACCTCATCGCCACCATCGAGGGCTTCTCCCGCCGCGACGTCGACGAGTACGCGGCGCTCTCGCAGGAGCGGGCGGCGACCGCCTGGAAGGAGGGCCGCTTCGACCGCTCCGTCGTCCCGGTCAAGGACCGCAGCGGCCTGGTCGTCCTCGACCACGACGAGCACATGCGGCCCGGCACCACCGCCGACTCCCTCGGCAAGCTCAAGCCGTCCTTCGCGGACATCGGCGACCTGGGCGGCTTCGACGCCGTCGCGCTGCAGAAGTACCACTGGGTCGAGAAGATCGACCACGTCCACCACGCGGGCAACTCCTCCGGCATCGTGGACGGTGCCTCCCTGGTCGCCATCGGCTCCAAGGAGGTCGGCGAGCGCTACGGCCTCACGCCCCGCGCGCGGATCGTCTCCGCCGCCGTCTCCGGCTCCGAGCCCACCATCATGCTCACCGGCCCCGCGCCCGCCACCCGCAAGGCGCTCGCCAAGGCCGGGCTGACCATCGACGACATCGACCTCGTCGAGATCAACGAGGCGTTCGCGGCGGTCGTCCTGCGCTTCGTGCGGGACATGGGCCTGTCCCTGGACAAGGTCAACGTCAACGGCGGCGCGATCGCCCTCGGCCACCCCCTCGGCGCGACCGGCGCGATGATCCTCGGCTCGCTCGTGGACGAACTGGAGCGCCAGGACAAGCGCTACGGCCTCGCGACTCTCTGTGTCGGCGGCGGCATGGGCATCGCCACCGTCGTCGAGCGCATCTGAAACCCCGGCGGAACCAAGAGACTTCAGAGACTGCTACGGAGACCCTCGTCATGACTCAGAGCACCACCATCCGCTGGGAACAGGACCGCACCGGCGTCGTCACCCTCGTCCTGGACGACCCCAACCAGTCCGCGAACACCATGAACCAGGCGTTCCGCGACTCCCTCGCCGTGATCACGGACCGTCTGGAGGCCGAGAAGGACACCATCCGCGGTGTCATCATCACCTCCGCCAAGAAGACGTTCTTCGCCGGCGGCGACCTGCGCGACCTGATCCGGGTCACCCCCGAGACCGCGCAGGATCTGCTGGACGGCGGCATGGCCATCAAGCGCAACCTGCGCCGCATCGAGACGCTGGGCAAGCCGGTCGTCGCCGCGATGAACGGCGCGGCCCTCGGCGGCGGTTACGAGATCGCGCTCGCCTGCCACCACCGCATCGCCCTCGACGCGCCCGGCTCCAAGATCGGCTGCCCCGAGGTCACCCTCGGCCTGCTGCCCGGCGGAGGCGGCGTCGTCCGCACCGTCCGCCTCCTCGGCATCGCCGACGCCCTGCTGAAGGTCCTCCTCCAGGGCACCCAGTACAACCCGCAGCGCGCCCTGCACAACGGCCTGGTCGACGACGTCGCCGCCACCCAGGACGAACTGCTCGCCAAGGCCCGCGCCTTCATCGAGGCCAACCCCGAGTCGCAGCAGCCCTGGGACAGGCCGGGCTACCGGATCCCCGGCGGCACGCCCGCCAACCCCAAGTTCGCGGCGAACCTGCCCGCCTTCCCGGCCAACCTGCGCAAGCAGACAGGCGGCGCCCCCTACCCGGCCCCGCGCAACATCCTCGCGGCCGCCGTCGAGGGCGCCCAGGTCGACTTCGAGACGGCACAGCTCATCGAGGCGCGCTACTTCGTGGAACTGGCGTCGGGCCAGACCTCCAAGAACATGATCCAGGCGTTCTTCTTCGACCTCCAGGCCGTCAACTCCGGCGCCAACCGCCCCAAGGGCGTCGATGCGCGGGGGGTCCGCAAGGTGGCCGTGCTCGGCGCCGGGATGATGGGCGCGGGCATCGCCTACTCATGCGCCCGCGCCGGTATCGAGGTGGTCCTGAAGGACGTGTCGGCCGAAGCCGCGGCCAAGGGCAAGGGCTACTCGGAGAAGCTGTGTGCCAAGGCGGTCTCCCGGGGCCGTACGACGCAGGAGAAGGCCGACGCGCTGCTCGCCCGGATCACGCCCACAAGCGACCCGCAGGACGTGGCGGGCTGCGACGCGGTCATCGAGGCCGTCTTCGAGAACACCGAACTCAAGCACAAGGTCTTCCAGGAGATCGAGCACATCGTGGCGCCGGACGCGCTGCTGTGCTCCAACACCTCGACGCTGCCGATCACCGCCCTCGCCGAGGGCGTGGAGCGCCAGGCCGACTTCATCGGACTGCACTTCTTCTCGCCCGTCGACAAGATGCCGCTCGTCGAGATCATCAAGGGCGAGCGGACCGGGGACGAGGCCCTGGCCCGGGCGTTCGACCTGGTCCGGCAGATCAGCAAGACGCCCATCGTCGTCAACGACTCGCGCGGCTTCTTCACCTCCCGGGTCATCGGCCACTTCATCAACGAGGGCGTGGCGATGGTCGGCGAGGGTATCGAGCCCGCGTCGGTCGAGCAGGCGGCGGCGCAGGCGGGCTACCCGGCCAAGGTGCTGTCCCTGATGGACGAGCTGACCCTGACACTCCCGCGCAAGATCCGGGCCGAGTCGAAGCGGGCGGTCGAGGAGGCGGGCGGCACCTGGGTCACCCACCCCGCCGAGGCCGTCATCGACCGCATGGTCGACGAGTTCGACCGTACCGGCCGCAGCGGCGGCGCCGGCTTCTACGAGTACGGCGAGGACGGCAAGCGGGCCGGCCTGTGGCCGGGACTGCGCGAGCACTTCACCCGCGAGGGCGCGCAGATCCCCTTCGAGGACATGCAGGAACGGATGCTGTTCTCCGAGGCCCTTGACACGGTCCGGCTCCTGGAGGAGGGCGTCCTGACGTCGGTCGCCGACGCCAACATCGGCTCCATCTTCGGCATCGGCTTCCCCGGTTGGACGGGCGGCGTGCTCCAGTACATCAACGGCTACGACGGCGGTGTCGCCGGCTTCGTGGCACGCGCGCGTGAGCTGGCCGAGCGCTACGGGGAGCGGTTCACCCCGCCGGCGCTGTTGGTGGAGAAGGCGGAGAAGGGGGAGACCTTCACCGACGCGCGCTGACCACGGCGACGCGACCCACATGTCACTCAGCCGTGTCGCCGGCTCGCGTCGCTCAGTCGTGCCGCCAAGTCACGTCGCTCAGTCGTGCCAAGTCACGTCGCTCACCTGTGTCGTTCAGCGACACGGCGGTCTTGCCCCTCGGGGGCGGGGACCTGGACGCTGATCGGGCGAACCGTTCACCCGATCCCCGTCCCCACGGTCCCCGCCCCACGAGGAGCCCCCCATGGGATACCGTCCCGCCCTCGCCCTGCTGGACATCCTGCGCGGCGAGGGCGTGGACCGCGTCTTCGGCAACCCCGGCACCACCGAACTGCCCTTCCTGGCCGCGCTGTCGGAGGCCGACGACGCCCCCGAGTACGTCCTCGGCGTCCACGAGGGCGCCGTGGTCGCCATGGCCGACGGATACGCCCGCGGCACCGGCCGCCCGGCGTTCGTGAGCCTGCACATCGCCGCCGGCCTCGCCAACGGCCTGATCGGCCTGCTCAACGCCCGCCGCTCCCGCACCCCCCTGGTCGTCATGGCGGGCCAGCAGGACCGCCGGCACCTCCAGCAGGACCCGATGCTCTCGGGCGACGTGACAGGCCTGGCCACCCCCGCCGTGAAGGCGGTGTACGACATCCAGCACGCCCACGACCTCCCGCTCGCCCTGCGCCGCGCCTTCGCGCTCGCCGTACGGCCGCCCGCCGGGCCCGTGTTCCTCTCCGTCCCCACGGACCTGCTCACCGAGGACACCGAGATCGAGGTCCCGGCCCGCACCCGCGCCCCCGCACCAGGGCCGGCCCCCGGCCTGGAACGCGCCGCCCTGCTGCTCGGCGACGCCGCCCGCCCCGCGATCGTCGCCGGCGACGGCATAGGCCGCGAGGACGCCCTCGGCGCACTGGTCGGAGTGGCGGAGGCCTGCGGCGCGACCGTCCATCACCAACCCATGGCCGACTGCCTGAACTTCCCGACCACGCACCCCCTGCACGCCGGGATGCTGCCACCGCGCCACGACGCCATCCGCGCCGCGCTCGCCGCCCACGACGCCGTGCTGATCGCCGGCGCCCACGCCTTCACCCCGCACCAGTACACCCCCGGCTCCGCCCTGCCGCCCGGCCTCACCGTCGTACAACTCGACTCCGACCCGGACGAGATCGGCCGCAACTTCCCCGTCGACGCCGGACTCGTCGGCTCCCTCGCCCCCTCCCTGCACCGTCTCGCCGAGCTGCTCCGCGACCGCGTCACCGACCGCACCGCCAAGGACCGGGTGCTGCACGCCGGCGAACGGCACTGCGCCGAGCGCGACCGCACCGAGTCCGCGGCCCGCGCCGCCTACTCCCGCGCCCCGCTCGCCCCCTGGGCCGCCGCCCACGCCGTGGCCCGCGGGCTGCCGTCCGACGCCGTGGTCGTCGAAGAGGCCATCACCGTCGGCCTGTTACTGCGCCGCCTGGTCCGCCTGGACCGCCCCGGCAGCTACACGCACACCGTCGGCGGCGGCCTCGGCTGGGGCATCGGTGCCGCCGTCGGCCGGGCCCTCGCCGAACCCGGTCGGCCGGTCGTCGCGGTCCTCGGCGACGGCTCCAGCCTGTTCGGCCTGCAGGGCCTGTGGAGCGCGGCACGGCAGGCCGCACCCGTGCTGTTCGTGGTGATGAGCAACGGCGCCTACCGCACCGTCCAGGAGACCTATGAGTCGATGGGCGGCAAGGGCGTCTGCCCCGGCACCGACCTCGGACCACTGGACTTCACCCGGGCCGCGACGTTCTTCGGGATCGACGCGGTCCGCGCACAGAGCGCGACCCACCTACGTGAACTGGTCGCCGGGGCAGGGGAGTTGACGGGCCCGCTGCTCGTCGACGTACCGCTGCGCTCGTGACGACGACACGCGTGCGCGTGGCGAGGGCACATGCACGCACGCGTGCCGGGGACTCACAGCGGCCTGCGGCGACCAGCAGACCCAGCACCAGCGGCACACCGAGCTCGTCACGGATGAGCCGGCGTGGCCTCAACTGCCGTATCCCGCCAACTTGTTCACGCACAAGTGAGGCGCACGGCTCCCGTACGCACGGCCTGCGCCGTCGGTGTCGTCCCGCGGCGTCGGGCCGGTGCGGCGGGGCGGCGTTTCGGCGAGTGGAATGCGCTCTTGCCCGAGGGCTGACGGGTCATCACACTCGCCCCATGGAGACGCGTACCGCCCTGGTGACCGGAGCGGCACAGGGCCTCGGGCAGGAGTTCGCCGTCGCGCTCGCCGGGCGCGGATACCGGGTCGCCGGTCTCGACCTCGTCGCACAGCCGCAGACCGCCGCGAAGATCCTCGACTATGTGGAGCTGACGGCCGACGTCACCGACGAGACCCAGGTCCGCCAGGGGCTGGAGCGCGTCATCGACCGGTTCGGCACGCTGCACGTCATCGTCAACAACGCGGGCGTGTATCCGCATAAGTCCTTCGAGGAGACATCGGTCGAGGAGTGGCGCCGGATCATGCGCGTCAACCTGGAGGCGCCGTTCCTGGTGACCCGGGCGGCGCTGCCGTATCTGAAGGCGGCCGGCTGGGGCCGTGTCGTCAACATCGCCTCGTCGGCCGTGCTGACCGCGCCGCCCACCATGGTTGCGTACGTCGCCTCGAAGATGGGCCTGATCGGCTTCACCCGCTCGCTCGCCACCGCCCTCGCGCCGTACGGCATCACCGTCAACGCGATCGCGCCGAGCATGGTCCGCACCGCGACCGCCGAGCGCACGGTGGGTGCGGACGGCGGCTTCGAGTACGTCCGTGAGCAGCAGGCCGTACGCCGGACCCAGGAGCCCGCCGACCTGGTGTCGACACTGCTGTACGTGGTCGACGAGGGGAGCGGATTCCTGACCGGGCAGACCCTGAACGTGTCAGGAGGGTCCGCCTTCATCTGACTCCGATGACTCCAATGGTTCGGACGGCTGCAATGGCTCGGATGGCTCCGATGACTCGGGCATACCGCCCAGCCACTCCCGCAGATCCTGCCGCAGGGACCGCTGAAACGTAGTCAGCAGGGCCTGGACCACCAGGGGTTGCATGTACGCGGAGAGCGACTTCACGTCCTGCGCGGCACGCTCGGACACCTCGTCGCGGAACAGCTGCGACAGTTCGTGCGCGGCGGCACGCGAGTGCTCGATGAGGACGTTGCGTGCCGCGAGGATCGCCTCGTGCGACAGGGGTACGTCCAGCAGTCCGACGCCGAGCCGCAGCAGTCCGAGGTCGACGCGGTAGTCGTCGTCGCCGGCCTCGATCACGCCCATGGCCGCCAGCCGCTCCACGTCGTCGTCACCGAGCGCCCGCCCAGCCCGTCGCTCCAGCTCCGCCCGCGTCACCGTCTCCACGGCATCCGGCGCCCAGGAGGCCACGACGGCCCGGTGCACGGCGAGGTCATGGGCGTCCAGGTCGGGCGGCAGCTGCTGGACGTACCGCTCGATGGCAGCCAGCGTCATGCCCTGCTGCTGAAGCTCCTCGATGAGCGCGAGACGGGCCAGATGGTCGCGCCCGTAGTGCCCGACTCTGCGCGGACCGATCACCGGAGGCGGCAGCAGCCCCTTGGTGCCGTAGAACCGCACCGTGCGGACCGTCATCCCCGCCCGCGCGGCCAGCTCGTCGATCGTGAGGGTCGGTTCCTCGGTGCCGGTCGTCATGTGCAGCAGTATCGCTGTCTCACCAGTGCTGTGACACCCGCCGGGCCCGACGGGACCACCGTGTGAGATGTAACGCTCTGTGACATACGCCACCGCGTGAGCCGGGCTGTCCGGGGGAAGGTGGCCCCTTGGTCTGTGCCTTTACGGAAGGCGCAGACCATACGTACGTCCGGACACCCGAGCGTGACCCGCTCGGGCGCACCAGAGAGTGGTACCCCCGTGAGCAAGGACGCCGTGAACACGGCAGTGGCCGCATCCCGCACCGACGCGGCCCAGGTGCCCGCGGATGCGGGCGACGCCGGTTACAGCAAGGACCTCAAGGCCCGCCACGTCAACATGATCGCCATCGGCGGGGCCATCGGCACCGGCCTCTTCCTGGGCGCCGGCGGACGCCTCCACAACGCCGGCCCCGCGCTGGCCATCGCATACCTGGTCTGCGGCATCTTCGCCTTCTTCGTGGTGAGGGCCCTCGGTGAGCTCGTCCTCTACCGCCCCTCGTCCGGTTCCTTCGTGTCGTACGCGCGCGAGTTCCTCGGTGAGAAGGGCGCCTATGTCGCCGGCTGGATGTACTTCCTGAACTGGTCGACGACCGGTATCGCCGACATCACCGCGATCGCGCTCTACACGCACTACTGGAGCATGTTCACCGACATCCCGCAGTGGGTGCTGGCCCTGATCGCGCTGGCGGTCGTGCTGGCCGTGAACCTGATCTCGGTGAAGATCTTCGGCGAGATGGAGTTCTGGTTCGCGATCATCAAGGTCGCCACGCTGGTGGCCTTCATGTTCGTCGGCATCTTCCTGCTGGCCACGCAGCACGAGGTGGGCGGTACGACGCCCGGCGTGAGCGTCATCACCGACAACGGCGGCGTCTTCCCGCACGGCATGATGCCGGTCGTCCTGGTCATGCAGGGCGTGATCTTCGCGTATGCCGCGCTGGAGCTGGTCGGTGTCGCGGCGGGCGAGACCGCCGAGCCGGAGAAGGTCGTCCCGCGCGCGGTGAACTCGATCATGTGGCGCGTCGGCCTCTTCTACGTCGGCTCGGTCGTCCTGCTGGCCCTGCTCCTGCCCGGCTCGGTGTACTCGGCCGACCAGAGCCCCTTCGTCACGGTCCTGTCGAAGATCGGCGTTCCGGCGGCGGGTGACGTGATGAACCTGGTGGTTCTCACGGCCGCGATGTCCTCGCTGAACTCCGGCCTGTACTCGACGGGCCGCATCCTCCGCTCCATGGCGATGGCGGGCTCGGCGCCCAAGTTCACCGCCCGCATGAACCGCAGCCAGGTCCCCTACGGCGGCATCCTGCTCACCTGCGCGGTGTGCGTCCTCGGCGTCGGCCTGAACTACCTCATGCCGAGCCAGGCGTTCGAGATCGTGCTGAACGTGGCCTCGCTCGGCATCATCTCCACCTGGGTGATCATCATGATCTGCCACCTGATCTTCGTCCGCCGCGCCAAGGCGGGCCTGGTCACCCGCCCCGGCTTCCGCCTCCCGGGCAGCCCGGTCACCGAGATCACCACGATCGCCTTCCTCCTGGCCTGCCTCGGCATGATGTGGAACGACCCCGAGGTCGGACGCAAGACCCTGATGCTGATCCCGCTCATCGCCCTGATGCTGGTCGGCGGCTGGTACGCGATCCGCCGCCGGGTCGCGAAGACGGAGGACCAGGAGCTGGCCGAGCTCACTGAGTAGTCCCCAGGCCGTTGTCAGTGGCGGCCTCTACGGTGGCGTCATGTCGGAGATCACGCATGTCCGGGGTGACGCCACCGTTCAGTTGTCGTCATACGGTGGGGCAGTCGCCCCGAAGGGGGCGCGGGGAACTGCGCGATCAGCCACGTACGAGCCGCAGGCACCCACTATTTGCAGGGCCCACGGTGAGAGGGTGAGGCGGAGTTGAGTCGCGACATCGACGTGCTCGTGCTGGGTGGTGCGGGTGTGGACACCATCGTGTACGTGCCGGAACTGCCGTTGCCGTATGCCGACAGCTACATGATCGACCGTGGGATCCGGACTCGCGCCGGGCAGACCGGTGACTTCGTGGCGCTGGGACTGGGCGCGCTGGGACTGCGGATCCACCATCTCGACATGCTGGGCGACGATCCCGAGGGTGATCTGGTGCGTGCCCTGCACGGCGAGAAGGGCATCGCGTTCACAGCGGTCCCGCAGCCCGCCGGGACGAAGCGTGCCGTCAATCTTGTCGGCCCCGACGGCAGACGGCTGTCGCTGTACGACACCAGCCGCGGGCACGCCGACGACCGCCTCCCGGAGGCCACGGTGCGTGCCCTGGCCGGGGCGAGCCGTCACGTGCACGTCACCATCACCCAGCCCTGCGCCCATTCCCTGCCGCTGCTGCGCGAGTCGGGCGCGACGCTGTCCACGGACCTGCACGACTGGGACGGCGAGAACCCGTATCACGAGCCGTTCGCGTACGCGGCGGACGTCGTCTTCCTGTCCGCCGCCGCCCTGGCCGACCCCGAGCGGACGATGCGCCGGATCGCCGATCGGGGCCGGGCCGAGGTGGTCGTGGCCACGGCGGGCGCGAAGGGCGCGTACCTACTGGCCGACGACGAGCTGACCCGCATACCGGCCGCGACGCCGCCCGCACCGGTGGTGGACTCCAACGGTGCGGGCGACGCCTTCGCCGCCGCGTTCCTCTACGCCTGGCTCAACCGTGAGACACCCCGACGCAGCGCCCTGTACGGCGCCATCGCCGGCGCCCACGCGTGCACCGTGCCGTCGACGGAGGCGGACGCGATAGGGCGGGACGAACTCCTCGTGCGGGTGGCCGAGTCGGAGGTGACGGCGCCGAACCCGTAGGGCGTCAGTGCTCGTGGTCGTGCACGTCGTTCGTCGCCGCGATCTTCTTCCACGACTTCGGCTGCGCGGGTGCCCCGGACACCTTCGCGATCGACGCCTCCCGCGCCGCCGGACCAGCCGGCTTCGACGGCTGGAACAGCCAAGTGTCGAACAGCGCCGCCAGCGGCTTGCCGGACACCTCCTCGGCGTAGCGCTGGAAGTCGGCCACCGACGCGTTGCCGTAGGCGAACTTCTGCGGCCAGCCCTTGAGGATCGCGAAGAACGCCGCGTCCCCGACCTCGTTGCGCAGCGCCTGCAGCGCCAGCGCACCCCGGTCGTAGACGGCGATGTGGAACTGGTTCTCCGGCCCGGGATCACCGGGCTTGACCGTCCAGAACGCATCGTCGGCCGGGTGCGAGGCGTACACGTAGTCGGCGATCTCCTGCGCCGTCCCCTCGCCCTCGTGCTCCGACCACAGCCACTGCGCGTACCGTGCGAAGCCCTCGTTGACCCAGATGTCCTTCCAGTCCCGGACCGACACGTCGTCGCCGTACCACTGGTGGGCCAGCTCATGCACGACGACCGAGACGTTCGACCCGTTCCCGAACTGGCGGGGACTGTAGAAGGGCCGGGTCTGGGTCTCCAGCGCGTACCCGACGCCAGGGGTGTTGGGCACATACCCGCCGACCGCGTTGTAGGGGTACGGCCCGAAGTACTCGGTCAGCCAGTCGGCGATCTCCCCGGTCCGCTCGACGCTCGCCCGCGCGGCACCGGCGGTGTCGCCGAGGTCCTTGCTGTAGGCGTTGATGACCGGAATTCCACTCTCGGACGTCCCGGTGGTGACGTCGAACTTGCCGGCCGCGAAGGTGGCGAGATATGTCGCCTGCGGCTTGTTGGAACGCCAGTTGTAGCGGGTCCAGCCGGCCCGTGAAGTCGTCGACTGCAGCGTTCCGTTGGAGATGAACTGCGTGCCGTCCGGCACCTGCACCGACACGTCGAAGGTGGCCTTGTCACGCGGGTGGTCATTGCTCGGGAACCACCACCAGGCCCCCTCGGGCTCGCCCGCGGCGACCCCGCCGTCCGGAGTGCGCAGCCACGCGTTGAAGCCGTACGCCTTCTTCGTGGACGGCACCCCGCGGTAGCGCACGACCACGGTGACGGCCGTGCCCTTGGCGAGCGGCTGCTTCGGCGTGATCTCCAGCTCGTGCTCGCCCGAGGTCGCGAACGACGCCTTCGCGCCATTGACCCGCACCTCGCTGACGTCCAGCAGAAAGTCCAGATTGAAGCGGGACAGATCCTGCGTGGTCTTCGCCAGCAGGGTCGCCGTCCCCGCCAACTCGTCCGTGGCCGGCTGGTACTTCAGACGCAGGTCGTAATGGGAGACGTCGTATCCGCCGTTGCCGTAGGCCGGGTAGTAGGGGTCGCCGATGCCCGGAGCGCCGGGGGCGGTGCTCGCGGCCGACGCCGGGATCGCCAGCATCAAAGAGGCGGCCGCGAGGGCGCCCGGCGCCATGAATCTGCGGTGCACGAAAGCTCCAAGTCGTAGGGGGTGGAGTCTGTCCGGAGCCTATTCACCACCTGTGCCCCTCGGTGTGTCCATGACCATTGCTGTCACACGATCGCCATTCGGCCGACATGAGTGGATCCGCCCCAGGGGTGGTTATCGGCCACGCCAGACACGGATGGCCACGAATGGACCTCACGTGTCATCAGCCGCCCTCTTCTGCACAGGAGTTGATCGATGTAACGTCCGCGCATGCCGAAACGCATGCGCTTCACGATCTGGAGACCGCTCGTGGCGGCGGTCACGGCCGCCCTGCTGGCCGCGTTCCTCGCCCCCATGACGGCACACGCCGCCCCGCGGGAGAGCAAACCCGTCTATTCGTACGAGCACGCGATCCGCGAGGCCGTATGGGTGGACACCGGGCTCGACCACGACCGCGACGGCAAGCACGACCGCGTCGCCGTCGACATCGTCCGGCCCCGCGAGGCCGCCGCGCAGGGCCGCAAGGTGCCCGTCGTCATGGACGCCAGCCCGTACTACTCCTGCTGCGGGCGCGGCAACGAGAGCCAGAAGAAGACGTACGACGCGAGCGGCAACGTGGTCCAGATGCCGCTGTTCTACGACAACTACTTCGTGCCCCGCGGCTACGCCTTCGTCGGCGTCGACCTCGCCGGCACCAACCGCTCCGACGGCTGCGTGGACGTCGGCGGCCGCTCCGACATCCTCTCCGCGAAGGCCGTCGTCGACTGGCTGAACGGCCGCGCCAGGGCGTACACGACCCGCACCGGCACGACCAGGGCCACGGCCACCGCATGGACCAACGGCCGCACCGGGATGATCGGCAAGAGCTGGGACGGCACCATCGCCAACGGCGTCGCCGCGACCGGCGTCGAGGGACTGAAGACCATCGTCCCGATCAGCGCCATCTCCTCCTGGTACGACTACTACTTCCAGCAGGGCGCCCCGCTGTACGACTCGGGCCCCGAGTGGCTCTCCGACTACGTCGACAGCCCCGACGCCCGCGCCAAGTGCGGCGCCGTCCAGCAGATGCTGGTCGACGGGGCCCCGCGCACGGGCGACTGGACCCCGCTGTGGACCGAGCGCGACTACGTGAAGGACGCGCGCAAGGTCCGGGCGAGCGTCTTCCTGATCCATGGCATGCAGGACCTCAACGTCCGTATGAAGCACGTCGGCCAGTGGTGGGACGCCCTCGCGAAGAACGGCGTCGAGCGCAAGATCTGGCTCTCCCAGACCGGCCATGTCGACCCCTTCGACTTCCGGCGGGCCGAGTGGGTCGAGACCCTGCACCGCTGGTTCGACCATGAACTCCTCGGCTACGACAACGGCATCGACCGCGAGCCGATGGCCGACATCGAGCGCCACCCCGACCAGTGGGTGACGTCCAAGGTCTGGCCCCCGCGCGGCACCGCCACCACCACCCTGCGCCCCGCCGAGGGCACCCAGCCGGGCGTCGGCACCCTCGGCACGGCCAAGGGCAAGGGCACCGAGTCCTTCACCGACGACCCCCAGCACAGCGAGACCGACTGGGCCGCGAACATCGACCGGCCCACCCCGGACAAAGCTGGCTTCGTGACCAGGCCGCTCACCCGCGACCTGCGTCTGTCCGGCTCCTCCGAGGTCACCGTCACCGCCACCCCGACCACCTCGACGGCCCACCTCTCCGCCGTCCTCGTGGACCTCGGCCCCGACACCATCCGCGACTACGCGACCAGCGGCGAGGGCATCTCCACGCTCACCGACCGCACCTGCTGGGGCGCGAGCACCACCGGTGACAGCGCCTGCTTCAAGGAGACCAAGGCCAAGACCGCCGACGTCGACTACACGGTCGTCAGCCGTGGCTGGGCCGACCTCGGCAACTACGCCTCGGACCTGAAGGGCGTACCGCTGACCCCGGGCAAGGCGTACACGATCACCCTCGACCTGGCGGCCACGGACCACGTCGTCCCGGCCGGCCATCGCCTCGCCCTGATCGTCGCGGGTACGGACAAGGACCTGATCGACCCTCCGTCGGCCAAGCCGACCCTGACCCTCGATCTCTCCCGTACGAAGGCCCGCCTCCCGCTGGTCGGCGGCGCCCCCGCCTTCATCCGTGCCACGACGGGCTCCGTCTCCGTGGCTCCCGCGGTCACGCCCCTCGACGGCGTGACCGCACCGCGCGGCGCCCACCGCATCCCGGAGGGAGGCCGGTGACCCGCATCCGAGCCGTCGTCCTCACCGCGGCGGCCCTCACGGCATCCCTCGTCGCCGTACCGGCCCAGGCCGCCGAATCCCCGCCCCGCACCGGCTTCGAGCAGTCGAACGGCGCCAGATGGACCGGCCAGCCCGAGGAGCAGGACTTCCTCGCGGCCGTCGACAAGGCGAGCGACCGGATCTCCCTCGCCCGCATCGGTACGACGAAACAGGACCGTCCCCTCCAACTCGTCCGCATCGGCACCCGCGCCGCCCCGAACAAGGTGCTCCTCGTCTGCAGCCAGCACGGCGACGAACCCTCCGGCCGCGAGGCCTGCCTGTCCACCATCCGTGACCTGGCCTACGCCAAGGACCAGCGGACCCGGCGCTTCCTGGAGCGCACCACCCTGCTCGTCGTGCCCACCGCCAACCCCGACGGCCGGGCCGCCGACACCCGCGGCAACAGCGACGGCGTGGACATCAACCGCGACCACATCGCGCTGAAGACCGCCGAGGGCCGCGCCATGGCCGCCGTCATCCGCGACCAGCGCCCCGACGTGGTCTACGACCTGCACGAGTACGGCGCCACACCGCAGTACTACGACAAGGACCTGTTCGACCTGTGGCCGCGCAATCTCAACACGGACGCGCACGTCCACGACGAGGCACAGGCCCTGTCCGAGTCGTACGTCCGCCCCGCGGCGCGGAGCGCCGGTCACTCGACCGGCACATACGGCATCTGGACCGACCCGGTCACCGGCGACCCGGTGAAGCAGGTCGCCGGCGACGGCCAGGAACGCATCCTGCGCAACATGTCCGGCGTCAAGCACTCGGTCGGCCTGCTCATCGAGAGCCGGGTCGATCCGCTCACGGACGCGGAGAAGGCGGACGAGGCGCTGAACAACCGTCGCCGGGTGAGCTCTCAACTCGCGGCACTGGACGGCCTGTTCGGCTTCGCCGACGAGCACCGGCGTAAGGTCGAGGCGGCCACGGGCAGGGCCCGGCTCGCCGGCTGGGCCGACACCGGACCCGTCTACCTCGGCGGCGCCGACAACGACCCGGCCGAACCGGCCGAGGTGATCCAGGACCCGCCCTGCGGCTACCGGCTCACCGCCGGCCAGTACGCGGAGGTCAAGGACGAACTCGCCCTGCACGGAGTGCGGACACACGGCACCTACGTCCCGCTCCGCCAGTCCCTGCGCGCCTTGGTCCCGTTGCTCCTGGACGAGCGGGCGCCGTACCACCTCACGGTCGGTGAGCCCGACACCGACTGCTGAAACGGTCAAGATCGACAGTTTCTGTGGTAGTCCCTGGTAGCCGACGTGGAACCGGCGTATCCACCGTTAACCGGGGAAGGTGCCGCAGATGACTGAGGATCTGAAGAAGAGAGGCGGCGGCCAGGAACGTCCTGTCGACGTTCCCGGCCGCCACACCGACCAAGTGGTGTTCGGGGTGACCGCCGCCATAACGGTGGCCTTTGTGATCTGGGGCTGGGCGGCCACGGACTCGCTGGAGAGCGTGTCCACGAAGATGCTCAACGGTCTGATCCACAACGGCGGCTGGGCCTTCATGCTGGCCGCCTCGTGTTTCGTCGTCTTCGCGCTGTGGCTCGCGATGAGCCGCTACGGCCGCATCCACCTCGGCGCCGAGGGCGAGGAACCCGAGTTCAGGACCGTGTCCTGGGTCGCGATGATGTTCAGCGCGGGCATGGGCATCGGCCTGATGTTCTACGGCGTCAGCGAACCGCTCTCGCACTACACGACACCGCCCCCGGGCTCAGACCCCGCCAACTCCGGCGAACGCATGGAGACGGCGATGGCGACCACCCTCTTCCACTGGACGCTGCACCCCTGGGCGATCTACGCGGTGGTCGGACTCGCCATCGCCTACAGCACCTTCCGCAAACGCCGGCGCCAGACCATCAGCGCCGTCTTCACCCCGCTGATCGGGGAGAAGCACGCGAACGGCTCGGCGGGACGGGTGATCGACATCCTCGCGATCATCGCCACCGTCTTCGGCTCCGCGGCCTCCCTGGGCCTGGGCGCCCTCCAGATCGGCTCCGGCTTCCAGGAACTGGACTGGATGGACGACGTGAGCACAGGCCTGCTCGTCGCGATCATCGCCGTGCTCACCCTGGCGTTCGTCGCCTCCGCCGTCTCCGGCATCGAGCGGGGCATCCAGTGGCTGTCCAACACCAACATGGTGCTCGCCCTGATCCTCGCCGTCTTCGTGTTCATCGCGGGCCCCACGATCATCGTGCTCGACCTGCTGCCCACCTCGATCTTCGCCTACCTCGGCGACCTGCCCCAGCTCGCCGGCCGCACCGAGGCCAGCGGCGGCGAGGGCGTCGCGGACTGGCTCGGCAGCTGGACCGTCTTCTACTGGGCCTGGTGGATCTCCTGGACGCCCTTCGTCGGCATGTTCATCGCCCGCATCAGCAGGGGCCGCACCATCCGGCAGTTCGTCGGCGGCGTCATCCTCGTGCCCAGCACCGTCAGCCTCGTCTGGTTCGCGATCTTCGGCGGTACGGCGATGAAGCTGAAGGAGGGCGGCGGGCTCGGCGGTGAGGACACCCCAGAGGGGCAACTCTTCGGCGTGCTCCAGGAGTTCCCCCTCGCCACCGCCACCAGCCTGCTCGTGATGATCCTGGTCGGCATCTTCTTCGTCTCGGGAGCGGACGCCGCGTCCATCGTGATGGGCACGCTCTCCCAGCGGGGCGCCCTCGAACCCGGCCGTTTCGTCGTCGTGTTCTGGGGTGTGGTCACCGGAGCCGTCGCCGCCATCATGCTGCTCGTCGGCAGCGGCCAGGGCGACGCGCTCACCGGCCTGCAGAACCTCACGATCCTGGCCGCCGCGCCCTTCGTCCTCGTGATGATCGGCATGTGCGTCGCCCTCATGCGCGATCTGCGCCGGGACCCGGTCATCGTGCGCGGCGAGATGGGCTCCGAGGCCGTCGAGCTCGCCGTGATCGAGGGCCACAAGAGGTACGACGGCGAGTTCGAGTTCAAGATCGGTCCGGGCGCCGGCACCGAAGCGGAGGGCGACCCACTGGGCCACGACCACGCCTGAGTGGCGCAAGGACGACCGCACCTCGTCCGTCTGTTCGCTCCCCAGAGCGGGATGTACCGGAATATGTCATGCCGCGCTCATATCGGTCCCGCTCTGGGGATACTCACAGCATGTCTGCCGAGTACGCGACCTTCGGCCTGGCACCGGCGATGCGTGCCGGTGGCGTCCTCGCCAACGGTAACTACCAGGTGCACCGGGACTTCGTGGACTTCATCGTCGACGGCCGCCCGCTGCTGTTCCAGCTGTCCGACCTCGACGCCGTCTCCCCGCTCGCCTCCGACGTCCCGCCCGCCATCTTCACCGCCCAGGTCCGCAGCCTGCTCCTGGAGGCGGAGGCCCCGCTTCCAGGGGGCAGGTATGTCATCTATGGCTGTCCCGACTGCGAGGACCTCGCCTGCGGCGCGGTCACCGCGGTCATAGGCAAGGACGATGACGACTACATCTGGCAGGACTTCGCCTGGCAGACCGAAGAACACGCCGACCTCGAACTCAACGGCTACCACGGCATCGGCCCCTTCCGCTTCCGGGGAGCCGAGTACCGGGCGGCACTCGGCTCCCTGCTCGACGGCGGCTCCGAGGCACCGCGCCGCCGAGTCCTCCTCATCGGCGCCCGCGTCGCCCTCCTCGCCAAGCTCGCGGCGGCCCTGCGTACCATCGGCATCGGCGCCGACATCACCCATGACGTGGGCGGCGTCCCCGCCGACGAACTGCGCGCCTACGGTGCCGTCGCCTTCGGCCGTGCGATCGGCGAGGAGCAGCGTGCCGCCGTACGCCGTGTCTTCGCGGACGCGGGCGTAGAGGTGGCGTACGTCGATGGCCTCGCGCCGATCGTGCCGCTGCTGGTCGCCCAGATCGAACACGCCCTGGACCGCAGTCCGGTCGAACAGCGCCGGCTGACCGGGCTGGTGGCGGCCGACGGCGCGGCGGGCGTCGAGGTGACCTCGCCGTGCCGGGTCCGTCTCACCGCGTATCGCGTAGACCGGCTGTACCGGACCCATGAGCATGAGGTCTTCGACGGTGTTCTGGAGGCGGGGCGGCACCGGATCGCGTTGGACGCCAAGGCCGTGAAGGGGGAGTCGTTCGTGGTGGCTCGGACGTCGGGGAGTGTGCTGGTCGAGTCGATGGCGAGGTAGTGCGCCGTCGGGGGTGCCGCGATTCGCTCCGCGGGAGGGGTGCTGTGCTATGCCGTCGTGCGTCTGCGGGCTCGTTGTGGCTGGTCGCGCAGTTCCCCGCGCCCCTTGGCGGCGTTGCCGACCCCGGCGTTCTTGTGCGCGGGAAACCCCGGCGCGTCCTGGGTGGTGCGCGCATTAGGATCGCTCCCTGTGACTGCCACCCTCGTCGTCAAGAACCTCGCCGCCGGCCACGGCGACCGCTCCCTGTTCAGCGGGCTCGACCTCGTCGTCGCGCCCGGAGACGTGATCGGCCTGGTCGGGGCCAACGGTGCGGGCAAGTCCACCCTGCTCCGCCTGCTCGCCGGGCTCACCGGGCCGGAGGAGGGCGAGCTGCGGCTGTCCCCGCCGACGGCGACCGTCGGTCACCTTCCGCAGGAGCCGGAGCGGCGGCCCGGCGAGACCGTACGGCAGTTCCTGGCCCGCCGCACCGGAGTCGCCGAGGCCCAGCGTGTGATGGACGAGGCGACACAGGCCCTCGTGGACGGCGCGCCGGGCGCGGACGACGCGTACGCCACGAGCCTGGAGCGCTGGCTCGACCTGGGCGGCGCCGACCTCGACGAGCGGGCCGAGGAGGTCGCCGACTCGCTGGGCCTGGCCGTGGACCTGGACCAGCCGATGACGTCCCTGTCCGGCGGCCAGGCGGCCCGCGCAGGACTGGCCTCGCTGCTGCTCTCCCGTTACGACGTCTTCCTGCTGGACGAGCCGACGAACGACCTCGACCTCGACGGCCTGGAGCGCCTGGAACGCTTCGTCTCCGGCCTGCGCGCCGGCACGGTCGTCGTCAGCCACGACCGCGAGTTCCTCACCCGCACGGTCACCAAGGTCCTCGAACTCGACCTTGCCCAGCAGCAGATCAACCTCTACGGCGGCGGCTACGAGGCCTACCTGGAGGAACGCGAGGTGGCCCGTCGGCACGCCCGCGACGACTACGAGGAGTACGCCGACAAGAAGGCCGCCCTCCAGGACCGGGCGCAGACGCAGCGCTCCTGGATGGACAAGGGCGTCAAGAACGCCCGGCGCAAGGCGAACAACGACAACGACAAGATCGGCCGCAAGTTCCGCAGCGAGGCCAGCGAGAAGCAGGCCGCGAAGGCCCGCCAGACCCAGCGCATGATCGAGCGCCTGGAAGTCGTCGAGGAGCCGCGCAAGGAGTGGGAACTACGCATGGAGATCGCCTCGGCGCCCCGCTCGGGCGCGGTGGTCGCGACCCTGCGCGACGCCGAGGTCCGACGCGGCGACTTCACCCTCGGCCCGGTGTCCCTCCAGATCGACTGGGCGGACCGCGTGGCGGTCACGGGCGCCAACGGCGCGGGCAAGTCCACACTGCTGGGCGCCCTGCTGGGACGTGTCCCCCTGACCGCGGGCGGGTCGACGCTCGGCTCCGGCGTCCTGATCGGCGAGGTCGACCAGGCCCGCAAGCTGTTCCACGGCGAGGAATCCCTGCTGGACGCCTTCTGCGCGGCCGTCCCGGACACCGAACCGTCCGAAGTACGCACCCTCCTGGCCAAGTTCGGCCTGAAGAGGGACCACGTCCTGCGCTCCGCGGCCACCCTCTCCCCGGGCGAACGCACCCGCGCCGCCCTCGCCCTCCTCCAGGGCAGGGGCGTCAACCTCCTCGTCCTGGACGAGCCCACCAACCACCTGGACCTGCCGGCCATCGAGCAACTGGAATCGGCCCTGGACGCCTACGAGGGCACCCTGCTCCTGGTCACCCACGACCGGCGCATGCTCGACGCGGTCCACGTCACCCGCCGCCTGGAGATCGCCGACGGCAAGGTGACCGAACGCTAGGGGCGCCCGCCGCCGCTCCCGGCCGACTCCGTCACCCCCTGTGACGTCGCTCAGCCTCCCGTGACGCCGCTCAGCCCCTGTGACCCAGCAGGGAGCAGACGAAGTTCTCCTGTACGGCGCGCAGTTGCCGCAGCAGAGCGGGTTGCATGGTCTCGTTGATCTGCGTGGTCGTGGAGAAGGTCAGCGACCGGCGGCCGTCCGGCGTGGCCGCGATCAGCTGTGTGTAGCCGGGTGTGTTACCGGTGTGCCCCAGCACCACACCGCACCGGGTCGTGTACCGGAAGACGCCGAGGCCCGCGTCGTTGCGCCCCGGCCCGGCGGGATCGGACGCGGCCCCGGGAACCCAGCGCCGCTGCTCCCGTACGACGTCGCGGTCGCGGCCGTACAGCCGGCCACCCACGTAGCCGCGCACGAAGCGGGTCAGGTCGGCGGGCGTGGAGACCATGCCGCCCGACGCCCAGGCGCCGGACAGGCTGAGGAGCTCGCTGACGTCCGCCGGTACCGCGGGCGGGCTCACGTCGTAGCCGTGCAGATGGGGCGTCGGCAACCGGAACCCCTGCGGCAGGCTGGTCCGGCGCAGTCCGAGCGGCCGGTACACCAGGTCGTCCAGCAGCCGCTCGTAGGGGACGCGGGTCGCCGCCTCGGCCATCAGGGCCACGGCGATGTTGTCGGAGTCGGAGTACTGGTACCGCGAGCCCGGCGGGAACCGCAGCTGCCGGTCGGCGACGTGGTCGAGCGGTCGGCGGGGGTCGAAGTGGTGCTGGGGGTCGGCGAGAAGGGTGTTGAGGAACGTCGGTGCCTCGACGAAGTCGGGCAGGCCACTGGTGTGGTTCAGCAGCTGGCGCAGCGTCACGGAACCCCAGGCCGGCGGTAGCTGGGGCAGCCGCTCGCGCAGGGTGTCGTCGAGACTCAGATAGCGACGGTCGACCAGGGCCAGCGCCACCGCCCCGCTGAACGCCTTGGCCGTACTGGCGACGCGCATGTGGTCGTCCGGCTCGGGCCCGCGCCCGCTGCCCAGCTCCGCGACACCGGCCCGCACGACCCGGCTTCCCTTGCCGTCGCGCAGAACGGCGATGACGCCCGGCGGGCCACCCGGCGCACGGACCAGCTCGTCCAGCTGCTGCTGAAGGGAGTCATGGGGCTGCGGTCGGGGCTCCGAGGCGGTGCCCGCGGCGGCCGGGGACAGCGTGCACAGCAGGGTCAGGCAGACGGTGATGAGAGAGACCGCCCCCAGACGGGGCCCGAACGGGGGACGGTGGCGCAACGGGGTCGGCATCGGCTCTCCTGAGCGGCGGCGGACACAGGACTGGGCGTCCAGCCTTGCCCGCCCGCATCCGGGCGGCCGCTCGTGCTACTGCACTTGGCGCAACAGGCCGCCCTGGCCCGCCGGATGGTCCGGATCATCCACACGATCCGGATCGGCGCAGCCGCGTCGCCAGGCTCGGATAGTCGACGACGAAGCCGTCGTCGTCGAACTCGATGTCACTGCGGAAGTCGCCCGAGACGAAGCGGATCCGGCCCGGCTCCAGATGCGTGTAGGTCTGCCGTGACGGCAGCACGGTCAGATCCGGCACCGACACCCAAGCCATCCGCAACTCCCGTTCCCCGGGCGCCCGATGGAGCCCGTGCCGCAGCACCGGCATCGTGTTGGTGAGCGGACACAGGCCGAGATCGCAGTCGAGGGCGCCGTCGACCTCGGGCAGCCGCTCACCGTTCGCCGTCCACCGACCCGCTCCGTCGTGCCGCAGATCGAGCGTGCGCACGCCGCCCGCGGACTCGACGCCAACGGACAGCCGACGCGTCACGAAACGGTTCCCCGTGTCGAGTTCGTACGAGATCCAGTACGGCTCCGGCGTCGTCCCGACCGCCCGGCCGCGGGCCCGCAGGACATCGCCGCCGAGCTCGGTCCAGGCGGTCTCGATGCCCTTGCTCTCCGACACTTCCCAGGTGATGACACGCGATGTCGGCATGCGGTCACCTTACGGGCGAACGGGCCCGGACCCTCCGAGTCGTACCGGAGGGTCCGGGCCCGTGTGTCGCGTCAGCACCGCCCTGGCCCGCCGCGCGGGCTCAGGCTTGCCCTGCGTGCCGGTTCAGCGCTTGCCCTGCTTGGGGTCGAGGAGACCCGCGCGGCGCAGCGCGTCGGCCATGGCGCTGTTGGCCGGAGGCGCAGCCTGGCGCGAACCGCCACCTCGGCTACCACCGCCACCGCCACCGCCGCCGCGGCCCTGCCGCTGCTGAGGCGGACGCCCGCCGCGCTGGCGACGCTCGCCGCCGCCCCCGCCCTGCTGCTGGCCCTGCGGGGCCGCCTCGTCGTCGAGCCGCAGCGTCAGGGAGATCCGCTTGCGCGGAATGTCGATGTCGAGGACCTTCACCTTGACGATGTCACCGGGCTTGACCACGTCGCGCGGGTCCTTCACGAATGTCTTCGACATCGCCGAGACGTGCACCAGCCCGTCCTGGTGGACACCGATGTCCACGAATGCCCCGAAGGCCGCCACGTTCGTCACGACACCCTCCAGGACCATCCCGGACGCAAGGTCGGAGATCTTCTCGACGCCCTCCTTGAAGGTGGCCGTCTTGAAGGCGGGACGCGGGTCGCGCCCGGGCTTCTCCAGCTCCTTGAGGATGTCCGTGACGGTCGGCAGACCGAAGGTCTCGTCCACGAAGTCGTTCGGCTTCAGCGAGCGCAGCACGCCCGTGTTGCCGATGAGCGCGGCCACCTCCTGACCCGACGTCTTCACCATGCGCCGTACGACCGGGTAGGCCTCCGGGTGCACGCTGGACGCGTCCAGCGGGTCGTCGCCGCCACGGATGCGCAGGAAGCCCGCGCACTGCTCGTACGCCTTCGGGCCGAGCCGTGCCACGTTCTTCAGCTGAGAGCGGGACGTGAACGGTCCGTTGGCGTCCCGGTGGGACACGATGTTCTCGGCGAGCCCGGAGGTGATGCCGGAGACGCGCGCGAGGAGCGGCGCGGAGGCGGTGTTGACGTCGACACCGACGCCGTTCACACAGTCCTCCACCACCGCGTCCAGCGAGCGCGACAGCTTCACCTCGGACAGGTCGTGCTGGTACTGGCCGACACCGATCGACTTGGGGTCGATCTTCACCAGCTCGGCGAGCGGGTCCTGCAGCCGCCGGGCGATGGACACCGCGCCGCGCAGCGAGACGTCCATGTCGGGCAGCTCCTGCGAGGCGAAGGCCGATGCCGAGTACACGGAGGCACCCGCCTCGGACACCATCACCTTCGTCAGCTTCAACTCCGGGTGCTTGGTGATGAGTTCACCGGCGAGCTTGTCGGTTTCGCGGGAGGCCGTGCCGTTTCCGATCGCGACCAGGTCGACCGAGTGCTCCTTCGCCAGCCGCGCCAGCTTGGCGATGGCCTCGTCCCACTTGTTGGCAGGGACGTGCGGGTAGATGACGTCGGTGGCCATGACCTTGCCGGTCGCGTCGACCACGGCGACCTTCACACCCGTACGGAAGCCCGGGTCCAGGCCGAGCGTCGCGCGCGTGCCTGCGGGCGCGGCGAGCAGCAGGTCACGCAGGTTGGCCGCGAACACGCCCACGGCCTCGTCCTCGGCGGCCGTCCGCAGCCGCAGCCGCAGGTCGATGCCGAGGTGGACGAGGATGCGCGTCCGCCAGGCCCAGCGAACCGTGTCCGTCAGCCACTTGTCGGCGGGGCGACCACGCTCGGCGATCCCGAACTTGTGGGCGACGATCCCCTCGTACGACGAGGGCCCGTCGACGGCCTCCTCCGGCTCCAGGACGAGGTCGAGAACCTCCTCCTTCTCCCCGCGGAGCATGGCGAGGATCCGGTGCGAGGGCAGCTCGGTGAACGGCTCGGCGAAGTCGAAGTAGTCGGAGAACTTCGCGCCCGCCTCCTCCTTGCCCTCCCGTACCTTGGCGGCCAGCCGCCCGCGCACCCACATGCGCTCACGCAGCTCGCCGATCAGGTCGGCGTCCTCCGAGAACCGCTCGGTGAGGATCGCCCGGGCACCATCGAGGGCGGCCTGCGGATCGGCGACGCCCTTGTCGGCGTCGACGAACGCGGCGGCAGCCGCCAGCGGGTCGACGCCCGGGTCGCCGAGCAGCCCTTCGGCGAGCGGCTCAAGCCCGGCCTCCCGGGCGATCTGCGCCTTGGTCCGCCGCTTGGGCTTGTACGGCAGATAGATGTCCTCAAGCCGTGCCTTGGTCTCGGCGCCGCGGATCCGCGCCTCCAGTTCCTCGGTCAGCTTGCCCTGCTCACGCACCGAGTCGAGGATCGCCGTCCGCCGCTCCTCAAGCTCCCGCAGATAGCGCAGCCGCTCCTCGACCGTGCGCAGCTGCGCATCGTCGAGCATCTCGGTCGCTTCCTTGCGGTAGCGGGCGATGAAGGGCACCGTCGAACCGCCGTCGAGCAGCTCCACGGCAGCTTTCACCTGCCGCTCCCGTACGCCGAGCTCCGCGGCGATCCTGCCTTCGATGGACCCTACGAGGGGTGTCGTCACGATCCCGTCCCGCCTTTTCACTGAGGTTGCGCGGCAATTGTGGCAGGTGACACCGACAACCGGGGATCAGGGCACCAACCCGGCCCGTCGCGGGTGGGACGAATTCAGGCCCGGCGACTGCGAGTGCTTCCCGAGGCGCCGCCGAAGAGCCGGGCGAGAGCCCGGAACGGCAACGTCACCACGGTGGCGATGGCGCCGCCGATCTGCCGCAACACATCTGCGATTGCACGGAACACGCGATTCACCTCTCCTCAGCCGTCACGATGACCGACTGAGGACCGGGTACCGCACCTTGGGCACGCCATGCAGCGCAAACGCCGGTCGGGTCTTTCAGCCCGTCCGGCGTTTGAGGACAAGGCCCTTCAGGGGCCGTAGCGGGGGTCTGGGTGCGCAGCCCCCAGGAGGGGCCGGGGTCGAAGGGGCCGAGCCCCTGGAGGATGGGACGGGTAGGGGCGGCGGGGGCGAAAAACCGGTCCGCGCACCCCGACAGTTCACCCCCGGCCGAGCAGATCCACCGGAAACGCCCCAGCCCCCACCACGGCCCGAGCAAACCCCGCACCCAGCTCAGTCAGCCGAGCAACCCCCTCCACCCCAAGGTGGGCATACGGCCCCCGATCCAGCCGATCCGTCTCGGCCTCGATCTCCTCACGCAGCGCAACACCCGCCGGCGTCAAATCCCCCGCACCATCCAGCAACCCCCGCTCCCGCAGCCGCCCACACGCCGCATCCCAGTCCTCCTGAGCCCAGCCACGCGTGGTGAACACCCACTTCGGCGCCATGCCCTTACCGGTCGCGGTATGCGTCACCACGGCCTCCAGCCCATCGAGCCCAGCCGCCATCAACACGGCCAGATGCCCGTCCCCCCGATGCTCACGCAGCAACGTGGCGGCATGGAAGTACGCCAGATGCGGCTCCTCGGGCACCGTCAGATCCGCATGCGCCGAGTACAACGGCCGAGCACTGCGCGAACACGCCTCGGCCGCCCGAAGCGCCAGCCGCGCGGCCTCGCCCATCTCCGCCGACGCCACCGCGTCCTCACCGAGCAACCGCCGCAACGCCCCGTCGACCGCACGCGCGCGTGCCGCCAGCACCTCCCCGGGCGAGGCGACGGCCCAGACCGCAGGGACGTGCCGCGCCACCAACTCGTACTTGTAGTTGTAGAACGTCGCCGTCACCGCCCCCGCACCCACCGCTCCCATCGCGGCTGCCCGCACCGCGAAGTTGACGGCCCGGGGGTGCGTGATCCCGATGGCGGCGCATTCCTTGCCCAGCTCGGGAGCGAAGTACGACGTCGCGTGCAGGGAGTTGAGCACGTTGTGGCAGCGGCGCCCGGCACGGGGTTCGAGGACGGCAGTAGTCATGCCCGGCAGGTTACCAACCGCTTGGTACGCCGCTCCCGTGCGCGCGAGCCCATGGCAGAAAAGGTGGGAAGCTCGTCATTGCCGCCACCCGTCCCCGCCCCGAAGAATCGACGGCATGGCACACCGAACCGTTCTCTTCGTCCTCTTCGACGACGTGCAGAGCCTCGATGTCACCGGGCCGCTGGAGGTCTTCGCGGGGGCCGAGAAGCACACTCCGGGCACGTATCGGATCCGTACGGCCACCCTGGACGGCGCTCCCGTGCGCACCTCCAGCGGCCTGACCGTCGTACCGGACCACTCCCTCACCGACACCCAGGACCCGCACACCCTCGTCGTCCCGGGCGGCAACGGCACTCGCAACCCCGATCCGGCCCTCACCGACTGGCTGCGCGAGCACGGCCCCCGGGCCGAACGCCTGGTCTCCGTCTGCACCGGCGCGATCCTGCTCGCCGCCGCGGGCCTGCTGGACGGACGCCGGGCCACGACCCACTGGGCGTACTGCGACAAGCTCGCCCGCGACCACCCGGCCGTCGAGGTCGACCCGGACCCCATCTTTGTGCGGGACGGCCACGTCGCCACCTCCGCCGGCGTGACCTCGGGCATCGACCTCGCCCTCGCCCTGGTCGAGGAGGACCTGGGCCGCGACGTGGCCCTCAACCTGGCCCGCCACCTGGTCGTCTTCCTGCGCCGACCCGGAAACCAGGCCCAGTTCAGCGCCCAGCTGGCCGCCCAGACAGCGCAGCGCGAGCCGCTCAGGGAGGTCCAGCGCTGGATCACCGAGCACCCCGACGACGATTTGACGGTCGACTCACTGGCCGCCCGCGCGACCCTCTCGCCGCGTCACTTCGCCCGCGCCTTCCAGAGCGAGACGGGCATGACCCCCGGCCGGTACGTCGACCGCGTCCGCCTCGAACACGCCCGCCGCCTTCTGGAGGACACGCACGACGGCGTCGAGGAGATCTCCCGCGCCTGCGGCTACGGCACCCCCGAAGCCATGCGGCGCGCCTTCGTCAAGAGCCTCGGGACGGCCCCGGCCGAGTACCGCCGCCGCTTCCGCCCCACGACCGTCCACTGAACCGGCCCAGGCCCGGCCGAAGCCCCGCCTCAGCTCCTCGGAAAGGGAAATCCATGCAGATCGCGATGGTCCTGTACGACCGCTTCACCGCCCTCGACATCATCGGGCCCTACGAGGTCCTGAGCCGTGTCCCGGACGTGCAGGTCGACTTCGTCGCCGCGCAGGCCGGACCCGTACGCGCCGACACCGGGTTCCTCGCCATCACGGCGGACAAGGCCCTGGCCGAGGTGCCGCACCCCGATGTCGTCGTGGTGCCGGGCGGCCCCGGAACCCCCACCGAGATGGCGAACGAGACCTTCCTGAAGTGGCTCAGGACGGCCGACTCCACCAGCACCTGGACGACTTCCGTCTGCTCGGGCTCGCTGCTGCTCGCCGCCGCAGGCCTGCTGGAGGGTCGCCGCGCCACTTCCCACTGGCTCACCCTCGACCACCTGCCGCACTACGGCGCCGAGCCCACGGGTGAGCGCGTGGTGTTCGACGGCAAGTACCTCACCGCGGCCGGTGTCTCCGCGGGCATCGACATGGGCCTGACCCTGGTCGGGAAGATCGCCGGCGACGAACACGCCCAGGCCGTACAGCTGTTGACCGAGTACGACCCACAGCCGCCCTACGACGCGGGCTCCCCGCAGAAGGCGCCCGCCCATCTCGTGGAGGAGTTCCGCACCGACAGCCGCTTCAGCCTGACGTAGTCCAGGTGAAGTGGGGCCGCCTGCGCTCCAGGAACGCGGCGACGCCCTCCGCGGTGTCGCCGCTTCCGTGCGCCTGCTCCGCCCAGTGCCCGTCCCGGTCGGTGCGCCCGTTCGCGAACTCCTTCGCCGCGGCCTGCGTCAGCTGCGAGCGCGACACCAGGATCCGGGTGAACTCCACGACCCGCTTGCCGAGTTCGCCCTCCGGCAGCACCTCGTCCACCAGGCCCGTACGCAGTGCTCGCGCCGCGTCGATCAACTCGCCCGAGAACAGCAGGTACTTGGCGGCGGCCGGCCCCACCAGCGACACCAGTCGCCGGGTGGAGGACGCCGGATACACGATGCCGAGCTTGGCCGGTGTCACCCCGAACAGTGACCCCTCCTCGGCGAACCGCAGATCGCACGCCGCCGCCAGCTGCGACCCGCCGCCCACACAGTGCCCCCGGATCGCCGCCAGCGTCGGCTTCGGAAAGGCGGCCAGCGCCTCCTCGGCGGCCACGGCCAGCGTCTGTGCCTCCAGCGGCGACCCCTGCAGCGTGGAGATGTCGGCGCCCGCGCAGAACGTCCCGCCCTCACCGGTCAGCACCAGCGCCCGCACGGCGGGATCGGCGGACAGCGTGTCGAGCAGCGGCGGCAGCGCCCGCCACATCGCGGCCGTCATCGCGTTGCGCTTGGCCGGATGGTGGATGACGACGGTGGCGACCGAATCGGCGACGCTGTACTGCAGCTGGGGCTCCATGCGTCGGATGCTAGCCGCACCCCGTCACCGTACGATCAAGAAGGGGGCCGCAGCGCTAGGAGGCCCCGGATGCGGGGAGACAAGGGCGAGACCGCCAGGCTGAGCCGCAGCTTCGGCCGGCTCGCGGCGCTGGGCGTGATTCTGGTGGTCGCGGGAGTCGTCGGTCTCCTCTACACCGGCGTCGCCACGCTGACCTCGATGCTTCTGTTCGGCTGGCTGCTGCTGATCGGTGGCATCGTCGGCCTGCTGCACGCGGTCCAGGCGCGCGGCAGCAACTTCTTCTGGCTCGGTGTCGCGGTTGCCGCGCTCAACATCGCGGCCGGTGTGGTGGTGATCCGCAGACCGGAGGCGGCGGCCGAGGCGCTGGCCATGTTCGCCGCGCTGCTGTTCCTGACGGGCGGGTTGTTCCGGCTGGTCGGCGGCCTGGTGGTGCGCGGTCCGCAGTTCGGCTGGACCCTGCTGCAGGGCGCCTTCGACCTGCTCCTCGGCATCCTGGTGCTGAGTTCCTGGCCCAGCAGCAGATACGTCATCGGAACCCTCTTCTCCCTTGCCCTGCTCTTCGACGGACTCGGCCTGCTCGCGACCGGCTTCGGCGGACGCCGGGTCGTCAGCATGGTCGCCGAGCAAATGCCCCCTGAAGGGGACAGGCAGAAGGAACCGGGCGACAGCGCCGGCAAACCCGTACAACCCGAATAGTTCGCCAAGTCGGCACCAGCACGACAGGAGCGGTCCTCCATCTGACGCTGTCATGCGCCAACGATCAGAAACGCTCGATACCTGCTGACTTGTGTTCAGTTCTACGGTCCGGACGTGCGCGTTACCAACACTCGACATGTGGTGACAATCGAGCGCGAGGGTGGCGACCGGACGATGGAGAACCATGGGCGCGGGTCAGGCCCACGCCCAGCAGGCGACGCGGACGAGCCACTCGATCAGCGGCCGCCGAATCCACTGCCTTACGAAGGCGTCTGGCGGTTCACCGCTCCCGCCGTCGAAGCCTCGGTCCCGCAGGCGCGGCACGCCGTCCGGGACCTGCTGTACCGCCAGGGCGTGCCGGTCTCGGACGACCTCGTCCAAGGACTGCTGCTGATCGTTTCGGAGCTGGTCACGAACGCCGTACGGCATGCGGCGCTGCTGTCGCCGATGCTCGCCGTGGAGGTCGCCGTCGGAGCCGAGTGGCTGCGGGTGTCGGTGGAGGACAACCACCCCTACCGCCCGACCGCCCTGGAGGCGGACCACGGCCAGACCGGCGGCCGCGGCCTGCTCCTGGTGCGCGAGGTCACGCGGGAGGCGGGCGGCGTCTGCGACGTCGAGCACACGGCGAGCGGCGGCAAGGTGATCTGGGCCGCCGTCCCGCTCAAGCCCGTGGGCGTGCCCTAGGCCCTCACCAGCCGGCCGACGGGCCCGTCAGTTCCCTGATCGCGGGGCGGGCCGCGTCGAGCACGGTCATGAACCAGGACGAGAAGGTGTCCTTCGCGTGGCGCTCGGCCAGCTCGGCCGAGGTCACGAAGGCGGTGTCGCCGACCTCCTCCGTGTCCGGCCGGGGCCGGGACTGCACCAAACCGACGAAGAGGTGGTTGTACTCCTGCTCCACCAGACCCGAGTCCGGGTCCGGGTGGTTGTAGCGGACGGTGCCTGCTTCGGCGAGCAGCGACGGGGAGACACCGAGCTCCTCGTGGGTGCGCCGGGCCGCGGCCGCGAAGGGGGCCTCACCGGGGTAGGGGTGTCCGCAGCAGGTGTTGGACCACACGCCGGGGGAGTGGTACTTGCCGAGCGCCCGCTGCTGGAGCAGCAGCCGACCGTGCTCGTCGAAGAGGAACACGGAGAACGCGCGGTGCAGCTGCCCCGGCGGCTGATGGGCGGCGAGCTTCTCCGCGGTGCCGATCGTCACACCGTTCTCGTCGACCAGTTCCAGCAAAATCGCGTCTGCGGCGCCGTTCGACGGACTGTGCGTCGCGGTCGCAGGTGTGATCGGCATACCCATCCTTCGCATCGGTCTTCGCGCCCCAAGTGTGCCGTACGAATCCGGCACTCCCGGCAGTTGATCGTGCCCGGCGCGGCGGGCACGGAACCGTCCGCGGGGGCGCTGTGAGCATGAGGACGCGACCGACCACCGGATCGCTGCATTCCGCCCGTACTGACGTTTTATCGGACCGTACGGTTGTTTCAGTGCCGAAGTCGCTTCTCGGCCTCAGTGACAGAGCCGGGCCTCGTGTTCGGCGTGCCCGACCGGCTCCAGCTGGAAGGTGCAGTGCTCCACGTCGAAGTGGTCGCCCAGGCATCCCTGGAGCTCGTGCAGCATCTTCTCGTGGCCGATCGCGTTCAGGACGTCGGAGCGCACCACCACATGGGCCGACAGCACCGGCATCCCGGACGTGATCGTCCAGGCGTGCAGGTCATGGATGTCCTCGACACCGTCCAGGGCGAGTATGTGGGCCCGCACCTGCGCCATGTCGACGTCCTTGGGTGCCGACTCCAGCAGTACGTCAAGGGTCTCGCGCAGCAGCTTGAAGGTGCGCGGCACGATCATCAGGCCGATGACCAGCGAGGCGATCGGGTCGGCGGCCTGCCAGCCGGTGGTCAGGATCACCACCGCCGAGATCAGCACCGCCAGCGAGCCCAGCGCGTCCGCGGCAACCTCAAGGAAGGCGCCGCGCACGTTGAGGCTCTCCTTCTGGCCCCGCATCAGCAGCGTCAGCGAGATCATGTTCGCTACCAGGCCGATGGCACCGAACACGATCATCAGGCCGCCCTCGGTGTCCGCGGGCGTGAGGAACCGCTGGATCGCCTCGTACAGCACATAGCCGCCGACGCCGAGCAGCAGCAGACAGTTGGCGAGGGCCGCGAGGATCTCCGCGCGGGCGTAGCCGAAGGTGCGCGTCGTGCTCGGCGGCCGGTTCGCGAAGTGGATCGCCAGCAGGGCCATGCCCAGGCCCAGCGCGTCCGTCGCCATGTGCGCCGCGTCGGCGATCAGGGCGAGCGAGTCCGCGACCACACCGCCGATGATCTCGACCACCATGACGCCGAGAGTGATCGACAGAGCGACCCGTAGCCTCCCGCGGTACGCGGCCGCCGCCGTTCCGGTCGTCGGCGCGTGCGCGTGCCCATGGCCGTGATCGTGCCCAGCCCCCATGGAAATGCCGCCCTTCTGCGGTCCGTAGACGATCGGAATGTCGGTCCGGGATCACAGTGAACTACGGGCGGGGGGTATCGGGCAACGCGGCACTGAACACCGTTGTCATGTGCCCTGACCTGCGGAAACGATATGCAGGTCAGGGCGCTGCGCATGATCAGGCCCCGCGGTGCCGCAGCCACCCCTGCCACGCCGACTCGACCATCTCGGGTACCCCGCGCCGAGCCGTCCAGCCGAGTTCCTCGGCGGCCAGCACGGCCGAGGCGACCGCGCGCGGGGCGTCGCCGGGGCGCCGGGGCTCGACGACCGCGGGGCGCCGGTCGCCGGTGATCTCACCGATGACCGTGATCAGCTCGCGCACGGAGACGCCCTCGCCGCGACCGATGTTGACCGTCAGATCGCCGCTCGGGTCACCCTGCGCGTCCGCCGCGGTCAGCCGCCGCGCCGCCGCGAGATGCGCCTCGGCGAGGTCGGCGACATGGATGTAGTCACGGACACAGGTGCCGTCCGCCGTCGGATGGTCGTCGCCGAAGATCCGCGGGGCCTCGTCGCGGGTGAGCCGGTCGAAGACCATCGGGACGATGTTGAAGACGCCCGTGTCGGCCAGCTCGGGCGCGGCGGCGCCCGCGACGTTGAAATAGCGCAGACATACGGTGGAGATGCCGTGTGCCCGGCCCGCCGCCCGCACCAGCCACTCCCCGGCGAGCTTGGTCTCGCCGTACGGGTTCACCGGCGCGCACGCGGTGTCCTCCGTGATGAGATCCACATCGGGGTTGCCGTAGACGGCGGCGGACGACGAGAACACGAACCGCCCGACCCCGGCCTCCGCGACCGCCTCCAGCAGCGTCGCGAGACCGCCCACGTTCTCCTGGTAGTAGCGCGTGGGCTGCGCCACGGACTCACCGACCTGCTTGCGCGCCGCGAGATGCACCACACCCGACACCGCATGCTCGGCCAGCACCCGCTTCAGCAGGTCACCGTCCAGCGAGGAACCCTCGACGAGCGGCACGTCCGCCGGAAGCCGCGCCGGATGTCCGGCCGAGAGGTCGTCCAGTACGAGGACCCGCTCCCCGGCGTCGGTCATGGCCCGCGCCACATGTGCCCCGATGTAGCCGGCTCCGCCGGTGATCAGCCATGTCATGGTCGCCCACCCTATGCCGGGGGACCTGCGGTGGAACCAATGTCCCCGATGTCCCGTCTGTGAGTACGAGTTTGTGGGCGGGGCCCCGAATCCCCGATGATGATCGCGGCATTGCTCTGGGCAAACCGCGTTGATCGCCCCGCCAAACGGGTGGTGAACGTCGGCTTCCGTACGTCCGATAGCCTCTGCCGACACGCCGCCCGGCCGCCACCGCCGACGGGCGCCGCCACCCACGTACATGACCGGCGCGGACATGCCGGCACCCAGGGAGTGAGTTCGGTTGTCGACCGCCATCCTCACCGGTCAGCCGGTGCCCGGATCGTCGATCGAGGGCGATCTGCGGTCCCTCGGCTACGACGTGCGGGTCGCCGCCGACCCGGCCGACGCCGAGACGCTCCTCGCCCAGGTGCCCGGTGACCAGCGCGTCGCCCTGGTCGACGCCCGCTTCGTCGGCCACCTGCACGCGCTGCGCCTCGGCCTCACCGACCCCCGCTTCCCGCTCGCCGCGATCCCGGGCGCCGTGACGGCCCAGCCGGCCGGCCGCAAGGCCCTGACCCGCGCGATGGCCCGCGAGACCTCCGCGGGCGGCGGTACTGCGGTCGCCGTCGACAGCCTCGCCGACCGCGTCGTCACCGCCCTCGACGACGACGGCACCGACGTGCACCGCCCCGAGCTCGGCAGCCTGGTCGCCGCCGTCCCGGCCGACCCGCAGGCCCGCAACGAGGCGCGGCAGGCCGTCGCCGCCGTCGACGACGAGGCCGTACGCCTGAAGTCGGCCGTGAAGGCCCGCGACGGCTTCTTCACGACCCACTTCATCAGCCCCTACTCCCGCTACATCGCCCGCTGGTGCGCCCGTCGCGGCCTGACCCCCAACCAGGTCACCACCGCCTCGCTGATCACCGCCCTCATCGCGGCGGGCTGCGCGGCCACCGGCACCCGGGGCGGGTTCGTCGCGGCCGGCGTGCTGCTGATCTTCTCGTTCGTCCTGGACTGCACCGACGGCCAGCTTGCCCGCTACTCCCTGCAGTACTCCACGCTCGGCGCCTGGCTCGACGCCACCTTCGACCGGGCCAAGGAGTACGCCTACTACGCCGGACTCGCCCTCGGCGCGGCACGCGGCGGCGACGACGTCTGGGCCCTCGCCCTCGGCGCGATGGTCCTGCAGACCTGCCGGCACGTCGTGGACTTCTCCTTCAACGAGGCCAACCACGACGCCACCGCCAACACCAGCCCCACGGCCGCCCTCTCCGACAAGCTCGACAGCGTCGGCTGGACGGTGTGGGTGCGCCGGATGATCGTGCTGCCGATCGGCGAGCGCTGGGCGATGATCGCGATCCTCACGGCGGCCACGACCCCCCGTATCACCTTCTACGCGCTGCTCATCGGCTGCGCCTTCGCCGCCACCTACACCACCGCCGGCCGTGTGCTGCGCTCCCTGACCCGCAAGGCCCACCGCACCGACCGGGCCGCGCAGGCGCTGACCGATCTCGCGGACTCCGGGCCGCTCGCGCAGGGCCTCGCCGAGGCGCTCAGGAACCCGGCGCGACGCCTGCCCGGCTTCGCCGTCCCCGCCGTGGCCCTGCTCGGCGGCGTCGCGGTCGTCGCCGCGGCCGCACTCACCGACTTCGGCGGGCCCTGGCCGGTCGTCGCCGCGCTCGTATACGCCCTGACCTCGGGCTTCGCCGTCGCCCGCCCGCTCAAGGGCGCGCTCGACTGGCTGGTGCCGCCGTTCTTCCGGGCGGCCGAATACTGCACCGTCCTCGCGCTCGCGGTTGAAGCCGGGGTGAACGGAGCACTTCCTGCGGCTTTCGGCCTGGTGGCGGCGGTCGCCTACCATCACTACGACACGGTGTACCGCATCCGCGGCAACGCCGGAGCGCCACCGGCCTGGCTGGTGCGCGCCGTCGGGGGGCACGAGGGGCGGACGCTGCTCGTCACCGTCCTGGCCGCCGCGCTCACCGCATCGCAGTTCCAGGTCGCACTCACGGCCCTCGCCGTGGCCGTGGCCCTCGTGGTGCTCGTCGAGAGCATCCGCTTCTGGGTGTCCGCTCACAAGGGCGGCGCACCCGCCGTACACGATGAAGGAGAACCCGCATGATCGGCCTCGTGCTGGCGGCCGGCGCCGGACGGCGTCTGCGCCCCTACACCGACAGCCTTCCCAAGGCTCTGGTGCCGGTGGGGCCTGCGGGTATAGAAGGCGAGCCCACGGTTCTCGACCTCACCCTCGCCAACTTCGCCGAGATCGGTCTGACCGAGGTCGCCATCATCGTCGGCTACCGCAAGGAAGCGGTGTACGAGCGCAAGGCGGCGCTGGAGGCGAAGTACGGCCTCAAGCTCACCCTCATCGACAACGACAAGGCCGAGGAGTGGAACAACGCCTACTCCCTGTGGTGCGGCCGTGACGCCCTCAAGGACGGCGTGATCCTCGCCAACGGCGACACCGTCCACCCGGTCTCCGTCGAGAAGACGCTGCTCGCCGCCCGCGGCGACGGCAAGAAGATCATCCTCGCCCTGGACACGGTGAAGAGCCTGGCCGACGAGGAGATGAAGGTCGTCGTCGACCCCGAGAAGGGCATGACGAAGATCACCAAGCTGATGGACCCCGCCGAGGCCACCGGCGAGTACATCGGCGTCACCCTCATCGAGGGCGACGCCGCCCCCGAGCTGGCCGACGCGCTGAAGACGGTGTGGGAGACCGACCCGCAGCAGTTCTACGAGCACGGTTACCAGGAGCTCGTGAACCGCGGCTTCCGCATCGACGTGGCGCCGATCGGCGACGTCAAGTGGGTCGAGATCGACAACCACGACGATCTCGCCCGCGGACGGGAGATCGCGTGCCAGTACTGACCCGGCTCATCCCCTCGCCGGTCGTCGTCGACATCCGCCCGGGTGCCCTGGACGACCTGGCCTGTGTGCTCGCCGACGAGCGCATCTCGCACTCCGGGAAGCTGGCCGTCGCCGTCAGCAACGGTTCCGGCGCACGGCTGAAGGAGCGACTCGCTCCGGCCCTGCCCGGCGCCAGCTGGTACGAGGTCGGCGGCGGCACCCTCGACGACGCGATTCGGCTGGCCAGTGACATAAAGGCCGGCCACTACGACGCGGTCGTCGGGCTCGGTGGCGGCAAGATCATTGACTGCGCCAAGTTCGCCGCGGCGCGTGTCGGCCTGCCGCTGGTCGCCGTACCGACGAACCTCGCGCACGACGGCCTGTGCTCGCCGGTCGCCACCCTCGACAACGATGCGGGCCGTGGCTCGTACGGTGTGCCGACCCCGATCGCGGTCGTCATCGACCTGGACGTCATCCGCGACGCCCCGGCGCGTTTCGTGCGCGCGGGCATCGGCGACGCGATCTCCAACATCTCCGCGATCGCGGACTGGGAGCTCGCCAACCGCGTCAACGGCGAGAAGATCGACGGCCTCGCCGCCGCGATCGCCCGCCAGGCCGGCGAGGCGGTACTCAGGCACCCCGGCGGTATAGGGGACACCGACTTCCTCCAGGTACTCGCCGAGGCCCTGGTGCTCAGCGGTATCGCCATGTCGGTCTCGGGCGACTCCCGCCCGTCCTCCGGCGCCTGCCACGAGATCAACCACGCCTTCGACCTGCTGTTCCCCAAGCGCGCGGCCGCGCACGGAGAGCAGTGCGGACTGGGCGCGGCCTTCGCGATGTACCTGCGCGGAGCCCACGAGGAGTCGGCCTACATGGCCGAGGTGCTGCGTCGGCACGGGCTGCCGGTACTGCCGGAGGAGATCGGCTTCACGGTGGACGAGTTCGTCCGCGCCGTCGAGTTCGCTCCGCAGACCCGGCCCGGCCGCTACACGATCCTCGAACACCTCGACCTGACAACCGACCAGATCAAGGACATCTACGCCGACTATGTCAAGGCCATCGGTAGCTGAACTCCGCCCCGTCGTTCACCCCGCGGGGGTGAAGGACCGGCGCAGCGGTGAGCACTGGATGGGACGCCTCTACATGCGTGAGGTGTCCCTGCGGGTCGACCGCTACCTGGTGAACACCAGGGTCACGCCCAACCAGCTCACGTACCTGATGACCGTCTTCGGTGTACTCGCGGCCCCGGCACTTCTGGTGCCGGGGATCGCGGGCGCCGTGCTCGGCGTGGTGTGCGTCCAGATGTACCTGCTGCTGGACTGCGTCGACGGCGAGATCGCCCGCTGGCGCAAGCAGTACTCGCTGGGCGGCGTCTACCTGGACCGCGTCGGCGCCTACCTCACCGACGCCGCCGTGCTCGTCGGCTTCGGCCTGCGCGCCGCCGACCTGTGGGGCAGCGGCCGTATCGACTGGCTCTGGGCCTTCCTCGGCACCCTGGCCGCACTCGGCGCCATCCTGATCAAGGCCGAGACCGACCTCGTCGGTGTCGCACGCCATCAGAACGGTCTGCCGCCGGTCAAGGAGGCCGCCTCCGAGATGCGCTCCTCCGGCATGGCGCTGGCCCGCAAGGCCGCCGCCATGCTCAAGTTCCACCGGCTGATCCTCGGCATCGAGGCCTCGCTGCTGATCCTGGTGCTGGCGATCGCCGACCAGATCCGCGGCGACCTGTTCTTCTCCCGGCTCGGCGTCGCGGTGCTGGCGGGCATCGCGATGCTCCAGACCGTGCTGCACCTCGTGTCCATCCTCGCTTCGAGCAGGCTGAAGTGAACGGCATGAAGGTCGGCGCGGTCATCATCACCATGGGCAACCGCCCCGACGAGCTGCGCGCCCTCCTCGACTCGGTCGCCAAGCAGGACGGCGACCGCGTCGAGGTCGTCGTGGTCGGCAACGGCTCCCCGGTCCCGGACGTCCCCGAGTGCGTCCGCACCATCGAGCTGCCCGAGAACCTCGGCATCCCCGGCGGCCGCAACGCCGGCATCGAGGCCTTCGGCCCCAGCGGCCGTGACGTCGACATATTGCTCTTCCTCGACGACGACGGCCTCCTCGCCCAGCACGACACCGCCGAGCTGTGCCGCGAAGCCTTCGCGGCCGACCCGAAGCTCGGCATCATCAGCTTCCGCATCGCCGACCCCGACACCGGGGTCACCCAGCGCCGCCACGTCCCCCGGCTGCGCGCCTCCGACCCGATGCGCTCCTCCCGGGTCACCACCTTCCTCGGCGGCGCCAACGCCGTGCGCACCCAGGTCTTCGCCGAAGTCGGCGGGCTCCCGGACGAATTTTTCTACGCCCATGAGGAAACCGACCTGGCATGGCGGGCCCTCGACGCGGGCTGGATGATCGACTACCGGTCCGACATGGTGCTGTACCACCCGACGACCGCACCCTCGCGGCACGCGGTCTACCACCGCATGGTCGCCCGCAACCGCGTCTGGCTCGCCCGCCGCAACCTCCCCGCCCCCCTCGTCCCGGTCTATCTGGGCGTCTGGCTGCTGCTCACCCTCGTCCGCCGCCCCTCCCGCTCCGCCCTCAGGGCATGGTTCGGTGGATTCCGGGAAGGCTGGACCACTCCGTGCGGTCCCCGCAGGCCCATGAAGTGGCGTACGGTGTGGCGGCTGACTCGACTGGGCCGACCTCCGGTCATCTGACAAGCTCGACCCTGAGAGCCACAGGGCCGTAACCCGGCCCCAGGTACATGCCAGGCCGGCACAGGCTGCGCATCTCGAAGACGAAAGTTTCAACTGGTGAGTGAGACAACGCACGACGGTTCAGTCGCGGTGAGCGCACCTCCGTCGCCCGACGAGGGACTCACGGCGGGCCAGCTGGCCGCCAAGTACGGGCTGTCCGTGAGCGGCGCCCGGCCCTCGCTGTTCGAGTACATCCGCCAGCTCTGGGACCGGCGGCACTTCATCCTCGCGTTCTCGCGGGCGAAGCTGACCGCCCAGTACAGCCAGGCGAAGCTCGGCCAGCTGTGGCAGGTGGCTACCCCGCTGCTGAACGCGGCCGTGTACTTCTTCATCTTCGGCCTGATCCTGAAGGCCAACCGGGGCATGACCCGCGAGGTGTACATCCCGTTCCTGGTCACGGGCGTGTTCGTGTTCACCTTCACCCAGAGCTCGGTGATGGCCGGCGTCCGCGCGATCTCCGGCAACCTCGGCCTGGTCCGGGCCCTGCACTTCCCGCGCGCCTCACTGCCGATCTCCTTCGCGCTCCAGCAGCTCCAGCAGCTGCTGTTCTCGATGATCGTGCTGTTCGCCGTGGCGATCGGCTTCGGCAGCTACCCGAAACCGAGCTGGGTGCTGATCCTCCCGGCGCTGGCCCTTCAGTTCCTGTTCAACACCGGCCTCGCCCTGATCATGGCCCGTGCGGGTGCCAAGACCCCGGACCTGGCCCAGCTGATGCCCTTCGTGATGCGTACGTGGATGTACGCGTCCGGCGTGATGTTCTCCATCCCGATCATGCTGGCCGACAAGCCGCAGTGGGTGTCGACCGTGCTGCAGTGGAACCCGGCGGCCATCTACATGGATCTGATGCGCTTCGCGCTCATCGACGGCTACGGCCGTGACAACCTCCCCCACCACGTCTGGGCGGCCGCGCTCGGCTGGGCCGTGCTGTTCGCCGTGGGCGGCTTCGTCTACTTCTGGAAGGCGGAAGAGAGGTACGGCCGTGGCTGAGCAGATCACGGATGCCCGCATCCCCACCGTCATCGCCGACGAGCTGCACATCGTCTACCGCGTCAACGGCGCCAAGACCGGCAAGGGCAGTGCCACCGCGGCGCTGAGCCGCATCCTCAAGCGCGGCGAGGAGAGGGGTGTGCGCAAGGTGCACGCCGTGCGCGGCGTCTCCTTCGTCGCCTACCGCGGCGAGGCCATCGGGCTCATCGGCTCCAACGGCTCCGGCAAGTCCACCCTGCTGCGCGCCATCGCAGGCCTGCTCCCGCCGGAGAAGGGCAAGGTCTACACCGACGGCCAGCCCTCCCTGCTCGGTGTGAACGCGGCCCTGATGAACGACCTCACCGGCGAGCGCAACGTCATATTGGGCGGTCTCGCCATGGGCATGTCCCGTGAGCAGATCAAGGAGCGCTACCAGGACATCGTCGACTTCTCCGGCATCAACGAGAAGGGCGACTTCATCACCCTGCCCATGCGCACCTACTCCTCCGGCATGGCGGCCCGGCTGCGCTTCTCCATCGCCGCGGCCAAGGACCACGACGTCCTGATGATCGACGAGGCGCTGGCCACCGGCGACCGCAAGTTCCAGAAGCGCTCCGAGGAACGCATCCGCGAGCTGCGCAAGGAAGCGGGCACGGTGTTCCTGGTCAGCCACAACAACAAGTCGATCCGGGACACCTGCGACCGCGTCCTGTGGCTGGAACGCGGCGAGCTGCGGATGGACGGGCCTACGGACGAGGTCCTCAAGGAGTACGAGAAGTTCACGGGCAAGTAGTCCACCCGGACATGGGCCGTGTGGCCCAGAAGGCTTCCCCGGGCCCCGCCGGAACTGCTCCGGCGGGGCCCGCGTCTGCAAAGGAAACGTCAACTCCGGCTGGTCGCAGGAATCTTGACGCCAATCGGTGTGTTGTTGTGATGTGCAGGACACCCCCACGAGCCTCGCCCCGTTGTACAACGTAAGCTGTACCGGTACCGAAACACGGCAAGTGGGGCGATAAGGCGCGACACCCCTCTCTCCGGGCTGCGGCGCGGACGGCCGGGCGGCGTGTCCGAAATAGTGTGCATTGGGTCGTCGGTGTAGAACGGGAGATGTGACGGCAATGGCTACGGAAACTCCCCAGCTCAACGCAGCAGCCTGTGCCGTCCCCGCCCCGGGCAGTCCACGGTGACGGCAACCCGCCCGCGCGCCGGTGATCCGGAGCGCGGCACCCTCGACAAGGCCGCTGCGGAGAACTTCCCCGTGGCGCCTTTCTTCCTGCCCAGGGCCTGGCGCACCGACCTCATGGCCGTGTACGGCTTCGCCCGCCTCGTCGACGACATCGGCGACGGCGATCTCGCCCCCGGTGGTGCCGACGCCCGTCTGCTCGGCGTGTCGGCCGCGGACGCCGAGGATCGGCTGGTTCTGCTCGACGCCTTCGAGGCCGACCTGCGCCGGGTCTTCGACGGCACCCCGCGCCACCCCCTGCTGCGCCGCCTGCAGCCGACCGTCCGCCGCCGCGCGCTGACCCCCGAGCCCTTCCTCGGTCTGATCGCCGCCAACCGCCAGGACCAGCTCGTCGGGCGGTACGAGACCTACGACGACCTCCTTGCCTACTGCGAACTGTCCGCCAACCCCGTCGGCCGTCTCGTCCTCGCCGTCACCGGCACGGCGACGCCCGAGCGGATCCGCCGCTCCGACGCGGTGTGCACGGCGCTGCAGATCGTCGAGCACATTCAGGACATCGCCGAGGACCTCGGCCGTGACCGGATCTATCTGCCCGCAGCGGACATGAAGCGTTTCCACGTCGAGGAAACCGATCTCGCGGTAAAAACGGCAGGCGCATCGGTGCGCGCACTGGTTGCATACGAAGCCGAACGTGCCCAGAACCTCCTGAATGAAGGCACCCCGCTGGTGGGTAGCGTCCACGGCAGGCTCAGGCTGCTGCTCGCGGGGTTCGTGGCGGGGGGAAGGGCGGCAATCCGTGCGATCGCCGCCGCCGAATACGACGTACTTCCAGGCCCGCCCAAGGCCGGCAAGCTGCAGCTGCTGCGTGAGGTGGGCGTGACTCTGCGAGGAGAGGGGTGATCCGGGCCGTGGAGTCTGCACCACACGTGTCCGCACCGGTACTCGCCGCCTACAGCTACTGCGAGGCCGTCACCGGACAGCAGGCCCGTAACTTCGCCTACGGCATCCGACTGCTGCCGACGTCCAAGCGCCGCGCGATGTCGGCGCTCTACGCGTTCTCGCGCCGCGTCGACGACATCGGCGACGGCGCCCTGACCGGCGACGTCAAGGTGGCCAGACTTGAGGACACCCGGGAGCTGCTGACCCGGATCCGCGACCGTGCGGTCGACGAGGACGACACCGACCCCGTGGCCGTCGCCCTCGCCCACGCCGCCGACGTCTTCCCGATCCCGCTCGGCGGCCTCGACGAACTCATCGACGGCGTCCTGATGGACGTGCGCGGCGAGACGTACGAGACCTGGGACGACCTGAAGGTCTACTGCCGCTGTGTCGCGGGCGCCATCGGGCGGCTCTCGCTCGGCGTGTTCGGCACGGAACCCGGAGCGCGCGGCGTCGAGCGTGCCTCGGAGTACGCCGACACCCTCGGGCTCGCACTGCAACTCACCAACATCCTGCGGGACGTTCGCGAGGACGGCGAGGGCGGGCGCACCTATCTGCCCTCCGACGACCTCGCCAAGTTCGGCTGCTCGGCCGGCTTCAGCGGGCCGACACCACCGGAGGGCTCCGACTTCGCGGGCCTCGTGCACTTCGAAGTGCGTCGGGCCCGCGCCCTTTTCGCCGAGGGCTACCGGCTGCTCCCCATGCTCGACCGGCGCAGCGGCGCCTGTGTCGCCGCCATGGCCGGCATCTACCGCCGTCTCCTCGACCGCATCGAGCGCGACCCCGAGGCCGTGCTGCGCGGCCGGGTCTCCCTGCCCGGACGCGAGAAGGCGTACGTCGCCGTGCGCGGCCTGTCCGGTCTGGACGCCCGGCATGTGACCCGACGGACCGTCAGGAGGCGCGCCTGATGGACATCCCGGTCCAAGGTGATGCCACCGGCGAAAAGCGGCGGGCAACCCTCCGCTGCCGGGCGGCGTCCCTGACTGAGACGACCGGCCGTCCGGTGTTCGAGCACCGGTACAGCGGTCGCGCAGGGGAGGGTGCACGATGACCGACGGCACGCGGCCGCAAGGGCCGCTCGCGGACCTCCCGCAACGCCCGGGGAGGGACGCCGTCGTGGTCGGCGGTGGGCTCGCCGGCATCACCGCCGCGCTGGCGCTCGCAGACGCCGGAGTACGCGTCACCCTGATCGAGGGCCGGCCGAGGCTGGGCGGCCTGGCCTTCTCCTTCCAGCGCGGCGACCTCACCGTCGACAACGGACAGCACGTGTACCTGCGCTGCTGCACCGCCTACCGCTGGTTCCTCGACCGCATCGAGGGAACGGCGCTGGCGCCGCTGCAGGATCGTCTCGACGTGCCCGTACTCGACGTCGACAAGCCCGAGGGACGGCGGCTCGGCAGGCTGCGGCGCGACGCGCTGCCCGTACCCCTGCACCTGGGCCGGAGCCTGGCGACCTATCCGCATCTGTCACTGGCCGAGCGCGCCAAGGTCGGGCGGGCCGCGCTCGCGCTCAAGGGGCTCGACCTCGCCGATCCGACCCTGGACGCCCAGGACTTCGGCGGCTGGCTGGCCGCGCACGGTCAGTCGGCGCGTGCCGTCGAGGCCCTGTGGGACCTGGTCGGGGTCGCCACCCTCAACGCGGTCGCGGGCGACGCCTCACTGGGGCTCGCCGCGATGGTGTTCAAGACCGGTCTGCTGTCCGACCCGGGCGCGGCCGACATCGGCTGGGCGCACGTCCCGCTGGGCGATCTGCATGACCGGCTGGCCCGCAAGGCGCTCGACTCGGCGGGCGTTCGTATCGAGGTCCGTACACGCGTCACCTCCATCTCCTCTGACGAGAACGGACGTTGGAGCGTCCAGGTTCCCGGCGAGACGCTCCGGGTGGACACCGTCGTGCTCGCCGTCGCCCAGCGCGAGGCGTACGACCTGCTGCCCGAGGGCGCCCTCGACGCACCGGAGAACCTGCTGGAGATCGGCACCGCGCCGATCCTCAACGTCCATGTCGTCTACGACCGCAAGGTGCTCACCAGGCCGTTCTTCGCGGCCCTCGGCACCCCGGTCCAGTGGGTGTTCGACCGCACCGAGGCCTCCGGGCTCCGCGGCGGCCAGTACCTCGCCCTGTCCCAGTCGGCCGCACAGGACGAGATCGACGAGCCCGTCGCCGCGCTGCGCGAGCGGTATCTGCCCGAGCTGGAGCGGCTGTTGCCCGCGACGCGCGGTGCGCAGGTGCAGGACTTCTTCGTGACCAGGGAGCGCACCGCGACCTTCGCTCCCACCCCCGGCGTCGGACGGCTGCGGCCCGGCGCCCGTACCAAGGCCCCCGGTCTCTATCTGGCCGGAGCGTGGACCGCCACAGGGTGGCCCGCGACCATGGAGAGTGCGGTCCGCAGTGGCGTGAGTGCGGCCGGCGCCGCGCTGGGCGCCCTGGGCCGGCCCCGCCCCAGCCACCTCTTCAACGTCGAGGAGGCGGCGTGATGCTGAACGAGCGCACGGCGGCAGGCCCCCGCACCCCCGGTACCGCAACAAGAGGAGAGACTGTGCCCACTGTGCCCCCGGCCTCGAAGGCCGCCCAAGAGACCGCGGTGGACGTGGCCGCGCTCCTGGAGCGCGGTAGGACCCTGGCCACACCGGTACTGCGGGCGGCCGTCGATCGCCTGGCCCCTCCCATGGACACCGTTTCCGCCTACCACTTCGGCTGGATCGACGCCGACGGCAACCCCACGGCGGGCGACGGCGGCAAGGCCGTACGCCCCGCCCTCGCCGTGCTCTCCGCCGAGGTCACCGGTGCCGCGCCCGAGGTCGGCATCCCCGGCGCCGTGGCCGTCGAACTGGTTCACAACTTCTCCCTGCTGCACGACGACCTGATGGACGGCGACGAGCAGCGCCGGCACCGCGACACGGTCTGGAAGGTGCACGGCCCCGCCCAGGCCATCCTCGTCGGCGACGCCATGTTCGCGCTGGCCAACGAGCTGCTGCTGGAGCTCGGCACCGTCGAGGCGGGGCGAGCCACCCGCCGTCTGACCACCGCCACCCGCGCCCTCATCGACGGGCAGGCGCAGGACATCTCCTACGAGCACCGCGACCGCGTCAGTGTCGAGGAGTGCCTGGAGATGGAGGGCAACAAGACCGGCGCCCTGATCGCCTGCGCCAGCTCCATCGGCGCGGTGCTGGCCGGTGCGGACGACCGCACCGCCGACACCCTGGAGAGGTACGGCTACCACCTGGGCCTCGCCTTCCAGGCCGTCGACGACCTGCTCGGCATCTGGGGCGACCCGGTCTCCACCGGCAAGCAGACCTGGAGCGATCTGCGCCAGCGCAAGAAGTCCCTGCCGGTCGTGGCCGCGCTCGCGGCGGGCGGCCCCGCCTCCGAGCGGCTCGGCGAGATCCTCGCAGCCGACGCCAAGAGCAGCGACTTCGAAAACTTCTCCGAGGAGGAGTTCGCGGCCCGCGCAGCCCTCATCGAGGAGGCGGGCGGCCGGGAGTGGACCGCCGAGGAGGCACGCCGACAGCACACCGTCGCCGTCGAGGCACTCGATGCCGTCGACATGCCCGAGCGGGTGCGGGCGCAGTTCACGGCGCTGGCCGACTTCGTCGTCGTACGAAAGAGATGATCACCGGGCGAAAAGAGATGATCAGTATCGGTCGAATAGCCCTCGCGTAGTCGCCGGCCGGTGCAGCTGGACACAGCGCACCGGCCGACGGCGGACCCACAGCAGACGCACAGCCTGTAGCACTGCACGAAGGGGAAGCCATGACAGCGACGACCGACGGAAGCACCGGGGCACTGCCGCCCCGGGCAGCCGCGGCCAGCGACACCGACAGTGAGACCCCTGTGGCGGCCGGGGTACACGACGCCGCCGTGCGCGCGGTACGGCGCGCCACCGACTTCCTGCTGGCGAAGCAGGACGCCCAGGGCTGGTGGAAGGGCGACCTCGAAACGAACGTCACGATGGACGCCGAGGACCTGCTGCTCCGTCAGTTCCTCGGGATCCGGGACGAGAGGACCACGACGGCCGCCGCGCTCTTCATCCGCGGAGAGCAGCGCGAGGACGGCACCTGGGGCACCTTCTACGGTGCGCCCGGCGAACTCTCCGCCACCATCGAAGCCTACGTCGCCCTCCGCCTGGCCGGTGACGCGCCGGACGCCCCTCACATGGCCAGGGCCTCGGCCTGGATCCGTGAGCAGGGCGGCATCGCCGCCGCCCGGGTCTTCACCCGGATCTGGCTGGCCCTGTTCGGCTGGTGGAAGTGGGAGGACCTGCCCGAACTCCCGCCGGAGCTCATCTACTTCCCCAAGTGGGTCCCGCTCAACATCTACGACTTCGGCTGCTGGGCCCGGCAGACCATCGTCCCGCTGACGATCGTCTCCGCCAAGCGCCCGGTACGGCCCGCGCCCTTCCCGCTCGACGAACTGCACACCGACCCGGCGAACCCCAACCCGCCCAAGCCCCTTGCTCCGGCGGCGAGTTGGGACGGTGCCTTCCAGCGGCTCGACAAGGCGCTGCACCAATTGCGCAAGGTCGCCCCGCGCCGGCTGCGCAAGGCGGCCATGAACAGTGCCGCCCGCTGGATCATCGAGCGGCAGGAGAACGACGGCTGCTGGGGCGGCATCCAGCCGCCGGCGGTGTACTCGATCATCGCGCTGCGACTGCTCGGCTACGACCTCGAACACCCGGTGATGCGCGAGGGGCTGGCGTCGCTGGACCGTTTCGCCGTCTGGCGCGAGGACGGCGCCCGGATGATCGAGGCCTGCCAGTCGCCGGTCTGGGACACCTGCCTGGCGACCATCGCGCTCGTGGACGCGGGCGTGCCCGCCGATCATCCGCAGCTGGTGAAGGCCGCGGACTGGATGCTGGGCGAGGAGATCGTGCGGCCCGGCGACTGGGCGGTCAAGCGGCCCCAACTGCCGCCGGGCGGCTGGGCGTTCGAGTTCCACAACGACAACTACCCCGACATCGACGACACCGCCGAGGTGGTCCTCGCGCTGCGCCGGGTCAGACACCACGACCCGCAGCGGGTGGAGAGGGCGATCGGGCGCGGCGTGCGCTGGAACCTCGGCATGCAGTCGCGGAACGGGGCGTGGGGCGCCTTCGACGTCGACAACACCAGCCCCTTCCCCAACCGGCTGCCGTTCTGCGACTTCGGCGAGGTCATCGACCCGCCGTCCGCGGACGTCACCGCGCACGTCGTCGAGATGCTCGCGGTCGAGGGCCTCGCCCACGACCCGCGGACCCGGCGCGGCATTCGCTGGCTGCTCGCCGAGCAGGAACCGGACGGGTCGTGGTTCGGGCGCTGGGGCGTGAACTACGTCTACGGCACCGGTTCCGTCGTACCCGCTCTCGTGGCCGCCGGATTCCCGGGCTCGCACCCGGCGATTCGCCGCGCCGTCACCTGGTTGGAGTCCGTCCAGAACGACGACGGCGGCTGGGGCGAGGACCTGCGCTCGTACAAGTACGTCAAGGAGTGGAGCGGCAAGGGCGCCTCGACCGCCTCGCAGACCGCGTGGGCGCTGATGGCGCTGCTGGCGGCGGGCGAGAAGGACTCCAAGGCCGTCGAACGCGGAATCGAGTGGCTGGCGGCCACCCAGCTGGCGGACGGCTCCTGGGACGAGCCGTACTTCACCGGCACCGGGTTCCCCTGGGACTTCTCGATCAATTACCACCTCTACCGGCAGGTCTTCCCGCTCACCGCGCTCGGCCGGTACGTCCACGGCGAGCCCTTCGCCGAGAAGCCCGGGCAGAGCGGGGAGTCCGGGAAACCGCTCGCCGAGGCCAAGGGGAGCTGATGAGCCCACAGCCCGCCCCGGCCCCGCTGCTGATCGCCTGCGCGCTCGGCATCGAGCAGCTCGCCCTGCGCACGAGCGACCGCGGCGGTGCCGGCGGGCCGGTCACCGTGCTCCGTACCGGCATGGGGCCCCGGGCGGCCGAACGCTCCGTCACCCGTGTCCTGGCCGACCCGGCGCTCGATGGGGCCGCCGTGCTCGCCACCGGCTTCTGCGCGGGGCTCGCCCCCGGTATGCACCCCGGCGATCTGGTCGTCGCCGAGGAGACCCGGGATCCGGCGGGAACCATTCCGTGCGTAGGGACCGACCTACTCGTCAAAGAGCTCGTGCGAGCCGTTCCCGGCCGCACCGTCCACACCGGACCGCTCACCGGCTCCGATCATGTCATCCGAGGTCAGGAACGGTCCGATCTTCTCGCAACCGGCGCAATCGCGGTCGACATGGAATCGGCGGCCACGCTTCTGAGCGCCGTACGAACCGGCGAGCGCCCGGTTGCGGCCGTCCGGGTGGTCGTGGACGCTCCAGAACATGAACTCGTCCGGATCGGCACGTTGCGCGGTGGAATATCAGCCTTCCGCGTCCTTCGTACCGTTCTGCCTGCTTTCTACGAATGGCACCGTTCTTTGCTGCTCCCCAGGAGGTGAGCCAGATGGCCATGCCGCTGCGTCAGTCCATCAAGGTCGCTACTTACTTGGCCGAACAGAAGCTCCGCAGGCGGGACAAGTTTCCGCTCATCGTCGAGCTGGAACCGCTCTTCGCCTGCAATCTGAAGTGCGAGGGCTGCGGCAAGATCCAGCACCCGGCAGGTGTTCTCAAGCAGCGGATGCCCGTCGCGCAGGCCGTGGGAGCGGTGCTCGAATCCGGCGCGCCGATGGTGTCCATCGCCGGCGGTGAGCCGCTGATGCACCCGCAGATCGACGAGATCGTGCGACAGCTCGTGGCCAAGCGGAAGTACGTCTTCCTGTGCACCAACGCCATGCTCCTCCGCAAGAAGATCGACAAGTTCAAGCCCTCTCCCTACTTCGCCTTCGCCGTGCACATCGACGGCCTGCGCGAGCGGCACGACGAGTCCGTGGCGAAGGAGGGCGTGTTCGACGAGGCCGTGGAGGCCATCAAGGAGGCCCAGCGGCGCGGCTTCCGCGTCACCACCAACTCCACCTTCTTCAACACCGACACCCCGCAGACGATCGTCGAGGTCCTGAACTACCTCAACGACGATCTCAAGGTCGACGAGATGATGATCTCGCCCGCCTACGCCTACGAGAAGGCCCCCGACCAGGAGCACTTCCTGGGCGTCGAGCAGACCCGCGAGCTGTTCAAGAAGGCCTTCGCGGGCGGCAACCGGCGCCGCTGGCGGCTCAACCACTCGCCGCTCTTCCTGGACTTCCTGGAGGGCAAGGTCGACTTCCCGTGCACCGCGTGGGCGATCCCGAACTACTCGCTGTTCGGCTGGCAGCGCCCCTGCTACCTGATGAGCGACGGGTACGTCCCGACGTACCGGGAGCTGATCGAGGACACCGACTGGGACAAGTACGGCCGCGGCAAGGACCCGCGCTGCGCCAACTGCATGGCGCACTGCGGCTACGAGCCCACCGCCGTCCTCGCCACCATGGGCTCGCTCAAGGAGTCGCTGCGCGCCATGCGCGAGACGGTCTCCGGAAACCGGGAGTGACACCATGACCGCCATCCCCTTGGGCGTTCCCGAGGTACCACTCCGGCCGATCGCCGAGCGACGTGTGTCGCGGCGGATCCAGGTCGGTCCGGTGGCGGTCGGGGGCGGTGCCCCGGTGTCGGTGCAGTCGATGACGACGACCCGTACGTCGGACATCGGCGCCACCCTGCAGCAGATCGCCGAGCTCACGGCCTCCGGCTGCCAGATCGTGCGCGTGGCCTGTCCGACGCAGGACGACGCGGACGCGCTCGCGACGATCGCCCGGAAGTCGCAGATCCCGGTGATCGCGGACATCCACTTCCAGCCGAAGTACGTGTTCGCCGCGATCGAGGCGGGCTGTGCGGCCGTACGCGTCAATCCCGGCAACATCAAGCAGTTCGACGACAAGGTGAAGGAGATCGCGCGGGCCGCCAAGGACCACGGCACGCCGATCCGGATCGGCGTCAACGCGGGCTCGCTGGACAAGCGGCTGCTGCAGAAGTACGGCAAGGCGACGCCGGAGGCACTGGTGGAGAGCGCCTTGTGGGAGGCGTCGCTCTTCGAGGAGCACGACTTCCGGGACATCAAGATCTCGGTGAAGCACAACGACCCCGTGGTGATGGTCAACGCCTACCAGCTGCTCGCCGAGCAGTGCGACTATCCCCTCCACCTCGGGGTGACCGAGGCCGGGCCCGCGTTCCAGGGCACGATCAAGTCGGCCGTCGCCTTCGGCGCGCTGCTGTCGCGGGGGATCGGCGACACGATCCGGGTGTCCCTGAGCGCGCCGCCCGCCGAGGAGGTCAAGGTCGGCATCCAGATCCTGGAGTCGCTGAACCTCAGGCAGCGGCGGTTGGAGATCGTCTCCTGCCCGTCGTGCGGGCGTGCACAGGTCGACGTCTACAAGCTGGCCGACGAAGTCACCGCCGGCTTGGACGGCATGGAAGTGCCGTTGCGGGTAGCCGTCATGGGCTGTGTGGTCAACGGTCCCGGCGAGGCGCGGGAGGCGGACCTGGGGGTCGCCTCCGGCAACGGCAAGGGGCAGATCTTCGTCAAGGGCGAGGTCATCAAGACCGTTCCCGAGTCCAAGATCGTCGAGACGCTGATCGAAGAGGCGATGAAGATCGCCGAGCAGATGGAGCAGGACGGGGCCGCATCGGGCGCCCCCACCGGCACGGGGAAACCGGCAGTGACGGTGAGTTGAAGCGAGGCACGGACCGAGAGGGGGCCCGAGCGTGACGATTCTGGAGAGCATCCGGGGACCACGCGACCTGAAGGCGCTGTCCGAGGCGGAACTCGGTGAACTGTCCGACGAGATCAGGGAGTTCCTGGTGCACGCGGTCGCCAGGACCGGCGGACATCTCGGGCCCAACCTGGGGGTGGTGGAACTCTCCATCGCGCTCCACCGGGTCTTCGAGTCGCCGGTCGACCGCATCGTCTGGGACACCGGTCACCAGAGCTACGTGCACAAGCTGTTGACGGGACGTCAGGACTTCTCCAAGCTGCGCGGCAAGGGCGGCCTGTCCGGATATCCCTCGCGCGAGGAGTCCGAGCACGACGTCGTAGAGAACAGCCACGCCTCCACCGCGCTCGGCTGGGCCGACGGCCTCGCCAAGGCCCGCCAGGTGCAGGGGGAGAAGGGACACGTCGTCGCGGTGATCGGCGACGGGGCGCTGACCGGCGGGATGGCCTGGGAGGCGCTGAACAACATCGCCGCCGCCAAGGACCGGCCACTGATCATCGTCGTCAACGACAACGAACGGTCGTACGCGCCGACCATCGGAGGGCTCGCCAACCATCTGGCCACGCTGCGCACGACCGACAGCTACGAGCGGGTCCTGGCCTGGGGCAAGGACGTACTGCTGCGGACCCCGCTGGTGGGCAACACGATCTACGAGTCCCTGCACGGCGCGAAGAAGGGCTTCAAGGACGCCTTCGCGCCGCAGGGCATGTTCGAGGACCTGGGTCTGAAGTACGTCGGCCCGATCGACGGACATGACATCGGGGCCGTCGAGTCCGCGCTCAGGCGTGCGAAACGCTTCCACGGGCCCGTGCTGATCCACTGCCTCACGGAGAAGGGGCGCGGCTATGAACCCGCCCTCGCCCACGAGGAGGACCACTTCCACACCGTCGGTGTGATGGACCCGCTGACCTGTGAGCCGCTGGCGCCGTCCAACGGGCCGTCCTGGACCTCGGTGTTCGGCGACGAGATCGTGCGGATCGGGGAGGAGCGGGAGGACGTCGTGGCGATCACGGCGGCCATGCTGCACCCGGTCGGCCTCGGCAAGTTCGCGGAGCGGTTCCCGGACCGCGTCTGGGACGTCGGGATCGCCGAGCAGCACGCGGCCGTGTCGGCGGCGGGGCTCGCGACGGGCGGGCTGCATCCGGTGGTCGCCGTGTACGCCACGTTCCTGAACCGTGCCTTCGACCAGTTGCTGATGGACGTCGCGCTGCACCGGTGCGGCGTGACGTTCGTGCTCGACCGGGCCGGCGTCACGGGCGCCGACGGGCCCTCCCACAACGGCATGTGGGACATGTCGATCCTCCAGGTCGTCCCCGGCCTCAGGATCGCCGCGCCACGCGACGCCGACCAGCTCAGAGCGCAGCTGCGCGAGGCCGTGGCCTGCGACGACGCGCCCACCCTCGTGCGGTTCCCGAAGGAGTCGGTCGGGCCGTCGATCCCGGCGGTCGACCGGGTGGGCGGGCTGGACGTGCTGCACCGGTCGGCGCAGGAGGCGGACGTCCTCCTGGTCTCCGTCGGCGTGATGGCCCCGGTCTGCCTCCAGGCGGCCGAGTTGCTGGAAGCACGCGGCATCACCTGCACCGTCGTCGACCCGCGCTGGGTCAAGCCCGTCGACCCCGCGCTCGCGCCCCTCGCCGCACAGCACCGGCTGGCGGCCGTCGTCGAGGACAACAGCCGCTCGTCCGGGGTGGGCGCCGCCGTGGCGCTGGCGCTGAGCGACGCCGACGTCGATGTGCCGGTACGGCGGTTCGGCATCCCGGAGCAGTTCCTCGCGCACGCCAAGCGGGGCGAGGTGCTGGCCGACATCGGGCTCACGCCCGTCGAGGTCGCCGGCCGGATCAGCGCGAGCCTCGCCCTCAAGGAGGCTGAGGACAGGCTGGTCGCCGGCCCGGAGCGGGCCGAGGAGCGCAGGGCCGTGCCCGAGCGCGCCGACGGCAGCCATGACGGTCGTACCGTCGTGCCAGTCAAGGAGAAAGCTGAATGACCACCGAGTTCGACCTCGGCAGACTCCTCGCCGAGCGTGGAGCCGAGCGCTACGAGCTGCACACGAAGTACCTGAACCACCAGCTCCCGCGCATGCTGCACACCATCGGCTTCGACAGGGTCTACGAGCGGGCCGAGGGCGCGTACTTCTGGGACGCGGACGGCGACGACTACCTGGACATGCTCGCCGGGTTCGGGGTGATGGGCCTGGGGCGCCACCACCCCGTCGTCCGCAAGGCGCTGCACGACGTCCTCGACGCCCGGCTCGCCGACCTGACCCGCTTCGACTGCCAGCCGCTGCCCGGGCTGCTGGCGGAGCGGCTGCTCGCCCACAGCCCGCACCTGGACCGGGTGTTCTTCGGCAACAGCGGTACGGAGGCGGTGGAGACCGCGCTGAAGTTCGCGCGGTTCGTCACCGGGAAGCCGAGGATCCTGTACTGCGACCACGCCTTCCACGGGCTGACCACCGGCTCCCTGTCCGTCAACGGCGAGTCCGGCTTCCGGGACGGATTCGCCCCGCTGCTGCCCGACACGGCCGTACCGCTCGGCGATCTCGACGCCCTGGCGCGGGAGCTGAAGAAGGGCGACGTCGCCGCGCTGATCGTCGAGCCGATCCAGGGCAAGGGTGTGCACGAGGCCCCGCCCGGCCATCTCCGGGCCGCCCAGGAGCTGCTGCACCGGCACAAGGCACTGCTCATCGCCGACGAGGTGCAGACCGGGCTGGGCCGGACCGGGGACTTCTACGCCTACCAGCACGAGGACGGCGTCGAGCCGGACCTGGTGTGCGTGGCCAAGGCGCTCTCCGGGGGCTATGTGCCGGTGGGCGCCACGCTCGGCAAGGACTGGATCTTCAAGAAGGTGTACTCGTCCATGGACCGCGTGCTGGTCCACTCGGCGAGCTTCGGGTCCAACGCACAGGCCATGGCGGCCGGGCTCGCGGTCCTGTCCGTCATGGAGAACGAACAGATCGTCGCGAACGCGCGGGCGACCGGGGAACAGCTCAAGTCCCGGCTCGCGGCGCTGACCGACAAGTACGAACTGCTCGCCGATGTCCGCGGCCGGGGGTTGATGATCGGCATCGAGTTCGGCCGGCCCAAGTCGCTGGGCCTGCGCAGCCGATGGACCATGCTGCAGGCCGCGCGCAAGGGCCTGTTCGCCCAGATGGTCGTCGTACCGCTGCTGCAACGGCACCGCATCCTCACCCAGGTCTCCGGGGACCACCTGGAAGTGATCAAGCTGATCCCACCGCTGATCATCGGCGAGCGGGAGGTGGACCGGTTCGTCGACGCCTTCACGGAGGTGATGGACGACGCGCACAGCGGCGGCGGGCTGATGTGGGACTTCGGGAAGACGCTGATCAAGCAGGCGGTCGCCAACCGCTAGACGCGGTGTGAGCGCGGCCCGCGCGGCCTGTCGGCGGGCTTTTGCCTTTCAGGCAAGAAATTTGCCGCAGAGGCAAGGCTCCGGCTGAATGGAGGCATGAGCTCTTCCGAGACGGAGCCCTCGGCGGAACACGAGGGCGCCCTGCCCGTGGTCGCGCCCCAGCTCCGTGCGCTACGGCGTCGCGCGGCCCGCACCCTGGAGGCCGCGGCCCGCGCCGCCGGGCTGTCGCCCGCCCACCTCTCCCGGCTGGAGACCGGGCAGCGCCAGCCCTCGCTGCCGATGCTGCTCGCGCTCGCGCGGATCTACGGTACGACGGTCTCCGAACTGCTCGGCGAGACGGTCGCCGACCGGGACGCCGTCGTGCGCGCCGCCGACATGGAACCGACCGCCGCGGGCGGCTGGACGTACTGGCAGGCGGGCTCGCCCGGCCGCGGGATGCAGGCCCTGCGCGTCCATGTGCCGTACGGCTCGCAGGGCGACATCGTGCGGGTGCATCCCGGCGAGGAGTGGCTCCACGTCCTCAAGGGGCGGATGCGGCTGCGCCTCGGCGACACCACGCACCGGCTCGCGCCCGGCGACAGCGCGCACTTCGACTCGCTCACCCCGCACCGCATCGCCGCCCAGGACGAGGGCGGTGTGGAGCTCCTCTTCGTCCACACCCTGTTGCAGAGCCCCACGGCCACGCTGTGCCTGGGCCCCACCCCTGGAGAGACACCATGAGCAACTTCGAGGACAGGTTCCCGCGCGCCCTGTGGGTGCGGCTCATCATCTACATCGCGGTGGGACACGTCTTCGCGGCCTTCGTCTACTTCCTGTTCGAGGCGGGCGCGAAGTAGCCACGCCGGGCGGTCGCCGGTGCCCCGGCGTCAGTCGAGCAGGCGCTCCCGCAGTCGCTCCCGGGACTCCGGGGCGATCCGCAGGCCCTGCTCCAGGTAGGCGTCGATGCCGCCCCACGTCTCCTCGATCGTCTCGAAGGCCGCCGTCAGATACTCCGCACGCGCGTCGAAGAGCGGGCTCAGCAGCTCCATGACCTCGGGGGAGTAGACCGACGCACCGCTGCCGCTGCGCTTGACCTTGTAGCGGCGGTGCTTGGCGTTGGACTCCAGGTAGTCGGCGAGGATCGCCTCGCGCTCTACGCCGAGGGCGAGCAGTGTCACGGCGATGGACAGGCCGGCGCGGTCCTTGCCGGCCGCGCAGTGCATGAGGGCGGGGACGCTGTCCTCCACCAGCGAATGCAGCACCTGGGAGTGCTCGGCGGTGCGCTCCTTGATCATCGTGCGGTACGAGGTGATCATCCGGTTCGCGGCCTTGCCGTCGGCGAGGATGTCCCGCAGCTGGTCGAGGTCGCCGTCGCGGACCATCTTCCAGAACTCCGCGCCGTCCGCCGGGTCGCTCAGCGGCAGGTTCACATTGCGCACGCCCGGCAACTCGACGTCCGGCCCCTCCAGCTTCTGGTCGGCCGCGTTGCGGAAGTCGAAGACCGTGTGCAGGCCCAGGGAGCCGAGGAAGGCGGCGTCCTCCTCGGTGGCGTGCGCGAGGTGGCCGCTGCGGAACAGCACTCCGTAGCGCACCCGCCGTCCGTCCACTGTCGGCAGGCCGCCCACATCGCGGAAGTTGCGGACTCCGGCCAGCTCGGGCTCGGTCGACGGGATCTGCTGCGTCACTGGGGCTCCTCCCGGTCGGCCCCGCCGACGCGGCTCGGCGGTGGTGCCGACGGGGTGCGGTCTCGACCATACGACATGGATTCCTGAGGCAATGAGTTGTCCACAGGCGTTGCACCGGAGGCTCCGGCACCTTGATGATGTTGCTGCTTGATCGGACCTGTTCGAATGTGTGAGGGCTTGATGCTGGAGATCTCCGACCGTGGACGCACCTGGGTTCTTTCCGGGCCGACCAGCAGTTACGCCCTCCATCTCACGGAGGACGACGAGCTGCTGCACCTCCACTGGGGTCCGCGCATCGCGCTCGCCGACGCCGAGGAGCTGGCCGCGCGCCCCCTCCCTGACTACTGGCCCTTCGAGTCCACTCTCGACGGACACGAGGAGTACCCGGTCGAGGGCGGCCCCCGCTTCGTGCGCCCGGCCCTGTCCGTGCGCACCGACGAGCGGCGCGGCACCGAGTGGGCCTTCGACGCGTACGAGACCGAGGGCGCCGAGGGCTCCGGCGGTGAGGAGCTGCGGCTGCGGTTCCGGGACGGCGGACTGGGCATCACGCTGCACTACCGGATGCGCGGCGACGTCGTGGAGCGCTGGGTGACCCTGGACAACCAGGGGCCCGGCCTGGAGCTGCTGCGCGCCGACTCCGCCACCTGGACCCTGCCCGACCGCGAGGACTGGCGGCTGTCGCAGCTGCACGGGCGCTGGGCCGCGGAGTCCCGGCTCGTGCGGGCGCCCCTCACCTACGGTGAGAAGGTCATCGGCAGCCGTCGAGGCCACACCGGGCACCCGCTGCTGCCCTGGGTCGCGCTGGACACCGACGCCACCGAGGAGCGCGGCGAGGTGTACGGCTGTGCCCTCGCCTGGTCGGGGTCCTGGCGGATCGCGGTGGCCCAGCTGCCCGACGCGCGCGTGCAGGTCACCGGCGGGGTCGGGTACGACGAATCGGGGCTGCTGCGGCTGGCGGCGGGGGAGTCGTTCGTGACGCCGGTCTTCGCCGGGCTGTGGAGCGACCGGGGCTTCGGGGGTGCGAGCCGTGCCTGGCACGCCTACCAGCGCGCGTACGTGATCCCCGACGCCGATCAGGACCGGCCCGTGCTCTTCAACTCCTGGGAGGCGACCGAGTTCGACATCTCCGAGGAACAGCAGGGCACCCTCGCCAGGCGGGCCGCTGCGATCGGCGTCGAGCTGTTCGTCGTCGACGACGGCTGGTTCGGGGCGCGCACCAGCGACCGCGCCGGGCTCGGCGACTGGACGCCCAACCCCGACCGGTTCCCGTCCGGCCTCAAGCCGCTCGCCGACTACGTGCACGCCCTCGGCATGCAGTTCGGTATCTGGGTCGAGCCGGAAATGGTCAATCCGGACAGCGAGCTGTACCGCGCCCACCCGGAGTGGGTCCAGTACCAGACCGGACGAAAGCGGACGGAATTCCGCAATCAGCTCGTACTGAACCTGGCCCGTGAAGACGTCCAGGAGTACCTCTGGGGCCGGCTCGACGGGCTCCTGTCCAGCGCCCCGATCGACTATGTGAAGTGGGACTTCAATCGCTGCTTCACCGACGCGGGCTGGCCGGGCGAGCCGTACCCGCAACGCCTCTGGGTCGACCATGTGCACGCCTTCTACGCACTGTTGGACCGGCTGCGGGCCGCCCACCCCGGCGTCGCCTTCGAGTCCTGCTCGGGCGGTGGCGGACGGATCGACCTGGGCGTGCTGAGCCGCACGGACCAGGTGTGGACCTCCGACAACACCGACCCGCTCGACCGGCTCGCCATCCAGCACGGCTTCAGTCAGATCCATCCGGCGCGGGTCATGGCCGCCTGGGTCACCGACAGCCCGAACAACCAGCTCAACGGCCGGGTCAGCTCGCTGCGCTTCCGGTTCGTGAGCGCCATGGCCGGGGTGCTCGGCGTCGGCGGCGATCTCGCGCAGTGGAGCGAGGAGGAGCTCGCCGAGGCGGGGGAGTGGGTGGGGCTCTACAAGGAGATCCGGCCCGTCGTGCAGCGCGGAGACCTCTACCGGCTGCGGCCCCCGGGGGGCGGGCTGAGTGCCGTGCAGTACGTGCTCGGCGACGAGACCGTCGTCCTCGCCTGGCTCCAGGCGCAGAGCTACGGCGAGGCCGCGCCGGCGCTGCGGCTGCGCGGACTGGACCCGACAGCATCGTATGAATGCCGCGAAACGGGCGAAGTTCATCGAGGTGCCGTATTGCAGCATCACGGACTATTTACCGGATTGCAGGGCGACCTCGATGCGGTAGTTATCCGACTGCGCCGCATCTAGGGCTTCTGTCCGAATTGGCGCCTTAATTCCAACTCGCTCTGCGGTAAAGGTAGCTGGGGCGGTGTCACGTGAGGAGCGTCATATTCGTGACCGTGTGTCGCCCGTCATGTTCACGTAATTCACGTGCTTTTCAAGGGGCTTTGAGTCGGGCCACGCACTCATAATTCACGCAGGGTGACCGAGAATTCCCACAAGGGATCAACAGGAGCGCATTCGGACGGAACCTCTCACTTGTTCCCGTGCGTCTTCCTCGCTTACGTTCCCAATCAATCCGGACGGACGCCTAATCCTGCCGCCGACCGGAACCCGCGCACACTCACCCGACCACGGCAGGAGCGGGGGACCCACAGGTACAACCGCCTGTTCCGGTCTCCGGAACAGGCTTGGGGTCAAGTCGCGTCCCCACGCGACCGGGCATCTCCAGCCCGCACCCGACAGCTCACCTCGTAGGCGCCGGAGAGGAATTCGCCATGCCCGCGAAGGGTAAGCACCGCCGCCCGAAGCCCCCGCGCTTCACCCGCTCCATCGCCGTCGCCGGAACCGGTGGCGCCGCTCTCGCCCTCCCGCTCATCGGGGCCACCGGCGCCCACGCCGCTCCCTCGCAGTCCGTTTCGGAAAAGGCCGTTCAGTCCCTTCCGGGCGTCGAGAAGAAGACGGTTGCGAAGAAAGCCACCGAGAAGAAGACGGCTGTGCGCACCTATTCGGTGAAGGTCGGCGATTACCTCGCGAAGATCGCCGACGAGCAGAGCGTCGACGGCGGCTGGAAGAAGATCTACGCCGACAACCGCGAGGCCGTCGGCAGCGACCCGTCGCTGATCCACCCGGGCCTGAAGCTCTCGATCGGCGGCAAGAAGGCCGGGGAGAACGCCCCCAAGTCGTCGTCCCCGTCCTCCTCTTCGCCGTCCAAGTCGTCCTCGAAGGGCTCGTCCGCGAAGTCCTCCACGCCGAAGAAGACGACCACGGCCGCTGACAACGCGAGTGCGGTCAACGGCTTCTCCGCCCCCGTGGACGCCGCTTCCGTCGCCACCGCGTACAAGGTGGCGGGCAGTATGTGGTCCAGCGGTTACCACACCGGCGTCGACTTCTTCGCCTCGACGGGCACCCCGCTGAAGGCGGTCGGCGCGGGCACCGTCGTCTCCGCGGGCTGGGGCGGAGCGTACGGCAACCAGGTCGTCATCCAGCTCGCCGACGGCTACTACGCCCAGTACGGCCACCTGTCCTCGCTCTCCGTCTCGGCCGGCCAGACCGTGACGGCGGGCCAGGAGATCGGCCTCTCCGGCGCGACCGGCAACGTGACCGGCCCGCACCTGCACTTCGAGATCCGCACCACGCCGGACTACGGCTCGGACGTGGACCCGGTCGCCTACCTCCGCTCCAAGGGCGTCGCCATCGGCTGACCCCCCGCCGACCGCCTCGCCTGACACGCCTCCGAAGGCCGGACCCCGATCCCCGGGTCCGGCCTTCGGTGTGTCCGGGGGTGTCGACAGCGCGGGAGCGGCGGGAGAGGGTGATCTCCGTCGGATTGGCGCAAGCGCTTTCCCCGGCCTTCAGCCCTCAGCCCTCAGCCTCAGCCCCACTGCTCGCCTCGCCCCCCGCCCGTGTCCCGTGAAGGAGCCCAAGCCGTGACGACCACACGCAGAGCGTTCGGAATCCTGGCCGCCGGCGCCGCACTGGGGACACTCGTACCCGCGGGCCCGGCAGGCGCGGCGCCCCACCGCCGGGTCGTCGCCCACGACGGCTTCCGTCACGGCCTCGGCCAGGGGGTGACCGAACTCCAGGACGGCGGCACCGTCACCGCGTCGCACGGAGTGCTGGAGATCGACGTACCCAGCGGTGCAACGGTGTGGTTCAAGAAGCGGCTCGAAGGGCCGTACGTCCTCCGGTACACGGCCACCGCGATCTCCGAGGGCGGTCCCAACGACCGTGTCTCCGACCTCAACAACTTCTGGAACGCCGTCGACGTCCGGTCCCCCGACGACCTCTTCGCCACCCAACGGGGCGGCGCGCTCGCCGATTACGACTACCTCAAGACGTACTACGCCGGTTACGGCGCCAACTACAACACCACGACACGCCTGCGCCGCTACGTCGGGGAGGCCGGGGTCCGTCCGCTGGTCTACGACTACACCGAGCCGCTGTTGGTGCCCAACCGGCCCAACCGGGTCCTTGTCGTCTCCGACGGCTCCACCGTCCAGTGGTGGAACAACGGGCGGCTCGTCTTCGACTACACCGACCAGGAGCCTTACACCGGTGGGCACTTCGCCTTCCGGACGACTTGGAGTCACTTCAGGATCAGCGGCTTCCAAGTGTGGCGGTTGAGTCCACAACAGCCCTGATCAGAGGCTTATTCCAGGTTTGGCCAAGTCTTTGGGAGTGGCTTATCTCACCGCCCGTCAACCCTTCCTTACGGTCGCGTAAGTCACATTCGAAGGTGAATCATGCCGGTGTGGCAGGCGATTCGAAGAGTGACAGCAGAGCAGTGATCGGGTCGTACGTCGCGGTGGGGGACAGCTTCACCGAGGGCGTCGGCGACCCCGGCCCCGACGGGGCGTTCGTCGGCTGGGCCGACCGGTTCGCGGTACTTCTCGCGGACCGGCGGCCCGAGGGCGACTTCGACTACACCAACCTCGCCGTGCGCGGCAAACTTCTCGACCAGGTCGTCGAGGACCAGCTCCCGAAAGCCGCGGAACTGGCCCCCGACCTGGTCTCCTTCTGCGCGGGCGGCAACGACATCATCCGGCCCGGCACCGACCCCGACGAGGTGGCCGAGCGTTTCGAGCGGGCGATCGCCCGGCTCACCTCAGCCGTCGGCACCGTCATGGTGACGACCGGCTTCGACACACGTGGCGTGCCCGTGCTGAAGCATCTGCGCGGCAAGATCGCCACCTACAACGGACATGTGCGGGCCATCGCCGACCGGTACGGCTGCCCGGTGCTCGACCTGTGGTCCCTGAAGACCGTCCAGGACCGCCGGGCCTGGGACGACGACCGGCTCCACCTGTCTCCCGAGGGGCACACGCGTGTGGCGCTGCGTGCGGGACAGGTCCTCGGTCTGGAGGTCCCGGCCGACCCGGACCAGCCCTGGCCCCAGCTCCCGCCCCGCGGCACTCTGGAGATCCGCCGGGACGACGTCCACTGGGCGCGCGAGTACCTGGTGCCGTGGATCGGGCGGCGCCTGCGTGGCGAGTCGTCAGGGGACCATGTGACGGCCAAGGGCGCGCTGTCGCCGGACGACATCAAGATGCGGATCGAATCGGTGGCCTGAGACGGCCACCCGGCCATGTGGGCCGTGCCCTGTTCGAGGGGGCGCGGCCCACATGGCTGTCGTACGCGTGCCGCCCCATCCGCCCGGCGATGGCCGACCTCACCGCGTCGACGCGGTCAACGCCTCGCGCTCCAGCCCCAGTTCCCGGGCGAGCGCCTCGTCCACCCACTCCTGGGCACGCGCGCGTGACACCGCGCCCGGATACGACGTCAGCTGTACGGCGAGTCCGTCGAGGAGCGCCGTGAGGCGCAGCGCCGTACCGGCAGGGTCGGGACAGCTGAACTCCTCAGCGGCCACGCCCTCCGCGATGACCTCGGCGATGGCGGCCTTCCACTGCCGGTCCAGGTCCCGTGTGACCTCCTGCAACGCGGGCTCGCGCAGCGCCGCCGCCCAGCCCTCGATCCAGAGCCGCCAGCCCTTGGCCTGACCGGTCGGCGCATACCAGCGCACGGCTGCCCGCAGTCGTCGCAGCGCCGTCGTACGGCGGCCGAGAAGCCTGCGCAGACGGGCCAGGTCGCCCTCGGCCGCATGGGTGAACGCGGCCGCGACCAGCTTCTCTTTCGTGGCGAAGTGATACAGCACCAGCGCGTTGCTCACCCCGAGCACCGAGGCCACGTCGGCGATCCTGACCGCCGCCACGCCCCGTGCCTCTATCTGCTCCACCGCGGCCCGCAGCAACTCCTCACGCCGCTCCGCCACGCTCAACCGCACTCTTGCCACTCCGTCACCCTAAGGCCTCGGCTCGGGCCCTTCCCGAGCTGCGGGCGGGCACAGCCCAGGGACGGCCCGCCGTCACCTGTGCCATCCGAACCGCTCGGCGATCACCGGTAGCCGGTCAGCCGCGATGGCGTGCGCGGCGGCCCGGGGCGTCGTCCCGTCGGCCTCGGCGCGGGCCAGCGCGAGGTCCATCAGGGCACGCATCGAGCGCCGGGTGTGGGCGAAGGCCTGATCCGCGTCCGCGCCGATGTCGCCGAACAGCGTCCACCACCACCAGGCGTTCGTGGCCGAGTTGACCACGACGTCCGGCAGCACCGTGACGCCCCGCGCGGCCAGCAGTTCCTCGGCCTCTGGCCGTACGGGCATGTTGGCCGCCTCGGCGATCCAACGGGCGGTGATCCGCTCCTGGTTCGCGGCGTCGATGGTGTACGACACGGCCGCCGGCACCAGCACCTCCGCCTCGGCCGCCAGCCAGGCGTCGCCCGGCAGCTCACGGTCGCCGGGGCGCAGTGCGGCACGGTCGACGGTGCCGTACGCGTCCCGTGCCGCCAGTAGGCTCTCGACGTCGAGGCCGGCCGGGTTGGCGATCGTGCCCTTGATGTCGGCGACGGCCACGACCGTGAGCCCCGCGCGCGTGAGGAAGCGCGCCGTGGCGCCGCCCATGGTCCCGAGTCCCTGCACGGCGACCCGGGTCCTCCAGTACGGCACACCGGCCCGGTCCAGGGCCGTGAGCACCGACTCGGCGACCCCGCAGCCGCCGACCAGTTCGTCCAGCCCGATCCCGTCGACCTCGACGGCGAACGCGTCCGCGAGCCGCCGCCGGGCGTCGGCCTCGTCGTCGAGCAGCGGATACACGGCCTGGACGGACGAGACGAGCCCCGCCTCGGCGGCCGCGCGTTCCACCACGTCCTGGGTGAGACCGAGGTCCTCGCCCGTGGTCCAGAAGTTCTCGATGTACGGCCGCATGGTCCGCAGGTAGCGCACCAGGAGCCCGTACGCCTCCGGGTCCCGGGGATCGCAGTCGATGCCGCCCTTGGCGCCGCCCAGGGGGACGTAGCGGGCCTCGGGCTCGTAGTGCAGCGCTTCCTTCATGCTCATGCCGCGGGCGAGTCCGGCGACCTCCTCCAGCGTGCAGCCCGGCCGCATCCGCAGCCCACCGCTCGACACGCCGCGTACCAGCCGGTCCACGACCAGGAAGCCCTGGCGGCCGGTGACGTGATCGCTCCAGGTGAGCGACAGGAACGGGGTGGTCATGGGGGTCTCCGACGGGGGTGTGGGGGCCGCGTGCCGCGCGCGGTTACTGAACGATGGGTCAGTATCAGAGGGAGGGCGGGGACATGTCAACGTGCTGAATGAATGTTCAGCCGAGTGGCGATCCACAAGGGGCCGCCCGGGGTTGTCGGAGGGGCCGACCATAATGGAAGACCTCACCGACTCCACCTGGAGGTACCGTGGCCGGTTTCCGTTTCCCGAGCTCCGGGCTGAGCGCCCTGCGGCCCGAGGCCTTCGGCGTGGATCCGAGCGGTGAGCGCATGGCGCGCATCCGCAGATCGCCGCACTTCAAGGACGGCATCTTCCAGAACCCCGGGGGCACCGCCCGGACCCGTCCGTCCGGGTCGATGCTGGAGTTCGCCAAGGTCTTCTTCGACAAGGACACCCGGCCCCGCCGTGCCCCCAAGGGCACCGTGCCGGTGCATCCCACCACCTACGCCGACCTGGCCAAGCCGCCCGCCGGCGGACTGCGCCTGACCTGGATGGGGCACTCCAGCATCCTTGCGGAGATCGACGGCCACCGGGTGCTGTTCGACCCCGTGTGGGGCGACCGCTGCTCCCCGTTCCCCTTCGCCGGGCCCAAGCGGCTGCACCCCGTGCCGCTGCCGCTCGCCGCGCTCGGCCCGGTCGACGTCGTCGTCATCTCGCACGACCACTACGACCACCTCGACATGCCCACGATCAAGGCGCTGGCCGGCACGGACACGATCTTCGCCGTACCGCTCGGTGTCGGCGCCCATCTCGAACACTGGGGTGTCTCCGCCGACCGGCTGCGCGAGCTGGACTGGCACGAGGCGACGAAGGTCGGCGGACTCACCCTGACCGCCACTCCGGCCCGCCACTTCTGCGGCCGCGGCCTGCGCAACACCCAGCACACCCTCTGGGCGTCCTGGGTCGTCGCGTCGGACGAGCACCGGATCTACCACAGTGGTGACACCGGCTACTTCGAGGGCTTCAAGGACATCGGCGCCGATCACGGGCCGTTCGACGCCACGATGATCCAGGTCGGCGCCTACTCGGACTTCTGGCCCGACATCCACATGACGCCGGACGAGGGCGTCCGGGCCCATCTGGATCTGCAGGGCGGCGATCCGACCGTGGGCGCCCTGCTGCCGATCCACTGGGCCACCTTCAATCTGGCGCCGCATCCGTGGGCGGAGCCCGGGGAGTGGATGATGCGGGCCACGCACAAGGCCGGGGTGACGCTGGCCGCCCCCCGCTGCGGCGAGCCCTTCGAGCCGGCCTCCCTGACCCAGGTGACGCCGTGGTGGCGTGACGTGGCCGAGGCGCCCGCCGAGGGGTGGCCGGCGTGGCCGCCGGTCCCCTCGGGGCCGGAGAGCGCGGCGGCTGTGTAGCAGGGATCCACTGCGCGCCCCTGTTGGTCGGTTCGCGCCGGGCGTGTGGGAGCGCGGCAGGGCGCATGCTGTGCTGCGTGCGCCGATACGGCCCGTGATGTGCCGGGGGCGCGGAACCGGGAGTGCGCGGCGCCGAACCGTCCCGGCCGGGGCCTCGGCGAGCGCGGAAACGGGAAGTCCACGAGGGGTGGGGCACATGACGTGCCCCACCCCCGACTTTTCTTCGTGACCACTTCTGACCAGGTCTGATCGTTCGAGCGCTCCATGCGGGCGAACGGCAGGGCCGGTTATCGGTCTGTCGTACGAGAGCTCATACCAGAGCGGGACCCTGCCTGCGGGACTTTGTCAACTGCCCACCGCACATGATGCGGAGGCGACTACTGTGAGTGTCCGTCGGGCGACACGGAGCCGAATTTCGTCGGTTCTGTCGACCGACATCGCGATGGCGCATGCCCCGGGTCGCGCAGACCGCGCGCACGCCCCAAGGCCCCGACCGACGGACCAGTACGAGGACTCCGATGTCTCAACTCCGCGCCCCGGCCGCACGCGCAGACCGCCGTGAGGGCGGGCGGCACGGGCGCCCGGCCACCCGCACCGCGCCCGCGCTGCCCGAGACCCATATACGGCCCCAACTGCTGCGTCTGGCCGTACTGCCGCCCATCGCGGTGGCTCTCAGCGCCTGCGCGGCCGTCCTGTTCGTCGTGCGCACCACCGGAGCACGGCCGAGCCTCACCCTGTGGGCCGTGCTCACCGGTGCGGTCTCGGTGACCCTGGCCGGCATCACGATCGCCGCGGTGGCCGCCAACCGCACCGCCAGGTCCGTGAGCGACCGCATCGGCGCACTACGCCGCAGCAGCGCACGCGGCGAGGCCGATCTGCGGGCCCTCGTCGAGACGCTGCGGCGCGGCGACGGCCCGCCGAAGCGCAAGTCGCGCAGCGGTGCGCCCGAGGGTGCCGACGACTTCGAACTCCTCGCCGCCGATCTCGCCCGTGCCCACGACGGTGCCGTCACCGCCGTGGTCCAGGCCTCCCAGCTCTCCAGCCAGGCGGGCAGCGAACAGAAGCTGGAAGTCTTCGTCAACCTCGCCCGACGCCTCCAGTCACTCGTGCACCGCGAGATCTCGATCCTCGACGAGCTGGAGAACGAGATCGAGGACCCCGACCTGCTCAAGGGCCTCTTCCATGTGGACCACCTCGCCACCCGCATCCGACGCCACGCCGAGAACCTCGCCGTGCTCGGCGGCGCCGTCTCCCGCCGGCAGTGGAGCAACCCGGTCTCCATGACCGAGGTGCTGCGCTCGGCGATCGCGGAGGTCGAGCAGTACTCGCGGGTCAAGCTCGTCCCCCCGATCGACGGCACCCTGCGCGGGCACGCCGTCGCCGACGTCATCCACCTGCTGGCCGAACTCGTCGAGAACGCCACGGTGTTCTCCGCCCCGCACACCCAAGTGCTCCTTCGCGCCAACCTCGTGACCTCGGGGCTCGCCGTCGAGGTCGAGGACCGCGGCCTCGGCATGCCCGTCGCCGAGCAGAACCGTATGAACGCCCTGCTCGCCGACCCCGACCAGGTCAACGTCGCCAGCCTGCTGGCGGACGGGCGCATCGGGCTGTTCGTCGTGTCCCAGCTCGCCAAGCGGCACGGCATCCATGTGCGCCTCCAGACCAACATCTACGGCGGTGTCCAGGCCGTACTCGTCGTGCCGCAGGGCTTGTTGGGCACGGAGCCGGGGGATCGCGGAGGAGCGGGGCGGACATCGGGATCGCAGGGAGCACAGGGACAGGCACAGGGACAGACGCAAACACAGGCGCAGACGCCGATGCATGGGGCGGCGGGGGCATCCGTGCCGTCGCACTCCCCGTCGCAGGCACGTCCGCAGCAGACGACGGTTCCGCCGCAGCAGCACCGGCAGCCCCCGTCGGCCGCATCGGCGGGCGGGCAGCGCGGTCCGGCCGAGGAGTCGCCCGGGACATCGCGTCGGCAGCAGCAGCCGCCGACCGGCGTGAGGGGTACGGCCCCGCGGGCGAACGGCGACGGACCGGCACCGCTGCCCGTGCGTGGTACCAGCGAGGAGCGGGCCAATCCGGCGGAGGCCGTGCCCGGCATCAAACCCGGCGAGCGTCGGATCGTCGCGGAGAACACCGTCGCACCGCCCACTCCGCGTACCAGTTCCGTACGCGGCACCATGGGCAAGCCTCAACTGCCGCGACGCCGCGCCCAGGAACACATCGCGCCCCAACTCCGTGACGGTCCCGCACCGCGTCAGGAATCCGAAGTCATCGCTGGACATGACCCGGGGCTGATGGCTGCCTTCCAGCGGGGTATTGGGCTCGCCGAGACGCAGCAGCACATGGAGGCGGCGCATGCGGAGGCGGCGCATGCGGAGGCGGCGCACATGGATGCGACGCACCTGGATACCGGCCATGTGGGGGGCGGGCGTTTCGACGTCGGCCACCTGGACGCCGGACGCATGGACGCCGGACACGTGGATTCCCGGCACATGGATTCCGGATCCATGGATGGCGAGCACATGGGCGGCGACCCCTCTGGGGGCGGGCACATGGATGCGAGGCACATGGGTGCAGGCCACATGGACGCCCCGCACACCACATCGGGCCGGGCGACACAGGCGGTGTCGGGACATATGGCGTCAGGCCACATGTCCTCGGGCCACACAACGTCCGCCCATTTGGGGTGGAGCCGCCAGGACTTGGGCCACATGGACGCCGGGCACATGGACATGAGCCACACGGACTTGGGCCACCTGGACTCGGCCCACACCCCCGCCACCCCGACCAGCACCACGCACCCGACCACGCCCCTTTACCCCCACTCACTCCACCCGACCTCCGACACCACGTCACCCACCCCGGACCCGACCCGCTCGGCGGCCCCCACACCCCCCGAGCCCACCCTCCTGGAGTCCATGCGCCCGGCGTCGATCCGGCTGGAGCCGACGAACTTCGACACAGGGCGCCCGCACCCCCCACGTCTGCACCCGACCTCCCTGGATGCGCTCCACACGGATGCACTCCACACAGACGTGACCCCCATGACCACCCGGCAGTCCATGGACGTTCCGTCCATGGACCGGGCCCACATGACCGAGACGCACCCCGGGCCCGCGTCCCCGTCCCGTGATGTGCGCGGTGGGCGGGACGGTGGGTCCGGGTACGGCACCGACCACACCACCCGGCACGACGGGAGCGCACCAGCCGGATGACCACGCCCCTGACCAGCTCGAAGTCCGCCTGGAACGCCACCCCCGTCTCCAGCGCTCCCGCAGACATTCGTACCTCAAGGAGTCGATCCATCATGGCGAGCGAAGCGCCGACCGCTCATGTCTCCGATCTCGACTGGCTGATGAGCGGCCTCGTGCAGCGCGTACCGCACACGACCAGTGCGGTACTCCTCTCCTGCGACGGGCTCGTGAAGTCGGTTCACGGCCTCGACCCGGACAGCGCCGACCACATGGCCGCCCTGGCCTCCGGCCTGTACTCCCTCGGCCGCAGCGCCGGAGTCCGCTTCGGCGACGGCGGGGACGTGCGGCAGGTCGTCGTCGAGCTCGACTCGACACTCCTGTTCGTGACCACGGCAGGGTCCGGCACCTGTCTCGCCGTGCTGGCCGGCCGCGAGGCCGACGCGGCCGTGCTCGGCTACGAGATGGCGATGCTGGTCAAGAGCGTCCGCCCGTACCTGGTAACCGCTCCCCGTCAGCACTCCGTCGAACCCTCGGCGATGAGGCCTTGAACGTGACGGCGGCCGGCGACGGGCCCTGGCTCGATGACGCGGCCGGACGGCTGGTGCGCCCTTTCACGGTCAGCAACGGCCGTACCAGGCCCACCATCGCGCTCGACCTGATGTCGCAGGTGATGGCCACCGGGGCGACCCCCCTCGGCTACCTCGGCCCCGAGCACGAGCAGGCACTCGACCTGTGCCGCGCCCCCGTCTCGGTCGCCGAGGTCGCCGCCCACCTGAAGCTGCCGGCGGCGGTCACCAAGGTGCTGCTGTCGGACCTCGTCGACGGCGGGGCGCTCACCACCAAGCCCCCCGAGTTCCACCACAACCCGACTGACCGGGCTCTTCTGGAGGCAGTGCTCGATGGACTACGACGACAGCTCTGACCCCTTCCCCACCGCACTGAAGATCTTGGTGGCGGGAGGGTTCGGGGTCGGCAAGACGACCTTCGTCGGCGCGGTGAGCGAGATCGCGCCGCTCAGTACGGAGGAACTGCTCACCACGGTCAGCGCAGCGACCGACAGCCTCGAAGGAGTCGAGAACAAGATCGAGACGACAGTGGCCATGGACTTCGGCCGCATCACGCTCGATCCGGAACATGTCCTGTACCTGTTCGGCACGCCCGGACAGGAACGGTTCTGGTTCATGTGGGACGAGCTCTCCGAGGGTGCGCTCGGCGCGGTCATCCTCGCCGACACCCGGCGGCTGGAGGACTGCTTCGCCGCCGTCGACTTCTTCGAGCAGCGCGGCCTCGGCTTCATCGTCGCGATCAACGAGTTCGACGGCGCCTACCGGTACGACCCCGAGGAGGTCCGTGCCGCCATCGACCTGGACCCGGAGATCCCCATCGTCCGCTGCGACGCCCGGATCTCCAGCTCCGGTGTACAGACCCTGCTCACCCTCGTACGGCATCTGATCGCCCACACCCCGGCACCCGCGCCCAGCCACGGCGCCCACATGTGACACCCGCACACCCCAGGACGGAGCCGCATATGATCCACGCCCACAGTGACGGAATCCGCCCATGAGCTACGGCCCACCCCGCCCGGTCGCTCGTCTGCTGCTCACCCCCGAGGACAAGGAGGCCCCCGCCCGCGCACGGCGACTGCTCAGTCTGGGTCTGGGGGAGAACCCCGACCCGGCCCTGGACGTCTTCGCGGACCATCTGGCCGGGCTCACCGGATCGCCGTACGCGATGGTCAACTTCATCGGTGAGAACCGGCAGTTCTTCGCCGGCCTGCATGTGCGGCGCGCCGTGACGCTGGAGCGGACCGACGAAACCAAGCCGGAGCTGGGCCGACATATGGAGCGCGACCATGGGTTCTGCCCCCATGTGGTCGTCCGACACAAGGCGCTGGTGCTGGAGGACGTGCGCGACTATCCGCGGTTCGCGGGGAACCCGATCGTCGACGAGTTCGGTATCCGCTCCTATCTGGGCGCCCCGCTCATCGACTCCACGGGGATGGCGCTGGGCACCGTGTCCGTCGTCGATGTGGAGCCCCGGCCGTGGGGGAGGGCCGGGCTGGAGACCATCAAGGCGTCGGCGGCGGAACTGGTGGTGCGGCTGGAGCGGCGGGCGATGGACGGGCTGCCGCTGTGAGCATCAAGTTCCATACATGACAGGTGAGTTGGCGGGGATCGTTGCGGGGCGCAGAAGGGAGAGCAGCCGCAGGAGGGGCGCGGCCCTCGGACTCTCCCGGACCTCCCGGGAAAAGGGGCCTGATCACCGACCCGCGTCTCGGCGTCCTCGGCTTCGGTCTGCGCGGCTCCCTCGCCCACACCGCGAACCGCCCCGGCCACGGCTTCCGAGACACCGCACCCCCACGCCGACCTCGCCTGCGAGGACCTGCGCGCGGGAGGTGCCGTAGGGGAAGCGGCATCTCTGGAGCCGGAGCTGATCGCGTATTTCGAGGGTGACCGGCGGGAGTGACGGGGCGCGTGCGGAGGGCGTGAAGGAAAGCTGTGGCGCCGCTTAAGAAAACCTCGATGGACCGGGGCGCCGCCGTACGGCAGATTGCAGTGCGATTCCACCCCTCTCCCCGACCCCGGGCCGCTCAGGCATGCCCGCGGCCGGGACTCACCCTCAGGAGCCGTAGCGTTGAAGGCGCTGGTCAAGGAGAAGGCGGAGCCCGGGCTCTGGCTCGCGGACGTCCCGGAACCGGCCGTCGGACCCGGCGACGTACTGATCAAGGTGCTGCGCACCGGCATCTGCGGCACCGATCTGCACATCCGGTCCTGGGACGGCTGGGCGCAGCAGGCGATCCGTACCCCGCTCGTGGTCGGCCACGAGTTCGTCGGCGAGGTCGTGGAGACCGGCCGGGACGTCACCGACATCAACCCCGGCGACCGGGTCAGCGGCGAGGGCCATCTGGTGTGCGGCAAGTGCCGCAACTGTCTGGCCGGACGGCGTCATCTGTGCCGTGCCACCGTCGGCCTCGGCGTCGGACGCGACGGGGCCTTCGCCGAGTACGTCGCCCTGCCCGCCGGCAATGTGTGGGTGCACCGTGTGCCCGTCGACCTGGACGTCGCCGCGATCTTCGACCCGTTCGGCAACGCCGTGCACACCGCACTGTCGTTCCCGCTGGTCGGCGAGGACGTCCTGATCACCGGCGCCGGTCCGATCGGCCTGATGGCTGCGGCCGTGGCCCGGCACGCGGGGGCCCGCAACGTCGTGATCACCGATGTGAGCGAAGAGCGGCTGGACCTGGCCCGCAAGGTGGGCGTGAGCCTCGCACTGAACGTGTCGCGGGCGAGCATCGCCGACGGACAGCGCGAACTGGGCCTGCGCGAGGGCTTCGACATCGGCCTGGAGATGTCCGGCCGCCCCGAGGCCATGCGCGACATGATCGCCAACATGACGCACGGCGGCCGTATCGCCATGCTCGGCCTGCCCGCCCAGGAGTTCCCCGTCGACTGGGCCCGGATCGTCACCTCGATGATCACCGTCAAGGGCATCTACGGCCGCGAGATGTTCGAGACCTGGTACGCCATGTCCGTGCTGCTGGAAGGCGGCCTCGACCTCGCGCCCGTGATCACCGGCCGGTACGGGTACCGCGACTTCGAGGCGGCGTTCGCCGACGCGGCGAGCGGCCGCGGCGGCAAGGTCATCCTCGACTGGACCGCGTAACACCGCGTAGCGTCGCGTCACCCATCGTGCGACTCACCGCGTAAGTCCTCTGCATCCCTGGGAGCTTTGAGATGTTCGACTCCGTGCGCGACGACCTGCGCACCACCCTCGACGAGATCCGCGCCGCCGGCCTGCACAAGCCCGAGCGCGTGATCGACACCCCGCAGTCCGCGACCGTCAACGTCAGCGCGGGCGGCCGCCCCGGCGAGGTCCTCAACTTCTGCGCGAACAACTACCTCGGCCTCGCCGACCACCCGGAGGTCGTCGCCGCCGCCCACGAGGCCCTGGACCGCTGGGGCTACGGCATGGCGTCCGTCCGCTTCATCTGCGGCACGCAGGAGGTGCACAAGGAGCTGGAGGCCCGCCTGTCGGCGTTCCTCGGCCAGGAGGACACGATCCTCTACTCCTCCTGCTTCGACGCCAACGGCGGTGTCTTCGAGACCCTGCTCGGCCCGGAGGACGCGGTGATCTCCGACGCCCTCAACCACGCGTCGATCATCGACGGCATCCGCCTGTCCAAGGCCCGCCGCCTCCGCTACGCCAACCGCGACATGGCCGACCTGGAACGGCAGTTGAAGGAGGCCGCCAGCGCGCGGCGCAAGCTGATCGTCACCGACGGCGTCTTCTCCATGGACGGCTATGTGGCCCCGCTGCGTGAGATCTGCGACCTCGCCGACCGCTACGACGCCATGGTCATGGTCGACGATTCGCACGCCGTCGGCTTCGTCGGTCCCGGCGGCCGGGGCACCCCGGAGCTGCACGGCGTCATGGACCGCGTCGACATCATCACCGGCACCCTCGGGAAGGCCCTCGGCGGTGCCTCCGGCGGATATGTGGCGGCCCGCGCCGAGATCGTCGCCCTGCTGCGCCAGCGCTCGCGGCCGTATCTCTTCTCGAACACCCTGGCCCCGGTGATCGCGGCGGCCTCCCTCAAGGTCATCGACCTGCTGGAGTCGGCCGACGACCTGCGGGTGCGGCTGGCCGAGAACACGGCGCTGTTCCGTCGTCGGATGACCGAGGAGGGCTTCGAGATCCTCCCCGGCGAGCACGCCATCGCGCCCGTGATGATCGGCGACGCGGCGAAGGCCGGCCGGTTGTCGGAGCTGCTGCTGGAGCGAGGCGTGTACGTGATCGGCTTCTCGTACCCGGTGGTGCCGCAGGGGCAGGCCCGGATCCGCGTCCAGCTGTCCGCCGCGCACTCCACGGACGACGTCAACCGTGCCGTGGACGCCTTCGTGGCGGCGCGGGCGGAGCTGGAGGGCTGACCCCGACCACACGGGGGCATTTGAGACAATCGATCTCATGATCGAAGCGCGGCGGCTCCACATCCTCCGTGCGGTGGCCGACCATCGCACGGTGACGGCGGCTGCCGCCGCGCTCTATCTGACCCCGTCGGCGGTCTCCCAGCAGCTCGCCGCGCTGGAGCAGGAGACCGGGCACCGGCTGGTCGAGCGCAGCGCCAAGGGCGTACGGCTGACCCCGGCCGGCGAGATCCTGCTCGGCCACACCAACGCGGTCCTGGCCCAGCTGGAGCGGGCGGAGGCCGAGCTCGCGGCATACAGTTCCGGCGCGGCCGGCACGGTCACGGTCGCCTCCTTCGCGACCGGCATCGCCCAGGTCGTCGCCCCGGCGGTGGCCCGCCTCGCCCTGTCGGCGCCGGGCATCCGCATCCGGGTCCAGGATGCGGAGGGCGATGCGAGCCTGCCGATGGTGCTGGACCGGCAGGTGGATGTGGCAGTCGCCGTCGAGTACCGCGGGGCGCCGCCCGCCGACGACCCTCGCCTGACCCACGTACCGCTGTACGCCGAGCCGTTCGACGCGGTCGTCCCGGTCGCCCACCGGCTGGCCGGCGCCGCCGAGATCCCCCTCGCCGACCTGGCCAAGGATCCGTGGATCGGCCCGTACCCCGGCAACCCCTGCCACGAGGTGGTCGTCCTGGCCTGCGAGAACGCCGGCTTCCAGCCTCGCCTCGAACACTCCTCGGACGACTTCCGCGCGGTCGTCGCCCTCGCCTCGGCCGACACCGGGGTCGCCCTCGTGCCGCGCTCGGCGCTGCGCGGCATGGATCTCACGGGGGTCGTCGTGCGGCCCGTGGACGGGGTGGCGCCCACACGCCGGGTCTTCGCGGCCGTCCGCAGGGGCGCCGAGGAGCATCCGCTGATCAAGCCGGTGCTGACGGCACTCGGGGAGGCTGCGGGGGAGTGAGCCGCCCGTAACATTTCCGTTTCATATATGGGATAGCGTCCCGGATATGAAACAGAGGAGCTCGGGTGATCCGGCGGTACCGGACCCGGTCGACTCCCGTCTCGGCATCCGTCTGGCCGAGCTGCGGGCCGAACGCGGCTGGTCCCTCGGCGAGCTGGCGGACCGCAGCGGTGTGAGCCGTTCGACCCTGTCCCGCGCCGAGCGCGCGGAGATCAGCCCCACCGCCTCACTGCTGAACCGCCTGTGCCACGTCTACGGCCGGACCATGTCCCAGCTGCTCAGCGAGGTCGAGTCCGAGCCTGCGCTGCTGGTGCGGTCGGCCGAGCAGCCGGTGTGGGAGGACCGTTCTGCCGGTTTCGTACGACGGTCCGTGTCGCCGCCGCATGCCGGGCTCCGCGGAGAGATCGTCGAGGGGCGGCTCACGGCAGGCGCCGACATCGCCTACGACCGGCCGCCCGTAGCGGGCCTGGAGCAGCACATCTGGGTGCTGGAAGGAGAGCTTGACGTGACGGTGCAGGAGGTCGAGCACCATCTCGGTGCCGGGGACTGTCTGCGGATGCGGGTGTGGGGGCCGACACGGTTCCGGTGTGCGGGGCCCGGGCCGGTGCGCTATGTGCTGACGGTGGTGCTGCCGTGATCGTGACGCGTCTGGACGAGGCCCAACTGCTGGCTCAGGCAGGGGAGTTGGCGGACCTCCTGGTGGACACCGTGGAGGGCGGCGCCTCCGTCGGATTCCTCGCGTCCCTCGATCATGCGGCGGCCACCGCCTGGTGGGCGGAGCGCGCCGCCGGTGTCGCCGCCGGGCGACTGATGGTGTGGGCGGCCCATGACGGGAAGCGGGCGCTCGGCACGGTCAGCCTGGCCTTCCCCGACAAGCCGAACAGCCGCCACCGGGCCGAACTGGTCAAGCTGATGGTGCACCGGGAGGCGCGGGGCCTGGGCCTCGGCCGCAGACTGCTCACGACCGCGGAGGAGGCGGCGATCGGCGCGGGAGTCACCCTCCTGCACCTGGACACCGAGACCGACAGCCTCGCCGAGCGGCTGTACGGTTCGGCCGGCTGGACGCGGGCCGGGATGATCCCCGACTTCGCGGCGAGCCCGGCCGGAGTGCTGCGGCCGACGACGATCTACTACAAGTACGTCGGGCCAACTCCTGTGCGGACATGGGTGTAACGGCTCTCACCAGGTGCTTGTCAGTGGCAGCCGCTACGGTGCGTTGCATGCAGGATGCCGAAGACGTACGCCGTATCGCCCTCTCTCTGCCCGACACGACGGAGAAGATCGCCTGGAGCATGCCCACGTTCCGGGTCGCGGGCAAGATGTTCGCCACGCTGCCCGAGGAGGAGACCTCCATCGCGGTGCGCTGCCCCAAGGAGGAGCGCGACGAACTGGTCCTGGCCGAGCCGGAGAAGTTCTGGATCGCCGACCACGAGGCGCAGTTCGCCTGGGTGCGGGTCCGGCTCACCGCCCTGGAGGACGAGGCCGAACTGCGCGACATCCTCGCCGACTCCTGGCGCCAGGCGGCCCCGCCCCGCCTGCTGGACGCCTATCCCGAGTTGGGTCTGCCGACCGGGGAGTGACCCACCCGCGGCGCGTAAAGGAGTGCGCGACCACCGACCCGAGTGCGGTATTGTTTCCCTGCACGTTCGGCCGGGGGAAACCCCAGGTCAGACGGGCATCGGGACGTGGCGCAGCTTGGTAGCGCACTTGACTGGGGGTCAAGGGGTCGCAGGTTCAAATCCTGTCGTCCCGACTTTACGAAGTCGCAGGTCAAGGGCCGTTTCAGAGAGAATCTGAAACGGCCCTTCGGTCGTTCTCGGTCAGGCGGTCGCCGGCAGCACGTGGTCGCCGATCTTGTCGGTGCTCAGGCACAGCGAGCAGACGACGGCGTCGTGGGTCTGGCAGGCGGCCAGGTCGGGGCGCTCGTAGGGCTGGTGGCAGACGTGGCAGTCGTGCGTCGTCGCGCTCGGGTTGCCGTCGGCGTCCAGCAGGGGCTCGTCGATGCCGTCGTCGGTGCGGCGAAGGTAGTACTTGCCTTTGGTGACCATCGCCATCAGCGGGGTGAGCACGAAGGCGATGACGGCCGCGGCGACGGGGGAGTACGGCTGGAGGGTGTCGCCGAGGGCGTGGAAGTACATGGCGATGGAGAGGCCGGAGGCGGCGACGAAGGCCACGACGCCCACGGGGTTGACCGCGTAGAGCATGCCCCGGCGGAACTCGGGCTGGAGCGGGGACAGTTTCAGCAGGTACTTGTTGATGCCGATGTCCGTGGCGACGGTGACGACCCAGGCGATGGCGCAGTTCGAGTAGAAGCCCAGGATGCTGTTGAGGAAGCTGAACATGTCGGCTTCCATCAGCGCCAGAGCGAAGCCGAGGTTGACCAGGACGAAGACCATGCGGCCCGGGTAGCGCCGGGTGACCCGGGTGAAGGAGTTGGTCCAGGCGAGAGAGCCCGAGTAGGCATTGGTCACGTTGATCTTGATCTGGCTGATGACCACCAGGGCCACGGCCAGCGGGATCACCATCCAGGACGGCATCATCGCGTCGAAGGCGCCGCGGAACTGCTGGATCGGCTCGGGCGCGGCCGTCGGGCCGACCTTGGCGAGGATGTAGACGGCGAGGAAGACGCCGATGGCCTGCTTGAGCGCGCCGAGCACGACCCAGCCGGGACCCGCCATGACGACCGCGGTCCACCAGCTGCGCTTGTTCGCCTCGGTCTTGGGCGGCATGAAGCGCAGATAGTCGATCTGCTCACCGATCTGGGCTATCAGGGACAGACAGACGCCCGCGCCGAGCAGCACGGAGGCGGTGTTGACGCCGCCCTCGCCGTCGGTGCCGGCGTAGGAGAGGAAACGGTCGACGGTGCCCGGGTCGGTGGCGATGAGGTAGACCAGCGGGGCGACCATCAGGATCAGCCAGATCGGCGTCGTCCACACCTGGAGCTTGCTCAGCGCCTTCATGCCGTAGATCACCAGCGGGATCACCATCAGCGTGGAGACCAGGTAGCCCAGCCACAGGGGCAGACCGAGGCCGATCTTGAGGCCCTGGGCCATGATCGAGCCTTCGAGGGCGAAGAAGATGAAGGTGAAGCTGGCGAAGATGACGCTGGTGAGGACCGAGCCGTAGTAGCCGAAGCCGGAGCCGCGGGTGATCAGGTCCAGGTCGATGTTGTAGCGGGCGCCGTAGTAGGCGAGGGGGAAACCGGTGACGAAGATGACGACGGCGGCGACCGCGATCGCCACGAGCGCGTTGCCGGTGCCGTGGGCCAGGCCGATGCCGGCGCCGATGGAGAAGTCGGCCATGTAGGCGATGCCGCCGAGTGCCGTGGTGGCCACGACCATGGGGGTCCAGCGGCGGTAACTGCGCGGCGCGAAGCGGAGGGTGTAGTCCTCCAGGGTTTCCTTGGCCGCCTGGTCCGTGCCGTCGCTCGACGTGTCCGTCGCCGTCAGGCGTGACTCGGTGGTGCTCATGTCACGCCTCCTGTGGGGGTGCGGTGGTGATGCTGGGCGTCAGAAGCGATCGGTGGGCAGTCGCGCCGGGCTGCGTATACAACTCCGAGTCCATGGCGGGACACGGTAGGAAGCGCTTGTTTCCCGGGGGCCTCGTCCGTCGTGAACGGCTCGTTACGCAGAACTCACCATGGGCGCCTCAACTGCCCCGTGCGGCAAGTCCTGTCCACCTGACGATGCGGGCGAGGCAGGCGCGTTGGAGCTGTCCGTCGCCGAGTTCGTGCGGGCGTCTGGGCGGCAGGTCGGGGGTCCGGCCGATGGTCGCGGCCAGTTCGGCGATGCGCCCGGTCGTCGTGGCCGCTGTTGCAACGTCCGTCGGGGTGCCGGACTTCTGTTCGCGTTCCGAGTTCCGTCCCGTCACCTGATCAGGGGGCTCCTTGTGGGCATGTCGTGCACACGTCTCGCAAGCGGAACGTCGGAGTCCCACCAGGCTCATGTCCGAGCTTCGTCCCGCCCTGCGTTGTACCTTCTCCGCGGTCGTGCCGGCGCCGTTTCATGGCTGTATGCCTCCTTCGCGAGGGGTGAACGTGTCCCACTACCTCTTCAGCAACCTCGCCGCCGAGACGGCGGGCCGCTTCTCCGTCCTGGAGGAGTGCTACGACCCCTTCTCCACACGTCAGTTGGCGCTCACCGGAGTCGCTTCGGGATGGAGGTGTCTGGAGGTCGGCGGCGGCAGCGGCTCGCTCGGGGACTGGCTCGGCGCGCGGGTCGGGCCGAACGGTGAGGTCACGGTCACCGATCTGGAGCCGCGCTGGGCGGCGTCGCGGACCCGCCCGCCCCAAGTGCGCCTGCTGCGGCACGACATCGTCCGTGCCCCGCTGCCCGGCAGCGGCTACGACCTCGTACACGCACGGCTGGTACTGCTGCACCTGCCCGAGCGGCTCAGCGTGCTGCGGCGGCTGGTGTCGGCGCTGCGGCCGGGCGGATGGCTGGTCCTGGAGGAGTTCGACTGCGGCTGGACACCCGTCCTGGCCGCGCCCGACGGGGAGACGGCGCGGGTCTTCGAGCGCGTGCACGCGACCCTGCTGGGGCTGCTGGAGCAAGCGGGCGCCGATCCGCTGTGGGGGCGCCGCGTGTTCGGCGCGATGCGGGCGGCCGGGCTGACCGACCTCGACGCGACCGTGTACGCCGAGGCGTGGCCGGGCGGCGGCGCCGGCATCGCACTGCACCGGCACAACGCCGACCAGGTCGAGGACGGCTTGGCCGCGGCGGGGATCGCCGACCGGGAACTGGCCCGGTTCCGCGCCGCGTTGGCGGATCCCGCCTTCGTCGTCAACTCCTATCCGCTGGTCAGCGTGCGGGGCCGGCGCCCCGCCGAGACGACGGAGGCCACCCGATGACCCGGTCCGTCCACTGCGATCGCTACCTGGAAACGCGGCTGCCGTCCACCGAGGAGCCGCTGCTGCTGATGGCCCGGCTCGCTCGCAGCGACCTGTTCCGTCCCTACGTGGTGTACGAGAGCGGCACCGAGTGGTCCCTGGCCGGCGGCGCCCTGGCCTCCGTACGGCTGGACGGCCCGGCGGCATGTGACCTCGGCCGGGTCGAGGAAGCCCTCGCGGCTGTCACGGTGCCCGACTGGCGGGCGTACGGCTGGGCCTCGTTCGAGCTGGGGGCCGCGCTGGCGGGCGTCGACACCGGTGACGCCGGTGACACCGATCCTCTGCTGCATCTGATCGTGCCGGCCGACGAGGTCCGCACCGACGGCGAGAGCGTGCTGCTGCGCTCCACCACGGCACAGCGCCTCGAACAACTGGAGCGGCTCGTCCGCGCGACAGGCACCATCGTGCCGCCCGTGGACCGGATCGCCTTCTCGCTGGAGGACACGGGCAACTACCGGGCGGCGGTTGCCGCGGCCGTGGTGGAACTGGGCGGCGCCGGCCCGCTGGAGAAGGTGATCCTGTCCCGGCGCGTGCCGGTGCCGGTGGCGGTGGACCTGGTCGCCACCTATGTCGCAGGGCGCCGGGCCAACACCCCGGCGCGCTCCTTCCTGCTCGATCTCGGCGGGGTCCAGGCCGCCGGGTTCAGCCCCGAGACCGTCGCCGAGGTCACCGCCGACGGACGGGTCACCACCCGGCCCCTGGCCGGAACCCGGGCCCGTACCGGTACCGCCACCGCGGACGCCCGGCTGCGGACCGACCTGCTCCGCGACCCCAAGGAGATCCATGAGCACGCCATCTCGGTCAAGCTGGCCATGGAGGAGATGACCCGGGTCTGCGACGACACCGTGGTCAGCGAGTACATGGCGGTGCTGGACCGGGGCACCGTGCAGCATCTGGCCTCCAGGGTCAACGGACGGCTGCGGCCGGGCCGCGGTCCCTGGCAGGCGTTCGCCGCCCTCTTCCCCGCGGTCACGGCGACCGGCATCCCCAAAGCCCACGCCTACCCCCTCATCCGCGGCTTCGAGGGCGGACCCCGCGGCCTGTACGCGGGCGCGGTCCTGACCTGCGACGCGCACGGCGCCCTCGACGCGGCGCTCGTCCTGCGCAGCGTCTTCCAGCAGGACGGCCGCTGCTGGCTCCAAGCCGGCGCCGGTCTCGTACGGCACTCCCGGCCCGAGCGCGAACACGAGGAGACCTGCGAGAAGCTGCGCAGCGTCGCCCACCACCTCGTCCCCGCGCAGGACGCGCGACGGCCGTGACGCGCGCCCGCGCCGCCGTCGGGAGCGCGAGGGCGGCCGCCGCGCAACGGCGCCCGGCGATCACGCGATCCGGCCGCCGGTCAGGAACAGGAATGCGGCAGGACCAGACGGTCAGGAACAGGAAAGTGAGAAGACGAGCTGGTCAGGAACAGGAATGCGGCAGGACCAGACGGCCAGGAACAGGAACGTGACAAGACGAGCCGGTCAGGTCCAGGAAACGACAAGACCCGCCGGTCGCGCCACCGGCGGGTCCCGTCAGAGCCTCTGCGAGTCAGGCGACCGGTGTCGGCGTCCGGCTCGGCGTCGCTGTCGCTGTCCTCGGTTCGAGGACGCGCTCGGCCAGGTGGCCGAAGAGCAGACCGAACCCCGCCCACAGCACCGCCTGCATGCCGATCGACGCGAGCCGGAACTCCCACAGGTCGTTGGCGGGGAAGCCGTGGGGCGTGTTCTCCCCGGACGGCAGGATCACCGCGGCGATCGTCACCGCCGCCACGAACGCCGCACCGGCGGCGACGGAGGCGTTCCAGTTGCCCCACCGCGGGGCGAGCCGGCGGCCGAGCAGAACGGCCGCGATGCCCAGCAGTACGGTGAGCACGATCATCAGGAAGAACAGTGTGGTGCGCTTGCCGATCGTGTCCGGGTTGCCGACCGCGGGCGGGTTCGCCGGGTACTTCAGCATCGGCACCAGGTATACGAGGAGGAAGGCGGCCAGCGCGGTCAGGGCCGCGGTGGCCCGGGCCGAGAACCGGCCGACACGGCCCAGGGCGAAGCAGAAGGCGAGGGCGGCGATGCCCCCGATCGCCACGCCGAAGACCAGGACGCCTGTGGCCAGGCCGGCGGTCGACTGCACCGTACGGCTGACCAGTTCCTCCTCTCCGTGCCCGCCGGCGTGGGCGGACTCGAACGCGATCGCCGCGTCCACCGGTCCCTCACCGACCAGGTAGGCGAAGATCAGGGCGGGTAGCGCGGCGCCGAGGCCCGCGAGCATGCCGCGCACCAACAAGGCGCGCACGATGGCGGAATTCATGGTGTGCCGCCCGTCTCAGTGGCAGGGGAAGCCGAGCAGGTGGCGTGCGTCGTGCACCCACTCGTGGACTTCCTCGCCCGAGAGGACGGCGGTGGCACCCTGCTCGGCGCCGACGAAGTACAGCAGGACGAGCATCAGGACGCCGAAGAACACCGCCCACGGGACTATGACCTTGAGCGGCAGGGGTGCGACGGCGACCTTGGTGCTGGGGGCAGGGGCGGCAGTGGACTGCGCCATGGCGAGACCTCCTCGGGAACAACGCGTCCCGGTTCGTGTGCTGCACTCGACGACGGCATGGGGTCTGACTCACCGCCACCTCCCGAGGGAGGGGCGGCACACAGTGGCGCGACCGTGCCGGGTTTGCACCGGACTTCCGTGGTGCCGTCGTCCTTGTCGTCCAGAGCGTAAGGGCAAGATAAGGATCAGCCAACATGGCGTACGCCACCTACGGTGGGCCGGCTGTGGTGAATCGGCCTGAGGGGGCGCATTCCTGTCCGTCTCGCGCCGGTGTGCGCCGCAGTACGCCGGTGACGCGAAGTGGGCTTTCACCCGGCGAGCCTGCCTGTGGGGCGGCGGGCGGTGGGCTCGCCGCCCCACCGGGGATGACTCACGGTTCAGCTGTCGGTCGCCGACGACCGGCGTTTGACGAGCCACCAGGCGCTGCCGCCGAGGACGAGCAGCGCCACGACGACACCCCCGACGACCGCCCCCGTCGAAGAGCCGTCGTCCTCGTCCGCTGCCTTGTCGGCGTTGGCCGGGGTCGCTGCAGGAGTGGTCGGCGCGGCGGACGACGGGCTCGCGCTCGGTTCCTCGCTCGCCGTCGGGTCGGCGCCGACCGGGGTGGCTCCCGGGGCCGCCGCCTTCAACTCCAGCAAGGGAGCGGGCTGTTCGGACTCCGCACCGTCGTGGGGCAGTTCGATCCAGCGGGAGACCTCGCCGTCGCTGTAGGTCTCGACCGTCTTGAACGCGATCTCCTTGGCGTCGGGGAGCTGCCGGACCTTGATCGAGTACTCGGCGTCGACCCCGGCCTTCAGGGCGGGGCCGCCTAGGGTGTAGCCGTCGTCGGTGGCCTTCAGCTTCCAGCCCTTGGGGGACTTTCCGAGAGTGACGTCCGTCGGCGCGATGCCCTCGGGCAGGACGACGCGCAGTTCGGCGAAGCCTGCCTTGGCGGACTCCGCCTCGGAGACGAAGCTCAGAGTGACGTTCTCGGCCAGGGCCTGCGGGGTGTCGGCCTCGACCTCCGCGTGAGCGGCAGCCGGTCCGGCCACGGCGAGTACGGCCGTCAGCGCGGCGGCACCGCTGATCGCGACGCGGCGCGCGAAGAGGGCGCGGTGGTATGCGGGCATGGGGAACTCCTTGCGGGTGATGCCGGGCGGGCCGAAGCCGCGGCCCGGGTGAGAGGACGGTGCGGGACGTGGGCGCGTCCCGGTGGTCCCCTGCGCACCAGCGTGTGTTCCAGGGTGTACGTCCATGCCGCCGACGGGAGTTCGAAGCGGCCGACCAGCCGCGCCATGGGCGGCGCGGTGACCTCGGCCGTACGAAGTCGCGGAACCAGCCGGGTCGCGGCGACCGCGGCGACCCGGCGCAGTGTGCGGACGGCAGCCAGCGCCGCCGTCACGGCCGCGTCCGCGCGATGCAGCAGCCAGCCGGCCGCCAGTGCGGCGGCCAGGTGGGCGGCGGCCATGGCCGCCGAGGCGTGATGCCAGGCATGCCCGTCGCCGCGAGCCTGATGGGCGATGTGCCCCTCGGCAGTGTGTCCGGCGTGAGCGCTGTCGGGGTGGTGCGCGCTGCCGGCCGAGGTCAGCGCCAGGTGCAGGGCGGCTTGCGCGACGACCGTGCACGTCACGACCGCGGGCAGGGACAGGCGACGGCGGGCGACCGGCCGGACCAGGGCGAACTGCCCCAGCGTGAAGACGATCACCAGCCGCCACGGCACAGCGCCCTCGGCGACCGCATGGTGCCCCAGCGCAGCAAGGGTGCTGCCGACGAGCGCGAACAGCCCGGCCCGCACGCACGCCGCCGCACGGCCCGGCCGCGCACCCGCGCGCCGGCCGCCGTACGACGTCACGCGATCACCCGGCATGGTCGCCACCTTGTCGTATACGTCGAGGCAGTGCGGGGTGTTCACGACGGAAGGCAGGAGCGGGGGCGCGGTTGTGCTGGTCAGTCGGCCAGCCGGGCGTCGATGAGGTTCCTGAACGCCTCGTAGGAGCCGGGTGTCCGGATCATCTCCCCGTCGACGAAGAAGGTCGGGGTGCCCTGGACGCCGAGGCCGAGGCTGTCGCGCTGGTCGTCCTGGACACGCTCGGCGACTTCGAGGTCGGCGAGGGCGGTGTCGAACTCGGCCATGGCCAGGCCGAGTTGCTTCGCGTAGACACGCAAGACGTCCTGCTTCGACTCCTGTGCCTCCCCCCACTCCTGCTGGGTGGTGAAGAGCTTGCTGTACATCTCCTCGAACTTGCCCTGCCGGGCGGCGGCTTGGGCGGTGCGGGCGGCGAGTTCGCCGTTGCGGTGGCCGGGCATGGGGAAGCAGCGGGCGACGAAGGTGACCCGGTCGCCGTACTCCTCGCGCAGCTTCTCCACGACCGGGTAGAACGCGCCGCATCCCTCGCACTCGAAGTCCAGGAACTCGACGAGCCTGCGCTGCCACAGCAGGCCTTCGGTGATGCCGAGCAGCCGGGCCGAGAGCAGCAGGGTGACCAGGTGCCCGGCGAGCGGCATGCCGGGCGGCGGGCCGGCCACCGTGTCGTGCTCGACCAGCCAGGACAGTCCGCCGGGACTGGCGCCCTGGGCGGTGACGGCGGCGCAGGCGCCGGGCAGCGAGCAGACGGCGTGGTAGGCCAGTTGCGCTGCCGCGAGGGCGACGAGGAGCTGGGTGTCGGTGAGCCGTCGCCTGCTGAGGACGGCGGCACCAGGGACGGCGACGATGCCGGTCGTCGCCACGACCGCCCAGCGCGGTGTGTGCCCTTGCGACAGCACGTGCCCGGCCACGGGCAGCAGGCGGTGTGTGCCCTTGCGACAGCACGTGCCCGGCCACGGGCAGCAGCACGCACAGGGATCCACCGGCTCGCCGGCCGTGGCCCCCGGGCGGCGCTCGCTCGGCGCCGCGCCGGTCCGGCCCTGGCCGCCGCGGTCTGTGCGGTGGCCGTGCTCACGGCGGGCACAGCCGCCCTCACGGACGGCACGGACGGTGGGCCGGAGCGGCCGGGCCCCTCGCCGGCCGAGCTGACGGAACAACGGGCCCGGCAGATGGAGGCCGACCGCAGGGCTGAGCCGGCGCGGGAGCGGGACCGTGCGGGGCGGCGCGCGCAGCGGAGGCGGCGGCGGACCTGGCCCTCGCGCTGCGGGCACCGGGCCTGCACCCGGTGGTCCACGCCGCCTCCGTGGAGGTGGCCTTCACGGACGGCCTCTTCTCCGAGGGCGCCGAGCTGACGCCGGCCGGCGCCGACCGTCTCGCCGTCCTCGGTGGGCGTCTGGCCGTGCGGACGGTACGCGTCGAGATCCACGGCCACGCGGCCACCGTCCCCGGCGCCCCGACCAGCGGTGGCTCCGTCCTCTCCCTCTGGCGCGCCCTCATCGCGGCCCGCGAGCTGAGCGACGCCGGCCACAAGCCGCTGACCGCGTTCACCACGGCCAGCGCGGACCAGCGGGAGGCGCCGTACACGAGCGCCGCCAGGAATCGGACGGTGACTGTGACGATCACACCGGGATAGCGCTACGGCTCCGCGACCTGCCCCTGCCCCTGCCCCTGCCCCTGCCCCTGCCCCTACGCCTGCGCCTACCTCCGGCTTGTGCGGAGTCCTCGTCATCCGGGGCCCTCGTCCGACGGCAACGGCTGCTCGAACCACACCACCTTCCCGGTGCTCACCCGCGTCGCCCCCCAGCGTCGTGCCAGCTGGTCGACCAGGAACAGTCCCCGGCCGCCCTCGTCGCTCAGTCGGGCATGGCGCATTCTGGGGACCAGCGGGGAGTCGTCCTCGACCTCGCAGCGGAGTACGTCGGTGCACAGGAGGCGCAGGACGATCGGGCGGGAGGCGAAGCGTACGGCGTTGGCGACCACCTCGCTGACCAGGAGCTCGGTGGACTCCGCCAGGGCGTCGAGGCCCCAGTCGTGCAGGGTCCTGCGGGTCAGCCGGCGGGCTTGGCGTGCGGTCTGGGGGCGTGGGGCCATGTACCAGTACGCGACGGTCTCCGGCAGGATGCCCTGGAAGCGGGCGACGAGGAGGGCGACGTCGTCGTCCCGGTCTCCCGGGCCCAGCGTGCCGAGTGCCTGGTCGCAGAGCACCTCCAGCGCCGGGGGCGTGGCTTGCGCGGCGGCTGCCTGGAGTCGTACGCGTAGTCGCTCCACCCCGGACAGCACGTCCGACTCACGGGACTCGACCAGGCCGTCGGTGTACAGCAGCAGCGTCGCCCCGGCCGGTGCGTGCAGCTCGGTGGACTCGAACCCGCCGCCGCCCACCCCGATCGGCGCCCCGGGCGGGACCTCCACCACCTCGGCGCCGCCGTCGGGACGCAGCAGCACAGGCGGCAGATGGCCCGCGTTGGACACCAGCAGCCGGTGCAGTACGGGGTCGTACATGGCGTACAGACAGGTCGCCGTGTGCTCGCTGCCCAGGCGTTCCGCCTGTTCGTCGAGGTGGTGCAGGATCTCGTCCGGGGGCAGGTCGAGCCCGGCCAGGGTCTGCACGATGGTGCGCAGCTGCCCCATGATCGCGGCCGAGGTCATGGAGTGGCCCATCACGTCGCCGATGACGAGGGCGACGCGGTTGCCGGGCAGCGGGATCGCGTCGTACCAGTCGCCGCCGACCTGCGCGGTCCGCGAGGACGGCAGATAGCGGCTGGCCAGCAGGACCCCGGCCGGTTCGGGCAGCGACTGCGGGAGCATCGTGCGCTGCAGGGCGTCGGCGACGGAGGCCTCGCGGGCGTACAGCACCGCCTTGTCGATGCCGAGCGCGGTGTGCGTGGCGAGCTGGGAGGCGACGAGGAGATCGTCCCCGGTGAACGCCGGCCGGTCGGGTTCGCGGATGAGGACCACGCTGCCCATGACCTGGTTGCGGCCGTGCAGCGGAGCCACGATCAGGCGGCGCCCGGTCACCCCGGCCCGGGACGCGGAGTCGGCCGCCAGCAGCTCGGACAGCGCGGCGCCGAGGTCCGGGGTGTCCGCGATCACCGGGCGGCCGGCGCGGAGCAGCTTGGTGAGCAGGCCGTTGGCCGCCGGGTGTACGACTTCCGCCGCCCGGACCGGGCCGGCGGTGGGCGAGCGTGGTCCGGACCGGTGTGCGGTCGGCCGGCGCAGCGGCGCGCGGTCCGTGGTGTGCAGCTTGAGGACCCGGGGTGCGGCGGCGGTCTCGTCGCCCACCGGAAGCGGGGCGTACAGATGGACGAACGCGATGTCGGCGAACGCCGGGACGGCAGCCCGGCACAGTTCGCGCAGTGTCTCGTCGAGGTTCATGCCCCGGGCGATCTGCCGGGTCGCCGCGTCCAAGTAGCGGAGCCGGTCGGTCTGCGGCTCGACGGCGTCCGACGCCCGGATCTCCCCGGCCGGTGCGCGCGCCTCGGCGGACGGAGCGGCGGGTCCGTGACCGCCGGCCGTCTGCCCGCCGGTGCCTCGATCGGCTCCGAGGTCCTTCGTCACGCCTGTCCTTCCGGCTGCGCGGGCCCGCATCGGGCGTCGTCAGGGACGCCTGCCACAGCGCAGGAAGATCTGCACCTCGGGCGGGACGTCCACGGTCGACGGGGCGTATGTGTACGACGTCTCCCCGACGATCTCGAAGTGCGCCGCCTCGACGACCTCGCGGAGCTCGTCCCTCAGATAGCCGGACACGCGGATGGTGCTGCCGATGAACGGGATCGAGAAGTCGTCCACATCGGCCTCCACCATCGACAGCGCGAACAGGCCGTCCGGAGCCAGCAGATGCTGGACGGTCCGCAGCGCGAGGGGTATCTCGGCGCGCGGGAGCATGAGCAGGGAGAAGAAGGCCACCACCGCGTCGAAGCGGCCGAGGTCCACCGGGCCGCCGGGCCGCAGATCGGCGATGTCCGTACGGTGGAAGACCCCGGCGGGCACGTTCTTGCGGGCCAGCGCGACCATCCCGTCCGACAGGTCGACACCGACGACCTCCAGGCCCGCCTCCGCGAGCTGGAGCGCGGTCGGGATCCCGGTGCCGCAGCCCAGGTCCAGCACCCGGGCCCCGGCCGGCAAGGACCTGATCAGCCAGTCGGCCGACGCCACCTGCCCTTCCTTGTGCGGAAACGCCTCGTCGTAGCGGACTCCGATGGCGTCGAAGGCCTCGGCCTGGCCGCCCCGGTCGAGCGGCAGGCTCCCGTAGCCGGGCTGGTCGCCGGGACTGCTCACAACGAACCTCCTTTGAGGTTTTATATGAGATTTTTTCATAGTTGCACCGACCGTGCGGATCAGTCGGCTGCCGTGTACGTCAGACAGTCCTCGGGCCGGATCAGCAGGCTGATCTCTTGAAGCGGGCGCCCGTGTGGGGGCACTGTCTGATCTTCGCCTTTCGTGGTCCAGTTCCCCGGCGGTCGTCCGGCGGACGTTCGGTGAGTGGTGCGTTCATCGGGTTTCCGGTCAGCCGTGCGTACGGACGAAGACGGGCTTGAGGTGCTTCTCGGGCAGGGCGTCGGGCAGTTGCTCCCAGTCGATGACATGGGAGACGACCCGCCGGGGATCGACGTTGCCGGAGCGGGCCAGTTCGAGGGCGTCGGGGATGTGGCCCCGGACGTTGTCGCGGGCGACCCGCAGGGTGACGCCGGTGAGGTACATGTCGAGCAGCGGCAGCTCGCCGGGCCGGAAGTGGTTGCCGGCGGACTCGCAGATGCCCTCCGGGGCCAGGGACTTGACGGCCAGGGCGAGCTGGTCGACGCGCCCCGTGGCCTCGACGGCGATGTCGAACCCGGACCGGACGGGGTCCAGCGTCTCGGCGGTCTCCGCGCCGAAGCCGCGGGCGATCTCGCGGTGGGCGGGATCCGGGTCGACGTAGAGCACCTCGGAGGCACCGAGCGCGCGGGCGATGTCGCACACGTACAGGCCGATGCTGCCCCGGGCGACGACCAGGACACGCGCTCCCGGCCGCTGCCTGAGGTGGGGTGCGACCAGACGCCAGGACAGCGACCAGTTGTCGCTGGCCGACGCCATGGCGACCGGGTCCAGATCGGCGGGCAGCGGCACCAGCATGGCGCCGGCCCACGGCACCCGGACCAGATCGGAGAAGAGCCCGCCCCAGCTGCCGCCGATCGGCGCGCCGTACATCGCCATGTGCGGTACGGCCGTGCAGTGCGCGGTCAGCCCGGCGCGACAGCGGTCGCACGCACCGCAGTTGATGGACCACGGGACCACCACCAGGTCGCCCGGCGCCACGGTCGTGACGGAGTCGCCGGTCTCCACGACCCGGGCCACGCACTCGTGGCCGAGAGGAAAGGGTGGGTCCAGGCTGTGCTCGATATGCGGCTGCCGCCGCGTGGCGTGCCCGGCCAGGATCGCCGAGTCGACGTCGCAGGAAGTCGCGGCCACCGGGGCCACGATCGCCTCCTGGTCCGAGGCCGGCTTCGGGTCGGGCGCCTCACGCCACTCGACGGTGTGCCGGGCCACATAGGTCAGTTCACGCATCGGCCCGCTGCCCCTTCGCCAGGGCCACGAGGTCCGCGTACCGGATGACCGACCCGCCCGCACCCCAGGTGCCGTCGGCCTGCTCGTGCACCAGCACCCACACCCGCAGGGCGTCGTCCCGGGTCAGCCCGGCAGCGTCGAGGACGGTCCTGGTGGCGTCCTCGACCAGACCGGCCTTGCGCCGCTCGGACACGGCGCCCTGCGGGACCGTCACCTCGACCAGGAAGCGGGGCGCGTCGTCCTCGGCGGTGGTCTGCGCCCCCTCCGGCAGCTCGACGAGATAACTCCACGCCTGAGCGCGGAAGAACGCCGTGTCGGGCGCCCCTTCCCACCGCAGCAGTACGGCGGCCAGGTCTCGCTGGACGGTCCTGCGGCCCTCCTCGGTCAGCGCACCTGCCGGGACGGTGAGCCGGATCATCGGCATGACGAAGTCTCCCCTCGTGCCATGTCTGCACGTCTGCAGACCGTTTATGACAGTCGTTATAAGCGAAGGTCACGCTAGACTATGACGAGCGTTATAGCCAGAGGGGAGTTACGGTCTTGGCCAGATCCAGCGCGCCGGCGCCCGGGGCACCGTCACGTGACCGCATCGTGGCCGGGGCGGCCGACCTGATCAGCAGGCGCGGCCTGAAAGCCGCCAGCATCCGCGAGGTCGCCAAGCACGCCAAGGCGCCGCTCGGCTCGACCTACCACTACTTCCCCGAGGGCAAGCAGCAGCTGGCCACCGAGGCCGTCCGGTACGCGGGTGCGGCGGTGTCCGGCGTCCTGCGCAGGCAACTGGACGCCGGCCCGGTCGCCGGCCTGCGGGCCTTCCTGGCCCTGTGGCGCGGCATCGTCGTGGAGAGCGACTTCCGCGCGGGCTGCCCGGTGCTGGCCGTCTCCGTCGAGGAACCGCCGGCCGACGAGACGCCACCGGCCCTCGCCGCCGCGGCCGAGGCCTTCCAGGACTGGGAGCGGCTGCTCGCCGAGACGCTGCGCACACACGGCGCCGACGCCGAGCGGGCGCCGGGGCTGGCGGCCCTGATCGTGGCCTCCGTCGAGGGCGCGATCGCCATGAGCCGCGCCAGGCGCAGCATGGAGCCCCTGGACCAGGTCGCCGAGCAGCTCGAAGCGCTGATCGTCGGCGCGGTGGGCGGTCCGGCCTGAGAGCCTGCCGCACAGGCTCTGAGGAGGGGGACGCCGGGGCCCGGGGAGCGGCAGGTGTGCCGGTCAGCCCACGCAGCCCACATGGGCCAGCGCCTGCTTCAGCAGCACCCCGTGCCCGCCCGGCATCTCGCTCTGCACCGCCGGCGAGAGAGCCTCCTGCGGGCTGAACCAGACCAGGTCGAGGGCGTCCTGGCGGGGACGGCAGTCACCGGTGACCGGGACGACGTAGGCCAGGGAGACCGCGTGCTGGCGCGGGTCGTGGTAGGGCGTGACGCCCTGCGTCGGGAAGTACTCCGCGACGGTGAACGGCTGCAGGGAGGTCGGGACGCGCGGGAGCGCCACCGGACCGAGGTCCTTCTCCAGATGGCGCAGCAGGGCGTCACGCACGCGCTCGTGGTGCAGCACCCGGCCGGAGACCAGCGTCCGGCTGACCGTTCCGTCCGGTCCGATGCGCAGCAGCAGGCCGATGCTGGTGACCTCGCCGCTGTCGTCGACCCGCACGGGTACGGCCTCGACATACAGGATCGGCATCCGGGCGCGCGCCATCTCCAGCTCGTCGGAGGACAGCCAGCCGGGCGTGGTATCGGTCATGTCAGACATTGCTTGATCATACTTTCCGGGAATTGCGAACGCTCAGTCGCGGGGCTGACGGGGGTCGGGGTCGGCGGACAGTCCGTAGAGACGGCGGGCGTTGTCGCCGGCCGTCCACGCCGCGATCCGCAGCGCGTCCGGCAGGCTCAGTTCGTCGGCGTCCACCCGGTCCTGGAGCAGATCGCCCAGGCCCCGGCGGAATGCCAGGGCGCCGAGCCGGTAGAACTCGGCCAGACCATACGCGTCGGAGCTGTACAGGAGCTTGCGGAAAGGGGTGATCTCCAGCGCCTCCGCAAGGATCGCGCGGGAACGGGCAGGGCCGACGTGGTGCAGGGTGAGGCCCACATCGAGATACACCTGCTCGAACACGGCCGCCAGATAGGCGGCCTGGCGCTGGTACGGCCAGCAGTGCAGGAGCAGCACGGGGATCGTGCCCTTGGTGAGGTGCAGCCAGTCGGTGAGGAGGGCGGGGTCCACCCGGTGCAGACGGATGTCGTCGTCGCCGAATCCCGTGTGCAGTTGGAGAGGGAGCCCCAGGTCCACCGCCGTCCACAGCAGGTGCCGTACCAGGACCGGGTCGGTCAGCCGTCCGCCGTCCGCCAGCCACTGCCGGGCCGCCGCGGTGACCAGGGCGTCCGAGGGGCGCGCCGGGTCCAGGTCGAAGCCGGTGCGGTAGGCGGCCACCGACTTCACGGCCACCACGCCCGGACGCCGTACGGCCTCCTCGGCAGCCGTCCGGAAGGCGGTCCGGTACGCGTCCGGTTCGACCCCGGAAGCCGCCACCGCCTCGGCGACCGACTCCAGGCGTACGACTTCGTACGCGGTCGCGTCGGCGCTCGCGGCCAGTTCGTCCGGGGTGGTGATGCGGTGCGGGGCGTACCCGGTGTCGACGCAGTACGCCTCTGTTCCGGCGGCGGCCAGGAACCGGCGGTTCACCTCGGATCCGCCCAGCTCCGCACGCCGGGCCAGATACGTGTCGGCCGGGGCGTGGCGCGGCAGGTCCAGGAGGGGTGCGCAGTGGCGGCGTACGGCCACGCCCGCCGGGGTGTCGAAGGGGGAGAAGCCGGGCCAGGGTTCGCCCTCGGTGAGCAGGGACTCGAAGCCGCCTCGGTCCAGGTCGCCGGTGACGACCCCGTGGCAGTGATGGTCCACCAGCGGCAGCGCCGCCAGCGCCTCGTGGACCGGCCCGGTTGCGCCCATGTCAGTACTTCCACCGGTACGCCGCCGCCACTTGGTCGTCGTCCAGCCCGGCGACGGCATCGACCTCGCCTTCGCGTACGGCGATCACGGCATCGGCGAGCACCGGGCCGAGCGCGGCCCGCAGCACCTCGTCCGTACGGAACTCCTCGACGGCCTCGCCCAGCGAGGCCGGCAGCCTGCGGACACCCCGGGCGGCGGCCTCCTCCGCACCCAGACTCGCCGGATCGCCGGTGATCTCCTCCGGGAGTCGTGCGTGCGACGCCACACCGTCCAGCCCCGCCGCGATGAGGCAGCCGAGGGCGAGATACGGGTTGGCGGCCAGGTCCACCGGCTTGATCTCCAGGTTGGCCGTCTGGTCGCGGTGGCCCGCGGTGCCGGTGACGACGCGCAGCCCCGCCTCCCGAGTCTCCCGGCCCCAGGCGGTGAACACCCCGGCCCACTGCGAGGGTTTGAGCCGCAGATAGCTGGCCGGGCTCGGCGCGGTCACCGCGGTGAGGGCGCGCAGGCGGGTGAGCACACCCGCCGCGAAGGACTCGGCGTCGGGCCGCATACCGTGGCGGCGGTCACCGCCCGCGTGCAGGTTGGCCGCGTCGTGCCAGGCCGAGAGGTGGACATGGCCGCCGTTGCCGACACCCTTCCCGAAGACCGCGGGGGCGAACGACACCGCGAGGCCGTGGCGCCGGGCCACCGCCCGGATCGTCTGCCGGACCAGCACACTGCGGTCGGCCGCCGCCACCGGGTCCAGCGCGGCCACCGACAGCTCGAACTGCCCGGCCGCGTACTCGGGATGCAGCTGGTCGACCTCCACGCCCTGCCGCGCGAGCGCCGCCAGCAGTTCCGCCGTGCAGTCGCTCAGCTCGACCTGGCGGGTCGCCCCGTACGCCGGACCGGTGACCGCGGGCACGAACTCGCCGTCGGCGCCGGGCGGTTGGGCGACGGCCCACTCGATCTCGATACTCGCCCTGAAGGTGATGCCGTGCCGCTCGGTGGCTTCCCGCAGCATGCGCCGCAGGAAGGTACGGCTGCACGCGGGATGCCGCTCGCCCTCCTGGGTGATCCGGTCGACCGGCGCCCACGCCCAGCCGGGCTGCCCGGCCAGCTCCACCAGTTGGTCGAGATCGGGGTAGAGGCGCAGATCGCCGTCCGGGGAGCCGAGGACGTCGGTGGTGACGATGGAGTCGTTCGCGAGGAACGTGTCGAACACCGGCGACATCCCGACGCCCCAGGCCGCCGCCGAGGCGAGCTTCGCCGTCGGGATCGTCTTCACCCGGCCGACCCCCGCCGTGTCGACGTAGGCCAGCACGATCCCGTGCACGCCCCGGCCGGACAGTTCCCCGCTCAGTGCGGTGGCCCGCTCGATGTCACCGGGACGCCCTCCCGGGACGGGGTCGGCAAGGGTGGTCATACGGTCTCCCGGTGTCCTGGACGAGCTCGGCCGGTCGGTGCCGGTTCGTGCGTTCCCTGCTGGCGTCAGGGTTTCACGGCCACCGCGCCGTACTGCGGTACCGGGGCGGGAGAGTCGGAGGCGTGCCACTGCGAGCAGGACACCATGCCCGGCTCCAGCAGCTCCAGCCCGTCGAAGAAGGCGGCGATGTCCGTGCCGCTGCGGGCGGTGATCGGCGGCGTGGCGTTCTCGTTCCAGAACTCCATCGCCGGGATCTGGCCCTCGCCGCCGAGCTCGGAGTCGAACGTCGGGTGCGTCAGCACCAGGAGGCTGCCGGAGGGGACGGCGGCCAGGACGCGGTCCACGATTCCGCGGGCCTTGTCGTAGTCCAGGACGAAGTTGAGGATGCCCAGCATCATCACCGCGACCGGCTTGCTGAAGTCCAGGGTCTGCGCCGCGCGTTCGACGATGGCGTCCGGGTCGTGCACATCGGCGTCGATGTAGGCGGTGACGCCCTCGTGGGTGCCGGTCAGCAGCGTGCGGGCGTGCACGAGGACGATCGGGTCGTTGTCGACATACACGATCCGCGAGTCGGGCGCGACGCGCTGGGCGATCTCGTGGGTGTTCTCCGCCGTCGGCAGCCCGGTGCCGATGTCCAGGAACTGCCGTATGCCGTGCTCCTCGGCCACGAAGCGCACGGCCCGGCCGAGGAACGCGCGGTCCGCGCGGGCAATGTCGCGGATGATCGGGAACATCCCGGCGACATGCTCGCCGACCTGCTGGTCGACCTCGTAGTTGTCCTTGCCGCCGATCCAGTAGTTCCACACCCGCGCGTTGTGCGCCACACCGGTGTTCAGCTTCGCCGACCCGCCCGACGGGGTGTGGCCATCACTCACGTCTCGTCCTCTCCTCGCACGCACGACCGAAACCGGCCATCGCCGCCATTGTGCCGTTCAGTTGATCACGTTGTCCCGGGAATCGGCAGAGCCGGTACGGCGGTTGGCGTGCGAGGTTCTGCGAGTTCCTGCGGGGTGGAGCGGGCGAGGGCGGCGGTGGCGCGGCGAGGGGAGGAGACGGGGAAGTAGATGGGGGAGTGGATGGGGGAGTGGATGGGGGGGGGAGCGCCGTGCGTCGTGCTACTCGATCTCGCTGGGGCTCGCGGCGGGCGTCTTCCCGGCGAGGACGTCCTTCAGGCGCTGTGTGCCGAGCTTCACCGCCTGGTCGACGGAGTCCTCCTCGCCGCCGTCGAGTCCGCCCGCCGTGACGGTGATCGCGTCGCTGCCGACGCGGACGACGCCGACGTCCTGGGTGAGCGTGGTCTGGTCGCCGTCCACCTTGCCCTGCACGGTCACCCGCAGGCCCTGGCGGTCGTCGCCCACATGGGGCAGATCGGTCTCGATCACCTGGACCGTGCGCTTCTGGCCGTCCTCGGTGGCGGTGAACTGGTCGCACTCGTCCGGCAGGGTCTTCAGCCAGGCCAGCGCGGAGTCCAGGTCCGACCGGTCGTAGGCGGCGACCTGGTACAGCAGCCGGGAGTTGCCCTCCTCGAAGCCGCGCAGTGCGGACGTTCCGGACGGCTTGCCCAGCAGGTCGTTGTCGTAGAGGTTGTCGAGCAGCTTCTGGCAGTCGGAGGCGTCCGACTTCGCGGTGAGGAAGTCGGCGACGTCGACGTCGCCGATGAGGAGGCTCTCGTGCCAGTCGGCGGCCTCGGAGTCCTTCACCTGGGTCCAGTCGTCCTCGATGTCCGCCTCGGTGATCAGCGCGGCCCGTGCCCCGGACTCGGAGAGGGTGGGGGAGGGGGAGCTGGCCGGCTGTTTTCGGGCAGCCGGTGAGGCCGTGACGCCCGAGGCGCGTGCGCCGTCCTGGCCGCCGTCGTCCGAGCAGGCGGCGCTGGCCAGCAGGGTGGCTGCCGCCAGGGCCGAGGAGAGAACGCGGGTGAGCCGGGTCGGACGACGGGTCATCGGGAGTGCCTCCTGGGAACGTGACGCGTCTTCCCAGCGCACCACCGGAACTGACGGCCCACCAGCGGCGCCGGACCGTTCGAGTGAGCGACACCGCGGACGGTGTCGAAGCCCACCAGCCAGGTGTGCCGCTGTCCATGGGTCGACGGTGCCGGTGCCGACTCGCTGGGTGTGGCTCTGTCCATGGGGCGACGGTGCCGGTGCCGACTCGCAGGGTGTGCCGCTGTCCATGGGCCGACGGTGCCGACTCGCCGAGTGTGCCGCTGTCCATCGGTCGACGGTGCCGCAGCCCACCCGCTGGAAGCGCCGCTGCACACCGGCCGACAACATCGGCGCCCACTTGCCGGGAGTGCCGCCGTCCGAGCGTCGACAGTGCCGCTGCCCCACCGCCGACAGCGTCGGCGCCCGTCCGCCGAAGGTACTGGTGTGTCACCCGCCGGGCTGCGTGTGCCCGTTCTGCCAGGCCCAGGCCGCGATCTCGACCCCTCGCCTCGATGCGCCGTACCGTCGGCGTGCTGCGCGACACCGGGGACGAGGCCGACCGCCGCCCGGTGGGCGACCTGGCGGGCATCGCCGATCTCGCGGACCGGTTCGCGACCCCGATACAGCAGGTCACCCTGCGCCGCGAGACCGCCGTCTCCGACGACCTGCCCCACGAGGTGCAGGCCGCGGCGTTCCGCGTCGTCCAGGAGGCGCTGACCAACATCCGCCGCCACGCGGCCGACGCCAAGCACGTGGAGGTCCGTCTGCGGGACGGCGACGGCCGCCTCCAGGTGTCGGTGGCGGACGACGGCCAGGGCGGCACCCAGCTCCCGGCGGCCGCCCACGGCGGCGGTTTCGGCCTCGTCGGCCTGAAGGAACGGGTCACCGCGCTGGGCGGCGAACTGCACGCCGGGCCACGGGGCGGCGTGGGCTGGGAGGTGCGGGCGGAGTTCCCGGCGCGGAAGGGCTGACCTCGGCGATTCTCGGTACCGATCCCGTTCGATCCCCCCTCGCTGTTCAATGAGAGCGAACGATGCCCGTTCTCGCGGCACCGGCACCCCCGAGAGGAGCCGCCCATGCCTCCCGCCTCCGTCCCGCCCGTCGGTGAGCGCATCCGGCAGGCGCGTCTGCGCCGTGGGACGAGCCTGCGGGCGCTCGCCCGTGAGATCGGCGTGTCGGCGAGCCTCATCTCCCAGGTGGAGAACGGCAAGAGCCAGCCCTCGGTCAGCACTCTCTACGCGATCACGACGGCCCTCGGCATCTCCGTCGAGTCGCTCTTCGACTCGGGCGACGTCAGTGCCGCGCCCCCTGTGGCGGCGGCCCCCGTGGCGGCCGCCCCCGGCACGGTCCTGTACGCCCTGGCCGCCTTCGCCGCCGACCCGGAACGCCGCATAGGCCCGCTGGTCACACCGGGAGAGCGTGAGGTGCTGGAACTGGACTCGGGCGTCGTGTGGGAGCGTCTCGGCCATGTTCCCGGCACGGACGTCGACTTCCTGCTGGTGACCTACCGGCCCGGCGGCGCCTCCTCCAGCTCGGGCGGCCTCATGCGGCACACCGGCACCGAGTACGGCTACCTGACCTCGGGCGAGCTGATCCTCACCCTCGGTTTCGAGGAGTACACGCTGCGCCCCGGCGACGCGGTCTGCTTCGAGTCGACGACCCCGCACCGCTACCGCAATGATGGTGCTGTACCGGCCGTGGGCGTCTGGTGCGTGTTCAGTGACACTTGACACTCGCGGCACGCGGTCGTTCACTCCGAGGTGGGGGTGGTCGCCATGGCGATCCGCACATTCGGACCCAACGCCGTCGACTGGGAAGAGCGCGTCGACCTGGACCGGCTGCGCAGACAGCGGCTGGCCCGCCTCAACGAGACCCTGAACCGTTCCGAGCTGGGCGCGGTGCTCAGCTTCGACTTCGCCAACATCCGCTACATGACCGCCACGCACATCGGCACCTGGGCGATGGACAAACTGATCCGCTTCGCCCTGCTGGTGCGCGGCGGCGAACCCGTCGTCTGGGACTTCGGCTCGGCGGCCCGGCACCACCAGCTGTACAACCCGTGGCTCGACTACAGCGACGGCAAGGAAGGCCCGCCCACCGGAGCCCGCGCAGGCATCTCCACACTCCGCGGCGCCTTCCACCCGGACGCCGGCATCGCCCAGGACGTCGCCGTGAAGATCGCCACCGAGCTGCGCGAACACGGCCTGGCCGGCGAACCGCTCGGCATCGACGTCGCCGAGATGCCGATCCTGACCGCCCTGCGCGCCCAGGGCATCGAGGTGGTCGACGGCCAGCAGGTCTTCCTGGAGGCCCGCCGCATCAAGACCCCGGACGAGATCTCCCTGCTCACCCAGGCCTGCGCGATGGTCGACGCCGCGTACGAGGAGCTGTACGGCCACCTGCGCCCCGGCGTGCGCGAGAACGAGTGCGTCGGCCTGGTCAGCAAGGTCCTGTACGACCTCGGCAGCGAGTACGTCGAGGGCGTCAACGCCATCTCCGGCGAGCGCTGTTCACCCCACCCGCACGTCTACAGCGACCGCCTGATCCGCCCCGGCGACCCTGCCTTCTTCGACATCCTGCACAGCCACCTCGGCTACCGCACCTGCTACTACCGCACCTTCGCGGTCGGCAGCGCCTCCCGCGCCCAGCGTGACGCGTACGTCCGCTGCCGCGAGTACATGGACCGGGCCATCGCCCTCGTCCGGCCCGGCGCGACGACCGCCGACATCGTCCAGGTCTGGCCGCGCGCCGAGGAGTTCGGCTTCGCCGACGAGACGGCCGCGTTCGCGTTGCAGTACGGCCATGGCGTCGGCCTGTCCATCTGGGAGAAGCCGATCTTCAGCCGGCTGGTCTCCCTCGACCACCCCGAAGTCCTCGAAGAGGGCATGGTGTTCGCCCTGGAGACCTACTGGCCGGCCGCCGACGGCTGGTCCGCCGCCCGGATCGAGGAGGAAGTGGTCGTCACCGCCGACGGCTGCGAGGTCATCACCAAGTTCCCGGCCGAGGAACTGCTGGTCGCGGGCCGTAAGTACTGGACGGTGGGCGGCGAGCTCAACACCCGCCGCGAGTCGCAGTCCCACCTCAACACCTCGTACGGTGACGGGACGCGCTGATGGACCCGGCCGAACTCCTCGCAGCCTACGAGCAGATGGCCGTCATCCGCCGCACGGAGAAGGCCGCCCACGACCTGTTCCTCCAGGGCCTGGTCAAGGGCACCACCCACCTGGCCGCCGGACACGAGGCCATCGCCGTCGGCGCGAGCGCCGCCCTGCGCCCCGACGACTACGTCTTCGCCACCTACCGCGGTCACCACCATGCGATGGCACGGGGCGCCACTCCGGAGGAGTGCCTCGCCGAACTCATGAGCCGCGCGACGGGACTGTGCCGGGCCAAGGGCGGCTCCATGCACCTGACCAAGGCCTCCACCGGCATGCTCGGCTCCTACGCCATCGTCGGCGCCCATCTCCCGATGGCGGCCGGCGCCGCCTGGTCGGCCAGGCTGCGGGGCACCGACCAGGTCGCGGTCGCCTTCTTCGGCGACGGCGCCACCAACATCGGCGCCTTCCACGAGGCGCTGAACCTGGCCGCCGTATGGAAGCTGCCGGTGCTGTTCGTCTGCGAGAACAACCTGTATATGGAGTACACGCCGATCGCCGACGTCACGGCGGTGGCGCGGCCCGCCGCCGACCGGGCGTCCGCCTACGGCATCCCCGGCGAGGTGGTGGACGGCAACGACGTGGTCGCCGTTCAGGAGACGGTGGCCCGGCTCGCGGCGCGGGCCCGGGCAGGAGACGGGCCCGCACTGCTGGAGGCACAGACCTACCGGCACTACGGGCACAGCCGCGCAGACCCGGCGACCTACCGCCCGGCCGAGGAGGTCGAACGGTGGCTGAAGCACGACCCGCTGGACCTGGCGCGCGGGCGGCTCCTCGAACTGGGCGTGCCGCCGGAGACCGTCACCGAGGCCGACGAGCGTGCAACGGCCGTCGTACAGCAGGCGGTTGAGGCCGCGAAGGCCGCCCCGCCGCCCGATCCGGACCAGGCGCTGACCGACGTATGGGCCGACGGAGGTGCGGCGTGGCGGACCTGATCAGCTACCGGGACGCGGTCGCCGAGGGCATCGCGCGGGAGATGCGGCGCGATCCCTCCGTCGTGTGCCTCGGCGAGGACATCGGCGAGGCGGGCGGGGTGTTCAAGACGACCGTCGGCCTGTTCAAGGAGTTCGGGCCCGAGCGGGTGTGGGACACGCCCATCTCCGAACAGGCCATCGTGGGGGCCGCCATGGGCGCCGCGATGACCGGGATGCGGCCCGTCGCCGAGATCATGTTCTCCGACTTCCTGGCCTGCTGCTGGGACTACCTCGCCAACGAGATACCGAAGGTCCGGTACATGACGGGCGGTCAGGTCACCGTCCCGCTCGTGGTGCGCACCGCCAACGGCGGCGGGCTCGGCTTCGGCGCCCAGCACTCCCAGGCCACCGAGAACTGGGCGCTGACCGTGCCTGGCCTGAAGATCGCGGCACCGGCGACCCCCGCCGACGTGATCGGCATGATGGCGGCGGCCGTCCGCAGCGACGACCCCGTCGTCTTCTTCGAGCACAAGGGGCTCCTCGCTTCCAAGGGCGCGCCCCCGCCGGCGGACCATGTCGTCGAGCTGGGCCGCGCCGCCGTCGTCCGGGAGGGCGCCGACGTCACCCTGGTCGCGCTCGCCTCGATGGTGCCGGTCGCGCTCAAGGCCGCCGAGCAGCTGTCCGGCGAGGGCGTCGAGGCCGAGGTCGTCGACCTGCGCTGTCTGGTGCCGCTGGACGTCACCACCGTGCTCACCTCGCTCGGGCGGACCTCGCGGCTCGTCACCGTCGAGGAGAACCCGTACCAGGGCGGCTGGGGCGCGACGCTCGTCTCGGTCGTCGCCGACGAGGGGTTCGGCCTGCTGGACGCGCCGGTGAGACGGGTGGCGGGGGAGTGCGTCCCGCTGCCGTTCGCCGACGCACTGGAAGAGCGGGTGATCCCCACCGTCGACAAGGTCGTGGCGACCGTACGCGGACTCGCCGCCTACTGAACACCCCATGGGAGGAACGGCGATGACCAATCGGACAGTCCTGCGCGGCGGTCACGTGTTGTCGATGGACCCCGGCATCGGGGACCTGCCCCAGGGAGACGTCCTCATCGAGGACGGGAGGATCGCGGCGGTACAGCCGGAGATCAGCGCCGACGCCCAAGTGCTCGACATGAGCGGCCGCATCGTGATCCCCGGCTTCGTGGACACCCACCGTCACACCTGGGAGGCGCCCATCCGCAACGTCGCCCCGAACGCCACCCTGGACGACTACTTCGTCGACATCCTCGACACCTTCGCCCCGCTGTACACCCCCGAGGACGTGTACGCGGGCAACCTCGCGGGCGCGCTTGAGTGCCTGAACGCCGGTATCACCACGCTCGTCGACTGGTCGCACATCAACAACACGCCCGAGCACCCGGACGCCGCGATCCAGGGCCTCGCGGAGAGCGGCATCCGCGCCCAGTACGCGTACGGCAGCGCCAACACCTCGCTCGCCGAGTACTGGTTCGAGAGCAAGATCGCGATGCCGGGGGACGACGTACGGCGGATCCGCGGGAAGTACTTCTCCTCCGACGACGGGCTGCTCACCATGGCCCTCGCCACCCGCGGCCCCGGCTTCTGCGTCAACGACGTCGTCACCGCCGAGTGGGCGCTCGCCCGCGAGCTGGACCTCCCGATCACCGTGCACGTGGCGATGGGCCGGCTGGCGGGCCGCTTCGGCATGGTCAGGCAACTGAACGACCTGGGGCTCCTCGGCGCCGACACCACCTACGTCCACTGCTGCTACTTCCACGAGGACGAGTGGCAGATGGTCGCCGACAGCGGCGGCACCGTGTCGATCGCGCCGCAGGTCGAGGTGCAGATGGGGCACGGCTGGCCGCCCGTGATGAAGGCCATCGAGTACGGACTGCGGCCCTCGCTCAGCATCGACGTCGTCACCACGGTGCCCGGCGACATGTTCACCCAGATCCGCGCGGCCTTCGGCGCCGAGCGGGCCCGCGTCAACGCCGACTGCTGGAAGGCCAATCTGCCCGTGCCGGAAACGATGTTGACGGCACGTCAGATGCTGGAGATCGCGACCCTCAACGGCGCCCACGTCGCCGGCCTGGAGAGCCGCACCGGCTCCCTGACCCCCGGCAAGCGCGCCGACGTCGTCGCGATCGACGCGACCGCCCTGAACGTCGCCCCGGTGCACGACGCGGCCGCCGCGGTGACGCTGTCGGCCGACGTCTCCAACGTCGACACCGTCATCGTCGACGGTGTGATCCACAAGCGCGACGGCAGGCTGGTGGCCGACGTCGCCCGCGCCCGGCGACTGGTCTCGGAGTCCCGCGACCGGCTCCTGGCCGCGAAGGAGGAGAAGGGCGCCGCATGACCCGACACCTGGTGCGCAGAGCCGCCGGCGTCCCGGAACCGCCGTACGACGAACTCGGGTACCGGCGGCGGGAGCTGGTGGGTGAACGCGACGGCAGTGTGCACACCGGCTTCGGGGTGTGCGCGATACGGCCCGACGGCCGCGTGGCCGCCCATGTGCATTCGTACGAGGAGAGCTTCCATGTGCTCTACGGGGCCGTGATCCTCGATGTGCCCGAAGGGTCGTACCTTCTCGAAGAGGGCGACTACGGTCTCCTCCCCACGGGCGTCCCGCATGCCTGGCGCGGCGCCGGGGACACGGGCGGGCGCTGGGCCGACATGCTCGCCCCGGTACCGCGGGCCCGCTACGGGTACGACACCCAAGCCGTACCCGCGCTGCCTGAGCGCGACCCCGTCCGCCTCGACGTCCGTGACCCGCGCACCCGGTCCTTCGGCCACTTCGAACCCGTGCAGATGGATCCCGGGAAGCAGGCCCAGGACCTGCTCGCGGTGTCGGCGAGCATGCGGACCGCGCTGCTCGTGTACAGCGGGATCACCGTGAAGATGATGGTCGACAGCGACCTCGGAGCGGTCGCCTCGACCATGTTCATGGTGCAGTACGCCCCCGACGGCATCGCGGGCACGCACGACCATCCCTTCGAGGAGACGTACCTGTTCCTCGAAGGCGAGGCCGACGCCACCTTCGACGGCGAGCGGTACCGGCTCGGGCCCGGTGACGTCGCCTGGGCGGGCGCCGGTTGTGTGCACGGGTTCGCCAACGCGGGTGAGGGGCCGCTGCGTTGGCTGGAGACGCAGGCGCCGCAGCCGCCGCCGCGGCACTCGTACCGGTTCACTCGGGACTGGGAGTATCTGAGGGAGGCCCTGGAGCCATGAGCAGTGTGGTCGTCGTCGGCGGGACGTCCGGGATCGGCCGCGAGTTCGCCCGCTTGCGTGCGGGGCGGGGCGACGAGGTGGTCCTCACCGGGCGGGACGCGGATCGCGCCGCCGTGGTGGCGAAGGAGGTCGGCGCCCGTCAGGGCCTCGCCCTGGACCTCTCGCAGCCGCGTGGGATCGCGGCCGCGCTGGCCGGCGTCGGGCGCGTGGACCATCTGGTGATCGCCGGTGTCTCGCGCGACGAGAACCGGGTCACCGAGTACGACATCGACGCCGCCCTGCGTCTCGTCACGCTCAAACTCGTCGGCTACACCGAGGTCGTGCACACCCTGCGGCCCCGGCTGCACGAGGACAGCGCGATCGTGCTGTTCGGCGGGCAGGCCAAGGAACGCCCGTATCCGGGGGCGACGACGGTGGCGACCGTCAACGCCGGTGTGGGCGGCCTGGTGAACACCCTTGCAGTCGAGCTGGCGCCCGTGCGGGTCAACGCCGTCCACCCCGGGGTCGTGGGCGACAGCCCGCACTGGGCGGGCAAGCCCGAGGAGGTCCTGGCGGGCCTGCGCGCCAGGACCCCTGCGGGGCGGCTCGCGACGATGGCCGATGTCGTGGACGCCGTGGACTTCCTGCTGCGCAACCGGTCGGTCAACGCCGTCGAACTCGCCGTGGACGGAGGGTGGTTGCTCGGCTGACGGGCAGATCCCCGCCGCCGGGGAACGCGGCCGGGGAACGCCTCATGGCTTCAGCGGGTCGTGGCCGATCGTCATCAGCTGGTGCCGGCGGCGGGTCTGTTCGGGTTCGGGTTCGTTCTCCATGTCCGCCTCGGCGGTGACGGTGTCCACGACGTCGTACATCACCTGGAGGTCGTCGTTCGTGAGGTCGGTGCGCCGCTTCTGGAGGATCGCGAGGACATGCTGGCCCATGGGCGGGCCGGCCTGGTCCGGCAGCGGCTCGGTCTCCTCGTCCGCGTCACTGACCCGCAGCCAGGCGGCCAATTCCTGCGAGGTCATGTTCACCACGCGGTGGAAGTCCTCCCACAGCGCGTCGAGTTCGAGGGCGTCGGTCACGGTGTGCCCCTGTTCTGCGTCGTGGTGTGCCTTGTTGTCAGTCGTTGCGCGGCCAGTTCTCGGCGTCGAACATCCACCGCTGCTTCTCCAGCTCGCTGGTGATGCCGATCAGCAGGTCCTGCGTCACCGGATCCGGCTCCGCGGTCGCCGCGATACGCTCCCGCAGCCGCTCTATGGCCGCCGTCAGGGCGTCCACGACCATCTGGACGACCTCCGTGTCGCGCACCCACCCCTCCTTCGGGCCGGGCAGCGTGTACGCGGCGGCGATGGTCTCGGGCCGCCCGTCGGGCGGCAGGCCGAGCGCCGCGGAGCGCTCCGCGACCGTGTCGGCGTACGAGCGGACCGTCGACACCACCTCGTCGAGCTGGAGATGGATCGAGCGGAACCGTGGACCCACGATGTTCCAGTGCGCCTGCTTCCCGATCAGCGAGAGTCCGAGAAGATCGACGAGCGTGCTCTGCAGGGCGTCCCCGGCGACCCGGCGAGCCGGTTCGGGGAGCGTGCTCTTGATGACAGTCATCCCTGGCTCCTCCTTCTGGCTCCAGTTGCTGGAATCACTCCATGCGGGCGCGGGTGCCCAGGACGAACCCCGGCAAACGGGGCGCGTCTCAGTGTGTGAGCACGCCGTCCAGGAAGCGGATCAGATCCGCGAAGACGTCCGCCCTGTTCGTCTCGTGGAAGAGGTCGTGCCGGGCGCCGGCGTAGATCCGCTCGGTCGTCTCGTCGCCGCGCAGCTCCTCGATCCCGGTACGGCTGCCGGGGAGCGGGACCAGGCGGTCGTCGTCACCGTGCAGCCACAGCAGGGGCACCCGTCCGATGCCGCCGCCCTTGGACACGGTGCCCAGCATCCGGGCGAATGCCTCCACCGTCGGCCGCCTCATCGGCCCGTGCCAGACCAGCGGATCCGCCGCGTACGCCGCGCCGACCTCGGGGTCCCGGGAGAGGGCGGACGGGCTGATCGGCTTGTCGGGGATCTCGTCGAGCGCGAGCAGTCGCCGGGGCAGCTCCCAGTCGCCGATCACGGGCCCGGCCAGCACCAGGGCGGTGACCTCGGCGCCGTAGAGCTGTGTGAAGCGGGCCGCGGTCAGGCCGCCCATGGAGTGTCCGACGAGCACGAGCGGTACGTCCGGGTGGGCGGCGCGGGCCAGGTCGGCGACGGCGCGCAGATCGGCGACCACGTCCTCGAAGTCCTCGATCACCACGCGCTCGCCCGCCGACCTTCCGTGCCCGATGTGGTCGGGCCCGAACACGGCCGCACCGTGTGCGACCAGGACATTCGCCACCCCGGCGTACCGTCCGACGTGCTCGGCATAGCCGTGGACCACGAGCGCGACGTAGCGCGGCCGGGGGTTCGGCCACTCGCGTACGACGATGCGTCCCCGGCTTCCGTCGAGGAGGTGCTCGCGGGTGTCGACCATGGTTCCTCCGGCTGGGATCGGCTGAGACCGATGGCATCGGCTGAGACCGGCCGGGTCGGCTCAGGGCCGCCCCGGCCGGCTCGCCGTGTCGGTCGATGAAGGCTCCCGGGGATCTTCCCAGGGCGCGCCGGGTCGGTCTATAGTCCAAAACTAGCGGTGCTAATTAATAGGGTGTCGATCCATACTGCCCGGTCAGGAGACCTGTCGTGCGTCCCGTCCACTTCGCGGCCGCCCGCCGCACCCCCATCGGCAAACTCCGTGGAGCGCTGTCGTCGGTACGGCCCGACGACCTCGCCGCGACCGTGATCCGGGGCCTCGTCGCCGACGTCCCCGCACTGGACCCGGCGCGCATCGACGACGTCTACTGGGGCGCCGCCAACCAGGCCGGCGAGGACAACCGCAACGTCGCCCGCATGGCCGCGCTGCTGGCGGGCCTGCCCGAGTCGGTCCCCGGCGCCACGGTCAACCGCCTGTGCGCCTCCGGCCTGGAGGCGGTGACGACAGCCGCCCGCACCATCGCGGCAGGCGAGGCCGACATCGTGCTCGCAGGCGGCTCCGAGTCCATGAGCCGTGCCCCCTTCGTCCTGCCCCGCCCCGACGAGGCCCTGCCCCACCGCATGGAGACCTTCGACACCCGGCTCGGCTGGCGCCTGGTCAACCCGGCGATGAAGGAACTGCACGGCCTGCTCGCCATGGGCGAGACGGCCGAGGAGGTCGCCGAGCGCCACGGCATCCCCCGTGAACGCCAGGACGAGTTCGCGCTGCGCAGCCACCAACGGGCCGCCGAGGCCCGCAAGAACGGCCACTTCGACGACGAACTCCTGCCGGTCGAGCGCCCGGACGGGATGCTGGTCGACAGCGACGAATGCATCCGCGAGGACACCTCGTACGAGAAGCTCTCCCGGCTGAAGCCGGTCTTCCGGAAGGGCGGCACGGTCACCGCGGGCAACGCCTCGCCGATGAACGACGGCGCCGCCGGACTGCTCCTGGTCAGCGAGGAGGCCCTGAACGACCTCGGCCTGGAGTCCCTCGGCCGCTATGTCGCCGGCGCCTCGGCCGGCGTCCACCCCGATGTGATGGGCCTCGGCCCGGTCCCGGCCACGCGCAAGGTCCTGGCCCGCGCCGACTGGGCGATCGACGACATCCAGGAGGCCGAGTTCAACGAGGCGTTCGCGGCCCAGGCACTCGCGTGCGTGGACGAACTCGGCATCGACCCAGGGCTGGTCAACCCGAGCGGCGGCGCCATCGCGCTCGGGCATCCGCTGGGCAGCTCCGGCGCACGGATCCTCACGACGCTGCTGCACCGGATGCGGCGGACGGGGGCGGAGCGCGGGCTGGCCACCATGTGCGTGGGCGTGGGCCAGGGCAGCGCGGTGCTGGTGGAGCGGCACTAGCGCTCTCCAGGCCGCGGCCCCGGCAATCTACCAACTGGCGAGACGGTCCTTACCAGTACCTGATGTCTGCACATAGCATCGGTCTCCGCATGGACACGATGACTCTTTGGCACATCACAGGCTGGGAGTTCGCCGCGCTCGCCTTCGCGGCCCTGCTCGTCGGCTTCTCGAAGACCGCCGTGAGCGGGGCCAACACGGTCAGCCTGGCGATCTTCGCGGCCGTACTGCCCGCCCGCGCCTCCACCGGCGTCCTGCTGCCGATCCTGATCGCCGGCGACGTGCTCGCCGTCCTCACCTACCGACGGCACGCCCACTGGCCCACGCTGTGGCGACTGTTCCCCGCGGTCGCCGCCGGTGTCGTGTTCGGCACGCTGTTCCTGATGTGGGCGGACGACGGGATCGTCCGTACGTCGATCGGCGCGATCCTGCTGATGATGGCGGGCGTGACGGTGTGGCGCCGCCGTACGGCCGAGACGGAGGAGGAACCGGACTCGGTCACCACGCGGGCCGGCCGGGTCAAGGCCCGCTCGTACGGCGTCCTCGGCGGCTTCACCACCATGGTCGCCAACGCGGGCGGCCCGGTGATGTCGATGTACCTGCTGTCGGCCGGCTTCCGAAAGCTCGGTTTCCTCGGGACGTCAGCCTTCTTCTTTCTGATCGTCAACGTCTCCAAGGTGCCCTTCAGCGTCGGACTCGGCCTGATCGACGGCCCCTCGCTGCTGCTCGACGCGGCGCTCGTGGCGTTCGTCGTGCCCGGTGCGTTCCTCGGCAAATGGGCTGTGCACCGGATCAACCAGCGGTTGTTCGAGCAACTCGTGATCGCCGCGACGGTCGTGGGCGGCGTACAGCTACTGCTGCACTGACCCGCTCAGTCCCGCCAGCAGGGCGGGCAGATCGGCGAAGGAGTCGATCACATGGTCGGGCGTGCCGCTCGCTGCCCGGTGCGTCTCCGGCAGGTACTTACCGGTCCTGACCAGCACCCCTGTGACGCCCGCCCGCTGCGCCGCCAACACGTCGGACTCGATGTCGTCCCCGACCATCACCGCATCGCCCGCACCGGCCCCCACATGCGCCAGCGCCGCTTCGAAGAACGCGGCCGACGGCTTCCCCGTGATCTCCGCCTCGACCCGCGCGGCCTTCTCCAGCCCGGCCAGGAACGCCCCCGTGTCGAGCTGCAACCCCTGCTCCGTACGCCAGTACAGATTGCGGTGCATGGCCACCAGTCGCGCCCCGCGCTGGAGATACCCGAAGGTCCGGTTGAGCGCCGCGTAGCCGAACTCCGGCCCGGCACCCCCGACGACCACGACATCCGGAGCGTCGTCGGGGTCTGGGCCGGGGCCGGGGTCTGGGTCTGGGTCTGGGTCTTCTGGGTCTGGGGCGGGGGCACTCTCGTCCGCGCCGACGACGGTGACCCCGGGCAGATCCTCCGCGATGTCCCCGCTGTTCAGCAGCACACACCGGGCCCCCGGACAGTGCTCGGCGAGATACGCGGCGGTGACGGCCGGCGCGGTCAGGATGTCCTCGGCGGACACCGGGAAGCCCGCCTCGGCCAGCACCCGGGCGATCGACGCCCGTGTCCGCGAGGTCGTGTTCGTGACCAGCGCGACCCCCAGCCCGGCCGCGCGGATCTCCCGCAACGCCTCGACCGCACCCGGCAGCGGCTGCCACGAGACGGTGAGGACCCCGTCGATGTCAATCAGGACGGCACGTACGGCTCCCATGCCAGGACGATAGCGACCACCCCCGCCGACTCCGCTCAGGGAGCGATCCCGACACCCTCGATCCTGCTCCACACCCGCTCCTGACCGGCCGTCATGACCGGCCATTCCAGCCCGCCCGGCCGTGGCTCCACGCGCGAGTCGAACGGTTCCGGACGGAACCCGGGGTCGAAGAAGCACCCAGTGCCGTACGTCGCGTCGAACACGTCGCACGACTCCGCGACCGACCGGGGCGTGGGCTTGCTGCCCTTGCGCACCCACGCGTCCAGCGCGGCGATCGACGCCGCGTACTCGGAATCGCTCAGCTCACTGTGCTCGCGCTCCCGCGTGAACGTCTGCACCAGATGCCCGACCCGCCCGGCCCCCTCCAGCGTGGCCCGGTACGCCGCCGTGTGCTCCACGAACACCGTGGGGTCGTCGATCGCCTGCAGGTTCAGCACCGGGATCGAGACCTTGCCGGTGAGATCGCTGTCGTAGGACAGATCGCGTACGGCCGTGGGGTCGGGGGCGAACCGCTCGACGCCGGCGTTGAGCGCCTCGTCGTCATGCGACCCGGAGTACCGGACGCCCCGGTTGCCGAAGGGGTTCCGGCCCCCGAGGCGCTTGTGCACGAGGTCCCGGAACGTGAAGGTCGCCCACCGCAGATGCGACTCCAGCGTGCGCTCCGGGATCCGCGTGACCGCCAGGATGTCGGCGAGGTTGCGCTGCTGCAGCGCGGTCCGCTCCTCGGGCGCCGACGCGTAACCGGTGCACTCCTGAAGGCGGCCGCGCAGCCCGGCGGTCGTCATGGTCGAGTCGGCGGGCAGGCCCTGCCACAGCGGGTACTGCGGCTCGGTCGGGCGGGGGTGGTTGCCGCAGTAGTGCTGGTAGACGACGCGCAGGTCGACCCGGTAGTCGTAGCCGCGCGAGCCACCGGCGAGGACGCCGTTGGTGAGCAGCGCCCCGTCGTACGCCCCCTGACGTCTGCCGTAGGTCTCCACGACCTTCGCGGCGACGTTCCCGCCCCACGACTGGCCGTGCACATACGTCCGCCGCGGCCTGCCGAACTCCCCGACGAACAGCCGGCGCACGCTCTCCGTGTCGGCGGCGGCCATCCGCGTCCCGTAGCCGCCCCGCCGGTAGGACGAACCCGCCCAGGCGTAGCCCTCCTTCACCATCACCGTCCAGCGGCGCAGATCGTCGAGGCTGCGGGCCGGGTCCGAGTCCGCCGCGAGGTCGGGGCCGCCGTGGGCGTGCACGACGAGGGAGCCGTTCCAGTCGTCGGGCACGGCTATCGTGTAGAAGGCGCCGTCGGCGTCACGGCCCGTGTAACACCGCGCCCGGCCGACCAGATCGGCGGGGCAATCGGCACGCGCCGGTCCCGTCGTCTCCCCCCGGGCGTTCGAGGCGCCGACGAGGATACCGACGGTCAGGACCCCGGCCAGCACTGCGGCCAGCGCCGTACGCCGCTGCTGGGAGGGCGGGACCGACCTGCGGATCAGTGCGTGCGTTCTCGTCCAGTCCAAGACGCTGCTCCTCGTCCTTGTCGGCACGCCGTCGAGCCGTGCGCCGCGATGGTAGGGATGGATGGGGTGGGGAGCCACGATCTGACCGTTGTGTTCATAGTGTTCGCGGCGGAGCGCCCGGGTCCGGCATCACGACGCGCGTTTGACGTGCTGCCGTGCGCGTTCCAGGCCTCGCCCCGTGCGTTTCGGGCACCGGCGGTCGTGATCCGGGCACCGGCGCCCGGGGCCCGTGGACCCGCAGCTCCGCTGCCCGCGACCCACCTCGTACGCTCGCCCCATGTCTCCCCGCCACATCCTGATCCTCGGCGGCACCACCGAGGCCCGCGAACTCGCCGCCGTGCTCACAGCGCACCCCGGCGTCCACGTCACGACCTCCCTCGCGGGGCGCGTGAAGCGACCCGGCGCGGTCGAAGGGGACGTACGGATCGGCGGGTTCGGCGGCGCGGAGGGGCTGGCCGACTGGTTGCGCGCCGAGCACGTCGACACCGTCGTCGACGCCACCCACCCCTTCGCCGAGTCGATCACGGCGAACGCGGCCCGAGCCGCGCGGGCGACAGGGGTGCCGGCGGTGGTCCTGCGCCGCCCCGGCTGGCGTCCCGGCCCCGGGGACCGCTGGTACGAGGTCGCGTCGCCGGCCGAGGCCGCGGCCGTGCTGCCCGGCCTCGGGCACCGGGTGTTCCTGACCACCGGCCGTCTGGGCCTGGCGGCCTTCGCCCACCTGACGGACCTGCACTTCGTCGTACGCTCCGTCGAACCGCCCGAACCGCCGATGCCCCCGCACACCGAAGTGCTCCTGGCCCGCGGCCCGTTCACGCCGGCCGACGAGACGGCACTCCTGCACGAGCACCGCATCGACGTCCTGGTGACCAAGGACAGCGGCGGAACGGCGACCTCGGCCAAACTGACGGCCGCCCGCCGACTCGCCCTCCCGGTCGTGGTCGTACGACGTCCCCCGCTCCCGGCGGACGTGGAGACGGTGCCGGACGTGGCGGGAGTGCTGGGGCGCCTCGGCCTCCGCCCGTGACGGCCGCCGATGCCGTGAGGGCCGCCGAACCCGTGACGACCACTGAGAACCCGCGCCGGCCGCCCAGCCGGAGAGCGCCGCGCCGCCCGTCATCGTGACCCGCTCGGCGCCAACTCCTTGGCGCGGCTGGGCAGCCCGGCGCTCAGGTCCTCGACCAGCAGGCGCTTGGCGATCGTGTGGACCGCGTCGCGCAGATCGGTGCCCGGCGGACGGCCGATGTCCTCGTGCACCCGCTGTTCGAGCCATGTGCCCCACGCCTTGCCGATGATCTGGGCCTCGCGGGTGCCCGCCGCCGTGTGGGAGAGGAGGGAGCCGTCGCGGGTGAGATAGCCCTCCTCGACCATCCGGTCGAAGACCGGCAGGAGTACCTCCGGAGGCATGTGACGGCGGGCCGCGATCAGTCCGAGGCTGGCGTGGCCGACGAGGTGGGTCAGCAGCTCGACCTGGATCACCGCCCAGGCGCCGGCCACATCGAGCCGGGTGTCGGAGTCCGCGATGATCCGGCGTGCCGTTTCGGGCTGCAGACCGCCGATGATCTTCCCGACGGACGCCTCAAGGACCCGCTGGGCGTTGGCGCCGTGCGGCGACGCGAAGCCGTCGCCCATGTCGGTGGACCCCATTCGGGCACTGTCGCGCAACGGCACCTGCTTGAGGAAAAGGGCGACGAAGAAGCCGAGCGCCGCGACCGGCACCGTCCACAGGAACACGGTCTGGAGCGTGTCGGCGTAGGCCTCGACGATGGGGGCGGCGGTGTCGGGCGGCAGTCCGTGCAGGCCCTCGGGGCTGGTCGCGGCCTGGGAGATGGCGGCCGGATCGAGACCGGATCCGGTCTGCGCGGCGGCCTCGACGGCCTCGGTGAGGTTGGGGGTGAGCGTGTTGGTGTAGATCGTGCCGAAGACAGCCGTGCCGAACGAACTGCCCAGCGTACGGAAGAAGGTGACACCGGACGTGGCGGTGCCGAGGTCGCTGTAGACGACGGTGTTCTGCACGGCGATCGTCAGGACCTGCATGCACAGACCGATGCCGGTGCCCAGCACGCACATGTACAGCGACTCCAGCCAGGCACTCGTCGACGGCCCCATCAGGGACATCAGGAACAGCCCGACGGCCATCACCAGGGAGCCCACGATCGGGAAGATCCGGTACTTCCCGGTCTTGCTGACCACGGTGCCGCTGAACACCGAGGCGACGAGCAGCCCGGCCACCATGGGCAGCGTCCGCACCCCGGAGATGGTGGCCGAGTCGCCGTCGACGTACTGCAGATAGGTCGGCAGATAGGTCATCGCGCCGAGCATGGCGAAGCCGACGATGAAGCTGAGCACGGAGCACACCGAGAAGACCGGGTTGGCGAACAGCCGCATCGGCAGCATCGGTTCGGCGGCCCGTGTCTCGGCCCAGCAGAACAACCCGAGGGCGACCGCGCCGCCGACGAACAGACCGATGATGACGCCCGAGCCCCACGGATACTCGTTGCCGCCCCAACTCGTCGCCAGAATCAGCGCGCTGGCACCGACCGCGACGAGCCCGATGCCCAGGTAGTCGATGATCGGCCGGGACGCCGACTTGACGACCGGGATGGTCCGGGCCGCCGCGATGACGACGACGATCGCGATCGGGACGTTGACGTAGAACGCCCAGCGCCAGGTGAGGTGATCGGTGAACAGCCCGCCCAGCAGCGGCCCGATCACCGTCGCGACACCGAACACCGCACCGATCGCGCCCTGGTACTTGCCGCGCTCCCTCAGCGGGATGACGTCCGCGATCAACGCCATCGCCGTCACCATCAGACCGCCGGCCCCGATGCCCTGCATCGCCCGCCAGACGATCAGCAGCGTCATGTTGGAGGCCAGACCGCACAGGAACGACCCCGTGATGAACACGATCGCGGAGACCTGGAAGACGACCTTGCGGCCGAAGAGGTCGCCGAACTTGCCGACCAGGGCCGTCGACACGGTCTCGGCGAGCAGATACGACGTCACCACCCAGGACATGTGCTCGGCCCCGCCCAGGTCCGACACGATCGTCGGCAGCGCGGTGCCCACGATCGTCTGGTCGAGGGCCGCGAGCAGCATGCCCAGCATGATCGTCACGAAGACGACATTGCGACGGCGCGCGTCCAGCACCGGTGGCTGGGAGGCGGCGGACGGCGCGGTTTCCTCGACGAGGCTCACGGGGCCACGATCACAGCGGTGGGCCCGCGACGCATGCGGGGACGGTCCGCTCGGGTGCCGCTCGGCGGCAGGCGATGACCGCCTTCCTGCCGCTCGTCGGCTTCCCCTCTGTTGGTCTCTTGTTGGTCTTTCCTACTGCTCGTTCGGCTTCCGGCGCAGCAGATACGTGTCCATGATCCAGCCCTTGCGCTCCCGTGCCTCGGCGCGCAGCCGCTCGATGCGGGGTGCGGCCTCGGCGATCGGGCCGGAGGCGAGGATCTCGTCCGGGGTGCCTATGTACGCGCCCCAGTAGATGTCGATGTCCTGGTCGGCGTACCGCCGGAAGGTCTGGTGGGCGTCGAGCATCACGACCACGTCGTCCACGCCCTCGGGGAAGCCCTCGGCCAGCCGCCGCCCGGTGGTGATCTGCACGGGCCGGGCCACCCGGTTCAGCCCCGTCCGATGCCGGGCGACGAGCGCGGAGACACTGCTGATGCCGGGCACGACGTCGTACTCGAAGTCGACCTCGCCCTTGTCCAGAACCTCCTCCAGGATCCCGAGCGTGCTGTCGTACAGCGCGGGATCACCCCAGACCAGGAAAGCCCCGGTCTCGTCCTCGCCCAGCTCCTCGGCGATCAGCCGTGCGTAGATCCCGGCGCGGGCACTGCGCCAGTCCCCGACGGCGGGGGAGTAGGAGGCGCCGCCCGCGGCCCGGTCCCGCTCCGGGTCCCGAGCCTCCACGACCCGGTACGTGCCCTCCTCCCGGTGCGCGTCCAGCATGTCCCGGCGCAGCTGTGTGAGGTCCGACTTCACCTCGCCCTTGTCGAGGATGAAGAACACGTCCGTGCCCCGCAGCGCCCTGACCGCCTGCAGGGTCAGCTGCTCGGGGTCGCCCGCCCCAATACCGATGACATGAATCTTTCGCACGCCACGAGTCTGCCCCATGCCACTGACAGCGAGGACATCGCGCCCACCTCAGAGCGGGTACACCGCCCGTCCGACGGGAGGACACCGCCCACCCGGCCCGGGGACAAAACCCATCCCGCAGTGATCATCGCGCCCGCCGAACACAGGCCGCGCCGCTACGACGCCCCGCGCAACCGGGGCGCCCGGTCCCCCGCGTCCACGGTCGCGCCGCTCTCCTCCACGGTCCCGGCCAGCTCCCGCGCCCACCCGATCACGCCCGCGAGATCCATCCCGTACGGCCGCGCCCGCTGCTCCTGCGACGCCCACTCCTCGACCGCCCCGGCCCCGCGCCGCAGCAGCCGTGCCCCGCCGGTGACGTTCCCCCGGGCCGCGTGTGTCAGCCCCACCGCGAGCTGGGCCAGTCCCCGCCACAGGGCCCGCTCCTCGTCGGGGCCGCTCTTCCAGGCATCCTCGAAGACCTCGTGAGCATGGAACGGCTTCCCCGCGTCGAGCAGTTCCTGTGCCTCCGCGACGGTCTGGTCCGGGGTGCGTACGACACCCTCGGGCTGGCGGTCGACGCCTTCCTCGCCGTAGGGCAGCGGCCGTCCGAGACCGTCCCGCGGCCGGGCGTTGCGCGCCCGCCCCTCGCTGTCCCGGTCCCGTGCGCCTGTCCGCCGCTCCGACGATGAGTTGCCCATACGACGATTCTGCCTGTCCGGCGGATCCTGCCCGGCCGGCGCCCGCTGCGGCGCGGCTCCCGCCGTGAGGTAAAGTTCTCTTCGCGCGATCACGCGGTTCACCGCGGGTCGGCACACCGGGACGTGGCGCAGCTTGGTAGCGCACTTGACTGGGGGTCAAGGGGTCGCAGGTTCAAATCCTGTCGTCCCGACTTTACGAAGTCGCAGGTCAGGGGCCATTTCAGAGAGGATCTGAAATGGCCTTTTGATCATTTTTTGGGGACCCGTTGGGGACCGGTCCGCTTGAACGCGGCCAAAGCCCACCTTGACTCAGTCAAGGTGCACCATGCAGCCCGGTTTTGCACCTTCTGTGCCGGTTCAGGCTGCGAGAGTTGCCTCACCGGTTCGAGCACGCGGCGGGGCGCTTCGTGGAGTGGCAGGGGCCCGCTGCGAAGGCCTGACTGCCGCCGCACGGACGTGGTCGGAATCTCCTCCGACCGCACCGCCCTGATCCGCCTGGCCGGCGCCGTCCTGGCCGAGCAGAACGACGAGTGGTCGAGGCGAGGCCCGCCGCTACATGGGGCTCGACCTGCTCGCCAAGGCCCGCCTCCTCCCGAAACGAGTCAGAAACCGACCAGACCGCCCTGCCCACCGAGCTCACCGCATAGCCTCAAAACGAGATCACCGAGTGGCCGTCGATACACCACTCCAGCGGACGTGACCGCACCCTCCGGAGCCGTCGCGTGCTTGTCATGGCAGTAGCCAGGCTGCTCGCAGCGGCGCAGGAGTGTTGCTTACCGCCGGGCACGAGGAGGGCTTGGGCCCTCACTCCTCGGCCATCCGAAGGCGATGGTCATGGGCGGGGGAATGTAATGGGGTGTCACGTCTGCGGTGACCATAACGAAGTGCGCTCTCGACATGTCTGTGGTCGAGCGGCCGACCACTTCGTGAGGCTGGGACTGATCGGCCATGACGCTCGTGTGACGCTCTGGGTCCCCGCAAGGCCCGTGGGCCGGGTCTGACCTGTGGTTTCTCCGGACTGGGCCGACCCTCACATGATTCCGATGACCTCCCACGTGGAGTGCGTCGCGATCCTGGAGCCCACTGGAAAGGGCTCATGACCTGCGGTTTTCTGACTTCCCTCGTCGGCTCGACCTGTTTGGGAGTTGGGAAGGGGTGAAGGCGGACGATGCCGCGTGACTTGGGCATTCGCCTGAGGACGAGGGGTGCGTGGGAGCGGCGGAGCCCGTTGGTTCTTGCGGCGTGACGCACGAATGACGCACGAGCTGAAAGACCGTCAGGTCGTTGGCGAGGCTGGAGCAGGTGCGGAGATGAGCTGGCCGGCTTCCTCGTGGGCTCACGTTTGTCTTGCTGCTGGGCAGGAGTCCGCTCCGAACGTCACGCCCCTGACGTGGTGCGCCCGGTTCTCGGTAGCCCAATGCCCGTGAATGCGTTCCGCATGAGGTCAACAGTGTGCGCCTGGTGCGCGGTCAGGCTCGTGATCAGGTAGACGTGTTGGGGCACGCGTCGGCAGGTTCAGGCCAATCGCAAGAACGACAGAGCCCGTGCGAATGCGAAGCCGGGTCGCGCCGCGGCCCCTGGCGGACCGCCACCTCATCCTGCGGGTGATACGGAACGATCTGTGTCGGGTGAACTCTCCCCGAACCTGCGCTCGGCGGCATACGCTGGCCAGCCAGGGCCGCCGTGATCACCAGGAGCCCGGGAGGCGCGGCGGGAGGTAGGGCAGCGGGACCTGGGGCAGGCTGCCCGCCTAAGCACTGGGGCACGCTACCGACGCCATATGGGAGTGCGTGCTGTGGCCAGCGGCTCACCTGGCCCGTAGGACGTCGAGCGCTGTGAGTGCCATGTGCAGTTCGGTGCGGTGTTCGCCGGACTCGAGATCGCAGTCGAGTATCCGCTCGATGCTGCGCAGACGTTGGTAGACGGTCTCGCGCGACAGACCGCCGGAGCGGGCTGCCAGGGTCTTGTTGCCTGCCGCGTCAAGGTAGTGGCGCAAGGTCGTCAGCAAGTCCGTCCCGTGGCGGGCATCGTGGTCGAGGAGCCGGCTGAGCCGGCGCTCGGTGAAGTCCTGGATCCGGATGTCCTCCCGGAGCGCGAAGAGAAGGCGGCGCAGGCCGATGTCGGACGGCTGGTGGTAGGAGCGTCCCGGCGGGAGTGGCTGGCCGGGCTCGGTGGCTTCGGTGACGCGGGTCGCCTCGCGGAAGGATCGGGCGACATCGAAGAGGTCCGCCGCCTCGCTGCCTGCGCTGATGGTGGCCCCCGGCGCCAACTCGAGTACGGTGCGGCTCAGGTGTTCGACCACGGATGGGCAGGGCTGGCCGGGGCGCAGGGACAGGAGGATGCCGAGGCGCGTGGGGCTGAGAACACCGACGAGAGCCTGTGTCCCCTGCTTCCTCAGCTCTTCGCCGAGGAGGGCCTCGCTTTTCGTCGCGTCCGTCTCTTGAGGGAAGTCCGCGAGCACGGCCATGAAGCCGCAGTCCTTGGTGGACAGACCCAGTGCGGCGACCCGGGCCTCGGCGTCCGCGGGAGAGTGGTGACGTTGTCCGACGAGGTCGCGCAGGAGATTGCGGTGTGCGGTGCGTTCCCAGGGCACGGGGTGGATGACGCGGGCGATGGTGAGGGCCATCGCAGCTCTCTCCAGAACGGTCACAGCCGTCGGGCCGAATGTCGAGGGGGTGGGCCGGCCTGACGGAGCGGGCAGCATGACCACCCGGCCCCAGCTTTCGCCCTGGTACTCCACGGATGTCACGAGCCAGCCGCCGGGTCCGGACACGGATGTGCGGCCGGCGGGAGGTGTCGCTCGTGAGCGCCGTTCCCAGTCGCTGAGCGCTGCCTCGACCGTGCCTGCGGAGGGCGCGCAGATCAGTGCCTGGTGGGCCAGATTCTCCAGTACGACGGTGTGGCCGCTCATCTCAGCGGCGGCACGTACGACCTCCTCGGGCACAGCGCCGCGCAGGGTGAGGGCGGTGAACGCCTCGTGAATGCGCTGGGTCCGGCGCATCTCCTCGGCCTGGTTGCCGAGGATGAGAGCGTGGACGACTTGTGTGACCTCAAGGAAGTTGACGTCCTTGGCCAGGGTCACGAGGGGGAGCCCGCGCGCCTCGCAGGCATGGACCAGGGCGTCGGGCGGGCGGTGGTAACGGCGGACCAGTTCGATGACCAAGGCCGCCGCGCCGATGTCGGCGAGTTCGTTCACGTAGCGGCGGACACCGGCCGGCTCCTCGGGCAGGGGCATACCGGTGGTCAGTACGAGCTCGCCGCCCTTGAGGAAAGAGGCAGGGTCGGTGAGCTCGGTCATGTGAACCCAGCGGACGGGGCGGTCGAGGAGGTCTGCTCCGGTGACGACCTGTGGCTGCCCGGCGGCGAGGACGGGAAGGGTCAGAACGTCGGCCACGGTGAGCGGATGGTTGGCGGTGGCCATGTCCGGGCCTGCCAAGGAGGCGTCAGGACCGTCGGTGACGGGCCGCGCAGCCGTGTGGTGGTTCTCGTGCATGGGGCCTCCCGGGGTGCTCCGTCACCTTGACAATCCTCGCTGACCTGCGCAAGAGCTCTGAAAGGGCTGCTGTGAGCAGGACGAGCGGGGCGTGATGCCGGGTGCGGCTGACACAACGTCCAGACACCGCGGCGGGGGCGGACAGATCGACCATTGGCGTCATCGAGGTACGCGGAGATGCTCGACCGGACCGGAGCCAGACCGACGACCCGCCGGGAGACGAAACATGACTGCACTGTCGCCGCACCTTCGCCAAGCCACGCCCGTGGTGGCGGTCCGGGGAGAGGGCGTCCACCTCTACGGTGAGGACGGCCGCCGCTACCTCGACTTCACCGCCGGCATCGGCGTGACCAGCACCGGGCACTGCCACCCCAAGGTCGTAGCGGCTGCACAGGAACAGGTGGGCACCCTCGTCCACGGCCAGTACACGACAGTCATGCACCAGCCGCTGCGGCGGCTTGTCGACAAACTAGGCGAGGTCTTGCCCGAGGGGCTCGACAGCCTGTTCTTCACCAACTCCGGCAGCGAGGCGGTGGAGGCCGCGCTGCGGCTGGCTCGGCAGGCCGCCGGCCGCCCCAATGTCATCGTCTGTCACGGCGGCTTCCACGGCCGTACGGTCGCCGCCGCCTCCATGACGACCTCCGGCACCCGCTTCCGGTCCGGCTTCTCCCCGCTGATGAGCGGTGTCGTCGTCACTCCATTCCCGTCTGCGCACCGATACGGCTGGGACGAGGAGACCGCGACCCGCTTCGCCCTGAAGGAGCTGGACTACACGCTCCAGACGATCTCCTCGCCCGCCGACACGGCCGCGATCATCGTCGAGCCGGTGCTCGGCGAGGGTGGATACGTCCCCGCCAACCGCGCCTTCATGCAGGGCCTGCGGGAGCGGGCGGACCGCCACGGCTTCCTGCTGATCCTCGACGAGGTACAGACGGGCGTCGGCCGCACCGGTCGCTTCTGGGGTCACGACCACTTCGGCGTCACGCCCGACATCCTCGTCACCGCCAAGGGCCTGGCCAGCGGCTTCCCGCTGTCAGGAATCGCCGCCTCCGAGGAACTGATGACCAAGGCGTGGCCCGGCTCGCAGGGCGGTACGTACGGCGCCAACGCCGTCGCCTGCGCCGCAGCCTGCGCCACCCTCGATGTTGTCCGCGACGAGAGGCTCGTCGAGAACGCCGAGGCGATGGGCAAGCGCCTTCGCCAGGGCCTAGAGGCGGTGGCCGACCGGACCGCAGGCATCGGCGATGTACGCGGCCTCGGGCTCATGCTCGCCACCGAGTTCGTCACCGAGGACGGCAGTCCGGACCCCGAGACGGCCGCCCGCGTGCAGCGTGCCGCTGTCGACCAGGGCCTGCTCCTGCTTCTGTGCGGCGCCTGGAACCAGGTCGTGCGGATGATCCCGGCCCTGGTGATCGACGAGACGGCGGTGGACCAGGGACTCCAGGCATGGGCGGCCGCGGTGGAGGCCGGCACATCGGGAGCGGCGCGGCGATGACGCGGTGAGGCCGGGGCGCCGTCCGTTCCGGCCGCACCCGGCCTTGCGCGTACCGAAGGCTCCTGTGCGGTCGTCACCGCGGCGACGGTCCGCCTGGTGGCGACCGCACCGGCTTCCACACCGCTCCCTCGCGCCTTGAGTCAGGAGTTTGCGGAGTCGCGCAGGTGAGCGGCCAGGTTCTCCGGCGCTGCCGTACGTCCAGCAGCGCCGGAGGCGCGGGCCTTCACCGCGTCCGCGTCGTCGCAGTCGAACTCGACATACCACCAGGCACGGCCCTCGGGGAGGCCGGTGACGGAGTCCGGGCCACATCGCCGACGACACCATCGTCCGCGCGGGCGACGAAACCGGCAATGTCATCTCGGTGCTCGTCTACCGCCAGGACCGCATGCGCGGAAGCGACGTCCTGGCCGCGCTCAAACGCATCCCCGAGGTCGTCATCTGCTAGATCAGCGGCGACTTCGACATCATGGTGCGTCTGGAGGCGGCCTCGCTGGAACTCGCACGGGGCATCGGGAGGACATCGCCCAGACGCCTGGCGTACGGGACACGGTCACCGCGCTCACCCTGTCCAACGTCGTCAACCGCCCGTGTGGAGGGCGGAGCTCTACGGAACCGGAGTGAGCGGCACCGTTGCCTCTTCCCTGGCCGGCAGCCCGCCCTGGACCACGAGGTCCACCACGTCGGCCCCGGGTGACCAGGGCCGCTTCTGTCGCGGTTCAGACGGCCGCCGCAGGGCCGATGTGTGTGGGGGGGCAGGGCGGTCACCGAGCCCACCGACCGGACGACTTGGCGGGCCAGGTGCTCCTCGTTGGCGGTGACACCCGCACTGCAGTGCGTGCGCAGTGCAGCCGTGCTGGAGTTGCCGCGTTCTGCGGGGCCGCCGTGATCAACAGGAGTTCTCTTGGCCGAAAGGTGTGTCGCGAGGTCGAGTCGGACGGCTTGGGCAGTTCAGCGCCGGTTCCGTTGAAGGTATCGGGTGCAAAGGGTGTGACGCCATTGCTGCATCGTGCGATGGCAGCCTCGGCTCCGCACGGCCTCTTGCTGACAGTGATCGTCTGTGCTGCGGCGGTCCGGTGCTCCCCACGGCTGGGATACGAGCCGCTTGCCGCCGCGAGGGCGCGCGTCCCGCAGCCCAGCCTGGGCGGACGGCTCGGCGTCGCACTCACGCTCAGGACACCGTGAACCGGAACCGGGTGCGGCGCTCGACCGTGAGGGCGTCGGCGTGTTGGGCGACCGCCCCTCGGGCCTGCCCGGTCTCGCAGGCCGGCAGCAGTGCCATGGTCCGCTCGTCGCGCAGGTCGACCGGCGGGTGGAACCTGCGGTCGGCAGGCAGGCCGAAGGCGTTGGGGCAGGGGACCCGTGTGCCTCCGCGAAGCCGGGTTCCGGTGCCCGATGACGGGGCCGTTCACCGGTACGCCGCCGACGCTCGCCGCATGGGCGGGAAGCCGGCTCGCGGGTCAGCCGGAGCGGGATGAGCCAGGTCACGCCATAGCGGAGCCATCCAGTCGCGGATGACGTTACCTCGTGCGCAGCGATCCCATTGGTTGAGAATTCACCTACCGAAGTAGATCAAGTAAGGCTCACCTAAGTATAGTGATCGAGCCCTCATTTCCCACCTTTGGCGTGCAGGGGCTCAAACCACCCGCTCTCGCATGACAGGACCTCCCATGCGTACGACCCCCCGTGGCGTCTTCGTGGCTCTCGCTCTCACTCCGCTGCTCGCAGGCTGTTTCGTGTCCGGCGCGGAAGGATCCGGTTCGGCTACGGAAGGCGGGTCGGCCGGTCGGCTGCGGGTCGCGCTCGCCCGGCCGCCGGTGCAGGCGCTGTCCCCGTACAGCGATGACGCGACCTTGCTGGGCAAGCTCGCCGTCGTCGAAGGGCTCACCGCCCTGGACAAGAACGGCGCCGCAGACCCTGCGCTGGCGAAGTCCTGGAAGCAGAACAGCCCCACGACCTGGACCTTCGAGCTGCGCAAGGCCACCTTCCAGGACGGCACGCCGGTCACCGCCGACTCCGTGGTCAACGCGCTCGACCACGCGGACGCCGCTACGCCCAAGCCCCGCGTCCTCAGCGACGTGACCCTCACCGCGAAGGCCGACGACGCCAACACCGTCACCATCAGCACCAAGGTCGCCGACCCGGTGCTCCCGCTGCGCCTGGCCAGCCCGGTACTGGCCATCCTCTCCGCCAAGGCGTACGCGAAGGACGGCGCCGTCAGCTCGATCGGCACCGGAACCGGCCCCTTCAAGGTCACGAAACGCACCGGCAAGTCCAAGGCCACGCTCGACCGTTACGACGGCTACTGGGGCGGCAAGGCCAAGGCGCCCGGCATCGACGTGACCTGGATAGCTGACGGCACCGCCCGCGCCAACGCCCTGCGCGGCGGCGACGTCGACATCGCCGAGTGGATTCCCACCTCCCAGGCGAAGCTGCTGGACGCGAAGACCCGTCACGAAGTGCCGTCCGTGCGAACCGACAGCCTCATCCTTAACACCGGCAACGGCATCTTCACCGACCCCGCACTGCGCGCGGCGGCCCGTGAGGCCGTGGACGGCTCCGGCCTCGTCGACTCGATTTTCGGCGGGTACGCCGACCCTGCGCAGGGCCTGTTCGGGCCCGCCGTGTCCTGGGCGGCCGACCAGCGTGTCGAGGTCACCGGCCGCGCCAGGGCCGCGACACCCGCGCAGGTCAGGTCCAAGACGAAGGGCAAGACCCTGCGTCTGGCCGCCTTCACCAACCGCACGGAGTTGCCCGAGGTCGCCTCCGTGCTGCAGCAGCAGCTGGAGAAGGCCGGGTTCACCGTGAAGCAGGACGTCCGCGAGTACACGCAGATGGAGACCGACCTCCTCGCCGGCAAGTACGACGCCCTCGTCATGTCCCGGGTGGTGCTCCTCGACACCGGCGACGCGGCCGCCTACCTGGCCAGCGACTACAAGAGCGACGGCGTGTACAACATCGCCCGTCTGAAGGACTCCAGGGTGGACCAGGCCATCAAGTCCGCCGCCGAGGAAGGCGACACGACGAAGCGACAGCAGAAGATCATGGCCGCCGAGGCGCAGATCCTGCGCACCGACGCCGTCGTCCCGCTTGTCCACGAGAAGGTCATCCAGGGCATCGCCGCGAACGTCGAGGGCGTGCTCCTCGACCCTCGCGAGCGCTCCCTGATCGACGTCGACACCCACCTGAAGTAGCCGGTGAGCGTCATGTCGCCCGGTACTGAGGCCCGCCCGTCCCGGTGGCGCGCGGGCCTCGGCCGCCTCGCCGCCGGGGCCGCGCTGCTGACGGCCGTGGCCATGCTGCCCTGGCTGTCCGGCAACGACCCCGCCCTGACGGTCCTGCAGGCCCGTTCCGCCGACCAGGATCCGACCCCGGAGCAGCTGGCTGCGGTGCGGGAGCAACTGGGCCTGGACGAGGGGCCGTTCACGCATCTCGCGCACTGGTTGGGCGGGTTGCCACAGGGCGACGCGGGCACTTCCTGGGTGTCAGGTGAGGCGGTGCTGCCCCAGGTGACGAGCGCCTTCGCGGTCTCCGTCACGCTGATGCTCGGGGCGCTCGTCGTCACCATCGCGGTCGCCGCGCTGGTCAGTGCCCGCACCCTGTATCTCGGCTCCCGGCGACGGCTGCACCGGGGGACAGGGGCCGTCGGCGTCGGCGTCCTCGCGGCGCTGCCCAAGTTCCTGCTCGCCTCACTCCTCGCCACCGTGTGCGGGGTGTGGCTGGGCTGGTTCCCGTCCAGTGGGTGGGAGGGACCGGCGTCGATGGTGCTGCCCTCGCTCGCACTCGGGGTTCCGTCCGGGGCGATGATCGGCGGTCTGCTCGACCAGTCGCTGCCCGCCGCCTTCAACGAACCGTGGGCCCGGACCTGGCGCGCCTACGGATTCGCACCCCACCACGTCGCCCGGCACGTGCTGCGCCGCGCGCTGGCCGGTGTTCTCCCGCAACTCCTGCCGACCGTCGTGGGGTTGGTCGGCGGTGCCGTCGCGGTGGAGAGGATCTTCAACATTCCCGGCCTCGGCCGCCTCGCCCTGGACGCCGCCATCGCCCAGGACCTGCCGCCTCTGCAGACCGCGACACTCGCCCTCATTCTGCTCGGCGTCGTCGCCGGCCTCCTCATCCAGGCCCTGCGCCGCGCCCTGCTCGGCCCAGCCCTACGGGACGGAGCCCTGCCCACCCTGCACGCACCGACCGCTGCCCGAGGGCGCTTCACTCGCTGGGCCGCCATGGCCTGCGCCCTCGCCCTGCTCACTCTCGTCACCGTCGGACTGCTCCGCGATCCCCTCCACGTGGACACCGCGGCCCGACTGCTCCCGCCCTCCGCCGCGCACCCGCTGGGCACGGATGCGCTCGGCCGCGATCTGCTCGCCCGCCTCGGCCACGGCGCGCTGCGCACAGTGGGCGCGGCCCTCGCCGTGACCGTGGTGTGCACGCTCACCGGGCTGCTGCTCGGCATGGCGGCACAGGTCGGCGCGGGGCTCACGGAAGTGGTGTCGACGATGCCGGCTGTCCTCGCTGGAATGCTGACCACGGCGGTGACCGGCCCGTCGGCCTCGGGTGCCGCCCTTGCGGTCTGCCTGGTCGGCTGGACCCCCTACGCCGCCCAGGCATCGGCCCTGCTGGAACAGGAACGGGCCAGCGGCCACATGCTCGCCTCCCTCTCCTTCGGCGCTGGCCCGGGTTACCTCCTCCGCAACCACCTGCTCCCCGCCGTCCTGCCCCCCGTCCTGCGCAACGCCCTCCTGCGCCTGCCCACCACCGTCCTCGTACTGGCCTCCCTCGGCTTCCTCGGCCTGGGCGAACAGCCGCCCACCGCCGAGTGGGGCCGCCTGCTGTCGGAGAACCAGCCGTACGCGGAACTGGCGCCCTGGACCGTACTCGGCCCGGCCTGCGCACTCGTCCTGCTCTCCGTCCTCGCCCTCTCCAGCACGGACGCTACGGCTGTGCACGGCCCGGCGTCAGTCCGGGGCCGGATGTCCCGTCGGTCCCGTAGGAGAGGTGTGCAGAGGGAGGACAAGGTCATTGCCAGGCGAACTGAGCCCCGGTCGGTTGTATGACGCCGTCACATCGAGATCCCGGTGATGGGCCAGCATCCGCCGCCGCAGGTCCCCGGCCGAACCGGTGGTTGAAGAGGTAGCCGTCGAAGATCGGGCGGCTGCTCGGACCTACACGCCTCTTCGTGCATCGGGGGTCGTGCTTCGGCGAGGCTGTCCTTCACGCAACCATGGCGGGACCATCGAGTCGTCGGCTGCTGTGTTGAGGGACAGAGGGTGCGCAATGGATATTCGGCAGCTGGAGTACTTCCTTGCGATCGTTGATCGTGGGGGGTTCAACCGCGCGGCCTCGGCTCTGTACGTGTCGCAGCCGTCGCTGTCGCAGGCCGTGCGGGCACTGGAGCGTGATCTCGGTTCCGAGTTGTTCCATCGCATTGGGCGTAGGGCAGTGCTGACGGAGGCCGGAAGGGCTCTGATCGAGCCTGCCCGGGAGGCCGTGCGGAGTTTGGAGACGGCGCGGGCGAGTGTCGCGGCGGTGCATGAGCTGCGGGAGGGGCGCCTGGACGTGGCATCCGTGCCGTCGCAGGCGGTGGAGCCGCTGACGAGTCTGGTGAGCGCGTTCAGCCACCGGTATCCCGGCGTCTCCGTGGCCATCAAAGCGGCGTTCACCTCGCGTGATGTGATCGACATGGTGCGCACGGGTGCCGTGGAACTGGGGCTCTTGGCGTCCGCCGGGCCGTTCTCCGACAAGGAGGTCGTCTGCCATGCACTGGGGCGGCAGCGCTTTGTGCTGATGGTGCCGGCCGACGGCCCGTTCGCTGATCGGACGGCTGTCGAGTGCCAGGAGCTTGCCGGACAGCGGCTGATCGTCGGGCAGCCGGGTACCGGGATGCGCGCCTACGTCGACGCGCTGCGGGAACAGGGCATCGAGTTCACCGTCGCCGCCGAGACCGAGCACCGGGTGTCGCTCATGCCCCTGGTACTGGCCGGTGTGGGGCTCGCGGTGGTCATGGATTCCTGGCGGGACCTCGCCCGGCAGTTGGGCGCCCGCGTCCTGGACATCGAGCCGGAGAGAACCTTGGACATCGCTCTCGTCAGCCGCCGCGGCAGCCTGTCACCGGCGGCTGCCGCGTTCGTCACGGCCGCCATCTCGGCTTCCGGCAGCTGATAGGCGCCGCTTATAAGGGAGATCCGCTTTGCGTCTTGGACGCCCCGCGGACCGCCTTGCTGCAATCGACGGCATGACGACCAACCACCGCATTGCCCTGATCCCCGGCGACGGCATCGGCGCCGAGGTACTGCCCTCAGCACAGCAGGTGCTCGATGTTCTCGGCCGCCGCCACGGCTTCAGCCTGTCCTACACCTCGTACGACTGGTCGTGCGAGCGATACCTGCGGGAGGGCGCGATGATGCCCGCCGACGGGATCGATCAGCTGCGCGACAAGGGCGCGATCCTGCTGGGCGCCGTCGGCTACCCGGGGGTGCCGGACCATGTCTCGCTGTGGGGGCTGCTGATCCCGATACGGCACAGCTTCCGCCAGTACGTCAACCTCCGGCCCGTCCGCGTCTTCGCAGGCATCGACAGCCCGGTGCGCGGCGCACAGCCGGGCGAGGTCGATCTCGTCATCGTGCGGGAGAACGCCGAGGGCGAGTACAGCGAGATCGGCGGACGGCTGAACCAGGGCACGCCCGACGAACTGGCCGTCCAGGAAGCGGTGTTCACCCGGGCCGGGGTCACCCGTATCGCCGACTACGCGTTCTCGCTCGCCGCCCGCCGCCGAGGGAAGCTCACCTCCGCCACCAAGTCCAACGGCATCATTCACACCATGCCGTTCTGGGACGAGCTGATCGCCGAGCGGGCCGCCGAACACCCCGACGTCACCTGGGACCAGGAGCACATCGACGCGCTGGCGGCCAAGTTCGTCCTCGACCCCGCCCGCTTCGACGTCGTCGTCGCCTCCAACCTCTTCGGCGACATCCTCAGCGACCTCGCCGCCGCGGTCGCCGGATCCATCGGCATCGCCCCGGCGGCCAACCTCAACCCCGAGGGCGACTTCCCCTCGATGTTCGAGCCCGTACACGGCTCAGCGCCCGACATCGCAGGCCAGGGCATCGCCAACCCGTTGGGCGCGATCTGGTCCGCGGCCATGATGCTCGACCACCTCGGCCATCCCGCCGCGGCCAAGGACATCACGGACGCGATCGCCTCGGTCCTGGCCAAGACCGATGCCCGCACCCGTGACCTGGGCGGAACCGCGACCACCGCCGAATTCACCGACACGCTGATCGAGCTCCTCTGAGCCCTGTTCCTCCGCGGTGGGCGGCAGGGACGACGCCGCCCACCGGTCATCATTCCCGCGCGCCCTCTGCCGCTGCTTCTCCCGCGTCCAGAACCAGCACCGCGACGTGCAGGGACGTACGCTCCAGTCCTGACTCCAGGTCGCAGCCGAGGAGCCGCTCGATGGTGTGCAGGCGCTGGTAGTACGCCTGCCGGGACATGCCGGCGCGTTTCGCCGCGACCGACTTGTTCCCGGCCGCCGCCAGATAGGCGCGCAGTGCCGGGAGTAGATCGCCGCTGTTGCGGTCGTCGTGCTCGATGAGGCGGGTCAGTTGCCGTTCGGCGTACCGCTGAAGACGGGTGTCCTCGCGAAGGATGCCCAGCAACTCCGGCAGCCGGACGTCGGCGGGGACGTAGAACCACCGCTCGGGGGAGGCCGGTGTGATCGCCTCGGCCGTCTGCTCCGCCTCCTGCCACGACCGGGCGATCCCGCCGAGATCGGTCACCCCGGGGCCGACGGCGACAACTGCCCGCGGTCCGAGTTCTTCCCGGGCCAGGCGGCCGATCCGTTCGGCGACCGGCTGCCAGGCGCTCGCCTGTGCCAGAGCCATGAGGACACCGATGCGGCCCGGGGCCGTCTCGCCGACCAGGGTGCGGACACCGGTGTGCGTCAGCGCCTTCGCGATCCGTTCGTCGAGGTGTTCCCCCTCGGTGCCGGTGTACGGGTGGCGGATGACCACGGCGAACAGGCGGTGTCCGAGGGTGGGCAGTCCCAGCGCCTCGGCGCGGGCGCGGGCGTCCGCGGGGGAGCGGAAACGCCGTTCGTACAGGTCCCGCAGTACGGAGCGGTGGGCTCGCCGCTCCCACCACGCCTGCCCCGCCAGACGCGCCATGGTCAGCGCGATCGCCGCACGCTCCAGCACCAGGACGTGCTCCGGGTCGGGCTCGGCGCTCAGCCGGTCCTCCAGCAGCACCAGCCGCCCCCACGGGCCGTGGTGGTCCTGCACCGGCGCGATCAGCCACCCCTCCGGGCCGCTCGGCGTGATCCTCTCCGGCGTCGGAGCGGCCCGCGAACGCCGCGACCAGGCCGACACCACCGGCTCGTACGGCCGGCCGAGCAGCTCGCACATCAGGACCCGGTGGGTGAGATCCTCCAGCACCACGGGGGCTCCGGTGAGCTCCGCGGTGGTGTGCACCAGTGCCTCGGGGTCCGCGCCCCGCAGCGTCAGGGCCGTGAAGATGTCCTGGATGTCCCGCCCGCGGCGCAGCAGGGCCCCCTGGGCGTCGAGGATGAGCGCGTGCACCGTCTGCGTGACATCGATGAACCGGACGCCACGGGCCAGCTCGACCAGCGGTACATCACGGGCACGGCACGCCGCCACCAGCTCCTGGGGCACCTTCTGGTATCGGTACCCGAGCTCCACGATCAGGCCGGCCGCACCGACGTCCGAGAGCTGGTCGACGTAGCCGCGCAGCTCGGAGGCGTTCTCGGGATGCGGCACACCGGTCGTCAGGATCAGCTCGCCACCTTCCAGGAAGTCCGCGGGGTTGAGCAGCTCGGTGACATGCACCCAGCGCACCGGGCTGTCCAGCCGTGACTCGCCCGCCAGCACACGAGGCATCCCTTCGGCGAGCACCGGCAGGCGCAGAACCTCCCTGACCGTGGGGAAGTGCCCGGCTGCGTGACGTCTGGGCGGCATAGGACGTGCTTTCATCCGGAGGGAATGGCTCACCTTCGCACCGGCCACCCATCGTGACAAGAGGGGGCCTGGCATTCGTACAGCCCGACCGTCCGCGGTGACAGACCGTCTCAAGAAGGCTCCACGGCGGAACACAGTGTGGGTTGCCCCGCGGGTTCCCCCGGGCGGAGAGTGAACGCCATCCCCAGCAGGACGCGAACCGGAAAGGTCCGCACGGTGTCCTCACAGTGCTGGGGCCCGACTGCCACCCACCACACCATCGAGAGGAGCGACCTCATGCGCGTCCCGAAGCGCGTCGCCGTGGTCGGTGCCGGCAGCATGGGCAGCCAGGCCATGTGGCGACTGGCCGCCCGCGGAGCCGAGGTCATCGGCTACGACCGCTACGCACCGGGTCACGACCGCGGCGCGGCCGGGGGCGAGAGCCGTATCTACCGAGCCGTCCACCTCGGCGAGCCGGGGTACATTCCGCTGCTGCGGCTGGCGGACCGGATGTGGGAGCAGCTCCAGGCGGAGACGGGCCTGCCGCTGCGACGCCGCAGCGGCAGCCTCGTGATGGGAGAGACCGCCTCACCGTCCATGCGCCTCCTCCTGTCCACCAGCACCGCCCATGGGCTGGATCACGAGGTCCTGGACCGGGAGGAACTCGGCCGCCGCTACCCGCACCACCGGCTCCCGGACGGACACACCGCTGTCCTCGACCGATTGGGCGCCGTCATCAGGCCGGAGGCGTCGATCCAGGCCGCCGCCGCCCGTGCCGAGCACCTGGGCGCCCGGCTGCACCGCTACACCACGGTGCGCGAGGTCGTCCCCGCCGCGGGCGGCGGGGTGCAGATCATCACCGACCAGGGCACGGACCACGTGGACGCCGCCGTGGTGACCGTGGGCCCCTGGATCAACACCCTGCTCCCGGACCTCCCCCGGACCGTCGACGTCCGCCGGGTGATCTGCTCCTGGCACCTGCCCACCCGCCACGACTGGTTCGCGGGCGGTGCCCCTTCCTTCGTGCGCGCCGCACCCCACGACTGCTTCGGAATCCCGTCGCCCGACGGCATCTCAGTCAAGCTCGGTCTCTCCTTCAAATACCATGCGCCGGTGCCCCAGCCCGATCGGCTCGACCGTACCGTCCGCCCCGACGAACTCGGTGTCTTCCGCGAGCTCATCGATGAACTCATGCCCGACCTGAACCCCGACCCCATCAGGATGTCGGCCTACATGGAGGGCTACACGGAGTCCGGAAACCCGATCGTCGGTCATCTCCCCGGCGAGGGCGACATCATCGTCATGGCCGGGTTCTCCGGCAGCGGTTTCAAGTTCTCGCCCGCGATGGGAGAGATCGCCGCCGACCTGGCGCTCGACGGCACCACGGAGCACCCCATCGACTTCCTTGCTCCGGCAGGAGTCGGCGCCGCCTGATCCCCGGCGGTTGCCGACGTCATCACCCCCACTCCCGGCGTCTTTGTTGTGAGCATGCCCAAAAGAGCCGCACCGGCTCTGACCAGTTCCCCGACGCAAGAAAGTGGAGCACTTCCATGCCCATTCCCTCGTTCCAGTTCCGCCCGAAGTACGTCTCGTTCGACTGCTACGGCACGTTGATCGAGTGGCCGATGACCCCCATCACCCGTGAACTCGTCGGTGACCAGATCCCGGCCGAGCACTGGGACCAGTTCGTCAAGGAGTTCCGCGGCTACCGCTACGACTCGATCCTCGACGCGTTCCGCCCCTACGAGCAGACGCTGCAGGACGCCTTCGAGGCGGTCTGCCGCAAGTGGGGCGTCAAGGCCGCCCCGGACGCCGGCAGGCGGTTGGCCGACGGCGTGCGCAGCTGGGGCCCGCACGCGGATGTGCCGGAACCGCTGAAGAAGATGGGCGAGCACTACAAGCTGGTGATCCTCTCCAACGCCGAGGACTCCTTCCTCACGGAGAGCGTGCCCCGGCTCGGCGCGGACTTCCACGCGGTCTTCACCGCGGAGCAGGCGGGCTACTACAAGCCCCGCTACGCGGCGTTCGAGTACATGCTCGACCAGCTCGACGCGTCCCCCGAGGACTTCGTGCACGTCTCCTCGCACACCCGCTACGACCTGATGCCGATGCACGACATGGGTTTCCGCAACCTCGTCCTCCTGGACCGCGGCTACGACCCGGTCACCCATGGCTACGACTACGTGACCGTCAAGTCCCTCGACGAGCTCAACCAGATGCTGGGCATCTGACGCGCTACGACGCCGTCCCCCCGGCCCGATCCACGCATCGTCCCCATCACGGGCTCCGTATCTCTCGCATCACAGGCTCCCCGTATCCCTCGCGTTCCCCAGGAGGCACCGACATGGAAAACAACCGGACAGGCCGCAGAACCGTACGCCGCACCGCAGGCGCCGTAGCTGCCGCCATGCAGGTCAACCGGCAGTTGAGCATCCCGATCGTCACGACCGCCCTGGCCCTCGCACTCGCCGCGTGCGGTGCGGGCGGCACCGGGCAGAACGTGGGGGCGAAGAGCACGGCACAGGGCGCAGGATCCGGCCCGTCGGCCGAGCACACCGACGACATCTCCGTCGGTGTGAAGCCCGACCAGAACGCGGTGAAGCTGCTGCCCGCGGCGGTGAAGGCCAAGGGCACGCTCTCGGTGCCCATGGACCTGTCGTACCCGCCCACCACGTTCATGGCATCGGACAACAAGACCCCGATCGGATTCAACCCGGACATCGCCCGGCTGATCGCCGCCAAGCTCGGCCTGAAGCTCCAGATCAACAACGTCAAGTTCGACACCATCATCACCGGACTGCAGGCCAACCGGTACGACTTCACCGCCTCCACCATGGGCGCCACGACCGACCGACTGAAGGCGCTTGACATGGTCGACTACTTCAAGGCCGGGACCGGAGTGTCCGTCCCCTACGGCAACCCGCAGAAACTGGGCACCCACACGCTGTGCGGGCACCACGTCGGTGTCACCTCCGGCAGCACCCAGGAGCTGCAGTGGCTGCCCCAGTTGTCGAAGCATGACTGTACGAGCAAGGGCAAGCCGGCCATCAAGGCCGTGACCCTGCCCAGCGTGAACGACGCTCTCACCCAGCTGGTCTCCAAGCGGATCGACGCCGTGATGTACGACTTCATCGCGCTCGAGTGGGCGGCCGTGCAGCAGCCCAAGACGTTCGACGTCCTCAAGCCCCTGGTGACCACCAAGCCCGTTACCGTCGCCCTGAAGAAGGACTCCCCGCTGACCCCCGCGGTGCAGGCTGCCCTCCAGTCGATCATCGACAGCCCCAAGTACGCCCAGGCGCTGGGCCGCTGGGGGCTCCAGGACCTGGGGATCAAGACCGCGGCCGCGGCCGTCCCGCAGGACTGAGACGCCGATGGACGTGATCGAGACCACGACGACCAGGAGCGGACCGGTGCCACAACTACGGGCCGAAGAGAAGAAGCGGATCACGCCGAAGCGTCCGCGCGACTACGTGGCCTGGGCCGTGGCCATCGCGATCGTCGCCGGTCTGGTGTGGACCGCGGTGACGAACGAGAACTATCGCTGGCCCGTGGTGTTCAGCTACTTCACCACGCAGACCATCCTCAACGGCCTGCTGGTCACGCTGCTCCTGACCGCGGCGAGCATGGGTCTGGGCACGCTGCTGGGGCTGGTGCTGGCGGTGATGCGCATGTCGCACCAGCGGCCCGTCGCCGGGCTGGCCCAGCTCTACATCACCTTCTTCCGCGGCACCCCGGTGCTCGTGCAGCTGGTCTTCTGGTTCAACATCGCGGCGCTGTACCCGAACCTCTCGATCGGTATCCCGTTCACCGGCATCTCCACGCCGGTGAACGTGAACGCGATCATGACGCCGATGACCGCGGCCATCGTGGGCCTGACGCTCAACCAGGCCGCCTACATGTCCGAGATCATCCGCGGAGGGTTCGCCTCGGTCAGCCGCGGACAGCACGAGGCCGCGGAGTCCCTGGGCATGTCCGGGTTCACCAAGCTGCGGCATGTGATCATCCCGCAGACGATGCCGGCGATTATCCCCGCCACCGGCAACCAGGTGATCGGCATGCTCAAGGAGACCTCGCTGGTGAGCGTGCTCGGCGTCGCCGATCTGCTGCAGAGCGCACAAGCGATCTACGCCCGCACCTACCAGACGATCCCGCTGCTGATCGTGGCCAGCCTCTGGTACCTGATCATGACGCTGGTGCTGAGCGTGCCGCAGTCCATGATCGAGCGCCGCTTCTCCCGGTCGACCCGTGCACGGCTGACCCCGGCCGCCACGCCGGCCGAGCCGGGGGCGGGCCAGCCAGTTCCCACCACGAGGGAGTCCCTGCTGTGAACGCCGATGGAACGATCGTCGCCCGCAAGCTGTGCAAGAGCTTCGGACGTCACCAGGTTCTGCGTGACATCGACCTGACCGTCGCAGCCGGGGAGATCTCCTGCATCATCGGGCCCAGCGGATCCGGCAAATCCACCCTGCTGCGGTGCATCAACGGCCTGGAGACCGTCGACCGCGGAGTCCTGAAGGTCAACGGAGAGGACTTCGGCTACGTCGAGAAGGACGACGCCTACCACGCCGTCCGCCCGAAACGGCTGGCCGAGCAACGCGCCCGCATCGGCATGGTGTTCCAGCAGTTCAACCTGTTCCCCAACATGACCGCCGAAAGCAACGTCATGTCCGGACCGGTGCTGGTGCAGAAGAAGCACCGCGCCACCTGCCGGGAGCAGGCACAAGAGCTGCTGGCCAAGGTCGGCCTCAAGGGTTGTGGCCACAAGTACCCCGCCCAGCTCTCCGGCGGTCAGCAGCAGCGCGTGGCCATCGCCCGCGCGCTGGCGATGGAACCCACCATCATGCTGTTCGACGAACCCACCAGCGCGCTGGACCCCGAGCGCGTGGGCGAAGTACTCGCCGTCATGCGCGACCTCGCCGGCAACGGAATGACCATGCTGCTCGTCACCCACGAGATGGGCTTTGCCCGCGAGGTCGCCGACGAAGTGCTCTTCATGGACGAAGGCATCGCCGTCGAACGCGGCGACGCCCGCGAAGTCCTGGCCAACCCCCGTGAGAAACGCACCCAAGCCTTCCTCGAAAGAGTGCTGTAGGCAGTGGCACCGACAGGTGGCGGCGGCTGCGGCAGCGAGGCTGGAGGAGCCGTTGACCGACTGCGGTGAACGTGAGACCCGCGCCCTGCCGGTCCCTGGTCTCCAACACCCGCCGTCTCGACGTCGCCCCGACCGTCACAGCCGTCAGCACGGTCCTCATCGCCCTGGCGTCCTCGCCCTCGCAACTGACATCGCCGTCGGCCGGGCCCTTGGTGCCGCCCGGCCGCGCCCTCTTCGAAACTCCCCGCTAAGGACCCGACATGAAGACGATTCCCTACTGGATAGAAACCGCCGGGGCGTTTCCCGACCGATCCGGCAAGCCGCTGACCGAGGACACCGACCTGGTGGTTATCGGCGCCGGCCTGACGGGTCTGTCCACCGCCCTGCACTCCGCCCGCAAGGGCGCCCGCGTCACCCTCGTCGAAAAGGGTCAGATCGGCTCCGGCGCCTCCGCCCGCAACGGCGGCATGGCTAACCTGGGCTTCACCATCGGTGTGGGCCAGGCCATCCGCCGGTACGGACTCGAACGGGCCCGCGAGATCTACAACTCCTATGGCGAGGCCGTGGACACCGTCGAGCGGCTCGTGAACGAGGAGTCCATCGACTGCCAGTTCCGCCGCGTCGGACGCCTGGGTGTCGCGTCCCGCCCCGCCCACTTCGAGAGCAAGAAGGCACAACAGCGCGTCCTGGCCAAGCACTTCGGACACGAGACCACTCTGATCGGCAAGGCCGAACTGCGTTCCGAGATCGGCTCCGACGCCTACCACGGCGGCCTGCTCGACCCGTTCAGCGCGGCCCTGCACGTCGGCCGCTTCGTGCGCGGTATGGCCGAGGCGTGCGAGCGCACCGGTGTCGAGATCCACGAGCGCAACGCGGCCATCGGCGTGCGCCGTACCGCCGCCGGCCGGTTCGAGGTCAGCACCGAGCGCGGTGTCATCCGTACCGGGCAGGTCATGATGGCCACCGACGCCTACACCGACAAGAACTTCCCGTGGCTGCGCCGCCAGCAGGTCTGCGTGGGCAGCTTCATCATCGTCACCGAGCCGCTCGGCGAGGAACTCGCCCGGGACATCATCCCCAAGGCCCGCCTCATCGTCGACTCCAACAAGGTCTGCCACTACTTCCGACTCACCCCGGACAACCGGCTGCTGTTCGGCGGCCGCGCCCGCTTCGCACCGTCCGACCCCACCTCGGACAAGAAGAGCGGGGCTGTCCTGTTCCGTGAGATGTGCGAGATCTTCCCCCAGCTCTCCCGCACCAGGATCGAGTACGTGTGGGGCGGCTCCGTCGGCTTCGCCATGGACCGCATCGTGCACGCCGGGCAGACCGAGGACGGCGTCCACTACTCCATGGGATACGCCGGCCACGGCGTGCAGATGGCCACCCACATGGGGCACGTCATGGCCGAGGTGCTGGACGGCCACCCCGAGGTCAACCCCGTCCGCGACATCGCCCCGCCCCGCATTCCCCTCTACAACGGCACTGCCTGGTTCCTGCCCTTCGCAGGCGCCTACTACAAGACGCTTGACCGCATCCGCTGACCGGTCGGCAGCCTCTCTACACCTACAAGGAGATACCCACGATGACTGTCGTCCGTGATGTTCCCAAGCAGCTGTTCATCGGCGGTGCCTGGCAGGACGCCGAGTCCGGCCGGACCCTTTCCGTCGACAACCCGGCCACCGGCGAGGAACTGTGCCAGGTCGCCGACGCCTCACCCGCCGACGGCCGGCGTGCCGTCGAGGCGGCGGTCGCCGCGCAGGCCGCCTGGGGCGCCACCCCGCCGCGCGTGCGCAGCGAGATTCTGCGCCGCGCCTACGACATCATCATCGCGCGCACCGAGGACCTCGCGCTGCTGATGACCCTGGAGATGGGCAAGCCCCTGACTGAGGCCCGTGCCGAAGTCGCCTACGGCGCGGAGTTCTTCCGCTGGTTCTCCGAGGAAGCCGTCCGGATCGACGGCGGCATGATGACCGCCCCCGACGGCAGGAACCGTCTGCTGGTCGCCCGTCAGCCCGTCGGCCCCTGCCTGCTCATCACCCCCTGGAACTTCCCCCTGGCGATGGGCACCCGCAAGATCGGCCCCGCCATCGCCGCCGGCTGCACCATCGTCCTCAAACCCGCCCCCCAGACGCCCCTGACCAGCCTCGCACTGGCGGAGATCCTCACCGAAGCGGGCCTGCCGGCCGGTGTGCTGAACATCGTCACCACCTCCGAAGCCGCCGGCGTCGTCGAACCCCTCCTGCGCGGCGGGAAGATCCGCAAGCTCTCCTTCACCGGCTCCACCCAGGTCGGGCGGATCTTGCTGGCCCAGTGCGCCGACACTGTCATCCGCACCTCTATGGAGCTGGGCGGCAACGCGCCCCTCATCGTCTTCGACGACGCCGACCTCGACGTGGCCGTCGAGGGCACCCTGGTCGCCAAGATGCGCAACATGGGCGAGTCCTGCTGTGCGGCCAACCGCATCTTCGTCCACACCTCCGTCGCCGACGAGTTCGCCCAGCGCCTCACCGCGCGTATGGCTGCACTCACCGTCGGGCCCGGCACTGAACCCGGCACCGACGTCGGCCCCCTCATCGACGCCGCCGGCCGCAGCAAGGCCCACGACCTGGTGCAGGACGCCGTCAAGCGCGGTGCCACTGCCCTGACCGGCGGTGAACTCCCCGAAGGGCCGGGCTGCTTCTACCCGCCCACTGTCCTCACCGGTATCGCCCCGGACTCCGCGATCATCGCGACCGAGATCTTCGGCCCCGTCGCCGCGATCCGCACCTTCGAGAGCGAGGACGAGGCCGTCGCCGCCGCCAACGACACCGAATTCGGTCTGGCCGCCTACCTGTTCACCCAGAACCTCGACCGTGCCCTGCGTGTCGCCGAACGTCTCGAAAGCGGCATGATCGGCATCAACACCGGACTGGTCTCCAACCCCGCTGCGCCTTTCGGTGGCGTCAAGCAGTCCGGCCTTGGCCGCGAAGGCGGACGCGTCGGCATCGACGAGTTCCTGGAGTACAAGTACATGGCCGTCCCCGTCGGAGTCTGACATGCGCGAGCGACTCGTCGTCCTCTACCGCGGCAACCGGCCCCCCGCCACCGACCGCATCGAAAGCCTCGCGGACACCGTCTACGCCACCGAGGAGGAACTGCCCTACCTCCTCCCCGGCGCCGACATCCTCCTGGCCTGGGTGAACATCACCCCGGCCATCCGGGAGGCGTGGCCCGACGATCCGCAGAAGGCGCCCCACTGGGTCCACGCGTCCTCCGCGGGCGTGGACTCCTTCCTGTTCCCCGCCCTGGTGGACGATCCGCACGTTGCCCTGACCAACGCCCGCGGCGTCTACGAGCAGCCGACCGCCGAGTACGTCCTGGGCCTGATCCTCGCCCTCGCCAAGGACTTCCCCGGCACCTGGGAGCACCAGCGGCGCCGCGAGTGGCGTCCGCGCCCCAGTGACGACATCACCGGACGCACTGTGCTGGTCTGGGGGACGGGGCCGATCGGCCGGGCCATCGCCCGGCTGCTGCGCGCCGTCGGGATGCGGGTGAGCGGTGCGGGCCGCAAGTCCCGCACAGACGATCCCGACTTCGGCACTGTTCACGGTGCGACGACCCTGCGCTCCGCCCTGACGGAAGCGGACTACGTCGTCCTGGCAGCCCCCCTCACCCAGGGCACCCGGGGCATGGTCGACGCTCCCGTGCTCGCCGCCATGAAGCCGGGGGCGCGGCTGATCAACGTAGGCCGGGGCGGACTCGTCGACGAGGAGGCGCTGGTCGACCACCTCGCCGCCGGACGGCTCGCCGGCGCAGCCCTGGACGTATTCGCTCAAGAACCGCTGCCTGCCGAATCACCACTGTGGGGCATGCCCGGCGTGATCATCTCCCCGCACACGGCGGGCGAGACCACCAGCGAGCGGGAGGCGCTCATCGAGGTGTTCTTCGACAACTTCGCCCGCCACCTCGAGGGCCGACCGCTGCGCAACGTGGTGGACAAGCGGCGCGGATACGTGGTCGACGACACGCGCCCAGCCTGAAGGCGAGCAGCACCTGGCTGGACACGGACGCCGAGCAGCATGGATGGGGCCGGGCGGCAGCTGCCCGGTCCCATCGCCCCGTACTGCTTCGCTGAGCCGGGTTTTATGAAACGGTCAGGTAGATCTTGCGCACGGTTTCGATGGTCTTCCAGACACCGACGTAGCCCGGCTTCATGACGAAGCTGTCGCCTGCCTTGTAGACCACCGGCTCGCCGCCTTTCGGTGTGAGTTCGATGACGCCGGAAAGGATGTGGCAGAACTCGAAGAGCTCGCCCTTGATCGAGTGCGTCTCGCCGGGCGTGGCTTCCCAGACGCCCGTTTTGATCGTTTCTCCGCGGGCGGCGTCCTGGGCCCAGGTCTTGTAAGTCGGGTTGCCGGAAATCAGGCGCTCCGGCAGCGGGCCGGACTCCTGGGGCGCGAAGGAGGGGGTGGGATCGATGGTCTTCAGGAGTGACATTTCTTTTCCTCTACTGGATGGGACAACGACGAAAATCGGGAGCGGACGTACCAGGCGTCACCGGGCCGAGTTCGATCAGCTCGTCGCACGTCTCGGAGCAGGGCCTGACGGCTGCCGCCACGGGTTTTGACTCCGACATGAAGTGCCGGACGATCGGCATCGAAGGCGACCTGCTGGGCGGCGGCCTGCACCAGCGGTGTGGAGCGTACGACTGCCCCGGCCCATCGAGTATTTCTGACGCTGCGCACGGAGCCCACGTGTGATCTGTCCGTTGTGGGCACGATGTTCGGACGTTGTGTCAGGCGGGAGGCCAGAGGGGCATTCATGGCCATGAGCGGATCGGTCGCCGCGGGCGCATCCAGCGGCATGGACGGGTCTGCGCGCATCAGCCCGTCCCTCGGTCGCCTGCTGGAACGCTGGCTTGTACGCCAGCGCACCCCACGTGTCGATGATCAGCTGCCGCCAGCGCCGCATTCACTGCTCCCTACCATGACCTACTCCAAGGTCGGCGGAGCCTAGTCCTTGTTGAGGCATCGGTGGGCGGTCCCTGCAATGCGACACTTTGCCGCCGGGGGTGGGGTGGCGTGGCCGACCCGGGTAAGGAAGCGGCGTCCATGCACAAGGCGGCGACGGGGCTGTGGGCGGTGGGACATCACACGACGAAGCCGTTGCAGGAGTTCAAATCGGCCTCGTACGACCTGGATGCGCTCGGCGCCCTCGGCTCCCTCCTCGGTGCGAAGAGCGAGATCGAGGAGGGCATGACCACCCTCTCCGAGCTCACCAAGCAACTGGACGACGAGTGGGAAGCGGAGGCGAAGCTGATCGGCGAGATATCCGACGCCTTCGACCTGCTCGACCTCCTGCTGGCGGCCCAGGCCCGCGCCAAGAAGGGCTGAGCCGGACGTGGTCGACCTCAACCCCCTGCACTACGTCAACAAGTTCAACCACATGATGGGCGACAACCTCGCCAGTGGCTTGGAGTTCCTGGGCATCACCGATCCGGCCGTCGACCCGGATGCCTGGACGACGCGGCCGAGGCCGCGCGCAAGGCGATGGCGGACGTGGAGTGGGAGGGCAAGGCCGCCAAGGCGTTCCACAAACGCTCCAAGACGGCCCGCAATCAGGCCACCGACATGGCGGACGCACTGCGCGAGGGCGCGAAGGCGCTGGACGACTTCGCCGATCAGGCCCACGAGTTGCTCACCGAGATGGGCGTGCTGGTCGCGGAGATCGCCGAGTTCGAGATCGCGGGTCTGGCGCTGTCCGTGCTGACCGGCGGTGCCTCGGCCGTCGTCTCCTCCCTCATGGCTGGCTCGCGGGCGGTCAAGGTGGTGGCGCTGGTGGCCCGGATCGAGAAGGAGGGCACCGTGCTGGCCTCCGCGATCCGTGGGGTGATGGAGGTCATCCGGGCGGTGGAGCGGACGCTGAAGGCGCTCAACGAGATCCGGGGCGTGGCAGCGGCGGCCAAGATGGCCAAGGGAGGCGCGGAGTTCGCCGCCTTCGACGCGCTGCTGAAGGACCCGGAGGCGTTCAAGGACCCGGAGAACCAGCCCGAGTGGGCGACCTCCTTCACGTCGTTGTGCGGGATGACTCCAGGACACCACCTCGCCTGAGCGCACTTGAGGAGGACATTGAGATCGCACGCCGGGTCCGAGGCGAGGGGGCGGTACTGAGGTCGATCTCAAGAAAGTACGCGCCGTTGCGGCCCTGCTGTGGGAAGTCCAGCGACACGTACAGATCCGCCCGGACACTGGGCGGCACGCGTCGCTGCTCAACCTCCCAGGGTTGCGTCCATGGAGATGGTGTACGGGTTCGACCTGATCCGGGGGTTTGCTCCGGCGTAGGGATGATGCCCGCATAGATGAACGGCCACCGGCTGATCTTCGAGGTGTCGAAGCCCGAAGGAGATCAGCACGATGACCGCACCTGACAGTGTGCCCCTGCACGCCCTCGCCGAAGACAATCTCGCCACGGCGAGTCCCGATCTGCTGCGCGCGATGGTCAAGATGTTCGCCGACGTGCTCATGTCCGCCGAGGCCGACGCCGTCGATGCCGAGCCGAGACGGCGGTACAGGTTGACGAAGGCGTGTACCTCCACGAGTGCCTCGTCACCGTGCGCGTGCCGAGGCAGGCGTGCCGTTCGTCTGGGTGCCGCAGCGCTGCGACCAGATTGCGATAGCGAAGTGGCTGTCGGGAACCTCGGTCGGAGAGGCAGAGGCATCGTATGGGTGGAGGGGGTGGGGCCGACGCGCACCGGGTGGGACGGGATCGTGATGCCTCCTCCCCTGTGGTGGGTTAGGCGATTGCAGCATCCCTCTGTGTCTGTGCCCCTGCCTTTCCGTGCGCTCGTCTGATTTGGTGCTTGCCAATCAGCGGGTTTCTTGCGTCGGCCTGCCGATTCCGAAGGGATTGTGGGCGGGGCGCCCGCGATTAGCGCCGCCATGGGCGGCTCGGGTTGCCCCGAGTAGGCTGTGGCCATAGTTGTGGTCGTGGTCCCCGTGTCTCTGACGCAAGTCTGTGGCGGTGACGCACGTATGACGCACGGAGTCATTCACGGGACCTGGACCGGGGCGGGAAAACGCCTCTGACCTGCATGTTCTCTGGAGTGGCCCAGGCCGCACATGTTCCCGATGACTCATCATGTGGAGTGCGTTGCCACCCCGGCCTTCCGGGGTGGCTGCTGACTCCCGTGCCCGACCTCGGTGTTGGCGGGGCCGCGGCCGGAACGGGGACCGTGCTGCCGGGCCATGGCTCAGGCGTCGATGATGACGGGGATGACGAGGGGCTTGCGGCGGTGCGTGCGGAACGCCCAGTTCGCCACGGCGCGGGCGACGAGTTGTTCGAGTTGACGCGCGTCCCCGACGCCTTCCTCGGCCGCGGTGGCCAGGGTCTTCTCGATGACGGGGATGACCGGCTCGAAGGTGGCGTCGTCGTGGACGAAGCCGCGGGCCAGGAAGTCGGGGGCCTCGGCGAGGGCGCCGGTGTCTGCGTCGACGATCGCCACCACCGTGACCACGCCTTCGGCGGCGAGGGTGAGGCGGTCCTTGAGGGACGCTTCGGTGGCGCCGCCGACTTCCATGCCGTCCACGTAGACGTTGCCGGCGGGGACCTTTCCGGTGATGGAGGCGCGCCCGTCCACTAGGTCGACGACGACGCCGTCCTCGGCGATGACGACCCGGTCGGGGTCGACACCGGTACGGATGGCGAGGTCGGCGTTGGCCCGCAGGTGGCGCCATTCGCCGTGGACGGGCATGACATTGCGGGGTTTGACGATGTTGTAGCAGTAGACGAGTTCGCCGGCGCTGGCGTGTCCGGACACGTGCACCTTGGCGTTGCCCTTGTGGACCACGTGGGCGCCCCACCGGGTGAGTCCGTTGATCACCCGGTAGATGGCGTTCTCGTTGCCAGGGATGAGGGAGCTGGCGAGCAGGACGGTGTCGCCCTTGCCGATGCGGATCACGTGGTCGCGGTTGGCCATCCGCGACAGCGCGGCCATGGGTTCGCCCTGGGAGCCGGTGCACACCAGAGTGATCTTGTGGTCGGGGAGCTTCTCCAGCTCCTTGGTGCTCACGACCAGACCGGAGGGGACCTTGAGATAGCCCAGGTCACGGGCAATGCCCATGTTGCGGACCATCGACCGGCCGACGAAGGCGACCTTGCGGCCGTGCTGGTGGGCCGCGTCCAGGACCTGCTGGATGCGGTGCACGTGGCTGGCGAAGCTGGAGACGATGACCCGGCGTGGCGCGGTGCGCATCACCTGCTCGATCGCCGGGTTCAGCTCACGCTCGGAGGTGGTGAAGCCGGGTACTTCGGCGTTGGTGGAGTCGGTGAGGAACAGATCCACGCCCTCCTCGCCGAGGCGGGCGAAGGCGCGCAGATCGGTGATGCGGTCGTCGAGAGGGAACTGGTCCATCTTGAAGTCGCCAGTGTGCAGCACCATCCCAGCCCGGGTGCGGATCGCGGCCGCGAGGCTGTCGGGGATGGAGTGGTTGACCGCCACGAACTCGCAGTCGAAGGGCCCGAAGCCACGCCGGTCGCCCTCCCGCACCCGCACCGTGCGCGGCCGGATTCCGTGTTCCTTGAGCTTGGCCTCCAGGAACGCCAGCGTCAGCTTGGAGCCGACGACGGGAATGTCGGACCGCTCGCGTAGCAGGTACGGCACGCCGCCGATGTGGTCCTCGTGGCCGTGGGTGAGGATCACGGCCACGATGTCGTCCAGCCGGTCCCGGATCGAGGTGAAGTCCGGCAGGATCACGTCCACGCCGGGCTGGGTCTCCTCGGGGAACAGCACGCCGCAGTCGACGATGAGCAGCTTGCCCGCGTGCTCGAAGACGGTCATGTTGCGGCCGATCTCACCCAGGCCGCCCAGCGCGATGACCCGCAGCCCTCCTTCGGGAAGGGGCGGCGCGGCTTTCAGCTCGGGGTGCGGATGACTCATGCCCTGACGGTACCGGAGAGCGGGACAGGGTGATCCATTGCCTGTGTGATCTCCTGTCCCGACGGAGCCGGGCGCCCGCAGTGGGTGCCTCGGCACGATCGGAGCACGCCGGCGGCCGGAACGGGGAGTTGTGAAAGCGGTGCCACCTTCCCTGGCCGAACCGTTCACCCGGTGCTGGAGACGATCTCTTGCGCCCTGTCGTGCTTTCCGGCGTTCGCTGTCTCCCGGTGGGCCTCGGCACTGGTCCACTCGAAGTAGTCGAGACGCGGGTGCCGTCGGCGCTCAGGAGCAAGTGGGCTGAGCGGGCCCCTAGGCAGCTTCCTTCGTCGGGCAGACAGATGGCGGTGCCCCCGAGCGCTGCTGCCGGCGGGCGGTCGATTCGGCGGCAGTGACGTGGCCGATCGGTGCCTGGGCGAGCGGTTCCCGGGAGCGGTGCAGGAGCGCCTGCCCGAGCAGCCGACCCGCCGCGCGAAGGCAGTCCCCGGTGCGAAATACTCTCCCGATGAGTTCACGCACTTCCCCGATCCGTCAGCCGATCACGATACGGAGGGCCGTCGCGGGGGATGCCAAGCGGCTCACGCGGCTCGTGCGTGGCTCAGGTGCCTACGAGGGTAAGTACGCAGCGGCGGTCGCGGGCTACCGGGTCGGTGCTGATTACATCGAGGCCCACCGCACCTTTGTGGCTGTCGGCGCTGACGAACACGGAGGCCGGGTCCTCGGGTTCTACTCCCTCGTCCTCGCTCCACCGGAGCTCGACCTGCTGTTCGTCGCCGACGACGTGCAAGGACGGGGTATTGGACGGCTGCTCGTCTCGCACATGCAGTCCGAGGCCCGTGCCGCCGGGATCGACCGTCTCAAGGTCGTGTCGCATGTTCTCGCCGAGGGCTTCTACCATCGCGTCGGCGCGGTGCGGACCGGGACCGCGTTCGCGAACCCGCCCGCCGTGCCGTGGGACCGTCCCGAATTCGAGTTTCGCATTCCTTCGGAATGACGCGGTGTGCCGGTTGGCGGGGCACCGGCTTTCGCCTGCATGGTGGCCGGCTTGCAGGAGCCGCTTGACGCCCCGCGCTCCGTGTGTGCCGTCGCCTCTGCCCTGGCGTGGTGATCGCCTGCGCCAGCGGCCTCCCCTCGGCGAATTCCTCACCTCCGGCACTCCCAGAGCCATCGCAATCGGCACGCGTTGGCCTGGAAGCCCGGCATCCGGGCCTGGGCCAAAGACTGGAACGAACACCCCAAGCAGTTCATCTGGACCAAGACCGTCGAAGAGATCCTCGACTCCATGTCCCGCTTCTGCCGACGGATCTCTGGCGCAGGACACCGGCGAACCGCCGTCACTGCTGACGACGTCGCGGATCCTGGAGGCGTGCAGGATTCGCGACGTCGTGGCATGGGTTCCTGCGACCGTCGGCGGTGTCGGCGCCCACAGGGACTGCGAGCCGACGATCGCCGCCGTCGGCGTGCGGCTGCAGGCGTACACTGCGGAGAAAATCACGGTTTTAGGTATTTTGACCTCGTAATTCTGGCAGGAGCGTAGCCAGGACCGTCGGATCCGGCGTCCAATCTGCCCGCAAGGTCCGCAGCGAGTGGCCGTCGGCAGCCTTGGGAGGGCACGCGCGGATGAGATAGGCGCCAGGAGGACGATGCTCGATGACCCGGCCCGATGACCCGCGCACCGCGGCGGCCCGGATGTTCGCCGAGGCCGGCGCGTTCGGCGAGCTCCTGGCCGGGATCGACTGGGTGGCGACGCCGCTCGGGCCCCCCGAGTCCTGGCCGGGGCCCCTGGTGGACACCCTGCGCCTCATGCTCACCTCCGAGCACGGGATGGCTCTGTACTGGGGCGCCGAATTCGTCACGCTGTACAACCTGGGCGCCGCACCCATTCCCGGCGCCAAACACCCCTGGGCGCTCGGCAAACCCTACAAGGAGGTGTTCCCCGAGGTCTGGGCCCCCGTGAGTTCCCACTTCCACTATGTGACCGACACCCGCAAGCCCCTGCTGATCCCGGATGAGCCGCTCATCATGGAGCGCCACGGCTTTTTGGAGCAGTGCTACTTCGACTCCTCCTTCCAGCCCGTGCTGCTGGACGACGGCACCGCCGGCGGCGTGCTGCAGATCCTCACCGAGACCACCGGCCGGGTGCTTGGCGAGCGCCGGCTGCGCCTGCTGAGCGAGACCGGCGCCCGCACCGCCGGGCTGCCCACCCCGGGCGAGGTCGCCCGCGTCGTCGCGGAGGTGCTGGGCTCCTATCCCGAGGAGATCCCGTTTCTGGGCCTGTACCTGGCCTCCGAGCCGGGGATGCTGCGGCCGGCGGCCTCCGTCGGGCTGAGGCCGGCGCCCGAGGCCGCCTCGCTGAGTGCGGCCGACGGGTCGGAGATCGCGACCCGGCTGGCGCAGGTCGTCGCCGACGGTGCCCCTGCCGCGCTGCCGGCCGCCGCGCTCACCGGCGACAACACCGCCGGGCTCCACGCCGCGGCCTCCCGGCTCCCGGTCGAGCAGGCGCTGGCTCTGCCGCTGGACTGTGCGGGGCAGGTGGGAGGCGTCCTGGTGGTGGGCGTCAACCCCTGCTTCCCACCGGCCGGGGCCTACCGGGACTTCTTGGAGGTGCTCGCCGCCGCCGTGGCCGGGGCGCTGACGGCCGCGCTCGCCCACGACGAGCAGCGGCGGCGCGCGGAGGCGCTGGCCGAGCTGGACCGGGCCAAGACCACCTTCTTCGCCAACGTCAGCCACGAGTTGCGCACCCCGCTCACCCTGCTCCTGGGCCCGCTCCAGCAGGCCCTGGCCGACGAGGACCGGCCCGAGCGGCGCGAGCAGCTGGAGCTGGCCGAGCGCGGCGCCCTGCGCCTGCTGAAGCAGGTCAACACCCTCCTGGACGTCGCCAGGGCCGAGGCCGGGCAGATGCGCCCCGCCTTCGAGCCGGTCGACCTCGCCGGTGCCACGGCCGAGCTGGCCGGGGTGTTCCGCTCCGCCTTCGAGGCGGCCGGGCTGACGCTGGAGGTGGACTGCCCACCGCTGCCCAAGCCGGTGTACCTGGACCGGGAGATGTGGGAGAAGATCATCCTCAACCTGCTCAGTAACGCCCTGAAGTTCACCTTCACCGGCGGCGCCCGGGTGCAGGTGGCCGCGGCCGGCGACCGGGCCCGGCTGACCGTGACCGACACCGGCACCGGCATTCCCGCGGACCAGCTGCCGCGCCTGTTCGAGCGCTTCCACCGGGTCCGCGGCGCCCGCTCCCGCTCCCACGAGGGCAGCGGCCTCGGCCTGGTGCTGGTGAAGGACCTGGTGGAAGCGCACGGCGGCACCGTCGGCGTGGACAGCCGGCTCGGCCAGGGCACCACTGTCACCGTGGACCTCCCGTTCGCCGCCGCCCACCGGCCCCGCCCGGCCCCGCCCGCGGCCGGCGCCGGATCCCCCAGGGAAGGCGGAGGCGGCCGGCCCGGCCGCGCCGCGGCCTATGTGGACGAGGCGCTGGGCTGGCTGGCGGCCGACCCCGTCCCCGCCGCGGCCACCCCCGCGGCACGCACCCCGCACGCCCCCGCGACCCACGATGCCCCCCACGGCCCCGGCCCGCACGAAACCGACCGCCCCCACCCGGCCCGCCTGCTGGTCGTCGACGACAACGCCGACATGCGCGCCTACCTCACCCAGCTCCTGCAGCCCGACTACGACGTGCTGCTCGCCGCCGACGGCCGGGCCGCCCTGGACTTGGCCCTGGCGCAGCCGGTGGAGCTGGTGCTCAGCGACGTGATGATGCCCCGCATGGACGGCTTCGAGCTGGTCCGGGCGCTGCGCGCCGACCCGCGCACCGCCCGTTTGCCCATCGTCCTGCTCACCGCCCGCGCCGGCGAGGAGGAATCCGTGCAGGGCCGGCAGGCCGGCGCCGACGACTACCTGGCCAAACCCTTCTCCGCGCGCCAGCTGCTGGCGCGCGTCCGCACCGGGTTGGAACTGTCCCAGCTGCGTGAACAGGTCCTGACCGAGACCCGCAACCAGCTGGCCGTGCTGGCCACCCTGGCCGACGCGGGCCTGCGGCTGTCCGCCACCCTCGACCCGGACCAGATACTGCAGACTGCCGGACAGATCCTGCTGCCCGACTTCGCCGACCAGATCAGCATCCACCTCACCGCCGCGGCACCCGCCCCGGCGCAGTCGCCCCCGGCATACATCGCAGGCACCCCTCTTCTCGCCCGCGAGGCCCTGGCCACCGCCGCCACCCACGCGATCAACGGCACTGCCCCAGCCCCAGCCGGCCCGCACCCGGCGCCCGCCGCCGTGCTGGCCCTGCCGCTGCACGCCCACGACCAGACACTGGGGGCCCTCGTACTGGTCCGGCACACCGACTACTCCGCGGTCGAACACAAGTATCTGGAGAACCTCGCCCACCGCCTGGCCCTGGCCTACGACAACGCAACCCGGTACCACAACGAGCGCCGCCTCGCCCTGACCCTGCAGCGCGCCCTGCTGCCCCACCGCCTGCCCCAGGTGCCCGGGGTGCGCCTGGCCACCCACTACCGGGCCAGCAACCGCGGCGCCGAGGTCGGCGGCGACTGGTACGACGTGCTCGCACTGCCCGACGGTGCCGTGGGGCTGGCCATCGGCGACGTCATGGGCCACGACGTGGAAGCCGCCACCGTGATGGGCCAACTCCGCTCCGCCCTGCACAGCCTCGCGATGGAGGGCGCCGGCCCGGCCCAGGTGCTGGCCAGGCTGGACGCCTACCTGCAGTCGCTGGCCACCGAACGCTTCGCCACCTGCTTGTACGCGGTCTACAACCCACACCGCCACCGCCTGCGCTACGCCGCCAGCGGGCACCTGCCGCCCTTGCTGGTAGCCGCCGACACCGCCTACCTGGAGCTGCCCCCGGCGCTGCCGCTGGGACTGGGCAGCACCCCGATCGACCGCGAGGTGGCGTTCCCGCCCGGCACCAGCCTGCTGCTGTACACCGACGGCCTGGTGGAAAACCGGGCGCTGTCCCTGGACGACTGCCTGGCGGCCCTGCGCCAGACCTGCGGCGCGCTCCCCGTCGCCGCCCGCACCGACCCCCAGCAGATCATTGAACGGGCCCTGGAGCTGCTGAACGCCCCCGACCGGGTCGACGACGACACCGCCCTGCTCGCCGCCACTGCCGAGCCATCGTGGCGAACCGGCGACCCGCAGACTGCCGGAAGGGCCATACAACCGACCGCTACTACGCGTAGGCATGGTTATTGATCCGAGACGGTAGGTGTTCTGGATCGATGATCCCTGGGTGAGTGAACTGGTGGGGGATGAACGGCAGTTGTCGCCGTCGGCGCGGGAGGCGCTTCGGCTACGGGCAGTGGCCGCGTTGGTCGCGGGCCGGACTCGCGAGGATGTTGCGGCGGTGTTCCAGGTCTCGCTCAAGGCGGTGGACACGTCGTGGGCGAAGTAGCCGGCGGGCAGACGAGAGGCACTGGTGGCCCAGTCGCGCGGGCGGCGGGTCGGCGAGCATCAGCTCCTGGGCGAGGTCGAGCAGCAGGCGGTCCTGCAGGCTGTACTGGATCACCGTCCCTGTGACCTGGGGCTGGCTGGGCAGCTGTGGACGTGGGCCCGGGTAGGGGATCTGATCGCGAAGCTGTACCGGGTGCGGCTGACTGAGCAGGGGGTGGGCCAGTACCTGCGCCGCTGGGGCCTGCCCTTCCAGCGGCCGGACAAGCGGGCCGTCGAGCAGGACGCCGAAGCGGTCCGCGTCTGGCGGGAGGAGACCTGGCCGGCGATCCACGCGCAGGCGAAGGCCGAGGGTGGTGGGGTGCTCTTCGCGACCAGGTCGGTATCCCATCCGACCAGGTCACCGGCCGTACCTTGGGTGCCAAGGGGTGCACCCACATCGTGCGCCGCACGGGCAACCGGTTCTCGGTCAACGCGATGTCCGCGATCAGCACGAAGGGCCGCATGCACTTCATGGTGTTCACCGAGACCTTCGACGCCGACGTCATGTGCCGCTTCCTGGACCGGCTCGCGGGCCACTTCGACCGCAAGGTCCACCTCGTCGTGGACGGCCACTCCGCCCACCACTCCCGGAAGGTCCGCGCCTGGCGCGCCGGTCACCCCGACCGCATCGAGCTGCACTTCCTGCCGTCGTACTCGCCGGAGCTGAACCCCGACGAGCTGCTCAACGCCGACCTCAAACGGAGGCTTCCGATGCACAGTCGGCCCCGGGACCAAGCCCAACTCGCTGCCGAGACCCGCAGGTTCTTCCACCGGCGCCAGCGTCAGCCACACATAATCCGCGGCTACGTGTCATTGCCATGGGGACCAGTTGGGTACCACACGGTGCTCGCGACCCTTGACAGCATGCGCGGGGACACACGTCCTGCACCCTGGTTCTGACTGATATATGAAGCTAGTTCCTATTGCCCTCGCTCCTGGGGGTCAAGGGGTCGCAGGTTCAAATCCTGTCGTCCCGACTGGAGACAGTCGCAGGTCAGGGCCGGTTTCGGAGGAATCTGAAACCGATCCTTGATCATTTGTGGGGATCAGTCGGGGACGGGCGCCCTTGACCGAAGTCAGTGGGTCGGCGGGTCGGCGGGTCACGGCGATCGGGCTCGGCGGCGAGCGCGGTGCGCGCAGCACGCTGAAGTGGGCGGAGAGCGCTGCCCCGGCGGCCGTGATCTTGTGTGCGTCCGGGTGCAGGCGGCGCTGGGTGGTGGTCAGGATCCGTGGCCGGCGATCCTGTGTAGGACGTGTACTTGGACTCCTGCGTCGGCGAACCAGGTCAGTGGGCTCCTGACGGTCAGGCGCGGTGCGGTGACGTGCATGCGGAGGTCACCGAGGTCGGCCGTTCTGCCTTCGGCGTGGCCGTCACGGACGTCCCTGATTTGGACACGACGGTAACCAAGCGGGGCCCGCCGAGTTTTCGGCTCCAGCGAACCGCTCCCTCCAGCGAAACGGCCTGTCGCTCGCGCGTGACGAGCGAAGGGCAACCGAACTGGTCGAGCGGCTGGTGATTCCGCCCGTGCTCCGACGCCGGTCACTATGGGTGGTCAAGTGGCACTCCGCATGGCCACCCATCGGTGTTGGCGGGCTGGCGGCCGGACGGCCCAGGTCCGCTCCGTCAGCTCCTCGGCTCGGGGCAGGCTGCAAGGAGCCAGCTCCCTCTGCCTCGTGCCATCGCTCTCTCAGAGGATGCTGGTCTCGGGCCTGGCGATCACGTGGGGGGAGAGAGGGACGGCGGCGTGGGGCGGGTGGCCGGGCAGCCGGCCGTTACTGCGCTGGGCGCAATCTTCGTCTGCTGGGTGGTGGCATGGCTGGCCAGTGTCGATAGTCCAGAGGCGTGAACGCCCGTCAGCTGTAGGAATGGAACGGGAACTGGTGGCACGGTGGCCGTGGACAGGGTCAGCGGGAGCAGCCCGAATACGCGGCCGCTGATCAGTTCCGCGCGGAAGCGGACGTCACCTGAAAGCGTCAGGCGGTGCGCGCGGATGCAAGTGCCGGTCTGCCCTGGGGGACCGGGACTGCCGATCCGTACCTGCTCAAGCGTTACACGTTCAGCCCGGCATACGCCGTTGCCGAGGGCGGGCAGCGCGCAGGAGAGGCCAGTGATGGTGAGGGTGCGAGCGTGCAGGTGGGTTCCGTCCGAGCCGCGGGAATGCAAGCCGGTGGCGCCCAGACACTCCTGCATGGTGCGGGCGGCGCTCTGGACGGCCGACCCTCGCGGTGCTGTTCGGAGAAGGGCTTCGTTCGTGCAGGAGGGCGGCGGCTCAGCACGGCCTGACGGTGACATAGTGACGGTCGGTGACACCCTCTGGGCAGCGCTCGTCGGGCCGGTGAAGTGTCCGAGGAGGCAAGCGGCGATCACCAGCAGGGCAACTGGGCACGCCGCCGGCGGTTCAGCCACGGCTCGGCGCCGGCGGAGCGTCGTCTTCTGTGCTCCGCCACGCCAGGGCCAGAGACCCGCCGGTCAGGGCGAGCAGCATGCCGATGAGGAATCCGCCGAGGTTGGCCAGCGGATAGGAGAGCAGGCCGAGCAGTACGGCGGCGGTGCCCGTCCGGGCTGCGGTGGCCGGCCGTGTCCACAGCTGCCAGGCGCAGCCGATGAGGGCAGCTGCCAGGAGCAGGGCTGCCGTACCGCTGAGGCCCTGGACACCGAGCAGGGTCGGGCGTAAGAGGGGGAACGTGGCGAGTTCCAGGCCGGCACAGCCTAGGAGGAGGCTGGCGCCGACGGGGCGTGGGCGGCGGGTCATGGGCATGACTGTTCCCCCCGTTTGATGGACAGGGCGGCGTCGGACAGCGAGAACAGTCCGGCTGTCAGTGACCAGGCTTTCAGCCGCATGTGGGTGATCGTCAGGGTGCGCGCCTGCTGTCCGTAGGAGCCTGCGGGGCCGGTGGCGCCGGAGCTTTTCAGGGTGGATGCGTCCCGTCCCATTTCCACTGACTGGAAGGTCATGTCGCCGGTGACCTCGGACAGGTCGAGGACCATGTCCTCGGCCCGTACCGGCTGGTCTGCGTCGGAGCGGACGATGACGGTGGCGGAACCCAGCGGGGTGTGTGCCACGGCGGACTGGCACAGGCCGCTGATCTCGGCATCACGGATGCCGACGACGGCCACCGGGTGGTCATGGCCGTCGATGTCCTGGCGGAAGGAGGCGAACTGGGTGGCGCCGGTGGCGGTGAGCTTCCGCGCGGTGACGGTGAACGGGTTGCTGGCGACGGCGATGGAGACGGGAATCGCGGTGGCCGTGGTAGTGGCGATCATCCCGGACGCCAGCGCGGTGGCCGTGAGGAACGCGAGGGTGAATCGCCGCCAGTCCGTTCGGCTCTTGCGCTGTCTGCTGGGCGCCGCGCGGTACCGCCGCAGTCCGAACCGCTTCATGGATGTGTGTCCCTTCGATGCCAGGGCGGCCATGTGCCGTGTTGCCACCAGGGCTTCAGCTCTTTCAGGACGCGGTTGCAGAGCGATGCCGGGGTGCCTACCGGAGTTGGGGCCGAGCCGGGGGGCGTAGGCCCTGTCACAGTCGAGTCGCGGCGCAGAGTGGTGCGGGGTGCTCAATGGTCTGGTTTGTCGCAGACCAGGGCGTGGTAGCCGGCTGTTCGCCCCAGTGTCTGGTGGGCTCGGAGGACGGCAGTGAGGTTCTGCCAGTCCTGGTGGGTGAGTACTGCCAGGCCGGGCCACCACAGGCGCAGCGCGCGGCGGCCGCCGCGCGAGGATGCAAGGCGGCTGGCCAGGCCGAGGAGTTGAGTGGATCGGTGAACGACCGGACGGGTCCAGTCCAGCACTGCGGAGACGTCGAATCCGGCGGCGGTGGCGTGCGCAACGTAGGTCTTCGGAGTGTCGAAGTCCTCGAACTGCCACGTGTCGCGCACCAGCCTGTGAGGGTCCAGCTCGGCGAGCGTCTGCGGTGCTGTGTCGGGCCAGGTGAGGTCCACCAGCACAAGACGGCCACCGGGGCGCAGCACCCGGTAGCTTTCGGCGAGGAAGGCACGGCGGCCGGCCGGTCCGAAGTGGAAGGCGGCTTCCAGGCAGTGGACGCGGTCGATGCTGCCCGCAGTGAGGTTCACGCCTGCGGCCTCTTCGGGTAGACGGGTCACGTCGGCGACGGCGAAGGAGACGCGGGGCCGGTGGCCGAAGCGTTCGCGGGCCAGTTCGATCTGCTGGGGTTGGAGGTCGACGCCGAGTGCCTGGCAGGCGTTGTCGGCCAGGCACGCCGTGGTGTGGCCGCGTCCGCAGGCGGCGTCCAGGACGACATGCCCGGGCGATGTGTCCAGCAGCGCAAGCGACTTGCGCGCGAGAGTCCGTTGGAACGGAGCCAGCCCGCCCAAGGCCGCGGGCAGCGTGGGCAGGGTGAAGTAGCCGATGTTGACCAGGTCGCCCCAGCCCAGATGGCGGAGGAAGCGGAACAGGATGCTGGTGTCGTTATAGGCATCGGCGAGGTTTTGTACCACTGGGTGTGCCTCTCTTACAGGCCAAGGGCGGTAACACGGCGCTGACGGCATCTGTCTGCAGTCGGCTCAGGCAGGCCGCGCGTCTCGTGCGGCGGGTGCTTGTACGGGTGTCGGGCCCTGTGCCGCGCGGCGAGGTGATACGGGTTCGTGCAGCGCTCTGCGGACCCGGGTGAGTCACCACGGCTCACCTGGGCGACGGCTCACCCGGCCACCAGGGCTTCGGCGCGGGAGAAGGTCCGGGTCAGATAGGCGTGGTCGACGGGGGCGGGGTCGGGGAGGCCGTCGAGTGCGGCGATGAGGTTGGTCCGGTCGTAGGTGCGGCGGTGGGTGCTGTAGGTCAGCAGGGGAGCGCCGTGCTGGGCGACGAGGCGCTCCAGCGATGTCGGGCGGGACAGTCGCTCGGCCATGGACACGGTCAGTCCGGGGAAGCGGGTCTGCAGGGCTGCGGCGGCAGTGGCGAACGACACGTTGTGGGGGTGGGTGACGTGCAGGGTCCGCACGCCCGTCGTCGGCCGGGCGCCCGATGCGGCCCGCACCATGGCGTGCGCCGCGTAGTCGGCCTGGAGCATGTTGAGGCTGCCGTGCGGATCGCCCTCGACGCGGAAGTGCAGATCTGACGCCAGGTGACCGGCTTCGCCGGGTGGCCGGTGCAGCAGCGCCTGTACCGGCGAGGACCGCTTCGCTTGGCTGCGCAGGTGGCGCTCCAAGGGGCGGAGAAGGAAGTCGGCCGGCTGGGCGGGCAGGCCTTCCGGGATGGGCCTGTCGGTGACCAGGAGGCTGGGGCGGAACACCGTCGCGTCGCGTTCGTTGCGGTACGTCCAGGCGTGTACCAGCCGCTCGGCCGTGTACTTCGATTCCTCGTACGGGACCTGGAATCCGGCCGTGTCCAGAAGGTCGTCTTCCCTGATGCTTCCCGTGGCGCGCCGCCCCGCTACGTAAGCGGTGCTCACGTGCAGCAGACGGGCGTCAGGTGCCTCGTCGGCGAGTTCCAGAACGCGGCGGGTGCCGATGACGTTCGCGTGGTGCAGCGGTGCCGGATCGCTCGCCATCTTGAGCAGGGCCGCGCAGTGCCACAGCGCGGTCAGTCCGTCCGTGATCCGGGCTCGCTCCAGTGGGCTGAGGCCGAGGCCCGGCCGGGTCAGGTCGCCGGTGACATAGCGGACGGCGGTGAGTGCGCTGTGAGGGATCGGCGGAGCGTCCAGCCACTGCACTGCGGCTTCGACGCGGTCACGCAGCTTCTCCGGAGTGCTGCGGCCCAGGACGGTGATGTCCTCTTCGCCGTGGGCGAGCAGTTCGCGCAGGAGGCGGCAGCCGAGGAATCCGGTCGCGCCAGTGAGCAGCACGGACAAAAAGGTCTCCTGAGGAAGGGGTGGGGGCGGGAGGAGACGGTACGCGGTTGCCGTTGGTCACGGGCGGTGGTGCGGTGCAATTTCCACATGATCACTCGTACGAGCGGCCGGTGGCACGACGGGCGTTGACCACTCGTCCGGCTGCTTTCGGTGCCGGGAATACGGCGAACCGCTGTGACCACGTGCACGTGCCCATCTCCCGGATGGTTACGGTCCGTTGCTCTCTTGTCCGCACAGTGAAAGGCCGCGCATGACGCAGCACCCGGCACCCGACGCCATGGACCGGGGCATCGCCATCATCGGTGTCTCATGTCGCCTACCCGGCGGCATCCACGGCCTCGACGCGCTGTGGGGCGCCCTGCTCGAAGGGCGCGACGCGATCGACGAGGCGCCGGCGGACCGGTTCGACGCCCGCCGGTTCGTGACCACCGACATGGCCCGTACCGGCCGGAGTTACACCGCGGCGGGCGGTTTCCTCGACGACGTTGCGGGCTTCGACGCCGGCTACTTCGGCATCTCGCCGAAGGAAGCCGGGCAGATGGATCCGCAGCACCGGCTGCTGCTTGAGCTGGCCGCCGAGGCCCTGGACGACGCGGCCCTTGCTCCCGCCCGGCTCGCCGGCAGCGACACAGCCGTGTACGTCGGCATCTCCGACGCCTCCTACGGGATGATGCAGATGCTGTCGCTGCACACGGTCAACCCGTACACGATGTCGGGCGCGGCATCGTCCATCGCGGCCAACCGCCTGTCGCACGCCTTCGACCTGCGCGGTCCCAGCATGGCGGTGGACACCGCCTGTTCGTCCTCACTCGTGGCCCTGGACCGTGCGTGCCGCACGCTGTGGGACGGCACCAGCCGGGCGGCACTGTGCGGCGGCGCCAACCTCCTGCTCAGCCCCTACCACTATGTGGGGTTCTCCCAGGCGTCGATGCTGTCGAAGCGCGGACACTGCGCGGCGTTCTCCGCGGACGCCGACGGGTTCGTCCGCGCCGAGGGCGGTGGCATGGTCGTCCTCAAGCGGCTGCCGGATGCCCTCGCCGACGGGGACCGGGTGCTCGGCGTGATCCTGGGCAGCGGCAGCAACAGCGACGGGCACACGATGGGGCTCGCCCTGCCCAGCGCCGAGGCACAGGAGGAGTTGCTGCGCGGCGTCTACGCCGACGCCGGCATCGATCCCGACGAAGTGGTCTACTTCGAGGCCCACGGCACCGGCACACCGGTCGGCGATCCGCTGGAGGCCCAGGCCATCGGCCGCGCTCTCGGGGTCCGCCGGATCACCGGCGCGCTGCCCATCGGCTCTGTCAAGACCAACGTCGGTCACCTGGAGCCGGCTTCGGGCATGGCGGGTCTGTGCAAGGCGCTGTTGGTGCTGCGGCATGGCATCGCTCCTGCCTCGTTGCACGCTGAAACCCCGCACCCGGACATCGACTTCACCGGGCTCGGCCTGAGCCTTACCGCCCAGCCACAGCAGCTGCCCGCGGTCACCCGGCCTGTCGTGGGCGTCAACTCCTTCGGATTCGGGGGCTCCAACGCCCACGTCGCCCTCACCGCCGCACCGCCGAGCATCGCGTGTGCCGTGCCCGCGCCGCCGCCTGAGGGACTGCCCCTGATGGCCAGCGGCCGTACTCCGCAGGCCGTGTCGGCTGCCGCGGCCGCCGTGGCCCAACGGCTGGCCCACGCAAGTGAGGAGGAGTTCTACGACCTGGCCTACACCTCCTGCCGGCGCCGCGGCCTGCACGAGCACCGGGCCACCGTCCTGGCCCGCTCGCCGAAGGAGGCCGCACAGGGCTTTGCCGCGCTCGCCGAAAAAGCGGGCGAGGACACCCCCGAGGCCGACGCGCACGGCACTGCGGCTTCGCAGGTGTCCGCGGCCGTGGCCGAGGCAGCGCGCTGCGGCCACGTCACCTTCGTCTTCTGCGGCAACGGCTCACAGTGGGCCGGGATGGGCGCCGACCTGCTCCAGGAACCGGTCTTCCGCACGGCCGTGGAGGAGGCGGACACCGAGCTCGCCCCCCGGCTGGGGTGGTCGGTCATCGAAGAGCTCGGCCGGCCCGCCGACGACTGGCGGCTCGAGGCCACTGAGGTTGCGCAGCCGCTGCTGTTCGCCGTGCAGCTGGGCATCGTGGCCATGCTGCGTGAGCGGGGCATCACGCCGGCGATGGTTCTGGGCCACAGCGTGGGCGAGGTGGCCGCCGCCCACACGGCCGGAGCCCTGACCCTCGCCCAGGCCGCGCAGGTGATCACGGAGCGCAGCCGGGTGCAGGCCGCGACGGCGGGCCTGGGCCGCATGGCCGCCGTCGGCCTCGCTCCAGAGCAGGCGGCGAACGAGATCGCGGCCTGCGGTGAGGTGCTGGAGATCGCCGCCGTCAACAGTCCCAAGGATGTCACCGTCGCCGGCGACGCCGACGCCCTGGCGGCGCTCGGTGCCCGTCTCGCCGAGCGTGGTGTCTTCTTCCGGGACCTGGAACTCGACTACGCCTTCCACAGCCGTGCCATGGACGGCCAGCGTGAACCGCTCGCCGCGGCTCTGAACGGTCTCAAGCCCCGCGACGGCGACGTCGCACTGTATTCCACCGTGACCGGCGGACGGCTGCCGGGCAGCGCTTTGAACGCCGAGTACTGGTGGCACAACGTGCGCCGGCCGGTCCAATTCGCTGCCGCGGTCGAACGGGCCGCCGACGACGGCGGCGACATCTTCGTCGAAATCGGTCCCCACCCCGTGCTGCGGACGTATCTCCGCCGCACCGCCACCGCACAGCCGGGCGGGAAAGCGACCACCATTGCCACCCTGCGCAGGGACACGGACGGCCGCCGGACACTGACCGCCGTGCCGGCCGCGCTGATCGCAGCAGGGGCCGACACCGACTGGGACCGGTATTTCCCCAAGCCTGGACGCGTCACCACGCTGCCCGCCTACCCGTGGCAGCGCGAACGGCACTGGAACGGCGACCCGGACGTCTGGTACGGGCAGGGTGCCCTCGTGCACCCGCTGCTGGGCTCGCGTATCAGCGCACCACACCCGGTGTGGGAAGGCACCGTCGAGCCGGGACTGGTTCCCTGGCTCACCGACCACCGCGTCGCCGGCTCCGTCGTCATGCCGGCCACCGGCTACGCGGAGATGGCACTCGCCGCCGGCCGCCAGGCGCTCGGCAAACCCGCCGAGGTCGAGTACCTGGACATCCAGACGGCCCTCGTCGTGCCCTGGTCCGAAGCCCCCACCGTCAGCGTTCAGACAGCCCTGCAGCCCGACAGCGGCACGCTGACCATCACCAGCACCACCACCAGCACCCCGGAACCGCGCACCCACGTCCAGGCCCGGGTCCGCGCGCTGCTGCACCCCCGGCCGGCAGCACTGGATCTGGAACTGCTGGCAGCCCACTGCCCACGTCACCTCACCGGCGAAGAGCACTACACCGCCTGCGCCACCGCCGGCCTCACCTACGGGCCGACGTTCCAGGTACTGACCGGCCTGAACGTCGGCGAAGGCGAAGTCCTCGCCCACTACCACCACGCCACGCCAGGACAGCCGTACACCGTTCACCCCGCCCTCCTCGACGGCGCACTCCAGGCCGGCGCCCCGCTGCTGCAGGACCTGGCAGCCGACCAAGCCGCGTTCCTGCCCGCAGCGATCGGCGCCATCCGGGTCTGGGACGAGCCCACCCCCACCGGCGCCATCCGTGTACGCGAACGCAGCCGAAGCGATCACGAAGTGTGCTGGGACATCACCCTCACCGACGACGACGGACACGTCACCGCACAGATGGACGGCTGCCGGCTACACCGCGTCACGGCAACCGGCCGCACACCGCTCACCGTCCACCAGACAGAGCTGAAGGCCGCACCGCGCCTCGACAGCCCGGCCGCCCCTTCCCCGCTGCCCTCCCCGCAACGCATCGGCCAAGCAGCCGCACACCGGATCGCTCAACTGCGGGAACAACTGCCGGACCACTGCGGTCCTGCGATGGCTGTGCTGCGTGAGGGGACCGCCCGCCGGGCAGCCTCAGTCTTCGCCGCCATGCTGGCCGATCCGGACGTCCCCTTCACCGCGGATGATCTGGTGGCGGGCGGGATGCTGGAAAAGCACACGCGGATGCTGGCACTCATCCTGCCCGACATGGAAGAAATGGGCCTGATCGGAGCAGAAGGCCCCGGACGGTGGCGGCTGACAGCAGCCGACCGCTCCACGGACCACCTGATTCGTCACGCTGCCGCCAGCTCCCCCGACCAAAACGCCGCTCTCAGCATCGCCGTCCGTCACATCGCCAGGTTCGATGCACTCCTGCGCGGTGAGGCAGACCCTCTCGAATTGCTGGTGGACGACCACACCGCACAGGCGTTGGAGCACTTCTACGATCTCCTGCCTGTCACGCGGTTCCACAACCGTGTCGTACAGGCCCTCACCCGCGAGATCGTCGCCCAGTGGCCCCAAGGACGTTCGCTGCGGGTCCTTGAGGTGGGAGCCGGAACAGGGGCCACGGCGGCGGCCCTGCTGCCGCTGCTGCCACCCGAGCGCACCCGCTACTGCTTCAGCGACATCTCCGCCTTCTTCTTCTCTCGTGCGCAAAGCCGACTGGCCTCCTACGACTTCGTCGACTACCGCACTTTCGACCTCTCCCAGGACCCGGTCGGCCAAGGCTTCACCCCGCACAGCTTCGACGTCGTCGTCGCCGGAACATCCCTGCACACCGCCCCCGACCTGGCGGACGCCCTGGGTAACGTGGCAACCCTGCTGGCGCCCGGCGGACAGCTGCTGGCCACCGAAGTGCACGACCCGCAGCTCCTGCTGCCCTACTTCGGCTTCCTGGACAGCTTCTACGGCAACACCGACACCGAACTGCGTCCCCGCTCGCTCCTGTTGCCCCGTGACGAGTGGCCGGACCTGCTGCGCCGCTGCGGCTACGGTGACGTTCTCCAGACCGGGTACGACACCGGCCCCGTGCGCGACGGATTCTCCGTCCTGCTCGCCGCGACCCCGTCCCGGCCACCAGCCGAGCAGCCGGTCCCCGCGCGACGCCAGGCCAACGGCAGTGCCGTTGTGCTGGCGATCGAGTCTGCCGCCGAGCGGGAACTGGCCGAGGCTGTCAGCACTGCGCTCACCCAGGCCGGTGGCACCCCCTGCGTCGTGGAGATGAGCGACCACGATGACGCCTGGACGGACGTTCTCTCCCAGGCTCACACCGCCCCCGGCACCGAACGCCGCGCGGTCGTCCTGATTCTCGGCGAGGTAACGGATCAAGCACCGGAACGACTGACCGCTTTGGCCAGTCAGCGGGCCGAAGCCGTGCGGGCCTTGATGACCGCGGTCGGCACAGCACCACAGGGCGCACCGCCGGAACTGTGGCTGGTGAGCCGCCCCTGCGGCACCATGCCCGCCCCCGGCACCCCCCAGGAACTGGACGCCGCCCTCTGGGGCATGACCCGCAGCCTGGTCAACGAAGTCCCCGAGCTGATCAGCCGCCGCATCGGCCTGGAGCGCACCACGGACACCGCGAGTGACGCCGGCCGGCTCGCCGAGGAACTGCTTGACCCCACTGCCGAGGACGAGGTCCTGCTGACCGCCGCGGACCGTTTCGTCCCTCGCGAACGCCATCGGCCCGCGGCCCGGTCCGCCGACGGTACCGTCCCGTACACCCTTCGGGTGCACAACCCCGGCCTGTCCTACCGGCTTGCCTGGGAGCAGCAGGAGATGCCGCAGCCAGGCCCCGGCGAGGTCCTGCTCGAAGTGCGCGCCGCCGCGCTGAACTACCGCGACCTGATGCAAAGCGTCGGCCTGCTGCCCGAAGAGGCCGTCGAGGGCACACTGTCGGCAAAGGCCTGCGGACTGGAGTGCGCCGGCGTCGTGGTCGCCTGCGGCGAGGGCGTGACCCATGTATCGCCCGGTGACCGCGTGGCGGGGCTGGCGCCTGCCTCGCTCGCTTCCCATACGGTGACCAACTCCCGCGCGATCTGGCCGCTGTCCGACGAGATGACCTTCGCCGCAGCGGCCACCATGCCTGTCGCCTTCATCACCGTGCACTACAGCCTTGGACAGCTTGCCCGCCTGCAGCCCGGTGAGACCATCCTCGTGCACGGCGCCGCGGGCGGCGTCGGCCTCGCGGCGATCCAATACGCGCACGCACACGGGGCCCACGTCATCGCCACGGCCGGGAGCGGCCTCAAGCGCGATCTGCTGCGTGGACTGGGAGTGCGGCACGTGCTGGACTCCCGCACCCTGGACTTCGCCGCCCAGGTGCAGGAGATCACCGAAGGGCGCGGCGTCGACATCGTCCTCAACTCGCTCGCCGGCGAGGCCATCAGTCGCAGCCTGGAACTGCTGCGGCCGGGCGGCAGGTTCATCGAGCTCGGCAAACGGGACATCTACGAGAACAAGCCGCTGCTGCTTCGCCCGTTCGCCAACAACATCGCCTTCTTCGGCGTCGACCTCACCAAGCTGCTGCAGGACGAACAACAAGCCCAGGCGGGCCTGGCTGGTGTCAGCGAAGAGATCAAGCACAACCGGTTCCGTCCCCTGCTGCACACCGTGTACCCCGCCGCACGTGTCGATGAGGCGTTCCGGCTCATGCAGCACTCACGCCACATCGGGAAGGTCGTCGTCGCCTTCGACCCCCTGGACGAGCCGCCCTTGGTGGAACCGATCCGGCCGCCCTTCCAACTGGACCGGACGGCCACCTACTTGGTCACCGGTGGTACCGGCGGATTCGGTGGGGCCACCGCTCAGTGGCTCGCCGACCTCGGCGCCCGCCACGTGGCCCTGGTCAGCCGCCGCGGCACCGAGGCGCCCGAGGCCGACGATGTCCTGGCCGCACTCACCGCCCGCGGAGTGACGGCCACGGCCTATGCCGCGGACGTCACCCATCTAGAGGCGATGCGGGACATCACCGCCCGCATCGACGCCACCGGGTACCCGCTGCGTGGAGCTGTGCACTGCGCCATGCACCTGGACGACGCCCTGCTCAACGAACTGGACAGAGACCGGATCACCGCGGTCCTGGCCCCCAAGATCGCCGGCGCGGCCGTCCTGGACCTGCTCCTACGGGACCGTGACTGCGACCTGTTCCTGATGTACTCGTCAGAAGCCGCGACCATGGGCAATCTCAAGCAAACGGCTTACGCGGCCGGCAACACCTACCTTGAGGCCCTCGTTCGCCGACGCCGCCAGGAGGGACGGGCGGGCCTGGCCATCGCTTGGGGAGCCATCGGGGACACCGGATACGTGGCCCGCAGCGCCATGCAGCAGACCCTGGCCGCCATCGGCCTCGAATCGCTCACCTCACAGGAGGCGTTCGCTTCGGCCGCATCGCTACTGGGCACCGACACCGAGGTCGCCGGCGTCGCGCGCTTCAACTGGGGCCGGGCCGGGAAAGTGCTGGGTTCCTCCATGAGCACACCACGGCTGAGCGCGCTGGTGCCGAAGAACACCGACGGCGGCTTCGACAGAGAGGAACTGATGCGCACGCTGGCTCGGACGCCGGCAGAGGAAGCCATCGCATACCTGACCGACAGTCTCGCCACTGTCCTGGCGGACATTCTGCAGATGGACAGCGACCAGTTCGACCCCCACCGCCGTCTGGACAGCTACGGGCTGGACTCCCTGATGGCCACCGAACTCCTGGTCACTCTCAACGAGCGCTTCAGCGTCGACATCCCTCCCATGGAACTGCTGCGCAGCAGCACCGGCACCCTCGCAGACGTCGCCCGGACGGTGTATCTGCGTCTCGGACTCCACACAGCCGAGCACCCCGCTCCCCAACCCGCCATTCCGCACCAGGCGGACAGCCCCGACAGTGAAAGGGCCACCGCGTCCACCAATTGAGCCAAGCAGCGACCACTGAGCTTCTTCAGCGGTGCTGCTCCAGGGTGAGGACCGCCTTGGTGATTGACGTCATGCGATTTGGGCTGCATCGGGCTCTGCGGAAGATTCGCCAGGATTTCAGGCGGGCGATTCCTCGTTCGACGGGTGCGCGGGCGGCGGACAAGGCCCGGTTGGCCGTCTGCTCGGTCGGGGTGAGTTCGCCCTGGGGCGGCCGGCGTTTGGGGGTGGTGACCCACTCGCCCGCGCCGATGTAGGCCATGTCGGCGAGGACGGGGATGCCCTGGCGCTCGCAGATCCTGATGATCTTGTGGGTGCGGGCGGCGGTCAGGTCGTGCGTGCGGCCAGGCAGGGCGGGTGAGAGCCACAGCGTGCGACCGGCCGGGTCCGTGATGACCTGTACGTTCACACCGTGGCGCTTGTGCTTCGTCGAATAGTCCGCGCGCCCGTCGCCGACCCGGTCGCACTCGGTGAGGGTGCCGTCCACGAGAACGTAGTAGAGGTCTGTCTCGCGTAGGACCTTCAGCAGGCCCGGCGCCTTGTCGGCCAGGTGCTCGACGACGGTGGTGACGTAGGCGTGGGCGGTGCCGACGGAAATACGGAAACCCGCGGCGAGTTGAGCCAGGGGGTCGTGGCGGCGCAGGTATGCCAGAGCGATCACCGCACGCTCGGACGGCCGGAGTTTGCAGCATCGGTCACCCTCACGGGTGACGATCAGCATCGTCACCCACTCCACGAGTGCGTGCGGCAGGTCGAGTGCGGCAGGACACGGGACCAACAGGGCTCCTGAGCCAGCGAGTTGAGACCTAGACACCTCTCTCAACGGCACGGGAGCCCTGTCCGTTGCCTACGGTCCCGCCGTCACCCGTCCGGACGCCACCCTGAAAACCCTCAGTGTGCGCGATGGTGCACGAGGTATCCCGCTGCGCACATCATGCGCCCTGATTAAATCTGCTATATCCAGAAAATACCCTCGGCCCCTACTCCTGGGGGTCAAGGGGTCGCAGGTTCAAATCCTGTCGTCCCGACGGTGCGAAGGGTCTTCGCGGGCGAGAGCTCGCGGGGGCCCTTTTTCATGCCTGCCGGCGCCGACGCCGCCTGCTCGCGCAGCCGCAGCTTGACGCGCAGCCTCACCTTGACCGATGTCCGTTTCGGTGTAATGTGTACGTATACATCGTAAACATCTCTGAGTGCTGTCGTGAGTCCTCTGATCGGTCCTGGTCCGCTGTCTTGGGTCGTCGGCGGACCAGGACCCGCGAGGAGGACACATGAACCGTCCACTGCGTGTCACCGTGGTCACGACGGCAGGGATCCTCGGCGGAGCGGAAGTCTGGCTGCTGGCGCTGCTCGACGCGACCGACCGGCTGGACGTGGACGCGGTGATGCTGGGCAACGGGCCCCTGGGTGAGGAGTTCCGGCGCAGGGGAGTGCCCTGTGTCACGCTTCCGACGGGGCGGACCGGAGCGGCGATCGTGGCCTCCGCGACATCGCTCGCGCGCCGGTTGCGGGCTGACCGGCCGGACGTGGTCCTCGCCAACGGGATCAAGGCGGCATGTGTGTGCGGGCCGGCCGCGTGGCTCACCGGAGTGCGCTGCGTGTGGGTCAAACACGACTACACCCACCCCCGGCTGATGAAGCTCCTGGCCACGCTCATCGACGACTGTGTGGGGACGGCGGACGGACTGGTCGCCGCCTCACGACATCCCCGCGCCGAACTCGTACCGTTCCCCGTGCCGGAGGGAACCGCACTGCCCCGTGAGGCCGCCCGGGAGGAGCTGGTACGACACGGTGTGCGGCTCAACGGCCACGACGAGCGGTTGCTGCTCACCGTCAGCCGGCTGGTCTTCAACAAGGGCGTGGACAACGCGATCGAGGCACTGGCGAAGCCCGGCGGCGAGCGCTGGCGGCTGGCCGTCGTCGGGGGCGAGGATCCGACCGAACCTGGGGAGCAGGACCGGCTCTCGCAGCTGGCCGCCGGCCTCGGAGTGGCCGACCGCGTCGACTTCACGGGTTTCATCAAGGACGCCTGGCGGATCATCCCCGGAGCCGACGCCGCCGCGGTGCTGACCAAACCCACCCCGGCGATGCCCCATCCGGAGGGCTTTGGGGCGGTCGCCCTGGAGGCGATGCGCTCCGCGGTCCCCGTGATCACCACGCCGGGCCCGGTCGCCGACCGGGTGGCGGAACCGGGCGCGGCGCACGCCGGGATCGCCGTGCCGCCCGGTGACCCCACCGAGGTGGGCCTGGCGCTCCGCCGCTTGACGGACCACGACACGCGCGCCGCCATGGGCACCGTGGGACACCGGCTGACGGCTTCCCATCCGGGCCCCGCCGACTGCGCCGGACGGCTGGTGCAGATCCTCTCCGAGACCGCGCGCCTGCCCGGCGCGGGACTGACCGGGACCGAACCGGTCTCGGTGGTGACCACCGTGCTCGACGAGGCCGATGTGATCGACCGGCTGCTCGGAGGGCTGGCGCCCCAACTCGTCGAGGACGGCGACGAGATCGTCGTGGTCGACGGCGGCTCGACCGACGACACGGCCGACCGGGTCGAGGCATGGGCCGCGAAGGACGCCCGCATCCGGCTGCTCCGCCTCCCCGGCTCCACCATCTCGGCCGGCCGCAACGCCGGTGTGCGCGCGGCGGGCAACCCGCTGATCGCCTGCACCGACGCCGGCTGCTACCCCGAACCGGACTGGCTGGCCCGGCTGCGTGCGGCGGCGGCGGAGTCCGTCCCGCCCGATCTGATCACCGGCGTCTACCGGGCGGACGGGCAGGGGGCGTTGAGCCGGGCCATGTCGGCGGTGGGGTATCCGGTGCCCGATGAGGCCCGTCATCCGGGACCCTGGACACGCGTGTACTGCCGGCTCTTCGGCCGTGGACTGGACGCGGCCATGCCCACCGGGCGATCGGTGGCCTTCTCCCGCTCCGCCTGGCAGGACGCCGGGGGATTCCCCGAGCATCTGCACACCGCCGAGGACGTGCTCTTCGGCCGTGCCGTCGTCGGGGCCGGCCATCGGGCGGTTCTGGCCTCCGCCGCCGAGGTGGGCTGGGAACAGCGGCCGACGCTGCGTCGGACGGCGGCGATGTACTTCCGTTACGGCGAGGGCGGCGGACGGTCGGCCGACCCGCGCCTGGTGGGCCGGGACATGGCCCGAGCGGGCGCCTACGCCCTCGGTCTCGCCGCGCTGATGACGGGCCCACGCGCCCGCCTCACCGCGGCCACCGCGTTCACCGCGTATGTGTCACTTCCGCTCGCCAGGGCCGTCCGCCGACGCCACTGGACGGCCGTGCCGCTCGTCCCCTTCGCCACGGCGGTGCGCGACCTCGCCAAGGCGGCCGGGGCCGGGCGCGGACTGGTCGGTCGGCTGAGGTCGGGCGGGGCCACCACGGACGCTCCGGACAAGGACGATGCCTCATGAGCCACCCCATCGCCTCCAGGCAACCGCTGGTGCTGATGTACCACGGTGTCGGCCTGCGCTCCGCGAGCCAGGACCCGTTCTGCCTGTTCGTCCCGCCCGACACCCTCCACCGGCAACTGCGAGGGCTGCTCGACCGGGGCTGGACACCGCTGACACTCCACCGCTATCTGCGCGGCGACTTCCCCGGACGCAGTGTGCTGGTGACCTTCGACGACGGCTACCGGGGCCTGCTGGACGAGGGCGTGCCGGTCCTGCGGAAACTGGGGTTCCCCGCCACCGCGTTCGTGCTCAGCGGCGTACTCGGCGGTACCTCCGCATGGATGGCCGAAATGCCCGACGAGCCGCTGCTGGACGCCGACGGTGTGCGCGCCCTGGCCGACGCGGGACTGGATGTCGAATGCCACGGATGGGACCACAGCGACCTCGCGAACGCCGAGCCCGGGACCCTCGTACGCAATCTCAGGGATGCCGCGGCGGCCCTGGCCGAGATCACCGGCAGGCGTGCCCGTGCGTTCGCCTACCCCTACGGGACGCACGACCCCGCCGCCCGCAGGGCAGCGGCCGAAGCCGGGTTCGAGGTCGCGTTCAGCGTGCACGACGGCGCCGGGCGCTACGCCATCCCGCGCGTCGACATCAACGCCACCGAGATCGACGCGACCTTCCGGCTGAAGACCTGGCGCGGCTACCCCGCCATCCGCCGGGCGTCCGGGGCAGTGCCACTGCTGCGCCCCGCCCTGCACTCACTGATCGGCTTCGCCCAACGGCCCTGACGACCCTGGCGGCTTCGCCCAACGGCCCTGATGACCCTGGCGGCCTCGCCGGCCCTGACGGCCTCGCGGGTCCTGACGGCCGTGCAGGCTCGCCGCCCAGACAACGGCCGTGCACGCTCGCCGCCCAGACGCCGCGGGCATCGTCGTACACGGTGTACATCCGCTCCACGACCTGCCGTACGTCGTGATGGCGGCGGATGTGTGCCTCCGCCTCCGCACCGAGCCCCCGGCCCGTCGCCGGATCGGCAAGCAGGCGGGCCATCGCGGCCGCGAGCGCGCTCGGGTCCTCCAACGGGACGACGGCGAACGGCACATGGCCGGGCGGGAGGAACTCCCGCGCCCCCGGCACATCGGTGACGACGACAGGGCGGGAGCAGGCCATGGCTTCCAGCGGGGCGAGCGCCATCCCCGCTTCCCAGCGCGAGGCAAGGACCGCGAGATCGGCCGCGAGATACCAGTCACGAGGGTCTGCGACGGCTCCGGCGAAAGCGACGGACGACGACGCCCGTGCCGCCAGAACCGAACGGTCCGGCCCGCCCCCGACAAGGACCAGTCCCGCCCCCGGTATCCGCTCCTCGACCTCCGTCCAGGCGTCGAGCAGCACGTCCTGCCCCTTCTGACGGCACAGCCGCGCCACGCACACGACCAGGGGACCGGTGCCGCACACTCCGAGCCGCCGCCGCGCGACGTCACGCGATGACGCCTGCGGCGGGGTCAGCCAGTCGAGGTCCACCCCATTGCGTACGACGGTGTACCGGGACCGGATGCCGGCGGCCGCCCCGTGGGCCCGCTCGCCCTCGCTCACGCACACCACCTGGTGCGCCCAGCGCGCTCCCGTCCTCTCCCACCGCACCGTGGCCCTCCGCAGGGCGGCGGCGGACACGGCGTCGAACGACCAGGCGTGCGGCTGATAGACGGTCGGCAACCGCCCGCGGATCGCCAGGCGGCCCGCGAGTCCCGCCTTCGCGCTGTGCAGGTGCACCACGTCCGGACGCACCGAGCCCACGATGCGCCGCACTGAGGCGACCTCGCGCGGCAGCGCCGGACCGGGGGAGCGCACGGCATCCCACCGCACCACCCGGGCCCCGCGCCGCGCGGCCGCCAGCCACAGCGTGCCGGCGATCGGGCAGGCCACGATCACCTGGTCGCCTCTCGCGCACTGCCCGGCAGCCAGGTCCGTGACCACCCGGGCGACACCCGCCTCGCTCGACTGCGCGATGTGCAGGATGGTCCGCCTCACGGCGCCGCACCCTTCTGCGGCAGAAGCCGACCTCCTGGAGCCGCGCTGGCGTCGTGCGACTCGACGGTGCTCGGGCCGGAGTTGCTTGAGCCGGTGCCCTGCGAGTCGGTCCCGTGCGAGCCGGTGTCCTTCGGCAGCGCCGCCTCACCCCGTGCCGCCTCACCCCGTGCCGCCCCACCCGGCGCACCCTCGCCCACGCCCCCCTCGCCCGGACCGCTGTTGCCCCCGGTCACCCTCAGCCGCAACGGCTTCGTCAGCCTGCGGGCGACCGTTCCGCTGAACCGCACCGCCTCCGCGACGGCCGGCACCGGATCGTCCCGGCTCACCCAGGCCCGTTCGAGGTTCCGCCGGGGCAGCGGCTCCGGGAGCCGGCGGTCGCGCCAGGCGGTCACCGCGGTCGACACGGCGTCCAGGTTGCCGACGATGAAGCCCCGGCCGTGGATCTGCGATCCGTCCGAAATGCGCCGGCCCGTCAGGTCCAGGTACATCGCGCGGACCACGTCCAGTCCCTGCGCCGTGTTGAAGAGGCGGAACTGCTGTCCGAACCGGGGATTGAAGTCGATCAGCTTGTAGCGGCCGTCACGCCGGTCGAACCGCCAGTCGAGGTCGGCGATCCCGCAGTAGCCGATCGCCCGGCACAACTCGGCGGCCAGCGTCGCGAGGACGGTGTTGCGCCGCGCCCACGCCCGGGTGGTGAGGCCCGACTTGGGCGGCCAGGAGCGGAACTTGTGCCCGGTGAAGACGAGCCGGGGTACACCTCCCGCGCCGCAGTAGAGGTGGGTGAACCACTCCTCAGCGATGTCGAGAGCGATGTGCTCCTGCACGATGACGGAGGGGGACTCGGCCGCCCCGCACCGGGCGAGCAGCTCCTCCTCGTCGTGCACGACCGTGGTGTGCCCCATTGCGGAGTCGTTCAGCTTGGTGAACGGCTCCCTGTCCTTGAGGACCACCGGGAAGCCCCACTCACGGCTCACCGCGACCAACTCGGCCCGGTCGACCGGCGATCGGGTCCGCGGAGTGGGCACCCCGTGCTCCTCGCAGATCCGGTGCAGCCCCTCCTTGCTGGCCACCCTGCGAGGCAGCGCCGGCGGCACGGGAGGCAGCACGAACCACTCGGCCAGCCGGTCGGCGTTCTCCGCCAGCAGCACGGCGGCCTCGTCGCCCTCCGCCACGGCCACGGTGGGGCGGCCGATCTCCCGGCCCATCCGCAGGAGGAGCGAGACGAGTTCGGACGTTTCCTCGGCGCCGGTCGTCGGGCGGACGAAGCGGCCGGTGAGGTGGCGCGAGAGGGCGACCGGAGTGAACCGGTCCTCGACCATGGCGTACGCCGGAACGCCCATGCGTCCCAGGGTGCGCACCACGCCGAGCCCGCCGTGGAGTTGGGGGAAGCGCCCCACCTTGACGAGCAGTGCCGGTACGGAGTCGCTCATGACGGGCTCCCGGTCAGCAGGCGCCGGTCCGGCGCACGACCGCGGACGGCGTCCGCAGCAGGATGGACAGGTCCAGGGCGGGCGACCAGTTCTCGACATAGCTCACATCGAGCCGGTCCCGCTCGTCGGTGGGCAGGCAGGAACGACCGCTGACCTGCCACAATCCGCTCATCCCCGGCTTCACGAGGAGCCGGTGACTGCCGTCCTCGCTCAGGCGGGCGACCTCGTCCTTCACCAGAGGTCTCGGACCGACCAGGGACATGTGGCCCGCGACCACGTTGAACAGCTGCGGCAGCTCGTCCAGTGAGGACGTGCGCAGGAAGGACCCCGCTCTTGTGACGCGCGGGTCGTCGGGGATCTTGAAGAACCGGTCGCAGCCGTAGCGGTTGAGGTGGGCGAGCCCGGGCTTGAGCCGTTCCGCGCCACGGTGCATCGACCGGAACTTCAGAAGGGTGAACTCTCGGCCGTCGCGGCCGATGCGGCGCTCCCGGAAGAGCGAGGGGCCCGGGCTGTCGAGCCGTACCCATACGGCGATGGCCGCCATCAGCGGCGCCAGCAGCAGTATGCCCAGCAGGGCCAGCAGACGGTCGGTCAGTTCTTTGGGGACGCGGGACCGCGTGGAGAGCCTGGGCGCGCGCAGCTGTAGCAGGGGCACCCCGGCGACCGGACGCAACGCCAGCCTCCCGGGTGTGACGTCGGCGAGGACCGGCGCGAGCAGCAGGTCGACGCCCGCGGCCCGCAGCTCCCAGGACAGGTGCCGCAGCCGTTCGGAGCCCAGTTCGGGGCCGGGCAGGGCGATGACCGCATCGCAGCGGGTCCGCCGTACCGCCTTGAGCAGGTCCACGGCTTCGTTGGGCCCGTCGGTATCGCTCCCGGGGGCCGCCGGGCCGGTGAGGCAGACGGCCACGACCTGCGGTCCGGGGGAGTATCCCCTCCTCAGCGCCGCGAGCAGCTCGGCGGCGGACTCGGCGGGTCCGAGCACGAGCACCCGTTCGGCGTCCCCGCCCCGGCCCGAGCCGGAGCGCATCCTCGCCCGCCGGGACCGGCGCAGCCCGAGGGTGAGCGCGGCGGCGAGGGGCAGTGCGATCAGGGCGTCGCGCAGCAGGTCGTCGCGGGGTGCGAACAGCCAGGCGGTACCGGCCGCGGCGGCGGCGACACAGGTTGCCCGCAGTACCGGGCGGAGGTAGTCCGCGTGGGCACCGGGCCCGTACATGCGTTGTGACGTCAGGAAGAGCAGCCACAGCGGGACGAGCACGGCCGGGACGTACCAGCGATGGGAGAACATCAGCACCCCGCCCGCGGCGAGGGCCGCGGCGAGCGCGTCGAGCGCGAGCAGGACCGGCAGCGGAGAGCTGCGGCCCGGACGCCTGTGCGTCCCTTCCGCGGTCCTCGCCGGTCCGGTGCGGGTCGATTCCTCTACGACGGCCACGGCTCGCTACCTCACCTCTTGGCCGGTCTTGATTGCCCTGATATGTACGTTTACGATGTATATATACATACGCCGGAAATGGGGCAGTAGTCAAGAAGTCGCTGATGGGAAGGTCGGCCAGCGCCATGAAGCCACCAGGAGACACCGAAGTCGCCGTGATAGGCGCAGGTCCTTACGGGCTTGCCGTCGCCGCCCACCTGCGGGCCCGCCGAGTGGCGTACCGGATCTTCGGTGAGCCGATGGAGGGCTGGTGCTCGCACATGCCGCGCGAGATGTATCTCAAGTCGTCGCCCTTCGCCTCGTCGATCTCCGCCCCCGCCCCAGGACATGGGCTCGGGGACTTCCGGGCCGAGGAAGGGCGTCCGCGGGGCCGCGAGCGGGAACCGGTGCCGCTGTCCGAGTTCGTGCGCTACGGGCTCTGGTTCCAGCGGAACTGCGTCCCCGAGCTGGACCGCACCGCGGTACGCCACGTCGATCGCTCCCGTGCCGGCCGGTACCGGGTCACGCTGGACTCCGGGGACGAGTTCACCGCGCGCTCCGTCGTCGTCGCCACGGGAGTCAACCCCTTCGCGTACATTCCGCGCGAGCTGACCGAGCTACGGGAGCACGGCCTCGTCTCGCACACGGCGGACCACACGGACCTGTCCGTGTTCGAGGGCAGGCGCGTCATCGTCGTCGGCGGCGGTCAGTCGGCCCTGGAGACGTCCGCTCTGCTGAACGAGGCCGGAGCCCAGCCCGCGGTGGTCGCCCGCACCCGTCCGTCCTTCGGCCCGCCCCCCGAGGCCGACCGGGCGCAGGACCGTCCGCTGCACGCCCGACTGCTGTGGCCGGAGGCCGCGATGGGCACCGGATGGCCGCTGGTGGTCTGCAGCCGCGGGCCCTCTGCCATCCGGCATCTGCCGGCCCGGATCCGGGCCCACCTGCTGCGTACGGTCCTCGGACCCTCCGGCGCCTGGTGGCTGCGGGAGCGGGTGCAGGGCCGGGTCCCGGTGCTGTCCGGCCGCAGCCTCCACTCGGCGGCGCGCGAGAACGGCGGAGTACGTCTGCGGGTGCGCAACCCCGGCGGCGACGTGGAGACCCTGTACGCCGACCACGTCATCGCGGGGACCGGATACCTGGTCGACGTCGACCGGGTGGAACTGCTGAGCGCAGAAGTGCGCCGGGCAGTGCGCAAGTCCGCCCCGGAGCCACCTCAACTGGCCGGTGCGCCCCAACTGTCCGCCGACTTCCAGTCGTCCGTGCCGGGCCTGTACTTCGCGGGCCTTGCAGCCGCCCCCACCTTCGGACCACTCCTGCGCTTCGTGTGCGGCACGGGATTCGCCGCCCGCCGGATCAGCACCGCACTGGCGGCGAACGGGTCGCCACAGGGCGGCTGAGCCCGTCGTCCGCCTCCGTCGAGTCCGGTCATCCGCCGCCGTCGAGGTCGGTGCGCCGGCGCAGCACCCGCAACTCGTCGCCGTCGAGCCGCATCTCGTACAGCTTCCCCCGCGCGTTCTCGAAGGGGCGATGGAGGATCATCATCAGCTGGTCGTCGAAGGCGTGGAACAGCATGCCGTGACCGCTGTCGTCGCGGACGAGCGGCCGCCGCTGTTCCCACGGCCCTTCGAGGTGACCGGACCTGGAGACGGCGTAGGTCTGCACATGGCCGCCGCTGATGGTGCCGTCCGGTCCGGCCGTGTGTTTCTCGTACGTCGACCAGAGCATGAGCGGTGCGCCCTCGGGGGTGCGGTGGAGCTGCGGGCCGTCGGTGACGCAGGGCGGGAGCTGATGCGGTACACCGGCGGGGATCTGCTCGCCCAGCCAGGGCGCGTCCGAGGCCTTGAACAGGTAGACCGGGTCTCCGACGGCCCGGGACAGGTCGGGGGCCAGCCGGATCGCCTCCATCGTGCCGTCGACGGTCTGCAGCCATTCGTGCGCGTACACCATCCAGGGCTGCCCGGACGGGGCGACGTAGAGGGTGCCGTCGAGGTTCATGAGGTGGTCGGGCGGGGTGGGGCGTGCGGGGTCGACGACCGTGAAGGGGCCCAGCAGCGAGTCGGACACCGCGATGATCGTGCCGCGCATGTGGTGCGGGAGCTGGAACGGCGTTCCCCAGGGGCCCGGCGGCGGGACCGGGAGCGGCTTGTCCTGGTCGTGCAGCGTGGTGAACAGGAAGTACTTGCCGCCCCAGGCGTGCACCTCGGGCGCCCAGCCGCCGCCGATCGCCCAGAGCCCCTCCTGCTCGCCGGTCCGGAAGACGACGACCGGGCGCATCCAGTACCGCAGGTCGTGGCTCCGGTAGACCATCGTGCCGGTGCCCTCCACGCCCGACACGGACGGGTCGTTGGAGGTGTAGAGGTAGTAGGTGCGCGTCCTCTCGTCGGCGACGACGAACGGATCGTGCAGCGGCACGCCGGGCAGTCGCATCAGATCGGGCTCGGCCACGGCCGAGGAATAGGGCGACGTCGTGCCGCCACAGGTGCCGGGATGGTAGAAGCGGGCATGACCAACTTGCTCTTCCGCAGGGCCCTGTCCTTCCGCGGGGCCCCGCACACGCCCTTCCGTACGGCGGTCTCCCGATGACCGCCGGTATCGACACCCCCGACCGGCGCGGCCGTACCGGACTCGACCGGACCGGCCGGGACCTGACCGGCAACCCCCGGGTGAGGGTTCTGGACGTGCGGCTGCTGTCCAGCCACTGGTACGTCGAGCGCACCACCACCTTCGACTTCCGGCACGCCGACGGCAGTTGGAGCACCCAGGAGCGCGAGACGCACGACCGCGGCAACGGGGCGACCATGCTGCTGTACGACGCCGAACGCGAAACCGTGCTGCTCACCCGCCAGTTCCGCTTCCCCGTCTACGTCAACGGACACCCCGACGGCATGCTCGTCGAGACACCGGGCGGCCTGCTCGACGACGATGACGAGCACCCGGAGATCGCCGTGCGACGCGAGGTCGTGGAGGAGACCGGGCACACCATCGGCGAGGTCCGGCACGTCTTCGACGTCTATATGAGCCCGGGCTCGGTCACCGAACGCGTCAGCTTCTATGCCGCCGCCTACGGCCCCTCGACCCGCACCCACGAGGGTGGCGGCCTGGAGGAGGAGGGCGAGGACATCGAGATCGTCGAACTGCCCTTCCGCAGGGCCCTGGAGATGATCCGCACCGGCGAGATCGCCGACGCGAAGACCATCATGCTGCTGCAGTGGGCGGCACTGGACGGGCCGTTCGCCCGCTGAGGACCCCAGGTCCGTGCGCACTCCCTTGACTTGAAGTGCGCTTCAGCATGAAGACTCCGTTCGCGTGCCCCGAAGGCGGGCGCGCGAACGGGAGGCTTCCAGCATGAGGTACCGCACCATCGGCACAGCCCCGGACAACCGCCGTGAGGTGAGCGTGCTCGCGCTCGGCGCGATGCTGTTCGGCTCGCGGACCGACGAGGAGACGTCGTTCGCCGTACTCGACCGCTATGTCGAGGCCGGCGGGAACTTCATCGACACCTCCGACAACTACGCCTTCTGGGAGGACGGCGGCCAGGGCGGCCAGAGCGAGCAACTGCTCGGCCGCTGGCGGCGCAGCCGCGGCATCGGCGACGAGATCGTCATCGCGACCAAGCTCGGTGCCCGCCCCCTGGCTCCCGGCACCAGCTACGTCGACAACCCGGAGGGCCTGTCGGCGAAGGTGATCCGCGAGTCCGCGGAGCGCAGCCGGGAACGGCTCGGCGTGGCGAAGCTCGACCTGCTCTACGCCCACATCGAGGACCACCGGGTTCCTCTCCGGGAGACCGTCGAGGGATTCGCCGAACTGGTCGCCGAGGGCACCGTCGGTCTGCTCGGCGTCAGCAACCACGCCGTGTGGCGGGTGGAGCGGGCCCGCGCGATCGCCGCGGCGGCCGGACTGCCCGGCTACGAGGTGCTCCAGTACGCCCACAGCCATCTCAGGCCCCGCACCGACGTACCCGGCGACCTCTTCCCCGACGGCAGCCTCGGCCACGCGGGCCCGGATCTGCTCGGCTACCTGCGCGCCGAGCCGGACCTGACCCTGGTCGCCTACTCGCCGCTGCTGAAGGGCGCCTACGTCCGCCCGGACCGGCTGCCCTCGGACTTCGACCACCCGGGCACCCCGGCCCGCCTGACGGCTCTGCGCGACGTGGCCCGGGAGACCGGCGCGACCGTCAACCAGGTCGTGCTGGCCTGGCAGATCGGCGGTGAGCTGCCGGTCGTCCCGCTCGTCGGCATGTCGTCGGTGGCTCAGCTGGAGGAGAACCTGGCCGCCGTCGACCTGGAACTGACCCAGGAGCAGCGGGCCCGGCTCGACGGAGCCCACTGACCGCGCAGGGCACGGACCGCCGCAGTACGCTCCAGACGGAGCCGAAGGAGAGTGGATCATGACCACTTTGCCCACCGAGCGATCCGTCCGGACCACCCCCGAAGGCCTCAGGTGGGAGCCCAGCGAGCGCTGGGTGCGCGGATACAAGGGCGATGTCGCCGTCGTGGACAGCCGCCATCCGGTCCTCGTCTGGGAGCCGAGCCTGCCCGTCCCGCAGTACGCCTTCCCGCGCGAGGAGGTCCGCACCGACCTCCTCCGCCCGGCGAAGCGACCCCGGACGGGCAGGCACACCGGATCCCAGATCTTCTACGACCTCGAAGTCGCCGGCGAAGAGGTGCCGAACGCCGCGTGGACCTTCCCCTCGGACGAACTCGCCGGGCATATCGCCTTCGAGTGGTTCGGGCGCTGGGACAGGGGCCTGGACCGCTGGTACGAGGAGGAGGAAGAGATCTTCATCCACCCGCGCGACCCGCACAAACGGGTGGACGCGCTGCCGAGCAGCCGCCATGTGCAGGTCGAGATCGCGGGCACGGTCGTGGCGGACACCCACCACCCGGTGCTGCTGTTCGAGACCGGCCTGCCCACCCGGTACTACATCCCGCGCGAGGACGTCCGCCTCGACCTGTTCGACGCCACCGACCACAGCAGCGGCTGCCCGTACAAGGGCCGGGCCCAGTACTGGACCTGGCGCGGCGCGGACGACGTCCCGCGCAACATCGTCTGGAGCTATGCGGAGCCGCTGGCCGCGGTCGGCCCTGTGAAGGGGCTGCTCGCCTTCTACAACGAGGCCGTCGACATCGTCGTGGACGGTGAACGCCTGGAGCGCCCGGTCACGCCGTTCAGCGAGATGCTGCGCACGCCGACCTGACCGTTCCTCCCCGTGCCTACTCCCGGATGAACCGGTCGAACAGGGCGTCCAGTCCGACGGCCAGTCCGTCCGGTCCGCCCCGCTTGGCCAGCGCGGTGGCGGTCTCCCGCAGCGTCGGCATCTCCTGGGCCGACAGACGGTGCAGGCCCAGGCGCAATGCCGGGTCCGGCTCGTCGGGGTCGTCCACCGTGGGGCGCAGCTGCACGGACACATAGCCGAGGATCCAGGCGGTGAACGCCTGGAAGGCGGCGGCGCTGCGGACGTCGTCGAGCCCGGCCTCGCGCAGCAGCCGGAGCACCCGCTCGTGGTCCCGCAGGACGGCGGCCGGCGGCCAGGCCGGCGGGATCGCCGGCACGCGGGTGGCGAGCAGCGGGACGGCGTGGGGGTGGGCGTGGCAGGTGTCGTACGTCGCGCGGGCGATCCGGTGGAGTTCGGCGCGCCAGGCCGGCATGCCGGGCGGTGTGGCGGGGCCGGGCGCGGTGATCAGGCGTTCTTCGAGTTCGCTGTAGAGGGACTCGACGACGCCGTCCAGGAGGGCTTCCTTGCTCACGGCGTACCGGTAGAGCGCCATCGCCTCCACGCCCAGTTCGGTGCCGAGGCGGCGCATGCTCAGTGCCGGGAGGCCCTCGCGGTCCACCAGGTCCAGCGCGGCGGCCCGGACGCGTACCCGGTTGAGCCCGCCGAGACGCGCGCTGTCGACGGCGCGATGCGCCGGGCCGGCCTCTGAGCCATTCGCCATGCCACGCCTCCGCCCTCGCCTTGACGGTGTGCACCTGCGCGTTTAAATTGTACGTTTACATCGTAAATATAGCAGAAGGCTGTCTCGAATCCTCTGGCCGGCCCTGATGTGTCCCCGCCTGGCGGCGGTGGCGGATCGGGGCCGGTTCCTGCTTGACCATTCGGGTGGGTGGGTGCAAAGTGGGCGTATACGACGTAAGTTTACTAGTTAGGGATACACCCCATCGTGACCGGATGAACAAGACGCTCTAGGAAGTTCGATGAAGTTGAGCGCCCTTATCAGGAAGCCTCGTGGTCCGCTGATCCTCCTGGCCCTGACGGTCGGTGTCATCCCCTTGATCATCACGTTGGCCTTGGCGCCCGACGGATCCAGTTGGCAGGCGATCCCGGATGCTCCGAACGTCCCGGACGCCCCGGAGACGGAGGCGACTCCGCCCGCACCCCAGGTCCCGCGCAAGGAAATCGTGCCGGTGCGCGGCGACACGGCCACGGAGGGCCCGGCGGAGCCGGGTGACAAGGTCGCCCTGCGGCAGCTGGTCATCGCGGCCCACGCCCAGGATTTCGGGCTGTCGACCTGGCGGACGATCCTGGACCGGATCGGCACGCCCTACGACGTCCTGCTCACCAAGAGCGATCGACTCGACGCGGACCGGCTGGTACGCCCGGACGGCACCGGCCGGTACAACGCCATCCTGATGACCAACAACACTCTGACCGATGCCACGGGCTCCGACACCGTCGGCCAAGCGGAGTGGGACGCCCTGCGGGAGTACGAGAGCACCTACAAGGTGCGGCAGGTCTCGCTGAACACCGCCGCGGCCGGCTTCCCCTGTTTGAACGCCGGATCCGAGGGGCCGGTCGGCACCGGGGCGGCCGATGTCGCGCTGACCGACGGCGGCCGGAAGATCTTCGACTATCTCGCACCCGGCATACGCATCCCGCTCACCCGGGCATATGTGTACCGCTCGACGCTCCGGGCGGGCTGTGGCGCGCGACCGGTCCTGACCCTCGGCTCATCGGTCGTCGGCACGCTCCACGCCGGCACGGACGGCCGGGAGGAACTCGGCGTGGGATTCTCCATCGGGCGCGGTGACCTGCCGGGTAACCTGCTCGGCTTCGGGTTGGTGCGATGGGCCACCAGGGGCGTCTTCCTCGGCGAGCAGCGGCACTGGCTCAACGTCGACATCGACGACTGGTTCCTCCCCACGCAGCACGGTGGGCCCACGGCGCCGGCCGCGCAAGCGTTCCGGATCACGGGCCCGGAAGCACTCGCGCTCAGCCGGCAGCAGGCCGACTTCCGGCGCCGGTATCCACTCGCCGAGGGGTTCAAGCTCACCCTGGCCTACAACGCGAGTCTGATGAACCCCGACGCACCGGCGCAGTGCCGTCCGGGGAACACGCCGGACGAACTGACGAGCTACACCCGCTGCCTCATGGACCAGTTCCGTTGGATCAACCACACGTCGACCCATCCCCAGATGAACACGACGTCGTACGACCGCAATCACGACGAGATCAGAGAGAATCTCGCAAGGGCGGCGTCGATCGGTCTTCCGGTCCCCACGGCGGTGCTCAAGACCCCGGAGTACTCGGGCCTCGGCGCATTCGCCCGCGAAGAGCACTCACTGGCCGACCCCGTCGATCACGGTCTCAAGGCCTCCAACAAGGCGCTGCTCCGGGCGGCGCACGACGTCGGTGTCAAGTACGTGCACGGCAACATGTCCTTCCCCGGCCACCAGCCCGACTGCTTCAACTGCGGTGTCCGCCACCCGCTGCAGTCGGACCTCATGGTGGTGCCGGACTGGCCGGTCGCCGTCGCCTTCCAGGCGATCTCGCCGGAAGAACAGGTGGCGCACTACTACAACAGCTCGGACGCCGAGAAGGACACAGCCGCCAAATACAAGAGGTCCATCGACCAGCAGGCCGATCTGGCCCTGGTGCACCTGATGACCGGCTCGGTCTACGCGCACACCCTCCACCAGAGCAACGCGCATCAGTACGCGCCCGGCAGGTGCCTCACCTTCGACTGGTTGCAGGCGCTCGTCGCCAGGTACACCGCGTACTTCCAGGTGCCGCTGAAGAACCCGGACTGGCTCACCCTCGCGAAGTACGTGAAGGCCCGCACCAGCCATTTCGCCGAGCTCGACAGCCGTCGGGACGCCGTGTGGAACCGGGTCACCGACGCCATCACCTACACGCCGGGCGCGGACGGTTCCCTGTTCATCACCGGCGTCGCGACCAGGCCCGCCACCGACTCCGACCAGGACGGTCCGGACGAGGCGGAGAGGTACGGCTCCGACCCGGTCTCCCGGCTCGGTCTGCACGAGGGCGACACCGTCACACTCACCGCGAGGCCGCGATGACCAGCCCGGTACGGGTCGATCGAGGCCAGGACCGCGGCGATCCGGGTATCGATCCCCGCTATGCCGCCTCGGTTCCCGGCGACCCGGTTGCCGACGACGCGGGCAGGTCCCTGCGGGTCCTGCTGGTCGCCGAGGGGACGTACCCCTACCACACGGGCGGGGTCAGCCTGTGGTGCGACCAGATCATCCGGGGCATGCCGCAGAACTCCTTCACCGTCGTGGCGCTCACCGTCGACGGCACCGAGCCTTCGGCGTGGCCCGCGCCCGACAACCTCGCCAGGGTCGTCAACCTGCCGATGTGGGCCGTACTGCCGTGGCCCGCGCGCAGTCCGGGACCACCGAGGTCGCTCGTCGAGGCGCACGAGAACTTCCTGCGGGCGCTGATGCGTCCGCCCCGGCCGGACCCGGACCAGGACCGGCAGCTGGCGGAAACCTTCCTGATCATGGCGCGGACCATCTTCGACCACGCCGAGACCGACGATGTCCGGGCGGCGTTCATCTCCAACCAGGGGCTGGACCGGATGATGCGAGCGTGGCGGGAGGCGGGCGGCGACGACCAGGCCGACGCGGCCGGTCAGGGCGGCACGCTCACCCTGTACGACGCGTTCACCGCGGCCGACCTCATGGAACACGCACTGCGTCCGCTGACCCGCCCCCCGATCGACGCCGACGTGTGCCACCTCGCCATGTGCGGGCCCTGCGTCCTCGTCGGGTTGACCAGCAAATGGGCCTACGGCACACCCCTGGTGATGTCCGAACACGGCGTCTATCTGCGCGAGCGGTACATGGAGAGCCTCCGCGAACCCCACCCGAGCGCCGGTCAGTTGCTCATGCTCCGCTTCTGCCGGGCGCTGACGGTGGCGGCCTACCAAGCCGTCGACGTGCTGGCACCGCACTCCCAGTACAACCGGCGCTGGCAGCTGTACGGCGGAGCCGACCCGGCACGGATCCGGACCATGTACAACGGCATCAACCCGGCCGACTACCCGCTCGCCCAAGGGGAGCCGGACGTCCCGACGATCGTGTTCATCGGCCGGATCGACCCCTTGAAGGATCTGCACACACTCATCAGGGCGTTCGCCCTGGTACGGCGCGAAGTCCCCGAAGCCAGACTGCGCATGTTCGGTCCGGTGCCCAGGGAGAACAAGACCTACCACGCGAGCTGTGTGGCGCTCGTCGAGGAACTGGGCCTGACGGGCGCCGCGGTGTTCGAGGGCAGGGTGCCCCGTCAGGTGGACGCGTACCAGGCGGGCCATCTGACCGCTCTGACCAGTACGTCGGAGGGATTCCCCTACACCGTCGTGGAGTCCATGTCCATGGGACGACCGCAGGTCTGCACGAACGTCGGCGGTGTCTCGGAGGCCGTCGGCGAGGGGGGAATCCTCGTACCCCCGGGTGATCACTCCGCGGTCGCGGAGGCCTGCGTGCGGCTGCTCCGCGACCCCGGACTGCGGCAGCGGCTGGGCGCCGCCGCGCGGGCCCGGGTGCTGGAGAAGTTCACGCTGTCCCAGTGGAACGACGGCTATCGCAGGATGTACGACGACCTGGTGCCCGACCAGCCTTCGGACACCCGCCGCATCGCGGGCCGGGAGAGGGCGGCGATCCCATGAGCCAGGTCGACAACCACGCGAACGCCGGCCCGCCGCGGGAAGCCGGCCCGGTCGGGCAGCTCGTGGCGACACTGGAACCGAGTCCTCCGGTCGTCGTCGACGAGCTCCACACGGCCACCCTGCTCGAACGCCGGGGCATCACCGACCAGGAGGCCCGCGACAAGTACGGCTGCGAGGACGTCTTCGCGCTGGCCGGGGAGCTGTTCCGCAGCCTGCCCGACCGCTCGGCCCTGCCCCAGGACGAAACGAGCGCACGTCCACCGCACCGCTTCGTGCTGCTCACCCACGGCCTGCTCTACTCGGTTCCCGGCGTGGTGTATCCGGCGGTGCTCGTCGCCATCGGTGCGCCCGCGTTGGTACGCGGGATGCTGCTGGCCACCACGCTGGGCTGGGTCTGGGGCATGGGCACCAGCGTCGCCGCCTACCGGCTGCTCGGGCAGGGGTTCCCGCAGGCGGCCGCACGGACCTGGCGCCGGCTGGCCGCGCTCGGACTGGGCATGGCGGTGGCGGACGCCACGCTGCTCGCGGCCACCGGTGAAGGCGGAGCGGGACTCGTCGTGTTCGTCGTGCTGCAGATGAGCTTCCAGCTCACCTCGGGCATCCTGGTCTTCTACCGCATGGAGTGGCGCCTCGCGGTGATCGTTGTGCCCGCCTTCACCGCGGGCGCGGCCCACCTCGCCCACGGGTACGACGCCGAGCACGCAACTCCCGTGCTGATCACCGCCATCGGCTGCTGCGCGCTGGCGATGGGAATGGCATGGTGGGCCACCGTCCCGACGAGACAACCGCGTGACCGGGCCCCACAGGCCCCCGTCCAGGCCGCGATGTTCTCGGTCGTGCCCTGCATCGCCTACGCCGTGCTGTCCGCCCTGTTCCTGCTGTACAACACCGTCCCCTTCGTCACGGCGCCCCTGGACCTCGCCCTCGCGATGGCCCCGCTGGTGCTCGGCATGGGCACGGTGGAATGGCGTACGCACCGGTTCAACGTCCAGTCCGTCGCACTGGTGCATCGCGTGCACGCGACCGCTGAGTTCCATCGCCGTGTGTGGCGTCTGCTGCTGCGCGAACTCGCCATGTGCGTCATGGTCCTGGCCGTGCTCGGCGCACTCCTGCTCACCGCCCTTTCCGTCGCCGGACTCCTCACCCCGCGCGGAGTGCTGCTCGTCGGCGCGTACCTGGTGCTCGGCGGCGCCTACTTCCTCGGGTTCATCACGGTCAACCACGGTCACTTCCGCGAGATTCTGGCGATCACGGCCGTGGTTCTCGTGCTGAACGTCGCCGCGACCATGACGCTGTCACCGTTCTTCGAGCCCTACGGGGAGGTGCCGATCTTCCTGGCCGGCTGTGTCGCTCTGCTCGCACTTCTGCTGCTGGCCCTGCGACTGAATCTCGGGGATGTCCATCACTACAGGTGATCCGAATCGGGCTCAGTTCCCAAGGAGGTCATGTCATGCATGTAGCGATCCTGGCGGGAGGCCGTGGGGTCCGCCTGAGGCCCTACACCACGGCACTCCCCAAACCGCTGATGCCGATCGGCGGTGAGTACGCCATCATCGACATCATCCTTCAACAGCTCAGGGCCCAGGGCTTTAGGCGTGTGACGCTCGCGGTGGGCCATCTCAGCGCGCTGATCCGGGCGTTCGTCGGCGACGGAGCGCGCTGGGGAATACGGGCCGACTACGCGGAGGAAGACCAGCCGCTGGACACGATCGGACCGCTGTTCAACTTCCTCGACCGGCTGCCCGAGCACTTTCTGGTGATGAACGGGGACGTGCTCACCAACCTCGACTACGCCTCGTTCCTGCGGGACCACGAGGGGTCGGGCGCGCCCCTGACCATCGCCAGCTACCAGCGCAAGGTCAAGATCGACTTCGGCACGCTGGAGACGATCGGCGACCGCCTCGTCAGGTTCAGCGAGAAGCCGACGCTGTCCTACGGAGTGAGCATGGGCGTGTACGCCATCTCCGGCAAGACACTCGCCCAGTACCCGAAGAACACGCCGCTCGGCTTCGACGAGCTGGTCCTCGACCTGCTGGCCTGCGGCGAGCGGCCGAGGGTGTACGAGTTCGACGGCTACTGGATGGACATCGGCAGCCCCGACGACTACGAAGAGGCCAACCGCTGCTTCCAGGACATGCGTTCCACACTGCTGCCGACCCTCTCGGCCGCCGAGGAAGTGGTCGCATGACCGCGACGGTGCTGCTGTTCGGCGCATCGGGTTTCCTCGGCCGCTCGGTCGCGGATTTCCTCGCCCGTGACCCGCGCGTCGGCACGCTCATCAGGGCGAGCCGGCGGCAGCGGGCGGAGGACCCCGGGTGGGTCCGGCACGACCTGGTCGTGCAGCCTCTCGACGAGCTCGCCGCGTTGTTGCAGCGGGCCGGTCCCGATGTCGTCATCAACTGCGCGGGCCGGCTGTCCGGTGACACCGTCACGCTGGTGGAGGCGAACACCCTGGTCACCGCCCGTCTGCTGGAGGCGATGAAGACGGTGGTCCCGGCCGCGCGGCTGGTGGTGCTGGGTTCGGCCGCCGAGTACGGCGCGGTCACCCCGGGCAGGCCGGTCGCCGAGGACGCGCCGGGCAACCCCGTGAGTGCGTACGGGGTGACCCGGCTGGCGAGCACCCGGCTGATCGAACTCGCCGCGAGCGAGGGGTCCCTGGACGCCGTGGCGCTGCGGGTGTTCAACCCGGTCGGCCCCGGACTGCCGCCCGAGAACCTGCTCGGCCGGGCAGCGCAGGGCATTCGGACGGCGTTCAGAGACGGTGCCGACGACATCACACTCGGACCCCTGGACGCCTACCGGGACTTCGTCGACGTACGGGACGTCGCGGCGGCGATCGGCGAGGCGGCGCTGGCCGAACGCCTGCCGCAGCCCGTGCTCAACGTCGGCAGCGGTACCGCGGTCCGGGCGCGTGAAGCGGTCGCCCTGCTCGCCGCGACGGCAGGGTTCACCGGGCGGGTGCACGAGTCCGCGGCGGCACCGGCACGGTCCCGGCAGGTGCGGTGGATCGCCGCCGACGTGCACAGGATCCGCGGCGTACTCGGCTGGCAACCCACCCGTGACCTCGAAGTATCGATCCGGGCGAGCTGGGAAGGCTGAGAGTCCCGTGATGTCGCAGCGGATCCTGAGAGCAGCCATCCTGGCGTGCTGCCTCGTCGTGTTCACGGCCTGTTTCACCCCCGAGGGCGTGAAGCAGCTGGACCGGACGCGCGCCGGCACACCCCCTCCCGCTCCCGACCACCCCGACGACATCACCAGCGCGGTGGTGCAGCTTCAGGGGTACCAGGACGGGACCCTCGACGCGTTGACCCGCGGGCCGTATCAACTGGCGGTCGTCGACCTGGCCAGAGATGCATCGGCGTCGTATTTCACGGCCGACGAGATCAGCCGGCTGAAGCGGTCCGGCAAGAAGGTTCTCGCGTATTTCGAGATCGGGTCGCTCGAATGGTTCCGGCCGGACTATCCCGGCTTCCGTGAGCGGAACCCCGATCTCATCATCCGTGAATGGTCGGACTGGCCGGGGGAGTACTTCGTGAAGTACTGGGACGATCGCTGGTGGGAGGAGGCCATCAAGCCGCGTGTGGACCGGGCGATCGCCGCCGGGTTCGACGGGGTGTTCCTCGACACCGTGGTGGCCTACGACGAGATCGAGCTCGCCTGGGTGCCCGGCGAGAGCCGGCGTGATCTGGCGGCGAAAATGGTCGCCCTGCTCAGCCGGATCAGCTCGTACGCCAAGGGAATCGACAACAGATTGTGGGTCTTCCCGCTGAACGCCGCGGAGTTGCAGCACTACCCCGGGTATCTCGATGCCATCGACGGGATCGGTGTGGAAGGGCTGTTCTTCCAGGCCACCGACGTCCCGTGCGACGACGATTTCTGCGCGCCGAAACTGGAGGCGACCCGCGCGCTGCGGAAGGCCGGAAAGATCGTGTTCGCGGTCGACTACGCCAACCGGCCCGAGAACATCGCCAGTGCGTGCCGCAGTTACCGGAAAGAGCGCTTCGCCGGCTATGTGACCGTGCGTGATCTGGACCAGGTCCTTCCGCCCTGTCCCTGACCGAAGAGCCCTCGACCGAATTACCCCGACCGTATTACACCGACCGAACTACCCCCGCCGAACCACCCCGACCGAACTTCTCGAACCGGCAGGAGAGCCGATCATGAGGGAAGCAGAATCACGCGAATTTCACCGGATCGGCATCATCGGCATGGGATATGTCGGCCTGACCCTGGCCGCGGCCATGGCCCGCAAAGGCTACGAGGTCCATGGAGTCGACGTGCAGCCGTCAGTGCTGGAATCCCTGGGACAGGGCCGGGCCCATGTCTATGAACCGGGCGTCGACGACACGTTCGCCCGACTCGTCGGCAAGAACATCTTCATCGCCTCCGAACTGCCCGACGAGCCCGTCGACGCGGCCATCATCTGCGTGTCCACGCCGGTCGACGAGGCGACCCGCGAGCCGTTCCTGAAGAACCTGGCCGCGGCCGCCGAGCAGGTGGCCGACCGCTGCACACCCGACACCCTCGTGGTCGTACGCAGCACCGTGCCGGTCGGGACCAGCCGCGCGGTGGTTCTCCCACCGCTGACGCACGCCTGGGGCGGGGCCCGGCTGGTGATGGCACCGGAACGGACCGTTCAGGGGCGGGCCCTGCGGGAGCTGCTGGAGCTGCCCCAGGTCGTGGGCGGGCTCGACGAGGACAGTCTGCGCCTCGGCCTGGCCCTGTTCGGCGGCCTCGCCAAGGAGGTCGTGCCCGTGTCCAGCCTGGAGGCCGCCGAACTGGTCAAGCTCACCAACAACTGCCACACCGATGTGATCTTCGCGTTCGGCAACGAGGTGGCCGAGCTCACCGAACGCTTCGGCCTCGACCCGCTCGAAGTGATCAGGGCCGCGAACCTGGACTATCCGCGACCGGACATCCACAAGCCCGGATACGTGGGCGGCGGCTGTCTGTCGAAGGATCCCTACCTCATGTCCTCCGGCGCCGAACGCGTCGGGTACGTACCGCAGTTGGTCGGTGCGGCCAGGAGGCTGAACGAGGACCTCCCGGTCAATGTCGCGAACAAGGTCGTCGACATGATGCGGGAGACGGGCGGCACGACCCTGACCGTGCTGGGCTGGGCCTACAAGGGCTGGCCCCCCACCGACGACATGCGGGGCACGCCGATCGAGACGATGATGCCGGTCTTCGCGGCATCCGGACTGCGCGTCCTCGGCCATGACCCTCTGGTGGGCGCCGACGTGATCCGCGCATACGGCGGGGAACCCGTCGACCTCCATACCGGATTCCACGAAGCCGACGCGGTCCTCGTCATCACCGACCACCCCGAATACCGCAACCTCGACGTGGGCCCCGAACTCGACGGCACCCACGTGCGGCTGGTCTTCGACTCCTGGCGGATCCTCGACGCGCCCGAGATCACGGCCCGCGGCGTGCGCTACGCCGGCCTCGGCTACCTGCCCGAGACCACCGCTCCTCCTGTCCCGGCGGTGACGACATGAAGGCGCTGATACTCGGCGGTGCGGGCTTCATAGGGCTCCATCTGACCAGGCGACTGCTGGGCGAGGGACACTCGGTCACGATCGTGGACGACTTCTCGCGCGGCCGGAACGATCCCGAGCTGGCGTCCGTCGACGCCGACGTGCTGCACGCCGACCTCACCGACCCCGCCTGCTTCCGGGACATCCCGCACGGGTGGGACCAGATCTACCTGCTGGCCGCCGTCGTAGGGGTCCGCAATGTCGACAAGGACCCCGCCCGCGCAATCCGGATCAACACCTTGGCGTTGCTCAACACCCTGGACTGGATACGGCCGGGAGAACACCTCTTCTTCGCCTCCACCAGCGAGGTGTACGCCGGCGGGGTCAGCGCCGGCATCGTCCCCGTGCCCACTGCGGAGACCGTGCCCCTGACGGTGGACGACATCACCGCACCCCGCTACGCCTACGGGACCAGCAAACTGCTCGGTGAGGCCGCGGTGATCCACACCGGCCGGGCGAAGGAGATCCCGTACGTCATCGGACGGTTCCACAATGTCTACGGCCCCCGGATGGGCGCGGCCCATGTGATCCCGGAGGTGGCCCTGCGGGCGCTGCGCCACGAGGACCCGTTCACGGTCTTCGGCGCCGATCAGTCCCGGGCGTTCTGCCATGTCGACGACGCCGTCGAGGCGGTGTACCGGCTGATGGCCGACGGGGTCGGCGACGGCCGGATCGTCCACATCGGCAACGACACGGAGGAGACCAACATCGCGGACCTGGTCAAGCTCATCCTGCGCGTCACCGGCCACAACCCGGTACTTGAGTACCGGCCCGCCCCAGCGAACTCGGTCGCCCGCCGCTGCCCCGACCTCACCCTCCTGCGCTCCCTCACGGGATACGTCCCGACGGTGTCCCTGGACGACGGCGTACGGCACACCGTCGACTGGTACGCGCGGAACGGGCAGCCGACGGACGCGCCGCTCAAGGTCTGACCGGCCGAGCTCTGCCCCGGGACCGGAAGCGGCTCAGGGTCTGACCGGCCGAGCTCTGACCGGCGACCGGAAGCGGCTCAGGGTCTGACCAGCAGCTGGAAGTCGAACGCGTACCGCGAAGCCCGGTAGATGTGCGTCCCGTACTCCACCGGCCGCCCGGTGTCGTCGTACGCCGTGCGCTGCATGGTCAGCAGTGCGGCGCCCGCCTTCTCGTCGAGGCGTTCGGCCTCATCGGCGGTGGCGCAGCGGGCGCCGATGGTCTGGCGGGCGCTGTGCAGGGTGATGCCGGCGGCCCGCATCATGCGGTACAGGCCGGTCGACTCCAGTCGGGCGGTGCCGAGGTCGAGCAGGCTCGCGGGCAGGTAGTTGCACAGGATGGCCACCGGCTGGCCGTGGGTGCAGCGCAGCCGCTCCAGGAGGGTGACCTCCGCGCCCTCGGCGATGCCGAGCGCTGCCGCGACATCGGCGGTCGCCGGGACGTGCTCGTTGCGGACGACCTCGGTGGTGGGGCCCTGTCCGGCCGCCTCCAGGTCGTCGTAGAGGCTGCTGAGTTCCAGCCCGCGCTTCACCTGGCTGTGCACCACCTGGGTGCCCACCCCACGCCGCCGGACCAGCAGCCCCTTGTCGACCAGCGACTGGATGGCCTGCCGGACGGTGGGCCGGGACAGCCCCAGCCGCACCGACAGGTCGACCTCGTTGCCCAGGAGGTTGCCCGGGGCGAGGACTCCGTGCTCGATCGCCGACTCCAGCTGCTGCGCGAGCTGGTAGTACAGCGGCACGGGACTGCCCCGGTCCAGGGCGAAGTCCAGCGCGTCCAGCGCGGAGGCGGACGCGGTGCGTGCCGAGCCGCGGGTCTTCGCCATGGGACGACCTCCCTCTCAGGGCGTCAGGAGTTGCTGGGGAAACCGAGGTTGATGCCACCGTCGGACGGGTCCGGCCAACGGGTGGTGATCACCTTGCCCTGGGTGTAGAAGGCGATGCCGTCGTTGCCATAGATGTGCAGATCGCCGAAGAGCGAGTCCTTCCAGCCACCGAAGGAGTGGTAGCCGACCGGCACCGGGATCGGCACGTTCACGCCGACCATGCCCGCCTTGACCTCCAGCTGGAAGCGGCGGGCGGCGCCGCCGTCCCGGGTGAAGATCGCGGTGCCGTTGCCCCAACGGGAGTCGTTGATCAGCTTGATGGCCTCCTCGTACGTCTCCGCACGCACCACCGCGAGCACCGGGCCGAAGATCTCGTCCCGGTAGGCGTCCGCCGTCAGCGGCACCCGGTCCAGCAGCGAGACACCGAGGAAAAAGCCGTCCTCGTGGCCCTCGACCGAGTAGCCCGTGCCGTCCACGACTACCTCGGCGCCCTGCTCGGCGGCCGACGCCACATAGGACGCCACCTTGTCGCGGTGTTCGCGCGTGATCAGCGGGCCCATCTCGGAGGCCGGGTCGTTGCCGGGGCCGATGCGCAGCTTCTTCGCCCGCTCGGCGATCTTGCCGACCAGCTCGTCGCCGGTGTCACCGACCGCGACCACGACCGACACGGCCATGCAGCGCTCGCCCGCCGAGCCGTACGCGGCGTTGATCGCCTGGTCGGCGGCGAAGTCCAGGTCGGCGTCGGGCAGGACCAGCATGTGGTTCTTGGCACCGCCGAGCGCCTGCACGCGCTTGCCGTGCTCAACCGCCTTGAGCTGGATGTACTTCGCGATCGGGGTCGAGCCGACGAAGGAGACCGCCTCGATGTCCGGGTGCTCAAGGAGCCGGTCCACGGCCACCTTGTCGCCCTGCACGATGTTCAGCACTCCCTCCGGCAGCCCCGCCTCGGTGGCCAGCTCGGCGAGCCGGTACGACGCCGACGGGTCCTTCTCGGACGGCTTGAGCACGAAGGTGTTGCCGCAAGCGATGGCCAGCGGGAACATCCACATCGGCACCATCGCCGGGAAGTTGAACGGCGTGATGCCGGCGACCACACCCAGCGGCTGGCGGATCGACGCCACGTCCACCCGGGTCGACACCTGCGTCGACAGCTCGCCCTTCAGCTGCACGCTGATCCCGCAGGCCAGCTCCACGATCTCCAGACCGCGCGCGACCTCGCCGAGCGCGTCGGAGTGCACCTTGCCGTGCTCGGCGGTGATCAGCTCGGCGATCTCGTCGCGGTGCGCGTCGAGCAGCTCGCGGTACTTGAACAGGATCGCGGTGCGCTTGGCCAGGGACGCCTGCCCCCAGCTCTCGAACGCGGCCTTGGCGGAGGCGACGGCGGCGTCCACCTCGTCGACGGTCGCGAAGGCGACCTGCTTCTCCTGGGCGCCGGTCGCAGGGTTGTAGACGGCGCCGAAGCGGCCGGAGGTGCCCTCGACGGACTTGCCGTCGATCCAGTGGGTGATGGTCTTCATGGTGCGAAAGGGCCTTTCAAGTATGGGTCGTGTGCGGGGAGTTCAGAGGTGGTGACGGCGTCCGGCGACGTTCTGGTCGTAGCGCTCGCGGGCCTCGACGGCTGCCTCGCGGGAGGCGACCTCGGCCACGGGGACGTCCCACCAGGCCTCGGCGCCCGGCGAGGACGGGTTCTTCATGTCGGTCTCGACGTACACGCAGGTCGGCCGGTCGGACGCGCGCGCGGCGGCCAGCGCCTCCCGCAGCTCGCCCACCGTCTTGGCGCGCAACACGTCCATGCCGAGGCTGGCCGCGTTGGCGGCGAGGTCGACGGGCAGGGGGGCGCCGCTGAAGGTGCCGTCGGCGGCCCGGTAGCGGTAGTCGGTGCCGAAGCGCTCACCGCCGACCTCGTTCGACAGCCCGCCGATCGAGGCGTAGCCGTGGTTCTGGATCAGGACGATGTTGACCGGCAGCCCCTCCTGGACCGCGGTCACGATCTCCGTCGGCATCATCAGATAGGTGCCGTCGCCGACCAGCGACCACACGGCGACGTCCGGGGCGGCCTGCTGGATACCGATCCCGGCCGGGATCTCGTAACCCATGCAGGAGTAGCCGTACTCCAGGTGGTACTGGCGCGGCGAGCGCGCCCGCCACAGCTTGTGCAGGTCGCCCGGGAGCGAACCGGCCGCGTTGATCACCACGTCGTCGTCCCCGACCAACGCGTCCAGCGCGCCCAGCACCTGGGTCTGTGTCGGTACGGCGCTCTCGTCGTCGGCACGGTAGGCGGCCTCGACGACCGCGTCCCACCGCTCCTGGCCCAAGAGGTACTCGGCCTCGTACGAGGGGTGCACGCGATGGCCGGAAAGCGACTCGGCCAAGGCCGTGAGCCCGGTCCGTGCGTCGCACACCAACGTGCGCGCGGCGAGCTTGTGCGCGTCGAACCCGGTGATGTTGAGGTTCAGGAAGCGCACGTCCGGGTTCTGGAAGAGCGTGCCCGAGGCGGTGGTGAAGTCGGTGTACCGCGTGCCCACACCGATCACCAGGTCGGCCGCGCGTGCGATGTCGTCACTCACCGAGGTGCCGGTGTGCCCGATGCCGCCGAGGTCGCAGGGGTGGTCGTGGCGGAGCGAGCCCTTGCCCGCCTGGGTGGAGGCGACCGGAATGCCGGTGGCCTCCACGAAGGCCTTGAGCGCGTCCTCGGCCTCGCTGTGGTGCACACCGCCGCCCGCGACGATCAGCGGGCGCTCGGCGGAGCGGATCGCCTCGACGGCCGCCGCCAGCTCGACCGGGTCGGGCGCGGGGCGTCGTACGTACCAGACGCGGTCGGCGAAGAACTCCTCCGGCCAGTCGTACGCCTCGGCCTGCACGTCCTGGGGGAGGGCCAGCGTCACCGCGCCGGTCTCGGCCGGGTCGGCGAGCACGCGCATGGCGTTCAGCGCGGACGGGATCAGGGCCTCGGGGCGGGTGACCCGGTCGAAGTACCTCGACACCGGCCGCAGGGTGTCGTTGACCGACACGTCCGCCTCGGTCGGGTGCTCCAGCTGCTGGAGCAGCGGGTCCGGGGCGTGCGAGGCGAAGTAGTCGCCGGGGAGCAGCAGGACCGGGAGGCGGTTGATCGTGGCCAGGGCCGCGCCCGTCACCAGATTGGTGGCGCCCGGACCGATCGACGTCGTCACGGCCTGCGCGGACAGGCGGTTGAGCTGGCGGGCGTAGCCGACGGCCGCGTGCACCATGGACTGCTCGTTGCGGCCCTGGTGGTACGGCATGACGTCCTCGCCCGCCTGGAGCAGGGCCTGGCCGAGGCCGGCCACATTGCCGTGGCCGAAGATGCCCCAGGTCCCGGCGATCAGCCGGTGCCGTACGCCGTCGCGCTCGGTGTACTGGGCGGACAGGAACCGCACCAGCGCCTGGGCGACGGTCAGGCGGACGGTGGAGTGGCTCATCGGGGACCTCACTGGGATGGAGCGGTGTAGAGGGGCAGACGGGGGTCGACGGGCTGGTCCGGCCAGGTGCCGCGGATCCAGGCGTGGTCGGGGTGGTCGCAGATCAGCCAGGCGCGCTCGGCCTCGGGGCCCGCCATGACGTTGAGGTAGTACATGTGGTGGCCGGGCACGGCCATCGAGGGCCCGTGCCAGCCGTCGGGGATCAGCACGACGTCGCCGCTGCGCACCTCGGCCAGCACGTCGGTGTTCCGGCCGTGTCCGGACGGGGAGACGCGCTGGTAGCCGAGGCCGGGGGTGCCCTCGTGGTCGGCGAACTCGAAGTAGTAGATCTCCTCCAGCACCGACTCCTCGCCGGGCCGGTGCTCGTCGTGCTTGTGCGGCGGGAAGGACGACCAGTTGCCGCCCGGCGTGATGACCTCGACCGCGATGAGCTTGTCGCACTCGAAACCCTGTCCATCACCGCCTCCGGCGGGGGCGGCCGCGCCGAAGTTGTTCACCTGGCGCGAGGAGTTGCCGGTGCCGCGCAGCTCCACCGGCACCGACGACGCCGGGCCGTATCGGGCGGGCAGCCGCCGGGTGCAGCGCGCGCCGGTCAGCGCGAACCGTCCGCCGCCGGTCGACGAGATGGTCGTACGGGCGTCCCGTGGCACATAGGCGAAGTCGCTGACCCCGCTGAACACGCCCTCCCGGCCCGCGAGTCGGAAAGTGTCATGGCCGAAGTCGTCGGTCGCCTCCACCGTGCAGCCGCCGTTCAACGGCAGCACGATCCACTCGCTGTCACCGGTCTCGAAGGTGTGCGAGCCGCCGGGCGGCAGCTCCAGGACCTTCAGGCTGGAGTAGCCCCAGCCGGCCTTCTCGGGCGTGACGTCCACGACGTACGGGCCGCCGAGCGCCTTTCCCGCGGGAAGGTGATAAGTCATCGTGTCCTTAAGCGTCACAGTCGTTCCTCCGCGTCACAGTCCGGGTCACAACAGGCCGACGGCCGTGTCCACCGCCGTCTCCACACTGCCCTCGGCCGGGTAGAGCAGCGAGCGGCCGACGACCATGCCCTGGACGGTGGGGAGCGCGAGCGCCTTGCGCCAGCGCTCGTAGGCGCCCGCCTGGGCTTCAGCGGAGTCCCCGACCTCGCCGCCGAGCAGCACGACGGGCAGGGTGGACGTCTCCAGAACCTCGGCCATGTCGTCGGGGTCATCGGTGACGGGCAGTTTCAGCCAGGTGTAGGCCGAGGTGCCGCCGAGACCGGAGGCGATGGCGATCGACTTGGTGACGGCCTCGGCGGACAGGTCGTTGCGCACCCGGCCGTCGATCCGCCGGGAGAGGAACGGCTCGACGAACAGGGGCAGCCGGAGCGCGGCCATCGCGTCGATCGCCCGGGCCGTGGACTCCAGGGTGGTCAGCGAGCCCGGGTCGTCGTAGTCGACACGGAGCAGCAGCTTGGCCGCGTCGAAGCGCATCCGGGCGATGTCCTCGGCACGGTGGCCGGTGAAGCGGTCGTCCATCTCGAAGGACGCGCCGGCCAGGCCCCCGCGGTTCATGGACCCCATGACAACCTTGTCGTCGAGGACGCCGAGGAGCAGCAGGTCCTCCAGGATGTCGGCGGTGGCCAGCACTCCGTCGACGCCGGGCCGCGACAGGGCCGTGCAAAGACGTTCCAGCAGATCGGCCCGGTCGGCCATGGCCAGCCGTCTGTCGCCGACGCCCAGGGCGCCGCGGGCCGGATGGTCGGCGGCCACGATCATCAGGCGGCCGCTGTCGCCGATCAGCGGGCGGCGCACCCGGCGGGCCGCGGCCTCGGCGATCGCCTCGGGGTGCCGGGCTCTGATCGCGGCGAGGTCGGTGATGCTGATACTCAAGGAAAGGCTCCGTTCAGGGGTGGCTCGGCCTGCCGTCACGACGCCCGCGCGAGGAGGCCCTCGACCTCGGACTCGGTGGGCATCGCGGAGGAGCAGGCGAGGCGGGAGGCGACGAGGGCGCCGGCAGCGTTGGCGTACCGCATGGTTTCGGCCAGGTCCCGGCCGGACAGCAGCCCGTGGACCAGCGAGCCGCCGAAGGCGTCGCCCGCGCCGAGGCCGTTCGCGACCTCGACCGGCACCGGCGGCACCTCGGCCTCCGTACCGTCGCGGTGCACGGCCAGCACGCCCTTGGGGCCCTGCTTGACGACCGCCAGCTCCACCCCGGCCGCCAGCAGCGCCTCGGCACAGGCACGCGGCTCGCGGACCCCGGTGGCGACCTCGCACTCGTCGAGGTTGCCGACCGCGACCGTGGCGTGCCGCAGCGCCTCCGCGTAGTACGGGCGGGCCTCTGCCGGGTCCTTCCAGAACATCGGGCGCCAGTCGAGGTCGAAGACCGTGGTGCCCGCCCTGTCGCGCGCCTTGAGGGCGGCGAGGGTGGCGGAGCGGCTCGGTTCCTCGCTCAGACCGGTGCCGGTGATCCAGAAGACCCGGGCCGAACGGATGGCCCAGTAGTCCAGCTCGTCGGAGTGTATCTCCAGGTCAGGCGCCTTAGGCTGCCGGTAGAAGTACAGCGGGAAGTCGTCCGGCGGGAAGATCTCGCAGAACGTCACCGGCGTCGGGTACGCCGCGACGGGCGTCACCCAGCGGTCGTCGACACCGAAGTCCTTGAGGGCTTCGTGCAGGTAGGCGCCGAAGGGATCGTCGCCGGTGCGGGTGATCACGGCGGTGCTCCGGCCCAGCCGGGCCGCGGCCACGGCGACGTTCGCGGCCGAGCCTCCGAGGAACTTGCCGAACGTCTCCACCCGCGTCAGAGGTAGGCCAGACTGCAGGGGGTAGAGATCGACTCCTATTCTTCCCATTGTGATCAAGTCGAAGGGCTTGGCTGACTCGGCCATGCGCGACGCTCCTAGAGCTGGACTGGGGGTGGGGCCCCCAGGGGGCCTGCCGCCTCCCAGGTGTAGGGCGTGGAGGCCGACGCTGTCAATACTTTGTACTTACATTCGGACCTGCTTGTGAAATGATGTCTTAACAAAGTATTGACAGCGGGCGTATCCAGCGATTGGATCCCGTCCCAGCGCAACCGCCGTGTTCCACGGCACACGACCCGGGCTTTCTCCCACCGGTCCGGGCCGCGATCTCAGTGATCACCCCTTTCCCCCGTCGCAACACCCCGTCGTACAGTGAGGTGCTGGAAAGATGGACCGCTCTTACTCCCGCTCCCGAAGGTTGGCCCCCGTAGTGGCCGTCGCCGCAGCGGCAGCGCTGACGCTCGCAGGATGCTCCAGCAGCTCCGGCGGCAAGAAGGCAGAGGAGAGCGCGGAGGGCGCCTCCGCCGGCAAGGCAAACACGCCCCGTATGACGGTCGCCCTGGTCACGCACCAGTCGGCCGGTGACACCTTCTGGGACATCGTCCGCAAGGGTGCCGAGGCCGCCGCCGCCAAGGACAACGTCAAGCTGATCTACTCCAACGACCCGAACGCCGGCAACCAGGCCAACCTGGTCCAGAACGCCATCGACCAGAAGGTCGACGGCATCGCGATCACCCTCGCCAAGCCCGACGCCATGAAGGACGTCGTCAGCAAGGCGAAGAAGGCCGGCATACCGGTGGTCGGCCTCAACTCCGGTGTCAGCGAGTGGCAGAAGCTCGGCCTGATGGAGTTCTTCGGCCAGGACGAGACCGTGGCGGGCGAGGCGCTCGGCAAGCGGCTGAACGAGGCCGGCGCCAAGAAGGCCGTCTGTGTCATCCAGGAGCAGGGCAACATCGGCCTGGAGCAGCGCTGCGCGGGTGTGAAGAAGACCTTCGAGGGTGACGTCGAGAACCTGAACGTCAACGGCACCGACATGCCGTCCGTGAAGTCGACCATCACCGCGAAGCTCAAGCAGGACAGCGACACCGACTACGTCGTCGCTCTCGGCGCCCCGTTCGCGCTGACGGCCGCGCAGTCGGTCGACGAGTCGGGCAGCAAGGCGAAGGTCGCCACCTTCGACCTCAACAAGCAGCTGACCGGAGCGATCAAGGCGGGCACCATCGAGTTCGCCGTCGACCAGCAGCCCTACCTCCAGGGCTACCTGGCGATCGACTCCCTGTGGCTCTACAAGAACAACGGCAACTACATGGGCGGCGGCGAGCAGCCGGTGCTGACCGGACCTGCCTTCGTCGACAAGACGAACGTCGAGACGATCGACAAGTACGCCGCGAAGGGCACTCGGTGATGAGCATGACCCAACAGGCTGAGCCGGCGGTGAACACACCGCCGGCCTCCGGCCCGGGCAAGGAGAAGGACGGCCGCACGACGGAACGCCCCCTGGCGCTCCGGCTGTTGGCCCGGCCCGAGGTCGGCGTCTTCCTCGGCGCCGTGGCGGTGCTGATCTTCTTCCTGATCACGGCGCCGCCGGTGCGCGACGGCAGCTCGATGGCGAACATCCTGTACCAGTCGTCGACGATCGGGATCATGGCGCTGCCCGTGGCCCTGCTGATGATCGGCGGCGAGTTCGACCTGTCGGCCGGTGTCGCGGTGGTCACCTCCGCGCTGACGGCCAGCATGACGGCGTATCAGCTGAGCATGAACGTCTGGGTCGGCGTGATCGTCGCCCTGGCCGTGTCCCTCGCGATCGGTCTCTTCAACGGCTGGATGCTGGTCAAGACCGGCCTGCCGAGCTTCCTGGTCACGCTGGGCACCTTCCTGATCCTCCAGGGCGTGAACCTGGCGGTGACCAAGCTGATCACCGGCAACGTCGCCACCGACGACATCAGCGACATGGACGGCTTCGACCAGGCCAAGGCGATCTTCGCCTCGTCGTTCGAGATCGGCGGTGTCAACGTGAAGATCACCGTCGTGTGGTGGCTGGTCTTCGCGGCCCTCGCGACGTGGGTGCTGCTGCGCACCAAGTACGGCAACTGGATCTTCGCCGTCGGCGGGAACCAGCAGTCCGCCCGCGCGGTCGGTGTCCCGGTGACGTTCACCAAGATCTCCCTGTTCATGCTGGTCGGCTTCGGTGCCTGGTTCGTCGGCATGCACCAGCTGTTCTCGTTCAACACGGTGCAGTCCGGTGAGGGCGTGGGGCAGGAGCTCATCTACATCGCCGCGGCGGTCATCGGCGGCTGTCTGCTGACCGGTGGTGCCGGTTCGGCGATCGGTCCGGTCTTCGGTGCCTTCATGTTCGGCATGGTCCAGCAGGGCATCGTCTACGCCGGCTGGAACCCGGACTGGTTCAAGGCGTTCCTCGGCGTGATGCTCCTCGGCGCCGTCCTGATCAATCTGTACGTGCAGCGCACGGCGACCCGGAGGTGACCGAAATGACATCCACCAACGGAACCGGCACCCACGGCGCCGTCATCGCCGACAAGGCCCCCGAGAAGGACGGCCCCGTCGTCGAACTCCGCGGCGCAGGCAAGTCGTACGGCAACGTCCGCGCCCTGCACGGCGTCGACCTGAAGGTGTTCCCCAATCAGGTCACCTGTGTGCTCGGCGACAACGGGGCGGGCAAGTCCACCCTCATCAAGATCATCTCGGGTCTGCACCAGCACACCGAGGGCGAGTTCCTCGTCGATGGCGAACCGGTGCGCTTCTCCACCCCGCGCGAGGCCCTCGACAGGGGCATCGCCACGGTGTACCAGGATCTCGCGGTGGTCCCGCTGATGCCGGTGTGGCGGAACTTCTTCCTCGGCTCCGAGATGACGAAGGGCCCCTGGCCGATCCGCCGTCTCGACATCGAGGCGATGAAGAAGACGGCCGACGAAGAGCTGCGCAACATGGGCATCGTCCTGGACGACCTGGAGCAGCCCATCGGCACCCTGTCCGGCGGTCAGCGCCAGTGCGTGGCGATCGCCCGCGCCGTCTACTTCGGCGCCCGGGTCCTCATCCTGGACGAGCCCACCGCCGCCCTCGGCGTCAAGCAGTCCGGCGTGGTGCTCAAGTACATCGCCGCCGCCCGCGAGAAGGGCCTGGGCGTCATCTTCATCACCCACAACCCCCACCACGCCTACATGGTCGGCGACCACTTCAGCGTCCTGCGCCTCGGCACCATGGAGCTCAACGCCTCCCGCGACGAGGTCAGCCTCGAAGAGCTCACCAACCACATGGCCGGCGGCACCGAACTGGCCGCGCTCAAGCACGAGTTGAGCCAGGTCCGCGGCGTCGACGTCGAGGAGCTCCCCGAAGCGGGAGACCTCACCGCACCCGTGGCCACCACCGGCGAAGGGAAGTCCTGACATGCCCCCTGTGCTGGACCGCATCCGGGTCGGCTCCGCCCCGGACTCCTGGGGCGTCTGGTTCCCCGACGACCCCGTACAGGTGCCCTGGGAACGCTTCCTCGACGAGGTCGCCGAGGCCGGCTACCCCTGGATCGAGCTGGGCCCGTACGGCTATCTGCCGACCGACCCGGCGCGCCTGACCGACGAGATCACCAAGCGCGACCTCAAGGTCTCGGCGGGCACGATCTTCACCGGCCTGCACCGCGGCCCCGCCGTCTGGGAGTCCACCTGGCAGCACGTCAGCGAGGTCGCCGCGCTCACCCAGGCCATGGGGGCGAAGCACCTCGTCGTCATCCCGTCCTTCTGGCGGGACGACAAGACCGCCGAGGTCCTGGAGCCGCCGGAGCTCACCGGTGAGCAGTGGGCCCACCTGACCAAGGGCATGGAGCGGCTCGGGCACGAGGTGAAGGAGACGTACGGCCTCGACATCGTCGTGCACCCGCACGCCGACACCCACATCGACACCGAGGCGCACGTCGAGCGCTTCCTCGACTCGACCGACTCCGACCTGGTCAACCTCTGCCTCGACACGGGTCACTACGCCTACTGCGGCGGCGACAGCGTCAAGCTGATCGAGACCTACGGCGAGCGCATCGGCTACCTGCACCTCAAGCAGGTGGACCCGGAGATCCTCGCGGACGTCGTGCGGAACGAGATCCCGTTCGGCCCCGCCGTGCAGCGCGGCGTGATGTGCGAACCCCCGTCCGGTGTACCGGAGTTGGGCCCGGTCCTGGAGGCCGCGCAGAAGCTGAACGTGGACCTGTTCGCGATCGTCGAGCAGGACATGTACCCCTGCGAGCCGGACAAGCCGCTGCCCATCGCGGTGCGTACCCGCAAGTTCCTGAGGTCCTGCGGCGCCTGACGACCCGAAAGGACGGCCGATCACCATGACCCAGCGTCCGCACCCGCTCGGAGTCGCAGTCATCGGTACCGGAAAGATGGGTGCGGATCATGTGCGCCGTATCCAGGAAGTCACCAGCGGGGCACGGGTGACGGCAGTCGTGGACGTCGACGCGGAGCGCGCCAAGAGGGTCGCGTCCCGCGTCGACGGCTGCGTCGCCTTCACCGACCCGGCCGCCGCGATGGCGTCCGCCGACGTCGACGCGGTGATCGTCGCGTCCCCCGGCCCCGCCCACGAGGGGGCGCTGCTCACCGCCTTCGAGCACGATCTGCCGGTGCTCTGCGAGAAACCCCTCACCCCCGACGCCGCGTCCGCGCTGCGCGTCCTGGAGGCCGAGCAGAGGCTGGGCCACCGCAGGGTCCAGGTCGGCTTCATGCGGCGCTACGACGCCGAGTACATGAGGCTCAAGGCGCTGCTGGAGACGGGCCAGCTGGGCCGTCCCCTGATGCTGCACAACCGGCACCGCAACGCCGCCAGCCCGCCCGGCTGGACGTCCGAGGTGCTGATCAACGACTCGGTGACGCACGAGATGGACGTGACCCGCTGGCTGCTCGGCCACGAGATCACGGCCGTCACGGTGCTGGCCCCGACGCCCTCCGGCAACGCGCCGGACGGCATCCGGGACCCGCAGTTCGTGCTCTTCGAGACCGACGGCGGCGCCATCGTCGACGTCGAGATCTTCGTCAACTGCGGCTTCGGCTACCAGGTCCAGGCCGAGGTCGTCTGCGAACGCGGCACCGCCCGGGTCGGCGACGGCCACGCCATGGTCACCAACGCCGCCGGCCGCTGGGGCGGCATCATCGCGCAGGACTACATCGAGCGGTTCGCCGACGCCTACGACCGTGAGGTCCAGGCCTGGGTGGACGCCACCCGGCGCGGCGAGGTCATCGGCCCGAGCGCCTGGGACGGCTACGCCGTGGCCGCCGTCTGCGAGGCGGGAGTACGGGCGCTGGCGGAGGGCGGCCGGGTTCCGGTGGAGCTCGCCGACCGGCCCGCGCTGTACGCGGTGTGACGGGCCGTCGACTCGACCTGACCGAGAGCTGACGGCGCGATATGGCTGAGGGCCGGGGATGGCGTTCCCCGGCCCTCAGCCGTATCCGTCGTACGGTCCCTCAGTTCGCGAGCGTCGTACGCGGCCGTGGTTCGAAGCCCGCCGCGCGGTAGGACTCGTCGATCAGCGTCATCGTCGCGAGCGCGTCGTCCGCGTCCAGGGGCAGCGGCGCGTCCCGGCGTATGTGCGCGGCGAACGCCTCCAGTTGGTAGGTGTACGACGAGCGGGTGCCGAGCCGCTCCGTGCGCTCACCGTCCGGCGTCCGAAGGATGAGCCGGTCGTCCAGGTGGGGCAGCACGAAGTTCGGCGCCAGCGCCTCGCCCCGCGAGCCGACGATCCGGCAGCTCATCTCCAGTTCGTCGTACGCCATGTGGCAGCGCGCGGAGGCACTCGCCCCGCCGGGGAACTCCAGCTCGGCGTCCAGCCACTCGTCGACACCGGGCGCCCCGGCCCTCCCCCAGACTCCGTCCGGGGGGACCCCCATCTCGCTGCGCTCGCCGCCGCGTGCGGAGACCAGGCGCGGCGCCCCGCCCGCCCAGGGCGCGAGCATCCGCACCGCGTGCAGGCTGTAGCAGCCGAGGTCCATCAAGGCGCCGCCCGCGAGCGGCAGCGACCAGCGCGGGTCGGCGGCACCCGGCGCGGGGATGGCCACTGTCGTCTCCACCCGTCGCAGCTCGCCCAGTTCGCCGCTTTCGAGGATCTCGTGCAGACGCCGGGTCACCGGGTGGAAGAGGTAGTGGAAGGCCTCCATGAAGACGGTGCCGGCCTTTGCGACCGCCTCTCGCACCTCGGCCGCCTCCTCGGCGTTGCTCGCCGACGGCTTCTCCGTCAGGACGTGCTTGCCGGCCGCGAGCGCGGCGAGGTTCCACGGCCCGTGCAGCCCGTTGGCGAGCGGGTTGTAGACGACCTCGACCTCCGGGTCGGCGAGCACGTCGGCGTAGGAGTCCGCGACCCGCTCCACGTCGTGCTCCTCCGCGAACGCCTCGGCCCGGGCCCGGTCGCGCGCCGCCACCGCCACGAGGCGATGGCCGGTCGTGCGGGCCGGGCCGACGAGGGAGAGCCCGGTGATGTTCGCCGCACCCAGTACCCCGATGCGCAGCGGTTCCCGGCCTGGTTCCTTCATGCCTGCCGTACCTCCTCGATCGTCACCGGACGGTGCTCCTGCAGCGACAGTGTGCACGCATCGGCGATCCAGCCGGCCTCCAGGGCGTCCTCGATGGTGCACGGGGACGGCCGGGTACCGGCCACGACCTCGGTGAAGGCGGTGAGTTCGGCGCGGTAGGCCGCGGTGAAGCGGTCCATGAAGAAGTCGTGCGGGGTGCCCGCCGGGAAGGTCACGCCGGGCTCGACGGAGCGCAGCGGCAGCTTGTCCTCCAGGCCGACCGCGATGGAGTCCGTGAAGCCGTGGATCTCCATGCGGACGTCGTAACCCCGGGCGTTGTGGCGGGAGTTGGAGACCACCGCGATGGTGCCGTCGTCCAGGGTGAGGATTGCGCCGGTGGTGTCGGCGTCGCCCGCCTCCTTGATGTAGTCGGCGCCCTTGTTGCCGCCGACGGCGTACACCTCGGTCACCTCACGGCCGGTCACCCAGCGGATGATGTCGAAGTCGTGCACCGAGCAGTCCCGGAAGATGCCACCGGAGGCGGCGATGTACGCGGCGGGCGGCGGCGCCGGGTCCAGCGTGGTCGACCGCACGGTGTGCAGCTTGCCCAGCTCACCGGCCTGCACGGCGGCACGGGCGTTGACGAACCCGGTGTCGAAGCGCCGGTTGTAGCCGATCTGGATCGGCACGCCCTTGTCCTGTACGGCCTTCAGTACCTCGACGCCCTCGCTCATCGTCTTCGCGACGGGCTTCTCGCAGAAGACGGGGATGCCGGCCTCGACACCGGCCAGGATCAGCGCCGGGTGGGCGTCGGTCGCGGCGGCGACGACGATGCCGTCCACGCCGGCCGACAGCAGGGCCTCCGGCGAGTCCACGACCTGGGCGCCGAACCGCTCCGCGGCGGCCTTGGCGGCATCCGCGAACGGGTCGGTGACGACGAGGGAGTCGACCGCGTCGAGTCCGGAGAGGGTCTCGGCGTGGAAGGCGCCGATGCGGCCGAGGCCGAGGATTCCGATGCGCATGGGGATGGAGCTCCTTCTAAGTGGGGGTGGTGCTACGCCCTATAGGGGCGCGGGGAACTGCGCGACAAGCCACGAAGGCGCCGCACACGACTGACGACAATGCGCGGCAAATCCTTAGTCGAGTCCTCCCAGTACGTTCTGGTCCCAGTCGATCACCGACCCAGTAACGACGCCCGACCGATCCGACAGCAAGAAGACCACGAAGTCGGCGATCTCATCAGGCTGCCCCAGCTTGCCCATCGGCAACTTCGCAGCAGCCGACTCACGCCAGTCGTCCCCGGCCCCGTGAAACGCCTTCTGCGTGGCATCCTCACCCTCCGTCGCCGTCCAGCCGATGTTCAGTCCGTTGATCCGGACCCGGTCGAAGCGGTGGGCGTGCGCGGCGTTGCGGGTCAGCCCGACGAGGCCGGCCTTGGCGGAGACGTACGGCGCGAGGAACGGCTGCCCGCCGTGCGCCGAGGACGTGATGATGTTGACGATCGTGCCGGGCGCCCCGCGCGAGACCATGTCCTGCACGGCGGCCTGCATGGCGAAGAACGGCGCCTTGAGATTGATCGCGATGTGCTGGTCGAACAGCTCGGGCGTGGTGTCCAGGAGCGTGCCCCGGGACGTCAGCCCCGCCGAGTTGACCAGGCAGTCGATCCGCCCGTACGCGTCGACGACCTCGGCGACGGACGCCTTCGCCTGGTCGGCGTCCGCGAGGTCGGCCCGTACGAACATGGCCTTTCCCCCGCCGGCGGCCAGCTCGGCCACCAGCGCCTCACCGGGTTCGGTGCGCCGCCCGGTGACGGCCACGACCGCACCCTCGCGGACGGCGGCCCGCGCGATGGCGGCGCCCACACCCTGGCTGCCGCCGTTGACGAGGACGACCTTGTCGTCGAGAAGTCCCATCCGGTTCCGGGTCCTTTCAGCTCTGATCAGCTCTGGCGCCGCTCGGCGCCGGCCCGCAGCTCTTCACGCAGAGCCCCGGGAGTCCATGCCTCGCGCAGCGCACGCCGTACGACGTCCGCCTGCGCGGGCGGGGCCAGCCCGGCCACCGGCGGATCGCTGTCGAGGTTCGTGGGGAAGGGGTACCCCTCCGCGCTCGCGGCGATCACCCGCTCCAGCCACGCCTCGTCCGCGCCCTCGCCCCGCCGCTTCAGCAGTACCGGGAACACGGCGTTGGCCACCGCCTCGCGGTCCACCGTCTCCATGGTCCGCCCGAACGCCGAGGACACCTGGAGCAGGTTCGCCATGCGCCGGATGTGCGCCGACCGGTTGCTGCCGGCCGCGTGGAACAGCGCCGGGTTGAAGAACGCCGCGTCGCCCTTGGCGAGGGGGAGCTGGATGTGGTGGTCGTCGAAGTAGGCCTGGAACTGCGGCAGCCGCCAGGCCAGGTAGCCGGGCTCGTACGTCTGGGAGTACGGCAGGTACGTCGTCGGCCCGGACTCCACCGGCATGTCGCAGTGCGCGACCGCGCCCTGGAGGGTGAGCACGGGGGAGAGGAGGTGCACATGGGCCGGGTAGGCGGCCGCGACCTCGTTGGAGAGGAAGCCCAGGTGGTAGTCGCGGTGCACGGTCTGCGCCGCACCGCCGGGGTTGACCACGTTCACCTGCGAGGTGACCTGGTAGCCGGGGCCGAGCCAGGCGTCCGAGACGAGCGCCAGGATGTCGTTGGCGTAGTAGTCGGCGAACGCCTCGGGGTCGTACAGCGCCGCCTTCTCCAGCGCGTTCCACACCCGGTCGTTGGCGCCCGGCTTGGCGAAGTGGTCACCGGCGTGCGTGCCCGAGGCGCGCTGCTCGGCGATCAGGGCGTCGAACACGGTGGTGAGCCGGTCGACGATCCCCGGGTCGGGAAAGGCCCGCTGGAAGACCACGATGCCCGGACCGTCGGTGAGGGCGCGGACCAGTTCGGCGCGCACCGAACGCGGGTCATCGGCCTTGCGCAGGCGGTCGCTGTCGTAGACCAGGACGCCCCGCTCCACGGCGGAGGCGTACGGGTAGTCGGCGAGGTCCGTGGTCCGCTCGACGAGTGCGCGGAAGGCGGCGAGGTCACAGTCCTGCTCGGACAGCCACGCACGGCGCTGGGCGGAGGTGTAGGACATCGGCGTCCTCTCGGTGACACGGGCGACTCGGTGCTGTCATTCTTGTCAGTACAAACCCGTCGAACAACCAGCAGGCGGCCATCAAAAACCCCTCAAGGCACCCCCTCCAGACAAGCTCCGGGAGCATCCGAATGGGACACCCCTTCCCGATCCGGGAGATCGCACGTCAGGCAGGCCTCAGCGAGGCCACCGTGGACCGGGTCCTGAACGGCAGGGGAGGGGTGCGGGAGAGCACCGCGCGCGAGGTCCGCCAGGCCATCGCCGACCTGGACCGGCAGCGGACGCAGGTCCGGCTGGTGGGCCGCACCTTCATGATCGACATCGTCATGCAGTCGCCGGAGCGGTTCTCCACCGCCGTACGGGCCGCCCTGGAGGCCGAGCTGCCGGGCCTGCACCCGGCCGTCGTGCGCTCGCGGTTCCACTTCCGGGAGACCGGCCCCGTGGCGGAGCTGACGCGGACGCTGGACCGGATCGCCCGGCGCGGTTCGCAGGGCGTGGTCCTCAAGGCCCCGGACGTCCCCGAGGTGACCGCCGCCGTCGCGCGGCTCGCGGAGGCCGGCATACCGGTGGTGACCCTGGTGACCGACCTGCCGTCCACGGCGCGCCTCGCGTACGTCGGCATCGACAACCGGGCCGCCGGGGCGACGGCCGCGTACCTCATGGGCCAGTGGCTGGGCGATCGCCCCGGCCATGTCCTCACCAGCCTCAGCAGCGGCTTCTTCCGCAACGAGGAGGAGCGCGAGATGGGCTTCCGCAGCGCCATGCGCGCCCGGCACCCCGGCCGCGCGCTGGTCGAACTGGCCGAGGGACAGGGCCTGGACTCGACCCAGTACGACCTCGTCCGCGCCGCCCTGGAGCGCGATCCGGAGATCCGCGCGGTCTACTCGATCGGCGGCGGCAACATCGCGACCCTCCGGGCCTTCGAGGACGCGGGCCGCGCCTGCGCGGTGTTCGTCGCGCACGACCTGGACCATGACAACACCCGTCTGCTGCGCGAGCACCGCCTGTCCGCCGTGCTCCACCACGACCTTCGCCAGGACATGCGCGAGGCCTGCCACATCGTCATGCGGGCGCACGGCGCGCTGCCGCCCGCGGGGCCGACACTGCCCTCGGCGATCCAGGTGGTGACGCCGTACAACATGCCCACGCCCATCGGGTGACGATCGGGGACGCGCGCCTGGCGTGTACGCCCGCCGGACGGGCCACGGCTCCCTACCGTCGTGCGCATGTGGAAATCGAACCCGGACGGCGGTCCCGAGCGACTGATGGCGCTCGCCGACGGTGTGTTCGCCATCGCGATCACCCTGCTCGTCCTGGACTTCTACGTGCCGCGGGGCCTGGACGACGCGCACTACCATCACGCCCTGCACGAACTGGTCCCGAACCTCGGTGCCTACGCACTCACCGTGCTGGTGCTCGGCGCCTTCTGGCGCGAACACCGCCGCATCTTCCGCCTGGTCCGGCAGATCGACGGACAGGTGATCACACTGTCCATCCTGGGGCTCGGCGTCGCGGCCCTGCTGCCCTTCCCCACCAAGCTCATCGCCGAGTACGGCAGGGAGCCCGAGTCGGTCGCCTCCTACGCGGGGGCGGTCGCAGCGCTCGGCGCCGCCCACCTCGCACTGATCCTCGTCCTGGCCCGGCGCCCCTGGCTGCGTGACGGGGCGGAGCCGCCGGAGGGCTTCCGGCTCTTCGCGCTCGACCTCGCGATGACGGTGCTGGTCTTCGCCCTCAGCGTCCCGCTCGCCCTGACGGTCGGCTCCACCGCCATGTGGTTCTGGCTCGTCCTGGCCCCCATCAAGGTCACCCTCGGCCGCCGCGCCCGCGCCCGCGCCCGCGCCCGCTCCCGCTGACCGCGTCCGTCACGCCTCGCCGCCGCCCCTCACACCCCCGCGTCCACGGACACCCACGCCCCGCCCTGCGCCGACCGCACCATCGCCTCCAGTACGGCGGCGCTGTGCACGGCGTCCTGGACGGTGGCGCCGTGCGGGGTGCCCTCGGCGATGGAGCGCAGGAAGCGGTACGCCTCGATGACCTTGAGGTCGTCGTAGCCCATGGCGTTCGCCGCGCCCGGCTGGAAGGCGCCGAACTCGCCGGCGCCGGGGCCGACGTAGACGGTGCTGACGGGCTGGTCCTGGTAGGTGGTGCCGCGGCTGATGCCGAGCTCGTTCATGCGGCGGAAGTCCCAGAAGACGGCGCCCTTGGTGCCGTGCACCTCGAAGCCGTAGTTGTTCTGCTCGCCGACCGAGACCCGGCACGCCTCCAGGACGCCGCGGGCGCCGGAAGCGAAGCGCAGCAGGCAGGACACGTAGTCCTCGTTCTCGACCGGGCCGCGTTCGCCGCCGGTGGCCAGGGTGTGGCCGGCGGTGGCGCCGGTGGGGCGGGCGCGTTCGGGGATGAAGACGGCGGTGTCGGCGGTGAGGGAGGCGATGTCGCCGAGCAGATGGCGGGCGAGGTCGGCGCCGTGCGAGGCCAGGTCGCCGAGGACTCCGCTGCCGCCCCGCTCCTTCTCGTACCGCCAGGTCAGGGCGCCGTCGGGGTGGGCGGCGTAGTCGCTGAAGAGACGGACGCGGACGTGTGTGACGGTGCCGATCTCGCCGGAGGCGATGAGCTCGCGGGCGGCCTCGACGGCGGGCGCGTTGCGGTAGTTGAAGCCGACCGCGCTCTGGACGCCGGCCTTGGCGACGGCGTCGGCGACCGCCTGGGCGTCGGCCACCGACAGGCCCACCGGCTTCTCGATCCAGATGTGCTTGCCGGCCTCGGCCATCGCGACGCCGATCTCGCGGTGCAGGAAGTTCGGGGCGGTGATGCTGACGGCCTTCACCCGCGGGTCGGCGGCCACCTCGCGCCAGTCGCGGGTCGTGGCGGCGAACCCGAACTGCGCGGCGGCCTCCTCTGCCCGCCCCGGCGCGTCCTCGGCGACGACCGCCAGCTCCGGGCGCACGGCCAGCCGCGGATAGTGGTGCGGGACGCGGGCGTACGCCTGGGTGTGCACCCGGCCCATCCAGCCGAATCCGACAACGGCGACGCCAAGCGTGTCGACCATGACTGACAGCCCCTCTTTGGACCGGTCCAACTTCTTTCCCGCCCACCTTGGAGGCCGCTCTCCTGGGGTGTCAACCCCTTCCCGCCCCTTTGACAGGACAAGGCAGCGCATGGAACGGTCCATGTCATGAGACCGCCGACGATCCGCGACGTGGCCGACCGGGCCGGCGTCTCCAAGTCGCTCGTCTCGCTGGTGCTGCGCGGCTCCGAGCAGGTGCGCCCGGAGAAGCGGGAGGCCGTCCTGCGGGCCGTACGCGAACTCGGCTACCGCCCGAACGCCGCCGCCCGCAGCCTCAGCGAGCGGCGCACCCGCACGGTCGGCGTCCTCCTGAACGACCTGCGCAACCCGTGGTTCGTGGACATGCTGGACGGCCTCAACTCCCTGCTCCACGCGGGCGGCCTGCACATGCTGCTGGCCGACGCCCGCCTCAACCGCCGCATCGGCCAGGACCCGGCGAGCCCGCTCCTCGACCTGCGGGTCGACGGCCTGGTCGTGGTCGGCACGCTGCCCGAACCGGCGGCCCTGGGCACGGTGGCCGAGCGCGTTCCGGTCGTGGTGGCCGGTGCCCGCGAGCCGGAGCTGCCGGGCGTCGACATGGTCGCGGGCGACGACGAGCAGGGCGCCCGCCTGGTCACCGAGCACCTCATCGGGCTCGGCCACCGTCGTATCGCGCACATCGCGGGGTACGGCGCGGTCGCGGAGCTGCGCCGGCGCAGCTTCGAGGCGACGATGCGGGCACACGGTCTCGCGGACGAGGCCGTCGTGGAGGCGAGCGACCTGACGGAGGAGGGCGGCTTCCGCACCGCGGTACGGCTCCTCGGCCGACCCGAGCGCCGCCCCACGGCCCTCTTCGCGGTGAACGACATCACCGCGATCGGCGCGCTGTCGGCGGCCGAGGAACTGGGCCTGCGCGTCCCGGCCGACCTGTCCCTCGTCGGCTACGACAACACGAGCATCGCCCGCCTGCGCCACGTCTGGCTCACCACCGTCGACAACGCCAGCCACGAGGTCGGCCGCCGCGCGGCCCGCTGCCTCCTGGACCGCTTCGAAGGGGCGGGCGGAGAAGCCCGCGTCCATTTGACGGCCCCGACGCTGGAGGTCCGGGGGACGACCGGGCCGCCCTGTCGAATCGTCAACCACTGAACCGTCAAAGAGTTTTCGTGTAGCAGGGCCCTGCGCACGGCGTTAGAATTTTGCCGGGAATTCTTACCCTCCACTCGCTCTGGAGGTGGCCGTCATGGCTCGGGAATACGGCGACCGGCAGCGGAACATGCCCGGACCGGAGGCCGACAAGCCTTTGCGGATGGTCCCGCAGGTCGGTGAACGCAAGGATTCCGACGGGGTGTTGCGGAAGTATGTGGATCCCGGGGCGACGCTTTCCCGTGCGCCGACCGCCCGAAAGGCCATCGACGGCTTCATGAAAGCGCGCGCGACGGAACTCAAGGCGGGCCAGATCGATCTGCGCGAGGTCGACTCGGTCGAGGGCGCCGCCACGCTCAGGGTGCGCTACCAGCAGTTCCACCATGACCTTCCGATCAGGGGCGCCACGGTGCAGGCGGTCGCCGACGTCAAACAGGCCGCCGTCATTCAGGTCGACCATTCGGGAGAGATCGACGTCTCGGACGCTCCGGACCCCGCTGCCGCGCGCGCCCTGGAAGATCTCGACAGGGCTGCCCTCGCGCCGTTCCGGGACGATTTCGAAACCGCCGACATCATCAAGGACGAACTCGTCTATCTACGTTTCACGGACCGGCCGCCCCTGCCGGAGAGCAACTATCCCACCGCCACGATCGAGTTGCTGAAGAAGGGAGGGAAGCCGGACGGCGCGCTGCATCTCGTACGCGATCTCCTCGTCGAGACCGGCGGCCCCTTCGAGCATTTCCGTGTGGCCGTGGACGCCGTATCCGGAAAACTGCTCTGGATCGCACTCGCCGGAAAATACGTGACGGCCACGCTCAAGGTCTTCATGCCCGACCCGGTGACCGAGTCGAACGACCCCACCATCCACGGCGGTTCCAGCACCGCCACGCTCAACGCCTTCCGTCACGACGTCACGGCCGAGGTCGCGCCGGCCGACGGCGGGGGCACCTTCCGGCTCGACGGGGACTGGTTCCGGTGCGTCGACTGGGACACGCCCGCGTTCCCCCAGCCCGTGGAGCCGTCACCGACCTTCTCCTACGACAGCTACCCGGCGAACCGCGCCTTCCTGAGCGCGAACGCCTACTACTGGCTCGACACCTTCGCGCGCTACCTCCGCACCCTGGGAAACACCACGCTCAACGCCAACATGACCAAGGTCGAGGTCGACGCGCAGGCGTACGACAACGAGGACCAGAGCGAATGGCACGGGACGATGACGCCCCCGCGGATCCGGTTCGGAGAGGGCGGCGCGCCCGACGCCGGTGACGTCGGGGTCATCCTCCACGAGTACGTCCACGGCGTGTTCGACTGGCTCGACGCCGACCACGGCGGCTCGGCGTCGTACGAGCACAGCGTCTGCGACGCACTTCCCGCGATCTACCGGGACCGGTTCAACCCCAACGGACACCGGCGCACCGAGACGTTCCCCTTCGACAACAACGCCACCAACCAGTGGAGCACCGAGCGCCGGCTCGACCTCCTGCAGCGCTTCGACGACGCGGGCTTCGGCGGCTACGGCAACAACCTGCGCAACTCGATGCTCGGCACGGCGCTGTGGCGGTGCTACCTGGGCATGGGCGGCGACTCGCCCGACCCCGCCGTGCGGATCGCGGCGGCCGACGCGGTGATCAGGACGATGCTGGAGATGCTGATCGTCGTCCCGGACGACAACTCCCCGGACGCCGCCCACGCCGTGAGCATGGCCCAGGGCTGCATCACGGCGGACTCGGCGCTCACCGGGGGCCTCTACAGCAAGGTGATGGACGAGGCCTTCGTCAGCCAGGGACTGTGGGCACCGCGCCCGGTGGACGTCTACATCGCGGACAACCCCACCGACATCGGCGCGCAGCCGAGCGCGCTGCCCTACTGGACCTCCCCCGACCTCTGGGTGCGCAACAAGGACATCAGCACCGGCGACAACCCGGAGCTCGGTCATGAGTCGCCCATCAACAACCAGCCCAACTATCTCTACGTACGCGTCCACAACCGCGGGACCCAGCCGGCCACGGGCGGGTCGTTCCAGGTCGAGGCGTTCCGCTGCGACCCGGGTACGGGCATGATCTGGCCCACGCACTTCCAGTCCCTGGGCACGCTCGTGATCAGCGAGCAGATTCCCGCGGGCGGCGCGGTGCGGGTCGGACCGTTCGTCTGGACCCCGCAGATCGTGGACCACGAATGCCTGGTGGCCGTCGTGCACGGCGCTCCAGACCCCGCGGTCACCGCGACCCTCAACGACCCGGTGCAGCACGACCGGATCGTCCGGTTCGACAACAACGTGGGGCAGCGGAACGTCGCTCCGCAGCTGGCCGTGCCGGGCGGCAAGACGCACATGACGATCACGTTGCGGGGCGCGCTGACCGCCACGACGGGCTCCTGGCACCTGGACGCGACCGCGCTGCCCGAGGACACCCGGATCTCGATCCGTACGCTCAGCCGCATCACCAAGGATGCCGAGCTGACCGACCTCGTGGTGGTCGAGCCCGGACAGGTCCGCAGCACCCTGGAGATGACCGGCGGCAGGAAGGCGGTCGTCGAGGGGTTCGAGCTGGAGCCGGACGACCGGGTGGCGGCCGACATCACCATCGACTTCTCCCATCACGCCGAGCACCTGCGGATGTATCCGTTCGTGGCGACGCAGTACCAGGACGGCGTCATCGCCGGGCGTATGACGATCCAGATCACCGCGGTGAAGGAACTGGAGGACTTCTTCTTCGGCAACCCGCACAGCGGTGAACTGCATGTCTCCACATGCCCGTACTGGCCGAGGCTCGGCCCCGACAGCAAGGTGCCCTTCGCCCGGGCCGAGGACGCGCTCGCCCGCGGGTACAACGGCTGCGCGTACTGCCAACCCGACCTCGACACGGGCTGAAGGCGGTGCGTGATGCCGTACGACACACCCGCCGAGGACCGGCCGCTGACTCCTCCCGACAAGCGGCACCCGCCCAGCCCCGCCACCCCGGTCGCCACGGCGAAGCGCGACAGGAGGGGCGCACCGCCGGACGAGTTCACCGCCGGGCTCGTCGAGTCGGTGTCGGCGGACGCCCTGCGGAACACCGTCGAGGCACTGTCGGCCTTCCACACCCGGCACACGTTCTCACCCGAGATCGGACCGGCCGCCGGGGAGATCGTCACCCGGCTGACGGCGGCGGGGTACCCGGACGTGGTCAGACGCCCCTGGGCCAACGGCGGTCACAGCGCCGACAACGTGATCTGCACCAAACCCGGCACGGCCGCCGATGGCCCCGTCATCATCCTGTGCGCCCACTACGACAGCCGCATGGAGGACGCGAACGACGCCACGGCGCGTGCGCCGGGCGCCGACGACAACGCCAGCGGGGTGGCCGCGACGGTCGAGATCGCCCGGCTGCTCGCCCCCGTCGCGCTGTCCTGCACCGTCCGCTTCGTGGCGTTCTCCGGAGAGGAACAGGGACTGTGGGGATCCGAGGCGTACGCCACGGCGCTGCACGCCACGGGATCCGAGGTCTACCGGGTGGTGAACCTGGACATGGTGGGCAGGCCGCCGGCGGACGGCTCGGTGACGGTGGAGCGTGACCTGGGAAACGCCGTACCGGGCAACGACGCCGCCTCGCAGGCCTTCGGCGCGGTCATGGCACAGGCGGCCGCGGACCACACCGCGCTGCCGGTCAGACTCGGCCCCATCTATGCCAGCGACTACATGCCGTTCGAGGCACACAGCGACGTGACCATCGGCGCGTACGAGGGGGAGGGGAACCCGCACTACCACCGGACGTCCGACGCCCCCGGCACGCTCGACTACGGCTACCTCGCCGACGTCACCAGGATCACCCTCGCGACCGTGCTCGCCGAGGGCCTCACAGATTGATGGCGTACGCCTTGCGCAACGTCTCGTGCACCGTCCACGTCGTACGGTCGCCCTCGCGCAGCACCGCCATGTCACCGGGCCCGACCGTCAACGTCGGCCCGTCCTCGACCTCGATGGTCGCCGACCCGCTGATCACGACGAACAACTCGTCCGCCTCGGTGTCGGTGACGACCCCCGGCGTGATCTGCCAGACCCCGCGCACCTGACGCCCGTCCTCCGACTCCCAGACCACCTTTCCGGTGACCTCGGGCTTGCCCGAGACGATCTGCGCCGGGTCGAGGGGCTCGGGTTCGAGCTCGGCGTCGGGGATGTGGAGTACGAAGCTGTGGGTCATGCGGCGACCCTAGCCCGGGGGTTCGGACGCGGGGCGTCGACAGGGTGTGCGGAATCGCCGGGGCTGACCGGACACCTCGTCATGGCGGACAAAATTGTTGACAATTCTGTTTGGCTAGATTTACGTTCGACGGGCACTCACTCAGGGAGGGCACATGCCGAACGAAGCCGGTCCGAGCACCGGGGAGCAGGCCAAGCAGCACGCCCTCGCGCAGCTGCGGCAGGCGATCCTGCACGGCGAGATGGCACCGGCACAGCGGTTGGTGGAGAACGAACTCGCCGAGCAGTTCGGTGTGACACGGGCCAGCATCCGTGCGGCACTCATCGACCTGGAGGCCCAGGGCCTGGTCGAGCGGATCCGCAACCGGGGCTCGCGGGTTCGGGTGGTGAGCGTGGAGGAAGCGGTCGCCATCACCGAGTGCCGCATGGTCCTGGAGGGACTCTGCGCGGCCAAGGCCGCCGTCACGGCCAATGACGAGCAGCTGACCCGGCTCGCCGACCTCGGTGCGGCGATGACCAAGGCCGTCGCCGACGGCGAGCCGATGACGTACTCCGAACTCAACCAGGAACTGCACGCCAGGATCCAGGAGTTCTCCGGCCAGCGCACGGCCGTGGAACTGCTGGAGCGGCTCAACGCACAACTGGTGCGCCACCGCTTCCAGTTGGCGCTGAGGCCGGGGCGTCCGCAGCACTCCCTGAGCGAGCATCTGGCGATGATCGAGGCGATCAGGTCCAGGGACCCGCAGGCGGCCGAGGCGGCCGTCCGCGCCCACCTCACCAGCGTGATCGAGGCGCTGCGCGACTGAGCCGTACGAGTCGTCGCGCGGCTGAGTCGGACGGGGCGGGCGCACACCTGTCACTCAAGGAGAACCAGCCATGACGCATGCCGATGCGCCCGCCCCCGAGCTCTCGACTCCGGTCGAGCCGGGGGAACCCCCTTCCCGGCCCCGCTCGACCCTCGTCATCACCGCGCACGCCGGGGACTTCGTCTGGCGGGCGGGCGGCGCCATCGCCCTGGCCGTATCCCGGGGCGAGAAGGTCACCATCGCCTGTCTGACCTTCGGTGAGCGCGGCGAGTCCGCCAAGGCCTGGCGCGAGGGGAAGAAGCTGGACGAGATCAAGGCAATACGCCGTGACGAGGCCGAGCGCGCCGCCGCCACCCTCGGCGCCGAGGTCCGCTTCTTCGACGCCGGCGACTACCCGCTGGTCGCCACCGCCGAGCTGACCGACCAACTGGTCGCCGTCCACCGCGAGACCCAGCCCGACGTGGTCCTCACCCACCCGACCGAGGACCCGTACAACGGCGACCACCCGGCCGCCAACCGCATGGCCCTTGAGGCCCGGATCCTCGCCCAGGCAATCGGCTACCCCGGCGCCGGCGACATCATCGGCGCCCCGCCCGTCTTCTACTTCGAGCCCCACCAGCCCGAGATGAGCGGCTTCCGGCCCGAGGTCCTGCTCGACATCACCGAGGTGTGGGACACCAAGCGGGGAGCCATGGAGTGCCTCGGCGCCCAGCAGCACCTGTGGGACTACTACACCGACCTCGCCGTCCGCCGCGGCGTCCAGCTCAGGCGCAACGCCGGACCCAATCTGGGCCTGGCCCACAGGACCATGGCCGAGGCGTACATGCGCCCCTTCCCGCAGATCGCGAAGGAGCTGGCATGAGCGGCGTGATCGTCACCGACCCGCCCAAGGCGGAGCTGAAGGACGTCGACGCGCTGGCCCGCTTCGGCGTGGCGACCGTCAGCGAGGCCATGGGCCGGACGGGCCTGCTGGGGCCCGGGATCCGCCCCATTCAACAGGGCGTACGGGTCGCGGGCACCGCCGTGACCGTCCTCGGCTGGCCCGGCGACAACCTCATGATCCACGCCGCCGTGGAGCAGTGCGGCGAGGGCGACCTCCTGGTCGTCACCACCACTTCCCCGTCCACCGACGGCCTGTTCGGCGAGCTGTTCGCGACCGCGCTGCACCGGCGCGGGGTGCGCGGCCTCGTCATCAACGCCGGCATCCGTGACACCCAGGAGCTGCGCGAGATGGGCTTCGCCGCCTGGGCCCGGGCCGTCTGTGCACAGGGCACCGTCAAGGCCACCGGCGGCTCGGTGAACGTCCCGGTCGCCATCGACGGCCAGGTCGTCCGCCCGGGCGACGTGATCCTCGCCGACGACGACGGCGTGGTGGTCGTCCCCCGCGAGCGCGCTCGGGCGACGGTGGCGAAGGCGGAGGCCCGCGAGGCCAAGGAGGCCGCCACCCGCGCCGCCTTCCTCGAAGGCCAACTCGGCCTGGACCGCTACGGGTTGCGCGAGAAGCTCAAGGCACTCGGGGTCGAGTACCGGACGTACGAGGAGTACGAAGGGTACGAGGGCGAGCGGCCGTGACCGACGGACTGCCCGCGCCCCACGGTGTGCCCGCGACCGACGGTGTCCCCTGTCTGCTGATGCGGGGCGGCACCTCCAAGGGCGCCTACTTCCTGGCCGCCGACCTCCCCGCCGAACCGGCCACGCGCGACGACCTGCTGCTTCGGGTGATGGGCAGCCCGGACGAGCAGCAGATCGACGGACTCGGCGGCGCCCATCCGCTCACCAGCAAGGTGGCCGTGGTGTCGCCCTCCGCCGACCCGCACGCCGACGTCGACTACCTGTTCCTCCAAGTCGCCGTCGACAAGGCTGAAGTGAGTGACCGTCAGAACTGCGGGAACATCCTCGCAGGCATCGGCCCGTTCGCCGTCGAGCGCGGTCTCGTCCCGGCGGGGGAGGAGCGCACCTGCGTCCGCATCCGCATGGTCAACTCCGGTGACTACGCCACCGCGACCTTCCCCACCCCGGGCGGACGGGTCGACTACACCGGCGACGCCGAGATCTCGGGCGTACCGGGCACGGCCGCGCCCGTGCTGATCGAGTTCCCGCCCGGCACCGGCAAGCTGCTGCCCACCGGAAAGGCTCGCGACGAGATCGACGGCATCGCCGTGACCTGCGTGGACAACGGCATGCCGACCGTGCTGATCGCCGCGACCTCGCTGAGGGTCACCGGCTACGAGACCCCCGAGGAACTGGAGGCGGACGCCGAACTCGCCGACCGGCTGGCCGGGATACGGCTGGCGGCCGGGCGCCTGATGGGCCTCGGTGACGTGTCGGACACGACCGTCCCCAAGCTCACCCTCCTCGCCCCGCCCCGAGGCGACGGCGCCGTCACCACCCGCACCTTCATCCCCGTGCGCTGCCACACCTCGATCGGCGTGCTGGGCGCGGCCGGCGTCGCCGCCGGCCTGCGCATCGACGGCGGTGTGGGCGCGGACCTGGCCCGACTCGACGCCGGGGACGACCGCGTCCGCATCGAACACCCCACGGGATTCCTCGACATCGAGGCCGGACTCGGCACCGACGCCGCAGGGCTCCCGTCCCCCCGCCGGACCGCCGTGGTCCGCACCGCCCGCAAGATCTTCGACGGCACGGCCTTCCCCAGGGCCGCCGCACGACCCCGAGGAGGCCACCGATGACCCCACCTCTCGGCGACATCGCCCACATCGGCCACGCCCAGCTGTTCACCCCCGACCTGGACGCCAGTGTCGCCTTCTTCACCGACTACCTCGGCCTGACGGTCAATCAACAGACCGGCGACACGGTCTACTTGCGGACCTTCGACGACTACGAGCACCACAGCCTCGTCCTCACCGCCCGCGAGCGGCCCGGCCTCGGCCGGCTCGCCCTGCGCACCTCCAGCGAGGAGGCACTGGACCGCCGTATCAAGGCGATCGAGGCGGCGGGTGGCGCCGGCCGGTGGGTCGAGGACGAGCCCGGCCTCGGCAGGCTCTACGTCACCACCGACCCGGACGGACACGAACACGCCCTGTACTGGGAGAGCCGGCACTACGAAGCCCCCGAGAACCTGCGGCCCGCGCTGAAGAACCAGCCGCAGGCCAAGCCCAACCGAGGCGTCGGCGTGCGGCGCCTGGACCACGTCAACTTCCTCGCCGCCGACGTGCTCGCCAACGCCGAGTTCCAGGAACGGGTGCTGGGCGCCCGGCCGACGGAGCAGATCCAGCTCGACTCCGGCCGGATCGCGGCCCGTTGGCTGACGTACACCAACAAGTCGTACGACGTCGTCTATACCTCGGACTGGACCGGCTCCACCGGCCGGCTGCACCACATCGCCTTCGCCACCGACACCCGCGAGGAGATCCTGCGCGCCGCCGATCTGGCCATCGACTCCGGCGTGTTCATCGAGACGGGCCCGCACAAGCACGCCATCCAGCAGACGTTCTTCCTGTACGTCTACGAGCCCGGCGGCAACCGTGTCGAGCTGTGCAACCCGCTCACCCGCCTCGTGCTGGCCCCGGACTGGCCGCTGATCACCTGGAGCGAGGCCGAGCGGGCCAAGGGGCAGGCGTGGGGGCTGAAGACGATCGAGTCGTTCCACGCCCACGGGACACCGCCGGTCGCCTGAGGCGGCCCACCCTCCCCTTGCGGACCCCTTGCGGACGCGACCGAGCCGGGTCTTCCTGTCTTGTCGCTGAGATTGTTGACAAAATAGTTGACGAGATTCGAGTGACTCCCTAGCGTCTGGCGCACAAACGCACGAGAGGAGAACAAGGATGTCCTCGCCCCCCTCCCCGTCCGCTCGCGCCGGCAGACTGGCCGTACTCGCCGTCGGCCTGTGCCGGCCAGGTTCCTGCCCGAGTCGCTGAGCTTCCTGGTCGCCAAGGGGCGCAGCCGGGAAGCACGTGAACTGGCCGCCAGGTATGAGGTCGAACTGCCCGCCGCCCCGGCCGGCAAGCAGGCCGCAGGCGACCGCTGGACCTCCCTCGCCAACCTCTTCCGCGGCGGTGAGTGGAGTCAGAGCCTCCTCTGCTGGCTCGCCTCCTTCGGCGGCCTCCTCCTCGTCTACGGCGTCGCCACCTGGCTGCCCACCCTGATGTGCAGCGAGGGCTACAACCTGGGCTCGGCGTTGACGTTCGTGGTGCTGTTCAACCTCGGCGGCATCGTCGGCATGCTGGTCGCCGGACGCGCCTCCGACCAGTTCGGCGCCCCGCGGATCTCGGCGATCTGGTTCGCGCCGACCGCCGCCGGGGTCTTCCTGCTCAGCGTCCACATGCCACTGGCCATCACGTTCACGGTGGTGTTCCTGACCGGCGTGTTCCTCAACAGCGCGCAGACCATGATCTACGCGACCGTCTCGATCCGCTCCCGCCCCGAGAACCGTGCCACCGCCGTCGGCTGGACCTCCGGCATGGGCCGCTTCGGTGCCGTCTTCGGCCCCTGGCTGGGTGGCCAGTTGCTCGCCGCGAACAACGGCGACCGGGGCTTCACCGCCTTCGCCCTCGCCGGTCTGTCGTCCATGGTCTTCATCGGCATCGCCGCGCTGCGCGGCTCGCGGAGGGCGACCGCGAGCGACGGCGAGCAGCAGCTGATCGGCGCGCACTGACCGGCGGACGCCGACGGCGGGGGCGAGGACGGATGCCGTTCACCACTGCGCCCGGGGCGAGGGCGGATGCCGTTCACCACAGCGCCCGGGGTGAGCGGCATCCGTCATATCTAATGTCCCGTCGTATGTACTGATGGTCCCAACTGGGTTATACGACGGTCTCGCGTATTGTTGCGTCATATGCCCGCCGTGATGCAGGGCGGCTTTCGTGATGCCGGGGGCGGATGAGTTGAAAGTTAAAGGGGGATCGGGGACGTGACGGCATTTCTCGCGCTGGTGGCGGTCGTCGCGTTCATGGCCAAGGCCGGCCTGCCGTGGTGGGTGGTAGTGGCCGTGGCCCTGCTGATGGCGGGCTTCGTGGCGGGGTCCCGGGGCCCGGGGAGAAACACCAGGAGCAGTGCGGCGCCAGGCCCGGCGCCTCAGCCGATGTGGTCTTCTGTCGACCGGGGTTCGCCGGTTCGGCCGGACCCGGTGGACGAGTTCGTCCCGCACCCGGAGGAGCAGTTGGCGAGCGTCAGCTCCCCGCAGCCTCCCGAACATGCCGGGCGATGACCCCGTAGACCGTCCGAGCCTTCTCGTCGTCGCCCCCGTCGTACCCGTGATCGGCGCCGGTCACCTCGTGATACTCGACCAGCGCCCCCACTTTGCGCAGCCGCTCGGCATACCGCTCACCCTCACCCCGTAGCAGGTCGTACTCGGCGGTGATCACCAGAGCCGGCGCGATCCCCGTCAGGTCGGCGGTGTCGGACGGATGTGCGGGGGAGACCAGCGGGTCGGCGCGCCGCTTCGCGTCCGGAACGTACGACGAGTCGAAGACGTCGGCCATCCAGGGCCGCAGCACCGGCCTGGCCGTGGCGGCCCGCTTGTGCCGCGCGCCGGTCGCCAGGTCGAGCGGCGGATAGTGCAGTACCTGGAGCGCGATCGGCGGTCCGCCCTCTTCGAGTGCCTGGCGTGCCACGGCCGCCGCGAGTCCGCCGCCGGCGCTCTGCCCGCCGACGGTGAGCCGACTGCCGTCCCAGCCTTCCTCGCCGCCCTGCTCCGCGACCCACCGCACGACGTCGTACGCCTGCCGGGGCGGCGCCGGGAACGGATGCTGGGGTGCGACGGCGTAGTCCACGTTGATCACGACCACCCCGGCCTCGGCTGCGAGGTACCGGCACAACGGGTCGTCCAGCTCGGTCAGCGTCATGACGTAGCCGCCACCGTGGAAGTTGACGTGCACCGGTGGCGTCGCCCCGTCGCTCGCGTTCGGGGGCAGATAGACCGTGGCCCGGGCGGGGCCGATCGACGTGGGAATCGTCAACTCGCGTACCCTGCGCGGAAATTCGGGGAAGCGCGCGTGCGAGGCGGCGGCGGAGCCCCGGCCACCGGAGCGCCGGTCCGCCAGGACGGTCACGCGTTGCAGCGCCTTGGCGGCGAGGCGGGCCACCGCGGGCCGGGCCAGGAGGGACATATGGCGCTCCATTCGGTGGCGGCCCAAGGGTCGATCCACAGGAAGATCTATTGAGTTAAGCAATCATAGGTGGCAGCAACTATTGGTCAAGAGGTGGACCGGCCGGGCGGCCCTGCGTATGGGGTAGGGTTGACCTGCATGATCACGCGGTTCGCCGCGCGACAGGCAACGGGACGTGGCGCAGCTTGGTAGCGCACTTGACTGGGGGTCAAGGGGTCGCAGGTTCAAATCCTGTCGTCCCGACTGGAGACAGTCGCAGGTCAGGGCCGGTTTCGGAGGAATCCGAAACCGGCCCTTGATCATTTGTGGGGATCAGTCGGGGACC
>NZ_JAQMYP010000070.1 GCF_028369295.1 Streptomyces sp. HD
ACCCCCCCCCCGCGGGGCGCCCCCCCCCCCCCCCCCCCCCCCCCCCCCCCCCCGCGCTCGGATCACCTCATGAACCGCCCCCCAACAGCCCCGCCGCCCGAGCCCAGCGGTACTTCGCGCCGAGCGCGGCCACCGGCTTCTCGGTCGTGTACGGGTACGCAACGACCCCCCGCTCGTACAGGTACTGGCAGGCCTCCTCGACCTCGACGTCACCCGCGAGCGACGCCACCACGGGCTTCTCGATGCCGCGCTCCCGGAACTCGGCCACCACGCGCGCGGTGAGCTCCGCGAAGACCATCGGGGGAGTGACGATCGTGTGCCAGTAGCCCAGGACCAGCGTGTGGATGCGCGGATCCTCCAGACCGAGCCGGATCGTCGCCTCATACGTCGACGGCGGCTCGCCCCCCGTGATGTCCACCGGGTTGCCCGCGGCCCCGAAGGGCGGGATGAACTTCCGGAACGCCTCGTCCAGGTCCGGCGGGATCTCCATCAGGGACAGGCCGTTGTCGGTCACGGCATCCGACAGCAGCACACCGCTGCCACCGGCCCCGGTGATGATCACGACGTTGTCGCCCTTGGGAGTGGGAAGCACCGGCAACGCGCGCGCGTACTCCAGCATTTCGTTGAGCCCGGGCGCCCGGATGACGCCGGCCTGCTTGAGGATGTCGTCGTACACGGCGTCGTCGCCGGCGAGGGCTCCGGTGTGCGAGCCGGCCGCCTTGGCGCCCGCCGCGGTACGGCCCGCCTTGAGGACCACGACGGGCTTCTTGGGTACGGTCGCCCGCGCGGCCTCGACGAAGGCACGCCCGTCCTTGAGGTCCTCCAGATGCATCGCGATGCACTCGGTGTGCGGGTCCTCGCCGAACCAGGTCAGCAGGTCGTCCTCGTCCAGGTCCGACTTGTTGCCCAGGCCCACGATCGCCGACACGCCCGTCTTCGTGGTTCGCGCGAAGCCCAGGATGGCCATCCCGATGCCGCCGGACTGCGAGGTCAGCGCCACCCCGCCCTTGACGTCGTACGGCGTGCAGAACGTGGCGCACAGGTCCTGCCAGGTCGAGTAGTAGCCGTAGATGTTCGGCCCGAGCAGCCGGACGCCGTGCCGCTCGGCGATGGCCACGATCTCCTCCTGGAGTTCGTGCTCACCGGTCTCCGCGAACCCGGAGGGGATCAGGACGGCGTTGGGGATCCCCTTGCGTCCCACCTCCTCCAGGGCCGAGGCCACGAACTTGGCGGGGATAGCGAAGACCGCCACATCCACCTCACCGGGAACGTCCGTGACACTCTTGTACGCCTTGCGGCCCAGAATGTCATCGGCCTTGGGATTCACCGGGTGGATGTCCCCGGCGAAACCACCGTCGATGAGGTTGCGCATGACCGAATTGCCGATCTTGCCCTGCTCGTTCGAGGCACCGATGACCGCGACCGACGACGGCTGCATCAGCCGGCGCATCGAGGTGAGGATCTCCTCGCGCGAGTAGCGGCGGCGTGGCTTCGCGGGCGCCTCGGAGAGGATCACGCGGATGTCCGCGGCGACCGCGCTCTCCGCGGTGGCGATCACCGGGTTGAGATCCACCTCGGCGATCTCCGGGAAGTCCGCGACCAGCTGCGACACCCGGCGGATCTGCTCGGCGACCGCCCACCGGTCCACGGCCGCCTGACCGCGCACGCCGCGCAGGATCTCCGCCGACCGGATCGAGTCCAGCATGGACAGCGCCTCGTCGGCGCTCACGGGCGCGAGCCGGAAGGTGACGTCCTTGAGGACCTCGACGAGCACCCCGCCGAGCCCGAAGGCGACGACCTTGCCGAACGTCGGGTCGGTGACCGCTCCGACGATCACCTCCTGCCCCTGCGGGAGCAGCTCCTGCACCTGCACGCCCTCGATGCGGGCATCCGCGCTGTACGCGCGCGCGTTGTCGATGATCTTGTGGAAGGCGGCCCGCACGTCCGTCGCACCCTCGACACCGACGATCACGCCGCCCGCATCGGTCTTGTGGAGGATGTCCGGCGAGACGATCTTCATCACCACGGGCCCGCCGAAGCGCGCCGCGTACGCCACCGCCTCGTCGACATCCGTCGCGAGCTCCTCGCCCGGTACGGCGATCCCGTACGCGTCGGCGATCACCTTGCCCTCGGGCGCGGTCAGCGCGGTGCGTCCCTCGGCCCGCACGGAGTCGAGGAGCGTCCGCACCCTGAGGACGCGGTCTTCGGCCATCACGTCAGATCACTCCGTTCGACTTGAGCAGGCGCAGTTCCTCGTCACCGAGGCCGAGCTCGCCGATGTAGACCTCTTCGTTGTGCTCGCCGAGCAGCGGCGAACTGGTCACCTGGACCGGGGAGTCGGAGAGCTTCAGCGGGCTGCCGACGGTGACGAAGTCGCCCCGCTCGGGGTGGGGCACGGTGACGACCATCTCGTTGTCGACCAGCGAGGAGTCCTCGATGATCTCCTTGGTGGACAGGATCGGCCCGCACGGGATGTTGTGGGCGTTGAGCTTCTCCAGCACCTCCCACTTGGGCAGGGTCGAGGACCACTCCTCGATCAGCTGGAACATCTTGCTGAGCTTGGGCAGCCTGGCCTCCGGCGTCGCCCACTCGGGGTCGTCGGAGAGTTCGGGCCGGCCGATGAGCTCGCTCAGCGGCTGCCAGCCGACGGGCTGCACGATGACGTAGACGTAGTCGTTCGGGCCGCCCGGCGCGCACTTGACCGCCCAGCCGGGCTGACCGCCGCCGGACGCGTTTCCCGAGCGGGGAACTTCCGTGCCGAAGTCCTCGTTCGGATATTCAGCAAGCGGCCCATGTGTCAGGCGTTGCTGGTCCCTCAACTTCACCCGGCAGAGGTTGAGTACAGCGTGCTGCATGGCCACATTGACCCGCTGCCCACGCCCGGTCTTCTCGCGCTGGAACAGCGCCGCGAGAATCCCCGCCACGGCGTGCACACCCGTCCCCGAGTCCCCGATCTGGGCTCCGGTCGCCAGCGGCGGCCCGTCCTCGAAACCGGTGGTCGACATCGACCCGCCCATGGCCTGAGCGACGACCTCGTACGCCTTGAAGTTGGTGTACGGGCCCTCGCCGAACCCCTTGATGGAGGCATAGACGATACGTGGATTGATCTCCTGGATGCGGTCCCAGGTGAAGCCCATCCGGTCGATCGCGCCCGGTCCGAAGTTCTCGACCATGACGTCGGAGCGCCGGATCAGCTCGGTGAGGATCTCCTTGCCGCGCTCGGTCTTGGTGTTGAGGGTGATGCTCCGCTTGTTGCAGTTGAGCATCGTGAAGTAGAGGGAGTCGACGTCCGGGAGGTCGCGCAACTGCTTGCGCGTGATGTCACCGGTCGGCGCCTCCAGCTTGACGACGTCCGCGCCGAGCCAGGCGAGCAGCTGGGTCGCGGAGGGCCCGGACTGGACGTGGGTCATGTCCAGGACGCGGATGCCTTCGAGAGCCTTGGACGGAATACCCGTCGTGCCGGTCATGCAGGCCTCCTCACTTGTACATGGTCTGGTTCATGGTTCCGGGGGCGTACGCGTCCGGGTCGACCCAGACGTTGATCAGCGACGGCTTGCCCGACTCACGTGCGCGCCTGAGTGCGGGGCCGATGTCGGCGGGGTCACGGACCTCCTCGCCGTAACCGCCCAGCATCTGCGCGAACTTGTCGTAGTGGATGTCGCCGAGGGTGTTGCCGACCCGCTCGCGCTCCAGCCCGTACTTCTGGGCCTGGCCGTAGCGGATCTGGTTCATGGAGGAGTTGTTGCCGACGATGCCGACGAAGGGGAGGTTGTAGCGCACGAGCGTCTCGAAGTCCCAGCCGGTGAGGGAGAACGCGCCGTCGCCGAAGAGGGCGACGACCTCCTTGTCCGGCCGCGCCTGCTTGGCCGCGAGCACGAAGGGGACGCCGACGCCGAGGGTGCCGAGGGGACCCGGGTCCATCCAGTGCCCGGGGGACTTGGGCTGCACGACCTGCCCGGAGAAGGTGACGATGTCGCCGCCGTCGCCGATGTAGATCGAGTCCTCGGTGAGGAACTCGTTGATTTCGCTGACCAGCCGGTACGGGTGGATCGGCGAGGCGTCCGACTTCAGGCTCGGCAGCCGCTTCTCGATGGCGGTCTGCTCGGCGGCGCGCAGTTCGTCCAGCCACTCCTTGCGCTTGGACGCGCCGCCGTTGCTGTATCCATTGAAAGCGTGCCCGGAGGCGGCCTCGGCGACCGACTTCAGTACCAGTCCGGCGTCGCCGACGATGCCGAGGTCGATGTCGCGGTTCTTGCCGACCGTGCGGTAGTCGAGGTCGATCTGCACGACGGTTGCGTCAGGGGACAGCCGCTTGCCGTAGCCCATGCGGAAGTCGAAGGGAGTGCCGACGATCACGATGACATCGGCGTTGGAGAAGGCGCAGCGCCGCGACAGCTGGAAGTGGTGCGGGTCGCCGGGTGGGAGCGTGCCTCGACCGGCCCCGTTCATGTACGCGGGGATGTTGAGGGTGCGGACCAGCTCGATGGCCGCCTCGGTGCCGCGCGTCGTCCATACCTGGCTGCCGAGCAGGATGGCCGGCTTCTCGGCGTGGACCAGCAGGTCGGCGAGCTTCTCGATCGCCTCGGGGTCGCCGGCCGAGCGGGTGGAGGCACGGTAGGCGCCCTCCTTCGGCACGCGTGCCTTGCTCACGGAGACCTTGGCGTCGAGGACGTCGCGTGGGATCTCCAGGAAGGAGGGCCCGGGCGCGCCGTGGTAGCACTCGCGGAACGCCATCGACACCATGTCCGCCGCGCGTGCCGTGTCCGGCACGGCCGCCGCGAACTTGGTGATCGGCGTCATCATGTCGACGTGCGGCAGGTCCTGCAGGGACCCCATCTTGTGCTGGGTGAGAGCGCCCTGGCCGCCGATGAGCAGCATCGGTGACTCGGCGCGGAAGGCGTTGGCGACACCGGTGACGGCGTCGGTGGTGCCGGGGCCGGCGGTGACGACCGCGCAACCGGGCTTGCCGGTGATACGGGCGTAGCCGTCGGCGGCGTGGGCGGCGACCTGCTCGTGTCGGACGTCGACGACCTCGATGTCCTCGTCGACGCAGCCGTCGTAGATGTCGATGATGTGGCCGCCGCACAACGTGTAGATACGGTCGACCCCCTCGGCCTTCAGCGCCTTGGCAACGAGATGACCACCGGAAATGACGTCCTGGGTGTCGTCGGGCATGGCGAAGTCCTGTCCCTTCGTAGGGGGTTGGGAACGCACTCAGCGATATGCCGTCGGCCGTCGGCAGTACATTGCATACAGTCGACGAATACTGTATGAACCTTGTTATCCCGCATCCGGTGGGTGGTGTCCAGGGGGCGTGCGGCACTTTTGAGTCAGGAGCCGAAATGGACCTGTACGAACACCAGGCAAGGGAACTCTTCGAGGAACACGGCATCTTGGTGCCGCGGGCAGAGGTGACGGACTCACCCAAGGAGGCCCGCGAGATCGCACGCCGACTCGGCGGTCGGGTCGTGGTGAAGGCACAGGTGAAGACGGGTGGCCGCGGGAAGGCGGGCGGTGTGAAGCTCGCTGCGGACCCGGCCGCCGCCGAGTTCACGGCCCGTCAGATCCTCGGTATGGACATCAAGGGCCACACGGTCGGCAAGGTGATGCTGGCCCAGCCCGTGGACATCGAGACCGAGTTCTACGTTTCCAATGTACTCGACCGTGCGGAGGGCGGCTTCCTGGCCATTGCCTCCGCCGAAGGCGGCATGGAGATCGAGGAGGTCGCCGCCACCCGCCCCGAGGCCGTGGCCCGCATCCCGATCGACCCGGTCGAGGGCGTCACCTCCGCCAAGGCGGGCGAGATCGCCGCGGCGGCCGGACTGCCACCACAGACCGTCGACGTCCTCGTACGACTGTGGGAGGTGCTGGTCCGCGAGGACGCCCTCCTGGTCGAGGTGAACCCGCTCGTGCTCACCAAGCAGGGCCAGATCCTCGCCCTCGACGGCAAGATCACCCTCGACGACAACGCCCGATTCCGGCAGACACGCTGGGGCGCCGACGACGTGGAGCATGACGACGCCCTGGAGGCGGCCGCCGCGGCCAAGGGCCTCAACTACGTCAAGCTCGACGGCGAGGTCGGCATCATCGGCAACGGCGCCGGCCTCGTCATGTCCACCCTCGATGTCGTCGCGGGCTGCGGTGCCCGCCCCGCCAACTTCCTCGACATCGGCGGCGGTGCGTCGGCCCAGATCATGGCGGACGGACTCTCCGTCATCCTCTCCGACCCGGCCGTGAAGTCGGTCTTCGTCAACGTCTTCGGCGGGATCACCGCGTGCGACGCGGTCGCCGACGGCATCGTGAAGGCCCTGGACACCGTCCAGCTGACCAAGCCGCTCGTCGTACGGCTCGACGGCAACAACGCCGCCCGTGGACGCGCCATCCTCGACGGACGCGCCCATCCGCTGGTCCAGCAGGCCACCACCATGGACGGCGCCGCGCTGCGGGCCGCCCAACTCGCCGCCGCCACAGCCTGAGGAGACACGACGACATGGCCATCTACCTCACCAAGGGGAGCAAGGTCCTCGTCCAGGGCATGACCGGCGGCGAGGGCATGAAGCACACCCGGCGCATGCTCGCCGCCGGCACCGACGTCGTCGGCGGCGTCAACCCGCGCAAGGCGGGCCGCACCGTCGACTTCGACGTCCCCCAGTGCCTTGAGGGCCTGGGAGGTGCCCCCACCGCCGTCCCCGTCTTCGGCTCCGTCGCCGACGGGATGCGCGCGACCGGCGCCGACGTGACCGTGGTCTTCGTGCCGCCCGTCTTCGCCAAGGCGGCCGTCGTCGAGGCCGCCGACGCCGGCATCGGACTCACCGTCGTGATCACGGAGGGCATCCCGGTCCACGACTCCGTCGCCTTCACCACGTACGCCAAGGCGCGCGGCACCCGCGTCATCGGTCCCAACTGCCCCGGCCTGATCACCCCCGGCCAGTCCAACGCGGGCATCATCCCGGCCGACATCACCAAGCCCGGCCGCATCGGCCTGGTCTCCAAGTCCGGCACGCTCACCTACCAACTCATGTACGAGCTGCGCGACATCGGCTTCTCCACCTGCGTCGGCATCGGCGGCGACCCGGTCGTCGGCACGACCCACATCGACTGCCTGGCCGCCTTCCAGGACGACCCCGACACCGAACTCATCGTGCTCATCGGAGAGATCGGCGGCGACGCGGAGGAACGCGCGGCCGCGTACATCCGCGACCACGTCACCAAGCCGGTCGTCGGCTACATCGCCGGGTTCACGGCGCCCGAGGGCAGGACGATGGGGCACGCGGGCGCGATCGTGTCCGGCTCGTCCGGCACGGCGGCGGCGAAGAAGCAGGCACTGGAGGCCGTCGGAGTGGGAGTCGGCAGTACGCCGACCGAGACCGCGCGTCTGGTGCTGGACCGCCTCGGGGCGCATACGTGATGCCACTCATAGTCGACGCGGGGTTACTTTCAGGAGTCGCCGCGCCTCGCTAGCTTCCGCCGTAGCCATGTACGACCGCCCACCCGTCTCCCACCACCACCCTTCCAAGGAAGGGCCCTACGGACCCCCTTTCCTCTCGACTGTGCACCGAGAGCGGAGAACCCGATGGCAACCACCCTCACCCTCAAATCCGGCACCTCCTGGGCCGACGCCTGGCAGCGCTGCCTCGCCGTCGCCCCGGAGGCATTCCGGGACGACCGAGTCCTCAACCTCTGGAACTCCACCTGGCAGGCGGACGGCCGTTCGCTGCCCGCCACCACCCCCGTCGACGGCAGCCCGATCGCGGGCCCGCCGCGCCTGGACCGGGCCACCGCCCACCAGGCCGTACGGGCCTCACTCGACCAGCACCGCGCCTGGCGGTGCATCCCGCTGGACGAGCGCCGGGCGCGCGTCGCGGCCACCCTCGACGCCCTGACCCAGCACCGTGACCTGCTCGCCCTGCTCCTCGTCTGGGAGATCGGCAAGCCCTGGCGGCTCGCCCGAGCGGACGTCGACCGGGCCATCGACGGCGTGCGCTGGTACGTCGACGGCATCGAGCCGATGGTCGCCGACCGGGCCCCGCTGGACGGTCCGGTTTCCAACATCGCGAGCTGGAACTACCCGATGAGCGTGCTCGTTCACGCAGTGTTGGTACAGGCACTGGCAGGCAACGCGGTCATCGCCAAGACCCCGACCGACGGCGGTGTCGCCTGTCTGACCCTGGCCTGCGCGCTCGCCGCCCGTGAGGGGATTCCCGTCACCCTTGTCAGCGGCAGCGGAGGGGAGCTGTCGGAGGCGCTGGTGCGGGCGCCCGAGATCGGCTGCGTGTCCTTCGTCGGCGGTCGCGACACCGGGGCGGCCGTGGCCACGGCCGTCGCCGACCTCGGCAAACGACATGTACTCGAACAGGAGGGACTCAACACCTGGGGCATCTGGAACTACACGGACTGGGACGCGCTCACCACGGTCATCCCCAAGCTCTTCGACTACGGCAAACAACGCTGCACGGCGTACCCGCGCTTCGTCGTCCAGCGTGCGCTGTTCGACGAGTTCCTGGTGGCGTACCTCCCGGCGGTGCGCACGCTGAGGGTCGGCCATCCCCTGGCGGTCGAGAACCGCGTCGAACCGTACCCACAGCTGGACTTCGGGCCGGTGATCAACGCGGCCAAGGCCAAGGAACTGCAGGACCAGGTCGCCGAGGCGATCGACCGCGGCGCCGTCCCGCTGCACCGCGGCAAGCTGTGCGACGCCCGCTTCCTGCCCGGCCAGGACACCTCGGCGTACGTCCAGCCGGTCACGCTGCTGAACCCGCCGCCGTCCTCGCCGCTGCATCACGCGGAGCCGTTCGGTCCGGTCGACACGATCGTCCTGGTCGACACGGAGGCGGAACTGCTGGCGGCGATGAACGCGTCCAACGGCGCGCTGGTCGCCACCCTGTCCACGGACGACCGGGCGACGTACGACCGTCTGGCGCCACAGATCCGGGCGTTCAAGGTCGGCCACGGCAAACCGCGCTCCCGCGGTGACCGGGACGAACTGTTCGGCGGCTTCGGCGCGTCGTGGCGCGGGGCGTTCGTCGGCGGCGAACTGCTGGTACGTGCGGTGACGCAGGGGCCGGCGGGGGAGCGGCTGCCCGGGAACTTCCCGGAGTATCACCTCATGCCGTGACGGGACCCGGTGGCCCCCGCCGTGCGCGGGTGCCACCCGAACCGGCCGATCTCACCCGTGCGTGACCCCGCGGTCACCTCCCGTGAAGCGCCTCGGAGGACCTCGTCGCACGCCTCCAGGTGGCCGTCCAGCGCACGGATATGCAGGTGAAGGGCGCTCCGAAACCTTGGTATTGTTGTCCATGTCGCCGCGGGGAACACCCTCGGTAAGGCGGCAGACACCTAGTCCGGGTGGCGGAATGGCAGACGCGCTAGCTTGAGGTGCTAGTGCCCTTTATCGGGCGTGGGGGTTCAAGTCCCCCCTCGGACACAGAACACTTCCAGCTCATGCGGATCGAGGATTGCCTCGGTCCGCATGAGCTGTTTTTGCATCCTGCCGTTGTCCGGCTGGAGGGCCAGATGCCACGCCTCGTGGCGCGGCCGGACCCGGGCCGTCTCCCGTGTGAGGCGCCGCCATATGTGGGGTGCCGCCGACGGGGCGGCACCCGGCAATTGGGTCGATACCCGGAGATACTTCGTGAGGTGCCGTCGGATTGTCCGAGGCGTTGTACGTCATGGAGGCCATGGTCGGCCTGGCAAGGAGGGATGTTGATCCGTGTTCTTCTCGTCGAGGACGCAGACCTGGTGCGCGGGGCACTCGCCGCCCTGCTCACACGTGAGAAGGACATCGAAGTGGTCCCGGGGCCGGCGGAGCACAGACACACGGTTTCGCAGGCGCTGACGTACCGGCCCGACGTGGTCGTCATCGACGTCGACGGCGGTGAGGAAGGCGCCCTCGGCACCTCGCTGGAGCTGGCCTCGCGGCTGCCGGAGTGCCGGACCTTGCTGGTGGTCGGCTCGGCGAGCCCGGACTATCTGCGGCGGGCACTGGAGCGTCAGGTCGCCGGCGTCGTCGGCAGGAACAGTCCCTGCGACATCCTGCCCCAGGGGGTGCGCCAGGTGGCGGCGGGAGAGCGGTTCATCGACCCCAGGCTGGCGCTGCTGGCGCTCTCCGCGTCGGAGAACCCGCTGACCGAGCGGGAGCGTGAGGTGCTGCGGCTGGCGGCGGAAGGTACGCCCACGCGCGAGATCGCCGACCGGCTGTCGCTGTGTGTGGGAACGGTTCGCAATCACCTGAACGCGGTCTCCAGAAAGACCGGGGCACGCAATCGCATCGACGCGATTCGGATCGCTCGGGAGTCGGGCTGGATGTAGGGGGGCTAGGGCGGCGTTGTCGCGGCGGCACACGCTCAGTCGTCAGCGCCGGGCATCGGCTCCCACCTGGTCCCAATGCCCGATCAGGTCCCGGTACGGGGCACAGTCGGTCCGCAACTGTTCGTGCGTGCCGAGGGTGCATCGGGGGCCGTCCATGACCAGGACGAGGTCGGCGCGCAGGGCGGAGCTGATGCGGTGGGCGCAGACGATCAGGGTGGACGGGCGGCTGGCGAAGGCCCGTTCGGCGACCTCCTCGGCGGCCGGGTCGAGGTGGCAGGTGGCCTCGTCCAGCAGGACCAGGGCGGTAGGCGGCAACAGGGCCCGGACGAGGGCGATCAGTTGGCGTTCCCCGGCGGAGAGCAAGGCTGGGTCGACCGGGGCGTCGTAGCCGCCGAGGCGTTCGACCAGAGGGGTGGCGCCGATGGCGTGGACCGCCGAGTCGAGGGCGGGCCGGGTGGCCGTCGGGTGCAGGTAGGCGAGGTTCTCGTGCAGGGTGCCGGTGAAGACGTATGCCTCCTGCGGGATCAGCACGCGGGATCCGGAGAGCCGGCCGCTGTCCAGGGAGCGGAGCGGGACACCGCCGAGGCGTACGTCGCCGACTTGCGGTTCGAGCATCCCGGCGACGATCGCGGCGAGCGTGGACTTGCCCGCGCCACTCGGGCCGACGACGGCCAGGTGGGTGCCGGGAGTGAGGGAGAGGTCGAGGTTCTGTACGACCGGTTCGGCGGCCGGGGCGTAGCCGAAGGTGACGTCGCGCAGCTCGACGCGGCCGTCCGAAGGCCGAGGGTTCGCCGACGGCGACGCCTCCACCTCCGTTGCCGGAGCCCTTGCCGTTGCCGGAGTCACCGGAGCGTCGGCGCGGGGTCCTCCCTGCCCGGGGGCGAGCGGGGGGCTCGGCGGCTGGAGGCTCGCGGCTGCCCCCGAGATCCTTGCCCTCTTCGAAGCGCCGGTCTTCCGCGACGCCCCCGCTACTCGCGGCGCCTCCGTCATCTGCGGTGTTCCCGTCATCCGCGGGGCCCGCGCCACCTGCCAGGCGCCCGCTACTTGAGAGGCCCCCGCAGGTTGAGAGGCGCCCGCCGGTTGAGAAGTACCCGTCGGCTGCGGGGCGCCCGGCTCCTGCGGGGCACCCGATACCTGCGAGGCACTCGCCGCCTCCGAGGCGCCCGCTACTTGAGGAGCCCCCGCCACCCCTGGTGCGCCCGCCCCCGATGCCTCCAGGATCCGGCCCAGCGTGACCAGCAGCCACAGCCCGCTGCCGCCGAGCCCCTGGACGAAGCCGCGCAGGGCTGGTTGCAGGCTCTGGGAGACGTACGTCAGCGCGCCCAGGATCGCGCCGGTCGTCACGCCGTTCCGCACCAGCCAGGGTGCCCCGGCCAGGATGAGCACGATCGGCAGCCAGCCGCCGACACCGAGCGCGGCGGTGCGCAGTGCGGTGAGCCGGGCCAGGGCGCGGGCCGCGCGCGCCGCCTCGTCGATGCGGGCGCCGACGCGACGGCGTACGACATCCTCGGCGCCGCACGCCGCAATGTCCCGCAGCCCTCCGGCCACCGCGCTCACCTGCTCGGCGATGGCCTCGTCGGCGAGGACGACCGCCCGTTGCCGGGCCGCCATCGCCCGCAGGGCCAGCAGGAAGAGCACCAGCCCGGCCAGGAGGGGCGGTACGACGAACAGCAGGAGGGCGGGATCCAGCGCGGCCAGCCCGAGCAGCACGCTGACCGCGGTGACGGCGAAGGTCTGCACGAACATGACGACCGCGCCGTACGACTCGCGGGCGATCTCCACCTGTTCGGTGAGCCGGGCCACGCCCGCGGTGTCGATGGACTGGCCGGCGCCGGCGGAGCGGCGCAGTGTGCCGGTGGTGGCGAGGGTGACCAGGTCGTCGCGGAACGGCTCGACGACGCCGGCCAGTTGGAGCGTGGCCTGCCGGGTGCCCCAGGCGCCGACGAGGACGGCGCAGGCCAGCAGGCCGAGCCAGCCGAAGCCGGCGGTGCTGCGGCCGGCGAGGAAGCCGTCGTCGACGGCACGGGCGACCAGCCAGCCGGACAGCAGCGCGGGCACGGCCTCGACCAGCGACCAGCCGGTGAGCCGTAGGAAATCCCGGCGCCGTGTGCGCAGTGTGGACCGCAGCAGGACTCCCGGCCGCGGGCTCACCCCACGCCTCCGTCGCGTTCCGGCGCGGAAGCCGGGCCCCACACAGGCCGGCCACTCGCCCCAGCCTCGCACCCCGCTTCCGCCTCGTACCCCGCCTCCGCCTCGTACCCGGCCTCCGCCTCGAACCCGGCCCAGTGCTCCGTCTTCGCTTTGTACCCGGCCCGGTGTCCCGCCTGCGTTTCGAATTCGGCCTCGGCCTCTGTCTCTGCCACGAGCTCCGTTCGATGCTCCGTGTTTGCTTCGTACCCGGCCCGGTGTCCCGCCTGCGTTTCGAATTCGGCCTCGGCCTCTGTCTCCGCCCCGAACCTCGCCCGGTGCTCCGCCTCCGCCCCAACCTCAGCCCCGAACTCCGTCCGATCCCCCACCCCGGCCCCAAACCCCGACCGATACCCCACCCCCGCCCCGAAAACAGCCCGATACCCAGCCTCCGCCCACAACTCGCGATGTGTCCCCACCCCCCGCACCCGCCCCCCGTCGAGCCAGACGACAACATCAGCGCGGGCGGCCGTGGAGGTGCGGTGGGTGATGATGAGGCGGGTGCGGTGGGCGAGGGGGCCGGTGCCGGTCAGGGACTGGCCGATTTGGTGTTCGGTGACGGTGTCGAGGCTCGCTGTCGCGTCGTCCAGGATCAGCAGGCGGCCGCACGGGGCGGACTGGGCGAAGGCGCGGGCCAGGCCGATGCGCTGGGTCTCGCCGCCGGAGAGCGGGGCAGCGGCGAGCCGGGTGCCGTACCCGTCGGGCATGGTCCGGATGAAGGCGTCGGCGCGTGCCGCGGTGGCCGCCGTGCGGACCTCTACGGCGTCGGGTGCGCGGGGCCCGAAGCCGATCGCGTCGGTGTAGGAGTCGCCCAGCAGTACCGGGCGTTCGAAGCCGTACGCGACGGCCCGGTACAGCTCCGGGCGGGCCACGTCGCACAGCGGCTGCCCGTCGAGCCGTACCTCGCCCTCGTCGGGGTCCGCCAGCCGTCCGGCCAGCGCGGCCAGCAGGGACTTGCCGGATCCGGAGCGGCCTACGACGGCGGTCAGCGCGCCCGGCGGCAGGTCCAGGTCGATGCCGTCCAGTGCCGGGTCGCCATCAGCGGTGCGTACCGTGACGCCGCGGAACTCCAGCCGCCCGCCGCCCCCGGAGGGCAGGTGCGCGGTGCCGTACGCGACGGTCGGCTCGCCCAGCACCTCGGCGATCCGGCCCGCGGTGGCGCGTGCGAAGGCCAGCCGGTTGACCGAGGCCACCAGCGAACTGACGCCGGTGGCCAGGAGGACGTAGCCGCTCGCGGCGAGCATCTGACCCGGTGTGATGCGGCCCTGGGCGAGCCCCAGTCCCGCCACGGCCAGCACGGCGATCTCCAGCAGGGGCACGATCGCCGCGTCCCGTGCGGAGACCCGGGCGAACGCCTGCCACATGCCCAGGCCGTGGCGGTGAAGTTCGGGCAGCGGCTCCAGTACCCGCTCGGCCTCGCGGGACGTGGTGCCGGCGGCGGCGATGGTGCGGATGCCGGTGAGGGCGTCGACGAGCCGGGTGGCGATGCGGCCCTGCGTGGCGAAGTAGCGGTCGTTGAGGTCGGAGACGTCGCGGACGAAGGCGCGGACCATGAGGACGACCAGCGGCAGCCCGGCCACGAAGGTGAGGCACAGCCACGGGTCGATGAGGGCGAGGGCCACGATGGCCCCGATCGGCGGGACCAGTTCGGTCACCGCCCACACCAGGCCCGACGGGGCGCTGCCGGCCCGGGCGGTGTTGCCCACCAGCCGGGCCACCAGGTCGCCGGGGGTGTGCCGACGGGCGGCGGGGGCGCCCAGGTCGAGGACATGGCCGAGCAGGGTGTGCCGCAGCCAGGCCGTGCAGCGGGCGTTGGCCACGGCGCCCGCGTAGTCGTCCGCGGTGTCGCACACCACCAGAAGCGCGACCGTGACGGCGGTGAGCGTCAGCCACAGTGCGGTATCACCCTGCCCGAGCACGGCGTCGACCGTGCGACCCAGGACAGCGGGCAGAAGTACGTAGACACACGCCAGCAGGAGGGATACGGCGGCCTGGATCCCGCCCCATGCACCGCCTCGCCGGACCGTCTCCAGGAGCAGACGGTCGGCCGCACGTCGGTCCACCGACTGCTCCCGTCGTCGCACGGTTCAGCGGGAGGGACAGGACTGCCCCAGGAGGGGCGGGGGCGCGCGGTGAGCCCCCGCCGTGTCTGTCCGGACCAGCAGATCTGTATGGACAAGCAGGGCTTCTGCCTGGACAAGCAGAGCTGTCCGCATGGGCGCCGGCAGACGTGTCTGTCCCGACTGGCAGAACTTGTCTGCCTGGACTAGCAGAGCAGCAGGCTCAGCCGGCTGCCTCCGCCACAACCCTTGCTGGCCCGGCTGCCCGGCGGCGGCGCGTAACCGGTCTCGGTCTCGGTCGTCAGACCCTGCAGGTCGAGGAGCGACATATGTCCTCACCTCCTCTCTCGAACTCGCGTGGGGACGGGTTGGTCATGAGCGGGCTCCAGGCCCGGGGTCAGGAACGGCAGCCCGGTGGGCCGCGGGTGGAAGGCGGCGCCAAGCGCCAGCAGGACCCCCGCGGTGCCGGTGGCCAGGTCCATGGACAGCCGCAGCAACTGCTCGCCGGGGAAGGCGAGTCGGCCGTCCAGTACGCAGGCGTGGCGCTCCAGATGGCGTACGTGGTCCGCGATCACCCGGTCGCGCGCGGCGGCCGTACCGGGTGCGTGGGCGCGGCTGAGGTGGAGGATCATTCCGGCCACGCCGTCGAAGAGCCCGGGTTCGATGTAGAACGACGCCCTCGCCGCCCGGCGGATCGCGTCGGCGGCGGTCGAGAACCGCTCGTCCGCGCGGTGGGTGAGGTACTCGTCGAGGACCATGCCGATGCCCACGCTGCCGTCGGCGAGATAGGGCATGGTGCGCCAGCCCTCGTTCACCTCCATCGACCCGTCCGGGCGTACGAGGCAGCGGCGCAGGTCCTGGCGGAGGGCCGTGGCGGCCAGGTCGAGCAGGGCCGGGTCGCGGCTGACCTCGTACAGCCGCAGGAACAGCAGCGCGGGTCCGGACGAGCCGTACATCAGTCCCGCTCTCGGGTGGGCGCCGCCGCTGGTCTCCGGTACGCCGTCGGCCGGGCCGAGACGGTCGGCCACGGTCTGCGCCACCTGCTGGACGGCGTCACGGCAGGCGGTGTCGCCGAGGGCGGTCGCAAAGTGCAGCAGGTTGAGCCCGATGCCGGACAGCCCGCCCTTGAGGTCCGAGGCCAGGGCCTCCCAGTGTTCGCCCAGGCACATGTCGAGGACCTTGGTGGCCTCCTCCCGGTGCCCGAGGTGGTCGAGTACGTGGGCGACGCCGTGCAGACCGTCGTAGAAGCCGAGGCGGGTGCCCGGTTCCGGGCGCAGTGCGTGCCGGATCAGCCAGTCCTCGTGGGCCGGGTGGCGTCCGGCGCCGGTCGCGTCCAGCGCGTACAGCACGCCGGCCGCGCCGTGGGCCAGGTCGAGGCCGCCGCCCTGGACGGTGAACTGCTCGATGTCGCCGGGGAAGAGCCGGTCGTGGCGCTCGGGTGTGGCGGCGGCCAGGATGGCGTCGGCCATCGAGTCACGGGCGCGCAGCCACCCGGCCTGGTCGGGCTCCAGGCGGGGTCCGTCGGCCATGCCCGTCGCCATGCCACCGTCGCCGGTGAGCGTGCGGACGGCCTCGTCGAGGAACTGCCGCGGGACCGGGAAGAGCCGGGCGGCCTCCCTGGCGAGCTGCCCGGCCTTGCCGCCGTCCAGGTCGATGAGGCCGGTCAGCGGCAGGAAGAGGAAGATCCGCATACAGGCCAGCGCGTACCGGTCGATGTCGAAGCCGGTGGCCCCGCTCGGGGCGATGAACCCCGGGGCCGCGAGGACCTGGTGCCCCGCCTGCGTCACGTCCGACGCGCCCTCGAAGTCGATCAGCACCACCCTGCCGTCGGGGCGGATCAGGACGTTGTACGTGTGCACGTCGCCGATCACGATGCCCCGCCGGTGGACCTCGGCGACGGCCTCCTCCACCTGCCGGTGCACATCGAGCGCCCAGGCGGTGTAGTCGGCGAAGGCCGTCGCGTCGGCGTCCAGATCGGTCGGCGGATACTTCTCGACGAACACCTCGTGCAGCGCCCGTCCCTCGATGAACTCCTCGACGAGGAAGTGGTGACCGCCCAGTTCGAAGTGGTCGTGGAGCGCGGGTACGCAGGTCAGCCCGCTCAGCCGCTCCAGGGCCGCCCGCTCGCGCTCCAGCCGGATGACCGCGTCGGCCCCGTCGGGAGTGAGTCCCGCGTGCGGCCGGGCCTCCTTGAGGACGACACGTTCTCCGGTGCGGGTGTCGACCCCGGCGTACAGGCCACCGCCGTTGGAGAAGTGCAGTGCCCGCTCGAACCGGTAGGGCAGGTCGGCGACGGTGGTCCGGCGGCTCTCGGCGAGCTCCGGTTCCAGGAAGCCGGGCATCCGCACCCACTCCGGCACCTGGAAGGTGGGGCCCCGGACATCGGGCACCAGCCGGCCGGAGGGATCGGCCACCGCCTGCTCCAGGATCCCGTCGGCCGAGACGCAGTACCGGTCGGCGAAGGCGCCGTACCGGACGTAGAGCGGCCCCGCGCCCCAGCGCAGATCGCTGAGAATGTACGGCCCCTGCCAGCCGTCCAGCGCGGGGCCGAGCTCGGCGAGGATGCGCTCGCACTGGGCCTCGTCCACGGGGTAGATGGTCACGAACTTGCCGCTGGAACCCCGGTGCGCGTACTTCGCGTTGGCCAGGAACAGGGTTTCCAGGCCGGGCAGGAACTTGAAGGCGATGCGGCGCGGGACGCAGTAGTCCCAGACGGTGTCCAGGATCTGCTGTGCGTCGTCCGGGCAGGCCGAGGCGTGGATCTTCCAGCCCTGCGGGGGAAGTTCCGCGTCGACCGGGCGGCAGACCACCCAGTCGCCGAGCTCCTCGCGCGACCACGAGGCGGGCAGCGGACGCAGGGTCTGACGGAAGCGGCCACGCGCCCGGCCCTGGGACGGCGTGTCGTAGAAGTGTGAGTGGGTGAGGCAGTAGACCTCATACCGCTTGTCCACGGAAAGCCTCCCGCGGGGACGGTCCTGACGGTGGTCGGGCCGCCTGGCCCGCGCCTCTCACGTCCCACGATGGCAGAACAGCAGGCCAGGGGCATCGATCGACTGTCATCGGCCGACCGTGAGATTCGCACAGCGCATCTGGACGAATCGCACGGTCGGTCCGCGGAGGCGCAGAATGCCTGGTCAGCGGCCGATCAGGCGGTTGTCCGGCGGTTGTCCGGCGGCGGGTCGGGCCACTGGTCGGTTGGGCGGTCGATCGGTCAGGCGGTCGGTCGGGCCGCTGCTCAGGCGGTCGGTCGGGCTGCCGGTCAGGCCGCCTGGCTCGGCGCGCTGGTGCGCAGGGCCGCGACGACGCCGCCGTCCACGAGTAGATCCGTGCCGCTGACGAAGGCCGAATCGGGACCCAGCAGGAACGCGGTCGCGGCGGCGATGTCGGCCGGTGTGCCCAGCCGGCCGGTGGCCGAGGCGTCGATCACCGAGCGCATCAACTCGCCGCTGTCGCCCGCCAGTTCCTGTCGGCCCATGGGCGTGGAGACGACACCGGGGCTGATCGAGTTGATCCGGGCACCGCGCCGGCCCCACGCCCCGGAGGCCGCCTGGACCCGCAGGTGGTTGGCGAGCTTGGCGAGGGCGTAGCCGACGGCGCCGGAGGTCACCTGGCCGAGGAACGGCAGATCGAGCAGTTCGTCGGCCGGGGTGTGGGCGAGCGCCCGCTCCTGCTCGGCGTCGAGCGGCGCCGCCAGATGCCCGGCCATGCTGGAGATCACGACCTCCGCACCGCCCGGGGCGACGACGCGCCCGAACTCCTCCAACACCAGGGCCACGCCGAGCAGATCGACCGCGAGGATCGCGGCGGCGGACGCCTGCACGGGGGAGAGGCCCGCGGTGTGCACGACCTCGGTGACGCTGCCGAGCCGCGCCGCCCGGTCGGCGAGTGGGGCCACCGAATCGCGGGAGGAGACGTCGACGGAGGGGGCGACGATGTCGAATCCCTCGCCGCGCAGCGACCCTGTGCCGTGGCGCCGAGCACCTGCTCGTCGAAGTCGGCGAGCAGCACCCGCCTTCCCGTCCCCTGGCGCCGGGCGATGCTCTGTCCCATACCGCCGACACCGATGACGACCAGCACGTTCATGCTCATGCGACGTGCGTTCGAGCCTCGGCAGGCTGCGTAGGCCCTCGCCGGGCTACGTCAGTCTCGTCAGTCGCGGTCGGCCATCGCCGAGCTGAGGGCGGCGGGGGCGGCCGGGTCCGCGTCGCCGTCCGTGCCGGGCGTGCCGGCCGTCTTGTCCGTGCCGCCTGTGCCGGGCGTGTCGGCTCTGTCGTCCGTGGCCTCCGTGCCTCTCGGCCAGGGGCGGCCCGTGATGCGCTCGATGTCGGTGTTGAACTGCCGTAGGTCGGTGATGAACCGGTCCAGACGCTCGGGCGTCCAGTCGGCCACGACCGAGGACAGGCCGGTGACGATGCCCTCGCGCTGCTCCGAGAGCAGTCGGTGGCCCTCCTCGGTGATACGGAACTTGCGCGCCACCCCGCCGTCCGGGTCGAGCGTGCGCTCCACCAGCCCGTTGCGCAGGAGGGCCGAGGTCTGCCGGGTGAACGTCGACGCGGCGAGTCCGAAGGCCTCGACGAAGTCCGGGATGGACATGGGGCCCTGGGTCTCCAGCCGGTTGAGGAGTACGTAGGCGCTCTGGTCCAGCGGGTCGCCGCCGCGCGGTCCCCGAGGTGCCCGCATCTCCTTGTGGCGGGTGAGGATCAGCAGTTCCCGCTCGATGCGCTCCGCGGCCTCTCGGGCGTCCACGCCGATCTCCTTCCCGGCCGCCAGGCCAACTCCCCGACCTCTCAGGTCCACAGCTTCCCAGGTCCCCACCCTACGGTGAGATTGCGCCATGCATCGAAAGTGCATGATGCACTCTTGATGCATGATGCACAACGTGCGTAACGTGCCGTGCTGTGCACGCTTCCGCGTCGCTCACCCGCCTCCCCCCACCAGGTGATGCAAGATGCGCGAGAACGACCTCCTGCGACTGCCACTGCTCGGCGACAACCCCCTTGATCCGCCCGCCGAATGGGAGCAACTGCGCGGGCGATGCCCGATGTCCACGGTTGAACTTCCCAGCGGGGACAAGGCGACGTATCTGACCCGCTACGACCACGTCAAAGCCCTGCTGTCCGACCCCCGCTTCGTCCGGCCGACCGCCGAGGACGTCGGCGCCGCCCGGATCGCCCCCGAAGGCGCGGGCGGCCCCGCCGCCGACGGCAGCAGCACCCTGACGCTGCCCGACCGCGGCGAACCACACCTCAAGTGGCGGCGGCAGGTGGGCAAGTACTTCACCGCCCGCCGTATGACCGCACTGCGCCCCGGCATGGTGCGGACGGCCGAGGACCTCGTCGACGAGATGGTCCGCGGCGGCCAGCCCGCCGACCTCAAGGCGGGCCTCGGCTTCCCCCTGCCCGTCTACGTCATCTGCGACATCCTCGGCGTCCCCGCCGCGGACCGGGACCGGTTCTCGCACTGGTCGGACGCCTTCCTCAACGTCAGCCGCTACTCCGGCGACCAGACCCGGGCGGCGTACGACGAGTTCGCCGAGTACATGGGCGCGCACATCGCGGCGACGCGCGCCGAGCCCGGCGGGGACCTGATCGGCATGGTGATCCGGGAGAGCAAGGAGGAGGGGCAGGGGCTGACCGACGACGAACTGCTCGGCACCGCCATGGGACTCCTGGTCGCCGGGCACGAGACCACCGCGAACATGATCGGCAAGATGGTCGCCATGCTCCTCGCCGACCGCACCCGCTGGGAGCGGCTCCTCGCCGCCCCGACACTGGTGCGCACCGCGGTCGACGAGGCCCTGCGCTTCGACGCCAACCTCGGCTTCGGGCTGCGGCGTTATCTGACCGAGGAGGTGGAGATCGACGGCGAGGTGCTCCCGAGCGGCACGACCGTCGTGTGCAGCATGCCGTCCGCCAACCGGGACGAGAGCGTGTTCACCGACGCGGACGACATGGTGCTCTCCCGGTCCCCGAACCCCCATCTGACGTTCGGCGTCGGACCGCACTCGTGCCTCGGGCAGAGCCTGGCCCGCACCGAACTGCAGGTCACCCTCGATGTCCTGCTGCGTAAGTTGCCGTCCCTTCAACTGGCCGTACCCGCCGATGAGTTGAAGCGCGTCGAGGGCCTCCTTGTCGGCGGACTGCGCACGGTTCCCGTGCGGTGGTGACGGCTCTCTCACCGGGAAGGAAGGCAACCGCCGTGAAACTCAGTGTGGACGAGGGGCGCTGCTGTGGCGCCGGCCAGTGTGTGCTGATCGCACCCGAGGTCTTCGACCAGCGTGACGAGGACGGCATCGTCACACTGCTCGAACCGAACCCCGCCGAGGACCTGCACGCGTCCGCCCGCGAGGCGGCGGCGGTCTGCCCCGCCGCGGCCATCACGATCGACGAGCAGTAGGGACGACGACCAGCAAAAACCGGCTGCATCGACCCCGCCCGGCTCCCTAGACTCACCACGAAACCACGCGCCGCCCGCCACTCGGCGGCGCGTCGTCGTGCCAAGTCGAAGGGAGCCGGGCCATGCGTGACCACACCGCTGCCGTCGTCTCCCTCTGCCGGTACGAGGTGATCCTGGTGTCCTCGTCCGCCCGGTGCCCGCTGCGCGGCCGGCACCGGATGCCCGTGACGAGCGCCTGAGAGCGCCGGCACACCCGGGTACCTCAACGCACCTGCCACAGCACCGCTCTGACGGTGCGACAGGCGGTAGGTGTCAGGCGTCAGGTCATGCTCGTGTGCCTGTACACATGTGCCGATCTCGTCCGGGAATCGCGCTGACCCGTTCCACTTCCGGATCATCCGAAAGGCCAAGGGCCGTGCGCACCAACCCCAACCCCAACACCCTCGCCGTCGTCCGCAATCTCGGCATCCTCGCCCACGTCGACGCAGGCAAGACCACCGTCACCGAGCGGATCCTGTACGCCACCGGGACCACGCACAAACGCGGCGAGGTCCACGACGGCACCACCGTCACCGACTTCGACCCGCAGGAGCGCGACCGCGGCATCACCATCTTCGCGGCGGCGGTCAGCTGCGCCTGGGACGGTCACCGGATCAACCTCATCGACACCCCCGGGCACGTCGACTTCGCCGACGAGGTGGAGCGTTCGCTGCGCGTCCTCGACGGCGCGGTCGCGGTGTTCGACGCCGTCGCGGGCGTGGAGCCGCAGAGCGAGTCGGTGTGGCGGCAGGCCGACCGGCACGGTGTGCCGAGGATCGCGTTCGTCAACAAGCTGGACCGTGCCGGGGCCGACCTCGACACGGCGGTCGCCTCGATACGGGAACGGCTGCACCCGGCGCCGCTGGTCGTGCAGTTGCCCATCGGCGCCGAGGACGGGTTCCGCGGTGTCGTGGACCTCGTACGGATGCGGGCGCTGGTGTGGGCCGACGGCGCCGACACGGCCGTAGAAGGGCCGGTTCCGGAGGAGTTGCGGGCGGAGGCGGACCGGCGTCGGCGGCTGCTGGAGGAGGCGGTGGCCGAGCTGCATGCCGGCGCGCTGGAGGAGTTCTGCGCGCGGTCGACGCTCTCGCCGGAGACCCTCGGCACCGCGCTGCGCGACCTGACCCGCAACGGCGACGGCGTGGTAGTGCTGTGCGGCTCGGCCTACCGCAACCGGGGGATCGAGCCGCTGCTCGACGCGGTCGTGGCCTATCTGCCCTCACCGCTCGACGTACCGGCCGTGCGCGGCCTGCACGACGGTGTGGACCAGGACCGGCCGGCAGACCCGTCGATGCCGTTCGCGGCCCTGGCGTTCAAGGTGAGCGCGACCCCGACGGGACGGCTCACGTTCCTGAGGGTGTACTCGGGAACGATCGAGAAGGGAGACACGGTGTTCGACGCGACAGCGCGGCGCACCGAGCGGATCGGACGGATCCTGCGTGTGCGGGCCGACCGCCACGCCCAGCTGGACCGGGCCGTCGCGGGCGACATCGTGGCCGTGATCGGCCTGAAGTCGGCCCGTCCCGGCGCCACCCTCTGCGCACCGGACGCGCCGCTCGTCCTCGAACCGCCCAGTGTGGCCGACCCGGTGGTGTCCGTCGCGGTCGAGGCACGCAGGACCACCGACACCGACCGGCTGGCCACCGCGCTGGCACGGCTGGCGGAGGAGGATCCGTCGCTGGTCGTGCGCACCGATGCCGAGACCGGGCAGACGGTGCTGTCCGGCATGGGTGAACTGCATCTGGAGGTCGCGGTGGAGAAGATCCGCCGGGACCTCGCAGTGGAGGTCAACGTGGGCCGTCCCCGGGTCTCGTACCGGGAGACGGTCGGCCGAGGCGTGACCGGTTTCGTCTTCCGGCATGTCAAACAGGACGGCGGGGCAGGGCAGTTCGCGCATGTGGTACTGGACGTGCAGCCCACGGAAGGTGGCTTCGAGTTCCGCTCGACCGTCGTCGGCGGGCGCGTGCCGCAGGAGTACGTCCGTGCCGTCGAGGCCGGCTGCCGGGACGCTCTCGCCGAGGGCCCGCTCGGCGGTCACCCGGTGACCGGGCTGCGCGTCACCCTCACCGACGGGGCGACCCATGTGAAGGACTCCTCCGACACGGCCTTCCGCACCGCCGGCCGGCTCGGCCTCCGCGACGCCCTGCGCACCTGCGCGATGGTCCTCCTGGAGCCGGTCGTCGAGGTCACGGTCACCGTGCCCGAGGACGCCGTCGGTGCGGTCCTCGGCGACCTGGCGGCACGCCGGGGCCGGGTGACGGGCTCGGCCACCCGGGCGGGCGCGGCCGTCGTCACGGCGACCGTGCCCCTGGCCGAACTCTTCGGCTACGCCACCCGGTTGCGCAGCCGCACCCAGGGCCGCGGCAGCTTCACGACCCGGCCGACCGGGTATGCACCGGCGCCGGTGACGACGGCGGCGCCACGGTAGGACGGGCCCGTCCCTTCAAGGGACAGTGCCCCCTCCAGGTGGCCCCTCCTGTTCCCGGGAGGGGCCACCTCCGACCGGCGGCGTCATGGCACGCTCTCAGGGGTACGACACCACGGTCGACGGCACCGTCGACGTCCCCGAGGTGGGCGCCCCGGTGTCATTGATGACGCGCTCGTACTGCCCCTTCCCGCCCAGCGACACGACCAGCAGGCCGTGAAAGCGCACCCCTGGCGTGTCGGGGGCGGCGAAGCCGTGGTGCTGCACGATCGTGGGGTCCACGTTGTAGTAGCAGTAACTGCCCAGTCCCCAGCCCTCGTGCGAGGTCACGCGGTCACCGACCTTGTAGGCGGCGTACCCCTTGACCGGGCCGTTCTGGATGGCGGCCTGGTTCGGGGCGTCGTACGCCTTCTCGTTCTGGAAGAAGATCGTGCGGCCGCGCCGGCCGTTCCACTGGACGTCGTACTTGTTGAAGTGCTCCACGAACAGGCCGGTCGCCAGGACGTCGTCGCCGTTGACGACGACGCCGTAGTCGGCGCGGTTGGTCTCCCAGCCGACTCCGTCGCCGTGGTCGGCGCGCCACACCCAGGTGTGGTCGACGATCGTGTGCCGGCTGTTGATCACCATGCTGGTGGTGGCCTTGCCCGCGCCCGCTCCGCCGATCCGGACGAACACGTCCTGCACCGTGGTCGGGTTGGCGGAGTGGTCCCTGGACGCGCCCGTCGGCCCGATCTCCAGCAGGGTCGCCGAGTTGACGGGTCCGGCGTCGACCAGGAACCCGGCCAGCCGGACTCCGTCGACGTCGGCGACCTTCAGAGCCGTGACGCCGCCGTCGGGAACGACGGTCGCGTAGCCGAGGCCCAGGACGACGGTGTTCGGCCGGTTCACCTGGATCGGCCGGTCGACGTGATAGATCCCCGGGGTGAGCAGGAGGTGCAGTCCCTGTGCGAGCGCCTGGTTGAGGGTGGCCGCCGAGACGCCGGGCCGGGCGACGTAGAACTGCGTCAGTGGCAGCGAGGTGCCTCGCGGGGTGCCGTTGCCCCAGGTCACGCCCCGCGCGTTCGTCCGCTTCTCCGGCAGGAAGACCCGGAACCCGCCCCCGTCGACGTACAGGAACGGCTTCTCGCGTGAGACGGGTGTCGTGTCGAGCGTGGTGTACGGCGGGTTGGGGAAGCTCTGCGCGGGAGCACCCTCGACGCCGGAGAACACCATGTTCCACACGCCGTTGAGCCAGCCGCCGATTGCACTGTCGCGGGTGTACCACTGCTGTTGGGAGTAGGGCCCGACCTGACCGTCGATACGGCTGTCGGCGATGTATCCGCCGCTCGCCCAGCCGTAGCCGGTGGGGGAGAGGTTGAGGCCGCCGCGCACATGCATACGGCGGAACGGGGCCGCCTGCGCGACCGCCCAGCGGTTGGTGCCGTTCGCGGGAACTAGCGCCAGGTTCTCCGCCGAACGCCAGAAGTTCTGCGTCGCGTTGCCGTCGAACCAGCCGGCGTCGACCGTGACGTCGCCGTTGATGGTGGTGTCGTCGGGGGACAGGCCCAGGCCCGCGATCGAGGTGTAGAAGCCGAGTTGGGCGTTGAGCCCGTGATAGATGCCGGGCTTGAACAGCAGGGCGTAGCGGCCGGTGCCGAACTGCGCCGACTCCTGCTGCCGGAACACCTCGTCGAGGCGGGCCTGGACCTGGCCGCCCGGGGTCGACGGGTCGAAGACGAGGACGTTCGGGCCGAGGTCACCGCCGCCGGGCAGCGGACGCGGTCGCTTCCGGGCCGACGGGACGGTGGAATCCCGCGCGGCAACGGCGGAATCCCGGGCATCGACGGCGGTGCGCGCGGAGGCCTGCGACGACAGTCCGATCACCGCCGACGCGGACGCCGACGCGACCGCGGCGCCGATCACGGCCCGGCGGCCGATCGAGGGTGGCCCGGACGAAGGGGAGGAAGGGGGCATGGGGCGGCTCTCCTGGTTCAGGAAGTGAACGGCGTGGGGTGCGGGGAGCGCTCTCTCGCCGCTGAATGGTTCAACCGTGGAACGGATGAGTCAAGAGGTACGCCCGAAGTTCGGAGACTGTGTCAGAACTCTTGACGCGTCCGCGCTCCAGGGCTTAACTCACGCTCTAAATTAAGCCGTGACGCACTTCCCGGAAGGGCCAACTGGAGCCATGCGCAGCATCCGAGCCGCGGCCGTAGGCGCCGTCACCCTGTCCCTCGCTCTGGCCGCCTCGGCGTGCGGAGGCGGTTCGCCGACGGGCGGCGGGTCGGACGACTCGCCGAAGACCCTCACCTACTGGGCCTCCAACCAGGGCGCAAGCATCGAGGTCGACAAGAAGGTCCTCCAGCCCGAACTCGACAAGTTCGAGAAGCAGACCGGCATCGAGGTCGAGCTGGAGGTCGTGCCCTGGTCCGACCTGCTCAACCGGATCCTGACCGCGACGACCTCCGGCCAGGGCCCTGACGTCCTGAACATCGGCAACACCTGGAGCGCCTCCCTCCAGGCCACCGGGGCGCTGCTGCCGTGGGACGCAGCGAACTTCGACAAGATCGGCGGCAGGGACCGCTTCGTCGAGTCGGCGCTCGGATCGACCGGCGCCAAGGGCGAGGACCCGGCGGCGGTGCCGCTGTACTCGATGGCGTACGCGCTCTACTACAACAAGAAGATGTTCGCCGACGCGGGCATCTCGAAGCCGCCGGCCACCTGGGACGAGCTCACAGCCGACGGAAGGAAGCTGTCGAAGGACGGCAAGTGGGGCCTGGGCACGGAGGGTTCGAACCCGGCGGAGAACATCCACCACGCCGTCGTCTTCGCCAAGCAGCACGGCGCCGACTTCTTCACCGCCGACGGCAAGCCCGACTTCACCTCCGACGGAGCGGTCGCGGGAGTCAAGCAGTTCGTCGACCTGATGGCCAAGGACAAGGTCATCGCGCCGGGCAACGCCGAGTACGCGCAGAACCAGTCGGTCAGCGACTTCGCCAAGGGCAGGACCGCGATGCTGCTGTGGCAGTCGGCGTCCGCCAACCTCAAGTCGCAGGGCATGAGCGAGGACTCCTACGGAATCGCCCCCGTCCCCGTGCAGTCCGGCGCCCCGGGCACCGGCACCGGCGTCAACTCGATGGTCATGGGCATCAACCTGGCCGTCTTCAAGAACACCGACAACCTCGACGGCGCCACGAAGTTCGTGAAGTTCATGACCGGCGACGCCGAGCAGAAGATCCTCAACGAGGCCTACAGCTCGATCCCGCCGGTCAAGGGCGCACAGTCGGAGCAGGCCTTCAACTCCCCGGCGAACGCGGTCCTCAAGGACACCCTCGCGAAGAGCGCCGTAGCGGCACCGCAGGTCCCCGACGAGTCGCAGTTCGAGACGGCTGTCGGGACGGCCGTCAAGGAACTGTGGGCCGACGCGGCCGCCGGACGCCCCGTGACCACCGACTCGGTGAAGGCGGCCCTGGAGAAGGCCCAGCAGCAGATGCCGACGAAGTGAGCACGATGACGACCACCGTCCCCGCCGAGGCCGCCGTACGCAAGAGCTCCCCCGGGACGGCGGACGGCCCCCGCCGCCGTCCCGGGCGGATCCGCCGCATCGGCCTGCCGTACCTGCTGCTCCTGCCCGCCCTGCTCCTCGAACTCCTGGTCCACCTCGTGCCGATGGTGATCGGCATCGCGATGAGCTTCAAGGAGCTCACGCAGTTCTACATCCGCGACTGGACCACGGCCCCCTGGAGCGGTCTTGGCAACTACGACACGTCGGTGGACTTCAACGCCCCGGTCGGCGAGGCGCTGCTCCACTCCTTCCTGGTCACCATCGCCTTCACTCTGCTCTCGGTCGGCCTGTGCTGGCTGATCGGCACGGCGGCGGCCATCTGCATGCAGGACACCTTCCACGGCCGGGGCCTGCTGCGCGCCCTGTTCCTGGTGCCGTACGCACTGCCCGTCTACACGGCCGTCATCACCTGGGTCTTCATGTTCCAGCACGACAACGGCCTGGTGAACCACGTCCTGCACGACCAGCTCGGCCTCACCGACCAGCCCTCCTTCTGGCTCATCGGCGACAACAGCTTCCTCGCACTGCTGACGGTTTCGGTGTGGAAGGGCTGGCCGTTCGCCTTCCTCATCGTGATGGCCGGCCTGCAGAACATCCCGAAGGAGCTGTACGAGGCGGCGGCCCTGGACGGCGCAGGCATGTGGCAGCAGATCCGCCGCATCACGCTGCCGTCCCTCCGCCCCGTCAACCAGGTCCTCGTCCTGGTGCTGTTCCTGTGGACGTTCAACGACTTCAACACGCCGTACGTCCTGTTCGGCAAGACCGCACCCGCAGCCGCCGACCTCATCTCGGTGCACATCTACCAGGCGTCGTTCGTCACCTGGAACTTCGGCACGGGTTCGGCGATGTCTGTTCTCCTGCTGCTGTTCCTGCTGCTGGTGACCGGCGTCTACCTCTGGCTCACCTCGCGCGGACGGAGAACCGCCGATGCGTAACTCCCCGATGGCACCGCCGATGCGTAACTCCCCGATGGCGCCGCCGCGTTCCTTCCTCTGGTCCCGGCGGATCTTCCTCGCGCTGCTCACCGGCTTCGTCCTGGTGCCGGTCTACGTCATGGTCTCCAGCTCGCTGAAACCGCTCGCCGACGTCACGGGGAAGTTCCGCTGGCTGCCCAGCAGCCTGACCATCCGTCCGTACATCGACATCTGGTCGACGGTGCCGCTCGCCAAGTACTTCGTGAACTCGCTGATCGTGGCGGGCGCCGCGACGGTCTGCTCGGTGGTGATCGCGGTCTTCGCGGCGTACGCGGTCAGCCGCTACACCTTCCGCGGCAAGCGCGTCTTCACGGTCACGGTGCTCTCCACGCAGATGTTCCCGGGCATCCTCTTCCTCCTCCCGCTGTTCCTCATCTACGTCAACATCGGCAACGCCACCGGCATCGCCCTGTTCGGCTCGCGCGGCGGCCTGATCCTGACGTACCTGACGTTCTCCCTCCCGTTCTCGATCTGGATGCTCATCGGGTACTTCGACTCGGTGCCGCGCGACCTGGACGAGGCGGCGCTGGTCGACGGCTGCGGTCCGCTGGGCGCGCTGCTCAGGGTCGTGGTCCCGGCCGCGGTCCCCGGCATCGTCGCGGTCGCCGTCTACGCCTTCATGACCGCCTGGGGCGAGGTGCTGTTCGCCTCGGTGATGACCAACGACACCACCCGCACCCTCGCCGTCGGCCTCCAGGGCTACTCCACGCTCAACGACGTGTACTGGAACCAGATCATGGCCGCCTCGCTGGTCGTCAGCGTCCCCGTGGTGGCGGGCTTTCTCCTCCTCCAGCGCTATCTGGTCGCCGGTCTGACCGCGGGCGCCGTCAAGTGACCGGGCGCAGCCAGGTAGCCAACACCCCCCGTTCCGAAGGGATCTCCGTGTCCGACCGCATCGACCTCGCCGCACTCCCGCACGACTTCCTGTGGGGCACGGCCACATCGGCGTACCAGATCGAGGGAGCCGTGGCGGAGGACGGCCGATCCCCATCCATCTGGGACACCTTCTCGCACACCCCCGGCAAGATCGACGGCGACGACCACGGCGACGTCGCCTGCGACCACTACCACCGCTGGCGCGAGGACATCGCCCTGATGCGCCGACTCGGCACGAACGCCTACCGCCTGTCGATCGCGTGGCCGCGAGTGGTGCCCGGCGGCGACGGACCGGTCAACGGCAAGGGCCTCGACTTCTACGACCAGTTGGTCGACGGCCTGCTGGAGGCGGGCATCACCCCCTCCGTCACCCTCTACCACTGGGACCTCCCGCAGACGCTCCAGGACCGGGGCGGCTGGCCCGAGCGGGAGACCGCCGAGCACTTCGCCGCCTACGCCTCCGTGGTCGCCGCCCGACTGGGCGACCGCGTGCACCACTTCGCCACCCTGAACGAACCCTCCTGCTCGGCCTGGATCGGCCACCTCGAAGGCAAGATGGCCCCCGGCCTGACCGACCTCACGGCCGCAGTCCGCGCCTCCTACCACCTCCTCCTCGGCCACGGCCTCGCGACCCAGGCGATCCGCGCGGCCGCCCCCGGCGCCTCGATCGGCATCGTCAACAACCTCTCCACGGTGTTCGCGGCCGGCGACCGCCCCGAGGACGAGGCCGCCGCCCGCCGCCAGGACGGCCACGTCAACCGCTGGTGGCTCGACCCGGTGCACGGCCGTGGCTTCCCGGCCGACATGATCGAGACCTACGGCGTCGACCTCCCCGAGCGCACGGGTGACCTGGAGACGATCGCCACCCCCCTGGACTGGCTGGGCCTGAACTACTACTTCCCGGCCCACGTCGTCGACGACCCCGAGGGCCCCGCCCCCCACGCCCGCGCCGTCCGTCGCCCGGACGTGCCGCGCACCGGCATGGACTGGGAGATCGACGCGAGCGGCATGGAGACCCTGCTCCTGCGCCTGACCGACGAATACGGGCCCCGCAAGCTCTACGTCACCGAGAACGGCTCCGCCTTCCCGGACGCCGTACGCCCCGACGGCACCATCGACGACCCCGAACGCCAGGCCTACCTGACCCGACACCTCGCCGCCTGCGCCTCCGCCGCCCGCAAGGGGGCACCGCTGGCCGGGTACTTCGCGTGGTCGCTGCTCGACAACTTCGAGTGGGCGTACGGCTATGCGAAGCGGTTCGGGCTGGTCCACGTCGACTACGAGACCCAGGCTCGCACCATCAAGGGCACGGGCCACCGATACGCGGACATCATCCGCGCACACGGGTCACGGGCGGAAAGGGCGGCCTGACGTCCTCAGCAGTCCCGGAACTCCGGCGACTGGTTCAACACCTGCGCCCGCACCGAAGTGAACCGCGCATACGTCTCCCCACCCTCCGCCTCGGGCCGGAACGCCGCCACCCGGTGGCAGTTCTGGAAGGCGAGGGTCACGCCGAAGTGGCGTTCCAGGCCGCCCCGGATCGCGTCGCTGGCGAGGGCGCGCAGGAGCTGGCCGCGTTCGCGCTCCGACGGGGGCGGGGTCTGATTGTCGGTGAACTCGGCCGTGCCCTCGCGCAGTTCGGTGGCGAGGGAGGCGATCAGGTCGTAGGCGTACGGCAGTGAGGTGCGGACCGTGTTGAGGAAGTCCTCCTCACGGATGTCACCTCGCTCGGCTTCGGCGAGGAGCTCGGGGGAGACGTCGAGAGACATGTGCGTGGGTCCTGTTCGGGGTGAGAGGGGAGAAGGAGAGGGGGGAAGCAAGCCCCCGGCGGGCGGGGACTCAGGTCAGTGCCGCCGGGACCGGCACGAAGTCCGGGTCGACCTGGGCGGCCAGGTCGCCGCCCGTCCTGTCGTCCGCCCACGCGCGGGCGTTGCGCAGATGGAACTCGACGGCGTGGGCGTGCATCGTGGCCCAGTCCTTCGGCAGTGCGTCGACCGTCTCGCGCAGGATGTTCAGGGCGTGGACGTTGGGGGACTCCAACTCACCCTGTTCCCGGCCCTGTTCGGCCGCGCGGATCCAGGAGGAGTGGTGCAGGTGGGTGAGGAGGTCGTCGCCGACCTCCTCCTTGAGGAAGAGCAGGTCGTCCTCGCCCGTCACCTTGTTGCCGATGACCGCGATGCGGATTCCGAACTCCCGCGCGTGGTCCCGGTACTGGCGGTACACCGAGACGCCCTTGCGGGTCGGCTCGGCCACCAGGAAGGTCATGTCGAAGCGGGTGAACAGGCCTGACGCGAAGGCGTCCGCGCCTGCTGTCATGTCGACCACGACGTACTCGCCGGGGCCGTCGACCAGATGGCCCAGGTAGAGCTCCACGCCGCCGAGCTTGGAGTGGTAGCAGGCCACGCCGAGGTCGCTCTCGTCGAACTCGCCGGTCACCATCAGGGGGACGTCGCCCACGCGCCGCACGTGTCGCGCGTGCAGTTCGTCGTCGCCGAGCAGGGCCAGGAGGCGGGAGCCGCGGCCGGGCGGGGTGGTCTTGATCATGGCGTCGGCGGAGGGGATGCGCGGGTTGGTGCCGCGCAGGAACTCCTTGATGTCCCGGACGTGGGCGCCGAGGGGCGGGGCGTCCAGCGGGTCCCCGTGATGGCCGAGTGCCTCGGCGAGGTGCTGGTTGATGTCGCCGTCGATGGCCAGCACGGGGGCGCCGGAGCGGGCCAGGTGGCGGGAGAAGAGCGCCGACAGCGTCGTCTTGCCGCTGCCGCCCTTGCCGACGAACGCGATACGCATCAGCGGCCCGCCTTCGGAGGCACGATACCCTTGTTGAAAATGGATGTCATGTGGCCAGGTTGGGTGCGGCCGGCGATCACTGTCAAATCGCTTGAGCCGTAAGGGGGTTGTGGGGATCGAGGGGTCGGCGTGATCAGCCCTTGTCCTTAATGCATATGATGTGCAAGTGCACGACTACAGCATCAGGGCGGCGAGCCCGGACGACCTCGACGGTGCGCGGGCCCTGATGCTCGACACCGTCTACCACGACTTCGGCACCGGCTATGTGCCCCGCTGGCATGCGGACATCATCGACCCGGCCGCCGCCTACCTCACCCCGGCCCGCCACACCCTCCTCGTCGCGCTCGACCCGCGCGACAACGCTGTCGTGGCCACCGCCGCCCTGGACTCCCGCGGCCCGGCCCACCCGCCCAACCCGCGCGACCTCGCCGAGCGCTATCCCTCGGGCCGGACCGCGCAGCTGCGCCGCGTCTACGTCCGCGCCGAGCACCGCAGGCGCGGCCTGGCCCGGCGGCTCGTCGCGGAGCTGCTCGCCTTCGCGGCCGCGGACGGCGACTACCGCGCCGTATATCTGCACACCGACCCGAAGGTGCCGGGTGCCGAGGGCTTCTGGCGCTCGCTCGGCAAGGTCGTGCACGACGAACGTGAGGACACCGGCGGCGGCAACGGCGTCGTCCACTTCGAGATACCGATGGAGCGATAGACCACCGTGCGACGCCGAACCCGCCCGTTCCTCGCCGCCCTCGCGCTGGCCCCTCTCCTCGCCGGCTGCTTCGCCGCCGGTGGCGACACCGACTCCGCCGAGGGCGCCGACGCCGGATCCCGCCTCCGCGTCGCCCTCGCCTTCCCGCCCGCCGAGAACCTCTCGCCGTACGGCGCCGACTCCACCATCCTCAGCCGCCTCGGCGTCACCGAGAGCCTGACCGCGCTGGACGCCAACGGTGCCGCCGCGCCCGCCCTCGCCGCCTCCTGGCGCCGGGAGAACGACCGCACCTGGCTGTTCACCCTGCGTGAGGCCACCTTCCAGGACGGTTCCACCGTCACCCCGGCCGCGGTGGCCGCCGCCCTCACCCACGCCACACAGGCCAAACCGGTCCCGGCCGCCCTCGCCGGCGTCACCCTCACCGCGAAGGCCGAGGGCGGCACCGGCGTACGGATCACCACCGGGTCCCCCGACCCCATCCTGCCGCTGCGTCTGTCGAGCCCCTCCCTCGCCGTCCTCGCCGACAAGGCGTACACCAAGCAGGGCGAGGTCGACCCGGTCGGCACCGCCACCGGGCCCTTCGAGCTCACCAAGGTGATGGGCACGACCGCCGCCACCCTCGACCGCTACGCCGACTACTGGGGCGGGCGCGCCCAGGCCACCGGCATCGACGTCAAGTTCGTCGCCGACGGCACCGCCCGCGCGAGCGCCCTGCGCACCGACCAGGTCGACCTCGCCGAGGCCGTCCCCGTCTCCCAGGCCGCCACCCTCGACAAGGCCACCCGCAGGGCGACCGCCACGACCCGCACCACGAGCCTGCTCCTCAACACCCGCAAGGGCCCCTTCAAGGACGCCGCGCTGCGGGCCGCCGCCCGGCAGGCCGTCGACACCTCCGCGCTCGCCAAGGGTGTCTACGAGGGATACGCGGATGCCGGCGCCGGCATCTACGGGCCCGCCGTCACCTGGGCCGCCGGCAAGCGGACCGATCCGGTCGGGCGGGCGAAGGCGGGCAAGGCCGACGGGGCACGGTTCACGCTCGCCACGTACGACAACCGGCCCGAGCTGCCGGAGGTCGCCCAGGTGCTGAAGCAGCAGCTGGAGAAGGCCGGGTTCGACGTCACCCTGGAGGTGCGCGAGTACTCGCGGCTGGAGAGCGACGCGCTGGCCGGCAAGTTCGACGCGTTCGTCCTCGCCCGCAACACCCTCGTCGACACCGGCGACCCCGTCTCCGTCCTCGCCAGTGACTACGGCTGCGACGGCGGCTACAACATCGCCCGGCTCTGCGACAAGGGCGTCGACCGGGCCGTCACCAAGGCCGAGGGCACCGCCGACAGCGCCGAGCGGCAGGACGCGGCGATGGCCGCCGAGGCCCGCATCCTCGGCACGGACGCCGTCGTACCGCTGGTCCACCAGCGCATCATCACCGGCGTCGGAACCGACGTGCGGGGCGCGCTCCTCGACCCGTACGAGCGCACCCTCGTCGGCGTCGGCACCCGGCGCTGACCCATGCGGCGGCAGGCAGTCACGTTTCTCTGGCGTGCGGGGATCGCGGTCGCCCTGGTGTGTGCCATCGGCGTGCTGCCCTGGCTCTCGCACACCGACCCGGCGCTCACCGTCCTCAAGGCCCGCTCGGCGGACCGCGACCCGACCCCCGAGGTGCTGGCGGACATCCGCGCCCAACTCGGCCTGGAACGCGGCCCGTTCCACCTCCTCGCCGACTGGCTGGGTGGACTGTGGCACGGGGACGCCGGCCGGTCGTGGATCAACGGCACCGAGGTCACGCCTACCGTCCTCCAGGCCCTCGGCGTCTCCCTGCTGCTGATGGCGGTGGCCCTCGCGGTCGCCGCCGTCACCGCCGCGCTGATCTGCGCCCGCACCCTCTGGCTCGGCGCACGGCGGCGACTCGACGGACGGTGCGCGGGAGGCACCGGCTCCGCCGTCCTTGCCGCACTGCCCGAGTTCCTCACCGCGTCGGTCCTCGCCACCGTCGTAGGCGTCCAGTTGGGCTGGCTGCCCGCCCTCGGCTGGTACGGCTTCCAGTGGACGATCCTGCCCGCCCTCGCGCTCGGCCTGCCCGCCGGTGCCGTCCTCGGCCGGCTCCTGGACGACCTGCTCCCCGGCGCCTTCGCCGAACCCTGGGCACTGGCCGCCACCGCACGCGGACTGCCCGGCCTCACGGTCGCCCGCCAGGCCCTGCGCCGCAGCCTGCCCGGACTGCTCCCCAACACCGGCCTGTTCGTCGTAGGACTGACCGGCGGAGCGGTCACCGTCGAGCAGATCTACGACATCCCCGGCCTCGGCCGCACCACTCTCCAGGCCGCCCGAGCCCAGGACCTGCCCGTCCTCCAGGCCGGAACCCTCGCCCTCGTCCTGCTCGCCGCGGCTGCCGCCGGACTCGCCCACCTCCTCACCCGCCTGCTGATAGGCCCGGCCCTGCGCGATGGCGCACTGCCGACACTGCACCGCAGACCGTCGCCCGCCCGCAGGCTCCTGCCCCTCGCCTACGGCGGCCTGCTGACCGCCGTGATCACCCTCGGCCTCCCCCGCGACCCGCTGACCCTCGACACCACCGAGCGACTCGCGGCCCCCACCCCGTCGCACCCCTTCGGCACCGACGCCCTCGGCAGGGACATGCTCGCCCGCGTAGCGCACGGCGCCCTGGACACCCTGCTCCTCGCCCTCGCCATCACCGCCGTCACCCTGCTCACCGGCGTCGCGCTCGGCCTGCTGCCCCGACTGTCCGGCCCGCTCGTCGACACGGTCACCGCGCTGCCGCCGGTCCTCGTCGCCCTGCTCGTCACCGCGGTCGTCGGCAGCGGAACCACCACGCCCGCACTCGCCGTGGCCACGGTCGCCTGGGCACCGCTGGCCGCCCACACCTCCGCGCTGCTACGGCAGGAACGAGCCGCCCTCCACCTGACCGCGACCCGAGCCCTGGGCGCCGGCCCCTGGTACCTGCTGCGCCACGAACTCCTGCCCGCCGTACTGCCGCCCGTCATCCGCCACGCCCTGCTCCGCCTCCCCGGCATCGCCCTCGCGCTCGCCTCCCTGGCCTTCCTCGGCCTGGGCGCCCAGCCACCCTCCCCGGAGTGGGGCCTGCTCCTGGCCGAGAACCAGCCCTACGCCGAACGCGCCCCCTGGGCGGTCCTCGCCCCCGCCGCCGTACTCGCCCTGCTGGGAGCACTGGCGGTGACGGCGGCAGGCGGAGCGGGCAGCCGCCGACGTCGCGGAAGCGAGCCAGACCCCGCGGCACCCACCCCCGAACGACACAAGGAGGCAAGGGAGTTGGTGACGTCCCGATGACCTCACTGTCACTCGGATTCCGAAGGACGCCGACGGCGGACCGCCCCCGCCTCTCCCCCCTCCTCCACCTCCTCATCCTCACCCAACTCGCCTTCAACATCGGCTTCTTCGCCGTCCTGCCCTTCCTCGCCGAGCACCTGGGACAGGCCGTAGGAATGGCGGGTTGGCTGGTCGGCTTCGTACTGGGGCTGCGCACGTTCAGCCAGCAGGGGCTGTTCGTGGTGGGCGGCGCGCTGGCCGACCGCTACGGCATACGACCGGTCGTGCTCACGGGCTGCGTGCTGCGGATCGCCGGGTTCGCGTGGCTTGGATATGCGAACGCGACCTGGGCGGTGATCGGGGCGGTGCTGCTGATCGGCTTCGCCGCCGCGCTGTTCTCGCCCGCAGTGGAGTCCGAGGTGGCTCGACAGGCGGTCCTCTGGGAGGAGTCGGGCGCCGGCCCCCGTACCCGCATCCTCGCGCTGCTGACGGTGGCCGGACAGGCGGGCGCGTTCGTCGGACCGCTGCTCGGCGCACTCCTGCTCTCGGTGGACTTCCGCACGGTCTGCCTAGCCGGTGCCGGCATCTTCGTACTCGTCCTGGCCGGGCACGCATGGCTACTGCCACAGCACATACCCGGCCGAGGAGGCGTCCGATTCCGCGGCGGCACGGGGAAGCTGCTGCGCAACCGCCGCTTCCTCGCGCTGTGCTGCGCCTACGGCGCCTATCTGCTCGCCTACAACCAGCTCTACCTCGCCCTCCCCGACGAGGTGGAGCGCGCCACCGGCTCCCAGACCGCGCTGGCCTGGCTGTTCGCCCTGTCCTCGCTACTGGTGGTGGTCGCCCAATTGCCCGTCACCCGCTGGGTGGGGGACCGGCTGACCCTGCGCCGGTCGATGGTCGCCGGACTCCTGCTGATCGCGGCAGGATTCGCAGCCGTGGCCGCGGCCCGCCCCGCCGACTGGACCGGCACGGCAGCCCTGTTGCCCGCGGCCGCCTTCGTGGTCCTGCTCACTCTCGGCCAGATGCTCGTCGCCCCGGTCGCCCGAGCCTGGATCCCCGACCTGGCCGAGGAGGGCCGACTGGGCCTCTACACCGGGGCACTGTCCTCGGTCTCCGGCCTGATAGTCCTGATAGGCAGCTCGGCAACCGGCACCTTGCTGGACACGGGCCTCCCAGCCGCCGTTCCCTGGCTGGTGCTGGCGGCCGTACCACTAGCAGCGATCGCCGTGCTGCCGCGCAGATAGATGCGAAGGCCGACGACGTGGACGCGTACCCCCACCGGCCTGCAGTCGCGTACGGCGGGAAGGGGACGTGCCGGGGAGTGTCCGCCCGCAGTGGCCGGCGTCAAGAAACAGGACCTCCTGGCCAGGTCCAGCCGCCGGTCCGAGGACGGACACCCCCCGGCGCGGCCCCGACCCACAACGCAACCAAAGGCGCTGCGCGAACCCCCACCGAAAATCAACAGGCCGCCGCAGGCATCCCGGCCCACCCACCGAAGGCACCCGCTCAGGACGCCACCAGCTCCCGAACCTCCACCACCGAAGCCTGCGCCATCCGCGACGTCCGGTACAGCCACATGATGTCCCGGCCGAACGACCAGACCAGAGCGGCCAGAGCCGTCGCCGTGACCACGAACGTCGCAGCGTACGGAAGGTAGCCGGAGGCGGCCAGCAGCAGGAACACGCCCTGCATCGCCGCAACCGTCTTGCGGGCCGTGCTCGGCGGAAGCGGGGCGTTCAGCCACGGCCAGACACGGGCGGCGGCGACGAACGCGTAGCGCATCGTGCCGATAAGAAGGACCCAGGGCCCCTGCGACATCGAGACGTAGACACTGAGCACCAGGATCAGGAACGCGTCGACCTCCATGTCGAAGCGCGCGCCCAGCGCCGTCGACGTGCCCGTACGACGGGCCACCTTGCCGTCCACACCGTCCAGGATCAGCGCGACCGCCGTCAGCCCGACGAAGAGCGTGACGGGCGGCGAACTCTGGAAGGAGTCCGCCACCAGCGCCGTCACACCGCCCACCAGCGTCGCCCGCCCAAGAGTCACCCTGTTCGCCGGGCCGAACGAGCGCAGCCCCGACCGGTGCAGGGCCAACGAGAGCAGCGCCCACGTGGCGATCGCGAAGACGAGGCCGGTCAGCCAGCCCGCCGGCCCCAGGCCGATCGCCGATCCGAGCAGGGCCAGCAACAGGATCTGCACGCCCGCTCCCACAGCGGTCTCCTGCTGGACCAGCCTTGCGTCGTAAGTGTTGTTCAGGGCCACCGCACATCCTCCGGGCCAGGTGACAGAGTCGATCAAGGCCGCGTACTGTGCGCGACCTGTGCACTCCTCGGTACGTGCACAGCTTCACGATCGTTCAGGAGGATCCCGATGAACCGCACCGCACGCGCGTTCTGGCTCAGCTCTCCGGGCGAAGGAGAACTCCGCGAGGTCACCCTTCCGGAGCCTGCCGAGGGCGATGTGGTCGTGCGGTCGCTGTACTCCGGAGTCAGCAGGGGCACCGAGACACTCGTGTTCCGCGGCGGCGTCCCCCAGAGCCAGTACGCGGCCATGCGCGCGCCGTTCCAGGAGGGCGAGTTCCCCGCCCCGGTGAAGTATGGCTATCTGAGCGTCGGGACGGTCGAGGAGGGCCCTGCCTCGCTCCTCGGCCGTACGGTGTTCTGTCTGTATCCGCACCAGACCCGCTACGTCGTCCCCGCGAGCGCGGTCACCGTCGTACCGGACACGGTGCCCGCCCAACGGGCCGTCCTGGCCGGCACCGTCGAGACCGCGGTCAACGCCCTCTGGGACGCCGCACCCCTGGTCGGCGACCGGATCGCAGTGGTGGGCGGCGGCATGGTCGGCTGCTCGGTGGCCGCCCTGCTGGCCCGCTTCCCGGGCGTACGGCTGCAGTTGGTGGACGCCGACCCCGGTCGGGCCGAAGTCGCGCGCGCCCTCGGCGTCGCCTTCGCCGCACCCGAGGACGCCCTCGGCGACTGCGACCTGGTCGTCCACGCCAGCGCCACCGAACAGGGCCTCGCCCGCTCGCTCGAACTGCTCAGGCCCGAGGGCACGGTCCTCGAACTGAGCTGGTACGGCGACCGGCGGATCGGCCTGCCGCTCGGCGAGGCCTTCCACTCCCGGCGGCTCGTCGTGCGCAGCAGCCAGGTCGGCACCGTGTCCCCGGCTCGCAGCGGCAGCCGTACCTACGCCGACCGGCTCGCCCTCGCCCTGAACCTGCTCGCCGACCCGGCGCTCGACGCGCTCGTCACGGGGGAGAGCGCTTTCGAGGAGCTTCCGGATGTGCTGCCGAAGCTGGCCTCCGGGCAGATCCCGGCGCTGTGCCACCGCGTCCGGTACGCGGACACGCCCTGACGGACTTGCTCATTCCGGGACGACAAGAGCGCCTGACCTGAGAAAAGAGTGAGAGACCGCTGAACAACGGGAAGCGAAGAGCCGTACTACACGACATCCCCGGCAACGATCAGCGGGGATGAGGAACGCACCGCACCTGGAGGGTGTCCGTTGTTCAGCATCACCGTCCGCGATCACATCATGATCGCCCACAGCTTTCGCGGCGAGGTCTTCGGACCCGCGCAGCGCCTGCATGGAGCGACGTTCCTGGTGGACGCCACGTTCCGGCGCGAGCAGCTGGACGACGACAACATCGTCGTCGACATCGGACTGGCCACGCAGGAACTGGGTGCCGTCGTCGCGGAGCTGAACTACCGGAACCTCGACAACGAACCCGACTTCGCCGGCATCAACACCTCCACCGAGTTCCTCGCCAAGGTCATCGCCGATCGGCTCGCCGAGCGGATCGAGAAGGGTGCCCTCGGCGAGGGCGCCAGGGGCCTTGCCGGTCTCTCCGTCACGCTGCACGAGTCGCATGTCGCCTGGGCGAGTTATGAGCGTGCCCTGTGACCGACGTGACGCTGGAGAAGCCGGCCGAGCCGGAGCGGACCACGACGGAGAAGGTCAAGCTCGGCTATATGCCCGTGCAGACCTCCGTCCTGAAGAACGCCGAGATCATCCCCATGTCCCTGCGCTCCGTGCACTTCGTCATGCCGGGCGGCGTCGACGACCAGACCGCGCCCAGCGGCGGTAACGCCTATGACCGGCGGGTGAGTCTGGATCTGCCCGGCTTCGGCTGGCAGGTGCACAAGCACGCGGTGGACGGCAGCTGGCCCCGCCCCGGCGCGCAGGCCCGTGCGGAACTCGCCCGCACGCTGCGGGAGTTCCCGGACGGCACCGTCGTCCTGCTGGACGGGCTGGTCGCCTGCGGAGTCCCCGAGATCATCGTCCCGGAGGCGGAACGGCTGTGCCTCGCCGTCCTGGTCCATCTGCCGCTCGGCGACGAGACGGGACTGGACCCCGCCCTCGCCGCGGAGCTGGACGCGCGCGAACGCACCGTGCTGCGGGCCGTCCCCGCCGTCATCGCCACCAGCGACTGGGCGGTCCGCCGCCTCGTCGCCCACCACGGCCTCGCCCCCGACCGGGTCCATGTCGCCGCCCCCGGCGCCGACATCGCGCCCCTCGCGTCCGGTACCGACGGCGTGTCGCGGCTGCTGTGCGTGGCCGCCGTGACGCCGCGCAAGGGACAGCACCGGCTGGTGGAGGCGCTGGCCGCGGTCACCGACCTGCCGTGGAGCTGCGTCTGCGTGGGCGGGCTGAACCACGACCCCGAGTACGTGGCCGGGCTGCGGTCGCTGATCGCGCGGCACGGCCTTGAGGACCGGCTGATCCTGGCGGGCCCGCAGTCCGGCGCCGAACTCGACGCCAGCTACAACACCGCCGACCTCATGGTGCTCACCTCCTACGCCGAGACATACGGCATGGCGGTGACCGAAGCGCTCGCGCGTGGCATCCCCGTGCTGGCGACGGACGTCGGGGGTCTCCCGGAGGCCGTCGGCCGGGCGCCCGACGGCGGTGTCCCCGGCATCCTCGTACCGCCGGAGAACCCCGGCGCGATCGCCGTCGAACTGCGCGGCTGGTTCGGTGAGGCGGACGTACGACGCCGACTGAAGGCGGCGGCCCGGGGACGCCGGGCCGCACTGAACGGCTGGGCCGGCACGGCCCGCAGCCTGGCCACGGTACTGGGCCGACTGCCGAACGAACCCCGGAGGGCGGCATGAGGAAGACGGCAACGACGCAGGGCGGGGGCACGATACCGGCCCGGCCGGGCCCCCGGGAGACCGCCGCCGAGGAGGCCGCCGCGCAGCGCGGGATCGTTTCGGCATCGGGCGACATGGGCGGTGTGTCCGTACCTGCGGTGTCCGACGACGACGTCGTGATCCTCGGTGCCGGGCCCGTTTTCCGCCCCGGTGAACGGGCCACCGTACGGCTGCGCGAGGCCGGGCCGGACGACCCGCCCCGGTACGCCCCCGAGTGGCTGGAGCTGCGCGAAGGCGCCGATGCGAGCGCCCGGGCACACGAGTTGCTCGACCCGCTGCGGATCCGGCTCGCCAACCTGCCGGGACGATCCGGCGGAGTCGTCATCCACGACCTGGGCTGCGGCACCGGCTCCATGGGCCGCTGGCTCGCGCCCCACCTGGACGGCGCCCAGCACTGGGTCCTGCACGACCGCGACCCGTACCTCCTGCACTTCGCCGCGGTGGCCTCCCCGCGCTCCGGTGCCGACGGCAGCCGCGTCACGGTCGAGACGCGCCGCGGCGACGTCGGCCGCCTCACCCCGGACGCCCTCAAGGGCGCCTCGCTGGTGACGGCCTCCGCGCTGCTCGACGTCCTCACCCGCGAGGAGATCGACACCCTCGCCGCGGCCTGCGCGGGCGCGGGCTGCCCGGCGCTGCTGACGCTGTCGGTCGCCGGGCGCGTCGAACTCACCCCGTCCGACCCGCTGGACGCGGAGATCGCCGAGGCGTTCAACGCCCACCAGCGGCGCTCGGGACTGCTCGGCCCGGACGCGATCAACGCCGCGGCCGAGGCCTTCTCCGAGCACGGCGCGACCGTCCAGATACACCCGAGCCCCTGGCGCCTCGGCCCCGCCGAATCGGCGCTCACCGCCCAGTGGCTGCGCGGCTGGGTCGGCGCGGCCGTCGAGCAGCGCCCCGAACTGCGCGAGCGCGCCGACCGCTATCTGCGCGACCGTCTCGCCGCCTGCGAGGCCGGCGAACTGACCGCCGTCGTCCACCACAGCGACCTGCTGGCCCTGAGCCGGCCGACGGGCGGAGCGTCATGAGCGTGGAGACGGT
>NZ_JAQMYP010000071.1 GCF_028369295.1 Streptomyces sp. HD
CCCTTCGGCGCGGTCGCACGTGGGCTCTTACGGTTCCGCCGAACTCCTTCCGCTATACCGCCCGCCAGGACTGGGACAAGATCGCCAGACTCCTCAAGCCCGTCTACACCGCACCGACCGAGGAGGCCGCCCTGGAGCGGTTCGCGGAGTTCGCTGACGCGTGGGGCAGGAAGTATCCGGCGATCGTAAAGTTGTGGGAGAACGCCTGGGAGGAGTTCACTCCGTTCCTGCGGTTCGACACCGAGATCCGCCGCATCGTCTGCACCGCCAGCGCAATTGAGTCGGTGAACGCGCGGATACGACGGGCGGTCAAGGCCCGCGGCCACTTCCCCAGCGAGCAGGCCGCGCTGAAGTGCGTCTAGATGGCGATCATGTCTCTCGATCCCACCGGCAAGGGCCAGGACCGGTGGACCATGCGCCGGAAGACCGCGCTGAACGCCCTTCGACATCGCCTTCGACGGCCGACTCCCAGCAGCCCGTCAGTGAGCCTTTGCCAGTAATGGATCATGACGTTGTGTGACTGACCAGATGATGCGGTCGACCCGGCGTAGGGCCTTGAAGGTGGTCTTGAGCAGGGAGTTGGCGCGCTCGCAGACTCCGTGGATGCCGCGGATGACCTTGTTGTAGGTCTGCTGGGCCTCAGTGAGTTCGCTTCCGGCGGGCTTCTTGTGTGGGTGGCGGAAGCCGTCGCAGGTGTCGGTGAGGTGCGGCAGCAGACGGGCAGTAAGGAGAGTTGCGGCGGGACCTTACCGCTCAAGACGGCACACATCACCGCGCCGACACCCTGAAACGCTATAGGTACCCGAAGGGACGTACGTCCTTGAGGCTTGCCGTAATCGTGCCAAGCGGCGCACCTGTGCAAAGCAGCGCGAGGCGCATCCTCAAGAGCCAGCACAAGGGCTGCGCCGACTGTGAAGTGCACACCCTGGTCCCGTAGGCGGCGGCGACAGAGCAACTGAGCCTTCCCAGCAAACGCTCGCCGCTCGCTGTGATTGCGATGCTTGCGCTGCGGTTCTGCGGGGTCCCCAAGTCCGGGCAGACGTAAGGCCCCTGGTAGGAACGATCTTGCGACAGATTGTTCTGACCGAGGGGCCTCACGTGTCGACCAGTGCCACATACGCCGCGGTGCTCGACGTGAAGCGGTCCACCGCCGAGCACCTGGCCCGGTTGCTGTGCGATTACCGCATCGTGGCCGGAACCCGCAAGGGCAGGCGTGTGCTGGGCTGCTTCCGCCAGGCGGTGCTCGTCCTGCGCTGGTTCATCGACGGCACCCGCCTTTCCCAACTCGCTTGCGACAACGGCCTGTCGGCCTCCACCGCCTACCGCTACCTCCACGAGGGGCTGACCGTTCTGGCGGCCGGGGCACCGGACCTCGCGACCGCGCTGGAGCGCGCGAAGGCGGCCGGGCTGACGCATCTGAACCTCGACGGCACCGCCATCCGCACCGACCGCGTCGCCGCCCCCGGCCCCAACGGCGCAGACCTCTGGTGGTCCGGAAAGCACAAGCGCCATGGCGGAAATGTGCAGGTCATCTCCACCCTGGGCGGCTGGCCGATCTGGGTCTCACCGGTCCGCCCGGGCAGGGAGCACGACACCACCTGCGCCCGCCACCACGGCCTGCCCTCAACCGGATCGCCGCCGAGCTGGACATGCCGACCCTAGTCGGCCTCGGCTACCAGAACGCCGGCGACGGCTTCCGCCACCCACACAGCGTCTCATTCTCCCCAGATTCTCCCCAGCGGCCTAAGACGCGTCGTCCGCGCCTGTGATCGGCGCTGTACGCGCCCAGGACAGCAGCCCTCCATGGCGATTACTCAGAGCCAATCCCGCCTCTTGAAGATGACGTACAAACTGGTACATACAATCCCCATCAGGGCGATCGCGAAGGGGTATCCGAGCACCCAGTGCAACTCTGGCATGTGCCTGAAGTTCATGCCATAGATCGTCCCGACCAGCGTCGGAGCGAACAAAATGGCCGCCCAGGACGAGATCTTCTTGATCTCCTCGTTCTGCTCGAACCCCGCCTCCGCCAACGCCCGCATCTCCGCGTTCTGTTGCTGCGTGACCAGCGTCGCGTTGACCGTGAGGATCTCGGTGAGGGCCTGGCGGAAGCCGTCGACGCGCTCGCTGGTGTGGGTGACGTGGTCGGCGACGTCGCGGAGGTAGCGCTGGAGTTCCTCGTCCGTGCCGTATTTGGAGAAGCCCGCCATCAGGCCGTGCAGCATGCCGACCAGGGGGCGGGTGGCGCGCTGGAACTCGACCATTTCGCGGGAGAGTTCGTAGATACGGCGGGAGACCTCGGGGTCGCCGCGGAAGACCTCGGTCTCGATCTCGTCGATGTCGATCTGGACTCCCGCCACGACCGGTTCGTAGCCGTCGACCACCGCGTCCAGTATCGCGTAGAGCACCGCCTCGGGCCCGAGCTTCAGCAGCTCCGGCGTCTCCTCCATGCGCCGGCGCACCGCCGACAGATCGGGGGCCGCGCCATGGCGGACCGTGATCACGAAGTCGGGGCCGACGAACACATGGAGCTCGCCGAAGTCGACCTCCTCGGGCGCGTCGAGGTAGCGGGCCGCGCGCAGGACCACGAAGAGCGTGTCGCCGTAGCGCTCCAGCTTGGGCCGCTGGTGTGCCTCCATCGCGTCCTCGACCGCGAGGGGGTGCAGATCGAACTCCGCGGCCAGGGAGAGAAGCTCTGCCTCGGTGGGGCGGGCCAGGCCGATCCATGCCATGCCGGACGGCTGGTCACGCAGCTCGCGGTAGGTCTCGGCGAGGGTGGCGGGGGCGGACACCCGCACGCCGTCCCGGTACAGCGCCGCCTGCACGACGCTCACCACGTCGGAGTATTCGGAAGCGGCGGGGCCCGGCGCAGGCTCCGGCATCGGTGGGCCCGGTGGCGGCGGCGGAGTGAGGGCTCGGCGCCAGACGGATTTCATGGGGTTCTTCGAGGCGGGTCGGGCGCGTCGCTCGGACATCGCGGCTGCCTCCCGGTCGGGACGACGAGTGCGTGATCACGGAGCAGGATATACGGGGCGAATGACATGGGCGGATGAGGGCGGACCGTGATTCGGTGAGAGATGCGGACGGTAGCTGTCCGCAAGTCTCTCTAGTGTGCGGAGCATGACGAAGCGGACCATGGCAAGGACGACGGCTGATACGGCAACGAAGGCATCGGAGGCAGTGAAGGTGGCGAAGGGGACGACCAGGACGCAACCGGTCCTCAGCCCCCGTGCCCTCAACCGCGCCACCCTCGACCGGCAGCTGCTGCTGCGCCGCTCGCCGCTGTCCGCCGGGGCGGCCGTGGAGCATCTGGTCGGTCTCCAGGCGCAGGAGGTCAAGCCGCCGTACTACGCGCTCGCCGCCCGGCTCGAAGGGTTCACGCCCGAGGAACTGTCGGGGCTGCTGGCCGACCGTGCCGCCGTGCGTATCGTCACCATGCGCTCGACGATCCATCTGCACACCGCCGACGACAGTCTCACCCTGCGTCCGCTGGTCCAGCCCGCCCGGGACCGCGAGATCAACTACTTCCGCAAGGGCCTCGTCGGCGTCGACCTGGACCGGCTCGCCGTACTCGCCCGTGAACTCGTCGAGGCCGAGCCCCGCACCATGAAGCAGCTCCGCGAGGCCCTCAGCGCCGAGTGGCCGGACGCCGACCCGCAGTCCCTGGCCGTTGCCGCCCGCTGCAGGCTGCCCCTCGTCCAGGTCACCCCGCGTGGACTGTGGGGCCGTAGCGCCCAGGTCGCCCTCACGACCGCCGAGCACTGGCTGGGCCGTCCCGCCGAGCCGGCCGCCTCACCCGACGACGCGGTTCTGCGCTATCTGGCCGCCTTCGGACCGGCTTCCGTGAAGGACATGCAGACCTGGTCCGGTCTGACCCGGATGCGTGCCGCCTTCGAACGGCTCCGCCCCCGACTGCTCACCTTCCGGGACGAGAACGGGGTCGAACTCTTCGACCTCCCCGACGCCCCGCGCCCCGACCCGGACACCCCGGCACCGCCCCGCCTCCTGCCCGAGTTCGACAACCTCCTCCTCTCCCACGCCGACCGCACCCGGGTGATCCCGGCCGAGAACCGAGGCCGTACCTGGCAGGCCAACACGTTCTACTGCCCGCTCCTCGTGGACGGTTTCCTCGCGGGCGTGTGGCGGATCATCGGCGACGCCCTGGTCATCGAGCCGTTCACCGAGCTCACCAAGGCCCAGCGCGTGGACGTGGCCGAGGAGGCGGAGCGGGTGGTGGGGGTGCTGCACGGGGAGGCGTCGTACGACATCCGCTTCGGGACCGTCATCGCGTAGCCGTGGGACGGCTCTCAGTCCGCGCGGCCCGTCACCGCGACCGTCACGCCGAGCCCGATCATCGTGCAGCCACCCGCTCCGCCTATCAGCGACAACCTCCGGTCGGAACCGGCGAACCAGGTGCGGGCCGCCGACGCGGTCAGGCCCCACAGGGTGTCCGTGACCAGGCCGATGGTGATCGGGACCAGGCCCAACAGGAGCATCTGGAGCGGGACATGGCCCGCCGAGTGGTCCACGAACTGGGGGAGTACGGCGGCGAAGAACACCACGCCCTTGGGGTTGGTGACACCGACGAGGGCGCCGTCGAGGACCGTACGCAGGTCACCGCGCGGCGGTCCGGCCGGCTGCGCCCGTATCGCCGACGCCTTGAGGTCCTTGCGGTGCCGGAACGCCTGGACGCCCAGGTAGACCAGATAGGCGGCGCCGGCCAGCTTCACCGTCAGATAGATCGCGACCGACCGCTCCACCAGGGAGCCGATCCCCACCGCGACGGCGACGACCAGCAGATACGAGCCGAAGACATTGCCCAGCGCGGTCGCCACGGCGGTGCGGCGGCCGTGCGCCAGGGCGCGGCCGATGACGAAGAGAACACTCGGCCCCGGAATCACGATCACCAGGACCGACATCGCCGCGAAGGCGAGCAAACGGTCTGCGGACACCATGTCCATCACCCCCATCCGGCAGCCATTCAAACAGGGGCCACTGACAATGGACATGGATGTGCCCATGGACGTGGACATGGATGTGGACATGGATAGGGGGCGTTGCGGGCCGCTCGTGGAGGCCCGCAACGCCCCCTGGTCTTCACCTGAGGTGTGCTCAGGAGACCTTCTGGGTGCTGATCCCGGCTACGACTGGACCTGTGCGGTCACGTCGTCCGAGAAGGTGGTCAGCCGGGTGTAGATACCCGGGAAACCGGCCTGGGCACAGCCCTCGCCCCAGGAAACAACCCCTGCCAGGACGCCCCCGATGATCAGGGGACCGCCGCTGTCGCCCTGGCAGGTGTCAACGCCGCCGGACGTGAGTCCGGCGCAGACCATGTCGGACTGAACGAACTTCGAACCGTAGGAGCTCGCACAGCTGGAGTCGGCCACGGTCGGCACGGTCGCCGTCCGCAGCTGGTTGGAGGAGCTGCCGCCCGAGGAGGTGGTGCCCCAGCCGATGATGCGCGCGGTGGTGCCGGCCGCGTACACGCCGGTGTCCGAGGAACCGACGTACGAGGCCGTCTTGTAAGGCATCGAGGTCGACAGGGTCAGCACGGCCAGGTCGTTGCCCTCTTCGGCGGCCGTGTAGTCCGGGTGAACCCAGATCTTGCTGACCTTGCTGACCGTGCCGTCCGTGCCGTTGCGCAGATCGCGGCCACCGACGACCCGGACGTTGCCGGCGGTTTCGTCGGCCATGCAGTGGGCGGCGGTGACGACCTTGGTGGGCGAGACCAGCGTGCCGCCGCAGAACTGGCTCTCCGAGGCGTCCGTGATCTGCATCATGAACGGGTAGGTGGCCGTGGTGGTGGTCGTACCACCCACGATGGGCTGGGGTGCGGCCTCAGCGGTGGGGGCGCTGAGCAGTGCGGCCGCTGCGGCGGCAACGGTCGCCGCTGCGGCGGCCGTCTTGTTGGCACGGGTGAGCCCGAACATGAGACTCCTCATCAGGTGTTGCCGGTGGGGGGTCGCGCCCGGTGTGGGGGGTGTACACGAGGGCCGTGGGACCGACCCCGTGTGCCCGGGCGAGCGGCACACCCCAAAGTTAGGTCTCAGCAGCTCCCCTGCCCAATGAGGGAACCCCCTAAGGGAGTTGGGCAGGGAAAACCCTCGGTCGTGCCGTCCAAACCCCGCAGACCGACAAAGACGGGTGAACTTGAGTCGTACGCCACGCCGAAACCCACCGGGTCCGGCGGCCCGGGCTCACTTCGTACGGCGTCCCGCCGCGAGTCTGACGATGTCGACCCGCGATCGGATCCCGAGCTTCCGGTAGACCCGGGTCAGCGTCGCCTCGACCGTCTTGACGCTGATGAACAGACGTGCGGCGATCTCCCGGTTCGTCGCGCCCTCCATGACGAGCGCGGCGACCTGACGCTCCATCGAGGCGAGCCCTGCCAGCCCCTCCAGGCCGTCCGGTGCGGGGACGGGCGCGGGGGCCGGCTCCGCGGGGCGGGCCGCGGCCGACTCGACCAGCCGCAGCCACGGCAGCGCCCGGCACCGGCGGAACAGCCGGGCGGCCTCGTCGTACGACGTCGGGCCGGGGTCGCCGGTTCGTAGCTGGGCCAGGGCGAAGGCGGCCCGTGCCTCCTCAAGGCCGTAGCCCAGCTTGGCGAGCCGGTCCTGTGCCGACGTCAACTGGGCCACGGCGGCGTCCTGTTCGCCCCGCGCCGCACGCACCAGCGCCTCGGCCCTGTCGATCACGGCCAGCACGCTCTCGCGGTCCAGCCGCCGCGCCTGCTCGCGCGTGACGTCGATGACGTCCTGAGCCTCCGTGAGTTCGCCGCTGCGCACCAGGGCCTCGGCGAGGTCACCGTGCCAGCGGCCGCGGGCCGGGTCGGTGATGCCGAGGCCCTGCTCCACCTCGCGCACCCGGCGCAGCGAACGGACCGCCCCCTGCGCGTCGCCCGCCACCAGCTGGGCGTGGCCGAGGGCGGCCAGGGCACGCGAGACGTACATCTGGTCGCCGTCCTCCTCGGCGTGCTCCACGGCTTCCCTTGCCAGCGCCATCGCCCGGTCGACCTCCCCGCCCGCGGCCTCCGCGAGCGAGGTCAGCACCGCCGAGGCCACCTCGCCGATCCCGGTGTCACGGGCCAGCCGCAGGCTCTCCCGGGCCAGGTCCAGGGCGCGCCCGCAGTGACCGGAGTGCAGTTCGGTCTCGGCGATGCCGCGCAGGAAGTGCACCTCGCTCTCCACCCACCCGTGCCGGCGCACCTCGCGCAGCAGCGCGGTGACGGCGGCCCGGGCCTCGGGCAGCTGGTCGCTCATGATCAGCCAGCGGAAGCGGGAGTAGCCGGCGCCGTTGTGATGGCAGGACACCCTCGGGTCCTGGGGGTCCTCCAGCGCCCGGCGGATGGTCGCGGGGGCGTCCGGGTGGCCCATGAGGGTCTCGATCTGGGCGCGGAAGGCGAGCGCCATCAGTTCGGTGTACCGGTCGCCGGCCCGCGCGGCCAGCTCCGCCGAGTACGCGGCCTCCTCCCGGGCCTCGTCGAAGTCGCCCTTCACCAGCAGGGCGCGCCAGGCCAGCTGGTAGTGGACCAGGGCGAGCAGCTTCGGGTCCTCTCCCGCGTCGGCCAGGGCCTGCGGGAAGATCGCGTCGACCTCGTTCATCGCATGGCCCGCCGTGTCGATCACGGCGATCCAGGCCCGCACCCGTTCCGCGGGCACGGTCGTACGGGCGAGCACCTCGCGGGCGATGTCCCGGGCGAGGTCCAGCTCGCCGGCGGTGATCGCGTCGTCCACGGCCTGGAGCCGCAGCACCTCAGGGCTCGGCGTGCCGTCGGCCGGGGTGTGCCGGGCGGCGAGCAGGGAGAGCTGCGCGGCCACCGAGGGCGCTCCCCGGTCCCGGGCCAGGGTGGCGGCCTCGGCGAGGCGGGCGGCGACGTCCGGGTCGGTGCCGGTGGTCGCCTGGGCCAGGTGCCGGGCGCGCTCGATGGGGTCGGACGCGGCCGTGGACAGCGCTGCGTGCGCGGCCCGGCGCTCCTGCGCGGGCGCCTCCGCATAGAGCGCGGCGGAGATCATCGGGTGCGCGAACCGTACGGCGGGCCCCTCGGGCTCGGTCGCCAGCAGCCCGAGTTCGGCGGCCTGGGCGGTCTCGGCCTCGGCGTTGTCCCGGCCGGCCGCGTGGAGCAGGGCCAGCGTGGGGCGGGCACCGGCGCTCGCGACGAGCAGGGTGCGGCGCGCCTCCTCCGACAGCATCTCCAGGCGGTTCAGCACCAGGGCGCGCAGCGAGGTGGGCACCGGCAGGGGCTCGCCGGGGCGCGGCGGTGTGGGGTTCTCGGCGAGGGCGCGGCCCAGCTCCAGGGCGAACAGGGCGTTGCCGCCGCTGGTGCGGTGGATGTCCCGGACCGTGGAGCGGGGCAGGCCGGTGAAGCCGCGGTGGTCCAGCAGGGTGGACATCTGGGCCCGGGAGAGGGGGCCCAGCCGTACGGCGAGGGTGTCCGGCGGAGACGCGCGTAGATGGCGGTCGTACTCCTGGCCGTCGGTCCGCACCGCGAAAAGCATGCGCACCGGGGTCTCGCCGAGCCGGCGGGCGGCGAAGCCGAGGAGCTCGGCGCTGGCCGGGTCGAGCCACTGGAGGTCGTCGGCGACGACGAGGACGGGGCCGCTGTCGGCGAGGGCGCGCAGGGCGGACAGCACGGCCAGCCGCAGGGCGAGGCCGTCGCTCTGGAGGGTGGACTCGCCGCGGCCGGTGAGTGCCGACTCCAGGGCGGTGAGCTGGGCGGCGGGGAGCCGGTCGGACACCTCTTCCAGGACCATGCCGAGGAGGTCGGACAGGGCGAGGAAGGGGAGATGGGATTCGGACTCCGTGGGCGAGCAGCGCAACACGGTGCGCGCGGCCTCGCCGTATTCCGTGGCCAATGCCCGCAGGACGGTCGACTTCCCAATTCCGGCAGGCCCGTGAAGCAGCACGCTGCCGCCCCGGCCGAGCTGCTCACGCGCCGCGGTGAACAGCTCCTCCCTGCCGATGACCTGGTCGGGGCGGCATCTCGCAGGCTCCTTGAAGTCCCGTCGCACGGTCACCGCTCCCCTCCGTGTGTCGTGTTCGGGCCAATATTAGGCAACGGATCATTGAAATTCGGGCCCAAGACATGGTGAGGCAAATAACAGCGCGGCAGCATGGGGAAATTCAAGGCTCGGACGAACGAATGGGCGTCGTCCGAGTCGGCCGGTCCCGGCCCCACGGCCCACGGCTCTCCGAGGGCGACGACCTGCGGTCCCGAGGCCCCGTGGGCTACGGCAGCAACCCCGCCCGGCGGGCCGCCGCCACCGTCTCGCCGCGAGTGTGCGTGCCCAGCTTGCGCATCGCCGACCGCAGATAGCCCTTGACGGTCTCCGCCCGCAGCCCCAGCCGCTCGGCGGTCACCGCGTTCGTCGCGCCGGCCGCCACGCACGCCAGCACGTCCAGTTCGCGGGGCGCCAGCTGGACGCCACTGCGCCGGGGCCCGTCCGTCAGCAGGCCGCAGGCGGCCAGGAGCTCCGCGCGCAGGGCGGGGTCGGCGATCCGCGGAGCAAGGGCCCGCAGCGCCGTGTGCGCCTCGCGGACCTGCTCCCACGCGGCTCCCCGGCCGTCCGCAGCCGGCTCCGCCTCCGGAGCGGCGCGGACGGAGCCGGCCGCCGCCAGCAGCCGGTTCACCTCGTCCCGCACCACCAGCGCCTGCTCCACGTCCCGCGCCGCCTCCACGGCCGCCGTCAGCGTCCGGTCGCCCAGCGGCTGGACCGTGCGCAGCGCGCCGTACAGGACTCCGCGCACCCGGCGCCGTACGACGACCGGGACCGCCACCACTGAGCACAACCCCTCCAGGGCGACCGCCGCGTCGTACTCGTGGGTGATCTGCTGCGAGGCGGAGTAGTCGGTGACCGCGCAGGGGCGGGCGAGGGCGACGGCCTTGCCGCCCAGGCCGTTGCCGGCCGTCACCGTGAGTCTGCGCAGGGAGTCGGTGGCCGTGCCGTTCAGTTCGCTGATGCGCATCCGCGGGCCCCCGGACTCCACCAGGCCGCCGAAGGCGACCGGCAGCCCGGTCGAGCGGCGCAGGCGTACCAGCGCGCTCCCTATCTCCACCGTTGCGGCCGCGTCCACTGCCACGCCTTTGCCCTTTCACCCTTGCATCCCGGAGCGCACACCCCCGTTCGGGGGTAGTGAGACCCACGTCACGGATTACACGATGGCAGAGAGCCGCCCGGCAAGGTCCGGAAACCAGGAGGACAGATGACGACGGGGACGGAGCTGTTCCGCAGCGCGCGGGATTTTCTGTTGGAACATCGCGAGGACTACGCCACGGCCTACGAGGGCTTCTCCTGGCCCCGGCCCGACCGTTTCAACTGGGCGCTCGACTGGTTCGACGTGATCGCGGACGGGAACGACCGCACCGCGCTGCACATCGTAGAGGAGGACGGCAGCGAGGTCCGGGTGTCGTTCGCCGAGATGGCCGAGCGGTCCGCCCGGGTCGCGGGCTGGCTGCGGGCACGGGGCGTCCGGCCCGAGGACCGGGTCCTCGTCATGCTGGGCAACCAGGTCGAGCTGTGGGAGATCGCCCTCGCTGCGATGAAGCTGCGCGCCGTGGTCATCCCGGCGACACCGCTGCTCGGCCCGGCGGACCTGCGCGACCGGGTGGAGCGGGGCCGGGTCCGGCACGTGCTGGTGCGGGCGGAGGACACCGGCAAGTTCGACGAGGTGCCCGGCCGCTACACACGTATCACCGTCGGCGGGGCACGCGAGGGATGGCAGGCGTACGAGGACGCGTACGCGGCATCCGCCGACTTCACCCCCGACGGGCCGACCGCCGCCGACGACCCGCTGATGCTCTACTTCACCTCCGGTACCACCGCCCGCCCCAAGCTGGTCGAGCACACCCACACCTCGTACCCGATCGGCCATCTGGCCACCATGTACTGGATCGGCCTCAAGCCCGGCGACGTGCACCTGAACATCTCCTCGCCGGGCTGGGCGAAGCACGCCTGGTCCAATCTCTTCGCGCCCTGGAACGCCGAGGCGACCGTCTTCATCCACAACTACACGCGCTTCGACGCGGCCCGGCTGATGGCCGAGATGGACCGCGCGGGCGTCACCACCTTCTGCGCGCCGCCGACCGTCTGGCGCATGCTCATCCAGGCCGACCTGAGCGCGCTGCGCACCCGGCCCCGTGAGGCCGTGGCGGCGGGGGAGCCCCTGAACCCCGAGGTCATCGAGCGGGTCCGGGAGGCCTGGGGGGTGACCATCCGGGACGGCTTCGGCCAGACCGAGACCGCCGTCCAGGTCTCCAACAGCCCCGGCCAGCCCCTGAAGACCGGCTCCATGGGCCGCCCCAGCCCCGGCTTCCGCGTCGAACTCCTCGACCCGGTCTCCGGCGCGCCGGGGGCCGCGGAAGGCGAGATCGCCCTCGACCTGTCCGCCCGCCCCGTCGGCGTGATGACCGGCTATCACGGCGACGCCGACCGTACGTCGGAGGCGATGGCCGGCGGCTACTACCGCACCGGCGACATCGGTTCGCGGGACGCCGACGGCTACATCACCTACGTCGGGCGCGCCGACGATGTCTTCAAGGCGTCCGACTACAAGATCTCCCCGTTCGAGCTGGAGAGCGCCCTGCTGGAGCACGAGGCGGTGGCCGAGGCGGCCGTCGTGCCCGCGCCGGACGAGCTGAGGCTCGCAGTGCCGAAGGCGTACGTGGTGCTCGCGGAGGGCTGGGAGCCCGGCCCGGACACGGCGAAGGTGCTCTTCGAGCACTCACGGGAGGTCCTGGCGCCGTACAAGCGCGTGCGCCGGCTGGAGTTCGCGCCGCTGCCCAAGACCGTCTCCGGCAAGATCCGCCGCATCGAGCTGCGCGAGGCCACGGCGGCGGGCTCGGACGCCGAGTACCGCGAGGAGGACTTCCGGTGAGCACTGAGTCGTCCGAGGCGTCGTACACGCACGGGACGAGCGCGACCGCCCTGCTCGGCGACACCATCGGCGCCAACCTGGACCGGGCCGTCGCCGCCTGGCCGGACCGGGAGGCGCTGGTCGACGTACCGTCCGGGCGGCGCTGGACCTACGCGCGGTTCGCGGCGGACGTAGACCGGCTGGCGTACGGGCTGCTCGCGAGCGGGGTCGCCAAGGGCGACCGGGTGGGCATCTGGGCGGTCAACTGTCCCGAGTGGGTCCTGGTCCAGTACGCCACCGCCCGCATCGGCGCGATCATGGTGAACATCAACCCGGCCTACCGCACCCACGAGGTCGAGTACGTCCTCAAGCAGGCCGGGATCTCGCTCCTCGTCGCCTCCCTGAGCCACAAGTCGAGCGACTACCGGGCGATGGTCGAGCAGGTGCGGGGCAAGTGCCCGCAGCTGCGGGAGACGGTGTTCATCGGAGACCCGAGCTGGGAGGCGCTGATCGCGCGGGGGACGCCGGTGCCGTTCGGGGAACTGTCCTGCGACGACCCCATCAACATCCAGTACACGTCCGGCACGACGGGCTTCCCGAAGGGGGCCACCCTCTCCCACCACAACATCCTCAACAACGGTTACTTCGTGGGGGAGTTGATCGCGTACGACGAGCAGGACCGGATCTGCATCCCGGTGCCCTTCTACCACTGCTTCGGCATGGTCATGGGCAACCTGGCGGCCACCTCGCACGGCGCCTGCATGGTGATCCCGGCCCCGTCCTTCGACCCGAAGGCCACTCTGGAGGCGGTCCAGCAGGAGCGGTGCACCTCGCTCTACGGCGTCCCGACGATGTTCATCGCGGAGCTGAACCACCCCGACTTCGCGTCGTACGACCTCTCCTCCCTGCGCACCGGGATCATGGCGGGCTCGCCCTGCCCGGTCGAGGTGATGAAGCGGGTGGTCGCCGAGATGCACATGGCGGAGGTCTCCATCTGCTACGGCATGACCGAGACGTCCCCCGTCTCGCTCCAGACCCGCAGGGACGACGACCTGGAACACCGCACGGCCACGGTCGGCCGCGTTCTGCCGCACATCGAGGTGAAGATCGTCGACCCGGCGACCGGGGTGACCCGGCCGCGCGGCACGGCGGGCGAGCTGTGCACCCGCGGCTACAGCGTGATGCTCGGCTACTGGAACGAGCCCGACAAGACCGCCGAGGCCGTCGACCCCGGGCGCTGGATGCACACCGGTGACCTCGCGACGATGCGGGAGGACGGCTACGTCGAGATCGTCGGCCGCATCAAGGACATGATCATCCGGGGCGGTGAGAACATCTACCCCCGCGAGATCGAGGAGTTCCTGTACGCCCACCCCAAGATCGCGGACGTCCAGGTCGTCGGGGTGCCGCACGAGCGGTACGGCGAGGAGGTGCTGGCCTGCATCATCCCGCGCGACGCGGGCGACCCGCCGACGCTGGAGGAGCTACGGGGGTTCTGCGACGGGCGGCTGGCGCACTACAAGATCCCGAGCCGGTTGCAGATCCTGGATGCCTTTCCCATGACGGTGTCCGGGAAGGTGCGGAAGGTGGAGCTGCGGGAGAGGTACGGGGCCGACTGACGCCGGTTGGGACGCGGGCCTGAGTGCGGGGCATGGTCGGCTGAGGCGGACGACCGGCTGCGGCGCGTGGCTGGGTGCGGTGGTCGGTCGGCTGTGGCGCGCGGCTAGTCGCGGCGCATGCAGGCCCGTGGCCATTGGTCGAGGCCGAGTTCCGCCTCATGGGCGCGGATCTTCCGTAGCCCAGGGGTGAGCTCGGCCTCGTCCAGGACGCGGAAGCCGAGGCGTTCGTAGTACGGCGCGTTCCACGGGACCTCGGTGAAGGTGGTCAGGGTGAGAGCGGTCAGGCCCTCCTCTCGTGCGCGGTCGGCGGCGTACGCGAGGAGGGCCCGGCCGATGCGGCGGTGGGCGCAGTCCGGGTGCACCGAGACCTGCTCGATGTGCAGTGCACCGTCCACGGGCTCGCAGATCAGATAGCCGACCGGGCGGTCACCGTCGTCGCCGGCGACCCAGGCGCGGCCGGCCCCGCGGTAGTGCTCCAGGACGTCCAGGGCGGGCGGCTCGTCGTCGGCGATCGCCGCCATGCCGAGGTCGCGGAAGGCGGCTCCCGCGGCACGCTCGATGTCCTGGAGGGCGGGTAGCTCGCCGGGCAGGGCGGGGCGGATGCGCATGTGCCGAGTGTCCGTCGGCGGCCGCGCCGGGCGCGAGCGGATTACCGGGCGCCCGTCGCGTCCAGCTCGTCGGCCAGGCTGTTGACCGGCTGGGGCGTGCCCGTGAGGTCGAGGACGAACAGCGGGACGCCCAGGGTGTCGGCGCGGGTGCGGGCGTCGGGGGCGTATCCGGCGAGGGAGAAGTAGACGCAGGCCGTGGACTCCGTCATGGCCGTCAGCCACAGGCACTCCACGTCCCGCAACGAGGCCGGACGCACCGTCGGATCGACCTGCGCGAGCAGCCCGTGGGCGGCGATGCCGATCCCGGTCGGCGGCCGCTGGTCGGCGCGGCGGATGTCCCGGTAGCCGAGCCAGCGCAGATAGACGGCGGCTGCCGTGACGGCGTCGCGCGCGGTACGGATCGTGATGGGCTGGAAGGGACGGCGCGGGGCGGGGGGCGTCCGCCGGGACGAGTCCGAGGCGTCCTGCCGCGCACCCATACCGTCCTGCCGCGCACCCATACCGTCCTGTCTCGCACCCGTACCTTCCTGCGGCACACCCGCGGCCTTCTCCGCCGCGCCCGTGGCTGCCCCTGCCTCGCTCGTGGCTTCCCCTGTCGCCCCCGCGGCTGTCCCTGACCCGCCTGCCGCCCTCGCCGGGCCCCGGGTCACAGGGATCCGCAGCACCGCCCCGCAGGCGCAGTCCAGCTCCGGACGGGGCCACTCGCCCCTGCGGCCGCACGTCGCGCAGCGCACGGCGACCCACTCGTCCTCCCAGGAGCGGTGCGTGACGGCCGTCGCGGTCCCGTGCGGATCCAGCGACGGTGCGACGGGCGCCCCGCACTCACACGGATAGGCCGGTGCCTCGTAGAGATGCTCGCGCCGGCAGGCCGGGCAGCGCACCGACACGCTCTCGGACATGGCCACTCCAGGACGACCTCGCATCGGACACCGTTCCCATCGTCCTCCAGGACCCGCCCGGTTGTCCGCCCCTTGACGGTCTTCACCCGCCCACTTACATTGCTTCCAGATAGTAGAAAAGAATTTCCGCGATACGGAATAACTGACCGGTCTCGCGGATTGTCATCGTCACGGAATTGCTCACCGCGGGGCGCGACGGGAGTGCGAATCCGACAGCCGAAGCAGGAGTACTCAATGGCTCGTATGACCGCTGCCCGAGCGGCAGTCGAGATCCTCAAGCGCGAGGGCGTCAGCAACGCGTTCGGTGTGCCGGGCGCGGCGATCAACCCCTTCTACGCGGCTCTCAAGGCGTCCGGCGGCATCCAGCACACCCTCGCCCGCCATGTGGAGGGCGCCTCGCACATGGCCGAGGGTTACACCCGCACCCACCCTGGCAACATCGGCGTCTGCATCGGTACGTCCGGCCCGGCCGGCACCGACATGATCACCGGCCTGTACTCCGCCATCGGCGACTCGATCCCGATCCTGTGCATCACGGGCCAGGCACCGACCGCCGTGATCCACAAAGAGGACTTCCAGGCCGTCGACATCGCCTCGATCGCCAAGCCGGTCACGAAGATGGCGGTGACCGTCCTGGAGGCCGCCCAGGTCCCCGGCGTCTTCCAGCAGGCCTTCCACCTGATGCGCTCCGGCCGTCCCGGTCCGGTCCTGATCGACCTGCCGATCGACGTCCAGCTGACGGAGATCGAGTTCGACCCGGAGACGTACGAGCCCCTGCCGGTCTACAAGCCGGCCGCGACCCGCGCTCAGATCGAGAAGGCGATCGGGATGCTGAACGCGTCCGAGCGGCCGCTGATCGTGGCGGGCGGCGGTGTCATCAACGCCGACGCCGCCGAACTCCTGGTGGAATTCGCGGAGTTGACGGGTACGCCGGTCGTCCCGACCCTGATGGGCTGGGGCCTCCTCCCCGACGACCATGAGCTGAACGCCGGCATGGTCGGCCTGCAGACCTCGCACCGCTACGGCAACGCGACCTTCCTGGAGTCCGACTTCGTCCTCGGCATCGGCAACCGCTGGGCCAACCGCCACACCGGCAAGCTGGACGTCTACACGGCCGGCCGGAAGTTCGTCCACGTCGACGTCGAGCCCACCCAGATCGGCAAGATCTTCGCGCCGGACTACGGCATCGCGTCGGACGCGAAGGCGGCACTGGAGCTCTTCGTCGAGGTGGCAAGGGAGTTGAAGGCGGCCGGCAAGCTGCCCGACCGCTCCGCCTGGGCCGCGTCCGCGCAGGAGAGGAAGGCAACTCTCCAGCGCCGTACGCACTTCGACGACATCCCGATCAAGCCGCAGCGCGTCTACGAGGAGATGAACAAGGCGTTCGGCCCCGAGACGCGCTACGTCTCGACGATCGGCCTGTCCCAGATCGCCGGCGCCCAGATGCTGCACGTCTTCAAGCCGCGGCACTGGATCAACTGCGGCCAGGCGGGCCCGCTGGGCTGGACCATCCCGGCGGCGCTGGGCGTGGCGAAGGCCGATCCGGAGGCGCAGGTGGTCGCCCTGTCCGGAGACTACGACTTCCAGTTCATGATCGAGGAGCTGGCGGTCGGGGCGCAGCACAGGATCCCGTACGTCCACGTCCTGGTGAACAACTCCTATCTGGGCCTGATCCGTCAGGCGCAGCGGGCGTTCGAGATCGACTTCCAGGTCAACCTGGAGTTCGAGAACATCAACTCGCCCGAGCTGGGCGTCTACGGCGTCGACCACATCAAGGTCGCCGAGGGCCTCGGCTGCAAGGCGATCCGGGTGACCGACCCGGCCGACCTGGGCGCGGCCCTGGAGCAGGCCAAGAAGCTCGCTCAGGAGTACCGGGTCCCGGTGGTGGTCGAGGCGATCCTGGAGCGCGTCACCAACATCTCCATGTCCACGACCAACGACATCAGCAACATCGTCGAGTTCGAGGAACTCGCGACGGAGCCCGGCCACGCGCCGACGTCGATCAGGACACTGAAGGTCTGACGCGGTCGATCCGACCCGCCCGAAAAGTCAGGGGCGGTCCAACCGAGAGGTTGGACCGCCCCTTTCCGTGCTCCCCCGTGAACCGTGCTCCCCCGTACATGGTGCTGCCCCCGTGGCTGGTGCTGCCCCCGTGCCGAGGCCCGCCGCCCCCGTGCCGGCGGGCCCCGCGTGACGAGAATGTGCCCGCGTACGGCGGTGGTTGAAGCCCCTTGAACGACATTCAGAGCTTGATTTGAGGATGGCGTAGACGCCCTACGCCTTCAGAAGTGCGCGCCCCCACACCTCCGCGCGCCGTTCCGAGGGCCCTTGGGCGGTCACAGGACCTCGTCGGCGTTGTGCACCATCGGGACGACCGGACCGACGTGGAGGGCCCCGTCGAGGCGGCCCACCGCAGGCTCGTTCCCGCAGGCCCCGCGCCCGGCCCTGCCCCTGGCAACGCCGAGAAGCGCCGGGTACGGGACCGTCCGTACCCGGCGCTTCTCGGCCGGTGAGGTATTCGGTTGTGGCCGTCCGGCGGTGCGAGGCTGGGCGCGACAGGACATTCGCGCCGCCGGACGGGGTCTTGGGGGTTTGGGACCGCGGCGGCGGCGACGGAACCGGGGCTCCTTCCCTCTGGTCGAAGAAGGAGACCGGACCTTTACCACCGCACTGGCTCGCACGCCGCCGCGGTCCTCGCGTTGCCCGTGCCCTTGCCGAGCGACCACCCCTCATCCGGGTCGGTCGGCCATGGAGCCCGGGCGGTGCGTCCTGAATCCGACCTCCCGTCAGAATCAGGGCGCAGCCTGGGGGGTTCAGTCCTCGCGCAGGGCGCGGACCGCCTCCTCCACGCGCTTGCCGTACTCGGGGTCGGCGGCGTGGAAGTGGGCCAGGTTCTTCTCGATCACGTCGTCGCGGGAGACCTGGGACAGGCCACCGGCGATGTTCGCGACCAGACGGGACTTCTCCTCGGCGGACATCAGGCGGTACAGCTCGCCGGCCTGGAAGAAGGCGTCGTCCTTGGTGTGCAGGGGGGCCTCGTGGGTGCCGGTCCAGCCGGTCAGCGCCAGCGGCGCCGACAGCGGGCGGCCGGTCTCCGCCGGGCCGTCGTAGGAGTTCGGCTCGTAGTTCTTCGCGCCGCGGCCCTGGGAGTTGGTCGCCATGAGGCCGTCGCGGCCGTAGTTCTGCGCGGTCGTCGCCTTCGGGGCGTTCACCGCGAGCTGGGTGTGGTTGACGCCCAGGCGGTAACGGTGCGCGTCCGCGTACGCGAACAGACGGCCCTGGAGCATCTTGTCGGGGGAGGGGCCGATACCCGGCACGAAGTTGTTCGGGGAGAACGCGGCCTGCTCGACCTCGGCGAAGACGTTGTCCGGGTTGCGGTCCAGGACCAGGCGGCCCACCCGCTGCAGCGGGTAGTCCTTGTGCGGCCAGACCTTGGTGAGGTCGAACGGGTTGAAGCGGTAGTCCGCCGCCTCGGCCGCCGGCATGAGCTGGACGTAGAGGGTCCAGGACGGGTGCACGCCCCGCTCGATGGCCTGGAGCAGGTCCGTCTGGTGCGAGTTGGGGTCCTTGCCCGCGAGCTCGGCGCCCTGCTCACTGCTCAGGCAACGGATGCCCTGGTTGGTCTTGAAGTGGTACTTGACGAAGAAGGCCTCGCCGTCGGCGTTCGTCCACTGGTAGGTGTGCGAGCCGTAGCCGTTCATGTGGCGGTACGACGCCGGGATGCCGCGGTCGCCCATCAGCCAGGTCACCTGGTGCGTGGCCTCGGGGGCGTGCGCCCAGAAGTCCCAGACGTTGTCCGGCTCCTGCTTGCCGGTGAACGGGTCGCGCTTCTGCGAGTGGATGAAGTCGGGGAACTTGATCGGGTCCTTGATGAAGAACACCGGGGTGTTGTTGCCGACGAGGTCGTAATTGCCCTCCGCCGTATAGAACTTGACCGCGAAGCCACGCGGGTCACGGACCGCGTCCGCGCCGCCGAGGCTGTCGGCGACCGTCGAGAAGCGCAGGAACACCTCGGTCCGCTTGCCCACCTCGCTCAGGAAGTCGGCGTGGGTGAAGCCGGTGACGTCGTCGGTCACCTCGAAGTGGCCGTACGCGCCGGAGCCCCGGGCGTGCACCACGCGCTCCGGAATGCGCTCGCGGTTGAAGCGCGCCAGCTTCTCCAGCAGATGCTGGTCCTGGAGGAGGAGCGGGCCGCCGACGCCGGCGGACGCTGAGTTCTGGTTGTCGGCGACCGGGGCGCCGGCCTCGGTCGTGAGCACGCGCTTCGACATCGGGGACCTTCCGTGCGGTGGCACTTCCGTGCTGATGGCAGCGGAAAACTATTTCCGCTTGGTGGAGCCTAGAAGTGAGGGAATCTGTGCGTCAACAGTTTGTTGAAGTTGTTTGCAGCAGTTGATTCCGGGCGGCGCCCCGCCTGGGCGCGACAGGACAGGTGTCAGCGGGGCGCCGCCCGGAAGTCTCGGGTGGGTCAGACCTCGGCGCCGGACAGGCGCTCCACGGCCCGCAGCAGGGCCGAGTGGTCCAGGCCGCCGTCGCCCTGCGCACGCAGGGCCGCGACCAGCTGGGCGACCACGGCGCCGACGGGCAGGGCTGCGCCGACGTTGCGGGCGGCGTCCGTGACGATGCCCATGTCCTTGTGGTGGAGGTCGATCCGGAAGCCCGGCTTGAAGTCGCGGTTCAGGAAGTTGTCCTTCTTCCGCGTCAGCACGGTCGAGCCCGCCAGGCCGCCGTTGAGGACGTCCAGCGCGGCCTGGAGGTCCACGCCGGACTTCTCCAGGAAGACCACGGCCTCGGCGCACGCCTGGATGTTCACGGCGACGATCAGCTGGTTGGCCGCCTTCACGGTCTGACCCGAGCCGTGCGGACCGCACAGCACGATGGTCTTGCCGAGGGCGTCGAAGATCGGCTTGGCCTGGTCGAAGTCGGCCTGCTCGCCGCCGACCATGATCGACAGTACGGCCTCGATGGCGCCGGCCTCACCGCCGGACACCGGGGCGTCCAGCACGCGGATGCCCTTGTCCTTCGCCGCCCTGGCCAGATCGACCGAGGTCTGCGGGGTGATCGAGGACATGTCGATCAGCAGTGCGCCGGACCTCGCGTTCTCCAGGATGCCGTCGGGGCCGTAGGAGATGGCCTCGACCTGCGGGGACGCCGGGACCATGGTGATGACGACATCGGCGTCCCGCACGGCCTCGGCGATCGATGCGGCGGCCGTGCCGCCGGCGGCGGTGAGACGGTCCAGCTTGTCCTGCTCCAGGGTGAAGCCGGTGACCTGGTAACCCGCCTTGATCAGGTTCTCGGACATGGGGGAGCCCATGATGCCGAGGCCGATCCAGGCGACCTTGGGAAGCGTGTTGGTCATGGTGTGGTGCCTTTCGGTAAAAGGGGTCAGCGGGGCAGCCAGTCGAAGGCCTCGGCGCTCGGGCGGTCGCCCGGCTTGTACTCAAGGCCGACCCAGCCGTCGTAACCCGCCTTCTTCAGCTGGTCGAGGAGGTCCCCGAGGGGGAGCGAGCCCGTGCCCGGGGCGCCGCGGCCCGGGTTGTCGGCGATCTGGACGTGGCCGGTCTTCGAGGCGTACTCCTCGATCACCGCCGGCAGGTCCTCGCCGTTCATGGACAGGTGGTACAGGTCCATGAGGAACTTCGCGTTGCCCAGTCCGGTCGCCTCGTTGACCTTGTCGACGATCCCGACCGCGGCCGGCGCGCTCACCAGCGGGTAGAGCGGCGACTCGGGCTTGTTCAGCGCCTCGATCAGCAGGATCGCGCCGATGTGGTCGGCCGCGCGGGCCGCGAGCACCAGGTTCTCCAGTGCCAGCGCGTCCTGCTCGGCCGGGTCCACGCCGTCCACGCGGTTGCCGTACAGGGCGTTGAGCGCCTTGCAGCCGAGCGAGGCCGCGAAGGTGGCGGCCACCTCGATGTTGGCGCGGAACCTCTCAGACTCCTCGCCCGGGATCGACAGGGCGCCGCGGTCGGGGCCGGGCAGCCGGCCGGCGTAGAAGTTCAGGCCCGTGAGCTGGACGCCCGCGTCCTCGATCGCCTTCTTCAGGGCGTCGAGCTCGGACTGCTCGGGGGTGGGGGAGTCGACCCAGGGCCACCACAGCTCGACCGCGGTGAAGCCGGCCGCGGCGGCGGCCGCGGGGCGCTCCAGGAGCGGGAGTTCCGTGAAGAGGATCGACAGGTTGACGTTGAAGCGCTGCTCTGCAAATCCCATGAGGGTCGGCGCTCCCTTCCGTGTCGAGATTCCGTATTGCGGAAGTTCGTTTCTGCTTAATGGAAGATTGCCGTCGTGTGTCGTGCCTTGTCAAGAGGAGGGCCCCGCAAAAACGTCGAACTCGGACGGCGAAGCCGGCCCCGCCGCCACCGCTGACCTGCTGTGACTTCCCCCACCCGGCCTTGCCGCGGCGACGAAGGCTTACCTACGTTCGACTGCATGTCCTCCCACGGCTCCGCTCCGGTCGAGTTCTCCGTCGATCTGAGCGCACACGAAATGCTCCGGCGGGCGCACGTCCTGGACGCCCTCGGCCCGGACTGGGACCCCGTCGCCGCGCTGCGCGGCGAGGACGAGGCGTACGAACTGCTGTACTCCGGGCTCGACGCGGAGCAGCAGCGCATCCACGACGAACTGGTCGCGGCCGGTGTGCTCCCGTCGAGAGGGGGCGGACGTGCTGCCACGTGACCCGCAGGCGGACATCGGGCGCCGCGCCTGGGTGGCCTGCCCGAACTGTGACGACCGGCAGGGCTGCGGCGACTGCGAGCAGGACCGCACCTGCTCCGAGCACTGGCGCTACCTGCTCTCCAACACGGGTAGCCTGCTCCATCTGCAGTGCCGCTCCTGCACCCACGTCTGGACCCACGAGACGGGGTTCGGAGCCACCCGCTCCGTCTGGCAGCGCATCACCGGCGCGCGGTGACGCCGGTCGGCGGATCGCCCGCCGCTTTCGGATGACCTCACCGTTTGTCACTCCGGCAGGTGGGCAGGCGTGGCCGAAGATCACGGTCGGCGGTCACCCCGGCCGCCGTTCGTCCGCCGGAGGCAGCCGTGCAGATCCTGCTCGTGGCCAGCGCGTTCAACAGTCTCACCCAGCGTGTCCATGCGGAGCTGCGCGACCGCGGCCACCGGGTGGCGGTGGAACTCGCCCTGCCGGACGGCCTGAGCGACGGCCCGGCCGCGGGATCACTGCCGGACGCGGTACGGCGGCACCGACCGCAGCTCATCGTGGCGCCGATGCTGAAGACGGCGATCCCCGAAGAGGTGTGGGCGGCGCACACCTGCCTCATCGTCCATCCAGGTCCGCTGGGCGACCGAGGGCCGTCCTCCCTGGACTGGGCGATCCACGAGGGCGCCGAGCGCTGGGGTGTCACGGTCCTGCAGGCCGACGCGGAGATGGACGCGGGCGACGTGTGGGCCTGGGTGCCGTGCCCGGTTCCCCCGGTGGCCAAGAGCGAGCTGTACCGGGGCGAGGTCGCCGACGCCGCGGTCGAGGCCGTTCTCCTCGCCGTGGAGCGCTTCGCGGGCGGCACATACGTTCCGCGCAGGCAGGACGAGGCGGGCCCGGACGGCGTCCCCGTGTGCGTCCGGCCGTATCTCGACCAGAGTGTCCGGCGGATCGACTGGGCCATGGACTCCACGGACACCGTCGTGCGCAGGCTTCGGGCGGCGGACTCGCAGCCCGGAGTGCTGGACGTGCTGCTCGGCGGTGAGTGGTACCTGCACGGCGGCCACCCCGAGAGCGCGCTGCGCGGCCGCCCGGGCGAGCTCCTGGCCACCCGGGCCGGGGCGATCTGCCGGGCCACCACGGACGGCGCCGTGTGGATCCCCGAACTGCGGCCCCGACGGCTGCCCGGCGGGCCGCCCACCTTCAAACTCCCCGCGGTGAAAGCCCTGGGGGACCGGCTGCCGCCCCTGCCCGAGCATGCGCCGCCCCGGCTGCCCGGCGCTCGGGAACGCACCTGGACGGACATCCGCTACCGGGAGGACGGGAACGTCGGCTTCCTGACGTTCTCCTTCCCCGGCGGCGCGATGAGCACCGAGCAGTGCCGGCGCCTCCTGGACGCCTACCGGGAGGCGTGCACCCGCCCCACGTCGGTGCTGGTGCTGGGCGGACAGCGGGACTTCTTCTCCAACGGGATCCACCTGGGCGTCATCGAGGCCGCCGCCGACCCCGCCGCCGAGTCCTGGGCGAACATCAACGCCATCGACGACCTGGTCGAAGCCGTCCTCACCACCACGGACCGGCTCGTGGTCTCGGCCGTCACCGGCAACGCCGCGGCGGGCGGCGTCATGCTCGCCCTCGCGGCCGACGAGGTGTGGTGCCGCTCGGGGGCCGTACTCAACCCGCACTACCGGCTGATGGGGCTGTACGGCTCCGAGTACTGGACGTACACGCTGCCCCGCAGGGTGGGCGCCGCCGTGGCCGAACGGCTGATGCGGGAGGCGCTGCCCGTCAGCTCGGCGGGCGCCCTGAGCCTCGGACTGGCCGACCGTGTGCTCGACTGCGGTCCAGGCGAGTTCGCGGGTGAGGTGGGTGCCCTGGCGGCGCGGCTGGCGGCACTGCCGGCGACGGCCTCCCGGATCGCCGCCAAGAAGAGCGACCTGGACCGGCTGGAGGCCACGACGCCCCTCGCCGCCTTCCGGGAGCGGGAGCTGGCCCGCATGCGCCGCACCTTCGACGACCCCGGCGCCCCGTACCACGCCCTGCGCCGCGCCTTCGTCCACAAGGAACGGCCCCGGTCCACCCCGACGCACCTGCGGCCGGTCTGACAGACAGCCCTCGCTCCGCCCCGCCCGGTTGCGTAAACCGGTCCTCCACCCTCTGCCGCCCTTGTCACCGGAATGGCCCACGGTCGTGTTTCACCCCGACCGAACGGCTGATACGAAGAATCCGAGGGCCCGATATGCGGGCCTTCATCCCTTACGTCCCCGGAGGCGGTCCCATGACTGAGGCGACGCCGGACACGGTCGGCGCGGCGGACACCACAGGCGTGCCCGCCGAAGAGACACCCCCGATCCACATTCTCTGGATCAACGCGGGACTGAGCTGCGACGGCGACTCGGTCGCGCTGACAGCCGCCATGCAGCCGAGCATCGAGGAGATCGTCCTCGGTGTCCTGCCGGGCCTGCCCAAGATCCAGGTGCACTGGCCGCTCATCGACTTCGAGTGCGGTCCGGTCGGCGGCGCGGACACGTTCATCGAATGGTTCTTCAAGGGTGAGCGCGGCGAGATCGACCCGTTCGTGCTGGTCGTCGAGGGGTCCATCCCCAACGAGGCGATCAAGCCCGAGGGCTACTGGTGCGGCTTCGGCGACAACCCGGAGACCGGACAGCCGATCACCACCAGCGAGTGGATCGACCGGCTCGCGCCCAAGGCCCTCGCCGTCGTCGCCATCGGCACCTGCGCCACCTACGGCGGCATCCACGCGATGGCCGGCAACCCCACCGGCGCGATGGGCCTCCCGGACTATCTCGGCTGGGACTGGACGTCCAAGGCGGGCATCCCCATCGTCTGCGTCCCCGGCTGCCCGATCCAGCCCGACAACTTCGCCGAGACCCTCACCTACCTGCTCTACCAGGCGACCGGCGCCGCCCCCATGATCCCGCTGGACGACAAGCTGCGTCCGACGTGGCTGTTCGGGGCCACCGTGCACGAGGGCTGCGACCGGGCCGGCTACTACGAGCAGGGCGAGTTCGCGGAGACGTACGACTCCCCGAAGTGTCTGGTCAAGGTGGGCTGTTGGGGCCCGGTCGTGAAGTGCAACGTGCCCAAACGCGGCTGGATGAACGGCATCGGCGGCTGCCCGAACGTCGGCGGCATCTGCATCGCCTGCACCATGCCCGGCTTCCCCGACAAGTTCATGCCGTTCATGGACGAACCCCCCGGCGCCAGGCTGTCCGTCTCGGGCAGTTCCGTCTACGGCTCCGTCATCCGCAGGCTGCGGCACATCACCGGCAGGACGGTGGACAAGGAGCCCAAGTGGCGCCGTACCGGAGAGAAGATCACCACCGGCTACCGGCCCCCGTGGTGACGCCCCGCCGCCCCTGATCCGCCTCTGCTTCGTGCACCCCTGACACACCACACCACCCCGAACTCCCCGCGTAACGAAGGGCACGGCAAACGACAATGGCAGCGAAGACGAAGGCGGCCGGCGACGGCAGCGGCCTGGTGGAGATGTCCTGGGATCCGATCACCCGGATCGTGGGCAGCCTGGGCATCCACACGAAGATCGACTTCAAGCAGAAGCGGGTCGCCGAGTGCTACAGCACGTCGTCCGTCTTCCGCGGCTACAGCGTCTTCATGCGCGGCAAGGACCCCCGCGACGCGCACTTCATCACCAGCCGCATCTGCGGGATCTGCGGCGACAACCACGCCACCTGCTCGGTGTACACGCAGAACATGGCCTACGGCGTGAAGCCCCCGCACCTCGGTGAGTGGATCATCAACCTCGGCGAGTCCGCGGAGTACATGTTCGACCACAACATCTTCCAGGAGAACCTGGTAGGGGTCGACTACTGCGAGAAGATGGTCAAGGAGACCAACCCAGGCGTCCTCGAACTCGCCGAGCGCACCGAGGCCCCGCACGCCGCCGAGCACGGCTACCGCACGATCGCCGACATCATGCGCTCGCTGAACCCGCTGGAGGGCGAGTTCTACCGCGAGGCCCTCCAGGTCAGCCGCTACACCCGGGAGATGTTCTGCCTGATGGAGGGGCGCCATGTGCACCCCTCCACGCTCTACCCGGGCGGCGTCGGCACGGTCGCCTCCGTGCAGCTCTTCACCGACTACCTGAGCCGCCTCATGCGGTACGTGGAGTTCATGAAGCGTGTCGTGCCCCTGCACGACGACCTGTTCGACTTCTTCTACGAGGCCCTGCCCGGCTACGAGGAGGTCGGCCGCCGCCGCGTCCTGCTCGGCTGCTGGGGCGCGCTCAACGACCCCGAGTACTGCGACTTCACCTACGCCAACATGACGGACTGGGGACGGAAGATGTTCGTCACCCCCGGTGTCGTCGTCGACGGCAAGCTCGTCACCAACGACCTCACGCAGATCAACCTCGGCATCCGCATCCTGCTCGGCAGCTCCTACTACGAGGACTGGGAGGGCCAGGAGCAGTTCGTCACCCAGGACCCGCTCGGCAACCCGGTCGACCCGCGCCACCCCTGGAACCAGCACACCATCCCCGCCCCGCAGAAGCGCGACTTCGACGACAAGTACAGCTGGGTGATGTCCCCACGCTGGTGGGACGGCAAGGAGCACCTCGCCCTGGACACCGGCGGCGGCCCCATCGCCCGCCTGTGGTCCACGGCCCTGTCCGGACTCGTCGACATCGGGTACGTCAAGGCCACCGGCCACAGCGTGGTCATCAACCTGCCCCGCACCATGACCAAGCCGGAGACCACCTTCGAGTGGAAGATCCCGCAGTGGTCCAACGCGCTCGAACGCAACCGCGCGCGCACCTACTTCCAGGCGTACGCCGCCGCCGTCGCCCTGCACTGCGCCGAGAAGGGCCTGGAGGAGGTCCGCGCCGGACGCACCCAGACCTGGGAGAAGTTCGAGGTCCCCGACGAGAGCATCGGCTGCGGCTTCACCGAGGCCGTCCGCGGCGTCCTCTCCCACCACATGGTGATCCGCGACGGCAAGATCGCCAACTACCACCCGTACCCGCCCACCCCCTGGAACGCCAGCGTCCGCGACAGCTACGGCACCCCGGGCCCGTACGAGGACGCCGTACAGAACACCCCGATCTTCGAGGAGAACACCCCCGAGAACTTCAAGGGCATCGACATCATGCGCACCGTCCGTAGCTTCGACCCCTGTCTGCCCTGCGGCGTCCACATGTACGTCGGCGGCGGCAAGACCGTGAAGAGCCTGCACGTGCCCACCGGCCTGAGCGGACTGGGCGGATGAGCGCGACGACGACGGCGCGGGCGGTCACCGCGGAGGAGACCGGACGCCGCATCGAGGAGGTGCTCGACCGGCTGACCGCGCTCGGCAACCCGGCCGCCGTCACCGCGGCCGAGGAACTCGTCCGGTCCCTCATGGACTTCTACGGCTCCGGACTGGCCCGCACCCTGCACCTGCTGTCGGCCGCGCCCGGCGAACCACTGGCACGGCTCCTCGGCGACGAACTCGTCGCGAGCCTGCTCGTCCTGCACGACCTGCACCCCGAGGACCGCGACACCCGGATCCGCCGGGCCCTCGACAGCGTACGGGAGCACGACCTGGACGTCGTGGGCTTCGACGAGGACAGCGGCACCCTGACGCTGCGCACCGGGACGAGCGCCGGCTGCGGCTGTGGCTCCGGGACGGATGCGCGCGAGGCCGCCCGGGCGGCGCTGCTGTGCTTCGCTCCGGAGGTCACGGCCGTCGAGGTCGAGCAGGCGCCGACCCTGTTGCAGATCGGTCCCGCGTCGACGGGGACCCGGTGACCGGGGCCGCGGTCGGCCTGCGGAGGTTCCTCACCGAGCGTCCGCCGCAGCCCGAGCGGTGCGAGCTGTGCGCGGTCGTGGTGCCCGAGGGCCACCGCCACATGGTCGACGCCGAGAAGCGCGCCCTGGTCTGCGTCTGCGCCGCCTGCGCGGTGCTCATGGAGAAACCGGGGGCCGCGGGTCGCTTCCGCGCGGTACCGGCCCGCTATCTCACCGACCCCGACCATCGCCTCGATGCGCGGGTGTGGGAGGCGCTGCGGATTCCGGTCGGTGTCGCCTTCTTCTTCCGCAACTCCGCGCTCGATCGGCTGGTCGCCCTGTACCCCAGTCCGGCCGGCGCGACCGAGAGCGAACTCGAACCGGCCGCGTTCGAGGAGATTCTCGGGGGCAGTCGGCTCGCCGGGCTTCTGCGACCCGACGTGGAGGCGCTGTTGCTGCGGCGGGACGGTGACGAGTTCGAGTGCCATCTTGTGCCGATCGACATCTGCTACGAACTCGTCGGGCGGATGCGGATGTTGTGGCAGGGCTTTGACGGTGGGGCCGAGGCGCGGGGTGCGCTGGACGCCTTTTTCGCAGACGTCCGGCGCCGGTCTGGAGGTGCCGCTTCGGGTAGTCGTTCGGCTGCTGCGCCGTCGTGGCCGGTCGCGCCCACGCGGCGGAAGCCGCAAATCAAATACAGCCCCGCGCCCCTGGGGGGCGTTGCCGGACCGACGTCCCTGGAAGAGACGGAGCGGACGTGACCGCGTTCTCCTTCTCCTGCGTCGGCGTCCGTGCCGACCGGTACGCCGCCGGGCCCACCCTCGTCTTCCGGCTGCGTGTCACCGCGTCCGGCGACACCCCCGTGCACGCCCTCGCGCTGCGCTGCCAGATCCGTATCGAACCCGCCCGCCGCGGCTACGCCCCCGCCGAGGCCGACGGCCTGACCGACCTCTTCGGTGAGCGCTCCCGCTGGGGCAGCACGCTCCAGCCCGTGCAGTTCGCCCAGGTCCAGCTGATGGTGCCGAGCTTCACCGGCGAGACCGAGACCGACCTCGTCGTCCCCTGCACCTACGACATGGACATCGCTGCCACCCGCTACCTGGACGCCCTCACCGACGGCGAGGTCCCGCTGCTGATGCTGTTCTCCGGTACGGCCTTCACCGGCACCGGCGGCTTCCGAGTCGAGCCCGTGCCGTGGGACCGGGAGGCGTCGTACCGGATGCCGGTCGCCGCCTGGCGGGAGATGGTCGAGCAGCACTTCCCCGGCTGCGGCTGGATCCGGCTCCCGCGCGACACCATGGACGCCCTGCTCGCCTACCGCTCACGACACGCGCTGCCCTCCTGGGAGGCGACGCTGCAGGCGCTGCTGGCCACCGCCGCCCCACCCGCACCCGAGGGCAACGACCCGCTGCGCGCACTCACCGCCACCATCGGAAGGACCGATCCGTGACCGTGACCGCGTTCGCCCCCGAGACCGAGGAGCGGCTCGCCCTCGCCCGGCAGGTGGCCGACGCCGTGCTCTTCGAGGGCTATGTGCTCTACCCGTACCGCGCCTCGGCCGCCAAGAACCGGCTGCGCTGGCAGTTCGGCGTGCTGGTGCCGCCCGCCTGGGGCGCCGAGCGCGAGGAACACGACTTCCAGCACACCGAGTGCCTGATGGAGCCGAGAGCGGGCGCGACCCTCGCGGTCGAGGTCCGCTTCCTGCACGCCCGGCGTCGCACCGTGCAACGCGTCCTGCCCGACGGCGACTTCGAGACCGTGGACGAACTCGGCCTGGACGACCGCGTACTGGTGCCCTGGGACGAGGGAGCCGAGGAGCGCGTCGAGCTGGTCGTGCCGGTCGTGCAACTGCTCGGCGACGGCATCGAGTTCCCCTTCCACAGGGGCCCCGTCGAGGAGACCGAGCCCGTTCTGGACGCGGCGGGCCGGACCGTCGGCCGACTGGTCCGGCGCAGCGCCGAGGTCAGCGGCGTCGTACGGCTCTGCGCCAGCGAACTCGACGGGCCCTACCGGGTGTCACGGCTCACCGCCGTCATCGAGAACACCACCGACTGGACGGCCCCGGAGGGCCACGCCGCCGACCGGGACGCGGCGCTGCCGCACTCCCTGGTCGCCACCCACCTCCTCATGGCCCTCGACGCCGGCAACTTCCTGTCGATGACCGATCCCCCCGAGTGGGCCAAGGGCGCCGTCGCCGCCTGCCGCAATCTGCACACCTGGCCCGTGCTCGCCGGCGAACCCGGCCGCGCGGACCTCGTGCTGTCCTCGCCGATCATCCTGGAGGACCACCCGGCGATCGCCCCCGAGAGCCCGGGCGCCCTCTACGACGCCACCGAGATCGACGAGATCCTCGCCCTGCGCACCGCGGCCCTCACCGACGAGGAGAAACGCGAGGCCCGCGGCACCGACGCACGGGCCGCCGCGGTCATCGACCTCGCGGACTCGATGCCGGCCGAGGTCCTGGAACGCCTGCACGGCGCGGTGCGCGGCCTGCGCGAGGTCACCGGGGAGCCGGGGGAGGTCTCCGGGCAGTCCGCCGGTTTCCCCGACGAGTACGGGGTGCGGCGCCCCGACACCCCCTGGTGGGACCCGGCGAGCGACGCCGGCTTCGACCCCGAGCAGGACCGCGTCATGGTCGACGGCCGGTCGGTCGGCAAGGGAAGCCGTGTCGAACTCCGCCCCGGCCTGCGGCACACCGACGCCCAGGACCTGTTCCTCCAGGGCCGCACCGCGAGCGTCGAGGCCGTACTGCACGATGTCGACGGCACGGTGCACCTCGCGGTGACCGTCGACGGCGACCCCGGCGCCGACATCCGCCGAGAACAGGGCCGCTACCTGTACTTCCAGCCGGACGAGGTCGTACCCGTGGAGGGTCCCCGGTGACCCGGACGCTGGTGGCCGGCATCGGCAACATCTTCCTCGGCGACGACGGCTTCGGCGTGGAGACCGCGCGTCGGCTGGCCGAACGGCGGCAGCCCGCGCACATCGAGGTCGTGGACATCGGCGTACGCGGTGTGCACCTCGCCTACCAGCTGCTCGACGGCTACGACACCCTCGTCCTGGTCGACGCCACGGCGCGCGGCGAGGCTCCCGGGACGCTGTACGTGATCGAGCACGACGGCTCCCGCGCCGCCGGGGACGTCCCCGCGATCGACGGCCACCGTATGACCCCCGACACCGTCCTGGCGCTGCTGGACACCCTCTGCGCCGGCACGGGCGGGCAACCGCCGGGGCGGGTCCTGATCGTCGGATGCGAACCGGCCTCGGTCGACGAGGGCATGGGGCTCAGCCCGCCGGTGTCCGACGCCGTTCCCCGGGCCGTTCGGCTGATCGAAGAGTTGTTGCAGGGCGGTGAGCCGGCTGTCGCACAGGCACCGGGCGCCGAGGCTTCGACATGAGGAGAGACGGGATGAAGAAGATCGTCGCTGCCGGGGCCGCCGGTGCCGCCATGGCGGCTGTGGCCGCCGTCGCCGCGCAGGTGCTGCCCGACCTCAGGCGCTACCTGCGGATCCGCCGGATGTGACCCCGCATCTCGGCGGTCTTGCGTCGAACGGTGTACCCGGCACCCCGGCCACGGCGTGCCGGGCCGTCGCTTCCGGGGCGCGTGTCTCTAATGAAGACCGGCCCCGGGAGGACGAGGACCCATGCACGAGATGTCCATCGCGCTGGCCGTGATCGACCAGGTGGAAACGGCCGCCGCACAGACACCGGACGCCGGCGCCGTGCGATCGGTACGGCTCAGAGTGGGCGAACTGGCCGGTGTCGTACCCGACGCGCTCGCCTTCTGCTTCGAACTCGCCTGCGCCGGAACCCTGCTGGAGGGCGCCGAGCTGGTCACCGAGCCGGTGCCCGGCCGGGCCCGCTGCACGCCCTGCGCGCACGAATGGGCCGTCGGCATGCCGCCCCGGCTGACCTGCCCCGAGTGCGACGGCGCCGACGTCGAGCTGGTCTCCGGCCGGGAGCTGCAGATCGCCGACGTGCACTGGGGGGACGCCGCCCGCGAACCGATCTCCGAGGAGTGCTGAACCATGTGCCGTGTCGTCGACCTGCAACAGGCCGTGCTCGCGAAGAACGACGCGAGCGCCCACCTGCTGCGCGCCCACCTCGCGTCCCGCGGCACCACGGTCGTCAACCTGCTCTCCAGCCCGGGCAGCGGCAAGACCGCGCTGCTGGAGCGCGAACTCCTGCTGGCCCGGCAGCGGTCCGTGCCCGTCGCCGCGCTCACCGCCGACCTGGCCACCGAGAACGACGCAACACGGCTCGCGCGTTCCGGCGTTCCGGTCAAGCAGGTGCTCACCGACGGGCTGTGCCATCTGGAGGCGGCGATGCTCGCCGGTCACCTGGAGGGATGGCTGCCCGAGGACACCCGGCTGCTGTTCGTGGAGAACGTCGGCAACCTGGTCTGCCCCGCCTCCTACGACCTGGGGGAGACGCTGAGGGTCGTCCTCGCCTCCGTCACCGAGGGCGAGGACAAGCCGCTCAAGTACCCCACCGCCTTCGGCCTGGCCCAGCTGGTCGTGGTCACCAAGGCCGACATCGCCGACGCGGTGGAGTTCGACGAGGACGCGTTCCGGGCGAACGTGGAGCGGGTCAACCCGGGGGTGGAGGTGGTGCTGACCTCGGCACGCCGGGAGCGCGGCGTCGGCACACTGCTCGACCGGGCACTCGCCGCGGCGGAGGGCACCCCTGCGCACACACCGGTCATGGCCCGCACGGCGGACGCCGGCCACCCCCACACGCATACCGGGGCGGCAGACACCGGCCATTCGCACGCACACGCCGGTCATGCGCACGTGCACCCAGCCGCAGCCGCAGCCGCAGCCGACGCCGTGGCCCCGGCCCCCACCCGCTCGTGAGCGCCCCGCCGGACTCGCCCACCGTCGCCGCAGACCCGCCGCACCGCCGACGGGTGGTCGTCCGGGGAGTCGTGCAGGGCGTCGGCTTCCGGCCGTACGTCTACGGGCTCGCCACCGAACTCGCCCTGGTCGGGCATGTGACCAACACGTCCGAGGGCGTCATCGCCGAGGTCGAGGGCAGCGCCTGGGCCGTGGCCCGGTTCTGCGACCGGCTCGCGCTCCAGGCACCGCCGCTGGCCAGGGTGGAGTCCGTCGACCATCAGGAGCTGCCCGCCGCCGGAGGCGAGGCGTTCACCATCCTCGCCTCCCGCGTCGGCGGCCCGGCCCGCACCCTGGGCTCCCCGGACACCGCCACCTGCGCCGACTGCCTCGCCGAACTGGCCGACCCGGCCGACCGGCGGCACCGCCACCCCTTCGTCAACTGCACCCACTGCGGGCCGCGCTTCACCATCGTCACCGGCGTCCCGTACGACCGGGCGAACACCACGATGGCCGGCTTCCCGATGTGCCCCGACTGCGCCCGCGAGTACGGCGATCCGGCCGACCGGCGCTTCCACGCCCAGCCGGTCGCCTGCCCGGCCTGCGGGCCCCGGCTGCGCCTGATCGTCCCGGGGGCCGAGAGCACCGCCGGGACGGACCCGGTCACCGAGGCCCGCGCCCTGCTCGCCCGCGGCGCGATCCTCGCCGTGAAGGGCATCGGCGGCTACCACCTCGCCTGCGACGCCACCGACGACGACGCGGTCGCCCTGCTCAGGCACCGCAAGGCGCGCGGGAACAAGCCGTTCGCCGTCATGGCGAGAAGCGTCGGCGACATCGAGCACCTCGTCCGGCTGGGCCCCGAGGAACGCGGCCTGCTCGAAGGCCCCGTCCGGCCCGTCGTACTCCTGCGGCGACACCCGGACCCGTCGTACGGCGCACCGCGCCCCGCCGAGGCCGTCGCGCCCGGTAGCCCCGACCTCGGCGTGATGCTGCCGTACACCCCCGTGCACCACCTCCTGCTCGGTCTGCCCGGCGACCCGGGCGGCCCCCGGCTGCTGGTGATGACCAGCGGAAACATCTCCGGCGAGCCGATCGTCACCGACGACGTCGACGCCCTGGAGCGGCTCGCGCCACTGGCCGACGCCTGGCTGACGCACGACCGGCCGATCCAGGTGCCCTGCGACGACTCCGTGGTCCGCGTCTGCGACGGGCAGCCGCTGGTGGTCCGGCGCTCCCGTGGCTACACCCCGCTGCCGGTCCCGCTCCCGCTGCCCGTCCGCCCCGCCCTCGCCGTCGGCGGGGACCTGAAGAACGCCTTCTGTCTCGGCGAGGGACGGCAGGCCTGGCTGTCGGCGCACATCGGCGACATGGACGACCTCGAAACGCAGCGCGCCTTCGAAGGCGCCGTGCAGCAGCTGGAGTCCATCACAGGGGTACGGCCGAAGAGCCTGGCGTGCGACCGGCATCCCGGTTACCGCTCCGCCGGATGGGCCGAACGGAACGCGGCCGGCCGGGCCGTCGTACGCGTCCAGCACCATCACGCCCACATCGCCGCCGCGATGGCCGAGCACGGCCTCGACGGCACCCGGCCGGTGATCGGCGTCGCCTTCGACGGCACCGGCCACGGTGACGACGGCGCGGTGTGGGGCGGGGAGTTCCTGCTCGCGGACTACGACGGCTTCCGACGGTTCGCGCACCTCGCGTACGTCCCGCTGCCCGGCGGCGACACGGCCGTGCGCAGGCCGTACCGCATGGCGCTGGCCCAGCTGCGCGCGTCCTGCCTCACCTGGTCCGGTGACCTCGCCTGCACGGCCGCCTGCCCGCCCGGTGAACTGCGCTTGCTGGAGCGGCAGTTGGACCGCGACCTCAACTGCGTGCCGACCTCCAGCATGGGTCGGCTCTTCGACGCCGTGTCCTCGCTCGCCGGGGTCTGCCAGCTGGCCGGCTACGAGGCGCAGGCCGCCGTCGAGCTGGAGGCCGCCGCACTGCGGGCGCCCGCCGACGACACCGTCGCGTACCCCTTCGAGCTCCGGGGCGACGACCCGGTGCGGGCCGACCCGGCACCCCTCTTCACGGCGATCGTCGCCGACCTGCGGGCGGGCGCCGGACCGGCCCTGGTGGCGGCCCGCTTCCACCGCGCCGTCACCGCACTGGTGCACCGGCTGTGCGTCCGGGCGCGGGAGCGGCACGGGCTGGACACGGTAGCCCTGACGGGCGGTGTGTTCGCCAACACGCTGCTCTCCTCCGCCTGTTCGGCCGCACTGCGCCAGGACGGCTTCACCGTGCTGCGGCACCACCTGGTGCCCCCGGGCGACGGCGGCCTGGCGCTGGGCCAGCTGATGGTGGCCGCCCGGCTCCTGGCCCGGACGACGACCGACGACTGAGCGACCCGCGACCCCACAGCGAGGAGAGGCCCATGTGCCTGGCGGTACCCGGCAGAGTGCTGGACATCGAGGAACGCGACGGCACCCGGATGGCCACCGTCGATTTCGGCGGCGTGGTCAAGGAGGTGTGCCTGGAGTATCTGCCGGACCTCCAGGTCGGCGAGTACGCCATCGTCCACGTGGGGTTCGCCCTGCAGCGGCTGGACGAGGAGTCGGCGAAGCAGACGCTGGAGCTGTTCGCCGAACTCGGCATGCTCCAGGAGGAGTTCGGCGACCCCTGGGAGATGGCGGCGGCGGAGGCGGGCGTCGACTCGCTGGAAGAGGTGCGCAACCAGTGAAGTACATCGAAGAGTTCCAGGACCCGGAGCTGGCCCGCCGGCTCCTCGACGACATCCGGGCCACGGTGACCCGGCCGTGGGCGCTGATGGAGGTGTGCGGCGGACAGACGCACAGCATCATCCGGCACGGGCTCGACCAACTCCTGCCGGACGAGGTCGAGTTGATCCACGGACCGGGCTGTCCGGTGTGCGTGACACCGCTGGAGGTCATCGACAAGGCGCTGGAGATCGCCTCCCGCCCCGAGGTGATCTTCTGCTCCTTCGGCGACATGCTGCGGGTGCCCGGCACCGGCCGGGACCTGTTCCAGGTGCGCGGCGAGGGCGGTGACGTACGGGTCGTGTACTCGCCGCTCGACGCGCTGCGGATCGCACAGCAGAACCCGGACCGCGAGGTGGTGTTCTTCGGCATCGGTTTCGAGACGACCGCGCCGCCCAACGCGATGACGGTCCATCAGGCCCGCAAGCTGGGCGTCAAGAACTTCACCATGCTGGTGTCCCATGTCCGCGTCCCGCCCGCCATCGAGGCGATCATGTCCTCGCCGAGCTGCCGGGTACAGGGCTTCCTCGCCGCCGGGCACGTGTGCAGCGTGATGGGCATGGCGGAGTACCCGGAGCTGGCCGAGCGCTTCCGGGTGCCGATCGTGGTGACCGGCTTCGAGCCGCTGGACATCCTCGAAGGCGTACGCCGGACCGTACGGCAGCTGGAGCGCGGCGAGCACACCGTCGACAACGCCTACGCCCGTGCCGTCCGCGCCGAGGGCAACCCGGCCGCCCGGGCCATGCTGGAGGACGTCTTCGAGGTCACCGACCGTGCCTGGCGGGGCATCGGGGTGATCCCCGGCAGCGGCTGGCGGCTGTCCCCGAAGTACCGCGACCACGACGCCGAGCACCGCTTCTCGGTCGAGGGGATCCGGACCGAGGAGCCCGCCGAGTGCCGTAGCGGAGAGGTCCTCCAGGGCCTGCTCAAGCCGCACGAGTGCGCCGCCTTCGGCACGCTCTGCACCCCTCGTACGCCGCTGGGCGCGACCATGGTCTCCAGCGAGGGCGCCTGCGCCGCGTACTACCTGTACCGGCGGCTGGACGTGCCCGCCGCCACCGCCCGGGAGGCGAGCCCCGTTGTCTGACCTCGATGTGACGGCCTGGACCTGCCCGGCCCCGCTGCGTGACCGGCCGCGCGTGGTCATGGGCCACGGCGGTGGCGGTGCCCTCTCCGCGGAACTGGTCCAGCAGATCTTCGCCCCCGCCTACGGCGGCGAGGCCCTCGCGCAGATGGGCGACGCCGCCGTCCTCTCCCTGGGCGGAGCCCGGCTGGCCTTCTCCACGGACTCCTACGTCGTGCGGCCGCTGTTCTTCCCCGGCGGCAGCATCGGCGACCTGGCGGTCAACGGAACCGTCAACGACCTCGCCATGAGCGGGGCCCGGGCCGCCTACCTCTCCTGTGGCTTCATCCTGGAGGAGGGCGTCGAACTGGAGACGGTCACCCGGGTCGCCGAGGCGCTGGGCGCCGCCGCGCGCACCGCCGGTGTGGAGGTGGCGACCGGCGACACCAAGGTCGTGGAGGCCGGACACGGCGACGGGATCTACGTCAACACGGCCGGCATCGGTGTCGTCCCGGCGGGCGTCGACCTGCGTCCGCAGCGGGTCGTCCCCGGTGACGTCGTGATCGTCAGCGGCGCCGTCGGCGTCCACGGGGTGGCGATCATGAGCGTCCGTGAGGGCCTGGAGTTCGGCGTGGAGATCGAGAGCGACAGCGCGGCGCTCGGCGGCCTGGTCGACGCCATGCTCGCCGTCACCCCGGATCTGCACGTACTGCGCGACCCCACCCGGGGCGGCCTCGCCGCCTCGCTCAACGAGATCGCGGTGGCCTCCGGCGCGGGGGTCGTCATCCGGGAACGCGACGTTCCCGTTCCGCCCGCCGTGGCGGGCGCCTGCGCCATCCTCGGCCTGGACCCGATGTACATCGCCAACGAGGGCAAGCTGGTGGCCTTCGTCCCGCGCGAGCACGCCGACGCCGTCCTGGAGGCGATGCGGGCCCACCCCCTGGGCGCGGACTCCGCGATCATCGGCGAGGCCGTCGAGGCCCATCCCGGCATGGTCGTGGCCCGGACCGGGCTGGGCGGGACACGGGTGGTCGATCTTCCGCTGGGGGAGCAGCTGCCGCGGATCTGCTGAACAGGACCGGTTCGGGGTGCCCCCTTCGGGCCGGTGGTGCGCCGGTGGTGCGGGGGCTGCCCGAACAATCGCGAGCGCGTTAGGTTGAGCGCGTGCGATTGAGAGTGGAGTTCACTACCGAGCCCTTCGACCTCGACGTGGCGCCCGCGCATGCGTTGGCCGCCCGCGAGGTCATCGAGGCGGCCGAGCTCGACGAGGTGGACGTCGGCCCGTTCGGCAACACGGCGGAGGGCGGTGCCGACGTCGTGCTCACCGCCGTGGACGCCCTGCTGCGCAAGAGCCTGGAGGCCGGCGCCACCCGGATCTCGCTCCAGGTCAACGTGGTCGGGGAGGGCGAGCAGTGACCGGCACCGGCGACGAGCCCTTCATCGCGGCCGTGAAGCCGCTGGTCGACGCCATGGGCGGCGAGATACTCCCGCCCGACGAGGCGAGCCCCGAGGACGTCGTGCTCTCCTGGGAGGGCACGGACGTCGTCGCCGTACGCCTGCCCCAGCTGGCGGACTCCCTGGACCACATCCTGGCCGCCATGGAACGCCGGAAGGGCAAGCCGCTGGCCGACCTGGACCGCAAGGCCAAGCAGGAGGTCGTACGGATCCTGGAGGCGCGCGGCGCCTTCTCCGTACGGCACGGTGTGGAGACCGTCGCGAGCGCGCTCGGGGTGAGCCGCTTCACGGTCTACAACTATCTGAACCGGGAGAAGAATCCCTGAGACGGACCTGTCAGGGGTTCGGGCCCCGGGTTTCGGCTCCGGGTCTCGGCTCCGGGCTTCGGCTCGGGTTCCGTTCCCGCGGGTTTCGGCATCGGGAATTTTCAACAAAGTGTTGACGTCTCGTCGTCGTAGGGCGTTAGCTATCGGCACGCCCGTTCAGTACGAAGGCCCTTCGCGGCCACGGAGGCTCCCGTGACGTCGAATTCCCCGCCCCCGGGCCTGGCCCGGTTCAACGCCCTGGAGGAGCACGCGGCCCACGCCGCTCTCCACGAGGCGTGCGCCGCCACGGCCTGGGTGAAGCGGCTGCTCGCCGCCCGCCCCTACGCCACCGTCGGTGACCTCTACGCCACCAGCGACGCCGCCATGGCCGAGCTGACCGCCGAGGACCTCGCCGAGGCCATGGCCGGGCACCCGCCGATCGGCCGCCCCAAGCCGGGCGACCCGACCTCGGCCCGGGAGCAGCGCGGCATGGCCGGCGCCTCCGAGGAGCTCAAGGCGGAGATGCTCGAACTCAACCTGGCCTACCAGGACCGGTTCGGCCATGTCTTCCTGATCTGCGCGACCGGCCGGACCGGTGAGCAGATGCGCGACGCGGTCAGGGAACGGATCGGCAACTCGCCGGAGCAGGAGCGGGAGATCGTCCGCACCGAGCTGGGCAAGATCAACCGTATCCGGCTCGCCCGCATCGTCGAAGAGGAAGCCTGACCCCATGAGCACCAGCACCACCGCTTCCGTGTCCACGCACATCCTGGACACCAGCGTCGGACGCCCCGCCGAGGGCGTCGCCGTCCAGCTCGCGGCCCGCAGCGGCCGGGATGCCGGATGGCAGGCACTCGGCGGCTCCGCGACCGACGCGGACGGGCGGTGCAAGGACCTCCCGGCGCTGCCGGAGGGGACCACCCACGTACGGCTCGACTTCGCGGTGGAGCCGTATTTCGAGAAGAAGCAAGCCGATGCGCAGCAGGACGCCCCCGCGAATCGGGACAGCGGTGCCGTGTTCTTCCCCGAGGTGGCGATCACCTTCGCCGTGAAGCCCGGGGAGCACTACCACGTACCGCTGCTGCTCAACCCGTTCGGCTACTCCGTATACCGAGGGAGCTAGCAGACACATGACCGACTTTTCCCGCCCTGCCCGCCCTGTGATCCTGGGACAGAACCAGTACGGCAAGGCCGAGAACCGAGTCGTAAAGATCACGCGGGACGGCGCCACCCACCACATCAAGGACCTGAACGTCTCCGTCGCCCTCTCCGGCGACATGGACGAGGTCCACTACTCCGGCTCCAACGCCAACGTCCTGCCGACCGACACCACCAAGAACACGGTGTACGCGTTCGCCAAGGAGCACGGCATCGAGTCGGCCGAGCAGTTCGGCATCCACCTGGCCCGGCACTTCGTGACCAGCCAGGAGCCGATCAAGATCGCCCGGATCCGCATCGAGGAGTACGCCTGGGAGCGGATCGAGGCGTCCGACGCCAACTCCCAGTTCATCGGCGCCGACGAGGTCAAGCACTCCTTCGTCCGCAAGGGCCAGGAGACCCGGGTCACCCAGATCACCTACGACGGTGAGAAGTGGGAGGTCGTCTCCGGCCTCAAGGACCTCGTCGTGATGAACTCGACCAACTCCGAGTTCTGGGGCTACGTCAAGGACAAGTACACGACGCTCCCGGAGGCGTACGACCGCATCCTGGCCACCCAGGTCTCCGGCCGCTGGCGGTTCAACTGGAGCGACGACGAGCAGCGGATGCCCAACTGGGAGAAGTCCTACGAGCAGACCAGGAAGCACATGCTCCAGGCCTTCGCCGAGACCTACTCCCTGTCGCTGCAGCAGACGCTGTACCAGATGGGTTCGCGGATCATCAACAACCGCAGCGAGATCGACGAGGTCCGCTTCTCCCTCCCGAACAAGCACCACTTCCTGGTGGACCTGGAGCCGTTCGGGCTGAAGAACGACAACGAGGTGTACTTCGCCGCCGACCGCCCGTACGGCCTGATCGAGGCCACCATTCTGCGGGACGGATGCGAGCCGAAGATCCCGGTGGACCTCACCAACCTGTAGTAACTGCACATATCGGCACCCGCGGCCGGTGACGCCCCCGATCCGGCCGCGGTACTCAAAACTCCCGGGTCCTGCCGTGCCCTCTCCACAACAGCGCAAAGGAGGAATCATGGCAGCAGCCCAGCGCATCGTCATCGAGAACAGTTCGATCGCGACGGTGGACGCGAACGACACCGAGTACGCCACGGGCCACATCGTCGTCGCGGACAACCGCATCGAGTCGCTAGGCGCGGGCAGGACCCCCGAGGGCCTGGAGAACGTCGTACGCCGCATCGACGCCACCGGGCACCTGGTCACCCCCGGCCTGATCAACACCCACCACCACTTCTACCAGTGGATCACCCGGGGCCTGGCCACCGACCACAACCTCTTCAACTGGCTCGTCGCCCTCTACCCGACCTGGGCGCGCATCGACGAGCCGATGGTCCGCTCCGCCGCGCAGGGCTCGCTGGCGATGATGGCCCGCGGCGGCGTCACCACCGCCATGGACCACCACTACGTCTACCCGCAGGGCTCCGGCGACCTGTCCGGCGCGGTCATCGGCGCCGCCCGTGACATGGGCGTCCGCTTCACCCTCGCCCGCGGCTCCATGGACCGCAGCGAGAAGGACGGCGGACTGCCGCCGGACTTCGCCGTCGAGACCCTGGAGGGCGCCCTCGCCGGGACCGAGGAGACGGTGAAGCAGCACCACGACGCCTCCTTCGACGCGATGACCCAGGTCGCCGTCGCCCCCTGCTCCCCCTTCTCCATTTCCACCGAACTCCTCAGGCAGGGCGCCGAGCTCGCCCGCCGCCTCGGGGTGCGCATGCACACCCACGGCTCGGAGACCGTGGAGGAGGAGAAGTTCTGCCACGAACTGTTCGGCATGGGCCCGACCGACTACTTCGAGTCCACCGGCTGGCTCGGCGAGGACGTGTGGATGGCGCACTGCGTCCACATGAACGACTCCGACATCGCCGCCTTCGCCCGCACGAAGACCGGCGTCGCCCACTGCCCGTCCTCCAACGCCCGCCTCGCCGCCGGCATCGCCCGCGTCCCCGACATGCTCGCGGCCGGCGTCCCGGTCGGCCTCGGCGTCGACGGCACCGCGTCCAACGAGTCCGGCGAACTGCACACCGAACTGCGCAACGCCCTGCTGATCAACCGCCTCGGCGCCCACCGCGAGGCCGCCCTGAACGCCCGACAGGCGCTGCGCCTCGGCACGTGCGGCGGTGCCCAGGTGCTCGGCCGTGCCGCCGAGATCGGCTCCCTTGAGCCCGGCAAGCTCGCCGACCTGGTGCTGTGGAAGCTGGACACCCTCGCCCACGCTTCCATCGCCGACCCGGTGACCGCGCTGGTCTTCGGCGCGGCGGCCCCGGTCACCGCGTCGTTCGTGAACGGCCGGCAGATCGTCGAGGACGGGCGGCTGCTCACGGCCGACGAGGACGCGATCGCCCGCTCGACACGCGAGCAGGCGCAGCGGCTGGCGCGGATCGCCGCACAGTAACTCCCCGTTTCTGTACGGCACTTGATCTCCGGCCGGGAGGGACGGCTCCCGGCCGGCAGCCGTGGACCCGAGCGGGGTCCATGGCGCCGTCTCCGGGGGGGGGGTTTGTGAAAACCCCCCCCCCAACGTCGCCCCCCCCCCCCCCCCCCCCCCCCCCCCCCCCCCCCCCCCCCCCCCCCCCCCCAACCCCCCCCCC
>NZ_JAQMYP010000072.1 GCF_028369295.1 Streptomyces sp. HD
CGCGGATGGAGCCGATGCTGGCGGAGTTCGCCGGAGTACTGGGTTCGGTGGAGTTCCGTGCGCCGCGGATCGCGGTGGTGTCCAATCTGACCGGCCGGATCGCGGGTGAGGAGCTGACGACCCCGGAGTACTGGGTGCGGCACGTCCGTGAGGCGGTCCGGTTCGCCGACGGCGTCAGTGCCGCCCATGGCGCGGGCGTACGGCACTACCTCGAACTCGGCCCGAACGGCACCCTGACCTCGCTCGCCCACGACACCCTCGCCGAGCAGGGCCGAGAGCACGGAGTGAGCGTCGTCCCCGTGCTCCGGGGAGACCAGCCGGAGGACCGGACCGCCGTGAGCGCCGTCGGTCGTCTGTACGCCGCCGGAGCGACCGTGGACTGGGCCGCCTTCTTCGCTCCGCACGGAGCCCGCCGGGTCGAGCTGCCCACCTATGCCTTCCAACGCCGCCGTTACTGGCTGGAGCCGACCGCGCCGTCGTCCGCGTCCCCCGCGGATCCGCTGCGGTACCGCGTCGAGTGGGCCTCCGTGCCGGACGGCTCCCGTCCCTCGCTGGGCGGCGGTTGGGCCGTCGTCGTGCCCGTGGCCGGGGAGCACGACGATCTCGTACGAGAGGTGACCGCCGCACTCCGGGACCACGGTGCGCGGCCCGTGACGGTCGAGGTCGACACCGCCGCACCCGACCGTGCCGAATTCGCGGACCTGCTGCGGGCCGCGCTCGGCGAGGACGCCGGGGGAGTGGTGTCGCTGCTCGCGCTCGACGGCGGGCCGTCAGCGGGTGCCGCGGCCACCGCCGTGCTGCTGCAGGCGTTGACCGACGTCGGCGGGGCCGGACGGTTGTGGTGTCTGACTCGGGGCGCGGTGTCGGTGAGTCCTTCCGAGCCGCTGCCCGCACCGGCGCAGGCCCAGGTCTGGGGCATGGGCAGGGTGGCGGCACTGGAGCACCCGGAGCGGTGGGGCGGTCTCGTCGATCTGCCCGCCGTACTGGACGACCTGGCGCTGAAGCGTCTGTGCGCCGGTCTGACGGGTGCGGCGGGCGAGGACCAGATGGCCGTGCGGGCCGCCGGACTGTTCGCCCGACGGCTGTGCCGGGCCGTAGCGCGCCCGCGTACCGACGACACGGCGGCAGCGGCGCCCTCCGCCGACGGCACCGCCGTCCGCCTCCCCGCCGAAGGCACCGTGCTGGTGACCGGCGGGACCGGGGCGCTGGGTGCGCACCTCGCTCAGTGGCTGGCCGGGGCGGGCGCGGGGCATGTGCTGCTCACCAGCCGGCGCGGACCCGACGCCGAGGGGGCCGTGGAACTGACCGCGCGCCTCAGGGAATCGGGCATCGAGGCGACCGTCGCCGCCTGCGACGTGACCGACCGGGACGCGCTGGCGGGGCTGATCGCGGGGCTGCCCGCCGACCGGCCGCTGACCGGCGTCGTACACGCCGCGGGCATCCTGGACGACGGAGTGCTGGACGCGCTCACGCCCGACCGGTTCGCCGCGGTCGCCGGGCCCAAGGTGACCGGGGCGTGGAACCTGCACGAACTCACCCGGGACCTGGACGTGTCGGTGTTCGTCCTGTTCTCGTCCTTCGCGGGCTCGGTCGGGCTGGCCGGGCAGGGCAACTACGCGGCCGCCAACGCCTACCTGGACGCCCTTGCCGTCCACCGGGCCCGGCTCGGCCTGCCCGCGACGGCCGTGGCCTGGGGCTCCTGGGCCGGTGCCGGCATGGCCGCCGACACCGACGTGGCCCGGGAGCGGCTTGCGCGGACCGGGCTGGTGCCCCTTGAACCGGCCGCCGCCCTGGCCGCCCTCGGGCGAGTGGTCGCCGACGGCGAGGCCGAGGTGACCGTCGCCGACGTCGACTGGGAGCGGTTCGCCGCGGGCTTCGGCCCGGGCAGGCCGAGCCCGCTGCTCACCGGTGTCCCCGAGGTGCGCCGGGCCCGCCGACACGAGCCCGAACGCGGCACGGCGCCCGCGTCGGACCGGCTCGGCGGGCTGGGTGGCGATGAACTGCGCGGAGCACTGGGCGAGTTGGTGGCCACCGAGGTGGCCGCCGTACTGGGCCTGCCGAGTGCGGACCGGGTACCGGAGGACCGCACCTTCCGTGCGCTCGGCTTCGACTCGCTGATCGGCGTGGAGTTCCGCAACCGGCTCGCCGCGGCCACCGGCAGGCGGCTGCCGCCCGGCCTGATCTTCGACCATCCCACTCCTGGCAGGCTCGTCGAGCACCTGACGGCCGTGGTGGAAGGCACCCGGACCGGGAGTGCCGGGGAGCAGCGGACGACAGCCGTGCGCACCCAGGACGATCCGGTCGTGATCGTGTCGGCCGCCTGCCGGTTCCCCGGCGGTGTCAGGACCCCGGAGGAGCTCTGGCGATTCGTCCTCGACGGCGGGGACGCCATCGGCCCCTTCCCCGAGGACCGCGGCTGGGACCTCGACCGCCTCTACCACCCGGATCCCGCCAACTCCGGCACCAGTTACGTGCGCGAAGGCGGATTCCTCACGGACGTGGCGGACTTCGACGCGGCGTTCTTCGGGATCTCGCCGCGTGAGGCGCTGGCGATGGATCCGCAGCAGCGGCTGCTCCTGGAGACCTCCTGGGAGGCCCTGGAGCGGGCGGGCATCGTGCCGGCCTCGCTCGCCGGCAGCCGTACCGGCGTCTTCGTCGGCTCCAACGGCCAGAGCTACTCCACCCTGCTGGGCTCCTCGGAGGTCGAAGGGCATGTGCTGACCGGTACGGCGTCCAGCGTGCTCTCCGGCCGCATCGCCTACGCCCTCGGGCTCGAAGGCCCCGCGATGACCGTGGACACCGCCTGTTCCTCCTCACTGGTGGCCCTGCATCTCGCGGTGCAGGCGCTGGGCGCGGGCGAGTGCGACATGGCGCTCGCGGCCGGTGTGACCGTGATGTCCGGGCCGGAGATCTTCCCGGAGTTCTCCCGGCAGCGCGGCCTCGCCATGGACGGCCGCTGCAAGGCGTTCGGCCCGGACGCGGACGGCACCGGCTGGGGTGAGGGCGTCGGCACCGTCCTGCTGGAGCGGCTTTCCGACGCCCGACGCCTGGGACACGACGTACTCGGCGTGATCCGCGGCACCGCGGTCAACCAGGACGGCGCGTCCAACGGTCTGAGCGCACCGAACGGCCCGTCGCAGCAGCGCGTCATCCGACAGGCGCTGGCCGACGCGGGCTGCCTGCCGTCCGACGTGGACGCGGTGGAGGCGCACGGCACGGGCACCCGGCTCGGCGACCCGATCGAGGCGGAGGCGCTGCTCGCGACCTACGGCCAGGACCGGCCCGCCGACCGGCCGCTGTGGCTCGGGTCGGTGAAGTCGAACATCGGGCACACCCAGGCCGCGGCCGGCATGGCCGGCGTACTGAAGATGCTGTTCGCGATGGGGCACGGGCAGCTGCCGCGAACGCTGCACGCCCCCGAGCCGACTCCCGAGGTCGACTGGTCCCAGGGAGCGGTGGAACTGCTGACCGGGACCAGGCCGTGGCCGGACGTGGACCGGCCGCGCCGGGCGGGCGTGTCCGCCTTCGGCGTCAGCGGGACCAACGCGCATGTGATCCTGGAACAGGCCCCCGTGCTCGACGTGGTGACAGCCGAGCAGCCTCCTGCGCTGAACTCCCCCGTGCTGCCCTGGGTGTTGAGCGCCCAGTCGGCCCCGGCCCTGGCCGCCCGGGCGGACCAACTGCTCGTACGGCTGCCCGAGGCGGCACCCGCCGACGTCGGCCGGTCCCTCGTGACGACGCGGACGCTGTGGCCCGAGCGTGCGGTCCTGCTCGCCGACGGGCCCGCCGACCGCGAGGCCGCGCTCGCCGCGCTCACCCGTGGGGAGACGGACGCGCGCGTGGTGCGCGGCACCGCCGACACCCGGGGCCGGGTCGTCTTCGTCTTCCCGGGCCAGGGCGCCCAGTGGCCCGGCATGGCCGCCCGGCTGTGGGAGTCGTCGCCGGTGTTCGCGCAGTGGATGGACCGCTGCGCCGAGGTGCTGGCCCCCCTGACCGACTGGTCCCTGACCGAGGTGATCCACGAGACGGACGGCGCGCCCGGCCTGGACCGGGTGGACGTGCTCCAGCCCGCCTCCTGGGCGGTCAGCGTGTCGCTGGCCGGCCTGTGGCGCTCCTGCGGGGTCGAACCGGCCGCCGTGGTCGGGCACTCGCAGGGCGAGATCGCCGCCGCGTGCGTCGCGGGCGGGCTGACCCTGGAGGACGGCGCCGCGCTGGTGACGCTGCGCAGCAGGCTGATCGCCGACGAGCTGTCCGGGCAGGGCGGCATGATGTCGGTGGGGCTGTCCCCGGCCGACACGCAGGAACGCATCCGGCGCTGGGACGGCAGGATCTCCGTCGCGGCGAACAACAGCCGCCACTCCACTGTCGTCGCCGGTGAGCCGGAGGCGCTCGCCGAACTGCTCGCCGAGTGCGAGGCGGCGGGCGTGCGCGCCCGTCGTATCCCCGTCGACTACGCCTCCCACTCCGCTCAGGTGGAGCGCATCGAGTCGAGGCTGACCGAGCTGGCGGCCGGGGTCGCACCGCGCTCGGGCCGGATCCCCTTCCACTCCACGACGACCGGCGCCCGGCTCGACACCGCGGACCTGGACGCCGCGTACTGGTACCGCAACCTCCGGCAGCCCGTGCTGTTCGGGCCGGTCACCGAGGAGCTCCTCGCCCAGGGCCACGACGTGTTCCTGGAGATGAGCCCGCACCCGGTACTCGTCCCCGCCGTGCAGGACGCCATCGACGCGACCGGCACCGTCGCCGCCGCCGTGGGCAGCCTGCGCCGGGACGACGGCGGACCCGAGCGATTCCTGCTCTCGCTGGCCGAGGCGTTCGTACGGGGCGCGCCCGCGGACTGGCGTGCGGTGCTCGGCAGCACCGGCACCCGCCCGGTCGAGCTGCCGACCTACCCCTTCCAGCGCAGCCGCTTCTGGCCCGAGCCGGTCGGGACGCCCGCCGGGACCAGTGGTGGCGTCGAGGAGGACACCCCGCTGTGGCAGGCCGTGGACCGCGGCGACCTGGACGCCGTGGCGGCCGAACTCGCCCTCCCCGACGGCCGGTCGCTGACCGAGTTCGTGCCCGCCCTGTCCGGCTGGCGCCGCAGGCAGAAGGACTCCGCGCTGGTCGACAGCTGGCGCTACCGCGTCACCTGGACGCCGGTGGCCCCTACCGTCCCGGCCGCCCTGACCGGCGACTGGCTGCTGGTGACCGACGAACCCGACGGGCCCGTCGCCCGGTGGGCGCGTACGGCGCTCGGTGAGGACACCACCACTGTCGTGACCCCGGCGGACGTCCGGGCCCGGCCGCGCACGTCCGAGGACAACGCCTGGACCGGCGTGGTGTCCCTGCTGGGACTCGCCGACCGGCCGCATCCGGAGCACCCCGCCGTACCGGTGGGCATCGCGGACACCCTCGCCCTGCTGACCGCGCTGCGGGAGGCAGGCATCGACGCGCCCCTCTGGTGCCTCACCCAGGGCGCCGTGGGCACCGGCCGCTCCGACCAGGTTTCCGCCCCCGACCAGGCCCATCTGTGGGGACTGGCCCGGGTGCTGGGCCTGGAGACCCCCGAGCGCTTCGGCGGTCTGGTCGATCTGCCCGCCGAACCCGACGACCGCGCCGCAGGCCTCCTGCGGGCCGCGCTCACCGCCGACGCGGACGAGCAGGAGTACGCCCTGCGCCCCGCCGGCCTCCAAGTGCGCAGGCTGGTCCGTGCCCCCCTGGACCGGTCCGCCGTACGGCGCCCCTGGCGCCCCCGGCCCGACGGCACCGTCGTCGTCACCGGCGGCACCGGCGCGCTCGGTGCCCGGGTCGCCCGCCGGCTCGCCCACGCGGGCGCCGGACACCTGCTGCTGACCAGCAGGAGCGGCCCGGCCGCCGACGGCGCTCCCGAACTGGCCGAGGAACTCAGCGCGTTGGGCACCGAGGTGACCATCGCCGCCTGTGACGTGGCCGACCGCGACCAGCTCGCCGCCGCGCTCGCCGAGGTGCCCGACCGGTTCCCGGTCACCGCCGTGGTGCACACCGCGGGCATCAGCCGCAACGCCCTGTTGGCCGAGACCACCCTGGCCGAGGTGGCGGACCTGTGCGCGGCCAAGGCCGCCGGCGCCCGCAACCTCGACGAACTGCTCGCCGGACGCGACCTCGACGCCTTCGTCCTCTTCTCCTCCGGCGCGGCCGTCTGGGGCAGCGCGGGCCAGGGCGCGTACGCCGCCGCCAACGCCTACGTCGACGCGCTCGCCGCCGACCGGCGCCGCCGCGGACTCGCCGCCACGTCGGTGGCGTGGGGCAGCTGGGCCGGTGGCGGCATGGTCGACGACGACCTGGCGCGCGAACTCGCCCGCGGCGGGGTGCGCTCGATGGACCCGGACCGGGCGATCGACGCGCTCCAGCAGGCCCTCGACCACGACGAAGCCGCCCTGACCGTCACCGACATGGACTGGGAACGCTTCGCCGCGGCCTACACCGCGGCCCGCCCGCGCCCGCTGCTCGACGACATCCCCGAGGCGGCCCGCACCACCACCGCGGAACCGGCCGCCGACCTGTCCGACCTGTCCGGACGGCTGTCCCGGCTGCCTGCCGCCGAACGCGACCGGGAACTGCTGGACCTGGTCAGGGCCGCGGCGGCAGCCGCCCTCGGCCACACCGGCGCCGAGGCCATCACGCCGTCGAAGCCCTTCAAGGACCTGGGATTCGACTCGCTGACCGCCGTCGAACTGCGCAACCGGCTCACCGCCGTGACCGGCCTGCGCCTGCCCGCCACCCTCGTCTTCGACCACCCCACGCCCGTCGCGACCGCCGGACGGTTGCGCACCCTGCTGTTCGGGGAGGACGCCCCGGCCGTGTCCGCCGCCGCGGCGCCCGCGCCCGTCACCGACGACCCGGTCGTCGTGGTCGCCATGGCCTGCCGCTACCCCGGCGGGGCGACCACGCCCGAGAAGCTCTGGGACCTGATCGCCGCGGGCAAGGACGGCATCGGGGACTTCCCCGCCGACCGCGGCTGGGACATCGCGCCCGACGCCCCGTTCTCCCAGACGGGAGGATTCCTCCCGGACGCGGCGGAGTTCGACGCGGCGTTCTTCGGGATCTCGCCGCGTGAGGCGCTGGCGATGGATCCGCAGCAGCGGCTGCTCCTTGAGACCTCCTGGGAGGCGCTGGAGCGGGCGGGCACGGATGCCCTGTCCCTGCGCGGCAGCCGCACCGGCGTCTTCGTCGGCGCCGGCTCACACGACTACGCCACCCTCCTCACCTCCCTGGACGGAGGCCAGGACTACGCCCTCACGGGTGCGGTCGGCAGCGTGCTGTCCGGCCGGATCGCCTACGCCCTGGGCCTGGAGGGTCCGGCGCTGACGGTGGACACGGCGTGCTCGTCGTCCCTGGTGGCCCTGCACCTGGCGGCGCAGGCGCTGCGGGGCGGCGAGTGCGACCTGGCCCTCGTCGGCGGCGTCGCCGTGATGGCCACCCCGGACGCCTTCGACGCCTTCGCTCGCCAGGGCGGTCTGGCACCCGACGGCCGCTGCAAGGCGTTCGCGGCCGGTGCCGACGGCACGGGCTGGGGCGAGGGCGTCGGCGTCCTCGTGCTGACACGCCTTTCGGAGGCACGGCGGCGTGGCCACCAGGTGCTGGCGGTGGTGCGGGGCTCGGCGGTGAACTCCGACGGTGCGTCGAACGGGTTGAGCGCGCCGAACGGCCCTTCGCAGCAGCGCGTGATCCGACAGGCGGTCGCCAACGCGGGCCTGACACTCGCAGACGTCGACCTGGTGGAGGCGCACGGTACGGGCACGGTGCTGGGCGACCCGATCGAGGCGCAGGCCCTGCTGGCCACCTACGGCCAGGAGCGTGCGGGGGACCGGCCGCTGTGGCTGGGGTCGGTGAAGTCCAACATCGGTCATACGCAGGCGGCCGCGGGTGCGGCCGGTGTGATCAAGTCCGTGCTGGCCCTCGGGCACGGTGTGCTGCCGCAGACGTTGCATGTGGATGAGCCGACGTCCGAGGTGGACTGGTCGGCGGGTGCGGTGGAGTTGCTGACCGAGGCGCGGGAGTGGCCGGGTGCGGGCCGTCCGCGGCGAGTGGGCGTGTCGGCGTTCGGGATCAGCGGCACCAATGCGCACGTGATTCTGGAGCAGGCGCCGGAGGCCGAGGAGCCTGCTGCTCCGGGTGAAGTCCCCGGGCTGGTGCCGTGGGTGGTCTCCGCGCGGTCGGCGGAGGCGTTGGGGGAGCAGGCGCGGCGGCTGGCCGAGCATGTGCGTGCCACTGACCTCCGGCCGGTTGATGTGGGTTTCTCGCTTGCTGCCTCTCGTGCGGGGCTGGAGCACCGGGCGGTGCTCGTCGGGCGCGAACAGGCGGATTTCCTGGGTCAGTTGGAGTCGCTGGGCGGACGTGGTCCGGTCAGCGAGGGCGGGACGGCGTTCCTGTTCTCCGGGCAGGGTTCTCAGCGTGCCGGTATGGGCCGGGAGTTGTACGAGGCCTACCCGGTGTTCGCGGCTGCCTTCGACGAGTTGTGCGCCGGGTTCGACGGGTTGCTGCCCGGGGCGCTGCGCGACGTCGTGTTCGATGGCGCCGGCCTGGACCGCACGGTGTTCACGCAGGCGGGTCTGTTCGCGTTGGAGGTGGCGCTGTTCGAGCTGGTGGGTTCGTGGGGTGTGCGGGCGGATGTGCTGCTGGGGCATTCGATCGGTGAGCTGGCCGCGGCGTATGTGGCCGGGGTGTGGTCGCTGGAGGATGCGTGCCGGATCGTGGCGGCGCGTGGCCGGCTGATGCAGGCGCTGCCCACCGGCGGTGCGATGCTCGCCGTGCAGGCGACGGAGGAGGAACTGCCGGAGTTGCCGGCGGGTGTGTCGGTGGCGGCGGTGAATGGTCCGCGGTCGCTGGTGCTCTCCGGCGATGAGGAACCGGTCGTCGCGCTTGCGCAGGGCTTCGCGGAGGAAGGCCGGCGGACCAAGCGGTTGACGGTCAGTCATGCGTTCCATTCGGTGCGGATGGAGCCGATGCTGGCGGAGTTCGCCGGGGTGCTGGGTTCGGTGGAGTTCCGTGTGCCGCGGATACCGCTGATCTCCAATCTGACCGGCCGGATCGCGGGTGAGGAGCTGACGACCCGGGAGTACTGGGTGCGGCATGTCCGTGAGGCGGTCCGGTTCGCCGACGGTGTCACGGCTGTGCTGGGCCGGGGTGTGGACAAGTTCCTGGAGCTGGGGCCGGGCGGCACGCTGACCGCGATGGCCGAGGAGACCCTCGACCACAGCGGCATCCGCGCTGTCTGCGTGCCCGTCCTGCGGGCTGAACACCCGGAGCGGGTCTCGCTGTTGAGGGCGCTGGGGAGTGTATGGGCGGAGGGTGCCGCCGTCGACTGGTCGGCGTCGTTCGCCGGTACCGGTGCACGCCGGGTCGAGCTGCCCACCTACGCCTTCCAGCGGCGGCGCTTCTGGCCGCAGCGGGTCGCGGACGCCGGAGATCTGGCGGCGGCCGGGCTGGCCGAGGCCGGTCACCCGCTGCTCACGGCGTGGGTGCCCTCGCCCGAGGGCGACGAGGTGCTGTGCACCGGCAGGCTCTCCCTGGCGACGCATCCCTGGCTGGGCGACCACATGGTGCTCGGCACCGTGCTCGTACCGGGCACCGCGTTCGTGGACCTCGCCTGCTGGGCGGGCGACCGCGTCGGCTACGGCACGCTGCGCGAACTGACCCTGGCCACGCCGCTGGCGCTGGCCGAGAACGCCGCGGTGCGGCTGCGGCTGGTACTCGGTGCGCCCGACGACACCGGGTGCCGTCCGATCGCCGTGTACGCACAGCCGGACGACGAGGACACGCGCTGGACCCGGCACGCGGAGGGACTGCTGGCCCCGACCGAGGACTCCGGCACACCTTCGGCACCCACGGACTTCGGCACCTGGCCGGTCGAGGGAGCCGAGCCCGTCGCCATGGACGGCTTCTACGAAGGACTCGTCGACGCCGGTTTCGCCTACGGGCCGGTCTTCCAGGGCCTGCGGGCGGCCTGGCGGCGCGGCGACGAGATCTTCGCCGAGGTGAGCCTGCCCGCCGAGCAGACCGACGGATTCGGCATCCACCCGGGCCTGCTGGACGCCGCACTGCACGCGATGGGGCCCGCCGCACGGGCCACGGACGAGCCCGGCTCGGCCCGGCTGCCGTTCTCCTGGGGCGAGGTGCGGGTGCACGCGGTCGGCGCGGATCTGCTGCGCGTCCGCCTGGTCCTGGCCGAGGACGGCACCGTCACCCTGGACGCCGCCGACGCGGCCGGGCGGCCGGTGGTCTCCATCGGTTCGCTGGTCCTGCGCCCGCTCTCGCCGGAGCGGTTGCGCGAGGGTGCGCCGGTCCTCGACGACGCGCTGTTCACCACCCGCTGGGTGCCGCTCGAAGGCACCGGCGAGACGGCACCGGACCTCGCCACCTGCGTTCTGGTCGGCGAACCGGTGCCGGGCGCCTGGCGGCACCACCCGGACCTGGAGGCGTACGCCGCGGCCGTGGCGGACGGCAAGGAGGCGCCGGATGGAACGGTGCTCGCCCGCTGCCCGCAGGACACCGCCGACGACCCCGCGGAAGCGGCCCGGGTCGGCGCCGAGTGGGCCCTCGACCTGCTCCAGCAGTGGCTGGGCGACGACCGGCTCGCCGACTGCCACCTGGTGATCGGCACGCAGTACGCGGCGGCCACCGGCTCCGGGGAGCCCCTCGGCCTCGCCCACTCTGCGGTGGCCGGACTGGTCCGCTCGGCGCAGACCGAGAACCCCGACCGGATCACCCTGGTCGACTTCGACGACGCCGCACCGGACCCCGCCCACATCGCCGCGGCCCTGCACCACGCCGAACCCGAAGTGGCCGTACGACAGGGCATGTTGTACGCCCGTCGGCTCACCCGCCCCGACACCGGACCGACCCTGGCCGTGCCCTCCGGGTCCGCCCCCTGGCGGCTGGAGAGCACCGGCCCGGGCACGCTGGACAACCTCGCCCTGGTGCCGTGCCCCGCGGTCGCGGAGCCGCTCGCCGACGGCATGGTGCGGATCGCCGTCCGCGCCGCCGGAATGAACTTCCGGGACGTCCTGATCGCCCTGGACATGTACCCCGGCGACGCGGATCTCGGCACCGAGTGCGCCGGCGTCGTCCTGGAGACCGGGCCCGGCGTCACCGGCCTGGTCCCCGGGGACCGGGTGATGGGCATGGTCCCGGGCGCGTTCGGGCCCGTCGCGGTGGCCGACCGGCGGGTGCTGGCGCGGATACCCGACGGCTGGACGTACGAGACGGCCGCGGCCACGCCGGTCGCCTTCCTGACCGCCTACTACGGACTGGTGGACCTGGCGGGGCTGGCCGCGGGCGAGTCGGTGCTCGTGCACGCCGCGGCCGGTGGCGTCGGCATGGCCGCCGTCCAGCTGGCCCGGCACCTCGGTGCCGAGGTGTTCGGCACCGCCTCCGAACCCAAGTGGGGCACCCTGCTCGCGGGCGGCCTCGACCGGGCACACATCGCCTCCTCGCGGACCCTGGACTTCGCGGACTCCGTGCGGGCGGCGACCGGCGGCGCCGGCGTGGACGTCGTACTGAACTCGCTCGCGGGCGAGTTCGTGGACGCCTCGCTGCGTTCGATGCCGCGCGGCGGCCGGTTCGTCGAGATGGGCAAGACCGATCCGCGCGACCCCGAGCGGATCGCCGCGGACCATCCCGGCGTGCGCTACCGGGCCTTCGACCTGGGCGAGGCCGGCCCGGACCGCATCGCCGAGATCCTCGCCCGTCTCGTCCCGCTCTTCGAGTCGGGCGAGCTGACTCCGCTGCCCGTCACCACATGGGACGTCAGGGACGCCACCGCCGCGTTCCGCGCGCTGAGCCAGGCGGCGATCACCGGCAAGGCGGTGCTGACCGTCCCCGCCGTCTCCTTCGGGCCCGGCGAGACCGTCCTCATCACCGGCGGCACCGGCACCCTGGGCACCCTGCTGGCCCGGCACCTCGTCACCGAGCACGGCCTGCGCCACGTCACCCTCGCGGGCCGGCGTGGCACAACGACGCCCGAAGTGGACCAACTGCGCGCCGAGGTCGGTGAACTGGGCGCCACGATCCGGGTCGAGGCCTGTGACACCGGGGACGAGGACGCCGTACGGCGGCTGCTGGACTCCCTCACCGCCGAGCACCGGCTGGCCGGTGTCGTGCACGCCGCGGGCGTCACCGACGACGGAGTCGTCCCGGCACTGGACCGGGGCCGGCTCACGGCCGTACTGCGCCCCAAGGTGCGCGGCGCGTGGAACCTGCACCGGCTCACCGAGCACCTCGCGCCCCGGATGTTCGTCCTGTTCTCCTCCGCATCGGCCACGCTCGGCGCGGCAGGACAGGGCAACTACGCCGCCGCCAACGCCTTCCTGGACGCCCTCGCCGAGTACCGGCACGCCCGGGGACTGCCCGCGACCAGCCTCGCCTGGGGACTGTGGGGCGAGGCCAGCGGCATGACCGGCCGGCTCCAGGAACGCGACCGGCAGCGGATGAGCCGGGCCGGGGTCGCCCCGCTCAGCACGGAAACCGGCCTCGCCCTGTTCGACACCGGCCGGCTCACCGGACTCCCGGCCCTCACCCCGGCCCGGCTCGACCTGGCCGGACTCCGCACCCGGTACGCCGACCAGCCGGTCCCGGCCGTACTGCGGGAACTCGTCCGGGTCCGGCGGACGGCGGCCACCGGCACGCCGGGCACGGCGTCCGGCTCCGGGGAGCGGGCCGCGCTCGCGGACCGGCTGGCCGGACTGTCCCCGACCGAGAGCCACCGGCTCGTTCTTGACCTGGTGCGCGAGCACACCGCGGCCGTACTGGGCCACGGCTCGGCCGACGACATCGAACCCGACCAGGCGTTCAAGGCGCTGGGCTTCGACTCGCTCACCGCGGTCGAACTCCGCAACCACCTGCGGACGGCCACCGCCCTGGCGGTCCCCGCGACCCTGGTCTTCGACCACCCCACCCCGGCGGCGCTCACCGAGCACCTGCTGGAACTCGCCGCCCCCGCGGAGCACGACCCGGTGCTCCAGGTCATGGGCGAACTCGAACGGCTTGAGGCCGGCGTCGAGGCGATCGGGCCCGACACCGAAGCACACGGCGAAGTCGTCGCACGACTGCGCCGGATCCTGCGGCGGGTCGAGGCCGGCTCGCCCCGGGACGGCGGTGAGGAGTCCTCCCTCGAAACGGCCTCCGCGGCGGAAGTGCTCGCGTTCATCGACAGCGAATTCGGCGATCTTGCCTAGGACACATACGGAGTTGAGTGCAGTGGCGGATGACGACAAGCTCGTCGACTACCTCAAGCGGGTCACCGCGGACCTGAAGCGGACCCGGCAGCGGCTGCAGGAACTGGAGGCGGGCGCCGCCGAACCGATCGCCGTGGTCTCCATGGGCTGCCGCTTCCCCGGGGGCATCGATTCCCCGGAGGACCTGTGGGAGTGCGTGCACACGGGCACCGACACGATCTCCGGCTTCCCCACCGACCGCGGCTGGCGCACCGACCACCTGCGCGGGGACTTCCGGCGGGCCGGCGGCTTCCTCGGCGACGCGGCCGCCTTCGATGCCGGCCTGTTCGGCATCTCCCCGCGCGAGGCGCTGGCGATGGACCCCCAGCAGCGGCTGCTCCTTGAGACCTCCTGGGAGACCCTGGAACGGGCCGGCCTCGACCCCACGGCGGTGCGCGGCGCGGACGGCGGCGTGTTCGTCGGCATGGCCGACCAGAAGTACGGCCCGCGCGACGCCGAACTGCTCGACGAGGTCAAGGGCCTGGTACTGACCGGCACCACCAGCAGCGTCGCCTCCGGCCGGATCGCCTACTCGCTCGGCCTGCAGGGGCCCGCGATCACCATCGACACCGCCTGCTCCTCCTCCCTGGTCGCCCTGCACCTCGCGGTCCGGGCGCTGCGCTCCGGCGAGTGCTCCTTCGCGCTCGTCGGCGGCGCCGCGGTGATGGCGGAGTCCCAACTGTTCGCCGAGATGGCCGAGCAGGGCGGCATGGCCGGTGACGGCCGCTGCAAGGCCTTCGCCGCGGCGGCGGACGGCACCGGCTGGGGCGAGGGCGTCGGCGTCCTCCTCCTGCAACGCCTGTCCACCGCTCGCGAACAGGGCCTGCCCGTCCTGGCCACGATCCGGGGCACCGCCGTCAACCAGGACGGCGCCTCCAACGGCCTGACCGCCCCCAACGGGCCCGCCCAGCGCCGCGTCATCCGCAAGGCGCTCGCCGACGCACAGCTCAGCGTGGGCCAGGTCGACGCGGTCGAGGCTCACGGCACCGGCACCCGCCTCGGTGACCCCATCGAGGCGCAGGCACTGCTGGCCACCTACGGGCAGGACCGGGCCGACGCGGAGCCGCTGTGGCTCGGCTCGGTCAAGTCCAACATCGGCCACACCCAGGCCGCGGCCGGCGTGGCCGGAGTGATCAAGATGGTGCTGGCGATGCGGCACGGACTGCTGCCGCGCACTCTGCACGTGGACGAACCGACGCCCCAGGTCGACTGGTCGGCAGGCGCCGTACGGCTGCTGACACAGGAGCAGGACTGGCCGAACACCGGCCGCCCGCGCCGCGCAGCCGTCTCCTCCTTCGGGATCAGCGGCACCAACGCCCATGTCGTCCTCGAACAGGCCCCGGCCGCCGACGGCGCCGACCCCGCCCCCGAGCCGGCCGCGGACCCCTCTCCGGCCGCCCCCGTCCCCTGGCTGGTGTCGGCCGCGAGCGAGGAGGCCCTGCGCGGCCAGGCCCGGCGGCTGCACCGGTACGCCGACGACGCCGCCGCCGGGCCACGGCCGCTGGACATCGCCTGGTCCCTCGCCGCGGGCCGGGCCCGACTGACCCATCGGGCGGTCGTGCTCGGTGCGGACCGGGAGGAACTGCTCGCCGGTCTGGCGGCGATCGAGGCGGGGCAGGCGCATCCCCGTGTCGTTCGGGGCCGTACCGCGCCGACCGGGCCGGTCGCCTTCCTGTTCACGGGGCAGGGTTCGCAGCGGGCCGGAACGGGCCGGGAACTGTACGCCGCGTTCCCGGTGTTCGCCGCTGCCTTCGACGAGGTGTGCGCGGAGTTCGACGACCATCTGCCGCGCCCGCTGAAGCCGGTGGTGTTCGCCGAACCGGGTTCCCCCGACGCGGAGTTGATCGACCACACACTGTTCACCCAGACCGGTCTGTTCGCGCTGGAGGTGGCGCTCTTCCGGCTGCTGGAGCACTGGGGCGTCCGGCCCGACCTGCTGCTCGGGCACTCGATCGGCGAGCTCGTCGCGGCGCACGTGGCCGGCGTCTGGTCGCTGCCCGACGCCGCCCGGGTGGTGGCCGCCCGGGCGCGGCTCATGCAGGCGCTGCCCGAGGACGGGGCGATGCTCTCGGTGGCCGCCGGCGAGGAGCGGATCGCCGAACTCCTCGGCGACCTCGGCGAGGTGGCCGTCGCCGCCGTGAACGGGCCGGCCTCGGTCGTCCTGTCCGGCACCGGGACCGCCATCGCCGCCGCGGACGAACTGCTCGGCGGGGCCGGGCTGCGGACCAAGCGGCTCGCCGTACGGCGCGGCTTCCACTCCGCGCTGATGGAGCCGATGCTGGCCGACTTCGAACGGGAACTGGCAGGGGTGGAGTTCGGTGAGCCCACCCTGCCGGTGGTCTCGAACCTCACCGGGGAAGCGGCGACCGCGGACCAGTTGCGCGACCCCGGGTACTGGGTGCGACAGGTACGGCACGCAGTGCGGTTCGCGGACGGCGTCGGGTACCTCGGTGCCCAGGGCGTCACCGCCTGTCTCGAACTCGGCCCCGGCGGCGTGCTGACCGCGATGGCCCGTGACACCTTCCTCGACCTCGGCCTGGACGTGGCACTCGTCCCCGCCCTCCAGCGGGAGCGGTCCGAGCCGGACACCCTGCTGACCGCGCTGGCCGAGCTGCATGTGCGGGGCATCACGCTCGACTGGGCCGCGCTGCTCGCCGCCCGCGGCGGCCACCGCACCGATCTGCCCACCTACGCCTTCCAGCGGGAGCGCTACTGGCTGCCCGCCACAGCCTCCGGCTCCCCGGGCCCGAGGCCCGCCGACGAGACGGACCGACTGCTCCACCGCGTCGGCTGGACCCCGCTCACCGGCACGGACACCGACGCGCGACCGGCCGGCATCTGGCTTGTCGTCGCCCCCGAGGGCACCGACGGCGCACGGGTCGCCGAGGCGCTCGGACCGCGCACGATCCTGCTGCCGGACGGGCCCGCGGACCACGCGGCCCTGACGGAACGAATCGCGGTGGCGCTGCCCGCCGGACACCCCCTGGACGGTGTCCTCACCCTGCCCGCGCAGACCGGCGGCCCAGCCGTGGCAGCCGCACTGACCCTGCGCAACGCCCTCGCCGACGCCGGTGTGAGCGCGCCGCTGTGGTGCGCGACCCGGGCGGCCGTCTCGGTGGGCGGGGAGGCCCTGACGGGAGCGGCACAGGCGACGCTGTGGGGCCTCGGCCGTGCCCTGGACACCAGGGGAGGGGTACTCGACCTGCCGGTGGACCTGGACCCGCGCACGCTGCGACGGCTCGCGGCCGTCCTCGCCGCACCCGGGGACGACGACGAACTGGCCGTACGCCCCGGCGGGGTCTACGCCCGCCGGCTGCTGCCCGCGCCGCCCGTCCTGCCCGGCCACGCATGGCGCCCCGACGGCACCGTCCTGGTCACCGGCGACATCGCCGCCGTCACCGCCGATCTGCTGCGACTGCTGAGCGGCGACGGCGAACGCCACGTTGTCCTGGCCCACCGGCCCGGCACACCCGTGCCCGGCGCCGATGTGATCGACGGCGCGGGCGGCAGCTGCACACTCACGCCGTGGGACGCCGCCAACGCCGAGCCGCCTGCCTCCACGACACCGGTCACCGCCGTCGTGCACCTCGACAACATCGACCCGGCCGGTGCGGTCACCGAGGCCGACCCGGCCGTCCTGGCGCACGCCGTCGGCGAACGGCTGAGCACCGTGGAACGGCTGACCGAGCTGTACGCGGACCAGGACCTGGACGCCTTCGTGCTGTTGTCCTCGCTCTCCGGCACCTGGGGCGGCACCGAGGACATCACGCACACCGTCGTGCACGCGGCCCTGGAGGCCGCCGCCGAGCGCAGGGTCGCCGAGGGCCGGCGCGGCACCTGCGTCGGCTGGGGCCCGTGGGCCGGAGCCACAGCGGGCCCGGCGGTGCCCGGCCTGCTGCCGATGCCGCCGGAGCTCGCGCTGTCCGCGCTCCGCCGGACCCTCGACGCCGACGCGGCCGTGTTCGCCGTCGCCGACATCGACTGGACGGCGGCCCACCCGGTGCTCACCGGGCGGGGCCCCCGGCCGCTCATCGCCGACCTGCCCGAGGTCCGGGCGCTGCCCGAGCCCGCGGCGCCTGCGGGGCCCGGCTCCGCCGTCGCCGCCGCGGACACCGCCGACCTCGAACACCGGCTGCGCGAGGTGGTGCTCGCCGAGGCTGCGGCCGCACTGGGCCATGCGTCCGGCGCCGCCATCGACCCGCTGCGCCCGTTCCGCGACGCCGGGTTCGAGTCGCTGACCGCGGTGCGGTTCCGCGACCGGGTCGCCGCCGAGACCGGGCTGCGGCTGCCGGCCACGCTGGTCTTCGACCATCCGACGCCGGACGAGGTCGTCGCCCATCTGCTGGCCGAGCTGACCGGACGACGGCCCGACGAGGCCGGGGTCGCGCGCGATGCGGCGCACGTCGATGACCCGGTGGTCATCGTCGGCATGGCCTGCCGGTATCCCGGCGGCGTGCGCGATCCCGAAGGACTGTGGGACCTGGTCCACTCCGGGCGCGACGGCGTCGACGACTTCCCCGCCGACCGCGGCTGGGACCTGGCCGCCCTGCGGCGGGCCGCTCCCGGGTTGGCGCTGCGGGCCGGTTTCCTGCCGGACGCGGCCGAGTTCGACGCGTCGTTCTTCGGGATCTCCCCGCGCGAGGCGCTGGCCATGGACCCGCAGCAGCGGCTCCTGCTGGAGGTGTCCTGGGAAGCCCTGGAGAACGCGGGCATCGACCCGTCGTCACTGCGCGGCAGCCGCACCGGAGTGTTCGCGGGCGCCGCGGCCTCCGACTACGGTGCCCTGCTGGCCGGGGCGCCGGAGGCGGACGGATACCTGATGACCGGGACGGCGACCAGCGTCGTCTCCGGCCGGATCGCCTACTCGCTGGGCCTCCAGGGTCCCGCGATGACGATCGACACCGCCTGCTCCTCCTCGCTGGTGGCCCTGCACTCGGCCGTCGGCGCGCTGCACCAGGGCGAGTGCGACCTCGCGCTCGTGTCCGGTGTCGCCGTCATCCCGACACCCGCCGCGTTCCTGGACTTCGGAAAGCAGGACGGGCTGGCCGCGGACGGCCGCTGCAAGGCGTTCGCCGCGAGCGCCGACGGAACCAACTGGGCCGAGGGCGTCGGCGTACTGCTCGTCGAGCGGCTCTCCGACGCGCGGCGCAACGGACACATCGTGCTGGCCACGGTCCGCGGCACTGCCGTCAACTCCGACGGCGCCTCGAACGGGCTGGCCGCGCCCAACGGAGGCGCCCAGCAGCGGGTCATCCGGCAAGCCCTCGCCCACGCGGGCCTGGCCACGGCGGACGTGGACATCGTGGAGGCGCACGGCACCGGCACCGCGCTCGGGGACCCCATCGAGGCCCAGGCGGTACTGGCCACGTACGGGCAGGACCGCAACGCGGACCGGCCGCTGTGGCTCGGGTCGCTGAAGTCGAACATCGGCCACACCGCGGCCGCGGCCGGCGTCGGCGGCGTGATCAAGATGGTGCAGGCCATGCGGCACGGGGTGCTGCCCCGGACCCTGCATGTCGACGAGCCGACCCCCGAAGTGGACTGGTCGGCGGGCGCGGTCCAGCTCCTGACCGAGAACCGCGACTGGCCCGGGAGCGACCGGCCGCGCCGGGCCGCGGTGTCCTCGTTCGGTGTCAGCGGCACCAACGCGCACGTCATCCTCGAACAGGGCCCCCTCGTCACGGAGGACCCGGGCGGCGACCACCGTGCGGACGGCGACGCCGTGCCGTGGGTGCTGTCCGGCCGCTCCGCCGACGCCCTGCGCGGGCAGGCCGCACGCCTCGCCGCCCACCTGGCCGACAGCGAGATACCGGTCGGCCGAGTCGGGCACGCCCTGCTCACCTCCCGTGCGGCCCTCGAACACCGGGCCGTCGTCCTGGGCGGCGAGCCGGCCGAACTCCTCGCCGGACTGGGCGCGGTGGCCGAAGGCGAGCCCGCCCAGTCCGTGGTGACCGGCGCCGTACGGCCGCTCGGCCGGGGCCCCGTCCTCGTCTTCCCGGGGCAGGGTGGGCAGTGGCCCGGCATGGCGGCCGAACTCCTCGACACCTCCCCGGTCTTCGCCGCCCGGTGGGCCGAGTGCGAACGCGCACTGGCGCCGTACACCGACGTCTCCCTCACCGCAGCGGTGCGCGAGGGCACCGCGCTGGACCGGGTGGACATCGTCCAGCCGGCGCTGTTCGCGGTCATGGTGTCGCTGGCCGCCCTGTGGCGCTCGCACGGAGTGCGGCCCGCCGCGGTCATCGGGCACTCCCAGGGTGAGATCGCCGCGGCCTGCGTGGCCGGGGCACTGTCCCTGGACGACGCCGCCCGGGTGGTCGCGCTGCGCGCCAAGGCGCTCGGCGCGCTGGCGGGCGACGGTGGGATGGTATCGGTCGCCGTACCCCTGGCCGAGGCCGAACGGTGGCTGCCGCGCTGGGAGGGCAGGCTGTCGGTGGCCGCCGTGAACGGGCCGTCCGCGGTGGTCGTCTCCGGTGAGCCGGAGGCACTGGACGAACTCCTGGCGCACGCCGGTCAGCAGGACGTCAGGGCCCGTCGTATCGAGGTGGACTACGCCTCGCACTCGGCGCAGGTGGCCCGGATCGAGGACGAGATCCGCAGCGTGCTCGCCGGTATCGAGCCGCGGCCGTCGGACATCCCGTTCTTCTCCACCGTCACCGCCCAGTGGCAGGACACCACCGAACTGGACGCCGGGTACTGGTACCGCAACCTGCGCGAGCCCGTACTGCTCGACCAGTCCGTCAGCGCGCTGATCGAGCAGGGTTACCACGTCTTCGTCGAGGTCAGCCCGCACCCGGTCCTCGGTGCCGGGATCAGCGAGATCGGCGAGGCCGTCGGCACGGAGCCAGTGGTGACCGGGACGCTGCGCCGCAACCAAGGCGGACTCACGCGGATGCGTGCCTCGCTCGCCGAACTGTGGGTGCACGGCGTCGCGGTGGACTGGACGGCCGCCTTCACCGGCCACCCGGCCCCGCCGGTGCCGCTGCCCACGTACGCCTTCCAGCGCGACCGCTACTGGCCGCCGAACCGTCCGGCCGCCTCGGATCCGGTGGACGAGGGCTTCTGGCGGGCCGTGGAACAGCAGGACCTGCCCGCCCTGGCCGGCACGCTGAACCTCACCGACGACCAGCCGCTGCGCGACCTGGTGCCCGCGCTTTCGGCCTGGCGGCGCGGCCGCAGGGAACAGAGCGTGCTCGACTCCTGGCGCTACCGCATCGTCTGGAAGCAACTGCCGGAACGGTCCGGTGCCGAACTGCCCGGCACCTGGCTGCTGGTACGGCCCGCCGGCGCCGAGGACGACCCGGTGGTCGTCGCCGCGATGCGCGCGGTCACCGAGGCGGCGCAGAACACCGCGGTGGTCACCGTGGGCAGCGGCGACGACCCGCAGACCCTGGCGGCCGCGATCCGGGACGCGCTCGGCGGAGCCGTCCCGGCCGCAGTGGTCTCGCTGACCGGTACCGATGCCTCCGCGCATCCGGAACGGCCGGTCGTCCCCCTCGGCACCGCCCTCACCGTCGTGGTGCTGCAAGCACTCCTCGCTGCGGGAGTCGAGGCGCCGCTGTGGTGTCTCACTCGCGGCGCGGTCGCCACCGCCGACGACAGCGACGGCCCGGCGAGCCCGCTCCAGGCGGCCGTGTGGGCGCTGGGCCGGATCGCGGCCGTGGAGTCACCGCAGACCTGGGGAGGCCTCGTCGACCTCCCCGACACCTTCGACGACCGCACGACGCAGCGGCTCGTGTCCGTCCTCGCCGGTTTGGACGGCGAGGACCAGGTGGCGCTGCGTCCCTCCGGAACCTTCGGCCGCAGGCTGGTACGCATCGCCCCCGGCAGCGCGGCCGGCGAGGGCTGGACCCCCCGCGGCACCGTGCTGGTGACCGGCGGCACCGGCGCGCTCGGCGGGCGCGTCGCCCGCTGGCTGGCCCGCGAGGGCGCCGAGCACATCGTGCTCACCAGCCGCCGTGGCGCGTCCGCCCCCGGAGTGGACGACCTCGTCGACGAGCTGACGGAAATCGGCGCCAGGGTGAGCGTGCTCTCCTGCGACCTCGCCGTGCCCGCCGAGGCGGCCGCCCTGGTCGCCGGGATCCAGCGGGACGGCGACCGGATCGGCGCCGTGATCCACACCGCCGGCGCAGGCGGACTCGGACCGCTCGTCGACGCCCACCTCGACGACATGGACCTGGCCATGGCCGGCAAGGTGGCCGGCATCGAGAACCTTGAGGCCGCGCTCGACCCCGGCCAACTCGACGTAGTCGTCTACTTCTCCTCCATCAGCGCCTCGTGGGGCGCCGGCGACCACGGAATCTACGCGGCGGCCAACGCCGTCCTCGATGCCCGCGCGGAAGCCCGGCACGCGACCGGCGTCCGCACCGTGTCGGTGGCCTGGGCCCCGTGGGGCGGCGGCGGAATGATCGACGACCCGGTCGTCGGCGCCACCCTGGCCCGCATGGGTCTGCCCCTCGTCGACCCGGACCTCGCGATCAGCGGGCTCGCCCGGGTACTCGCCGAAGGGGAGGAATCGCTCCTTCTCGTGGACGTCGACTGGAGCCGCTTCGTACCGCAGTTCACCCTTCGCCGCCCCAGCCGTCTGCTGGACGAGCTGCCCGAGGCACGCACCGAGACGCTCGACGCGGCACCCGCCGCGTCCGGCGGCCAGTCCGCGCTGGCCCGTCGGCTCGCCGGACTGACCGGTGGCAAGCGGGCGACGGCACTGCGTGATCTGGTGCGCGAACACGTCGCCGCGGTGCTCGGCCACGGCGACGCACAGTCCGTGGACCCCACCCGCGCCCTGCGCGACCTCGGATTCGACTCGCTGACCGCGGTCGAGCTGAGGGACCGTCTGAGCACGGTGGCCGGGGTCCGGCTGCCGGCCACCATGGTCTTCGACCACCCGACCATCGACGCGTTGGCAGAGTTCCTGTCCCGCAGCGTGGACGGCGAGAAGCCCGCCGAGACGCCCGAACAGGTCGTCGTCCAGGTCGATCAGGACGAACCGGTCGCCATCGTGGCCATGGCCTGCCGCTACCCCGGCGGCATCACCTCCGCCGAGGAGCTGTGGCAGGCCGTCCGCGACGAGGCGGACATGATCGCCCCGTTCCCCGGCGACCGGGGCTGGCCGCTCGACCGCCTCCTCGACAGCGACCCCGATCAGCAGGGTTCCAGCTACGTCAACCACGGCGGGTTCCTGCACGACGCCGCCCAGTTCGACCCCGGCTTCTTCGGCATCTCCCCCCGCGAGGCCCAGGCCATGGACCCGCAGCACCGGCTGCTGCTGGAAACGACCTGGGAGGCCCTGGAGCGCGCGGGCATCGCCCCGAAGTCGCTGCACGGCAGCCGGACCGGGGTGTACGTCGGCATGACCGACCAGGCGTACGGCACCCGGCTGCGCGGCTCCACGGACGGCATGGAGGGCTACCTGGTCAGCGCCTCCTCCAACGTCGCCTCCGGCAGGATCTCGTACTCGCTCGGATTCCAGGGCCCCGCGCTCACCGTGGACACGGCCTGCTCGTCCTCGCTGGTGGCGCTGCACCTGGCGGCGCAGGCGCTGCGCAACGGCGAGTGCGACCTGGCGGTCGCGGGCGGTGCCACCGTCATGCCGGATCCCACCTCCTTCGTGGCCTTCAGCCGGCAGCGGGGACTGGCCGCCGACGGCCGCTGCAAGCCGTTCGCCGCCGCCGCGGACGGGTTCTCCCTCGGTGAGGGCGCCGGTGTGCTGCTGGTGGAGCGGCTGTCCGACGCACGCCGCAACGGCCACCCGGTGCTGGCGCTGGTCCGCGGCTCCGCCGTGAACCAGGACGGCGCCTCCAACGGGCTCACCGCGCCCAACGGCCCCGCCCAGGAGCGCGTCATCCGGCAGGCGCTGGTCAACGCCGGGCTGTCCACGGCCGGCGTCGACGTCGTCGAGGCGCACGGCACGGGCACCACGCTCGGCGACCCGATCGAGGCCCAGGCCCTGCTGGCCACCTACGGCCAGGGACGCCCGGACGGGCGCCCGCTGTGGCTGGGCTCGGTCAAGTCGAACATCGGGCACAGCCAGGCCGCCGCCGGTGCGGCCGGCATCATCAAGATGGTGCAGGCCATGCGGCACGAAGTGATGCCGCGCACCCTGCACGTGGACGCCCCGAGCCCGCACGTCGACTGGACCTCCGGCGCGGTGGAACTGCTCGTCCAGGCCCGGCCCTGGACCCGCGACGACGAACCGCGCCGCGCGGCGGTCTCCGGGTTCGGCATCAGCGGCACCAACGCGCACATCATCCTGGAGGAGGCGCCGGCCGAGTCCCCGCAGGAGGCACCGGACGAGCCGGATCCGATGCGTGCCGGGACCGGCGTACCCGTTCCGCTCGTCCTCTCCGCCCGCACCCGGGAGGCCCTGCCCGACCAGGCGGCCCGCCTCGCCGCCCTCCTCGACAGCGACACCGTCACCGTCACCGACCTCGCCCACTCCCTCGCCACCACCCGCAGCGTCCTGGACCGCGCGGCGGTCGTCGTCGCCGCGGACGTGGACGAGCTGCGGCGGAGCCTGGCCGGCCTGGACGACTCGTCGACGGGCGCCGTCGCCGAGGAACGCGCCGACGGCGGCCTCGCCTTCCTCTTCACCGGGCAGGGCGCCCAACGGGCCGGGATGGGCCGCGAGCTGTACGCCGCGTTCCCGGCCTTCGCCGCCGCCTTCGACGAGGTGTGCGACGAGCTCGACCGGCATCTGCCGCGCCCCCTGCGCCCGGTCGTCTTCGCCGAACCCGGCACGCCGGAGGCCGAGCTCATCGACCAGACCCTCTACACCCAGACCGCGCTGTTCGCCGTGGAAGTGGCGCTGTTCCGGCTGCTGGAGCACTGGGGCGTACGGCCCGACGCGGTGCTCGGGCACTCGATCGGCGAACTCGCCGCCGCGCACGCGGCCGGGGTCTGGTCGGTCGGCGACGCCGCCCGAGTGGTCACCGCCCGCGCCCGGCTGATGCAGGAACTGCCCGAGGGCGGCGCGATGCTGTCCGTCGCCGCGGCCGAGGAGGACGTGGCCGCGCTGCTCGGCGACGCGTTCGCCGAGGTCGCCGTAGCGGCCGTCAACGGCCCGGCGGCCACGGTGCTGTCCGGTGCCGAGGAGGCCGTCACGGCCGCGGGCGCACGGCTCGCCGAGGCCGGGCTGCGCACGAAGCGGCTCACCGTGAGCCACGCCTTCCACTCGCCTCTGATGGAACCGATGCTCGACGCCTACGAGCGCGAACTGGCCGCCGTCTCCTTCGCCGAGCCGGAACTGCCCGTCATCTCCAACGTCACCGGCGAGACCGCCACCCCCGGGCAGCTGTGCGACCCGGCGTACTGGACTCGGCAGGTACGGCAGCCGGTGCGGTTCGCGGACGGGGTGCGGAGCCTGCTCGACGAGGGCGTGACGACGTTCCTGGAGCTGGGCCCCGACGGCGTACTGACCGCCATGGCGCAGGAGTCGGCCGCCGCCCGCGCCACCGGCATCGCCACCCAGCGCCGGGACCGTGACCAGGTACGAACCCTGCTCACGGCGCTCGGCAGGCTGCACGCACGGACCGAACGCGTCGACTGGCCGGCGTTCTTCCGCGGCACCGGGGCACGCCGGGTCGACCTGCCCACCTACGCCTTCCAGCACCGGCACTACTGGCTCGACGCGCCCACCGGGGGCGCCGAGGCACTGGCCGGCGCGGGGCTGGCGGCCGCCGGGCACCCGCTGCTCACCGCCTCCACACCGCTGCCCGAGACGGGCGGCTCCCTGTTCACCGGCAGCCTGCCCGGCACCCACGAGGCCCGGCCGCTGTCCGGCGGGGACGTCCTGGACCTGGTGCTGTGGGCGGGCGACGGCCTCGACTGCGACCGGATCACCGCGCTCGACCTCGACACGGCGGCGCACGGCGGCCCGCAGGCACCGCTGCAACTGGTCGTGACGGCCTCCGACGAGAACGGCGACCGGGACTTCGCCCTCCACGTGGGTGCCCCGGGCCAAGCCGCTGGGGACTCCTGGACCCGGGTCGCGGCCGGCACGCTCGGCCGGGCACCCGCCCGGCCCGCCCCCGACGCGGCTCCCGGCTCCGCCGACTGGCCACCCGCCGACGCCGAACCTGTCGGAGCCGACGCGGTGTGGCGCCGGGAGGACGAGTTGTTCGCCGACCTGGCGCTGACCGAGAGCGACGCGGCCGACGCCGACCGCCACGGCCTGCATCCCGAACTGCTGGCCGCCATGAGCGATCTGATCGTCGAACTGGCCGGGGAGCCCGTCCGCTTCGCCGGAGTGACCCGGCACGCCACCGGCGCCACCGCCCTGCGCGCCCGGCTGACCCGCTCGGGCCCCGAAACCGTCACGGTGCTGCTGTCGGACCCGCAGGACGAGCCGGTGCTCACGGTGGACGAGGTCCGGGTACGGCCCGTGCCCCCGGCGGCCCGCCCGGCCGCCGAAGCCACTCCGGACGCGCTCCACCGCCTGGTCTGGACCCCGGTGACGGCCGCCCGCCCCGACCCCTCCGCGACCTGGGCCGTGGTGGGCGGCGCCGGGGACGCCCTGGCCAGGGCCCTCGAAGAGTGCGGTGCCGACGTACGGACCCACCCGGATCTCGCCTCCCTCGATGCCCCGTGCGACCTCGTCGTCGTGCCCGTGGACACCGAACCAGGCGGCCCGATCGAGTCCGTACGGCACACAACTGTGCGCACCCTGGAACGGGTCGGGGAACTGCTCGCGGACCTGCGGCTGACCGACACCCGGTTCGTCCTCGTCACCCGGGCGGCCGTGTCCACCGGGGACGCCACCCCCGTCGACCCGGCCCAGGCGGCGGCCCGCGGTCTGCTCATGTCGGCCCAGGCCGAGCACCCGGGCCGGTTCGTCCTGGCCGATCTCGGCGGCCGGGACACCGACGCCGGCCTGCTCGCCGCGGCCGTGGGCACCGCCCTAGCCCAGGACGAGCCGCAACTCGCCGTACGCAACGGTGAGTTGCTCGTCCCCCGGCTGGCCCGGGTCGCCGAACGGCCGGAGCCCCGCCCGGCGGCCGCCGACCACGGCACGGTGCTGGTCACCGGCGCGAGCGGAGGCATCGGCACCGAGATCGTGCGGCACCTGGTGAGCGCCCATGGCGTACGCCGTCTGCTGCTGCTCAGCAGGAAGGGGCCCGACGACCCGCGCGCTGCCGAACTGGTCCGGGAACTGGCCGAGTCGGGCGCCGAAGCGGTCCTCGCGGCCTGCGACACCGCAGACCGCGCGGCCCTCGCCGCGGTCCTGGCCGACGTACCGGACGAGCACCCGGTGACCGACGTCGTGCACATCGCCGGAGTCGTCGACGACGGCGTGCTCACCACGCTGACCCCCGACCGGATCGACACCGTCCTGCGGCCCAAGGTCCACGCCGCACAGCATCTGCACGAGCTGACCGCCGACCTGAACCTGTCCCGCTTCGTGCTCTTCTCCTCCGGCGTCGGCACCTTCGGCGGCGCCGGACAGGCCAACTACGCGGCGGCCAACGCCTTCCTGGACGCGCTCGCGCACCGCAGGCGGACGGCCGGCCTGCCGGCCACCTCGCTCGCCTGGGGCCTGTGGCAGACCACGGCCGGCATGTCCGCCGAGCTGTCCGAGGTCGACCGGCGGCGGCTGGCCCAGTCCGGCGTCGTCGCCCTCACCCCGCAGCAGGGGCTCGCGCTGTTCGACGCCGCCTGGCACTCCGACGCGGCGACCCTGGTGCCGATGGGCCTGGACACCGCAGTCCTGCGCAGGAAGGCGGCAGAGCAGACCCTGCCCGCCGCGTTCCGCGGGCTGGTCCGCGCCCCGCTGCGGCGGGCCGCCTCAGCCGGCGGCCACACGGCGGGGGAGTCCTTCGCGCAGCAACTGGCCGGGCAGTCCGAGAGCGGGCGCCGCAAGCTGCTCCTTGAGCTGATCCAGCGACATGTGGCATCCGTGCTCAACTACGCGGCCGACACCGCCATCGACCCCAAACTCCCCTTCCGGGACCTGGGCTTCGACTCGCTCACCGCGGTCGAACTGCGCAATGCGCTGATCGCCGCGACCGGCGTCCAGCTCTCCGCCGCGCTGGTCTTCGACTACCCCACGGCGACGGCCCTCGCCGAGCACCTGGAGAGCAAGGTGCTGCGGTCCGTCGCCGGGGCACCGCTGCCCGTGCTCACCCAGCTCGACCACCTGGAGGCCGCGCTGGGGGCCGGGCCGGCCAGGTCCGCCGACCGCGAACAGATCGCGGCCCGGCTGCGCGCCCTCGCCGCCGCCTGGAGCGCCGACGAGCGCACCGCCGGCGACACCGAGGACACCGACATCACCAGCAAGCTCGATTCCGCCACGGATGAAGAGCTTTTCGACTTCATCAACGCGGAACTCGGAGAGGACTGAATCCCGATGACCAACGAGCAGCAGCTGCGTGACTACCTCAAGCGGGTCAGCGCGGACCTGCACCGCACCCGTCGGCGGGTCAGCGAACTGGAGGCGCGGGACACCGAGCCGATCGCGATCGTCGGGATGGCCTGCCGTTACCCCGGCGGGGTCACCTCCCCCGAGGCCCTGTGGCGGCTCGTGGCGGAGGGGACGGACGCCGTCGGCCCCTTCCCCACCGACCGGGGCTGGGACCTGGACGGCCTCTACCACCCCGACCCCGACCACCCGGGCACCTGCTACGCCCGCGAAGGCGGGTTCGTCGACGACATCGCCTCCTTCGACGCGGCCTTCTTCGGCATCTCGCCTCGCGAGGCGCAGTCCATGGACCCCCAGCAGCGGCTGCTCCTTGAGACCTCCTGGGAGGCCCTGGAACAGGCGGGCCTCGACATCCACGCGCTGCGCGGCAGCCGCACCGGAGTGTTCGCCGGACTCAACCAGCAGGACTACGGCACCCTGCTCGCCGCCTCCGCGGACGGGCTGGACAGCTACGGCGCCACCGGCACCTCCAACAGCGTCCTGTCCGGTCGTGTCTCCTACGTCCTGGGCCTGGAGGGCCCCGCGGTCACCGTGGACACCGCCTGCTCGTCCTCGCTGGTGGCCCTGCACCTCGCCGTCCAGGCGCTGCGGGGCGGCGAGTGCGACCTGGCGCTGGCCGGCGGTGCGACCACGCTGTCCACCTCCGCGGTCCACGTGGCCCTGTCCGGGCAGCGCGCGCTGGCACCCGACGGCCGCTCAAAGGCGTTCTCGGCGGCTGCCGACGGCGCCGGCTGGAGCGAGGGCGTCGGTGTCCTCGCCGTCGAGCGGCTCTCCGACGCCCGCCGGCACGGCCACCGGGTGCTGGCGGTGCTGCGCGGCAGCGCCGTCAACCAGGACGGTGCCTCCAACGGCCTGACCGCGCCCAACGGGCCCTCCCAGCAGCGGGTCATCCGTCAGGCACTGGCCAACGCGGGCGTGTCGCCCGCCGAGGTGGACCTGGTGGAGGCGCACGGCACCGGCACCAGCCTCGGCGACCCGATCGAGGCGGACGCACTGCTGTCCACCTACGGCCAGGCCAGGACCGCCGACCGGCCCCTGTGGCTGGGCTCGCTGAAGTCGAACATCGGCCACAGCGGTGCCGCGGCCGGCGTCGGCGGTGTGATCAAGGCGGTGCAGGCGCTGCGGCACGGCATCCTGCCCAAGACCCTGCACGCCGAGGAGCCCACCCCGAACGTCGACTGGTCCTCGGGCGCCGTCGAACTCCTCGCCGAGGCCCGCCCGTGGCCCGCCTCGGACATCCCGCGCCGGGCCGGGGTGTCCGCCTTCGGCATCAGTGGCACCAACGCACACGTCATCATCGAGGAGGCGCCCGCACCGGAGCCGACACCGGGCGAGGCACCCGAGACGGCGGCTGCCCCGCCGCTGCTGCCGTGGGTGATCTCCGCCCGCGGCGATGCCGCTCTGCGTGCCCAGGCCCGCGCCCTGCGCGAGCACCTGCTGGCCCGGCCCGAGGCCGGCGACGCCGACGTGGCCCTCTCCCTGGCCACCACCCGCACCGGCCTGGAACACCGGGCCGCGGTCCTCGCCGCCGACCGGGACGGCTTCCTCGACGCCCTGGACGCGCTCGCCGCCGACCGCCCCGCCGAAGGAGTGCTGCGCGGTACGCCCGCCGAGGGCAAGGTCGTCTTCGTCTTCCCCGGCCAGGGCTCGCAGTGGACCGGTATGGCCCGTGAACTCCTCGACAGCTCCCCGGTGTTCGCGGCCAAGGCCGCCGAGTGTGCCGAGGCGATCGAGGAGTTCGTGGACTGGAAGGTCCTCGACGTGCTCCGCGACGAGCCCGGCGCCCCCTCCATGGAACGCATCGAGGTCATCCAGCCCGTCCTGTTCACCGTCATGGTGTCGCTGGCGGCCCTGTGGCGGTCCTACGGGGTGGAGCCCGACGCCGTCGTCGGCAGTTCGCAGGGCGAGATCGCCGCCGCCCACGTCGCCGGCGGACTGAGCCTCGCCGACGCGGCCCGGGTCATCTGCCTGCGCAGCCGGCTGCTGGCGGACACCCTCGTGGGCAAGGGCGCCGTGGCGTCCGTGGCACTGCCCGCCGACGAGGTGCGCCAACGTCTGACCAGGTGGGCGGACCGGCTGTCCGTCGCCGGTGTCAACGGCCCCCGGATCGTCGCCGTGGCCGGCGACTCGGACGCGCTGGGCGAGTTCGTCGCCGAGTGCACCCGCGACAAGGTCCGCGCCCGGATCGTGGCCGCCACCGTGCCGACCCACTGCCCCCTCGTCGACCCGCTGCGCGAGCGCCTGCTGGAGCTGCTGGCCCCGGTGCGGCCGCGCACGGGCACGGTACCGATGTACTCGACGGTCACCGGCGGCCTGCTGGACACCGCCACCATGGACGCCGAGTACTGGTACGACAACACCCGCGCCCCGGTGCTCTTCGAACCGGTCGTCCGCGCCCTGCTCGCCGAAGGTCACGCCGCCTTCGTCGAATCCAGTGCCCACCCCGTACTGGCCATGGCCGTCGAGCAGACCGTCGACGCCACCGGGACACCCGGCGTCGTCGTGGAGTCCCTGCGCCGCGACGAGGGCGGGCTCGGCCGGATGCTGACCTCGCTGGCCAAGGCACACCTCGGCGGCGTCCGCGTCGACTGGCCCGCCGTGCTCGCCGGCACCGGCGCCCGCACCGTGGAGCTGCCCACCTACGCCTTCCAGCGCACCCGGTACTGGACCGAGGCCGACGACCGTACCGGTGACGTCGGTTCGGTCGGCCTGTCCTCGGTCGACCACCCGCTGCTCGGCGCCCTGGTCCGGATGGCCGACGGCGACGGCGCCGTCCTCACCGGCCGGCTGTCCCTGCGTACCCAGAGCTGGCTGGCCGCCCACGGCGTCGCCGACCGGGTGATCTTCCCCGGCACCGGCTTCGTGGAGCTGGCCGTGCTCGCCGGTGACCAGGTCGGCTGCGGCCGGATCGAGGAACTGACCCTGCACACACCGCTCGTCGTGCCCCGCACCGGCGCGGTCGTCGTCCAGGCCCATGTCGACGCGGCCGACGAGACGGGAGCGCGGACGCTGAGCGTGTACTCCCGCCCCGACGACGCCACCGCCGACACGGTCTGGACCCGGCACGCCTCCGGCGTCCTGGTCGCAGACTCCGCAGACTCCGCCGAGGGGCTCACCGGGGTCTGGCCGCCCGAGGGAGCCGAGGCCGTCGACATCTCCGGCCTCTACGACGGCATGGCCGCGGCCGGCTACCAGTACGGCCCCGAGTTCCGCGGCCTGAGCCGGGTGTGGCACCTGGACGGCGACGTCTACGCCGAGGTGGCGCTCCCCGCCGACCAGCACTCCACGGCCGAGCGCTTCGGCCTGCACCCCGCGCTCTTCGACGCCGCCCTGCACGCCATGTTCACCTGGGACGGCGACGACGGCGGCGGCGTCGGCATGCCGTTCTCCTGGACCGGGGTGCGGCTGCACGCCACCGGCTGCGCCCGGCTGCGGGTACGACTCGCCCGCCGCGGCGACAGCGAGTTCACGCTGACGCTCGCGGACGAGGCGGGGGACCCCGTCGTCTCGGTCGACACCCTCGTCGTCCGCCGGATGACCGAGTCCGCTCTCACCGCCGTGCGCGCCGACACGCTCTTCCGGCTCGACTGGCGGACCGTGCGGACCGACGAGGAGACGCCCGCACCGCGCTGCGTCCTGCTGGGCGGCGACCCGCTGGGCCTCGCCGCCGCCCTGCCCGGCACCGGGCGGGCGGCGGACGTGGCGGAACTCGCCGCGCTCGTCGCCGAGGACACCTCCGGCGTCACCGCGCTGCTGTCCGTCGTCGGCGACGGCACCGCCGAGCGGACCGGCGATCCGGTGGTCGACACCGTCGCCCTGCTTCAGGACTGGATCTCCGACACCCGGCTCGACGACACCCGGCTCGTCGTCGTCACCCGCGGTGCGGTCGCGGCCGTGGACGGCGAGGACGTCACCGACCTCGCCGCGGCCGGGGTATGGGGCCTGCTGCGCTCGGCACAGAACGAACACCCCGGCCGCTTCGGCCTCGTCGATCTCGACACCACCGACGAGTCCACGGTGGCGCTCGGCACGGCGCTCGCCTCGACCGAGGAACAACTCGCCCTGCGCGAAGGGATGTTGCGTATCCCCGGCCTGACCCGTTGGGACCCCGGCACGACCATCCTCCCGCCGTCCGGTGAGCGCGCCTGGCGGCTGGAGAACACCCGGCCGGGCACGATCGAGGGCCTCGCGGCCGTGCCCTGCCCGGAACTCCTCGCACCCCTGGAACCCCGGCAGGTACGGATCGCCGTCCACGCCGCCGGCATCAACTTCAAGGACGTCGTCGTCGCCCTCGACCTGGTCCCCGGACTGACCGGACTGGGCGGCGAGGTCGCCGGCCTGATCACCGAGGTCGGCGCCGACGTCACCCACCACCGCGTCGGCGACCGGGTGTTCGGCCTGTCCACCGAGGCCTTCGGCCCGGTGACCGTCGCCGACGAACGCACCGTCCACCGCATACCCGACGGCTGGACCTTCGAGGAGGCCGCGTCCGTCTCCGTCGCCTACATGACGGCGTACTACGGACTGGTCGACCTCGGTGGCCTGCGCCCCGGGCAGAACGTGCTCATCCACGCCGGGGCCGGCGGGGTCGGCAGCGCCGCCGTGCAACTCGCCCGCCACCTCGGCGCCGAGGTGTACGCCACGGCCAGCCCCGGCAAGTGGGACACCCTGCGCGCCCACGGCCTGGACAGCGCGCACATCGCCAACTCGCGGACCCTCGACTTCGAGCAGTGGTTCCTGGAGTCCACCGACGGCCACGGCATGGACGTCGTACTGGACTGCCTGGCCGGCGAGTTCGTCGACGCGGGCCTGCGGCTGCTGCCCCGCGGCGGACGCTTCCTGGAGATGGGCAAGACGGACAAGCGCGACCCCGAACAGGTCGCCGCCGCCTACCCGGGCGTCGCTTACCAGGCGTACGACCTGCCCGAAGCCGGACTCGACCGCATCCACGAGATGCTGGTCACCCTCACCGAACTGTTCGAGGCCGGTGGCCTGCGGCCCCCGCGCCTGAACACCTGGGACATCCGCGACGCCCGTGCCGCCTTCCGCGCCCTCAGCCAGGCCGCGCTCGTCGGCAAGGCCGTCCTCACCCTCCCCGGCGAGCCGTTCCCCGCTCACGGCACCGTGCTGATCACCGGCGGCACCGGCATGCTCGGCGCGCTCCTCGCCCGCCACCTGGTCACCGAGTACGGAGTGACCAGCCTGCTGCTCACCAGCCGGCGCGGACCCGACGCCCCCGGCGCCGCCGAACTGCAGGCGGAACTGACCGAGGCCGGCGCCCACGTCACCCTCGCGGCCTGCGACATCACCGACCGCGGCCAGCTCGCCGCCCTGCTCGCCGACATCCCCGCCGACCGCCCGCTCACCGCCGTACTGCACACCGCGGCGGCACTGGACGACGGCCTCATCGAGTCCCTGACGCCCGAACGCACCCTGGCCGTCCTGCAGCCCAAGGTCCTCGGCGCCCTCCATCTGCACGAACTCACCCGCGACCTCGGCCTCGGCGCCTTCGTGCTGTTCTCCTCCATGGCGGGCACCATGGGCGCCCCCGGCCAGGGCAACTACGCGGCCGCCAACGTGATGCTCGACGCCCTCGCCGCCCACCGGCGGGCCCAGGGACTGCCGGGACTCTCCCTCGCCTGGGGCTTCTGGGACCAGCGCAGCGAGATGTCCGGCCACCTCGACGACCGTGACATGCAGCGCATGAGCCGCGGCGGCATCGTGCCGATGACCAGCGAGGAGGGCCTCGCCGCGTTCGACCTGGCGTGCCGCACCGACCGTGCCCAGCTCGTCCCCGCCAAGCTCAACCCCGCCGCGCTCGCCGGGACGTCCGGCCGCGTCCCGCCCATCATGCGGGCACTGGTGCCCACACCCGCCCGGCGGGCCGGACACCGGTCGGCCGACACCGAGGGCGGTTCCCTGCGGGAGCGGCTGATCCCGCTCACCGGCACCGAACGCATGCGGATCCTGCTCCAGCTGGTCCGCTCCCACGCCGCCACCGTCCTCGGCCACGCCGACCCGGACGCCGTCGGCTCGACCGCGCCTTTCCGTGAACTCGGCTTCGACTCACTGACCGCCGTGGAGTTCCGCAACCGGCTCACCGGCGCCGTCGGCTTCCGGCTGCCCGTCACCGTGGTCTTCGACCACCCGACCCCCGGCGAGCTGGCCGACTTCCTCGCCGCCGAACTCCTCGACGGCCTCGACGAACCCGCGGCGACCCCGGCCAGGTCCCGCACCACGACCGCCCCCGTCGCCCGCACCGACGACGAACCCCTCGTCATCGTCGGCATGGCCTGCCGCTACCCGGGCGGCATCAGCTCCCCCGAACAGCTGTGGGACTTCGTCCTCAACGAGCGCGACGCCATCTCCGGCTTCCCGGCCGACCGCGGCTGGAACGACACGCCGCCCGCCGACGACTCCGTGCCGCAGCAGGGCGGATTCATCGACCGGGTCGCGGAGTTCGACGCCGCGTTCTTCGGGATCTCCCCCCGCGAGGCCCTCACCATGGACCCGCAGCAGCGGCTGCTCCTTGAGACGTCCTGGGAAGCCCTCGAACGCGCCGGCATCGCCCCCGCCACCCTGCGCGGCAGCCGCACCGGCGTCTTCGTCGGCGCCGCCGCCTCCGGATACACCAGCCTGTTCCGGCGCGGCTCGCAGGCCCTGGCCGGATACGGCGTGACCGGCGCCTCCACCAGCGTGGCGTCCGGCCGAGTGTCCTACGTACTGGGCCTGGAAGGCCCCGCCGTCACGGTGGACACGGCGTGCTCGTCCTCGCTGGTCGCCCTGCACACGGCGGCCCGGGCGCTGCGCGACGGCGACTGCGACCTCGCCCTCGCCGGCGGTGTCGCCGTGATGACCAGCCCGTTCCTCTTCGACGACTTCGCCAGGCAGGGCGGCCTGTCGCCCGACGGCCGCTGCAAGGCCTTCGCCGCCGGCGCCAACGGCACCGGCTGGGCCGAGGGCACCGGAATGGTTCTCCTCGAACGGCTCGGTGACGCCCGCCGCAACGGGCACCCGGTCCTCGCGGTGCTGCGCGGCAGCGCCGTCAACCAGGACGGTGCCTCCAACGGGCTCACCGCGCCCAACGGCCCCTCCCAGCAGCGGGTCATTCGCGAAGCCCTCGACCGCTCCGGGCTCACCGCCGCGGACGTCGACGCCGTCGAGGCACACGGCACCGGCACCACCCTCGGCGACCCGATCGAGGCCCAGGCCATCCTCGCCACCTACGGACGCGACCGGAACGCCGACGAGCCCCTGCTGCTGGGCTCGCTGAAGTCCAACATCGGACACAGCCAGGCCGCCGCCGGCATCGGCGGCGTCATCAAGACGGTGCAGGCGTTGCGGCACGGCGTGCTGCCCCGCACCCTGCACATCGACGAGCCGACCCCGCACGTCGACTGGTCCGCGGGCGCCGTCGACCTGCTCACCGAGACCCGCCCCTGGCCCAGCACGGGCCGCCCCCGCCGGGCCGGAGTGTCCTCCTTCGGCGTCAGCGGCACCAACGCCCACGTCATCCTCGAACAGGCCACCGAGCCCGCCCCCGCGCCCGCCGACCAGGCTCCCCTGCCCGTCACCCCGTGGCTGCTGGCCGGGCACGACGAACAGGCCCTGCACGCCCAGGCCCAGGCACTCGTGACCGCGCTGCGGCAACCGCAGGACGGCCAGGAGGGCTCGGTCACCGACATCGGCGATGCGCTGGCCACCCGCCGCGCCGCCCTGGAGCACCGGGCCGCACTGCTGGTCACCGACCGGGACGAAGCGCTGGCCCGGCTCGCCGAGTTCGCGGCCGGCCAGACCCCCGACGGACTGCTGCGCGGCACGGCGGACGAGGGCGGCCTCGCCCTGTTGTTCGCCGGCCAGGGCTCCCAGCGGCCGGGCATGGGGCGCGAACTGTACGCGGAGTTCCCCGCTTTCGCCCGCGCCTTCGACGAGGCCTGCTCCCACCTCGACCCGTTGCTCGGACGGCCGCTGCGCGACACGGTGTTCACCGCCGACGCCGCCGAACTCGACCGGACCGCGATCACCCAGCCGGCGCTGTTCGCCCTCGAAACGGCCCTGTTCCGGCTGCTCGAATCCTGGGGCGTGACACCCGACTACGTCCTCGGCCACTCCGTCGGCGAGATCGCCGCCGCCCATGTGGCGGGCGCCCTGGACCTCGCCGACGCAGCCCGGCTCGTCGTCGCCCGGGGCCGCCTGATGCAGGCCCTGCCGTCCGGCGGAGCCATGCTCGCCGTCCAGGTGGGGGAGGCTCAGGCCACGCAGGCGCTCACCGAGGTGCTCGGCGAGGACGCCGGCACCGTGGACCTCGCGGCCGTCAACGGCCCCCGCTCGGTGGTGTTCTCCGGCACTGCGGAGTCCGTCGACACGCTCGCCGCGTACTTCGCCGAACAGGGGCGGCGGACCGGCCGGCTCGGCGTGAGCCACGCCTTCCACTCGCCGCTCATGGAACCGATGCTGGAAGAGTTCGGCGAGCTGGTGGCCGGGCTGACCTTCGCCGCGCCCCGCATCCCGGTCGTCTCCAACCTCACCGGAGCCGTCCTCGGCGCCGACGAGATCGCCGACCCCCGGTACTGGGTGCGGCACGCCCGGCACACCGTTCGCTTCGCCGACGGCGTCGCCGCCCTCGCCGACGCGGGCGTCACCGGCTTCCTGGAACTCGGCCCCGACGCCACGCTCACCACGATGGCCGAGGACTGCTTCGACACCGCCCCCGCCGGCGTGTGCACCTCGCTGCTGGGCCGCGACGGCTCCGAACCGGCCACCCTGCTGACCGCGCTGGCCCGCGCCCACGTGCACGGCGTCGGCGTCGACTGGGCCGCAGTCTTCGACGGCACCGGCGCCCGCTGGGCGGACCTGCCGACCTACGCCTTCCAGCGGGCGGCCTACTGGCCCGCCGAGTCCACCACCGACCGCGTCGACCTGTCCTCGGCCGGCCTCGACGACACCGGACATCCCCTGCTGGGCGCCATGGTCAGCGCGGCCTCCGGCGGCGATGTCCTGTTCACCGGCGAACTCTCCCTGGCCGCCCAGCCCTGGCTGGCCGACCACCGCATCCTGGACGCCGTCCTGTTCCCCGGCACCGGCTTCCTCGAACTCGCCCTCTGGGCGGGCAGCCGCCTGGACGCCGGCGAACTGGAGGAACTCGTCGTCCACAGCCCGCTGATCCTGCCCGAGCGCGGCGGCGTCACGGTCCAGGTCGTCGTCGGCGAGGCCACGGACGAGGACCGCAGGCCGGTCGCCGTCTACTCACGCGCCGCCGGCACCGCCGAATGGACCCGGCACGCGGAAGGCCTGCTCGTCGCCGGCCCCGCACCACAGCCGGCCGGGCCGCCGGCCTCCTGGCCGCCACAGGGCGCCGAACCCGTCGCCCTCGACGAGTTCTACGCCGACCTGACCGCGGCCGGCACCGCCTACGGGCCGGTGTTCCAGGGCTTGACCGCGGCCTGGCGGCTGGACGGGGAGGTCTACGCGGAGATCGCGCTGCCCGCGCAGGCGGCCGACGACGCCCGAGCCTTCGGCGTCCACCCCGCCCTGATGGACGCCGCCCTGCACGCCCTCGCCTTCCTGCCCTCCGCCGACCGCGGCAGCGGCCCGTTCCTGCCGTTCGCCTGGCAGAACGTCGCCGCGCACGCCCCCGGCGCCACCACCTGCCGGATCCGCCTCACGGCCGGAACCGGCACCGACGAGGTCGTCGCCACCCTCTGGGACGGCGACGGACAGCCGCTCGTGTCCGTCGGCGGACTGAGCCTGCGCACCGTCTCCCGCGCCCAACTGGGCACATCGGCCGCCGCGTCGTCCCTGTTCCGCATGGACTGGACACCCGCGGCACAGCCGGAGGCCGCCGGTGCCCCGACGGTCCGCTGGGCCGTGGTGGGCCCCGACGTCCCCCGGACACCCGGTGTCGACCACTATCCGGACCTCGCCGCCCTGCGCCAGTACCTCGCCGACGACGGCCCGGCACCCGACCTGGTCCTGCTGCCCTGTGTGCCGTCCGCCGCCGGCATCGACGCGGCCACGGCCCGCGCAGCCGTGCACACGGCCCTCGACACCCTGCGCACCTGGGTGGAGGACGAACACTTCGTCAAGAGCCGCCTCGTGCTGTGCACCCGCGGCGCCGTCGAGACGCGACCGGGAGAAGGGGTGGAAGACCTGGCGCACAGCGCGGTGTGGGGCCTGGCCCGCAGCGCGCAGCTCGAACACCCCGACCGGCTGATCCTGGTCGACCTCGACGCCGACACCACCACCGACGACCTCACCCGGTCCCAGATCCTGGCTCGCACCGAGACCGCCGACGCCGACCAGTTCGCGATCCGCGGCGACCTCACCCTCGTACCGGCACTGGCCCGCCACACCGTCCAGGACCCGGCCCCGGACCGCGCATGGCCGGCCGACGGCACCACCCTCGTCACCGGCGCCGGCGGAATGATCGGCGGACTGCTCGCCCGGCACCTCGTCCGCGAGCACGGCGTACGCCACCTCCTGCTCCTCGGCCGCCGCGGCGAGGAGGCCCCCGGCATGGCCGAACTCCGCCGGGAACTGACCGAGTCGGGCGCCGACGTCCAGGTCGCCGCCTGTGACACGGCCGACCGGGACGCCCTGTCCGCCGTGCTCGACCGGATCCCGTCGACGGCACCCCTGACCGCCGTCGTCCATGCGGCGGGCGTCGTCGACGACGGGCTCCTCGCCTCGCTCACCGACGAACAGGTCGACCGGGTGCTGCGGCCGAAAACCGACGCCGTGGTGAACCTGCACGAGCTCACCGCACCCCTCGGCCTGCGCGCCTTCGTCGTCTGCTCCTCCCTCGCCGGAACCCTCGGCGGCGGCGGACAGTCCGCCTACGCCGCGGCCAACGCCTACCTGGACGCCCTGTGCCGGCGACGGCGGGCCGACGGCCTGCCCGCGCTCTCGCTCGCCTGGGGACCCTGGGAGAGCAGCGCCGGCATGACCGCCCAGCTGGCCGCCGCCGACCTGCGGCGCATCGCCCGCGCGGGCATGCTGCCGCTCACCCCCGACGACGGGCTGGCCCTCTTCGACGCGGCCCACGCCACCGGCGATCCGGTGCTGTTGCCCTTCCGCTTCGAACCCGGAGGCATGTCACCCACCGACTGCGCCGCCCTGCCCGCCGCCCTGCGCACCCTGGTGCCCCGGCCCCGACGCCGCGCCGGCGAGCCCGGCACCGGCCTCTCCGGGCTCCGCGACCGGCTGCGCCCCCTGTCCCACGACGACCGGATCGGCGCCCTGGAGAACCTCGTCCGCACCGAGGTCGCCTCGGTGCTCGCTCTGCCGTCGGCGGACGCCGTACCGGTCACCAAGGCGTTCAAGAGTCTCGGCTTCGACTCCCTGATGGCGGTCGACCTCCGCAACCGCCTCAGCGCCGTCACCGGCGTACGGCTCTCCGCGACCCTGGTGTTCGACCACCCCAACACCCGGTCCCTGGCCGCCCGTCTGCTGACCGGCATGGAACTGGACACCGCCACCACCACCGACCCGGCCCTCCTCGCCCTGCGCGAACTGGAGAACGCGGTCCGCTCGGCGGAGCCCGGCGCCGACGACCGCGGGGTGCTGGCGACCCGGCTGCGGGTGCTGCTGGCGGCGCTGGAGGAGACGGCGGACCGCACCGGCGACGAGGACACCGACGGCGAGACGGACCTCGACGCGGTGAGCGCCGAGGAACTCGTCACCCTGCTCGGCGACGAGTTCGGCCTCTCCTGAGCACCGGCCCCTACCTGCGCCACCGGCCCAGAAGTTAGGGGTGTTCGCGGCGCTGAACTGGGGCGGGGACCCCCGTCCCCGCCCCATAGCCTGCAAACAGGCCTGTCCTTGCGCATTGACGAAACACGTGAGTGGGAGTTGAGCATGAGCAGTTCCATGTCGGAGGTCGTCGACGCGCTGAGGACCTCGCTGCTGGAGAACGAGCGGCTGCGCAAGCAGAACCAGCGGCTCAGTGCGGCCTCGTCGGAGCCCCTCGCCATCGTGGGCATCGGCTGCCGCTACCCCGGCGGCGTGCGCGACACCGACGGCCTGTGGCAGCTCATCGCCGAGGGCCGCGACGCCATGTCGGGCTTCCCCACCGACCGCGGATGGGAGAGCTGGGACGTCCCCGCCGCCCGCACCGGCGCCTTCCTCCACGACGCCGGCGACTTCGACCCCGCCTTCTTCCGCATCTCGCCGCGCGAGGCGATGGCGATGGACCCGCAGCAGCGCCTGCTCCTTGAGACGTCCTGGGAAGCCCTGGAGCGCGCCGGCATCGACCCGGCCTCGCTCAAGGGCAGCCGTACCGGAGTGTTCGTCGGCGGAGCCCCGCAGGAGTACGGCGCCCTGGTGATGAACTCGGCCGAGGGCGCGGGAGGTTACGCCCTGACCGGCGCCCCCGGCAGCGTCCTGTCCGGCCGTATCTCCTACGTGCTGGGCCTGGAGGGCCCCGCGGTCACCGTGGACACGGCCTGCTCGTCCTCGCTCGTCGCCCTGCACCTCGCGATCAAGTCACTGCGCACCGGCGAATGCGACCTGGCCCTGGCCGGCGGCGTGCTCGTGCTCATCACCCCGTCGATCTTCGCCGAGTTCTCGGCGACCGGAGGATCGGCCGGTGACGGCCGCTGCAAGGCCTTCGCGGCGTCCGCGGACGGCACCGGCTGGGGCGAGGGCGCGGGCGTCCTCGCGCTCCAGCGCCTGTCCGACGCCCGACGGGACGGCAACCCCGTGCTGGCCGTGATCCGCGGCTCGGCGGTGAACCAGGACGGTGCGTCGAACGGTCTCAGTGCTCCGAACGGTCCGTCGCAGCAGCGTGTCATCCGGCAGGCGGTCGCGAACGCCGGACTGACCCTCGCGGACATCGACATGATCGAGGCGCACGGCACCGGCACCACGCTCGGCGACCCCATCGAGGCCGAGGCGCTGCTGGCCACCTACGGTCAGGAGCGACACGACGGCCGGCCCCTCTGGCTCGGCACCCTGAAGTCGAACATCGGCCACACCCAGGCCGCGGCCGGTATCTCCGGAGTGATCAAGGCCGTACTGGCGCTCCAGCAAGGGGTGTTGCCGAAGACGCTGCACGTGGACGAGCCGACGCCAGAGGTGGACTGGTCGGCGGGCGCGGTGGAGCTGCTGACCGAGGCCAGGGAGTGGCCGCAGACGGGTCGTCCGCGGCGTGCGGGTGTGTCGTCGTTCGGGATCAGCGGCACCAACGCGCACGTCATCCTTGAGCAGGCTCCGGAGCCGGAGCCCGTGGAGCCGGCCGGGGCGGGGCGTCCCGTGTTGGAGGGGCCGGTGCCGTGGCTGGTGTCGGCCCGCGGTGAGGCGGCGTTGCGTGAACAGGCAGCACGACTGGCCGAGCACGTGGTGCGCACTCCCGGGTTGAGCCCGTTGGATGTGGGTTTCTCGTTGGCGGGGACGCGGTCGGCGTTCGAGCAGCGGGCGGTGGTGCTGGGCGGGGACCGGGAGGAGCTGGTCGCCGGGCTGCGGTCGGTGGCCGAGGGCGTCTCGGTGGCGGGCGCGGTGACCGGCCGGGCCGCCGATGGTGGCGTCGTGTTCGTGTTCCCGGGCCAGGGGTCGCAGTGGGTCGGCATGGCGGCCGAGTTGCTGGAGTCGTCCGAGGTGTTCCGCGCGCGGATGGAGGAGTGCGCCGAAGCACTGACCGCGCACGTGGACTGGTCGCTGCCGGCGGTCGTGCGCCAGGAGGAGGGCACCCCGTCCTGGGGCCGGGTGGATGTGGTGCAGCCGGTGC
>NZ_JAQMYP010000073.1 GCF_028369295.1 Streptomyces sp. HD
GGATTAAAAAAGGGGGGGGGGGGGGGGGGGGCCGCCGGGGGCGGGGGGCCCCCCCCGGTTCTGCGCGGTGTGCCTGTCTGTCAGTACTTGTTCAGGCGCCACTTGCTCCAGTGGCCGTCGCGCCCGCCGGTGTCATGCCCGGCGAAGCGCTCGCTGTAGTAGCGCTTGTTGTTGGTGCCGATGCAGGTGATGGCGAAGTTCCACTTGTTCGTCCCCACCCATGCCATGTCGATGGACCGCTGGCCCGGCTTGATGCACTGCCCGCCAAGGGGCGTCCACCTGCTTACGCCGCCGCCCGGCGATGACCAGCGGCTGTACGCCTGCTTGTTGGTGCCGATGACGAACACCTGCCAGTGCCCGTTGGGGAGCTTGTGCCTGACCTGGCTCTTGCACAGGAAGGTGCCGCCCCAATTGGTGTACGTGCAGTTGCCACCGCCGACCGACTTGGTCACGCCGGGGTCCGGCACCGCTGCCACCCGATCACCCGAGCGCTCCGTTGCCTGAGCCGCGGGTCCCGCGAGGACGGCACCGCCGCCCGCGAGGACGGCACTCGACACGAGGGTGATGATCCCCGTTTGCAGCTTCGATGTCACTGAGACCTCATTCTCCGCTGTGATCCGTTTGATCTGTTCGGTCTTTTGATCTGTCTGATCTGTTCGAACTCTTTGATCCGGTTGATTCGTTTGCTCCGGTCCGGACGCCCGGTGCGGCGCGCACCCTGCCGCTCGTGCTTGCGGCAGGCGGCGACGGGGCGTCCGAGACCGAGTCCAGCGGTCCCGGGGTTGTTGCACAGCCATGTCGTGGGCGTGAAACAAAGCAGGTCACAGGCTTGGGTTGGCGGGATGGCGCCTTTTGCGGCGGTGGGGCGCGTGGTGGGATGAGACGCCGCTGCTGGTCACGAGGCGGCACGGGGGAGGAAGCGCTATGGGGCGGCCGGAGGCGGACCTCGATCCGCGGCTGGGGCCGGTTCAGCGGTTTGCGTTCGAGTTGCGCAAGCTGCGTCAGGAAGCGGGCGGCATCACCTACCGGCAGATGGCCCGTCAGGTGGAGGTCTCGGTCTCCACCCTGTCGAGGGCTGCGGGAGGAGAGCAACTGCCCTCTCTGCCGGTGGCCCTGGCCTATGTGCGGGCTTGCAAGGGCGAGGAGACGGAGTGGGAGCAGCGCTGGCGTGAGGCCGTCGCTGAGCAGGCCCGATTGAGGGACCTGGCGTCGGACGAGACCGCTTCTTCCCCCTACCGTGGCCTGGCCCGTTTCGAGGTGGGCGATGCGGAGCTCTTCTTCGGCCGGGACGAGGTCACCGATGCGCTGGTCCGCGCGGTGGCGGGGCACCGCGTGTTCGCGGTCTTCGGACCGTCCGGCAGCGGCAAGTCATCCCTGCTGCGAGCGGGGCTGATTCCCCGCCTGCGCAGCATCGACGGACCGCACCGGCCGGCGGCGGTGCGGATCCTCACCCCGGGCGAGCATCCCCTGCGCACCCACGCCAGGGTGTGCGAACCAGCCCCGGGCGCAGGGGACACCTGGCTGGTCGTGGACCAGTTCGAGGAGGTCTTCACCCTCTGCCGCGACACCGCGGAGCGGGCCGGCTTCCTCGCCCGCCTGCTGTCCGCCGCCGAGCCCGGAAGCCGGCTGCGCGTCGTCCTCGGCGTACGCGCCGACTTCTACGGGCGCTGCGCCGAGCACCGCGAACTCGCCGACGCCCTGCGGGCGGCCAACCTGCCGGTGGGACCGATGAGCCCGGCCGAGCTGCGCGAGGCCGTCGTCAGACCCGCGCAGTCGGCCGGACTGATCGTCGAACGCGAGCTGACCGCCCGCCTCGTGGACGAGGCCGGGGGTGAGCCGGGCGGCCTGCCGCTGCTGTCGCACGCCCTGCGGGAGACCTGGCGGCGCCGCCGCGGCCGTACGCTCACCATGGAGGCGTACGAGGCGGCGGGCGGCGTGCACGGCGCCATCGCCCAGACCGCCGAGGAGATCTACACCCGGCTCTCCCCCGACCATGCGAAGCTGGCCCGGCTGATCCTGCTGCGGCTGATCGCCCCCGGCGAGGGCTCCCAGGACACCCGGCGCCCCGTCGACCGGAGCGAACTCGATCTCGGCACCGCGTCCCAGGACGACATCGCCCTCGTCCTGGACCGGCTGGCCCGCGCCCGGCTGCTCACCCTCGACGACGACACCGTCCACGTCGCTCACGAGGCGCTGATCTCCGCCTGGCCCCGGCTGCTTGGCTGGATCGAGGAGGCCCGAGAGCAGCTGCGGGTCCACCGCCGCCTGACCGAGGCGGCCCGCGCCTGGGACGACCTCTCACGCGAACCCGGCGCCCTGTACCGCGGCACCCGGCTGGCCGCGGCCGAGGAGGCGTTCGCCTCGCCCGGGCACGGCGCCGCCCTCACCGTGCTGGAGGCGGACTTCCTCAGCGCGAGTGCCGCAGCACGCGATCAGGAGCGGCGGGCGGCGGCCCGGGCCGCACGCCGACTGCGTACGCTTGTCGGCTCACTGTCCGCTGTGGTAGTACTCGCCCTCCTGGCGGGCGTCGTCGCCTGGCAGCAGACTCGGCAGAGCGACCGGCAGCGGGTCCTCGCCGCCGCCCGTAAGGCCGCCACCGCGGCGAACGCGCTGCGCTCCTCCGACCCACGGCTGGCACTCCAACTCAGCGTCGCCGCCTGGGAACTGAGCCATACTCCGGAGACCGAGTCGGCACTGCTGGGCTCCCTGGAGCAGCGGGAGCGCGCCAGGTTCGAGCCGCCGCCGTCCGACTACTACGCCCAGCAGTTCCTCAGCGACGGCGGCCGCACCTTCACCCGCATCGAGAAGCGACGCATCACGGTGCGGGACGCGGAGACTGGCCGGGTGACCGGCACCTACCGTGCGTTGCCGCGTCACGCGGCCCCGGAGGCAGGCGGCCCTCTCCAGCACAGCCCCGACGGCGCGGCGCTCGCCGTCCCCACGGGCCACGGCATGCAGGTACGGCTGTGGGACATCCGCACCGGACGGTACCGTGGCCCCGCCTTCGGGCCTTCCCGCGCTGCCGAAACCATGTTCTCCATGGGATTCAGCAGCAGCGGACGGGCGATGTACTTCGGCATCGACGACCGCGGCATAGAGGTGTGGAACACGCGCACCGGGCGGCTGCTCACACGCACCGGCCCGGGTATCAGCCCGCCGGAGGCGGTGGACGTCACCGCGGACGAACGCTTGCTGGCCCACTGTGGCAAAGGCGGTCACGTCGAGCTGTGGGACCTGCGCCAGAACCGCCGGTCGGCTGCCGAGTGGATCACGAAGGTGCCCTGCCCGACCCTGTCGAGCCTGCAGTTCTCCCCCGACGGAGCCACCCTGGCGGTGGTGGACGGGCAGGGACTGCGGCGCTGGCGGCTCTCCTCCGGGAAGGAACTGCCCCGGCTCCGGCAGACATCCCCGGAGGAGTACGTCTTCAGTGACAACGGGAAGTTCGTGGCAGGCGCGGGCAGGAACGAGATTCTGCTCTGGCGCCTTGACCGGCCCCACGCTCCCGTCTTCCGCCACGCTCTGGCTGACGAGTACGCCGCCTCCGACGGGGTCGGAATCGACATGAAGTCCCGTGCGATCCGCTACGTGGGAAGCGGGGCCGGTACCCGACCCGTGGTGCACACCCTCGATCTGGGCCGGTCCGTCACGTCGTCCTGGCGTGCGCAGGCCGTCAACAACGCCGCGTTCAGCGCGGACGGCAGCACGCTGGCCCTGGCCCACGCCAGCGCCCGGACCGACCGATTCACTCTGCTGGACGGGCGCAGCGGCAAGGTCATGGCGGACGCTCCCGGGCCGCAGCGGTCCGCGCAGGCCGAGGACTACGACGCGCTCCTGCCGATGTCGCTGAGCGCCGACGGGGACCGCTTCGCCTATGGCCTGCGCGAGTCGCTCTCGTACGGCGCGGACCGGATCCGCGTGTGGGACACGAGAAGAAGCCGGAAGGTCACGGAACTCACCCCCGGGAACGCGGACCTCGTCTTCATGGCGCTGGCCCTCAGCCCGGACGGCCGGACGGTGATGACCACCGACGGGGCCGGCGGAATCACGGTCCGGGACACCCGCAGCGGAAAGCGGCTGCGCACCCTGCCCGAGCCGGACCGTGGCAACAGCGATGAGCCGGTCCAGTCGATTGGCGCGCTCAGCGCCGACGGCACGAAGCTCCTGACCGACACAGGCACCCTGATCAGGGTGTCCGACGGCAGGACCCTGCCCAGCGAACTCGGCCAGTGCGACGCCTGCCAGTTCGCGTTCAGCCCGGACGGGCGCCGGATCGGCGCGGCGAAAAGCTGGGGGGAGGTGTCCCTGTGGGACGGCGCCCTGCGCACGCCGCTGGGCACGCTGTCCGGCCCCCTCTCCCGCGCCACACCCGGCGAACCCGAGGAAGCGACCGTGGTGGCCTTCTCCCCGGACGGCACCACCCTCGCCATCGCCGGGAACCAGGGCACCGTGCAGCTGTGGGACGTGACCTCCCAGCAACCCCTCGGCCCCGCCCTGCCCACTCCGGGTGACGGCATCCTGTCCCTGGCCTTCAGCCCGGACGGCGGCACACTGTACGCCGCCGGTGAACACGTGCCGTGGCAGAAGTACGACATCGATCCGGACCGAGCCGTCGACACGGTGTGCACACGTGCCGGAGCTTCACTCTCCCCAGCCGCCTGGAACAGGTTCCTCCCCGAAGTCCCCTACCGGCAGCTCTGCCGACCCTGAGCGTGGGCGAGCGAAGCACCGTTCGTCCGTTCTCGGGGCGGTAGTGGAGCTGATTCGGCTCGGCCGTGGCCAACTCGCTGTCCAGTATTGATCCGAAACTCAAAGGGGCCTGTTCGAGGATTTAGCGGACGTGCGGGCCGCCGAAGTAGCCGCCGACGATGTGCGGCTCGCGTTGACGGCGGTGGAAGAACCGGCGGGTCTCGGCTGCGAGCTGGGCCTGGCCACGAGCCCTGCTGTGCAGCAGGCCCGGTGAGCTTCGACAATGACCACCGGCGCACCGGGCTGCCCCCCCTCGCCTGAGACCTGGATGACAGCCACCCTCTACCGCCGTGGTTGCAGGCGGCTCGTCGCCTACCGCTCTGGTTTCGCCTGGAATCAAACCAGCAGGAGACGCCGACCCGGTCGACCCTCCATACCGTTATGCCGCAAGTACGCATCTCTCGGCGGGCCGTCGGGGGACCCAACGGGGGGACCCGGCCCGCTCCTTCGAGAAAGGACCGTGCTCCATGACGACGATGACCATGCGTCAGCGCATCACCACCGGCCACGGCGCCGGCCGCCTCATCGGCAGGCGTCAGCGCCGCCCCCAACTGCCCCATGACCACTGGAATCGGCTACTACTGCGGCTACTACAAGGGCACCGACTACACCGACTTCGGCGACCGGGGCAAAAAGGTGAAGGAGATCCAGGCCCTCATCAAGGCGTCGCACTACTCGGGCCGTCTCGCGATCGACGGCGACTTCGGCAACGACACCCTGAAGGCCGTCAAGTGGTACCAGAAGCGGTGGATGGGCGACAGCACGCCCGACGGCATCGTCGGGCCCAACACCTGGAAGTCGCTGCGCTGGGACTGCGCCTGCTGAATCCGGCGATGGCCCGCCCTCCCCGCGGCTGTCGTTCTAGTGATCGTCGCAACACCCCCAGCCCGAGGGTGCGATGGACTTCGAGATCCGGGAGAACCGGGCAACGGCTCAGGGGCTCAGGCTCCTGTCTGCTGAGCGAGCTGCATGCTTCCGGCTCGTGAAGCAGAGGTACAGCAACAACGAGTCATGCTGGATCGTCGGGATCAAGCCGAAGACCGGTAGACGCTAGCGCAACTGACGTATCGCGTCCGGGCGTACAACGGCGGCGCCACCGGTCAGGCCGGTGGCGCCGGCCTCTGCTTCCGGGCGGCGGTACCTGCGCGAGTACGAGCGCATACCGGGCCTGATGCCGGCATTGACCCGAAACTCAAAGGGTTCTATTCCAGGACGTAGCGGACGTGCGGGCCGCCGAAGTAGCCGCCGACGATGTGCGGCTGGCGTTGACGGCGGTGGAAGAACCGGCGGGTCTCGGCTGCGAACTGGGCCTGGCCACGAGCCCTGCTGTGCAGGGGCAGACTGCGCTTGAGGTCGGCGTTGGCCAGCTCGTCGGGGTTCAGCTCCGGCGAGTACGCGGGCAGGGAATGCCGAGCTGGTCGGCGAAGAGCACCTCGCCGCCCTCGGTCCTCGCCTTCGCGCGGATCATCGGCCACGTCTCCTCATGCCAGACCCGCACAGCCTCGGGGTCCTGCTCGACGGCCCGCTTTTCCGGGCGTTGGAACGACAGGCCCAGCGGCGCAGGTACTTGCCACGCCCCGCTCGGTCAGCCGCACCCGGTACAGCTTCGCGATCAGATCCCCCAGACCAGCACGCGTCCACAGCTGCCCCGCCGGCCCCAGGTCACAGGGCCGGTGACGTGGTCCACCGCCCACAGCAAAGGGCCTCCGCCGACGGCGACAACTGCCGTGCTTCCCCCACCAGTTCACTCACGTAGGGGTCAACGACCCAGAGCACCTACCGTTTCGGATCAATAGAACGCTCGGTCGACTTGTGCGGGGTCTGGTCGTACAGCTCGTCGAAGAATGGCCAGCCGTTCTTGTCGGGGTCCCCCACTCCCGGCTCCGAGGCCCAGAAAGCGGCGACGCCGTGCCGCGGCGGCCTCGTCAGGCCTCGGACGCCCCAGGGCACAGGGAAGCCTCGGGCTGTGGCGGCGGCCGGGGCCTCGTGCTGTGTCAGGGCGGCGCCGGCGGCCGGTTGGGCCGCTCGTCCAGGCCGGCAGTCAAGATCGATTGTCAGTGGTGGGTGAGAACATCGAAGCATCGAGTCGGCAAGACAAGAGGGGGATCTGTCATGTCCGGAAGCCAGAACTACATCAATCACGTTGCCCTCGTGCTGGATGCCAGTTCGTCCATGTCGCACCTGAGCCACAAGGTCGTCGAGGTCGCCGACCAGCAGATTGCCTATCTGGCCCGCCGATCCCAGGAACTGGATCAGGAGACCCGCGTCACGGTGTACGTGTTCGCGGACAAGGTGGAGTGCGTCATCTACGACAAGGACGTGCTGCGGATGCCGTCCCTGAAGCAGATGTACCGGGTCGGTGGAATGACGGCGCTGCTGGCGGCCACGCTCAAGTCGCAGCGGGAGCTTGCGCAGACGGCTCAACTGTACGGAGACCACAGCTTCCTGACGTTCGTGCTCACCGACGGTCAGGAGAACGCAAGTCACCGCTGCCCGGACGCCCTGAGCAGGGATCCGCGTGAACTGGTCGAGGCCGTGGCCAAGATGATCGAGACACAGGAGGACAACTGGACACTGGCTGTCCTTGTGCCGGACCAGATGGGCAAGCGCGAGGCCATGCAGTGCGGGTTCCCGAAGGACAACATCGCCATCTGGGACGCCACAAGCACACAGGGCCTGGAGGAGGCCGGGCAGGTCATCCAGCAGGCCACCGAGAAGTTCATGGTGGGCCGCGCCCAGGGCATCCGCGGATCGCGGGCGGTGTTCTCCACCGGTGCGGATGCGGTCAACAAGGACACCATCAAGGCAGCCGGCCTCACCCCGGTGAATCCGTCGGAGTACCAGCTGATCCCGGTGGCCCGTGCCGCCGCGATCCGGGACTGGGTCATCGAATGCGGGCACACCTACCGGACCGGTGGCGCGTTCTACCAGCTCAGCAAGTCGGAGAAGATCCAGGCGCAGAAGCAGATCGCGGTGCTGGAGAAGAAGACGGATCGGGTGTACACGGGGCCCGAGGCCCGAGCCCTGCTCGGCCTGCCCGACACGGAAGCTCGCGTCAAGCCGGACCACAACGACGATTTCACGATCTTCGTGCAGAGCACCAGCGTAAACCGGAAGCTCGTACCGAACACGCGGCTGCTACTGATGCTCTGACGCCTCGGGAGACCCCCGTCGGCGCTCGACGGCATCGTCGTCCCGGCACCCCACCGGTAACCCGGTCGGCAGCTGTGCGCCAGGCTGCGCGTAGACGTCGACGCCCTCGGCAGCCACCTCGCGCCGAAGTACCCAAGGCCGCCGCCATGTGACGTCGACGCCCCGGCGTTCCGACGTCATCGATCAGCGCCACTTCCCAACGCCACTTCATGAACCGCCCCCGGGGGATGCCACGGCCAATCCCCCGGGACCCGAGTGCGCTACGACCTGATGGTTCGACGGCGCCCGCTCCGGTGATACGCAGGGAGCGGGCGCCCTTCTCGTTCACCTGGTCCTGGTCCTAGGGGTGCGGCTGCTCGGCTTCCGCACCGTCATGAGCGAGGCCTTCACACAGGGCCAAGCCGGCCACTCGCGGCGCCCGTCATCCCCTGCAGACCTGCATCTTCCGTGCTGTCTCAGGCTCCTTCATCGGTGGGCGCCACAACTCCCCTGCCCACCTCCGGCGGCTGGAAGCCGCCGATCTCCTGCTCCAGCAGTTCGGCCAGCCGCAGCGGGGTGCGGTCCTCGAACATCGGGCCGATGAGCTGCACTCCCACCGGCAGACCCTCGGGGGACCTGCCCGTTGGTATGGCCGTGGCGGGTAGGCCGGGCATCGTGGCCAGACCGGCCCAGACGAGCTGGTCGAAGTACGGGTACTCGACGCCGTCGATGTCGATCCGACGTTTCATCGGGTCGGGGTTGTGATCGTGCGGGAACGCGGGAGTGGGCGTGATGGGACACACCACGGCGTCGAACTCGGCGAAGAACTGCCGCCAGCCATGGCGGTGCAGCTCGCGACGGCTGTTCGCCTCGATCCAGTCGCGGTGGCTGAACACCATGCCGCGCAGCAGCGCCGCATCGAGACTCTGGTCGTCTGCGCTCAGTGCGGCGGCGTGGGCCTGCAGCTGCTCGTACGGTTCGACGGGAAAGCGTGCGACGGAGCCCGAAAACAGCAACTGCCTGTAGAGCGTGGCGGCTTCGGTCAGATCGGGCAGCAGCGGACTGTCCCGCTCGACCCGGGCGCCGCCGTCGACCAGCGCGTCGGCCACTCGGTTCACGCCCTCCCGCACGGCGGACCCGGTCGGGATGAACGGATGCTCGTCGAGGACCAGGACCCGGAAGTCGCGGAGCCGTTCGTGGCGCGCGGGCGGCAGCGTCAGGTGGTACGCCGCACCCAGCGTCAGCGGGTCCGGTCCGGCCATGACGTCGAGCAGGAGCGTGAGGTCGCGAGCGGTGCGCGCCATCGGACCGACGACGGCGAGGTCGTGCTCCACCGGCAGGGCCGGCCCGGGCGGCGGGACCATTCCGCGGCTCGCCGCCAGCCCGAGGGTCGGCTTGTGCGCGTAGATGCCGCAGAAGTGCGCGGGGGTGCGCAACGAACCGGCGAGGTCGGAGCCGATGGACAGCGCGCCGAATCCGGACGCCAGGGCTGCCGCCGAGCCGCCGGAGGATCCGCCCGACGTACGCCGATGGTCCCACGGGTTGTTGGTGGTGCCGTAGATCTCGTTGAAGCTCTGGATGTCTTGCAGCCCCAAGGGCACATTGGTTTTGCCGAGCACCACCGCGCCTGCGGCCCTGAGCCGGGACACCTGCACCGCGTCCTCGTCCGGTATGTAGTTCCGATGCGGCGGCATGCCCCAGGTCGTGGGCAGCCCGGCGATGTTGTAGCACTCTTTGACCGTCACCGGGATGCCGAGCAGGGGCCGGTCCTCGCCGCGGGCGCGCGCCTGGTCGGCACCTCGCGCGGCGGCCCGTGCACGGTCGAAGTCCGGCACACAGATCGCGTTGATCGCCTTGTCCTCCCGCTCGATACGGGCGATCGCTTCATCGGTCAGTTCCATCGAGGTCACTTCACCGGCACGCAAGGCAGCGGCGAGTTCTTCGGCTGTAGGCAAATTCGACTCCATAAATCCGACCGTATCGGCCGTCGGAAGAGGTCATAAAATGCCGCTTCGCGCAACTGGGTTGGAGCCTTGATGTATTCACCGCGGCTGTCGGCACACAGGGGCGCGTGGAGGTGGCGTGTCGTGTCGTGCAGGCCGTCGGGGGTGTGAGCCCCCCCCGGAATGCATGGACGGCAGGACCGTTTCCGTGGCCTGAGACCGGTGCTCCGCGCGAGCAGCAAATCGCTTGAGGGACGCCATTGAGCGATCATTGAATCGCTGGGCCGATCGCATCTGTGCGAAGTCGTTACGGGTGGTCGGCGACCGCCCCCCCAGTTTTCGTCAATTGGAATTAGAAGCTGCAGCGGGGGTGTGATGTGCATTGCGGCTGTGCTCTGCCTGCCCTTGTCCCTTCCCGTGGGCTTGCGCACGAGCAGTGGCGGATATCTGGATCCGGGCAGCGACTCCTTCCGGGCGGACCGGACGATGACGCAGCGCTATGGGTGGGGCTTTCCGCAACTGCACATGGAGTTTCGTACAGACCGTGCCATGACCGACCCCGAGGTGGTTGCGGCGGGGCGGAGGCTGACCGAACAGGTCGCCCGCTCCCCCGGGGTGGCAGGGGTCCGCTCGTGGACGCGGCAGTTCGGCGGCCACCACCATGGCCCCTTCGAGGTCACGGGCGCGGAAGTGTCCGTCCGGCGGCCCCGCCATCCGTTGTCCGACCGGGACCGTGCAACGCGGGTCGCCGAGATGTGCTCGGCGTGGACGACGCGACCTGGATGCGAGGGGGGCGTGGCTGGCCCTGGCCACCGGCCTGAACGGGTATGCCGCATGCGCTGCCGTCAGCCCCCCCTCCCCCAGTCGCCGCGCAGCCCCGCCTGGCAGATCACCCAAGCCCTCATCGGCTGACAACGACGACGCGATGAGCGGAGCTGCCGGTCGGTGATCGGGTTTTACTTCGAGCCGACCCGGCGTTCGCGAGGTCGCTGTGAAGTAGCACATACACGGACTACCGGACAGACGACGACCCACATGCCAGGCCTCTTCGACCCCGCTGCACCCCATGTGGACAATAGAGGGCATGAACGAGAACGTTTTCTTCCAGGTCTCGGCCAACGGCCAGGACCTCGGCCGCATCGTCTTCCGGCTCTTCGACGATGTCGTGCCCAAGACCGCACGCAACTTCCGCGAGCTGGCGACGGGTCAGCACGGGTTCGGGTACAAGGGTGCCCCTTTCCACCGGGTCATCCCGGAGTTCATGCTGCAGGGCGGTGACTTCACCAACGGCAACGGCACCGGCGGCAAGAGCATCTACGGGGAGACGTTCGCGGACGAGAACTTCCAGCTGAAGCACGACCGGCCCTTCCTGCTGAGCATGGCCAACGCGGGTCCCGGTACCAACGGGTCGCAGTTCTTCGTCACGACCGTCGTCACGCCGTGGCTGGACGGCAAGCACGTCGTCTTCGGGGAGGTCGTCGAGGGCGAGGACGTCGTCAAGACGATCGAGGCCCTCGGCAGCCGTGGGGGCACGACCAGCAAGAAGATCGTCATCGAGGACTGCGGCCTCGCCAACTGACCACCTCGTCGCTCGGGCGGCCCCGTATGTGTGGGGCCGCCCGAGCGCGGCCCCACACCAGAGGAAGGGTCGGGGATGGCACGTGCACTGAGGCAGCGGGCGCTGTGGGCGTCGCCTGTGTCGTTTCGGTGCTGCTCATGTCCGCCGCGTCACGTTCCAAAGGTCACCGCGGCACGGTACGGCCTCTTCCGCGCGGCGCACATTGAATATCGGCGTGCCAGGAGGCTTCCAGGGCCTCGGCCGCGGTCTGCAGGAAACGGTGCCGTTGAGGGGCCACGTCGATTGCTCCGTCCCAGGATCCCCGGTAGAGGATTTCCTCCGCGATTCTGATCAGATTCTGCTGCAGTTCGGGGTCGTCCGTCTGGCGGAAACGGGAAAGTGCGACGTCCCAATGTGACCGCACCTCGTCCGGCATTGCCATGGCCGTGAGGTTGCCCAGGACTTCCTCGGCGAGCGTGGTGACGCTTTCGGGGCTGACGACCCGGATGCGGAAGGCGGCCGTATGGAGGCGTCCGCCCGATTCCTGTACCAGCCGGAAGTTGTCGTAGGTCGGCGGCCGTTCGAAGTGGAATCGGCCCCTGGCCAAGGTGTATTCGTCCCAGGCGGTCAGGAACTGTTCGTAGGCGAGGGCGCGTTGGTCGCGGATCCATTGTCTGCGCTCGGCGTGTGCCTGCTGGATCGTCTGGTCGAGCACGGAGGTCGCGTTCTTCTCCGCGCCTATCCGCGCTCCGATGATCGCGGCCAACCCGCCCACCGACGCTCCCAGCAGGCTCACCGCGCCGGCCGTGATTGCTGCCCACCCCTCGTCCATAGGCCATTTCTGCCCCGTCGGCCGCCCGCGCTCTCCCCCGCCGACGCCTCAAGACACCGCCTGACTCGCCCCACCGCCGCCGCGACGCCGGGCCACCGCGCCGTCAGTCGTCAATCCGCCACTCCGCCACGACGCCGACGCCCGGCGCCCCTTCTACCGGCGGCTGCGCACCAGCAGATGGAGGAAGTACGGGGTTCCGATCACGGCCGTCATCAGTCCCGCGCCTAGTCGGGCGGGCGCGATCGCGGTGCGGCCCAGCAGGTCCGCGGTGCAGACGAGTGCGGCGCCGAGCAGTACGGCGACCGGGAGACGCGGACGTGTCCAACCCGCGAGTGCGCGGGTGGGGCGACCCTGCGTCAGCAGGGCCACGTGGCGGGAGAACTCACGAGGGCTCAGCGCCAGCGCGTCGCTGCCGCTGCACGACGAGCGTGGCGGTCCTGGGCCGCTGCAACCGCGCGATCGTCCGCAGCATCGTCGACTCCCCGCTGCCGTTCGGCCCCACCAGCACGGTCACTTCGCCGGGCCGCAGCGTCAGTGAAGCGTCGTGTACGACGTCAACGCCCTCGTAGGCCACGGTGACACCCGTGGCCGACAGTTCAAGACCGCGGGGGCTCGCCGCTGCGGAGCTGTCTCCACCTACCCGCGCGCGACAAAGATTAGCCTCACCTAATCGAAATCTGTGCGAGCGGGAGAGGTCGGGCACGAGAAGCGGTTCAGCCATGGGCGACGCTGACGCACCCGCCGCCCTTCGACCTCCGGCCGGACTACTCGGCGTACTTGGCACCGAGATCGCTGGCCTGCAACGCGGCCTTGTCGTTGAATCCGATGACGTAGCCGTCGAGGTCGCGGATGTAGAACATGCGCTGACCGGTCTCGTCCGTCGTCATCTCCTTGACGACCTCGGCGTGCTGGGAGGCGAGCTCGTAGAAGCCGTCGAGGTCGTCGATGGCGAAGTAGAACATGCCGGCGAACCCGAGGGACTGGTCCTTGAGGACCGGGAGCCACTGCTTGAGGTCGGCGTTGCGGTAGATCATGCAGCAGAACTCCCCTTCGCGGAGGAGCATGTGGATGTCGTCCCCCGGGCGCGAGGAGCTGGAGTCGGCGTCGAAGCCCAGCTTCTTGTAGAAGGAGAGGCTGGCGGCTGTGTCGGACACGCTGATGCAAGGAACGAAGGGCACGGAGAACTCCTGATCTGCCGGGGCTTACGCCCGTTGTGACACACCGTGCCGCGGAGCACCCGCCGTGGGGGGCCATTCGGAGCAGCCGCACCCGATGGCCCGACGCGTCGGTCAGTCCTCTGCGGGCATCACACGGGTCACCTTGCCCTGGGTGTCGGTCTCCAGGTAGCCGGAGTTGTACTTTCCGCTCAGGTAGACGGCCATTCCGGCCGGGGTGTCCCAGACGTCGCTGGGCGGTCGCACCGTCAGGTATCGGGTTTCCGGGTCGTCGACGTTGAGCTTCTTGTCCGCCTCTTCGAAGAGCGCGGGTACCCGGTCCCACTTGTAGCCGTCGAGGCTGAGGGGCGTCTTGGTGCTGGGCAGCGTGCCGCTGATGATGCCCTTCTGTACGCCCTGTCCCGGGCGGTAGGTGTAGGAGTCGTACTTGGTGTCGCTGCCGTTCACCATCAGCCAGGCCGACGCGTATTCGGGGTAGACGGTGAAGTCGCCGAACCTGTCGCGGCCGGTCTCCTTCTCGAACGCCTTGATGACGGTGCGGATGGAGTCCGGGGCGAGCAGGGTGCCGGTCGTCGGTTCCCCCGTCTGCTGGGCTGCCGGGGCGGAAACGCCGGTCACCGGGGCGGTCGGCTTCAGGGACGACACGGAGGACGACGTGGAAGAGGAGGCTCCACCCGCACCCGAGTCATCCTGGTTCCCCGAGTCGCCGCCGAAGGGCAGCAGCCACCACAGCAGGACCAGGGCGCCGGCGAGCGAGGTTCCCGAGACGCTCAGCAGGGCGGGCCGTCCCGGGCCGCGGCGGCGTGCCACCCGCTCGGGCGTGGTCACCGGCCGGCGCGGAGCCTGACCCGGCCATGGGTGGACCGGCATCGGTCCGAAGCCGCCCGCGGTCGGCGGCAAAGCGGATGTGGCAGGCGCTGTGTGGGATGGGGCCGAGAAGCCCGGCGTGGAAGGCGGGTGCAGTGGATACGACGTGGGCTGGTCCCGTACCACCGGGCCGGCCGACCCGCGCGCGACCTCGACCTCGGCCTCCGCTCCGACCTCCGCCTCTGCTCCCACCTCGACCTCGGCCAGCCGCATGTCCAGCGCGGCGGCGGACGGCCGCGCAGACGGGTCCCGTACGAGCACGCTCATCAGGACGTCGCTCAGGGCACCGGCACGTGTCGGCGGCGGCACGTCCTCGTGCAGGACCGCGGCGAGAGTCGCCAAAGTGGTGCCCCGGCGCAGCGGGTGGTGGCCCTCCACCGCGGTGTACAGCATCATCGCCAGCGACCACAGGTCCGAGGCGGGTCCTCCCTCGTGCCCCGAGATGCGTTCCGGTGCCATGAAGTCGGCCGTACCGATGATGGAGCCGGTGGCGGTGAGGCTGGTCGCCTCGCGGATCGCGGCGATGCCGAAGTCGGTGAGGACAGGGCGTCCGTCGGGGCGCAGCAGAACGTTGGCGGGTTTCACGTCCCGGTGCTGGATCCCGGCGTCGTGCGCGGCGGTCAGCGCGGCCAGCACACCCCGGCCGATCCGCGCCGCCTCGGCCGGCGGCATCGGCCCCCGGGCCAGCCGGTCCGCCAGCGAGCCGCCGCTGACCAACTCCATCACGATCCACGGGTAGGTGCCGTCACCGCCGTCGACTATGTGGTGGACGGTGACGACGTTCGGATGGTCGACCCGGGCCAGCGCCCTGGCCTCGCGCAGCACCCGCTCGCGCAGCATCCGGGCGCCGTCGGGGTCGTACTCTGCGAGATCCCGGTCGGGCGGGCGGACCTCCTTGACCGCCACCAGCCTGTGCAGCACCAGGTCCCTGGCCCGCCAGACCGTCCCCATCCCACCGCCGCCGAGGCGGGCCTCCAGCTCGAAGCGCCCGTCGACGACTCGTCTGCCGGGACCTCTGTCTCCCTCACTCATGGGCGGGAGCTTAATCACCGCAATGCGCCCGCAGAGCACCGCGGCTGCCCAGGGTCACCGGGTTCGCCGTTGTGGCATCATCCGCTGTCATGCCCTCGATAACCGCGTGGTCGTCAAGGACCGCTGGCCGTCTGCTCGTTGTCCTGCTCGCGTTATTCCTGACACAGCCCATGACGGGGGCCGAGGCCCTCACCGAACCCGGGGACCGGGCCCGCGCCGCCGACGCCGCGACACCCGACCGGCTCCGGTACGACGTGACGCTGCGCGGCAACGCCGACGGTTCTCGCTGGACGGGCCGACAGCGGGTGTCCTTCCGCAACTCCTCCGATCGGCCCCTGCGTGAGGTGTACGTACGCCTGTGGGGCAACGGCGTCGACAAGTGCGGCAGCCCCGGCACGCCGCCCCCGATCGTGGTGTCCGCGGTCCGCGGGGGCACCGCGGGCCGACTCACCGTGGACTGCACCGCGCTGCGGATCGCCCTGCCGAAGCCGCTCGCACACGGCGAGCGCGCGGCCGTCGCCTTCGATGTGTCCATCGCCGTGCCCGATCGCAACGACCGCTTCGGCCGCGAGGGCGCCTTCCGCTTCCTGGGCAATGCGCTGCCCGTGCTCGCCGTGCACGACGCCATGGGATGGCACCTCGACCCCTATGTGTCGACCGGGGAGAGCTTCTACTCCCTGGAGAGCGACTTCCGGGTCTCGCTCGACCACCCTTCGACCCTCCGAGTCCCGGCGACCGGCCGCACGGCGACCCTTCCGGGCAGGCCCGGGCGCAGCCTCACGGTCAGCGTCGCGCACCGGGTGCGGGACTTCGCCTGGGCGGCGGGCCCGTTCCGCACCGCGACCGAGACCACGCCCGGGGGCGTGCGGGTGAACTCGTACTGGGCACCTGACACCTCAGCCGCAGGCGTGCGTGTCACCCGCCACAACGGTGCCGCCGCCGTCGACCGGTTCGGCAAGGAGTACGGCCGGTACCCGTACGGCGAGATCGACCTGGTGATGACCAGCGGGTTCGGCGGTGGGATGGAGTACCCCGGCCTGGTTCTCCTCGGCACCACCGAAGAAGGCAGTGCCGTCGTCCACGAGGTCGCCCACCAGTGGTGGTACGGCATCGTCGGCAACGACGAATACCGGGCGCCCTGGCTGGACGAGAGCTTCGCCCAGTACGCCAACGCGCGCTTCTACGGCTGGGACACCCGCGACTGCTGGTCGCAGGAGGAGTGGCCGAACGACCGTAGCGCGCTGACCAACACGATGGCCTACTGGGCCGCGCACCGCGGCGAGTACCACCTGCTGTACACGGCCGGCCCCTGTGCCCTCGCGGACCTGGAGCGCACGCTCGGCGCCGCCACCATGGCCGGCCTCCTCAAGCGGTACGCCCGGGACCACTGGTACGGCGTCTCCACCACCGCCGACTTCAAGAAGGCAGCCCAGTCCGTGGCGGACCACGACCTCGGCCCCTTCTGGAAGGAGCACCGGATTCGGTGACGGCGGTCGCGCCGGGTGCGCCCGCCGTCGGTCGTCAGCGACTCAGCGCCTCAGGTTCGCGGCGGCCTCGGCGGCGACGACACGGTCGCGTCCCGACCGGGTGAACCGCCCCGCCGACAACCACCCGTCGGCAAGCGTGCGCACCGCCTGGACGAAGAGGCCGGTGGTTGCGAAGGGAGCCTGGTTCCAGAGCACGTCGAGGAAGGTCAGGCCGTCGGGGCGGGCGCGGTTCGGGACGCCGGAGTCGGCCGCGCCGAAGACGATGACCGGCTCGGAGCGCCTGAAGTAGGCGTGGTAGCAGGTGTCGTCGGCGATGTGGAACGGGGCGAGGGTCAGGCCGTGGGTCGTGAAGTGGAGCGGGCGGCCCCTCGGGGGCGATCGCGTCGGCCAGATCGCCCCCGAGGGTGACGTGCTCGTAGAAGGAGAAGGTGCGGAGACCCGGCTCGGGGCTGCGGGCGACCAGGAGGACCGGTCCGTAGAAGAGTGACTGGGCGGTGGGGTCGTCCAGGGCTCTTTCGATGCGCAGGCGGTAGGGGGCCAGGACCGCCACTCGGTCGCCGCGCCGCCAGCTCCGGCTCACGGTGAAGTAGCTGCCCGGCACGACCGGGGCGTCCACCCGTTGCCGGATCCCGTTGACGGTGACGGTGAAGCCCGCCGTAGCCCAGGACGGCAACCGGAGCCCCGCACGGTGTCGATCCGGGCCACGTTGTCGGTCCTGCCGGCGTGGACGCGGATGTACGGGTGGTCCAGCTCATGAGCGGCCGCCGCCCGGGGTCAGAGTGAAAGCGCCGCCGCGCGCCTGTGTGCCACCTGTGCACCCATGCGCGGGGCGCTCTCAACGTGCCTGCTGGTCACACTGATGAGCATCGGCTTCACCCGCGTCCAGCGGCAGGGGGTTTGGTATGACAGCATCACACACGACTCGGAAACACAGAGGAATTCTCCGGAGAGCGGACGCGCCGGCGGCCTCCGTGGGGCGCGGGCGGCGGGCGTGGACCTGGAGCCGGTCCGGGGTCCGGACGAGGTGGCTCCTGCTGGGCGTCTGCCTGATCATGAGCGCCTTCGGCTCCAGCACCACATCCATGGCCGCAGCCACCAAGCCGTCGGCCCAGCAATGCGACGAGGTCCCGACCGGCGTCGCCGCCCACGATCACTGGCTGAGGTTCACGGTGCCGACCGGGCTCATGCCGGACCCCCAGTTCGACGGACGCCCGGCGAGGATCCAGGTGCATCGCGTTCAGCCGGTGTACGCGAACGGCAAATGCCCAGAAGTGCCCAACAGGGCCGCGGTGCTGATCCACGGCCGCAGCGTCACCGCCTCGCCATCCTTCGACCTGCGCCAGGCCGCCCCGGAAGGTGGCTCGCTCAGTGTGCAGGACGGACTCGCGCGAGCGGGAATCGACACCTTCGCCCCGAACCTGCTCGGCTACGGCCGCTCGACGCGCTTCGACGATGGCCTGAACGATCCCGGCAACGCGAGCCTCAGGCCCTACCTCGCGGACGGCACCTGTCCGTACCCCGAGGGGTGCGACCGCACCCACAACCCGATCTTCACCCTTGATCAGCAGGGGACCCTGCTCCTGACCAATCCGCTGGGCGGGGAGCGGCGCGCGCACTCAAGCAATCACCGCTTCGCGCGCATGGACGTCTGGGTACGCGACATCCGCCAGGTCATCGACGACGCCATCACGCGCGCGCAGCCGACGGACGGCAAGGTCACCCTGGTCGGCTATTCGCTCGGCGGACCGCGCGTCGGGCGGACGCTGTACGCAGCCAACCCCAACCCGCTCCTGCCCGGAAGCGCCGACGTCATCGCGAAGGTCAACCGTGCCGTGTTCATGTCGTCGCTCTTCGGTGGTCCGACTGAGGAGACGGAGCCCTCGACGGGCTTCGTCACGTTCCCGCTGACGCTTGACCGCCGCCCGGGGGCACCGGTGCTGCCGCCGGCTCGCGAGGCCCTGTGCACCGGGCGGGTCGTCCCCGGCAGCCAGGATCAGTTCTGGAAGCAGATCATGGAGGAGGACACCGAGGGGCGGAACTGGGGAGGGGACGACCCCGGCAACCCGACCGGTCTCAATCGCTCGCCGACGTTCTCCAATTACGGCTGGAACACCGCCGTCGCGGGGCAGCTGACCCCGCCCACGCTGGTCCTCCACGGTCTCGACGACGCCACCGCGCCGCCGGCCAACGCGCCCGCCATCTACAACGCGCTCCCGGCGTCGATGACGAACAAGGTGCTCGTACAGGTTCAGTGCGCCAGCCACCAGATGCCGATGGAGGGCTGCTCCGGCCCGCGCTGCACACCGGAGTCCGGAACGCCCTACGGCGGGCGCCCCGGCGAACCGTGGGCCGGTCCCCATGCCACGGTCAAGGCGGCGCTGACTGAGTGGATCACGAGCGGAACCTTCAACGGCGCCGCGAACGGACAGTTCACCGTCGACGAAAGCGGCGTGGCCAGCGCCAGTCCGTAGGGAGGGGCGACCATCCCATCCTGTTCCATATTGCGGAATATGTATTCCGTAATAGCGACAGATTGAGCTCCGGCTCTCACCACGTCAGCGATCAATTCCGTTAGGAGTCGCAGATGGGTGAGAGCCGAGTAGCGCTGGTCACGGGTTCGTCGTCCAGCGCCGCGGCGGGCAAGGAGCTCGCCGCCGAACCGCCCGACGCCGTGTACGTGCAGGGCAGTGGCCGATCCGGCGGACGCGGGGCAGATCGCGCGGGAGACGATCGAGATGTACGGCCGGCTCGGCATCCTGGTGAACAACCCACGGAACTCAGCGTCGAGGACGGCGGCGGTGGCTGAAAGCCGTCACCGCCAGGGCGGTCAGGACGAGCACTCCCGCCGTTTCGACGTACAGGGTCGGGCGGACCAGGTCCGCGTCGATGGACTCGTCGAATCCGAACAGGCCCGTGGTGAGGCTCAGGAACAGTGCGCCCAGCGTGCCGGCCGTGAACAGCGCGGTGACGGCGGCGACCGGGCCGAGCCCGCGTACGGGCGTGACCAGCAGCGCCAGGGCGAGCAGGATGCCGACGACGCCGGTGAGCAGGAAGAGCGGCCCGATGGTGGTGAGGTCCCGGTAGCCCTCGGCCCACAGGCGCAGATGGATCGCGGCCATCGCCGCCGTCAGCCCGGCGCCGGCCAGGCGCAGGACGAGCCTCACGGCCGCTCCGTCAGTAGCCATTGCCCGGAGAGGTGTTGTTGTTGCCGGACGGTGCCGGGGCTCCGCCCACGGTGATGTCCGTCTTCATGCCGCGGTCCTTGTGCCCGTCGACCGGGCAGTAGACCTCGTACGAGCCGGACTTCAGGGTCACCGTGAGGGTCGTGGACTGACCCGGCTCAATCGTCTTGCTGCGGTTCTCGCCGCCGGGGCCCTCGATTTCGATGGCGTGGTCGTGCGAGCCCGTGTTCTTCGCGGTGAAGGTGTACTGGCCGGGCTGGAACTTCTCCGTCGAGAGCTTGATGTGGAAGTCGGACAGCTCCGCCGCGACCTGGGTGCCAGTGCCAACGGTGTTGCTGGTGCCGCTGTCGTCACTGCTGGTGTCGTCACCGCCGCCTCCACAGGCGGCAAGCAGGGCGGTCAGACCGCCGGCGGCCACGCCTAGGAGCACGCTGCGGCGCATGTGCGGGATGGTCATGAGTCGGTCCTCCGGGTCGTCCCCCCGCAAGGGGTACGACGCTGCCGGGCCGAAGGATTGCGGCCCCCGGGATCGCGCGGGCGGAGAATGGACGTAAGGACGTCAGGCAATCCCTTCAGGGCGGCGGAACGTATCCCTGGTATGTGGCGCAAGGGCCTCTCCGTCGGGCGGGTCCCCGACGAGGCACTGCTCACCGGTCTGACGACGGGCGATCCGGAGCTCGCCGTCGCGTTTGTGCGCCGCTTCCAGCGCACGGTCTTCGGCGTGGCCCTCTCCGTCCTCGGCGACCCCCAGCTCGCCGAGGACGTCGCCCAGCAGACCTTCGAGCGGGCCTGGCGGCACGCACAGATGTACGACTCCCGACGTGGCTCCGTACAGTCCTGGCTGACTACGATCGCGCACAACCTCGCGATCGACGCGGTACGGGCCCGGCGGGCGAGCCCGGTCGACCCGGAGGACCTGGACGCGCTGCTCGGCAGCGTGACCGAGACGCCGGAGCGGCGGGCGCTCGCCGACGACAGCGCGGAGCGGGTCCGGCGAGCGGTGGCGGAGCTGCCCCGGGAGCAGGCGCGGGCCCTGGTGATGGCCGGGATCTACGGGATGACGGCGCGAGAGGTCGCGGACGCGGAGGGCGTTCCGCTGGGTACGGCGAAGACCCGGATCCGGACCGGGACGCTCAAGGCACGAGCCCTCCTCGAAGCGGCGGAGAAGCGGTGAGCGGCATGGAGTGCGAGCGGCTGCGGGAGCAGGACGCCGAGCTGGCGCTCGGGGTCCTGCCGGCCCGCGAGCGCGCCGAGGCGTTGGCCCATCTGGACCGCTGCCCGGACTGCCGGGAGCACATCGAGCGGCTGACGGTGGTCGGGGACGGTCTGCTCGCGCTGCTGCCGGGCGCCGAGCCGCCGCTCGGTTTCGAGAGCCGGGTCGTACGGGCCCTGGGTGCGGCGCCCGCGCCGAAGCGGCGCAGGTACCGGCTACGGCTGGCGGCGGCCGCCGTGGCCGCGGCCCTGGCCTGCGGTTTCGGCGGATGGGCGGTCGGCACGCTGGTCGAGACGGCGCCGGCGTCGGTCTCCCAGCAGGCGGACGGCGGTCTGCGGGAGGCGACCCTGGTCGCCGACGGCCACGAGGTGGGCCGTATCTATGTTCATCACGGTGACGAGGGCTGGGTGTACATGTCCGTCGACCTGGACGGGAACGGCCGGGGCCCGGTGCGCTGTCTGCTCGTCCATGCCGACGGATCGACGGTCCCGGTGGGCTCCTTCCCACTCAAGGACGGCTACGGATCCTGGGGCGGGCCGACCACGACCGACCACCCGACGACACTGACCGGTGCCCGCCTGACCGCCCCGGACGGAAGCGTCCTGGCCACCGCGAGCTTCCCGACGGACTAGGCACCAGGGCGAGCGGGTTCCGGGTCATTCCGGAGAGTGACGGAGACCGAGCGGACCGCCACCGGCCGGGGCCCGCTCCCGTACAGTTCGTCGCAACAGCGGTCGAACACGGCCGGGCCCAGCAGCAGTTGAGCGAGGAAGAAGTCTTGGACGCAGAAGCCGGTCCCGATTCCCCTTCACAAGCCCCCGCGACGGAGCGACCGGTCCCCACGGCCGATCCCGAACTCGTGAAGCGGTGGCATTCGACGGGAGGCGAGCTGGTCGAGCTGCTGTCCCAGGTGCGGGAGAAGGTCGGCGGCGTGGCCGGGGTCCGCCTCGGGGCGGGCCTCACCGTTCTCGTCACCGATCCGCAGGCGGTCCAGCACGTACTCGCTCGCCACCCGGAGCAGTACGTCAAGCGCTCCCACCGTGCCCGCCTGCTCATCGGCGACGGTGTCATGGCCGCCACCGGTGAGGCGTGGAAGCGGCAACGGCGCTTGCTGCAGTCCCAGTTCACCGGCACCGGGATGCGCCGCTACGAACAGCGCATCATCGAGGCGACCCGGACCACCGCCGGGCGCTGGGAGGCGTACGCACGGACCGGCGCGACCTTCGACGTCGGCCAGGAGATGCACCGCTTCGCCCTGGACGCCATCTGGCGCTCCCTCACCGGGCACCCTCTCAACGACGAGACCGCGCACGAACTGGAGGCCGTGACGGCCGTGGGAGCGGCCCTCCCCTCGCTGCCTGCGGATGCCGACGAAGCCCGGGACTCGGTCGCCGACGACCTCGCCCGGATCGACGCGATCGCCGCACGCGCCATCGAGGCCGCCCGCGGCGGGGCGGCCGGGCCCGACGGTCCGGGGCTGGTGCACATCCTGGTCGACGCCGCCACCGAACGCCCCGAGTACACCGACCAGTTGATCCGCGACGAGCTGGTCACGCTCCTTGCGGCCGGGCACGAGACCACGGCCACCACCCTGACCTGGCTCTACCTGCTGCTCGACCGGCACCCCGACGCCCGCGAGCAGGCTCTGGCCGCCGGCGACGAGGGCTCGGAGCAGCGCCGCCAGGCCGTCCAGGCCCTGGTCCACGAGACGCTCCGGCTCTATCCGTCCGCATGGCTCCTGCCCCGCCACGCCGCCGAGGACGACACCCTTGCCGGGTACACCGTCGAGGCGGGCACCGACATCCTGGTCTGCCCGTACCTCACGCACCGCGATCCGGAACTGTGGCCGGACCCCGAGCACTTCGCCCCCCGGCGCTTCCTCACCCCGGGCGGCCGCCCCAGTCATCCGGGCGCCTACCTCCCGTTCGGTATCGGCCCCCGCGCCTGCGTGGGACTGCAGTTCGCGCTCCGCGAGTCGACCATCCTGCTCGAACGCCTCCTTCCGGCCCACACCGTGACCTTCTCCTCCACCCCCACGAAGACGACGTACGGCATCACGGTCCGCCCGGACGGCCCGGCGCCCGCCACGCTGGGGCCTGCGCGCACCTGACACGGACCGAGTGAAGGTCCGGACCAACAAACACCGCACGACCCCTTCCACACCCAAGACCCTCGTGACACGCTCACCTGAGACGCCCACCTGAATTGAGTTCGCATATCTGAACCCCTTGCCAATCCAGGTGGTCGTCACCGGCACATATGTCATGCGCATGCCGATCGACAGACGGGAGTCGACCATGAGTGCAAGACTCCGGCCAGGTGTCCTGCTGGTGGCCCTGGCCGCCTTCGCCTCGGGAGCCGTACCCGGCGCCTCGGCGCGAACCGAGGAACACGTGCCGAGCGCCCGGCACACCGCCGTCCCGCACACCACCGTCCTGGACGGCGCCCGTCTGCAGCGGACGAAGATCCGGCTCGATCACGGTGACCCGCAACTCCGGCGCGCCGTCGAGGCGTTGAGCGTGCGGGCCGACCGATGGCTCGGACAGGGGCCCTGGACCGTCGTCGACAAACCCAGGCCGGCCCCCGGCGGCGACGTCCACGACTACCTCAGCCAGGCTCCGTACTGGTGGCCGTCCAAGGCCCCGACCCCGGAGAACCCCTGGGGCTGCCCGTACGAGCAGCGCGACGGCGAGCGCAACCCCGAGGTCGACTCCGGCACCGACCGCCAGGACGTCGAGAAGACCTTCGACTCCTCCTACGAGCTCGCCCTCGCCTGGTACTACACCGGCGACAAGCGGTACGCCGAGAAGGCCGGGCAGGTGCTGCGAACCTGGTTCCTCGACCCGGCCACCAGGATGAACCCGAACCTGAACCACGCCCAGTTCATCCCGTGCAAGTACGACGGCCGCGCCATCGGCATCATCGACTTCTCGCAGTCGTACACCGGCGTCCTCGACGCGCTCGCCCTGCTGGACACCGGCGCGCCGGGCTGGACCGCGAAGGACCGCACCGGCATGGCGAAATGGAACGCCGACTTCCTCGGCTGGCTGAGGAACAGCGACTTCGGCAGGCAGGAGGCCGCCGCCACCAACAACCACGGCACCTTCTACGACATGCAGCTCGCCGGCCTCGCCCACGCGACCGGCGACGAGGGACTGGCCCGCCGTACGGTGCTGGACGCCCGCCGCAAGCGCATCGCGCCACAGATCGCGGCCGACGGCAGCCAGCCCCAGGAGCTGACCCGGACGAGGAGTTGGCACTACTCGACGTTCGACCTGGTCGCCCATACCAGGCTCGCGGCCATCGGCCGGCAGGTCGGCGTGAATCTGTGGGCCTATCAGGGGCCGGACGGGCAGAGCCTGTTCAAGGCAGTGGACTACCTCCTGCCCGCCGCGACGGGGGCCGACGCCTGGCCGCATCCCGAGCTGGAATTCCGCCGGTACGCGGCGACCGACCTCGTGCACGCGGCCGCCGACGCCGGGGACCGGCAGGCGCAACGGGCCGTTCCGCTGCTGGAGGAGCCGCCGGGCGGTGACCTGTGGGCCCTGCGTCCGGCGGCGGAACAGCTGGACTCGATCGCGGGCTGACCAGCGCTCCTCCCCCCGGCCTCCCGGCCGGGCGATCAGACCGTGGACAGATCGATCGCCCGGTCGACGTCCTGCGGCTGGAGCACGCGCAGGATGCCCTCCAGCAGGTAGTAGTCGGCGTACGGGAGGGAGATCTCGACCCCGTCCTCGCTCGGCCGGTTGCGGGTACAGCGGGCCACGACCGCGTCCGCGCGGGTCGAGTTCCTGGTCAGGCACGTCTCGGCCAGCGCGGTGAGCAACCTCAGCGCCACCTCGCGGTATGTCTGTCTGCCGGTGGCCACGGACAGGTCCAGCAGACCGCACGCCATGATCGCCCCGGCCGAGGCGTCCTTGATGTCGTACGGCTGTTGCGGGGCGCGGTAGTCCCACACGGGAACGTGGTCCGGGGTCAGCGCCCCCACGGCGTAGTCCGCGAGCCTGCGGGCGGTGGCCAGGAACTCGGGGTTCCTGGTGCGCCGGTACATGGTGGTGAAGCCGTACAGGCCCCACGCCTGTCCGCGCGACCAGCACGACGTGGGGTTGTATCCCTGCACGGTGTTCGGGCCGATCGGGGCGCCGGTGGCCGGGTCGAAGTCGTAGACGTGCGGGGTGGACCCGTCCGGGCGCGGGAAGACCCGCTGTGCGGTCTTCGTATGCTCCACGGCGATGTCCAGGTACGTACCGTCGCCGGTCTGGCAGCTCGCGAACGCCAGCAGGTCGAGGTTCATCATCGTGTCGATGATGACGCGGCCGGCGTTTCTGTCGTCGTCCAGTGCGCCCCAGGCTCTGATGAAGTGCCCGCGTGGGTTGTAGCGCCGGATGAGGGAGTCGGCGGCTCGCACGGCTCCGGTCCGCCACGTGTCGTCGCCCGTCAGCCGCCATGCGGTGACCCAGGACGGGTAGAAGAGGAACCCGAGGTCGTGCGTGCCGGTGTCGTACTGGCGCGGGGCCAGCCTCGCCGCCGAGGCCAGGGCCCGGGTGCGGAAGGCGTCGTCCTTGCTGTGGAGCCAGGCCATCCAGAGCGTGCCGGGCCAGAAGCCGCCGACCCAGTCGCCGTTCTGCGAGTAGACCCACTTCTCGAACTTCGTGCCGACGGGGAAGCCGGTCACGGTCGGTGCGACGGCGTGGAGTTTCTCGACGGCGTAGTCGGCCGCCGAGCGGAGCTTGCGCAGAGTCGGTGCCGGCGTCGGGCCCGCGGGGGCATCCGCGGCGGCGGCGATGGCGGGTGTCGTGGAAGCGTTTGGCACTGCGGCACCGGCCGCCGTGGCCAGCACGGTGCGTCGGGAAACGCTCATGCCCGTCCCTCCAACTGGACAACGGGAGAAAGGAGTTGACCGAGCCTTGCACGACGGGCGCGACACTGTACACCCACGTGAGCAATGTTCATGTCTGTGAACGAACAGAGCAGGTGGTGATCCCCGCCCGCCACGGGCAGGCGAACCCGGCGAAGCCGCCGTTGGTCACGACGTCCACGTCCAACACGTCCCCGCCGCGCAGCACTTGCCGCCTGCGGACCAGCCCGTCCGTGCCGTCCTCGATCGTCTCGACGAGCCAGCGTCCGGGGCCGACGGTCAGCGGCACTTCGGCCGTGTGGGCGGCGCCCGCGTACACCCCGCCCAGGAACCAGCGGTCTGCGCTGCGTCGGGCGAGTACCGCTTCCCGGCCGGGCCGACCGGCGAGGAGTCGGGTGTCGTCCCAGGCGGCGGGGATCTGGTCGAGGAAGTCGCGGGCGAGCGGGCGGGCGTCGTACGACTCGGGGGTGCCCGCGAGCATCTGCAGGCCCGACTCGTAGGCGACGGTGAGTCCGACTTCGGCCGCGTCGGAGTTGGGGCGCAGGCCGACACGGTGGAAGGCGCCGGGGGTGAAGTCCATGGAGCCGATGACGTTGCGGGTGAAGGGCAGGGTGGTGAGGTGGGCGGCGGTGTTGGTGCGCTTCTCCTCGCCGGCGACGCCCTCCAGGGTCATGACCTGGGGCCAGGTGCGCTGGATGCCCTTGGGGACGGTCGAGCCGTGGAAGTCGACCATGAGGTGGTGGGCAGCGGTCTCCGCCAGGACAGTGTCGTACCACTGCAGCATGGGCTGCGCCTCGGAGTCCATGAAGTCGATCTTGACGCCCTTGACGCCCCAGCGTTCCAGGGTGGGCAGCCACCGGGCGCGCTCCTCGGGGGTGCCGAGTTCACGCTGGTGGATCCAGACGATGATGCCGACGCCCTTGGCGCGTGCGTAGTCGACGAGTTCCGGCATCCAGCTGTCGGTCTGCCAGTCCGGGTCGGTGGTGTCCCACTCGTCGGCCTTGAAGTACCAGCCCGCGTCGACGGCTTCGTAGGGCCAGTTCCGCTCGGCGGCGTAGTCGACGTAGGCCTTCTGCGCGGCGAGGCTCTGCCCGGCCGGTCGGCCGCCGGCGAGCCAGGTCCACAGCACCGTGCCGGGCCGGATCCAGGAGGTGTCGGCGACCTTGGAGGCGGGGGCGAGGTCGTCGGTGAAGGTGGAGCGGGTGACGGTGGGGAGGTCGCCGGTGACCATGGCCCGCCAGGGGGTGCGGAGGGGGCCGTCGGTGCGGATCCGGGCGTCGGCGAGTCTGATGCGGTAGGTGCCGGTGCTCTGGTCGTGGGCGAGGCGGGCGCCGGAGTAGGCGCCGGTGAGGTCGGACTCGGCGAGCAGGGTGTAGCCGCCGTCGGTCGCGAACAGCGCCTGGTCGGAGTACTCGCCGGTGGGGGCCGTCGCAGCGGTGTACTGGACGAACTGGCCCTCGTTGTCGGCCCGGTAGGTGCCGAGCCATGCGTTCGCGTCCGTCGGCAGGTTGAAGGCGGAGGTCTCGCCGAGGACGTCGCCGTGCCCGGCGGGCAGGACGTAGCGGTAGGCGACGCCGTCGCGGGAAGCGCGGACGACGAGGTCGAGTCGGGCGCCCGTGGGGGTGGCGAAGGACAGACGGGTCTCGTTCATGCGGACCCGTCTGTCCAGTCGCTTGCCGGACGTCGCCCGGTACCGCTCGTCGATCAGCCGGTCCTTTCGGCGCAGGAAGCGCAGGTCGCGGGAAAGGTCGGCCTGTCCGGTGACGATGCCGACGGGCGACGGCTCGATGACCGTACGGCCGCCGCGGGTCACCGTCAGGCTGACGGTGCCAGTGGCGTCGTCCAGGGATATCCGCGCGCTCGGTTCCTGGTCGGCGGTCCGTCCCGGGCCGGAAACGGTCCAGGCCTGCTCGCGTCGGTCGGCCCGAGCGTGCCCGGTCGTGAGAAGCGCGGCCACCAGTCCGGCGCAGAGCGCTGTGACCGCGGTCCGTATCGGTACCGCCATGAGAACCCTCTCTGTGGTCCGTCCGGTCGGACGGTGGATGACGGACGGTCAGGTACGACGGACGTTCAGGTACGACGGACGTTCAGGTACGGACGGGTGGCTTACGGCAGCCCCCAGGCCGGACCCGGTTCGCTGACGGCGACGGGGGCGATGACGAGGTCGGGGCGGGAACCGGAGTGGACGAGCACCTCGCGGCCTTTGGGCAGGTCGATGCCGAGGGTGCCCTCGCCCAGATCGTGGGTGCGGGCGGGGGTGCCGTCGTCGAGGAGCACGGTGAGGGCGCCGGTCAGGCCGTGGCGGAGTCCGAGCGGCTCGCCGGCCAGGCTTCTGATCCGGATGAACCGGGTGGTCCCCGCCTTGCGGACGGCGCTGACCAGGAAGGCGCCCTGGGTGCGGAAGTCGTGCAGGGTGACGTCCGCCCAGTCGGCGGGGACGGCCGGGAAGACGCGGATCACGCCGCCCCAGCTCTGGCAGAACATGTCGTGCAGGGACTGGGAGGCGGACAGCGGCGTCTCGATGACCGGACCGGCCTCGGTGTAGTGGGTGTTGGCCTGGCAGGGGAAACGGGTGGCGGGGTCGAAGAACTTCCGCAGGTAGGTGATCGCGGTGTCGCCGTCGCCGGTCATCGCGTACATGGAGGCGGCCCCGGTGTAGCTGTAACCCCGGTGGGCGCCGGTCAGGGCGTGCCAGTGGGTCACAGACCTGGTGATGAGGTCGCGGTTCTCCGGCTGGTCCCAGTTGACGAGGTACAGCGGGTACACCATCAGCAGGTGCGAGTAGTGGCGATGGGACTGCGCGTACGGGGTGTCGGCGCCGATCATGAAGCCGTTGTCGTCGACCGGGTACGGCGTGAGGCGGGCCAGCACCTCCTGCCAGCGGGGCCTCAACTCGTCGTCGAGGCCGAGGAGTTCGGCGGATTCGATGAGTGTCCGGCAGCCCCAGCGGATCAGGGCGAGGTCGTAGTTGGTGTCCTGCGGGGGTACGACGGGGTACTCGGGCGAGAGGGTGCTCGGCAGGTGGAGCCTGCCGTCGCTGCCCGGAGTGAGGAAGTGCAGGTAGTAGCTGATCGCCCGGCGCAGCACCGGGTAGATCGTGTCGCGCAGCAGGGATTCGTCCATGGAGTGCCGGTACGACAGCCACGCGTTGTGCAGGGCCCAGGTGAGGTCGCCGGTCTCGGCGCCGGTGCCCGGCAGGCCCACGGCGCGGTTGGCGAACATGTCGGAGCTGCGGCCGACGCCGGAGCTGTCCGAACGGTAGGCGGCGGGCACGTTGGCGATGAGCTGTTCCTGACTCTGACGCAGGGTGGTGGCGAGCGAGTCGAGCTCCAGGTGGTTGGAGCCGTGGATGAGCCAGTACTCCAGCTGCACGTTGAGGTTCCACCAGACCGCGGGCCAGGGGGTGGGCTCCAGCCACGGCCCGGAGGTGGCCATGACGGGGCCGCCCGCGCGGCTGGCGGAGGCCACCTTGTAGAGCTGGATCCAGTGGAAGCTCTGCAGCCGCTGGTCGGGGAACGACACGAAGCTCTTCCGGTAGAACGCACGCCACCAGCGGGTGTGCCGTCGCCTGAGGGTGGCGTACGACGTCGCGCGGCGGAGGTTGCGCAGCGAGTCGGCCTCGGCGGCGGTGTCGGAGGGGAAGCTGTGGCCGACGCTGAGCAGCAGGTCGTCGCCCGTGCGGCGGTACGCGGTGGCGGTCCGGCCGCCGCCGGTGAGGGGTTGGAGCACCTGCCGGGTGCCGTCGGTGGTGGTCTGTGTGGTCCAGGGCGGGTTGGCGGTGTAGCCGGCGGGCGGGGCCTCCTGGATCTTCCGGGGGCTGACGGCCTCCTCGGGGTGGAACGTCCAGACGACCCGTTCGTCGCCGTCCGCTGTCGCGCGGACGGCGAGGACCTCGTCGTGGATGAGGGCGGCGAGGGTGAGCGTGCCGGCGGTGGTGGTGATGGTGCCGGTGAGTTCGGCGTTCCAGAGGCTCAGCCGCCAGTCGAGGGCGGTGATCGTCCCGACCGGTTCGAGCGTGAGGTGCCCGACCGGGAGGCGGCAGGTGCCCCAACCGCTGCCGAACTCGGGGCGGTGGTCCTGGACACGGCCGTGCTGGACGGTGAAGCGGATCTGCCGGGCGCCCGGCTCCTGGTAGACCATGCTGCCGAGCAGCCCGTCGCCGAGGAACGGGCCCTCGTACCAGCGGGTGGGCAGCCTGGTCCAGAGCAGGTCCTGGCCGCGCAGGAAGTCGTTCCAGGCCGTGTCGGTGGTCATGGTGTCGCGGAGTCTCCACGGGCCTCTGCCAACGTCGGCCACCGGGCCATCGGCGGCGGACGGGGCCGCTTGCAGAAGGTCTTCGGCGTGGGCCGTCGCGGGCAGGGCCGCTGCCGCCACGCCGCCCAGTGCGGTACCCAGGGCGGTGCCGAGAGCGGTTCTGCGGGGGATCGGCGAGCGTTTCTCCGGCTGCGAGGTCATCGTTGCCCTCCAGACCTGACGGATCGTCGATACATCGGGTGTATCCGCGAAACGTAGGCGCCTTGCGTGGACCTGTCAACGACAGATTGAGCACTGTAAGTGGCCTATCAATGGGCCGAGTTGGAGCTCCCTCCACGTCAGGGAGGCTCACTCGACTGCAACCCATCCGATGTCTTGGATGAAAGAAACATGGGCTCGTCATCGGTGGCTCCAGCCCCATGGGCGCGCTCCACCGCCGGATCGAGACCGACGGCCCGCTGGACGCCGCCACGCAGGAGGGTTTCGGGGGCATCGGGTTCACCGCGCTCGCCCAGGGGCTGCTGACCGGGCGTCATCTCGACGGGATCCCCGCGGACTCGCGGGCCACGCAGGGCAAGTCGTTCGACGAGGGCCGGCTGTCGGACGGCATGCCGCGCCTGCCGCGTGCACTCAACAACATCGCGGCCGGCCGTGGGCAGAGCCTCGCCCAAAGGGCACGGCCCGCCACAGGTCGCCTGGCTCCCCCGCCCCCCTTGCGTGCTTCCACGCATCCACGCCTCCACGGCGGGTTTTGGTATGGACCTGACACTGTGCCGTCGCTAAGCTCTGCCCAACCCGAATGAGAGCGCTCTCAGCTTGCGGTTGTTCCACCCCACCTTGCTGGAACGACGAAGGGCAACTCCCGTGAGACGCACCAGACTCAAGTACGCAGGTCTCGCCGTACTCCTCGTGCTCGGCGGCTGGACCGCGGGCGGCACCGGGCCGGCCTCGGCGAACGACTCCGCTCCGGCCGCCGATGCCGTCGAACCCGCCTCCGCCGGACTGCTGCAGGCGATGCAGCGGGACCTCGGCCTGTCGAAGGAGCAGGCGAAGGCGCGGCTGGCCGCGGAACGCACCGCCATGGACCTCGCCCCGAAGGCGGACAAGGCCGCCGGGGCGGCCTACGGCGGCTCGTGGTTCGACGCGAAGAGCGGGCGGCTGACCGTGGCCGTCACGCCGGACGCGTCCGATGCGACCGTACGGAAGGTCCGGGCCACCGGAGCGGCGATGCGCACCGTCGCGCACAGCGCGCGCGAACTCGACGCGGTGAAGGCCCGCATCGACCGGATGGCCGCACCTTCGGGTGTGAGCAGCTGGCACGTCGATCCGGCGGGCAGCACGGTCGTCGTGAACGTCGTACGCGACAGGCAGACTGACAACGATGTCCGGCGCTTCGTCTCCCGTGCCCGGGCGGCCGGGCCGGTCACCGTCGAGACGGTCGCCGCGGCCCCGAGCACGTTCGCGGCGGGAACGGTCGGCGGCGACCCGTACTACACGGGCAACGTCCGCTGCTCCATAGGCTTCTCGGTGCACGGCGGCTTCGTCACCGCCGGGCACTGCGGCCAGCCGGGGGCCGCTGTCAGGGGCTGGGACGGCAGCCACATCGGTACGTTCCAGGGGTCCTCGTTCCCGGACAACGACTACGCCTGGGTGAGTGTCGGCAGTGGCTGGTGGACGGTGCCCGTCGTCCTCGGCTGGGGCACGGTCCCGGACCGGCTCGTGCGCGGCTCGGCCGAGGCCCCCGTCGGCAGCTCCATATGCCGTTCCGGCTCCACGACGCACTGGCACTGCGGGAACGTGCTGGCCAAGAACGAGACGGTGAACTACAGCCAGGGCGCCGTGCACCAGATGACCAAGACCAGCGTCTGTGCCGAGCCCGGCGACTCCGGCGGTTCCTTCATCAGCGGTGAACAGGCGCAGGGCGTCACCTCGGGCGGCTGGGGCAACTGCTCCGGCGGCGGGGAGACCTGGTTCCAGCCGGTCAACGAGATACTCAACCGCTACGGGCTGACCCTGCACACGGCCTGACGCGAGGGCGGAGGGGCGGTCCTGACGGTGGCCGACCGGATCGCCCCTCCCCCGGCCGGGTGTCCGTCGCCGGCACCACACCACTGAGGCGCCGGGACACGGGACCTGAAGCGGGGCAACCGGTGCGCGTGCGGCAGGATGAGGGTCATGAGCGTAGTCAAGATCAACGTACTGACCGTCCCCACCGAACAGCGCGAGACGCTGGAGAAGCGGTTCGCCTCGCGGGCGCACGCCGTGGAGAGCTCGGACGGGTTCGAGTGGTTCGAGCTCCTGCGACCGGTGGAGGGCACCGACAGCTACCTCGTCTACACGCGCTGGCGTGACGAGGAGTCCTTCCAGGCTTGGATGGAGGGTCCGATGAAGGCGGCCCACCAGGGCGGCGGCGCGGAGGGCGGCGAGCGTCCGAAGCCTGCGGCCAGCGGGTCCACGCTGTGGTCCTTCGAGGTCGTGCAGCAGGCGTCGCCGACGAAGTAGCAGTAGTAGCCGGAGCCGGCCGGGGGTGTCTGCGGTACCCCCGGTGGCCTGGTTCCGACGGCCCTTTCCTTCGCGGCGTGTCATTACCCACAAATGCCACTAATCATTAATAAATTGGACGTGGGATGTTCGAACGAAAGGCACGATGAAGGGCCTTGCCTATGCCGTCGGGGCTTCGCGCACGTCCGAGACTCGCCCTCGCCACAGCCGTCGTCATAGTGACCGCAGCGACCCTCGCCGGCCCCGCCCACGCCCAACCCGCCAAGGCCGTGCCCCTGTTCGAGCAGCGGGTCATCTTCAAGGCCTCCCAGGAACCGGGTTACGCGTGCTTCCGGATCCCGGCGGTCGTACGGACCACCCAGGGCACCCTCCTCGCCTTCGCCGAGGGCCGTCGGAACAACTGCGGTGACGCGGGGGACATCGACATCGTGCTGAAACGCTCGACCGACGGCGGCCGCACCTGGGGACCGCTCCAGGTCGTCAGTGACGGTGCCGGCAACACCCACGGCAACCCGGCCCCGGTCGTGGACCAGGTGACCGGCCGCATCCTGCTCCCGCAGACACACAACCCGGCGAGCACGAACGGCAACAGCTGTTCCATCCCCTGCAACCGCACCCCCCATCTCCAGTACAGCGACAACGACGGCCGCACCTGGTCCCGGCCGCGCAACCTCAGCGCCCAGATCAAACCCCCGAACTGGAACTCCTGGTACGCCACCGGCCCCGTACACGGGATCCAGCTCACCCGCGGCGGCTATCCCGGCCGGCTGGTCTTCGGCGTCAACACCGAGACCTGGAACGGCAGCAGGGTCACCGCCAACCACGCGGCCCTCATCGTCAGCGACGACGGCGGCAACACCTGGCGAAGGGGCGCCACCGACACCTGGCCCGTCGCCACCAACGGCGCCTTCCGCCAGAAGCCCTCCGAAGTCACCCTCGCCGAGCGCACCGACGGCGCCATCCTGGTCAGCGGCCGCGAGCAGGACGGCACCGATCTGGGCCACCGCACCCAGGCCTTCAGTGTGGACGGCGGCGACAGCTTCGTCGCCCCGTTCCGAGCCGTGCCGGACCTCTACACGCCGCAGGTCCAGGGGTCGACCCTGCAACTGGGCAGCCGCCTGCTGCTGTCCTGTCCCGGCGATCCGGACCGCCGCCGGACGATGATGATCCGGTCCTCCTACGACGGCGGGAACACCTGGGAGAGCGTGGACCGCGGCACCGTCGTGAGCCAGGACTGGGCGGGCTACTCCGACCTGGTGCACATCGGCGGCAGCGTGGTGGGACTGATGTACGAGGGCGGCGCCGTCGACGCCCGCGACGAGATCCGCTTCGCCCGCTTCAACGAGGAGTGGCTCACACCGCGCCGCGGCCCCGACCCGACCACGGCCGACCTCGCCCCGTCCGCACCGCGCGCGAGGGTACTCGGCGGCGCCTCGCCCACGGCCGGCGTGTTCGGCAACGCCCTGGCCTTCGACGGCGTCGATGACGCGGTGCGCCTGCCGTTCCGGTCCCAACTGGCGCTCGGCACCGGGAGCTTCACCGCTTCCCTGTGGTTCCGCTACACCCGTCGGACGGGTGAGCAGCCACTGCTGTGGGTGGGCGGCATCGGCGGCAGCCAACCCCAGTTCTGGCTGCGTGGCGAACCGGCGAGCAACCGGGTGCGCGGCCTGATGACGGTACGCAGCGGCGCGACGACCGTGCGGTCGGCCTCCGTGAGCACCACCGCCGCGCACAACGACGGCCGCTGGCACCACCTCGCCCTGCGCCGCGGTGGCGGACGGCTCACCCTGTTCATCGACGGCAGGCCGACCGGCACCGCCGATGTGTCCGGGTCCGTCAGCCGCAGCTCGCCGTTCGGCGTGCACATCGGCCAGCGCATGGACAGCCGGGCGTTCTTCACCGGCGCCATCGACGAGGTCCGCGTCTGGAACCGGGCCCTGACCGACGCCGAGCTCACCCGCGTACGCCAGACGAACACCGGCCCCTCCTCGAACACCACACTGTGGCTGCCGATGAGCCAGGTGACCGCGGGCGGCTGACGTCCACGCTCAGCTACGGCGTGGCCCGCGGCGCGTCCGGGACACCGCTGCCAGTACGAAGGTGACGCTGATCAGCAGGGACCAGGCGCCGATCTTCTCCACTCCCACGGGCTGCCAGCCGTGGAGTTGGTAGGGGTAGCGCCAGGCGCCCAGGTAGGTGGCGAGGTTCTCGGCGACCCAGAGGAAGAAGCCGATCAGGACGAAGGACAGCGCCAGCGGCATCCGGCGGGGTACGCCACGGACCGTGAAGCGCACCGACGTGCGCACGGTGACGGCCAGCAGCAGGGCGGCCAGGGGCCAGCGCGCGTCGGGCAGCCAGTGGTGGCTGAAGAAGTTGATGTAGACGGCCGCGGCCACGAGCGCTGTCGCGCGGGGGCGGTAGCGGACCAGTTCCAGGTCGAAGAGGTGCCAGGCGCGGCAGACATAGCTGCCCACCGCCGCGTAGAGGAACCCTCCGTACAGCGGGACGCCCGCGAACTTCAGCACGGCCGGTTCCGGGTAGCTCCATGAACCGAGGGACACCTTCACCAGCTCGAAGGCCAGTCCGATGACATGGCAGAGGGCGATGACGGCGACGTCCCGCCCGTTCTCCCAGCCGCGCAGCCAGAACAGGAGGGTGAGCAGCACACCGTAGGCGACGAGCAGGTCGTAGCGGGCCACGGGGAGGCCGGGCAGCAGGGTGGACGCGGCCACGCCGGACATCAGCGCGATGGCGAAGGCGCAGGACCGGGTCTGCGTCCAGGCGAAGTCGAGCAGCTGGCGGACCGAGGAGGCCAGGGGGCCTGTGGTGATGGTGGTGAGCATGATGTCCTGAAGGACGAGCTCCCGGCCTGCTCGGTTGCCGCCGCTTCCTTGCGTCAGTACCAGTTCGTGTTGGTCAGGGCGTGCCCGTCGCACGCCAGCAGGGCCCGTGAGACACGGCCGTTGAGGTTGCTGCCGATCTTGGTGTAGGCATAGTTGATGCCCGAGTCGACGGTCTCCGAGACCCAGCCGTCGGCGCGGCCCGCCCCGGAGTTCGAGCGCTCCAGCACCGCGGAGCAGTTGGCGCGGGAGTTCTCGATGCGGGCGAAGGAGCCGCACTTGTCGGAGTAGAAGTATTTCAGCGCCATGCCCTCGAAGGTCTTCGTCGGCCCGACCTGGCGGAAGGTTCCGGAGCAGCCGCCGACGGTGGGGTACTGGCCCTCGAAACCGTAGGCGCCGTAGTTGCCGCCCGAGAACGACGCGGCGTGCGCGGTGAGCGGGGTGAGCGCCAGCATCACGGCGGCGCCTCCCGTGGCCAGCAGGTTCTGGAGCGATCGGCGGCGCATGCGAGCCTCTTTCCGGGTCGGGTGTCACGGTCGTACCGGCGGTGACTGCCGTCCTCGGGACTCGCACCGCTTCCTCTTCAGGACCGTAGGGCGCAGCACCCCGCGTGCGGTACCTGAGAAGTCTCAGGGTGCCTGTGACCTCGGGTTTCCCTAGAGTTCCGGGCACTGACCCACAGGAAACAGGGGGAACCCGCCATGTCCACTCGTGTCTTCGCCCGGGCCGCACTCGTCGGTGCCGGTGCGCTCTCCCTCCTCGGGCCGCTCACCGCGGCGACCGCCACCGCGGCCTCCGACGCGGACCGAGGCGGTGCCCGCATCATGGCGGCGCCCTACGCCGTCGTGCCGTACGAGACGGTCAACGTCCGCACCGGTCCGGCGCGCCCCTTCCCCTCGGTCGGCACCGTCCCGGCGAACCAGCCGCGCGGCGCCTACTGCTGGGAGCGAGGCGGGACCGTCAGCGACTACGGCATCACCAACAACGTGTGGGTCAAGCTCGCCGAGGGGTACGTGAGCGCCGTCTACCTCAAGGGCAACGAGTTCGGCGATCTGCCCGCCTCGGCGAGCTGCTGACCGCGGGTGGGGGGAGGGCCGGCGCCGGGGAAACCCGTTGCGGCCGTCCTCCCCTCCCCCGGACCCTGAGCCCCATGGCCTACGCCCTGCGCCCCGCCGACCGCACCGACGCGGCCGTCATCACCGCACTGCTCAACGCCGTCGACCGGATCGAGATCGGGCGGCCCGAGAGCGACGTGCAGACCGTCGAGGCCGATCTGAAGCGTCCGGACATCGCTCTGGAGCACGACTCCTGGCTGGCCTACGACGGCGACCGGCTGGTGGCCTACGGGCTGCTGTGGGACGAGTCGGGGGGTGAGCGCATCGACGTCGACCACTATGTACTGCCCGAGCACCAGCCGGCCGGGGAGCTGGTGCTGGACGCGATGGCGGCCCGTGCGGCGGCCAAGGCCCGTCAGAACGGTGCGGCGAGGGCGGTGGTGCATCTGCACCTCAACACCCGGCCCACGCTCGACACGGGGCTGATCGAGCGGCGGGGATGGTACGTCGTACGGCGCTATCAGGTGTTGCAACGCCCCCTGGACGCGGCCGAGGACCTGGTGCCGCAGGCTCCGTCCGGCGTACGGCTGCGGTCGTGTGCCGGCGAGGCGGACCGTGCGCGGGTGCATGCGCTGTACCAGGCGAGCTTCGCCGAGCACTTCGACTTCCAGCCGCGTGCCTACGAACAGTGGCTGCGGGACATCGACGCCGACACGCTCGACTGGTCCCTGGTGTGGATCGTCGGCACCGAGCAGTCGGGGGACGTCGGCTTCCTCCTCGCTCGCGACGACCGTGAGGCCATGGGCTGGATCCGGAGCATCGGGGTGCTGCGGGAAGCCCGTGGCCGGGGTCTCGGGGGCCTGCTGCTGCGGCACGCCTTCGCCGCGTTCGCCGCGCGCGGACGGGAGACGGTGGGACTCGGCGTCGACACCGCCAACGCCACGGGCGCTCCCGCCCTGTACGCGCGGCACGGGCTGACCGTCCATTACGCCGTCGACACCTGGGAGGCGGTGCTGACATGACCACCGGAGTCGACGGCGGCGGCCCGGATCAGAAGTGGACTTCCGCGCAGGCCCTGCCGCGCAGTTCATAGCCGCCGCCCGCGTGTTCCCAGCCCTCGGCGCACAGCACCGCGCCGTTCGGGAGGTCGCGGTGGACGGGCACCGTGAACTTCTGGTGGTAGCCCCAGAAGCCGGTCGCGCTGTTGGTGTCGAGGCCCCCGCCGTAGATGTGGAAGTGGCCCGTGAAGTCGCCGCCCCAGCAACGAGTGACCCGGTCGGTGCCAGGCCGTGGCCCGGTCCTCGGTGGGCGCCCGGATTCCCCTGCACGGGTGAACCCCAGGACGGTGAGGGTGTCCGGGGCGACGAGCCCGAGCGTGCCCGTGGTGGCGGCGAGGACGCGGAACGTGGCCATGATCCCGCCAGCCGCGGAGCGGGGTAGGAGTGCATCAAGTCTGCTATGAGATACGGGAGTTGGGGTTCAAGGGTCGCTGCGTGCCGGGCGGGTCCGACGGGGAGAAGGCCGGGGCCCGCGGTCGGTGGACGAGGGCGTCCGGGCCTGGCTCAGAAGGCTCTCAGCGGGCCGGAAAACACTTGGACTGCGCTGTCGTCGTCGCGGGACACTTCCGCACTCGAACCAAACTCACACGGCCGTTGCGGCGCTGCCCCCTGCCCTCGGGCAGGTGTGGCGTGCTGCCGCAGGAGAAACACAGGGTTGGGATGAGTACGCCTCCATCGCGCAGGGTTCTGCCGGGCAAACGCTCGGTACTTCTCGCACTTCGCTACTACGGACGGGAGTTGGCCCGGCTACGCCGGCTGACGGTACCCACGATGCTGCTCTCGGCGCTGGGCAACATCGGCATCAACTACATCGCGCCGCTGATGGTCGCCAAGCTGGTCGGCGAGATCGCCGAGGACAAGGACGTCACCGTCGGCTCGACGCTGCCGTACGTCCTCGGCTTCGTCGGTGTCCTGCTGTTCGCCGAGGGGCTGTGGCGGATCGCGCTGCACTGTCTGAACCGTCTCGACGCCCTCGGCATCGAGCATCTGTATGTGATCGGGATGGACGAGCTGTTCGCCAAGGACGCCGCGTTCTTCCACGACAACTTCGCCGGATCGCTGACCAAGCGCGTCCTGAGCTTCGCCTCCCGCTTCGAGCAGTTCGTCGACACGCTGACGTTCCAGATCGTCGGCATGTTCGTGCCGTTGACGTTCGGGGCGGTGGTGCTGTGGCGTTACGAGCCGCTGCTCGTCGTCGGACTGCTGACGATGATCACGGTGACGGGAGTGTGCGTGGCGCCCCTCATCCGGCGCCGCCAGGCCCTCGTCGACGAGCGTGAGGAGGCGATCGCCCGGGTCTCGGGCCATGTCGCCGACAGCCTCATGAACATGGACACGGTGCGGGCGTTCGCCGCCGAGCGCCGTGAGGCCGCCGAGCACCGCTCCCGGGTGGCGCTCTCACGGCGGCTGACGCTGAGATCGTGGGACTACGGCAATCTGCGCATCGACACACTGGTCGCGCCGATGTCGGTGCTGACCAACGCGCTGGGGCTGCTGCTCGCGGTGACGCTCGGCGGGGGCTCGCACGGCGTGGAGGCGATCGTCGTCGCCTTCACCTACTACAGCAACGCGACGCGGATCATGTTCGAGTTCAACCAGATCTACCGTCGCCTGGAGAGCTCGATGACGGAGGCGGCGCAGTTCACCGAGCTGTTGCTGACCCCGCCGACCGTGGTCGATCCGGCGGCGCCGGAGCCGCTGCTGCCCGGGGCCGCCCATGTCCGCTTCGAGAAGGTGGACTTCACCCACGCAGGTGGCCGGCCGCTGTTCGAGGGCCTGGACCTGGAGGTGTCGGCCGGGTCGAAGATCGGCCTCGTGGGGCGGTCCGGAGGCGGCAAGACCACGCTCACCCGGCTGCTGCTGCGGATGACGGACATCGACTCGGGCCGGATCCTGATCGGCGGTCAGGACATCAGCCGGCTGCGCCAGGCCGACCTGCGCGGTCTGATCGCCTATGTGCCGCAGGACCCGGCGATGTTCCACCGCACGCTGCGCGACAACATCGCGTTCGCCAGGCCGGACGCCACCGACGCCGAGATCCGGCGCGCGGCCGAGGCGGCGCACGTCACGGAGTTCGCCGACGCGCTGCCGCACGGCTTCGACACCATGGTGGGCGAGCGCGGCATCAAGCTGTCCGGCGGTCAGCGCCAGCGGGTCGCCCTCGCCCGGGCGATCCTGCGTGACGCGCCGATCCTGCTGCTCGACGAGGCGACCAGCGCGCTGGACTCGGAGAGCGAGATCCTCGTGCAGGAGGCGCTGTGGCGGCTGATGGACGGGCGGACGGCGCTGGTGGTGGCGCACCGGCTGAGCACGGTGGCCTCCATGGACCGGCTCGTCGTCCTGGACCGCGGACGGATCGTGGAGCAGGGCAGCCATGACGAACTGCTCGCGGCGCAGGGCGCGTACGCGAAGCTGTGGCAGCACCAGTCGGGTGGCTTCCTCGACGACAGCCCTGCGGGGGCCGAGGTGACCTGAACCCCGGGCGGCCCGGCGGCGGATGCGTTCCGCCCCCGCTCTCATATAAAAAAAAAACAGCC